>JBEKGN010000025.1:0-77454 GCA_050012775.1 Roseiarcus sp.
TTCGCTTGCCTGCGCTCGGTCATTTCAACTGCCCGCAAGCAGGGATACAATATCTTGCAAACCCTCACCGCAGACCCCGCCCACCTCATCCAACGCCTTGCTCCTTAGGGGCGCCTTGGGAGTTACCAAATTTCCTTTTTCTCCTTGCAAGCCCTTGATTTCGCACAAAACGGCCAAAGGAATCTTTGGCAATATTTGGAGAAAAAGGGCAAGAATTTGGAAATGTTTGGCGCCGGTTGGGAAAAGCTTGCCGAGCCCGACGGCCGGCAAAGGGAAAAAGCGTCTCGCCGAGCGCATCGCCCTTGCGCGTGCGTCACGCGACCTGATGGAATCGCCAGCGATGTCATTCCCGCGAAAGCGGGAATCCAGGCTTGGCGGCCGATGCGCCTTTTCCCCGCTGGATTCCCGCTTTCGCGGGAATGACACAGGTCAGAGCAGCATCGGTCCCGTCTTCAAGCAGCGCGCTCTCGTCCCCTGAGCCGTGCGACCTATGCGGGCGGAAGCCGCCATCCCTCCGGCGGCGCCGTGGCGCCGAGGCCGAGCGAGCGCTGCACCATCACCGAGTCCGTCCAGTGGCCGAACTTGTAGCCGATCGACGGGAGATAGCCGACCTGTCGGAAACCGAGGGATTCGTGTAAGCGGAGCGAGGCGACATTGGCCGCGTCGATATAGCCGATCATCTGGCGGTAGCCCGCGGCGGCGCAGGCGTCGATCAGCGCCGGCAGCAGCAAGCGGCCGATGCCTCGGCTCAGGAATTCGTAATGCACGTAGATCGAATGCTTGACCGCATAGCGGTAGGCGGGCCGCTTGCGGAACGGCACGGCGTAGGCGTAGCCGATCACGACCCCCGCCTGTTCGGCGACGAGGTGCGGCAATCGCCCGCGATGCATGGTCTTGCGCCGGCGCTTGATGTCGTCCGCGTCGGGCGTCTCGATGTCGCGGGCGGCGCCGGGTTCGACGCCAAAGCGGATGTGATGGAGATAGATCGCGAGCATCGCCGGGACGTCGGTCTCGCGCGAGGGGCGCACGGTGACGCCGACGGTAAGGCTATGGGCCGCCCCGTCGTGAGAGCCTTTTTCGACGTCCTGCATCGTCATGGAAGCGCCCGCCTGGAAAATGCGCGTCTCATTCGCGCACGACATAGGTGAAGAACCGAATCACGCCCGAAGCGTCGATCTCGCGATAAAGCCCTTGTATCTCGGATTCGAAGCCGGGGAACAGGTTGGCGCCGCGCTCGAACGTCTTGAGGTAATCGATCATCGGCCGGGCGCGCGCGCAGAGACGCTCGCCGGGAACGATCGTCGCTATCCCCGGGGGATAGACGACGAACAGCGTCGTGGCGATCCGTCCCTCGATCGCGTCGAGCGGCAGGTAGTCGACGTTGTTGCGCACGAGATGGCGCGAGGCCTCGCGCGGCGTCATGACCATTTCCGGCAGGTGCGCGGCTTCGAACTGCGCCTTCTGCAACGCGCTGACGCCGGCCTCGCGGAAGAAGGCGTGCATGTCGGCGCAGAGGTCGCGCAGGCGCTTGCCGCGATAGCGCGCCGGGCGGCGCGCGACGAATTCGGGCATCGCGTCCTCGAGCGGGACGTTGTCGTCGTGCAGGCGCTTGAAGGCGACCAGCGACGAGACCAGCGTGCCGGCCTTGCTCGATTCGACGCCGGGGGTCAGCAGGAACAGCAGCGAATTGAGATCGTTCTTTTCCGGCACCACTCGGTTCTCGCGCAAATATTGCGCCACCACCGGCGCCGGAATCCCATGCGCCTCGTAGGCGCCGCTCTTGCGGTCGAAGCCGGGCGTCAGCAAGGTGAGCTTGGCCGGATCGGTGATGGCGAAGCCGGCTTCGAGGGCGCCGAAGCCGTGCCAGGCTTCGCCCGGCGCGAGCTCCCAGAAACGCGGGTCGCGCGCGAGTTGATCGGTCGAAACGCTTTCCCAAGGCACGGTATGGGCGCCGCCTTCGCTGGCGACGTCGGGGATCGAAACGCGGTCGGGGACGAAGGGATCGAAAAACCAGCGGCGCGCGGAATCCTTTTCCTTCTCCTCGAATTCGCGCCGGACCGCGCGCAGCTTCTTGCGCAATTCGATGCCGAGCCGAATCGTGTCGTCCCACAGCACTTCCCCGGATCGGCCCTTCATCATCTGCGCGCCGACGTCGAGCGAAGCGAATATCGGATAGAACGGCGAGGTCGAGGCGTGCTGCATGAAGCCTTCGTTGAAGCGCCGGTGCTCGACGCGCCGGCGCTGGCCCTTGATGTGGCGGTCGCGCACGTGGATTTGCGAGGCCTGGGAAAAGCTCGCGAGCTGCTTGTGCGCCGACTGTGTCGCGAACACGCCCGGCGAGGCGTCGCCGAGGTTCTTCAGCCCCATCGCGAAGCGCCGCTCATAGAGCGGGTGGAATTTCATGAAGCCGGCCCAGGCCTCGTCGAACAGGATGTAGTCGCACAAATGGCCGATGCGCTGCACGATCCGCTCGGCGTCGTAGATCGTGCCGTCGTAGGTGCATTGCTCGATCACCGCGACGCGGAACGGCCGCTCGCGCTTCCAGGCCTCGGGATCCTCGACCAAAGGATTGGCGCGGATGCGCTCGCGGATCGCCGTTTCATCGAAGGCGTCGGCGCGGATCGGGCCGATGAGTCCATAGGCGTTGCGCTCGGCAGGCAGGAAGATCGGCACGCCGCCGCTCAGCAGCAGCGCGCCGTGATGGGCCGCCTTGTGGTTGTTGCGGTCGAACAGCACGAGATCGCCTTCGGCGACGAGACTGGTCAGCACGACCTTGTTCGACGTCGACGTGCCGTTGAGCACGAAATAGGTCTTCTCGGCGCCGAAGATCGTCGCCGCCTCCTTCTGCGCCTGGAGCGCCGGCCCCTCGTGGGTGAGCAGATCGCCGAGTTCGAGGATCGAATTGTCGAGGTCGTCGCGGAACACCGCCTCGCCCAGATGCTCGACGAAGATGCGGCCGATCGGACTGCGGGAGTAGAAGATGCCGCCGTTGTGGCCGGGGCAGGTCCACAGCTGATTGCCCTCTTCGGCGTAGTCGACGAGCGCGCCGAAGAACGGCGTCTTCAGCGTCTCGGCGTATTGCTTGAGGCGCGAGACGAGATTCTTGGCGATGAATTCCGGCGTTTCCTCGGCGAGGAACACATAGCCGTCGATGAAATCGAGCACCTCGACGGGAATGTCCTCGAAGCGCTTGCGCCTGACCAGGATCATGATCGGCATTTCGAGGCCGCGCTTGCGCATGAGATTGATCAGCGAGGCGGCCTTGCCCTCGAGGCCCTTCTTGCCCCAGTCGACGACCATGCAGCCGATCGCGGCGTCGGTCTGCACGGCGATTTCGGCGTCTTCGAGCCGCCGCGCCTTGATGACCTGGAAGCCCATGCGTTCGATCGCGGCGATGATCTGGTTGACGCGCAGACCCTCGAGATCGTCCGCGTCGAACATCGGGGCGGAAAACAGAAACGTGAAACGTTGGGAGAAATTCATCGTTGAGGCGCCCCGGCCGCATAACGCATAGTACGCGCGATCGCGTCGACGCGCGGCCCCGTCAGCTGTGACAACATCTCGATGACAGAATCATGACAGAGCGCGGGCGCGCCCGGCCGATACAGCCGCCGCCGTCCCACGTCAACGCCGAGGAGATCGCGACAATGCTCAGCCTGAACCCGAAGTCGACCGCGCTGGTGCTGATCGATCTGCAAAAAGGCGTCATGGGCAGGCCCGTGGCGCCTCACAGCGCCGCTCAGATCATCGACAACTCCGTCCGTCTGGGGGCGAGTCTCAGCCACGCCGGCGGGGTCGTGGCGCCCGTGCACGTCGCCTTTTCGCCCGACGGCGGCGATCGTCTGCGCCAAGCGGTCGACCGGCCCAATCCCATCGCCGCCCTTCCCGCCGACTGGTCCGAACTCGTGCCGGAAATCGCGGCCCTGCGCGCCGACTTCGTCATCGTCAAACGCCAATGGGGCGCCTTTCACGGGACGGAGCTCGATCTCCAGTTGCGCCGGCGCGGCGTCGACACCATCGTGCTGACCGGCGTCGCCACCAATTTCGGCGTCGAATCGACCGCGCGCGAAGCCTGGCAGCAAGGCTACTCGGTCGTCGTCGCCGAGGACGCGGTGAGCAGCCTCGGCGAAGCGCTCCACAAATTCTCGATCGAGACCATTCTTCCGCGCATCGCGCGCATTCGCTCCACCGCGGAAATCCTCGCCGCTCTGCCGGCGAAGTGACGGAGCGTTAAGGAATCAGGAGCCCCGGCCCTCGAGAAGCGCGCGGAGCCGGATGCAAATTCCGGCTCGCCGCTTTGGAAAACTTAACGATCTTCGCGCAAGCTCGCGGCCATGTCCGCTTTCGCTCCCGCGGCGCTTCGCGCGCCGCTCCGCGCATCGCTCCGCGCGCTGACATGGGTGGCCGGCGTCGCGCTGGGCCTGGCGATCGGCCTGCTGGCGCGGCGCGTCGCGCCCTCGCTGACGCCGCTCGCGCCCGCGGGGCTCGGCCTCGTCGCCCTGGCCTCGGCCGGGGGGCTCGCCGCGACGCTCGAGGACGCGGCGCTTCCCCGATACGCCGCCGCCTTCGGCCTCGGCGCGCTCGCGGTTCTCGCCGCCGCGATGCTGCCCGGCGATCCCGACCGGCTCGAGCTCGTTTTCGGCGTGGGCGCGCTCGGCCTCGCCGCCGGCGCGGGCTACCGCCTGGCGAAAGCCGCGTGGCGGCGAGGCGGAAGTCCCGCGTACGCGACTCTGGCGCTCGGCGTGCCGTTGATCGCGGCGCTCGGCCTCTATTGCGTCTATTACGTCGTCGTCTCGCGCGACCTGATGATCGCGGACTTCATCTATTACCGCCAGGTCTCGATCGCGGTCGCGACGCTGATCGACGCCGGCCGGTGGGCCGAATTGATCGCGGCCGTCGTCGCCTCGATGAAGGACGACTATTCCTGGGCGCCCGCGCTGGCGCCCGGCGCGGTCCTGGCCTTGGGCGCGCCTTTGTCGCGCGTCGCCTATGGCGCCGCGATCGTCGTCTTCTACGCCGCGCCGGCGATCGCCGCGCTCGGCGTCCTCGCGCGCGATCTCGCCCGCCGCGCCGGCCTCGGCCGCGCGGGCGTCGCCCCCGCGACGATGCTCGCCGTGGCGATGGCCGCCGTTTTCGCCGCCTACCCGACCGGCGTCGCCGTCGCCGCGCGCGGCATGCTCGATATCGGCGGCCTCGTCCTTTACGTCTGCGCGCTGCGGCTCGCCGACCGTCTGAGCCGTCTTCTGGCCCTGCCGCGCGGCCACGATCGCCTCGTCGGCCCGCTCACGCGCCGCGTCGCGCTGGCGCTGGCGCTCTGCGTCTTCGCGATGTTCCTGTTCCGGCGCTGGTACGCCTTCGCCGCTGTCGGCATCGCGGCGATGCTGGCGCTGGAAGTCGCGGCTCTCGTCGTCCGGCGCGGGCTTGGCTTCCGCTGGCGCGAGACCGTGATGGCCGCCTCGCTCGGCGCGCTTCTTCTGCTCGCGCTGATGAGCCCGGTCATCGTCGACTGGCTGCCCAACCCGGCCGCGCACGATTACGCCGCGATCTACGCCGCCTATCGCAAGCCGCCCGCCGTCTTGCTGGCGCAGATTCTCGACGGGTTCGGCGCGGCGGCGCTTTGTCTCGCCTTGGCGGGCGCGTTTGTTCTCGCCGCGCGCTCGGCCGATCGCCGCCTGTTGCGCCTGACCTGCGGCGCCGCGGGCGTCGCGGCGATCCTGTTCCTGCGCGTGGAGACGCCTTACGCCCACCATCTCTACCTCGTCGCTCCGGCGGCGACGGCGCTGATCGCCGCGCCGATCCTGCTGCTCTATGCGCGCGCGCGGCGCGCGGGGCTGGCGGCGCTCGCCGCCCTGGCGGCGATGACCCTGACGCCCGTCGTCGGCGCGATCGCGCCCAAGGGCTTCGCGCCGATCGGCGGGCTGCCGCATGCGCCGCGCGAGGATCTGGCCGAGCTGGCGCGGCTCAAGGCCTGGGTCGACGCGCGCGCGCGCCCCGACCATCGCGTATGCGGGCTGGGCTCCAGCTACACCTTCAGCGGCCAGCTGATCGAGGAGCTTTGGCAACTCGACGCGAAGCATTCGCCCCTCTATGGCGGCGCCGAATTGCGGCCCTACGTGAAAATGTCGGATGTCGACACCGTCGAGGGGCCGCCCAATCCCGAACTCAAGGATTGTGCGATCCTCATCGTCGGCGATCCCGTGCAGACCCATCTCGTTCCTGCCTATCAGCAGACGGTGATCGTGCCGTCTCGCGAAATGCTGTTAGGCATCGGCATCGGCGCGCATTACCGGCGCACCGGCGAGGTGTTCCATTTAGAGAAGGGCGTCAGCGCCGTGGCGTTCGAGCGCGCGACGCCGCTCGACGACGCCGACATGGCCGCGCTCGCCGATCGCTGGCGCGCGGCGCGGGAGCGCATCGAGACCGGATTGCGGGGGGCTGTCGGGCCATAGAGGGCGAACGGTCCCGGCGGGTCAGCCCGCCCGCGCGACCCGGTCCAGCCCGAGCACATAATCGAGCGCGATTCTGCCCGGTCCGAAGGTCATGATCGCGAGCGCCATCGACGCCCAGGGCAGATGGAAGTTCACCCAGCCGTCGGGCACGGTGAGCTGGATGATCGCGGTCATCGCGAGCAGGCCGAGCGCCGCGTAGCGCGTGGCGAGGCCGAGCACGAGCAGCACGGGAAGCGTGACCTCGCCGATCGCGGACAGCGTCGCCATCAGTTCAGGATAGGGGAATGAATATTCCGCGCCGAACCAGTGCAGCTTGAACTCGTCGATGAAGAGCTGCCGCGCGCCGAACGAGAGGGTGAAATAGCCGTCCCATTTCGTCAGGCCGGATTTCCAGAAGGGAACGGCCAGCGCGATGCGCAGGGCGAGCATCGTCAGCGAGATCGGCAGGAGCCCGAACAGGGCGGCGGTGAAGCGGGCGAGCGGGTTCGCAGCCGCGCGCGACGCGGCCGGGGAATTCGCGGTCATCGGTTTCTCCTTCAGCGGATTGTTTCGATCGCGCCGGCCTCGACGAGGCCGACGACATGGGAGCCGGGATCGAAACCTTCGAGAGCCGGCGCCTCGGCCGCCTCGGCGAGCGTCGCGCCGGCGAACAAGGCTCGCGCGAATTGGTAGCCGCCGGGCGGCAGGATGCGCACCAGGACGTCCGCCTCGGGCCGCGCGACCAGCGCGTCCTCGGCCCGCCAGGCCTCGGGCGGGCGCGCCTCGCCCGCTTCCTGATGCGCGGCCCAGATCGAGCCGGCGGGATGGGAAAAGCGCAGCAGCCGCGCCGCCGGATGCGGGGAAAACCTTAGGCCGTCGTAATCGCCCGGGTCGATCTCGCCGAGCGCCGCAATCGTGAGCGCGGGGGCTTCGGTGGCGTGATAGGCCTCGACCCAGGCGTTCTCGAGCCGCGCGACGTCAGGGAGATAGGCGATCGCCCGCGCCGGTTCGAAGCGCGCGACGAAATCGGGAAAGCCAGCGCCGTAATGGATCAGCACCGGCGAGCGCGGCTTCTCCTGCGCAACATAGGCGCCCGCCATGGCGCGGAAGAAGTCGTCGCCGACGAGGCGTCGCGTAACGGGATAGCGCGCCTCGATCGCGCCGATCAGCCCGACCGCGACATTGTTGCGGTAGACGGCGAAGCGACGCGCGTCGGGCCGCCCCTCGCGTCCCAGCGTTTGCGGCGGAACGGGCCGCGCTGGGTCGCTCAGCGCCCGCGCGAAGACGTCGATCGTCGATTCAAACGGCATGACGAAGCTCTTTCCCTCGGGGCAGGGCGAGCGCCCGCGCCATCGCAAGTTCGGCGCGCCGCGCCTCGGCGAGCAGGACCGGCCACGCCGGCGCGTCGTTGTCCCATTCGATCAAGGTCGGCGTCGGCCCGAGGCGCCGGATCGTTTCGGCGTAGAGCGCCCAGACGCCGTCGCGAACCGGCGAATCGTGCGCGTCGATCAGCAGCGGGCGCCCGGAATCGTCCTCGGCCTCGGCGTAGCCGGCGAGGTGAATCTCGCCGACATGGCGAAGCGGAAACGCGTCGAGATAGGCGATCGCGTCGAAGCCGTGATTGGTTGCGCAGACGACGACGTTGTTGACGTCGAGCAGCAGCCCGCAGCCGGTGCGGCGCGCGATCTCGGCGAGGAAATCGGTCTCGGAAATCGTGCTTTCCGCGAACAGCAGGTAGGTCGACGGGTTTTCCAGCAGCATGCGCCGGCCCAGCGCCTCCTGCGTCTCGTCGATGTGGTCGCACACTGTCGCCAGGGTTTCCCCGGTGTAGGGCAGCGGCAGAAGATCGTTGAGGAAGCCCTGGTCGTGGCTCGACCAGGCCAGATGCTCCGAGAACAGGCCGGGCTCGTAGCGCTCGGCGAGGGCGGCTAGGCGCTTGAGATGGTCCCTGTCGAGCGGCCTCGGCGAACCGATGGAGAGGCCGACGCCATGCAGGGAGAGGGGATAGAGCGCGCGGATCGCCTCCAGCCGGCGATGCGCCGGCCCGCCGTCGCCCATATAGTTTTCGGCGTGGATTTCGAAAAATCCGAGATCGGGCCGCTGCGCGAGAATCTGTTCGACGTGGTCGGCTTTCAAGCCGACGCCGCCGCGTTTCGGCAAGGGCGCGGCGACGCGGGTGGGCGAGGCTGGCGAAGCGGACACGGGATTTCTCCTTGCGGCTCGGCGCCGCTCCGGGTGTTCGCTGGCGTCTTCGCGCCGGGCGCGCCGCATGTTACAGGGCGTCCGAGACGAGTTTGAGAGCCGTTTGACAAATGGCGCCGCTCCGCTCGTAACATTTGTCGCGATGGGGCGAAGGACGAATGAGCGAGGAACCGGCCGTCGGTCCCGGCGACGACAAATGGGCGCCGATGATGCGCGCCGCCCTGGCCGGCGACGAGGCGACCTATCGTCGGTTGCTCCAGGAGATCGGCCGCGCGGTGCGCTCGATGGCGCGAGGGGCTTTTTCGCGGATGCGGGTCGGCGACGCGGATATCGAGGATGTCGTGCAAGAGACTCTGTTGGCGATCCATCTGAAGCGGCAAACCTGGGACGGCGGCCTCAAGCTGGCGCCCTGGGTCAACGCGATCGCGCGCCACAAGATCATCGACGCGATGCGTCGGCGCGGCGCGCGACGCTCCGAGCCGATCGAGGATTTCGAGGCGGTGCTCGCCGCGCCGGAAGCGGAGGATCCGCATCTGCGCAGCGATATCGAGCGCGTCATGCAGAAATTGGCGCCGCGTCAGCGCGACATCGTGACCGCGATCTCGTTCGACGGCCAGTCGATCGCCGCGACGGCGGCGCGGCTGTCGATGAGCGAGGTCGCCGTGCGCGTCGCGCTGCATCGCGCGCTGAAATCTCTCGCCGCGGCCTGGCGGAGCGCGACGCAATGAAGACCGGCGATCTCATCAATTCGCTCGCGGCGGATTCGGCCGCGCCGCCGATCCATTTGGGCAGGCGGGTGAGCCTTGCCCTGGCGCTCGGCGCGGCGGTGAGCCTGACGCTGTTCATGGCCGTCCTCGGGCCGCGGCCGGATTTCGCCGAGGCGGCGCGAACCGTCCGCTTCGATCTCAAGTTCGTCGACGCGTTGGCGCTGCTGGCGCCCTCGGTCCTGCTGTGCTGGCGGCTGATGCGGCCCGACGCGCGCCCGCGCGCGCTCGCGCTGCTGCTGGTCGCGCCCTTCGCGCTGCTCGCGGGCGCCGTCGTCGCCGAACTCGCGCTCGTTCCGCCGGACCTGTGGGGGACGCGCCTGATCGGGCGCAACTGGCTGCACTGCCTGACGCTGATCCCGCTGCTTTCGATTCCGCCGTTGACGGCGCTGATCCTCGCCATGCGCGCGGGCGCGCCGCAATATCCGGCGTTGAGCGGCGCGCTCGCGGGCGCCGCCGCGGCGGGCGTCGCGGCCTCGATCTACGCGACCAATTGCGCCGACGATTCGCCGCTGTTCGTCGCGAGCTGGTATCCCCTCGCCACGCTGGTCGTCGTCGCCGCCGGCGCGCTCGCCGGACGGCGATTCCTGCAGTGGTGAGCCGGTCCTATTTGACCAGCGGCTTGAGGATCGCGTTGAATTCGTTCATGCCCAGTTCGCCGCCGTAGACTTTGCCGTCGATGACGAACGTCGGCGTTCCCGAGACCTTGACCGTCGACACCGCCGTCTGCACGATCTTGGTCATCCCATCGGCCTTGGTCTTATCCTTCAGACACTCTATCGCCTTGTCGTGGGTCATGCCGGTGGGGCGCAGGGCGGCGATCAACGGTTCGAGCGGGTTGTCGACGAACGCCCATTTGTCCTGTTGCGAGAACAGAAGCTCGATCGTCGCCAACGCCTTGTCGTCGCCGACGCAGCGCGCCAGGACGAAAGCCGCGGCGTCGAGGGGATTGCGCGAAAACTCGCGGAAGATGAAACGCACTTGGCCGGTGTCGACATAGGCGGACTTGAAGGCCGGCATCACGTTGCGATCGAACACGGCGCAATGCGGGCAGGTCAGCGAGCCGTATTCGACGACGGGAACGCCCTTGGCGTCGCCGATCGAAAGCTCGGGCAACGGCCCGGGTTGCAGCACCGTCGCCATGTCCACCGTCCCGTCCGGTTTGGGCGCGGTTTGCGCTTGCGCCGCGCCGGCGAAGGCAACCGCGAGGGCGAAGGCCGCGGCCGCGGCGCGCAGGACGAAAGACGACGAAGGCGAAGCGGTCACGAAGAAACTCCCGGGCTCGGACGGCGCAAACGGGCGGGACATTGGACTCTTTCGCCGCGTGCGGCAAGAGCGATCAATGCGCCAGCGCGGCCCATAGCCGCGGCTGCGCGATCGCGACGCCCGCCTGCGCGCCCAAGGCGATCAGGCCCGCGAAACGGCGCTGCTTCTTGGCGGCGTGGTTGGTGAAGATATCTTGGAGATAATGGTCGAGGAAGGGGTTGCGGAAGCGCTCGATCACCGTCAACCGATAGGCGCGCGCCTCGGCGCCCAGCCCGATCGCGTCGAAGACGGGCAAGACTTCGCGATCATAGAGATCGTTGAGGTCGGCGAGCACGGCGGCGTCGGCGAGCAGGGCGCGCACGGTTTCGGACGGGGCGCCGCCGCGCGCCGCCCAGCCCTCGGCGAGATAGCTGTGGCCGAGATTGAGGATGAAGAGCTTCAGGCGTTCGTAAGGCTTGAGATCGTCGGTGACGACGACGCTCGCGTGACGGCAGGGCATCGCCAGGCCGCGGCGGTTTTCGACCGCCCACAGCGCATAGGGTTCGGCGACCGCCCCCGCCGGCTCCAGCGGCTCGGAAACGATGCGGTCGACGAGCGAATTGATCCAGAGACATTCATCGGCCGCCCAACGCCGGAATTCTTCGCCTAGGCCCCAGCCCTGTGCGATCTCGAGCACGAGCGCGCGCAATCGATCGCCGTTGGCCTCGACGAGTTCGCAGGGAAAGAGCGTCGGCGCGGGGCGCCCAGCGGCGAAGCGCGCATGCAGCAGCTTCGTCAGCTTGGCGGGAAACGAGCGGGGAATCGCGCCCTCGAAGCGATCGCCCGCGCTGAGTTCGTAACCGCGGTCGCCGGTGTTCGACACGATCCAGCGCGCGTCGTCGACGAACAGCGCCTCCAGCGCGCCCCAATCGCTGTTGGCGTCGACGCCGCGCCCGATGCTGTCGACTTCGACCCATTCGTCGACGACCGCGTTTCCCGCGAGCCCGCGCACATGGACGCGGTAGGGCCGGCCCGAATTGAAGAAGGCGAGGCGGCGCGCGCTGTCCGGCGAAGCCGTCGTCTGGACGACCGCGATTTTTCCCGTTCCGTCGCCCTCTGCGAAGCCTTGGGCGACGAAAAGATCGACATGCGCCTGAAGGAAACGGCTGGTGCCGAATTGCAGGATCGGGAAGGTCATCGCTCAGATCTCGATCAGCGCTTTGACGACGCCGCCAGAGGGCCGCAGCCAGTGTGCGAACATGTTCGGGGCGTCGTCGAGCGCGGCGCGATGGGTGTTCAACGCCTTGGTCGGGATTTTCCCGGCGCGCAACATCGCGAAGACCACGTCGAAATCCTCCCGCGTCGCGTTGCGGCTGCCCAGCAGCGTCGTCTCGCGCTTGACGCGCTCGACCAGCGCAAGTTCGCCGGGGCGCGGGCACAGCAACGCTCTCACGGGGCGCCCGCCGCGCTCGCGCGTGGGCGCCGACTTTCCCCGGGGGATGCTGACATGTTAGTTTCTCCGGCCCGTTTATGCCGCAGTTTGGTCAGGAAGGAAACCCCGGCCGCTGCGCCGACGCGGGTCTGACTTTCCCTCGGCGCCCGACGGTCTCGCAAAACGAACGATGCCCCGCTCCGCTCGCGAAGGGCGATGCTTCCACGGCCAGGCGCCTCAAATGAGGGAACGCGACGCCGGCGTCGACAAATAATTAATTGTCTTTTGCAAAGGCTTGGGGCACTTGATTCGCCTCTATGCCGAGACGCGTCGCCTGAATCGCGAATCCCAAGCGGGTCGCGGTCGCCTTGGATATTCTCATCAAAGGCGCCCGGGGATGGGGTTGCGTTCGGCGAGCGCACGGCGAGCGTCTGAACTGTTTGTTCCCGAACCTCGTTTTTCTTAGGCCGGAGGGGATGATCGTGGGTTCGTACTTCAAACGCGGGCTCCAATTGGCGACGATGTTCGGCATCGTCGTGCTCGGCGCCCTGATCTGGAGACAATCGACCGAGAATTCATTTGTCGAAGCCTGTGTCTTCGGGTTGATCGCTCTGGGCGTCCTGGGCGTCGGCATCAGCGAACTCAAGGGCTCGGCGGAGGCTTCGCCGTCCGGCGTCGCCGGCGAAAGCCGCCCCGATGAAAAGGCGAACCCGGCGGAGCAGCGTTTCGCCGCCGACCTGGCGATGATCGCGCGACTCCTCCACGCGCATCTCAGCGCCAATTCGAGCTATTCGGATTCCCTCATTCGCGCCAACAACGATCTGCCATTGCTGGAGAAGCCCGAGCAAATCCGCGCGGTCGTTCTTTCGCTGATCGACGAGAATCAGAAGATTCAGTCCAAGATGGGCGATCTCTCGCGGAATTTGGACGAGTCGGTCGCCAAGATCGAGAAGCTGAGCTCCAACCTCGCCGAGGCCAACGACAAAGCTCTGCGCGATCCGTTGACCGCGCTCGGCAACCGCCGCTTCTTCGATCAGAAGCTCGATCAGGCTCTTCTCGAAGCGCCCGAATCGAGCGAATTGTGCCTCGTGATGTGCGACCTCGATCGGTTCAAGACGATCAACGACAAGTTCGGCCATCCCGTCGGCGACATGGTGCTGAAGCTGTTCAGCGAAATTCTGTCGAACAACATCAAGGGCCAAGATACGGTCGCGCGCGTCGGCGGCGAGGAGTTCGCGATCATTTTCCCGGACACGCGGGCCGTCGACGCCGCGATCGTCGCCGATCAGATTCGCAAGCAGCTCGAAGCGAAGAAGTGGGTGGTCGGTTCGAGCGGCGCCCCGCTGGGCACGGTCACCGCCTCGTTCGGCGTGGCGCGGTTGCGCGCCGAGGAAGGCGCGGCGGGCCTGTTCAAGCGCGCCGACGAAGCGCTTTACAGAGCCAAGGCCGGGGGCAGGAATCGCGTCGCCCTCGAGGCGGAGAGGTGACGAGTCGCGGCGACCGCCGCGCTCGATAAGCTCAAGAAGGAAGCGGCGCTGTAAATCGTCTCGTCCGGTTTTTCCCGGCGAGGCCTCGCCGCACGGCCCCGGCCGACCGCCTCGACTCGTCGAATTGGGCCTCTATGATCGGAAGGCGGATAAACCCTACTGGAGCCCCTAGGTCATGAGCGCCGACGTCGAAGCCAGCGCCAGGACGATCCTGCAACGCCTGATCGCGTTCGACAGCGTGAGCGACCGATCGAACCTGCCGCTGGTCGATTACGTCGAGGGCTATTTTCACGGCCTCGGCGTGCCCACTTCGCGCGCGCCCAACGCCGCGGGCGACAAGGCGGCGCTGCTGGCGACGGTCGGGCCGATGGCCGCGGGGGGCGTCGTCCTCTCCGGCCACACCGACGTCGTGCCGGTCGAGGGCCAGATCTGGAGCGGCGATCCCTTCCGCTTGCGCGAAATCGACGGACGCCTCTACGGGCGCGGCGCCTGCGACATGAAGGGCTTCGACGCCGTCGCGCTGGCGATGGTCCCCGTCTTCCAGGCGGCCGGACTCAAGCGCCCGATTCATATCCTGCTCAGCTACGACGAAGAAACGACCTGCCTGGGCTCGCTCGACGTCATCGCGAGGTTCGGGCGGGAGACGCCGCGTCCCGGCTTGGTCATCGTCGGCGAGCCGACGATGATGACGGTCGCCGACGCGCATAAGGGCGTGGCGACGTTTCGCACGCTCGTCACCGGCTTCGAGGCTCATTCGGCCAAGCCCGCGCTCGGCGCCAATGCGGTGGCGATCGCCTGCGACATCGTCAGCGAAATCGGCCGCCTGGCGCGTGAGTTCGAGGCGCCGGAGAAGCTCGATCCGCGATTCGATCCGCCCTATTCGACCTTGCACGTCGGCATGATTCGCGGGGGAAACGCGCGCAACATCCTCGCGCGCGAATGCGTGTTCCACTGGGAGTTCCGCGGCCTGCCCGGCGTCGCCGCGGCCACGGCGGCGGGGCTGGTGCAAGCCTATGTCGACGCAGTCGCGCTGCCGCGCCTGACGCGCTTCGTCAGCGGTCCGAGCATCGAGACGATCCTGGAAGTCGACGTGCCCGGGCTCGCGGCGAAGGACAACGAACAAGCGATGACGCTGGCGCTTCGGCTGACCCGATCCAACCATTCGATTGCGGTGTCCTTTGCCACCGAAGCCGGACATTTCCAGCGCGCCGGGCTGCCGACGGTCGTCTGCGGCCCCGGCTCGATCGATCAGGCCCACAAGCCAGACGAATTCCTCGCCGCCTCGCAGCTGTCGGCCTGCGTGGCCTTCATGCGCGGATTGGCGGACGAATTATCGCGCTGAGGGCGAGGCGCCCGAGGCCGCTTTCGCCGCGGCCATCGAATCGACGAAGCGGCGGAACAGATAATGGCTGTCGCGCGGCCCCGGCGAAGCCTCCGGGTGATATTGCACGGAGAAGGCCGGACGATCGCTCAGCGCGATGCCGCAGTTCGAGCCGTCGAACAGCGAGACATGGGTCTGCCTGGCGTTGGCGGGCAGACTCGCGACGTCGATCGCGAATCCATGGTTCATCGACACGATCTCGACCTTGCCGGTGGTGAAATCCTTGACGGGATGATTGGCGCCGTGATGGCCCTGCGGCATTTTGATCGTGCGCGCGCCGACAGCCAGTCCGAGCATTTGGTGGCCGAGGCAAATTCCGAACAGGGGGACGCGCGTCTCGAGCAGCGCGCGGATCGTCGGCACGGCGTATTTGCCGGTTTCCGCGGGATCGCCCGGCCCGTTCGACAGGAAGACGCCGTCCGGTTTGAGCGCGAGAATGTCCTCGGCCGAAGCCGTCGCGGGCACGACCGTCACCGCGCAGCCGCAATCGCTGAGCAGCCGCAAGATGTTGCGCTTAATGCCGTAGTCGATCGCGACGACGCGATAATCGGCGCGCTCGCGCGTTCCATAACCGTGTTCGAGCGTCCAGCTCGTCTGATCCCAGTCGTAGCGCTGGGCCGAGGTGACGGAGGGCACGAGGTCCATGCCGTCGATCCCCGGCCAGGCCGCCGCCTGCGCCGCGAGCGCGGCGCGATCGAATCGGCCCTCGGGATTATGGGCGATGACGGCGTTGGGCATGCCGGATTGACGGATCATCGCGGTCAGGGCGCGCGTATCGACGCCGGTGAGGCCGATGATCCCGCGCGCTTTCAACCAGTCGTCGAGGCGGCGCGTGGCGCGGTAGTTCGAGGCCTCGCCGATCTCGGCGCGAAAGATCGCGCCGCGCGCGCCCGCCGACGCCGCCAGATTGACGGTCTCGATATCCTCGTCGTTGGCGCCGACGACGCCGATATGCGGGAAGGTGAAGGTGATGATCTGCCCGGCGTAGGAGGGATCGGTGAGGATTTCCTCGTAGCCGGTCATCGCCGTGTTGAAGCACACTTCGCCGACCGCGGAGCCGGTCGCCCCGACGCCAAAGCCTTCGATCGTCTGGCCGTTGGCGAGCATCAGCAGCGCGGTCGGCCGCCGCGCGCTCCATCCCTGGCGGGTCGCCTCGCCTTGAACCGAGCCCGCCGTTTGATTAAGACTTGTTGCGTCTGACATGAGCCTGTGCTTAAGCGCCCGCGGCGCCGCGCGTCAAGCCGAACGGGACCGCGGCCGACCCCTTTAGAGGACCCATGGCCGAATCGATTGCAATGCGCGACGCGGTGGCGACGCAAATGAAGGCGGCGATGAAGTCGGGCGACAAGGTCCGGGTCGGCGCGCTTCGCCTCATGATGGCGGCGCTCAAGGAGCGCGAAATCGAAGCGCGCGGCGCCGGCAAGATCGTCAGCCGCGCCGACGAATTGGCGCTGCTGACGAAAATGGTCAAATCGCGCCAGGAATCGCTCGCCATTTACCAGCAGGCCGGACGCGATGATCTCGCCGCTCAGGAAAGCGCGGAAATAGCCGTGATCGGCGAATTCCTGCCCAAGCAGATGGCCGAGGCGGAAGTGACCGCCGCGGCCAAGGCGGCGGTCGCCGCCACCGGCGCCGCCAGCCTCAAGGACATGGGCAAGGTCGTCGCCGCGCTCAAGGAGAGCTATCCCGGCCAGATGGATTTCGCCAAGGCGAGCGCGATCGTGAAGGCCCTGTTGACGAGCTGACCGGCGCCCGTTCCCTTGCTTCCAGCCCCGCCGCGCGCCACATAGATTTTCGCAAGGCGCCCCTTTCCCGTCCTTTCGGAGTTCCGCGATGCCTCAGACCCGCAGCCGCCTGTTCGACGATTTCTCGCGCCTGATCACCGATGCGGCCGGGCTCGCCGACGGCGCGCGGCGCGAGGTCGAAACACTCGCCAAGAGCCAACTCGAGCGCCTGATGGCGGGCATGGATTTCGTTTCGCGCGAGGAATTCGACGCCGTGCGCGATATGGCCGCGCTCGCCCGCGCCGAGAACGAAAAGCTCGAAGCCCGCCTCGCCGCGCTCGAGGCCAAACTCGCCCAATCCAATCCCTGAAGCCGATCTCGGGGATCGCCCCCTCAGGATTTGGCGCGCGCGAACGCGCGCGGAGCGCCGAGGCGTGAGACTTGCCGTTGCGGCAATATGCCGCCACCGGCTTGATTCGCCTCATTGATTCTGTGGACGAACGGCGAAGCTCGGTTTACGCCGCGCCGCGAATCATCGAGTCTGGGGTCGTTCGAGCGGCGTGCTGGCGAGTAAGGCCCGCGCAAGCGATTCGGGGCGTTAATTCGACGTCAGCCGTTGAGATATGCGTAGCGTGCCGCCCAGTCCCGCCACCGCTTTAGCGAAAGCTCATCGATGATCGCCAACGAAAACCAGACCGTCGAGCGTCCCGAACACCCCGTGGACGTCGTCGAGCGGCTCGCCGCGTTGAACGAATGGGCGTTCGATCGCGCCGACGAAGACGAAATCTCGATTCTGGTGGCGGGAGTCTGGGCGCATTACGAGGTCGCGTTCACTTGGCTGCCGGAGATCGAATCGCTGCATGTCAGCTGTTCCTTCGATCTGAAAATTCCTTCGCGCCGGCGCGCGGAGATCATCGCCCTCGTCCAGTTGATCAACGAACAATTGTGGCTCGGCCATTTCGATCTGTGGAGCCGCGACGACATCGTGATGTTCCGCCATGCCCATTGTCTCTCCGGCGGCGCCCAGCCGAGCGACGCGCAATGCCGCACGATCGTCAACGCCGCGCTCGCCGCCTGCGAAAACTACTACCAGGCCTTCCAGTTCGTCCTTTGGGCCGGCCGCAGCGCCCGCGAAGCGATGGACCTGGCGATGTTCGAGACCCAGGGCAACGCCTGAAGGGGCGAAGCAGGGATCGGCGAGACGCGGACCTGAGGGACTGGCGCCGATTTCATTTCGCGCCCGCGCGCAATCAGAGGCTTGATTCATAAGCCGCGGCGTTCGCGACGCCCGCGACCCTCGAACGCGCTCGTCGCCAACACGGCGAAGCGATCGCGCGCCGGGCTTGGCGGACGTGGCGAATCGCCGCGCCGCGTCGGCTCGCTCCTCGATTGATCCATGTCATTGCGCGAATGCGATGTTTCGGCGCGTTATCAGCTCAGGGAACAGGGGAGGATTCGATCCAATCCACGAGTGGGGATTCGTATGCACACGTTGCCAAAACAAGATGTCTCGCAAGCCGCGCTACAGTCTTGCTTTCTCGGGGCGTTCGCCGCATTCGTCTGCGCATCGCTCCTCATTGGCGGCCTGTTCTTTCCCGAGTTCCACGAAGTCACGCTGACGCCTCCCGGCGGCGCGTCTCCATGGGAACTGATCGGGTTGTCCATCCTATTCGCGGGCTTCGGCTTTGTCGCCGGCTCGCCTTGCTTCGGTGAGGACCGCCGTGGCGAGGACTACTGATCCGTCTTCTCATCCCGTCCTGTTGTCGATCCGCGATTTTCTGCTCGCGGGAATAAGACCGAAGACGCCGCTCGCAAAAGCCATCGTCTTTGTCCTCATTCTCAAGCTGGCAGTCGTCGCATCGATGCAGGTCTTCCTGCTCTGCGGTGAGGCGCAGCCGGATGTAAACGCGCTGACGATGCGTCACCTTCTCGGCCCGGCAAGTCACTAGATTTTCGAAAGGTTCTCAAATGCACGACTTCGATCCCGTGAGCTTGGCCCGACTTCAGTTCGCGCTGACGGCTCTCTACCACTTCCTGTTCGTTCCTCTCACGTTGGGGCTTTCGTTCCTGCTCGCGATCATGGAAAGCGCCTACGTCATGACCGGCCGCGAGATATGGCGGGATATGACGAAATTTTGGGGCAAGCTGTTTGGCATAAACTTCGCCATGGGCGTCGCCACCGGCATCACGATGGAGTTCCAGTTCGGAATGAATTGGGCCTACTATTCGCATTACGTCGGCGATATCTTCGGGGCGCCGCTCGCCATCGAGGGCTTGATGGCGTTCTTCCTCGAGTCGACTTTCGTCGGCCTCTTCTTCTTTGGTTGGGGGAGGTTGCCGAAAGTCGGTCATCTCGTCGTCACCTGGCTTGTCGCCATCGGCTCGAACCTCTCGGCGGTTTGGATTTTGATCGCCAATGGTTGGATGCAAAATCCGACCGGCGCGACATTCAATCCCGACACGATGCGCATGGAGCTGAGCTCGTTCTACGACTTGCTCTTCAATCCCGTTGCGCAATCGAAGTTCGTGCACACCGTTAGCGCGGGATACGTCTGCGGATCGCTTTTCGTCCTGGCGATTTCTTCCTGGTATCTGCTGCGTGGGCGTCACCTGGCCTTCGCCAAGCGCTCGCTGATCGTCGCTTCGGCTTTCGGACTTGCTTCGTCGTTGTCCGTGGTCGTTCTGGGCGACGAGAGCGGCTACAACGTGAGCGAGAACCAGAAGATGAAGCTCGCCGCGATCGAGGCGATGTGGAACACCGAGCCGGCTCCGGCGGGGTTCTCTTTGTTCGCGATCCCCGACGTGGCGTCGCAGGTCAATCGCCTCGAAGTCAAGATCCCTTGGGTTCTCGGGCTGATCGCGACGCGATCGTTTGATCAACCGGTCGAGGGAATTCTCAATCTCGTCGCCAAGAACGAAGAGAAAATCAAGGATGGCCTCATCGCTTATGACGCGATTCAGCGTCTGGGCAAGGATCGGAGCGACAGTGCCGCGCGGCAGCTCGTCACGACGCACGCGGGGAATCTCGGCTATGCGCTTTTGTTGAAGCGATACGTCGACGATCCTCGCAAGGCCGACGACGCGACGATCGCCCGCGCCGCGGCGGACACCGTGCCCAATGTGACGACGATCTTCTGGTCGTTCCGCGTCATGGTCGTTTTGGGCTTCTACTTCATCGTGCTGATGGCGACCACGTTCTGGACGGTAAGCAAGCGCGATTTCGGTCGGCGAGGCCTTCTTACGGCCCTCCTCTGGTCGTGGCCGCTGCCCTGGGTGGCGATCGAGTTGGGATGGATCGTCGCCGAATACGGCCGTCAACCCTGGGCGATCGATAGCGTTCTTCCGACCTTTCTCGGATCGTCGTCATTGTCCTCCGCGCAGGTTCTCTTCACGCTTTGCGGGTTCGTCCTGTTCTATTCGACGCTGCTTGTCATCGACGTGATTCTGATGCGCAAATACATCGCCATGGGGCCGGTTGAAGCTCTTTATCCCGCAGCGTCATCGATCAACCCCGCCTCTGTTCCGGCCGAGTGAGGAAACGAACATGTCCATTCCGATCGACTACGAAATCCTCCGCCTGATCTGGTGGCTTTTCCTCGGCGTGTTGCTCATCGGCTTCGCCATCATGGACGGCTTCGACCTCGGCGTCGCGACGTTGTTGCCCTTCGTCGCGCGAAGCGATGTCGAGCGGCGCGTCGCCATCAACGCGATAGGTCCTGTCTGGGACGGCAACCAGGTCTGGTTGCTGCTCGGCGGCGGCGCGATCTTCGCCGCCTGGCCGGCGATTTACGCAGCGGCGTTCTCGGGATTCTATATCGCGATATTTCTCGTGCTGGCGGCGCTCATCGTGCGTCCCGTCGGCTTCGAGTTCCGAAACAAGGTCAACAATCCCACGTGGCGCGCGTTTTGGGACTACGCGCTCTTCGTCGGCGGGCTCGTTCCCTCGCTCGTCTTCGGCGTCGCGATCGGCAATCTCCTGCAGGGCGCGCCGTTCCGTATCGATAACGAAATGCGGATGTTCTACGAGGGGACCGGCCTCTTCGAGCTGCTCAATCCGTTCGGCCTGCTCTGCGGACTGGTCTCGCTGTCGATGCTGGTGTCGCACGGCGCGACCTATCTCGT
Source organism: Roseiarcus sp. (assembly GCA_050012775.1). Classification (GTDB taxonomy): domain Bacteria; phylum Pseudomonadota; class Alphaproteobacteria; order Rhizobiales; family Beijerinckiaceae; genus Roseiarcus. The sequence goes on from JBEKGN010000025.1 coordinate 20,786, forward strand.
CTTGAAGACCGAAGGCGCCGTGAACGACCGGGCGCGGTTGGTCGCTTCGCTCGCTCCTTTGGTCACCGTCGTTCTGTTCCTCCTGGCCGGCGTTTGGATCGCGTTCGGCATCAAGGGTTATGTGATCACGAATGCGATCCCGGTGGATGGCCCGTCCAATCCGCTGCTGAAGACGGTTGTCCAGGCGCCCGGCGCCTGGCTGACCAACTACGGGACCCATCCGTGGATGATGCTCGCGCCTATCCTGGGCGTCGCGGGAGGGCTTTTGACGGCGTTTTCGTCCTCGCGCGGCAAATCGGGCTGGGCCTTCGCCGCGAGCGGCGTCGGCATTTTCGGCATCATCTCCACCGCGGGCGTCAGCATGTTCCCGTTCCTGATGCCCTCCAGCATCGATCCGACGGCGAGCCTGACGGTGTGGGACGCCTCGTCGAGTCAGCGAACGTTGTTCGTGATGCTCATCGCGACGTTGATCTTCCTGCCGTTGGTGCTCGCCTACACCAGCTGGGTCTTTTACACCTTGCGCGGTCCGGTTACGGCGTCACAGGTTCGGAGCAACAGCTCCAGTCTCTATTGAGAGGAAAAAATTATGTGGTATTTCGCTTGGATGCTTGGCATTGGCTTCGCCACGGGCGCAGGGATCCTCAACGCGGTCTGGCATGAGCTCCATCTCCCCGAGGAGACGATCAGAGACTGACGCGTTTCGGCCCTCAGGGAGGGATGGGAAATCTCCCTGGGGCCGCCTCCCTCTCAATGGCTCGGGCCCGGCGCGGGTCCGAGCCGATACAACGGCTTCAGCGGGATCGTCGATGGCGTCCGCTCGGCGCTCGACGCGGCCGCCCCTCGACGGCGCCGACGAGGGCGGCCCCGGGCCGAAATGTGAAATTCGATGGACCCGCCGCGGCGCGCGTAAGGGGCTAGCGCTGCCCCGCGTTTGCGTGTAAGAGCCCCGCTTCCCATTCCCTCCCGGTTGGCGACGACGCCGACCGGCGCGCCTTTTGGAGTTTTCGATGGCTGTTCCTAAACGTAAAACCTCGCCCTCGCGCCGCGGCATGCGCCGCTCGGCCGACGCGCTGAAGGCCCCGACCTATGTCGAAGACAAGGATTCGGGCGAACTGCGCCGCCCCCACCATATCGATTTGAAGAGCGGCATGTATCGCGGCCGCCAGGTGCTCAAGCCCAAGACCAGCGTCGAGGCGTAAGCGCCGCGGTCCCTCGCGACGCCCGCGTTTTCCACGCCAAGGCCGGCCGTGCGCCGGCCTTTTGCTTTTCGTCCGCGCTCAGCTTGCGCGCGTGGCGACGACCGCGCCGCCGACGATCAGCGCGCAGGCGAGGCCGAGCGAAGCCGTCGCCGGGGCGAAGCCGGCGGCGACCAGGATCAGCGTCGACAGCACCGGCGCGGCGTAGGCGGCGACGCCGAGCAGCCTGAGATCGCCGTTCTTGACGCCGTAGTCCCAGACATAGAACGCGAGGCCGACCGGCCCCAGCCCGAGGCCGACGATCGCCGCCCATTGCGCGGGGCTCGCCGGCGCGACCGACGTCTCGAAGGCGAAATGGCAGATCGCCGCCAGCGCCGAAGTGACGAGGCAAAAGCCGGCGACCGCCTCGGTCGGCGCGGCCTTCAATCGCCTGGAAAGCACGGAATAGCCAGACCAGACGAACGCGCAGCCGAGCGCGAACGCATAGCCGAGCGCGATTGCGGGGTCGAGCGCGCGGGCGCCGACGCCGCCCTCGGCCTTGCCCGCGAACAGCGCGATCGCCCCCGCGAAGCCCAGCGCGGCGCCCAGGACATGCCGGGCGCGCAGCCTCTCGCCCGGCAGCAGCGCGGAGAAGAGCACGATCAGCAACGGCCAGAGATAGGCGATGAGACTGGCCTCGGCGGGCGGCGCGCGGCGTAGCGCGGCGAAATAGAGCGCGTGATAGCCGAACAGCCCGCCGACGCCGACGAGCCAGACCCGCCAGGGCTGCCGGAGCGCGCTCAAGCGCCCGCGCGCGGCGGCGTAAACCAGCCCGAAAGCGCCGCCGATCGCGAAAGTCAGCGCCGCCAACTCGAACGGCGGAACGTCGCCGGCGGAGGCGGTCAGCAACGCCAGCACGGACCACAGCAGGATCGCGCCGAGGCCAATCAGCGTCGCCGCGCGGGAGGCGCTCTCGTGGAGAGGATCGTGCGTCATGGACCGCGCTGCTTCTCCCTCCCCCACAAGGGGGAGGGAATATTGGCGCCGCTCGATTTGGCCGACACAAGCGCGAATACGGCGGTCGCGCCGAAGTCAGCCGCCGAGTTCGGCGAGATCGATGTTGGCGAGCGTGGCGAGCGCCACCGCGACGAGCTTGGCCTGGCCGTCCGAATGGACATGAACCTTCGCTTCCACGATGGTCAGGCGCTTGCCCGGCTTGACCACGACCGCCGTGCAACTCAGCCGCTCGCCCTTCGCCGGCGAAACGAAATTGATCTTGTATTCGGCCGTCAGACAGGTCTGGCGCTCGCCGCGAAGGACCGACGCCGCCGCCGCGCCGGTCGCGTTGTCGACGAGAAACGCGACGACGCCGCCGTGAAAGAAACCTTGATGCTGCAACAGCGCGTCGCGCTTGTCGACGCTGAGCGTCGCCTCTCCCGAGGCCGCATGGTCGACGCGCGCGCCGACATGTCGCATGAAACCTTGCCGGTCGAGCACTTCGCGCACGGCCTCGGCGAAGTCGGGAAAACGGGGTTCGCTCATTCGCAATGCCTCCCCGGCGCCGCGCGGCCGTCGCCGCGCAGTGGCCGCCTCCATAGTACGACGCCTCGTGAGAGGCGGCCAACCCCCTCGATTCCGCTTTACTTGCGCCTGCGGACTCGATGAACTCGCCGCGCATGCGCAATCGGGAACCGGCGATGGCCCTTCCTTTGTTTCACGTCCTGCTCCGCGTCGCGCTCGTCGCCGCGCTGGCGTCGCCGCTCGCCGCGCGCGCCGATCCGCCGCCGATCATTTCCGATTTCGCCACCGCGCGCCCGGTCGTGGCGACGCACGGCATGGTCGTCAGCCAGGAGGCGGTCGCCTCGAACATCGGCGTCGAGATCTTGAAGCGCGGCGGCAACGCGGTCGACGCCGCGGTGGCGGTCGGCTTCGCGCTCGCGGTGACCTTGCCGCGCGCGGGCAATATCGGCGGCGGCGGCTTCATGCTGATCCATCGCGCCGATCTGAAGAAGACCATCGCCATCGATTATCGCGAGAGCGCGCCGGCGCTGACGACGAAGGACGTCTTTCTCGACGCCAACGGCGAGGCCGATCCGTTCAAGTCGCGTTTCAGCGGCCTGGCGATCGGCGTGCCGGGCACGGTGGCCGGGCTGGAGCTGGCGTGGCGCAAATATGGCTCAGGGCGGTTTTCCCTGGCCGATCTGGTCGCGCCCGCGGCGCGGCTCGCCCATCACGGCCTCACAGTCGACGACGATCTCGCCGATTCGCTGCCCGCCGCCGCGCCGATCCTCGCGCAGCATCCTTCTTCGGCGCGCATCTACCTCGAGCCGGACGGCGGCGCGCCCGGCGCCGGCGCTCATATCGCGCTCGACGATCTCGCCGCAACGCTCGACGCGATCGGCGCCGGGGGCGCGAGCGCCTTTTACCGAGGCCCGATCGCGCAAAAAATCGTCGCCGCCGTGCGGCAAGCCGGTGGGCGGATGACGCTCGACGACCTCGCGAATTATCGCGCCATCGAGCGCGAGCCGGTTCGCGGAACCTATCGCGGCCACGAAATCGTTTCGATGCCGCCGCCGTCCTCCGGCGGCGCGCATATCGTGGAGATCCTCAACATCCTCGAAGGTTTTCCGCTCGGCGAGCAGGGGCTCAATTCGGCCGCGGCGATTCATGAGATGGCGGAGGCCGAAAAGCTCGCTTACGCCGACCGCGCCGCCTATCTTGGCGATCCCGATTTCGTCGGCATTCCGCTGCGCGGGCTGACCTCGAAAGCCTATGCCGACCATCTGCGCGCGAGCATATCGCTCGACCGCGCGCGTCCGGCGAGCGAGATCGGTCCCGGCGGACCGCAGCGCTACGAGAGCGACCAGACGACGCATTTTTCGATCGTCGACGCCGACGGCGACGCGGTCGCCAACACCTATACGCTGAATTTCTCCTACGGCAGCGGACTGGTCGCGGAAGGGACCGGAATATTGCTCAACAACGAACTCGACGATTTCTCGGCCAAGCTCGGCGCCGCCAACGCCTATGGCCTGCTCGGCGGCGACGCCAACGCGCCGGGTCCGAACAAGCGGCCCTTATCCTCGATGAGCCCGACGCTCGTTTTCAAGGACGACCAGATCGAACTCGTGACGGGAAGTCCGGGCGGAGCGCGCATCATCACCACGGTGTTGCAAATCATTCTCGACGTGATCGATCACGGCCTCAACGTCGCCGAAGCCGAGGAAGCCCCGCGCGTCCACGACCAGGGATTTCCCGACGAGTTGCGCATCGAGCGCGGCATTTCGCCCGACACGATCCGCCTGCTCGAGGCGATGGGCCACAAGGTCGTCGTGCGCGAGGCGATGGGCTCGGCCAATACGATCGCGCGCGAGGACGGCGGGACGCTGACGGGCGCGTCGGACCCGAGGCAAAGAGGGACGCTGGCGGTCGGGTATTGAGGGAAGCCCTTCTCCCGCTCGCGGGAGAAGGTGTCATCGCGCAGCGATGACGGATGAGGGCATGCTACACAAGGAGGAAGCGACAAGGAGCGTCAGGTTCACGCCGCAACGCCCTCATCCGGCGCTGCGCGCCACCTTCTCCCGCCTCGCGGGAGAAAGGAACTACGCGTCGATGCGCTTGATGAACCATTGCAGGATGCGGCTCCAGACTTCTTCCTTGCCGACCTGATCCTCGACGCCGTGTTCGAGGTTGGGATTGTCGTTGACCTCGATCACCACGATCGCGTCGTCCGCTTCCTTGATGTCGACGCCGTAGAGGCCGTCGCCGATCGCGCGCGCGGCGCGCAACGCGACTTCGATGACGCGCGGCGGCGCCTCGGCGATGGCCATCGTGCGAAAGCCGCCCTCGTGCGCGCCGTCCGGCTCGTGCTTGATGATCTGCCAATGGCCGGGCGCCATGCGATATTGGCAAACGAACAGGGGTTCGCCGTCGAGCACGCCGACGCGCCAATCGAAATCGGTCGGCATGAATTTTTGCGCGAGCAGCAGGTCGGTGTCCTCGAACAACCGGTCGGTCAACGCCTTCAACGCCTCGAAGGTCTCGACCTTGTGGACGCCGCGCGAAAACGAACCGTCGGGGATCTTCACCACCATCGGCCAGCCCAGGCGCTTCTCGGCCTTGGCGAGATCGTCCTCCTCCGCGAGCATGACGGTCGGCGGGATGGGAACGCCGTGCGCCTCCATCAGCTCGTGCAGATAGACCTTGTTGGTGCAACGGATCATCGACACGGGATCGTCGATGACCGGCATGCCCTCCTGCAAGGCGCGGCGCGCGAAGCGGTAGGTGTAATTGTCGATCGAGGTCGTCGCGCGGATGAACAGCCCGTCGAATTCGGCCAGTTCCGCCAATTGCCGTTTGGTGAGCAGGTCGATTTCGACGGAATGGCGCTCGGCGAACTTCTGGAAATAGCGAATGGTGTCCACCGATGAAGGCGGCAGCTGTTCCGCAGGATCGTAAAGCACCGCCAGCGAGTATTTGGCGACGGCGCGCGCGCGCGGATTGCGCCAGTCGCGTTGGGTGTGCTGGTGCAGCGCGGCGCGAAAGAACTCGGCCTCCTCGGGGCCGAGTTTGGCGAGCGGGCGCGGGCGAATGCGGTCGATCTTCCACCGCTTGCCCGGCGTGATCGTCACCTCGATCGCCGGGCAGCGATACCAATCGAACAGCAAGCGGCCGAACGCTTCGAAGCGCGAATCCTGCACCAGGCCGAAGCAGAACAGGAGGTCGAAGGTGGTGTTCTCGCTCGCGCGCGCGCGATGCGCGGCGACGTTGAGCGCCTCCTGCAAATCGGGCAGCGCATGCTCGTAGAGCTTGTGCTCGCGCAGTTCGAGCATGGTCTCGACGGTCGGGATGATGCGATGCCCGCGCGCCTCGGCCAGCAGCGATGCGTAATAGCCTTTGGACTGATAATTGTAAGATCGCGAGAGGTTGACGATTTTGGCGCGTCCCGCGCCGGCGAACAATTTCGGCCGCGCGAGATAGTCGCTGGTCGTGATCACCTTGTGCGGCGTCTCCGCATTGGGAAAATCGCGCGCGTGATCGACGAGAATCACCCAGCCGGTCATGGCCGATCCCGCGGGATCGCCCCGCGCCTCGGCGAGCGCGCGAAGGTTTTAGGGGATAATCCAATCATGCGGCCGGTCGGCTCCTTGGCCGAGCGAGAAGCGAAACCCTTGGTCGTCGCGACGCGAACCCGAATCGCGCTTGTCCGCGCGTCGCGCTCGCCACCATGCGTCGCCCGTGCGGCGGGCGCAACCGGCCTCGAGCGCGAGCCGCCGGATATTCGCGCGAATTCATGCCGGCGCCGCGTCGAGGCGCTTCTCGAAACGCAACGCGGCGGCTCCGTCGTCGTAATAACCCTCGTATTGGGCGAATTGGCGGTATCCCATCTTTTCGTAAAGCGCGATGGCGGACGCATTGTCGTAACGCACCTCGAGGCGCAAGGCGTCGCAACCATGCGCGCGCGCGTAGCGCTCGCAGGCCTGCAGCAGCGCGCGGCCGACGCCGCGCCGCCCTTGCGCGGGATCGACGGCGAGGGAATACAGCCGTGCGCTCCTTCCGCCCTTGCGCAGCGCGATCAGGGCGTAGCCGGCGAGCCTCTCGCCGAATTTGGCGACGATCAAAGGCCGATGCGCGGCGCCAATGAAGGCGCGCAGCGAGCGGCGCGAAAGTCGATCGCCGGAGAACGCCGCGAACTCCAGCGCCTGGATCGCGTCGAGATCGCCGGGCGAGGCCGCGCCAACCACAATGCCGCCGGAGGCGCCCATTTGCTTCCTGTTCCCCGAATGCCTCGAATGACGCCGCCGCGCTTCGCGCCGCGCGGAGCGCTTGCCGATGCCGACGCCCGACGTCTAGTGTGAAATTCGTTCGCGCGGTCATCGTCTGATAGGACGAGGGAGACGATATGGGCAAGGCGGAAAAAAGGCTGGAAAGGCTCAAGGCGCTGCTCGACGACGCGCACCGCCGCATGGGCCTCGAATTCGGCTTTCGCCTGTGGGACGACGCGCTGGTCCCGGCCGACTGGCCGCGCGACGCGCTGGCGATTCGCATCGCCGACGAGGGCGTGGTCGCGAGCCTCATTCGCGCGCCGGGATTGCCGACCCTGGCCAATCTGTGGGCCGCCAAACGCCTCGACGTCGTCAATGGCGACCTGTTCGATCTCGTCGCCAAGCGGCCGAAGGCGCGCACGCGCGATCTCAGGAAGGGTCTGAACAAGCTCGCGGCGTTGCGGACCGCCAGCGCTTTCCTGTTCGTGCCGCGCGGCGGCCCCTGGCCCCTGGAGGGCATCGGCCAGGACCGCGAGAGCAGCGGCGCCGAAGCCGAGCACAAGAAGAACATCGCCTATCACTACGACGTCTCCAACGCCTTCTACCAGCTCTGGCTCGACAAGGAGATGGTCTACACCTGCGCCTATTTCCACGATTGGAGCGACGCTCTCGACGCCGCGCAAGCGAACAAGCTCGATATGATCTGCCGCAAGCTGCGTTTGAAACCGGGCGAGACGATGCTCGACATCGGCAGCGGCTGGGGCTCGCTCGCGTGTCACGCGGCGCAGCGCTATGGCGTCAAGGCGACCGGCGTGACGCTGTCCGAGGAGCAGATCGCCTACGCCCGCGAGAAGGTTCAGCGGCTCGGCCTCGCCGACAAGGTGACGTTCGAACTCAGGGATTACGCCCTGCTGGAGGGCGCCGAGCGTTTCGACAAGATCACCTCGGTCGGCATGTTCGAGCACATCGGCGTCTCGCATTTCGACACGTATTTCCAGACCGTGCACCGCCTCCTGAAGCCTGGCGGGCTCTATCTGCACCATGCGATCACGCGTCCCGGCAAGCGCAACGCCGTCCAAGGGGGCAAGAAGCGGCCGGAATTCGCGGCGCTGACGCGCTACATTTTCCCCGGCGGCGAGCTCGACCATCTCGGCCGCACCATCACAAATCTCGAGCAGCACGGCTTCGAGGTCCACGACGTCGAGGGCTGGCGCGAGCATTATCAGCGCACCTGCCGCTTCTGGCACGATCGCCTCGCCGCGCGCTACGACGAGGCCTGCCGCGAAGTCGGCGAAGCCAAGACGCGCGTCTGGCTCGCCTATCTCGCGGCCTGCTCGATCGTGTTCGAGCGCAACCATTGCGGCGTCTACCAGACGCTGGCCTCCAAGCGCGCGAGAGGCGCGAGCGGCCTGCCGCCGACGCGGGCGGATTTGTATCGGTAGCGGGCGAAACGAGGGCGGCGGCGCGCGGATCGGCGCCGTTCGCAATGAGCCTCGCAACCCGATAAAAAGCCCCGTCGCCTGCGGGATCGGCTCGTCGAACGGCTTCACGTTGCGTGCGGTAAATCGTGCATGAACGACCAACGCGATAGACAAGGGTAGGGTCGCGCACTAAAAGCGGTCCACCGGGCTTAGACGCTCGTGGACGATTTTATGGGGGCGTTCGATGAAGCGATCATTATTGGCTTCAACCGCGCTTTGCGCGGTCCTCGCTCAGGGCGCTTTCGCCGCCGACTTGCCGACTATGAAAGGGCCGCCGCCGGCCCCGGTTCCGCCGCCCGCTTTCAGTTGGACCGGATTCTATATCGGTGGCAATATCGGCGGCCTATGGTCGAGCGACGGCGTTGTTGTCGCAAATCCATACTATTTGGGCGTCATGCCCGGCAACGCGAATACGCTTGACCTCGCCGGGATCGTCGGCGGCGTGCAGGCCGGCTATAATTACCAGATTTCGAGTGTTGTCCTCGGCGTCGAGGGCGACCTTGATGCGTCCAGCGCGAAAGGCGGCTTCAACTACCCGACGGGTGGCGGCTTAGTGGCCACCCATTCGGCGAGCTTGCCCTTCTTCGGCGACGTCCGCGCGCGCGCCGGCGTGGCTTTCGACCGCTTTCTGCCCTACGTGACCGGCGGGGTCGTCTTCGCCGACGTGAGGAACAGCCTCGTCGATCCTTCGTGGGGGTTGCATTTGAACCGCGGCGGTTCGGCGACCGGTTGGACTGTCGGCGCCGGCGCCGAATACGCCATCGACAATCATTGGTCGGTCAAGGCCGAATATCTCTATATGCAGTTCCCGGACGTGACGGCCACCAATTCCGGCGGTTATTCCTTCAAGTTCAAGGACTCCGCGCAGCTTGCCCGCGTCGGCCTCAATTACCGGTTCTAGGCCATGAACGACGCGCCGCGTTCGCGCGACGTTCCCCTGACTTTCGCAGATCACATTTTCTATCATGCGCGTGGGCGGCCGGAACGGCCGGCCATCATCTTGCCTGACCGAATCGCGACCTACGACATGTTGGCGCAGGGGATGCTGCGCGTCGAGGATCGGATTCGCGCGCTGGACCTCGCTCCGGGCGAAGTGGTGTGCGTTTCGCTCAAGAATACGATCCGCCACATGATCGTGACGGCGGCGCTTTTCCGCCTCGGTTTTCCGACATTGTCGGCGGGGGCGCCTGAGGAAATCATGCCTCTGAAATTGCCGGTCAGGACCTATTTGCAGGACGCCGGCGAACTCTTGCACCCGGGGCTGCGGCAAATTCTGGTTGGCGACGAATGGTTCGAGGGCGAGCGGCGCGCTTTGTCGACCGCGCCGGGCTTCGTCAGCGACGACGCGCTATGCCGGATCGAGATCACCTCCGGAGCGACGGGCGTTCCGAAGGCGGTTTGCGTGACCGCCAGGGAATTCTATCTCCGGGTCTTGCAGTACTACGTCGCGATGAGCATGGGCCTCGGCGAGCGGCTGCTAGGCCTCGTCCGCCTGAACAGCGCATGGGGATTTCGAGTCGCCGCGCGCACCATGCTCGCCGGAGGTACGCTCGTCGGCGCGGATTCGCCGCGTGAGGCGTTGCTGATGGTCTCGGTTTACCGAGTCGACTCCATCATTGCGTCGACGCAGCAGGTGCGCGATCTTGTTCGCGAGCAAACGCGGGCGCCCATTCCCTGTCCATCGCTGCGCGCCGTCCTGCTCGGAGGCGCGCTGCCGACGCGAGCTTTGCTGCTCGAGGCTCGCGCCAAACTGTGCGAACAAGTCTTCGTTCAATACGGGGCGACGGAACTCGGTCCGATCGCCATCGCCGCAGCGGAGCGTTTGATGGATGTCGAGGGCGCCTCCGGCTACGCGTTGCCGGGCGTAAGGGTCGAAATCGTCGATGCGCAGGATCGTCCATTGCCGGCGGATTCGGACGGCGTCGTCAGGGTTCACGTGCGCCCGATGGCGCGGCCCTATCCGCTCGATTCGGGTCACATCGATCCTCAACAGCGCGACGGCTGGTTCTATACGGGAGATCGCGGGCGGTTGACCAAGGAGGGCCTGCTGATTCTCGAAGGGCGGACGTCGGAGGTCATCAATTCAGGCGGCGTCAAGCGGGCGCCGGAACTGATCGAGGAAATCGTGTTGCGACATCCCAATGTCGCCGAAGCCGCCGCGTTCGGCGCCCCCGGGCCGGACGGCATCGAGGAGGTCAATCTCGCCATCGTCGCGCGCACGCCGATCAGCCCGGAACACCTAATCGAATGGTGCGCCGCGCGCGGCCTTGAAGTGGCGCAGGTGTTTGCGGTCGACGCCCTGCCGAGGACGCCGATGGGCAAGATCCGTCGCGACGAATTGAAGAGCCGGCTCATGCGGTAGGCTCGCTCGACAGAGCCCAATCGGTCTCACGCAGGCGCCGGCGATTCACACATTTGGCAGGCCCGCGGCCAATCACCCGCGCCCCGACCGCCTCATCCATTCCTCTTCGTCGATTGTCTCGACGCCGAGTTCGCGCGCCTTGGTCAGTTTCGAGCCGGCGCCGGGGCCGGCGACGACGAGGTCGGTCTTGCTGGAAATGGAGTCCGACGCTTTGGCGCCCAGGCGCTCGGCCATCGCCTCGGCCTCGTCGCGCGTCATGCGCTCCAACGATCCCGCGAAGACGATCGTCTTGCCGGCGAGCGGGCGGCCGGCGGCGATCGGCGCCGTCGGCTCGGCGCCCGCGCGCTTCAGCCGCGCCACGGCGTTGTCGAGCGCGCCGAGGAAATTCGAGCGGTCGCGGGGAGCGAAAGCCTTGGGCCCCGACGTCGCTTGTCCCATCGAGCGCAAGTGGTCCATCAGGTTGCGCGTCGCCAGCGCCATGCCGATCGAACTTTCGCTGAAGCGCTTGCCGGTGGGCGCGATGACGTCGGCGCCCGACTTGACGCAGCGGCTCGCCAGCGGAATGTCCGACGTGACGACGATCGCGCCCGGCCCGGCCCGCTCGGCGATCCAGTCGTCCGCCGCGTCGGCGCCCGCCGCGACGACGACCCGTTCGACGCCCGGCGCGCGGGGGATCAGGATCGGGCTGTTGGCGACGACGAACACGGCGAGCCCATAGCGAGCCGCGACGCGATAGATCTCGTCCTTCACCGGACAGGCGTCGGCGTCGACAAAGATGCGCAGATGCGGTCTGGCGGCTTCCATGCCCAGGGATATAAGCGATTTGGCCAGCCGGGCGAAACCGGCGCCGCGTCGCCGGACCCTCCGCGCTAGGCGCCGAGGAAGCGCGCCGGACGTTTCTCGACGAAGGCGGCGGCGCCTTCGCGCAAATCCCGGGTGGCGAAGGCGCGAGATTGCGCCGAGGCCTCGGCGTCGACCGCTTCGGCGATGGAGGCGCTCCAGGCGGCTTCGAGTTGCCCCTTGATGAGGCCGAGGGCGATCGGCGGGCCCTCGGCGAGTTTTTGCGCGAGGCCGAGCGCCTCGGCGAGTAGATCGGCGTCGTCGACCGCCTTCCAGATCAAGCCCCATTGCGCGGCGGTTTCCGCGCTCAGCGGCTCTCCCAGCAGCGCCAGCGCCCGCGCGCGCGGCGCCCCGATGGCCTTTTGCAGAAACGCCGTCGTGCCGCCGTCGAGCGCCGCGCCGAGCCGAACGAAACTCAGGACGAAGCGCGCCGAGCGCGCCGCGATCACGATATCGCCCGCCAGGGCGATGCCCACGCCGGCGCCCGCGGCCGGCCCGTTCACGGCGACGACGATGGGAACGGGCGAGGCGCGCATTTTCTCGATCAGCGGATTGATCGACGTCCGCATCCAGTCGCCGACCTGCGCGCCCGCCTCGAAAGTCTCCGTGCCCAACTGCGCGCCGGCGCAGAAGCCTTTCCCCCCTCCCGTCAACACGATCGCCCGCGCGCGCCATTCCTCGATCGCGACATCGAAGGCTCGCGTGAGATCGCTCAAAAGGCTGCCCCCGAGCGCGTTGTATTTCTCGGGATTGTTGAGCGTGAGAATCGCAATCGCGCCGCGTCGCTCCGTGATCACCATCGACATTGTTGCTTTCCCCCTTGTATCGCTTTGCGGCGCCGTCGCTGGCGGCGGCGCGCGCGAGATCCGCCTCACCCTCGCCCCGACCGCCTCATCCACTCCTCTTCGTCGATCGTCTCGACGGAGAGTTCGCGCGCCTTGGTCAGCTTCGAGCCCGCGCCCGGCCCGGCGACGACGAGGTCGGTCTTGCTGGAAATGGAGCCCGACACTTTGGCGCCCAGGCGCTCGGCGATCGCCTTGGCCTCGTCGCGCGTCATGCGCTCCAACGATCCCGTGAAGACGATCGTCTTGCCGGCGAGCGGGCTGCCGGTGGCGATCGGCGCCATCGGCTCGACGCGAACCTGTTGGAGAAGCGCGTCGAGCGCCTTTTCGTTATGCGGCTCGGCGAAGAAGTCGACGATCGATTCGACGACCACCGGCCCGATGCCCTCGATTTTGTCGAAAGACTCGGCCGCGCCGTGCGCGCGCGCCGCCGCGCGCAAGCTCGCGAAATCGCCGAAATGGCGGGCGAGCCGCCGCGCGTTGGTTTCGCCGACGTGCCGGATGCCGAGCGCGTAGAGGAAGCGATTGAGCGCGACCGTTCGCCGCGCTTCGATCGCGGCGAAGAGATTGCCCGCTGAAAGTTCGCCGTACCCCTCCCATTCGCGCAAAGGCGGCCGGCCATGGCCGTCGCGCGCTTGCAGCGTGAAGATGTCCGCCGCCGTCTTGATCAGGCCTTTGGCGTGGAACAACTCGATCTGCTTGTCGCCGAGCCCCTCGATGTCGAAGGCGTTGCGCGAGCAGAAATGCTTGAGGCCTTCCACCGCTTGCGCGGGGCAGACGAGGCGGCCGGTGCAGCGGCGCACGACGTCCGCCTTGCCGGTCTTTTCGTCGATCTCCCTCAGCGCGGCCGAGCCGCAGACCGGACAGATGAAGTGTCCTTTCCCGTCTTGGGGGAAGACGAAAGGTTTTGTCCCGTGCGGCCGCTTGTCGAGCGCCACTTCGAGAATTTGCGGGATGACGTCGCCGGCGCGCTGCACCACGACGGTGTCGCCGACGCGCACGCCCAGCCGCGCGATTTCGTCCTCGTTGTGCAGAGTCGCGTTGGAGACGACGACGCCGCCGACGGTGACGGGCTTGAGTTTGGCCACCGGGGTCAGCGCGCCGGTGCGCCCGACCTGGACTTCGATCGCGTCGACGATCGTCGTCGCCCGTTGGGCGGGAAACTTGTGGGCGGCGGCCCAGCGCGGGCTGCGCGAGACGAAGCCGAGCCGCTCTTGCAGCGCCAGGTCGTTGACCTTGTAGACGACGCCGTCGATGTCGTAGCCGAGGGTCGCGCGCCGCGCCTCGATGTCGTGATAATGCGCCAGCATCTCTTCAGCAGTGCGGCACAGTTTGGTCAGCGAGTTGACCGGCAGGCCGAAGCGGCGAAAGGCGGCCATCGCCGCCATTTGCGTGTCGGCGAGCGGCGCGCTGATCTCGCCCCAGGCATAGGCGAAAAATTGCAGCGGCCGTTCGGCGGTGACGCGCGGGTCGAGCTGGCGCAGCGAGCCGGCCGCCGCGTTGCGCGGATTGGCGAACAGCGGCTTGCCGGCCGCCTGCTGGCGCGCGTTGATGGCGAAAAAATCGTGATGCGCCATGTAGACTTCGCCGCGCGCCTCGAGCACTTGCGGAGCGCCGTGCAGCGTCTTGGGGATGGCGGCGACGGTGAGCGCGTTGGCGGTGACGTCCTCGCCCTCGTAGCCGTCGCCGCGCGTCGCCGCCTGCACGAGCTTGCCGTGTTCGTAGCGCAAGGAGCAGGAGAGCCCGTCGATCTTCGGCTCCGCGGTCATTTCGAGCGGCGCGGCCTCGTCGAGGCCGAGGAAGCGCCGCACCCGCGCGCAAAATTCCTCGACGTCCGCGTCCTCGAATACATTGCCGAGCGACAGCATCGGCACGGCGTGGCGGACCTTGGCGAATTTCTCCGACGGCGCCGCGCCGACGCGCTTGTTGGCGGATTCCTTGTCGGCCAGCGCCGGATACGCCTTTTCCAGCGCTGAATAGCGCTCGCGCAGCACATCGTAATCGGCGTCGGAAATGGTCGGCGCGTCTTCCTCGTAGTAGCGGCGGTCGTGCTCGGCGATTTCAGCGCCCAGGCGCTGATGCTCGGCGCGGGCGTCGGCGAGGGAGGTGATTCCGGTCGGCGTCTTTTTCGCGGGCATGGGAGAGGTTTACCGCACCGGCCGCGTCAGCGGAAGCCGAGCGCTTGCGCCCCCGCGGCCTCCGCCGCCTCCGGCGCGACCCAGGCGAAATCGGGCATTTGATGGCGCGCCCAGGTGAATTGCCGCTTGGCGTAGCGGCGGGTGTCGCGCACGGCGAGCTCGGCGGCTTCCCCCAGCGATAATTCCTCACGCAGATGGGCCATCAGATGCGGCGCGCCATGCGCGCGCATGACCGGCAGCGCCGGATCGAGCCCGCGCCGCATCAGGGCGGCGACTTCGTCGAGCGCGCCCTCGCGCAGCATCGCCGCGAATCGCGCCTCGATGCGCGCGTTGAGGGCGGCGCGCTCGGGCGCCAGGAACAGGCCGGCCCATTCGCCCGCCGACAACGTGGGCGGTTCGCGGGCGCCTTGAAATTCGGCGAGCGGGCGCCCGGTGGCGGCGACGACTTCCAGCGCGCGCAGCACGCGCTGCCGGTCGCTCGCGCGCAGCCGCCCGGCGGTGAGGGGATCGCGCTTCGCGAGTCTGCCATGCAGAATTTGCGTCGCTAGGCCTTCGGCCTCGGCGCGAATCGCGGCGCGCACCGCTTCGGGCACGCGCGGAATTTCGGAGAGGCCTTGCGTCAGCGCGCGGAAATAGAGCCCGGTGCCGCCGACGAAGAGGATCGGAGCGGATCGGCCGGCGTTTTCGGCCAGGATCGCCCGCGCGCGCGCCAGCCACAGGCCGACGGAGAAATTCTCCGCGCCGTTGATCTCGCCGAACAGCCGATGCGGCGCCTCGCGCGCCTCGGCTTCGCTCGGGCGCGCCGTGAGCGCGCGCAGATCGCGATAGACCTGCATCGAATCGGCGTTGACGACAATTCCGCCGAAGCGCTTGGCGAGCGCCAGCGCGACAGCGGACTTGCCGCTCGCCGTCGGGCCTGCGATGAGGAGCGCGCGATTCATCGCCCCCACCGCCGCGCTACAGTCGAACAGCCCATGAAAACGACTCGCATTCCCCCGTGCTTGGGAATCAATCCAGCATGTGGCTGACCAGGCCGTCGGCGAGCTTGGGTTCGAACCAGGTCGATTTCGGCGGCATGATCGCGCCGGCGTCGGCGACCGCCATGAGATCGCTCATCTCAGTCGGGCGCAGCGCGAACGCGATCGCCATCCTGCCGGAGGAAACCAAGCGCTCCAGCTCGCTTAAGCCCCGGCCGCCGCCGACGAAGTCGATGCGCTTGTCGCGACGCGGATCGGTAATGCCGAAAACCGGCTCGATGACGTTCTTGGCAAGCAGCGTGACCGGCAGCCGCGCCACCGGGTCGCCGCTTTGCGCGGCTTCGGCCGCGATCTCGGGCTTGAGCGCGAGTCGATACCAGCGTCCATCGAGAAACATGCCGACCTCGTCCGCGCGCGCCGGACTCACCGGCTGATCGCTCGGTTCGACCAAATAGCGGCGTCCGATTTCCTTCAAGACCTGTTCGGGCGTCAGTCCGTTCAAGTCGCGCAGCACGCGGTTGTAGTCGAGGATCGTCATCTGTTGCTGCGGCAACAGCACGGCAAGAAAATAGCCGTCCTTCTGGCCGCGCGCCTGCGCGACGCGCAAGGCCGCGGCCGAGCGGTGATGGCCGTCGGCGATATAGAGCGCGGGCAGGGCGTCGACAGCGCGCGTGAGCGCCGCGATCGTCGCCTCGTCGTCGATCACCCACAGCTGGTGGCGCACGCCGTCGTCCGCGGCAGCGTCGACCGCCGGCTTGTCCGCGGCGGCGCGCGCGAGCAGGGCGTCGATCGCCGGCGCCGTCGGATAGGCCAGCATGACTAGGCCGGTCTGCGCATCGACCGCCTCGATCTGGCGCACGCGGTCGTCTTCCTTCACCGGCGTCGTCAGCTCGTGCTTGCGGATGCGGTTCTCGGCATAGGCCGCAAGCGACGCCACCGCCGCGAAGCCGGTCTCGACGCGACCGCGCCAGGTCAGGCGGTAGACGTAGTAGCAGGGCTTGTCGTCGCGCACGAGCGCGCCGGCGGCGATCATGCCGCGAAAATTCTCGTTGGCCTTGGCGTAGACGGCCGGATCGTACGGATCGATCGCCGGATCGAGATCGATTTCTGCCTTGGAGACGTGCAGAAAGCTCCACGGCTTGCCCTTTGCGCGATCGCGCGCTTCCGAGCTCGAAAGCACGTCGTAAGGCGGCGCGAGAACGTCCGCCGCGCGTCCCGGCGCCGGCCTCAACGCGCGAAAGGGCTTTATCAGGGTCAATGTGGCTCTCTTTCGCCCTAGGGATTTAACTGACATTCGCCGGATCGGCGTCGGCGTCGGCGTGAGCGAACATTTGCCCCGGTTTTGACAGCTTGACAAGCCAGGGACGTCGCTGCGGCTTTGCCGAGCGGCTCATGGCTGGCCGAGCGGCCATCGAGGATCGGATAGCGCCGAATTTTCCGTCGTCGAAACGCACTTCTTCCGTCAGTTGGGCCCGAACGCACGATCCTGGACGCTTCCCGTCGGGCCTGCGATAGAAGCGCGCGCATCATCCGTCCTTTGTCCAGCATCCGTTCGTGGAGCCCATGAAGTCAGCCGCCAATGTCGCCACGCTCGTCGCCAATCCGCTCGATGGCGCGCTCAGCGACGCCTTGATCGCCCGCGCCGCGCAAGCCCTGCCGGGGTTCGTCGCCAGCCGCTGGCTCGATCCGGGCGTCGCCGCCGATTTGTTTTACGACGGCGAGGCGGACGCGCGCGCCGCGCTCGCGCCGTTGGCGATCTCGGAGAGCTTCGACGTCATCGTCCAGCCAAGCGCTACGCGCGCCAAGCGCCTGCTGGTCGCGGACATGGATTCGACGCTGATCGGCCAGGAATGCGTCGACGAACTCGCCAATTTCGCCGGCGCCGGCCCTTATGTCGCCGCCGTCACCGAGCGCGCCATGCGCGGCGAGATCGCTTTCGAGCCCGCGCTGCGCGAGCGTGTCGCGCTGCTCGCCGGCCTGCCCGAAAGCGTCATCGACGAGGTGCTGGCGACGCGCATCACGTTGACGTCGGGCGCGCGCGTCCTCGTCCAAACCATGCGCGCGCGCGGCGCCCACATAGCGGTCGTTTCCGGCGGCTTTGAGCAATTCACCGGCGCCGTCGCGCAGCGGTTGGGCGCTGACGAACATTGCGCCAACCGCCTGGTTACGGCTTCCGGCAAGATCACCGGCGAGGTCGCCGATCCAATTCTCGGGGCCGACGCCAAGTTGACGGCGCTGCGCGAAATCTCGGCGCGCATGACGCTCGCGCCGCACGAGACGCTGGCGGTCGGCGACGGCGCCAACGATCTGGCGATGCTCGAGGCGGCGGGCCTCGGCGTCGCCTATCACGCCAAGCCGACGGTCGCCGCCAAGGCCCACGCCCGGGTCGACCATGCCGACCTCACCGCGCTGCTCTATGCGCAGGGGATAACCGGCGCGGAATTCGTCAGGGACTGAGGCGCGCTCCTATTGCGACGAGCCGCGCAGGTCCGCGAGACCGTCCGCGGCGCGCGGTTCGGGCGCGACCTTGAAGGCGTCGTAGATCAGATCGCCATAGGGGTTGGCCGGCTTGCGCTGGGAATCGCTCGCCGAAAGCAAGGCCAGGGCGCGCGTCGCGGGCGCGGCGGGCGGGTTGGCGCCCGCGGCGGTCTTGGTCGGCGCCGTCGAGGTCTCGCCCGGCTGAGCGGAGGCGCCGTCGATCGGCGCCGGTTTGGCCGCGCCATGCGGGGGCGCCCGCATCGGCGGGATCGGGGGAAGGGGCGCCGCGAGCGCGGCGGCGCGAGCGAGCAACGCCGGCCGTTCCGGCGGTTCGGGCGCCGTCGTCTCCGCCAGCGCCAGAGCTTCCGACGGAGCGGCTCCGACGCCGCGCGTGATCACGCCTGGCAGTCTGCCCCGTTCGAGAAGCGCCGCGATCAGGTCCCGGTTGGCGGCGCCGTCCTCGCCCGTCGCTTTGGCCGGCGGCGGCGCGAACGCGAATTCGGCGGGGCGCTGCGGCGGCATCGGCGCATCCGCCTCGGCGAGCTGGGTCGCGGCGAGATCGACTGGCTTGCGCGGCGGCACGGGCGCGATGAACTGCGCCGCGATCGGGCCATGCAGGCTGATCGGGCTCCCATCGCTCTGCGCGCTCGAATCGAGCGAAGCGACGGCTTGCGGCGTCTCGGCCGCGGTTTCGGCCGGTTGCATGAAAGTCGCGCCATGCGGCAAGTCGCGCTTGGCCGCGGCCAGCGAATCCGCGGCCGCGCTCGCGACCTGGGCGCCCGCGCCGCCCGTCCGGCCGCCGGTTCTGCCCGATGCGACGGCTTCGTTGCCGCCGCTCTCCTCCTCGTCGTCGGCGCCGCCGCCGCGCGCTCCGAACAACCACGACAGCAAGCCGAAATTCGACCCCGCGCGCGCGGTCAGCACCTCGCCGCCGCGCTGTTCGATCTCGGCGCGCGCCTGTTCGTAACCCGGCATCGGCTGGCCGTCGGCGGGAATGAACACCGTCTTGCCGTCGGGAAAGAGCCGCGCCAGGGCGTCGCGGCTCATCCGCGGCCAGTAGCGGACCGACCCGCTGTCGATGTGCACCCACGGCGTCGCGCCGGTGGGATAGAACCCGACGCCGCCGGCCTGCATGCGCATGGCGACGTCGCGGATCGTCGCGGTGCCGACGTCGACGAAGTGCGCGTCCATCGCCTTGCCTTCCATATGCTGGGAATGCTCGGCGACCTGACGCGAGCGGCGGCGCAGCATCGCGTTGGTGTGCGGCGAGCGATAGCCGGAAAGCACGTCGATCGGCTGGCTCGACCCGGATTCGCGGTAGACCTCCCAGACGATATCGAACAGCTTGGGGTCCATCTTGGTCGGTTCGTTGAGCCGCCAATCCCGCAAGAACCAGTTCAGCTTCTCCAGCACCGCCGAGTCGTAGACTCCATCGACCATATAGGTGAACGAACCGGCTTCGTTGGTATGGGAATTGGAAAGGCTGATCGTGCGCGTGTCGCCGTTGGCGACCGCGGATTCGGTCGAACTGGGGGCAAAGCCGAGGCTCAGCAGCACGGGGGCGGCAAACAGGTGCGCCAACGCCGTCCCGCGCCGAACCTTGGCGCCGATGGCAGAATCAAACGCCAAACGAATAATCCCCTTCCGATGTCCTGCGCGCCCGCAGCCGAGGGCGCGGCCCCCGCGGCGCGCTGGCTTTCGGGCCTCGCGCGCCGTGACGTCATCTTTGTGTCTTGGAAACCACAGAACATGAAATAAATTCAAGCGGCTGCTATAAACCTTCAATGCCGACATTTCAATCTTGACTCGTCCGTGCGATTGTGCCTGCGACGCGCCGCGCGATTCCGTATATGTCTTCGCGATCCTGCAAGGCGCCGGCGCCGTCGACGAATTCGGTGAAATACTCGAGATGAATCGGGATCGCATGGGGTAGGAAGACCGTCCGCTCCGTCGCGCCGAGCAGCGATTGCAGGCGCCCCGTCGTCCACCCCGCGCTCGCGCCCCCCATGACCAGTTCGGCCAGGCGCATCGGCTGCTCGACGCGCACGCAGCCATGGCTGAAGGCGCGCCGAGACGCCGCGAACAGCCCGCGCGCGGGCGTGTCGTGAAGATAGACGGCGTGCTCGTTGGGGAACATGAAGAGGATGCGGCCAAGCGCGTTGGCCTCGCCGGACGGTTGACGAACGACGAGCCGATTGCCGACTTGGCTCACCTCGAATCCGCGCCGCGTGAGATAGGTCGGGTCCTGCGCGAGCTTGGGCGCCATTTCCTTCTTGATGATGGAGTCGGGAACGCGCCAGATCGGATTGACGAGTATGTAGCGAATTTCGTTGGAGAAAACAGGCGTCGGCGTATCGGGCTTGCCGACGATGACCCGCGCCTGGTGGACGAGATCCTCGCCATTCATGACCTTCAGGGAATAGTCGGGGATGTTGATCTCGACGCGCTCGTCGCCCATCGCGCGCGGCTCCCAGCGCCACATTTCCATATTGGCGAGGATCATCGCCTGCCGTTGCCCGGCCGGGTCGCTCGACAGGGCCTCGACCGTGGCCGGAGTCAGGGCGCCGTTCGCCGTCAAGCCGTTGGCGCGCTGAAACGCCGCCACCGCCGAGGCGAGGCGCGCGTCGTAGACGAGAGCGTCCTTGGCGACCGCGTCCGCGCCTAGGCCCAGGCGCGCGCGCACGAGCGCGACGCGCGGATCGGCCATGCCGATCCCCAAGCTCGGCCCGGCCGGAATACGCGGCGCCGCGGCCGGCGCTTCGGCGCGCAGGCGCGTCAATTGGTCGCGCAGATCCAGATAGCCTTTTTGCTGTGGATTGAAATCCTCGAGCGCGGCGCCGGGATCGACGGCGGCCGCGACCGCGGCCAAGGCGCGGCCCGGATCGGCCACGCTCGGCCGCGCGGAAATCACGGGCGAAATCCGCGCCGGGACGAGGCGAGCGCCGCTCGCCTGCATCGCGTAAGCGACGACCGCCGCCGAAATGACGGTTTCGGCCTCGGCGAGGCGCTCGGGCGAGGGGTCCACGAGTGGGCCCTTCGGCAGCGCGAAGGCGGAAAGATCGAGGCCGTCCGCTTCCGATCGGGCGAGGCGAGACAGCGCCGAATTCGCGGCGGGCGTCAGGCCTGTCTGCGCGACCCAGACCGGGGCGAAATCGCGCGCCGCGTAAAACGCGCGAATCGCGTCGCGCGCCGCGCGCCAATCGCCGTCGCCGACCGGTCGCGTCTTGACGTCCCGGGAGACGAGAGCCGCGAGCGCGGCCTCGAGCGCCGCCGGCAGTGGGGACGCCGCGGCGGCCGGCGGCGCGCCGCGATCGTCCAGCGGCAGGGGAATATCGAATAAAGCTTGCTCGCTCTCCGACACGACGGACGTCGCGCCGCCGCCGTTCGAGCCGGGGGCCGGCGCGGCGCCGGCAAGCGACGAAGCCGAGGGGTGGACGGCACCCATGGACGCGAAGTCGACGTCTTGCGCCGCCCGCGCGGGCGAAAGCGCGAAATGGATCGCCGGCGAGGCGGCCTGGGCCGCGCGATCGGCGAGAAGCGCGTCACGCCGCGCGGTCGGTCGCGCCGGCATGAGCCTAAGCGGGGAGGGGAATTCCGGAAACGCCGCCGCCGCGGGCCCGACGAGGCTCGCAGAATCGGCCGATGCGGCGGGTCCGCCGGCGCCGATCGCCGCGGCCAGACCGACCGAGCCAAGCCAAAGCGACTTGAACAACGCTCTCATGGAGAAGCCTCGACGTCGCGCGCCGGACGAGGGACGCTCACAGGATCGATAGCGGTCTGCCCTTCCATCGGAACGAGCCCATCCTAGACGAGTTTTCGTGAAATGCGCGGGCGCTCCGCCGTTCCGGCGCCGCCTAGGCCGCCGCCTCGCCGAGAACCTCGGCGTCGATGCCGATTTCCTTCATCTTTCTGTACAGAGTCGAACGGCCGATGCCGAGCTTGCGCGCCATCTGGGACATTTGACCGCGATAATGGGCGAACGCGAAGCGAATCGCCTCGGCCTCGATGTCCTCGATTTTCCGCACGTCGCCGCTTTCGTCGATCAGGCGCATGACATGGGGATCGCGCGGTTCGAAAAGCATGCCTCCCGCGCCGGCCGAGGCGGGCGCCGGCGTCTCGGCGACGAGCGGCGGGGCGGCGGGAATGCGCACGTCGAAGCCTTCGACCTGCGCGGCGATCTGCGGAAATTCAGCGATCGTCAATTCGTCGCCGTCCGCCAGGACCACCGCGCGAAACATCGCGTTTTCGAGTTGCCGCACGTTGCCCGGCCAATCATAGGCGCAAAGGAGCGCGAAAGCGTCGTTGGCGATGCCGCGTATGCGCTTGCCTTCTTCCGCGCAAAAGCGCGCGAGGAAACGTCGCGCCAGGTCGGGCACGTCCATTGCGCGGGCGCGAAGCGGCGGGATGGTGATCGGGAAGACGTTCAGGCGATAAAACAGATCCTCGCGAAAGCGGCCGCGCTTGACGAGTTCGATGAGGTTCTGGTTCGTCGCGGAGACGAGGCGGATGTCGACCTTGACCGGGCGGCGCGAGCCGACGGGGTCGATTTCGCCCTCCTGCAGCGCGCGCAGCAATTTGACCTGGGCCTCTGGCGGCAACTCGCCGATCTCGTCGAGAAAAAGCGTGCCGCCGTGCGCCTCGGCGAATTTTCCCACGTGCTTTTCCGTGGCGCCGGTGAACGCGCCCTTTTCATGCCCGAACAAAATCGACTCGACGAGGTTTTCCGGCAGCGCTCCGCAGTTGACGGTGACGAACGCCTTGCCGCGGCGCTCCGAGCCGCCTTGAATCGCGCGAGCCATCAACTCCTTGCCGACGCCGGATTCGCCTTCGATCAGCACGGGGATGTTCGATTTGGCGGCGCGTTCGGCCAGGCGAATCGTCCGGGCCATGCTCTCGACCTTGGTGACGATGTCGCGAAAACTCAGTTCGCCCGTGCGGCGGCGCGTGGCGCGCCGCAATTCGTCTTCCAGGGCGTCGACGCGCAAGGCGTTCTTGATCGACACTTGCAGACGCTCGGCGCCGACCGGCTTGACCACGAAATCGTGGGCGCCGGCGCGCATCGCCGAGATCACCGCCTCGATCGAACCATGCGCGGTCTGGACGATCGCGGGAATGGCGATGGCGCGCTGGCGCATGCGCGTGAGCACGCCCATCCCGTCGAGATCGGGCATGACGAGGTCGAGAACGAGGAGATCGACCGGCGGCCGGTCGGAAGCCTCCATTCGCGCCAGACCCGTCTCGCCCGAATCGGCGGTTTCGACCTCATAGCCAAATCGACGCGCCATCGCTTCGAGAAGCCGGCGTTGAATCGGATCGTCGTCGACAATGAGAATAAGGGCGGCCATGAAATTCCCGTCGTGAGCGGCCTGCGCCGGCCGCTTGCCGCCCGACACTCGGATATCACGGTAAACGTCGTGTTAATGGCGTCCCAATTTGGCGCGCCGGCCGAAGATATGCGCATTGAAGGCGCGCCGACATTGGGCGATATAGAGTCCTTTCCGTAGCAGGGGCCGATCGAATGATTCACCGCGGGCGCGTTTTCGAAGCGGGCGTTTTCCAAGCCGTCGCCGCGGGCGGCGGCGGGCAAGGGCTGGGCGGACAAGACTTGGGCGTCTTGCCGCAATGGCGGCTCGACGATCTCTATGAGGGCATGGACTCGCCGCGCTTCGCCGCCGATCTCAAGCGCGCTGCCGCGGACGCCAGGACTTTTGCGACGGCCTATCAAGGCAAGCTCGCGGAACTCGCCAAGGCCTCGGACGCGGGCGAGCGTCTGTGCGCGGCGGTGCGCGCCTACGAAGCGTTGCAGGATTTGATGGGACGAATCATGTCCTACGCGTCGCTGCTCTACGCCGGCGACACCAGCGACGTCGCGCGGGGCAAATTCTATGGCGACGCGCAGGAAAAGGTCACCGCGCTCGCCGGAGAATTGCTGTTCTTCGAACTCGAACTCAATCGCCTCGACGACGCGGCTCTCGACGCGGCGACGCGCGGCTCCGCGCTCGCCCATTATCGCCCCTGGCTGGAGGACATTCGCAAGGAGCGTCCGCACCAGCTCGCCGACGACATCGAGCAATTGTTCCTGGAAAAGTCGGTCTCCGGGGTCGCCGCCTGGAACCGGTTGTTCGACGACACGGTCGCCTCGTTGCGCTTCGCGTTCGAAGGCGAAGAGCTGACGCTCGAGCCGTTGCTCGCCAAACTGCAAGACGCTGACGCGAAGAAGCGGGAAGCCGCCGCCCATTCGCTCGCCGCGACGCTCGGCGCCAATCTTCGCGTGTTCACGCTGATCATGAACACGCTCGCCAAGGACAAGGAAATCGCCGACCGATGGCGTAAATTCGACGATATCGCCGATTCGCGTCATCTGGCCAATCGCGTCGAGCGCGAGGTCGTCGAGGCGATGGTCGCCGCGGTCACCGAATCCTATCCGCGCCTGTCGCATCGCTATTACGCGCTCAAGGCGCGCTGGTTCGGCAAGGCCCAGCTCGATCATTGGGACCGCAACGCGCCGCTGCCGAACGCGCCGGCGCGCGTGTTCACCTGGAGCGCGGCGCGCGACACGGTGCTCGACGCCTATCGCGGCTTTTCGCCTGAGATGTCCGCCATCGCGCGCCGGTTCTTCGATGAAGGCTGGATCGACGCGCCGGTGCGGCCGGGCAAGGCGCCCGGCGCCTTCGCCCATCCGACGACGCCGTCGGCGCATCCTTATGTGCTCGTCAATTATCTCGGCAAGCCGCGCGACGTCATGACGCTCGCGCACGAACTGGGGCACGGCGTGCACCAGGTGCTCGCCGGGCCCAACGGCGCGCTGATGGCGCCGACGCCGTTGACGCTCGCCGAGACGGCTTCGGTGTTCGGCGAGATGCTGACGTTTCGCGCGCTGCTCGCCTCGACCAGCGATCCGGCGACGCGCAAGTCCATGCTCGCGGCCAAAGTCGAGGACATGCTCAACACCGTCGTGCGGCAGATCGCGTTCTATAAGTTCGAACGCAAAATTCACACCGAGCGCAAGAACGGCGAACTGACCGCCGAGACGATCGGCGAGTTATGGATGAGCGTGCAGGCGGAGAGCCTGGGGCCGGCGATCAAGCTCGGGCCCGGCTACGAGACCTATTGGAGCTACATCGGCCATTTCATTCATTCGCCGTTTTATGTCTACGCTTACGCGTTCGGCGATTGCCTGGTGAATTCCCTCTATGGCGTTTACGAACGCGCGCACGAGGGCTTCGCCGAGCGCTATCTCGCGATGCTCGCGGCCGGCGGCACGAAGCATCATTCCGAGCTGCTCGCGCCCTTCGGCCTCGACGCCCGCGATCCGGCGTTCTGGGGGATCGGGCTGTCGCTGATCGAGCGCATGATCGGCGAACTCGAGGCGCTGGGCTGAGCGACGCGCCCGCCGGAGCGCGTGTCCTCGCGGCCCGCGAGGACTGCGGAATCGCGCCGCCCCCTTCGAATCGAGCGATGATTCGTTCGTTCCCGGCGTGCGGTCGGCGCCGGCCCGGCGGTTTGGGGATCGATCGCCAAGCATTTTAATGATCGCGAAACCAATCCTCTTTAGGACTAATTGCGCGACCGACAGAAATCGCCTTCGCTCGGAGGCGTCTGAGGCATGATGCCGTTCGCTCGCGTCGGGCCTTGAGCCGACATGATCCCCCTTTCGAATTCGATCGCTTTCGTTTGATCGCCGTGTCCAAGCGCCGATGCGGCTTGGCGCATCGCGGCCAATCGAGCCTCGAGCTCGATCGCGCTCCGCTTGCACCCAGAGGCCGCATGACGCTTTTTCCTCGCTTGCTTTCCACCCAGTCGGAAGACGTTTCGCTCGGCGTCCCCCGGACTTCGAGGCGACTGCCGCGCGTGATCGACGCGGTTCGGATCGGGAGCGGCGCGGATGATCCGCCCCCCGCGAGAGCCCGGACGAGGATGGCAAGACATTGTGAGGAAGCGTGATGGCCAAGGAATCCGTATGGCAGCGGCGGGCGCGAAAATGTCGGTCGGCCAAAGCCGAGTACTATCCCAAAGTGAACCTGGCGGAGCTGGCGAGCGAGGCGGAGCAAGCCTCGCCGCAGCCGGAGAGTCTTGATCTCCCCGCCGCGACTCGGCTGGCCGCGGCGCAGACGACGAGCGAGCCGGAGGGAGCGCTGCGGCTGCCCGACTGTCTCGATCTTCTCGCCGCGACGCCGCTCGCCAGGGCGTTGCTGGAGCGTCGCGGCGCGCCGATCGTTCTCGACGGCTCCTCCGTCCATCAGTTGGGCGCGCAATGCGTTCAGGTGCTTTTGTCGGCGAAGCGAACATGGGACGCCGACGGGATCGCCCTCTCGATTGTCAATTGCGCGCCCCGGATGATCGAGGACCTCCAACTTCTCGGGATCGATTCGGCGACGCTTACGAGTGGAGAACAGCCGCAATGAATATGACGATCCTGACCGTCGACGATTCCCGCACCATGCGAGACATGTTGAAACTCGCGCTGACGGAAGCCGGCTATCGCGTCGTGCAAGCGGTGGACGGCATGCATGGCCTGGAGGTTCTGCAGCAAGAGGCGCCGCGCGTCATCATCACCGACATCAATATGCCGAAGCTCGACGGATTCGGCTTCATCGAGAGCGTTCGCAAGGACCAGCGGTTTCTCGGCGTTCCGATCCTCGTTCTGACGACCGAGAGCTCGGCGGAAAAGAAGAATCTCGCGCGCCGCGCGGGGGCGACGGGATGGATCGTCAAGCCGTTCGACTCGGTGAAACTGGTCGACGTCGTGCGCCGCGTGGCCGCCTAATCGCATAAGGGATTCTTGAATGGACACGATGGCGGCGATCCGGGAAACTTTTTTCCAGGAGTGCGAAGAGCAGCTCGGCGAACTCGAGATCGGCTTGGTCGCGATGGACGAAGGCGACGCCAATCCCGAGACGGTCAATGCCGTGTTTCGCGCGGTGCATTCGATCAAGGGCGGCGCGGGAGCGTTCAAGCTCGATCGGCTCGTGCGTTTCGCGCACACGTTCGAGACGACCCTGGACCTTATCCGCAGCGAACAGCTTGCGCCGTCGACGGCCGTGCTGAAGACGATGCTTCGGTCAGCGGACGTGCTGGCGGACCTGGTGAAGGCGGCCCGGGTCGACGAGCCGGTCGACGAAGCGCGGATGGATTCGTTGATCGAGGAGCTGAAGAGCCTCGCCGACGGCGCGCACTCGGCCTTGGGCCACGAAGAATCGAGCAACGACGCCGAACCGCTCGATTTTCAGCCCGTGATGTTTTCCTTCGACGACGAACCCGAGGGCCTCGAAGCGGCGGCGGGAGGCTACACGATCAAATTCACGCCGAGGCCCGATCTCTATCGCAAGGGCAACGAGACCGTGCGGTTGCTGCGAGAACTCGCCCGCATGGGCGATGTCTCGACCGCCTGCGATGCGCAGTCGCTGCCTGGCCTCGATGAACTCGATCCGGAAGGCGCCTATCTCACCTGGCGGGTCGAGCTGTCGACGACCCAGGACATCGCGTCGGTCGAGGAGCTGTTCGAGTTCGTCGTCGACGATTGCGAGCTCGAGATAAACCCGTCTCGAACCAGCGCGGCCGGCGAGGAGCGTGAATCCACGTCAATTCCCACGATCGAAGTCGAGTCGGAGACGCCGAGCGCGCCGCTTGCCGCCGGCGCGGTCGACAACCGCGAGGACTCGACGGGCGACGACAGCCGCGCGCAAGGGGACGAAACCCAATCCGCGGGGACGCCGCCGGCCGCCCAAGAAGCGGAAAAGACCCGGTCGGAACACGGCAAAGTCGAGGCCGCGGCGCCGACGATCCGTGTCGATCTCGAGCGTGTCGATCGTCTGATCAATCTCGTTGGCGAGCTGGTGATCAATCAGGCGATGCTTTCGCAGCGCGTGATGGAGGCGGGGCTTGCGCGGTCTTCGAGCGTGGCGGCCGGTCTGGGCGCCCTCGAGCAGCTGACGCGAGAAATTCAAGAAGGCGTCATGGCGATCCGCGCCCAGCCGGTGAAGCCGCTGTTTCAGCGCATGTCGCGGATCGTGCGCGAATTGACCGACGCCACGGGAAAGTCGGTGCGGCTGCGAACCGAGGGCGAGGCGACCGAAGTCGACAGAACCGTCATCGAGCGCTTGGCCGATCCGCTGACGCATATGATCCGCAATGCGGTCGATCATGGCGTCGAGACGCCGGAGGTTCGCGCGGCGGCGGGCAAATCCAGCCAAGGCGAGGTGAAGTTGTCGGCGGCCCATCGCTCGGGGCGAATCGTCATCGAGGTCTCGGACGACGGCGCCGGAATCAACCGGCCGCGCGTTCGCGCGATCGCCATCAAGAAGGAATTGATTCCGGCCGACGCGCAGCTGTCCGACGGCGAAATCGACAATCTCCTCTTTCTTCCCGGTTTCTCCACGGCGTCGACCATCTCGAATATTTCCGGCAGAGGGGTCGGCATGGACGTCGTCAAACGTTCGATCCAGGCGCTGGGCGGTCGGATCTCGATCTCTTCCCGGCCGGGGTTCGGATCGACGTTTTCGATGAGCCTGCCGCTGACGCTCGCGGTGCTCGACGGCATGGTGGTCAAGGTGGCGGATCAGACGTTGGTCGTCCCGCTGACGGCAATCGTCGAAACGCTCAGGCCGAAAAGAAGCGATGTCCATGCCATCGGGGTCAACGCGCGCGTCATTTCGGATCGCGGGGGATTCGCGCCGCTGATCGACGTCGGACAGGAACTCGGCTACCGCACGACGCCCGCCGATCCGTTCAGCGGGGTCGTTCTCGTCGTCGAGACCGAGGTGAGCACGCGTTGCGCTCTCGTCGTCGACGCGATTCACGATCAGCGACAGGTCGTCATCAAGAGCCTCGAAGCGAATTATCGCCAGGTGCCGGGCATCGCCGCAGCGACCATTCTCGGCGACGGGCGGGTCGCGCTCATCCTCGACATCGACACTTTCGTGGCGCGCACCAACCGGGGCGCGCCCGCATCAGAACCCCTTCTTGCCGCGACGGGTTAGAGCCATGACCGAGACAAGTCACGCCGCCGGCGGCTCCGCATGCGAGTTCATCGCGTTCCGTATCGGCGTCCAGGAATTCTGCATCGACATCATGTGCGTGCGCGAGATCCGGGGTTGGACGCCCGCGACGGCGCTGCCCCATGCTCCCTCTTACGTGCGCGGGGTCATCAACCTACGCGGGTCCGTGCTGCCGATCGTGGATCTGGCCGAACGGCTGGGCTTTCCGCCCACCGACGCCACGGCGCGCCAGGTGATCATCGTCGTTCAGGTCGGGAGCCAGATTATCGGCCTCCTTGTCGACGCCGTCTCCGATATCCTCACGCAGTCGACAGAAAATATTCAGCCCACGCCCGAGGTCGCCACCGGCGACGTCAAATCGTTCATTCGCGGCGTGCTGGCGATCGACGGTCGCATGATCGGCCTCGTCGAGCTCGACAATCTCATGGCGGCTCAAGTGGAGAATGCGGCGTGAATCGTCAAGGAGCCGCCAGGGCCGAAAGCCGCGCGCGCGAACCGCTGATCCCCGGCGAGTTCAAGATGACGGACCGGGATTTCAGAGAGATCGCGGCGATGCTTTACGCCGACGCCGGCATCTATCTGCACGAATCGAAGGCGACCCTGGTCTATTCGCGGCTCGTCAAGCGATTGCGAAAGCTGAACCTCGAAAGCTTTCACGACTATTGCGGCCTCGTCGGCGCGCCCGACGGCGCGAACGAGCGCCTGGAGATGCTGTCGGCGCTGACGACCAATGTGACCCGCTTTTTCCGCGAGCCGCACCATTTCGATCACCTCAAGACTCACGTCTTGCCGTCGCTCCTGAATTCCGCGCGCCATGGCGGAAGAGCCCGGATCTGGTCGGCCGCGTGCTCGAGCGGCCAGGAACCCTATTCGATCGCGCTGACCCTTCTTTCGCTCGAACCCAACGCCGCGGCGCTCGACATCAAGATATTGGCCACCGACATCGATCCGCGCATCGTCGCCGAAGCGCGCCGCGGCGCCTATCTCGAGGCCGCGCTGGTCGACGTCCCGCCCGCCTTGAGGAAGCGATATTTCGCTTCGACCGCGCGCACGGACCGTCAGGAGTGGGCGGTCGCCGACGAACTCCGGGAATTGATTTCCTTCCGGACGCTGAATCTGAACGCGGATTGGCCGATGCAGGGAAAGTTCAGCGCCATCTTTTGCCGAAACGTCGCCATCTATTTCGACGAGCCGACGCAGCAGGCGGTCTGGAGCAAGTTCGCATCGAAGATGGAGCCCAATGGTTGGCTCTATATCGGCCATTCCGAACGGGTGACCGGCCCCGCCGCTTCGCGGCTCGCCAGCGAGGGCGTCACCGCCTACCGGCTCAACGGCGGGAGTCGCGCATGAAGCCCATTCGCGTCTTGATCGTCGACGATTCGGCCACGATGCGCGGCTTGATTTCGGCCGCGTTGTCCCGCGACGCCGGAATTGTCGTGGTCGGGCAGGCGTCCGATCCCTTGGAAGCGCGAGAAGCGATCAAGGCCCTCAATCCCGACGTCATGACGCTGGACGTCGAGATGCCGAAAATGGATGGCCTTGAGTTTCTCGACAAGGTCATGCGCCTTCGGCCGTTTCCCGTGATCATGGTCTCGAGCCTGACGGCCAGGGGGGCGAGCGCCACCATCAGAGCCATGGAGCTCGGCGCCGTCGACTGCGTCGGCAAGCCGTCGATCGATCAGCCGAATTCCTTCGACGATCTGCCGGCCCGGGTGAAGGCGGCCGCGACCGCGCGTATGCGCAAGCGCGCGGACGAACGCGTGGCGAAGGCGCCTGCGCCCTCGTCGTCCTACAGGTCGGACGGAAGGATCGTCGCGATCGGCGCCTCGACAGGCGGCGTCGAGGCCCTGATCTCTGTCCTCACGGGATATCCGGAGAATTGCCCGCCGACGGTGATCACGCTCCACATGCCGACGCCGTTCACGAAGTCGTTCGCTCGGCGTCTCGACGGACTGACCGGCGCGCGCGTAGCCGAAGCCGAAGACGGGGCGCCGCTCGAGGTCGGCCGCGTCTATCTCGCGCCGGGCAGCGCCACCCACCTCGAGGTGTCGCATTCCAGTCATTGGCGCTGTCGATTGCAGAGCGACGATCTCGTCAACGGCCATCGTCCGTCCGTCGACGTTCTCTTCGCCTCGGTGGCCAAGTCGTGCGGCGCCCGAGCGGTCGGCGTCATCCTGACGGGCATGGGGCGCGACGGCGCGGCGGGGTTGCTCGCCATGCGCCGCGCGGGCGCCAGGACGCTCGGCCAAAACGAGGCGACGAGCGTCGTCTATGGAATGCCGAAGGTCGCGTTCGAGTGCGGGGCGGTCGAGAAGCAAGCGTCGCTTGCCGATATCGGGGCGGAGATCCTGAGCCTCACGTCAACGCTAAGTGGAAAGAGCTAACCAATGTCGCTGGCGGAAAAACTTCGCATCATGGTGGTCGACGACACGTCGGTCAGCCGGGCTCTCATCGTCGACGCGCTCGATCAAATGGGCGTGCGGGGCGTGGTGATCGCCAAAGACGGCGCGGCGGCGCTGACCGCCCTGAAAGCGCAGCCGGTGCATCTCGTCATTTCCGACATGAACATGCCGGGACTCGACGGCCTCGGCTTGCTCAAGGGTCTGCGCGAACACAAGCCGACGAGCCGGATCGGGTTCATTCTGGTGACCGGCAGCGCCGACAAGACCCTGATCGAACGAGGACGGCAGTACAACCTGAACAATTACGTCACGAAGCCCTTTACGGTCACCTCGTTGCGGGGGGCCATCGAGGCCGTGGTCGGACGACTGGCGTCATGAGCGGCGCGGGCCCGGACCGACGCATTCACATCGTCCAGGGCGAATATAAAGTGAGCGGCGATCCGAACGTGGTGGTCTCGACCCTCCTCGGTTCCTGTGTCGCGGCTTGCATCCGCGATCCCGTCGCGGGCGTGGGCGGGATGAATCATTTTCTTCTGCCGGGAGAGGACGCGAGGTCGCATTCGCACGAAGCCGAGCGATACGGCGACTATTTGATGGAGCTGCTGGTGAACGGGCTCATGAAGCAGGGGGCGCATCGCGACAGACTCGAGGCGAAGCTGTTCGGCGGGGCGCGAATGATGCGCGGCCTCTCGGACATCGGCAAGAAGAACGCCGAATTCGCCGAGCGCTACCTGAAGTACGAAGGGATCACGGTGGTCGGCAAGGATCTCGGCGGACAACGCGGGCGTCGCATTCAATATTGGCCGGTCTCGGGTCGCGCCCGGCAAAGCTATGTCGCGGAGGGCAGCGGCATTGACAATTTCGAGATCGTCAGGGCGCCGATGAGCCGCGGCTGCGGCGAGGTCGAGCTATTCTGAACGCGCGACGCCGGAGCGCGAGGTTGCGTTAGAGAAAAAGCAGGAGAAGGCCCCATTGTCCCCCATCGCAACGACGCTCTGCCGCGTGACCGAAGAGCTGCGCAAAGTCGCGGGAAGGCTGGAGAAGGTGCAAGGCGCCGTCGGCCGGCTGGTCTTCGATTCCGCGTCGCCGCGCTCGGCGCATTTCCATGATTTGCAGGATCTCGATCGCGCCACTCAGGAAATCGCGGGCATCGCCGCCTTCCTGGAGAGACTGGCGAGCGATGTCCCCGCGGAGTGGTTGGCCGATTCGAAAGGGGCGAGCCTGTCGATCGATCTCCACGATCTCGCAGCCATCCTTGGGCATCACGAGCCGAGCGAAGCCGCCTCGAGAGAGGCCGCTCCGCACGAATACGAGATATTCGATTAACCCGGCCGCGACGCTGCGGGAACGGCGGCCGGCCGCGTCGCCAGGCTCACCGCCGCCGCCGCCAACACATTGAGGGCCAGCGCGGCGAAGCCGACATTGACGTCGTTGGCTTGCGAGGGAAGGAACGGAAACAGGCTGACGAAAGTGCTGTGGGTGAGCGTAATGTAGGCGACCGCGGCGACGCCGACGACGATTCCGGCGGTCGCGCCTTGCTTGGTCATCGGGTTCCGGGCCATCAGACTGCAGATCAGCGCGGGAAACAATTGGGTGACGAAGGAATAGCCCATCAGCAGCAGCGCGACGATCGTCTGCCCGCCCTGCAAGGTGAAGTAGACCGCGACCAGCGCGATCACGGGGACGAGGCCGCGCGCGATCAGCGTCACCCTGTCCTCGGTCATACGCGGCGCGAGCGCGCGCAGCACGTCGTTGGCGAGGAGCGTCGCCGCCGAAAGAAGAATCAGGGAGCCCGGCACCAGCGCCGTCAGCACGCCCGCCGCGCCGACGACGCCGACGAACCACGGATCGAAGCTCTGGATCGCCAGCTTGAACAGCGACAGGTCCATATTGTCGCCGGTCAGGCCGGGCAGCGTGAGGATCGCCGCGAAGCCGCAGAAGAACACGAACAGCAGGATCAGCTGATAAAGCGGCAGGATCATCGCATTGCGACGGAAGGTGCGCTCATGCTTGGCCGTGAACACCGCGGCGAAGGCGTGCGGCCACATGAAGAAGCCCAACGCGGTCAGCGCCACCGTCGACTGAAACCACAGCACGCCTTGGCCGGACGGTTTGAACGTCAGGAACCCCGGTTTGGCGGCGTCGATGGCGTGGAACATTTCGCCGAAGCCGCCGTAATAATGCAGCGGCAGATAGGTCCCGAGAAACACCACGACCGCGAGAATGAGAATGTCCTTCACCGCCGCGTTCCACGCCACGCCGTGCACGCCGGAGATTATGACGTAGATCGTGACCGTCGCGGCGCCGATCCAGATCGCCGCGGTCGAAGAAATGGAGCCGTAGGAGGCGAGGGAGACGATGATGCCGAGGCCCTTGAACTGCAAATCGAGATAGGGCACGAGCGCGACCACGCCGACGATCGCGACGAGAATTCCAAGCCCGGGACTGTCGTATTTCTTGGCGAAGAAATGCGATTGCGAGACCAGCCGCTCCTGCTTGGCGTAGCGCCAGATGGGCGGCAGCAGCCAGTAGGACAGGATGTAGGCCAGTGAGCCGTAGGCGAGGATATAATAGGCGGGAGCGCCTCTGCCATAGGCGTATCCGCTGCCGCCGAGAAAAGTGAAGGTGGTGTAGATCTCGCCCGCGGTCAGCAAAAACACCAGCAGGCCGCCGAAGCCCCGCCCCGCCACCGTCCATTGCTCCAGGGTCATGCGCAGGCCGCGACGCGCCGCCAGGCCCAGCCCCAGCGCCATCACCGCGGTGAGGGCGATGATGACGAGCGCGCCGTTCATCGCCGGCCTCCTTCGTGGCCGGAGTCGGGTTCGGCGTTGATGGGATCGAGCGCATAGATGATCGCCATCAGGACAGCGCCCACGACGACCCAACCGACGATCCACGCGAGAACGAGAGGCAGGCCGAAAACCAGCGGCTCGACCTGATTGACGAACGCCGTCCCAATGAGAATGCCGAGAACCGGCAATATGGCGAGCCAACGAACTCCGCTCATCTTCAATTCCTCCCGCGCGCCTGCGCGCTTCTACGAGCGGTGGCGACTGCAAAGCTTATGCCGCCGTTTCGCCGCTGCCAAGGCGGTCGCCGGGACCGGGCCGGGCGAGCGGTTCAGCCCGCCTCGAAGTGGCGGACGCCTTTGAAGCGCTGGCGCTCGATGCGCACGTCGCGCTGCTTGAGGTCGCGCAAAGCGACGTAGATCATCGCGGTCATCAGCGCGTCGGAATAGGCGTCGTGCTGGTCGAGTATCGGCAATTTCAGATCATTGAGAAGACTGGCGAAGCTGAGGTCGATCTGCGTGCCCGGCGGCGCGTCGCCGTATTTGCGCTCGTAATAGAGCGCCGACGTCTCGATTCTTTGATTGGGCAATTCTACGCCGAGGAAACGCCGAACGTGCTTGTTCAGCATCGTGACGTCGAAGTCGAGGTAATAGCCGACCAGCGGCCGGCCGCCGATGAAACGCAGGAAATCGGGAATCACGTCGCGCATGGCGCGTCCCTCCGCGACGTCGGCTTCGCGCAAGCGATGAATCTTGATCGCGTCGGGTCTCATCCTCGCCTCGGGGCGCAACGTCGCCTGGAAGCGCTCGCTGGTCAGAATCCGCGCGCCGCGAATCTTGATCGCGGCGATGGTGACGATGTCGTCCTTGCGCGGATTGAGCCCCGTCGTCTCGCAGTCGATCGAAACCGCTTCGTCGGGCGGGCCGGGCTCGAACAGGAAACGATACGCCGGCTCCTTGAGCATCGCGAGTTGGAAGGGCCGTTTGATCCAGCGCGGCAGCATTTTCAAAACATCGCAAGGTTGAAATGGCGGCGAATGATTTCGCGCAGCTGCTTGACGATCTGGAAGGCGTCGCGCAGCAGGTCGCGCTCCATGCTCGATAGTTCCGCCGGCCGCACCAGGCTGCCGGACGCCGCCTCGGCGAGTTGCCCGTCGAGGCGAAGCGTCATGAGAAAGCGCAGGGCTTGCGTCAGCTCGCGCGCGAAGTTCGGCGTCAACGAGCCGAGTTCGGCCAAGCGCGCGATGCGCGCGGCCGTGCCGGTTTCGAGCAGGCGATGTTCGATCGCGAGCGAGCGCACGCCGTGCACGATGGGGAAGATGCCGCCCTTTTTCAAATCGAGCGCGTCGCCTTGGTCTTTCGAGGTGACGAGGTTGTTGAACAGGCCGATCGGCGTGGGAAAGGCGTCGGCGGCGCGCGCGAAATGCGCGAGATAGGCGCGCTCGCCGCTCAGCGCCTCGATCAACTCCAGTTTGGTCCGGCGCAACAGTTCCGCGTCGCCCGCGACAGCCTCGGCGTCGTAAAAGATCGCGACGTTCATGTGGGCGTGCTCGTCGGGCATGGCGAGCCAACGGCGAAAGTCGGCGCGATAGTCGTCGATCGTCTTCGACCATTGCGGATTGACGACCATCACATCGCCGGGGCAGGGCGGAAAGCCGAAGCTCTCCAGCGCGCCGGTGAAGGCCGTGCGGAAAGCCTGCAATTCGCCCTTCGGCACGGGCGCCGAAAGGATCAAGCCATTGTCCTGATCGGTGCGAACCGTCTGCTCGCCGCGTCCCTCGCTGCCCATGACGATGAGGCAGCCGTTGTCGCGGATCGCCGGCGACGCGGTCATCTCGAAGAGTTTGGCGAACAAGTGCCGATTGAGGTCGGAGACGATTTCGCAGACGACTTCGATCTTGACTCCCTGCCGCCGCAGCATGCGCGTCTGGCGCTCGATTCCGCCAGCGGCGACCGCGAGTTCGGCCACGCTGCCGGCACGGTCGATGCGGGCGGCGACGAGCTGCGAATTGCCGGCCAGGAAGCTCAAGAGGTCGACGTCTTCGAGAATGCCGACATATTCGCCGTCGTCGAGCACCGCGACGCGGCGCTTGTTGTGCTTGGTCATTTGCAACAGCGCCATCGAGACGAAGTCGTCGGGGGCGACCGAGACGACGTCGTACTGGGTCTCGCCGGCCACGCTCGTCTCGATCGGCAGGCGCTTGAGAATCGCCGCGTTCGAGAGATCCGTTCCGGTTATGATTCCGACGCGTTCGCCCTCGCGCACGAACAAGGCTTTGGCGTTGATTTCGCGCATCTTCACGGCGGCGCGCTCGATCGAGTCGGAGGCCGCGATGAACGCGGCGGGATGCAGCGAGAGATTGCGCACGCGCGCATTCATCAGCGGGCTGAAGCGCGCGGCTTCGTCCTGGCGCGTCGCCGCGTCGAGCTTGCGGGAAATGTCGCGATAGAAGAAGGCGGCGAAGCGCGCGTTGTGGTTGATCAGCCGCAGCGTGACGTCGCGCGGCAGCAGATTGCACAGCGTTTCCTCGCGCGCGACGAAGGCGTTCGATCCGCCGCCCTGAACGAGCGCGCGGCTGTCGAAGGAATCGCCGGGGCCGCGCAAGGCGATGAGTTCTTTGCCGTCCCGCTCTTCGACGCAGCCCTTGAGGACGATGAACAGCGAATCCGGCGCGCCGTCTCGCGCGATGATCGTTTCCCCAGGGCGGAAATAGCCGATGTCGAGCGCCGCGCGCACCGCATCGACCTCGCGTGGCGTCAGCCGATCGAACGGCGCGTTGGTCGCATCGAAAGACTTAGGCATTGACCTGCCGCCCTCCCCGCCCGGCGTTCGTCGTCAGTGGTTGGCCGTTTCATAGCGGTTTTGACGGCGCGGGGGAATTGGGCGATGGGCTGAGCCGGGCGGCCGATCGGGCCAAGGGACGGCGGCGGGCCGGCCCGCGTTTCACGCGGGCCTCGGTCTTTAGATGTCGCGCAGGCGATGCACGTCGTGAACGACGACGCCGGATTCCGGCATCGCCAGCCATTTGTGGTGCTTCAAGGTGTTCTTCGTGTCCTCGTAGCCGCTCTGCCAATGTTCGCGCATCGAGGTTCCCGAGAAGTCGTAATCCTTGGAATGACCTTCATAGGCCTTCTGCTGATAGATCAAATGCATGATGTTGATTTCCGGCAAATCGGCGAGCCGGTTGCGCAGCGCTCTTTCTTCTTCGGTCAAGAGATCTTCGGGAACCTTCGCCAGCGCCTGATAGGCGCGCCGCTTCCATTCCATGATGTGGCGGTACATGTCGGTGTTATAGCGCGTGCGCGACGAATACATGATGTCCTTATGGCGGCCGAGAACGTCTTCCATGTCGCGCGGCAGATGTCCGCTCGCGCTGAACAAATCGACCTGAAACACCAGCGTGTTCACGCTGTCCTCCTGATCGAGGAGATGCTGCAGCGGCGTGTTCGAGACAATGCCGCCGTCCCAGTAGAAGTCGGTGCCGATCTTGACCATCGGCAGCGTCGGCGGCAGGGCGCCCGACGCCATCACGTGCTCGGGCCCGATCTCTTCGTTGGCGTTGTCGAAATAGATGAAGTTGCCGGTCTGCACATTGACCGCGCCGACGGCGAAACGCAGGTTGCGCTCGTTGATGAGGGAAAAGTCGACGAGCTCGGCGAGCGTCTCGGCGAGCGGCGACGTGTCGTAGTGGCTCGTCGCGGTCTTGGCGCCCGCCAAGTTCATCCACGGGCTGACCTCGTGCGGCTTGAAGAAGCCGGGCTGTCCGAGAGCGATCGTCATCAGCGAACTCGTCGCGTTGCGCGCGCGGCGAAACACGTCGCCGTCGGGCGTATAGGCCCAGACCCTTCGATCGGTGATCTTGTCCCAAAAGGCGTGCAGCCGCTCGATGCGGTTTTCTCGCGTGTTGCCGGCGATGATCGCCGCGTTGATCGCGCCGATCGAGACGCCGGTCACCCAGTCCGGCTCGATATTGGCTTCGTGCAGCGCCTCGTAGACGCCGGCCTGATAGGCGCCCAACGCCCCGCCGCCCTGAAAGATCAGGGCGATGCGATCGCAGCGCTCCGGGCGCCAGCCGCTGAAGACGCGCTGTTGCTCGCTCGCTCGGTCCGAGCCGACTTTCGCATCCATGCAGGTCTCCATCCGGTCAAAGACATATGAAGTCGGAAATCGGCAATCGTCGCGCCGCGAGGCGCGCCTGCCGCGATTTCGCTCGGCGACGTAACCAGCGACAAATAACAACACGGTGACAAGATCGAGGAATTTGCGCGGCCCTCGCGTGGCGTCGATGTCGGTCCGCATTTTCAACGCCCCGTCACATCACCTTCAACAAGAACGCGCAGAAGGGCGAACGACGCGGAAGTCACCATCATCGAGAGGGCGTTCATGGCCGAGCAACGGATAGCCGTCGTCACGGGGTCGACGAGCGGCATTGGTCTTGGGATCGCGCGGGCCTTCGCCGCCCAAGGCATGAACGTGGTCCTCAACGGCTTCGGCGCCGCGGCCGACATCGAGCGCGAACGACTGGCGATTGAGAAGGACTATCGCGTCAAGGCGCTCTACTCGGCGGCGGATATGTCGAAGCCGGCCGAGATCGCGCAAATGATCGACGAGGCCGAGGCCGGTCTCGGACCGATCGGCGTGCTCGTCAACAACGCCGGCATCCAATATGTCGCGCCGATCGAGGCGTTCCCGCTGGAGAAATGGGACCAGATCATCGCGATCAATCAATCCGCCGCCTTTCACGCGATCCGTGGCGCGCTGCCGGGCATGAAGGCGCGCCGCGCTGGGCGAATCCTCAACATCGCTTCGGCCCACGCGCTCGTCGCCTCGCCGTTCAAGTCGGCCTATGTCGCGGCCAAGCACGCGATCGCCGGCCTGACGAAAACCGCCGCGCTCGAGGTGGCGGAGTACGGCGTCACGGTGAACGCGATCTGCCCCGGCTATGTGCTGACGCCGCTCGTCGAGAAACAGATTCCCGACACCGCCAAGGCGCGCGGCATCAGCGAAGCGGAGGTCGTGCGCGACGTTCTCCTGGCGGCCCAGCCGACCAAGCGCTTCGTCACGGTCGAGGAAGTGGCCGCCCTCGCGGTCTTCCTCGCGAGCCCCGCGGCGGCCTCGATCACCGGCGCGATCATTCCGATCGACGGCGGCTGGACGGCGCACTAGCGCGCGCCTCGGCGTCGTCAAAATTGAAGCGAGAGCGGCGAGGGTTCCGGGACGCCGGAATGGAGAGAGCGATGCGCATTGGCGAAATCTTGGATCTGCCTTCGATGCCGCTCGCCGGGCCGAGCTATCCGCGCGGGCCATACCGGTTCGTCGACCGTCAATACATGGTCATTTCCTACGAGACGGACCCGGAAGTCGTGCGCGAGCAATTGCCCGAGCCGCTCGAGCCGCTCGATCGCCCGCTCGTCCATTACGAGTGGATATCGATGCCCGATTCCTCCGGCTTCGGCAGCTACACCGAAAGCGGACTGGTGATCGGCTGCCGCTACAAGGGCGAGGAAATGAACTTCGTCTCGCAAATGTATCTCGACGACGATCCGCCGATCGCGGCCGGGCGCGAAATCTGGGGCTTCCCCAAGAAATACGCCCATCCCAAGCTCGCCGTCGTCAAGGACACGCTGACGGGCACGCTGGAATATTCCGGCGCGCAGGTCGCCTTGGGCACGATGGGCTACAAGCACGAGAGCATGGCGGGCAACGGCGTCATGACGACCGCCTTGCTCACCAAGACCGCCGTCAATCTGAAGCTCATTCCCGGCGTCGACGGCAACCCCGGCATTTGCCAGCTCGTCGCCTATAATTTGACCGACATCGTCGTGAAGGGCTCCTGGATCGGACCCGGACGGCTGCATCTCGTCCCCCATGTCAACGCGCCGGTCGCCGACATGCCCGTGCGCAAAATCGTCGCCGCGCATCACTTCATCGCCGATCTGACCTTGCCCTACGGCCGGGTTCTCCACGATTATCTCGCGAAGTGAGCCTCGGCCCGCCACGCCGGGAATCTCTCTCCTCGGCCAAAGCGCCGCTTCGCCGCGGGGAAATGGACCGCGCCGGCGCAGCGACCGCGCCGCGAGCGAACATTATCCTTGCCCGGCGCGCCCAATCTTGCTAGTCAACCCGCGCGTTCGGCCTTCGGTCGGACGCGTCAACCCATGAGTTCTCGACGCCGGCGCCTGCGCCGGCCCGCCTTTCAAAGAGGCGGCGATGGGCCCCGCGACGCGAGACGTTTGCGGGCCCGAACCGGCGATGGGAGCTTTTCGTCAACGCCAACCCCGCCGGCGCCGCCCAAAAAGGGCTCCTTAGGAGAGAAAATGTCCGCATCCACCGCCTTCGCGCCGACGCGCGAGGATTTCACCGCCCTTTTGAACGAGACCTACGGCGAGAACGAGGCCTTCGAAGGCGCCGTCGTCAAGGGCCGGGTCGTCGCGATCGAAAAAGACATGGCGCTCATCGACATCGGCCTGAAGACCGAGGGCCGCGTCGCGCTGAAGGAATTCACCAATCACGGCCGCGACGCGGCGCCGAACGTCGGCGACGAAGTCGAGGTCTATCTCGAGCGCATCGAGAACGCGCTCGGCGAAGCCGTCATTTCGCGCGACAAGGCGCGCCGCGAGGAGAGCTGGGTCAAGCTCGAACAGGCCTTCGAGAAGAACGAGAAGGTCGACGGCGTCATCTTCAACCAGGTCAAGGGCGGCTTCACCGTCGATCTCGACGGCGCCGTGGCGTTCCTGCCGCGCAGCCAGGTCGACATTCGCCCGGTGCGCGACGTCGCGCCGCTGATGAACGTCACGCAGCCCTTCCAGATCCTGAAAATGGATCGCCGTCGCGGCAACATCGTGGTGTCCCGCCGCACGGTTCTCGAGGAGAGCCGCGCCGAGCAGCGCCATGAGATCGTCGCCAACCTCGCCGAAGGCCAGGTCATCGAAGGCACCGTCAAGAACATCACGGATTACGGCGCGTTCGTCGATCTCGGCGGCATCGACGGCCTGCTGCACGTCACCGACATCGCCTGGCGGCGCGTCAACCATCCGACCGAGGTGTTGAGCATCGGCCAGACGGTGAAGGTGCGCATCATCAAGATCAACCACGAGACCCACCGCATCTCGCTCGGCATGAAGCAGTTGCAGGAAGATCCGTGGGCGGCGATCGAGTCGCGCTACACGGTCGGCCAGCGTCTCAAGGGCCGCGTCACCAACATCACCGACTACGGCGCGTTCGTCGAGCTGGAGCCGGGCATCGAAGGCCTCATCCACGTCTCCGAGATGTCGTGGACCAAGAAGAACGTCCACCCCGGCAAGATCATCTCGACGAGCCAGGAGGTCGAGGTGCAGGTGCTCGAAGTCGACGCCTCCAAGCGCCGCATTTCGCTCGGCCTCAAGCAGACGCTGCAGAACCCGTGGGAGGCCTTCGCCGAGAAGCATCCCGTCGGTTCGACGGTCGAGGGCGAGGTCAAGAACAAGACCGAATTCGGCTTGTTCATCGGCCTCGACGGCGACGTCGACGGCATGGTCCATCTCTCCGATCTCGACTGGACGCGCCCCGGCGAGCAGGCGATCGAGGAGTACAAGAAGGGCGACAAGGTCAGCGCCAAGGTTCTCGACGTCGACATCGAGAAGGAGCGCATCGCGCTCGGCGTCAAGCAGCTCGCCAGCGATCCCTTCGCCGCCAAGAAGGTGAGCGAAGAGGGCGGCGAGGGCGAGTTGCGCAAGGGCTCGGTCGTCACCTGCGAGGTCATCGAGGTCAAGGAAGGCGGCATCGACGTCAAGATCGCCGGCACGGACCTGGTGGCGTTTATCAAGCGCAACGAACTGGCGCGCGATCGCGGCGACCAACGTCCCGAGCGTTTCTCGGTCGGCGAAAAGGTCGATGCGCGCATCACGCAGTTCGACCGGCGCGCCCGCAAGGTCGCGGTGTCGATCAAGGCGCTGGAAGTCGCCGAAGAGAAGGAAGCGATCGCGCAATATGGCTCGGCCGATTCCGGCGCTTCGCTCGGCGACATCCTCGGCGCCGCGCTCAAGGCGCGCGACAAGGCGGAGAAGCCGAAGAAGGCCGAGTAAGCGGTTGGCGCTCGCCGCCCCCTTCCCCCTGAGGGGGAAGGGGGCCGGCGGAGCCGGCCGGATGAGGGGTCGCGCCGCAAGGCGCGTCGCCTTGGCGTCGGCGAGGGCCTCTGCCGGTTTGTATCGTATGAGTCGCCGCCCGTCGCGGCCGTGCTGATAAGCGCGCCTTGCGGCGCGACCCCTCATCCGTCGGCCTTCGGCCGACACCTCTCAGCGAACGAATCGTTCGCCTGACACCCGCAAGGGGAGAAGGGGGAGCGCCGCCCTTCTCGCCCTTCTAAGCCACAAGTCCGGCGTGAGTCGCCGCCGCCGCGCCCGCCCGCTGGGTGGCGCCGGGACAGGTCTTCAGGCGCTCGCGCAGATCGCCGACGAGCCAGCGGCTGGCGCGCCCGAGCGCGCGTCCGCGCTCGTGAACGACATAGATCGGAAATTCGACCGGGACGTGGTCGGCGATGGCGAGCCGTTTCAGGCGCCCGGCGGCGATATGGCCCTCGACCATATGGCGCGGCATGTTGCACCAGCCGAAGCCGGCGAGCAGAAATTCCAGGCGCGTGGCGAGATCGGCGAAGCGCCAGATATGGGGGCTGATTATGCCCCCTTGCATGTTTTGCGTCATCGCCGTGCGATCGGTCAGCACGAGCTGGACATGCGGCTCGAGCGCTTCGCGCGCGATCGGAGCGCTCGCCCGGGCGAGCGGGTGGTCGGCGGCGACGACCGGGATCAGGGCGATGCGCGTGAGGAATTCGGCGTTGAGATCGCGCGGCGGCCCTGCGGGCAGGGGGTAGATCGCCATGCGCGCCGCGCCCTCGCGCAGGCGCTGCTCGGCGCCGCCGAGCGCCTCGGTGAACACGGTCGCCGGCAGTTTCGGGAACTCGCCGCGCAACGCGTTCAGGCTCATCATCAACAACGGCATCGGGAAGATCGCGTCGACCGCCAGCGTCAGCTCCGGCTCGACGTCCTCGGCCATGCTTTCCGCTCGGGCGCGCATCGCCTTGGCGCTTTCGAGCATCGCGCGCGCGTCCTTCACGACGGCGAGGCCGGCGTCGGTCAGAACCGGCGTTCGCGTCGAGCGGTCGAACAACTGGATTCCCAGCGTCGCTTCCATCGTCTGCACGGCCTGGCTGATCGCCGACTGCACCCGGCCGAGCCGTCGCGCCGCCGCCGAAAAGCTGCCGGCCTCCGCGACCGCGACGAGAACCCGCATCTGGTCAAGCGTCAGGGGATCGAACATCCATCACCTCGATCGATATGTTTCGCCATAATTTTGCCGATTGCAATGATGGAGCGCAACTCCCATTTATTGTGCACCGCAACCTGCGCCAAGGAAACCCCGATGACCGTTCACGTGCCCGACCACAAGCATCTCGCCGCCGAGGCGCTCGCCCAGATATTCACCGAAGCGCGCACGCATAATGCTTTTATCGACAAGCCGGTTCCGGAAGAATTGCTGCGTCAGGCGGTCGATCTTGCGAAAATGGCGCCCACCAGCGTCAATCAGTCGCCGCTGCGCATCGTCTTCGCGCGCTCCAAGGAAGCCAAGCAGCGCCTCGCGCCGACGCTCGCGCCCGGCAATCTCGAGAAGACGCTCGCCGCGCCGGTGGTCGCGATCACCGGCTACGACGTCAAATTCTATGAGCATCTGCCGTTCCTGTTCCCGCACGCCGACGCCAAGCCCTGGTTCTCCGGCAACGCCGAATTCGCCGCGCGCAGCGCGTTCCAGAACGGCACGATGCAGGTCGCCTATCTCATTCTCGCGCTGCGCGCCGTCGGCCTCGACACCGGTCCGATGACCGGCTTCGACAACGCCAAGGTCGACGCCGAGTTCTTCGCCGGGACCGACGTCAAGTCGAACGTCCTCATCAACATCGGCTACGGCGACGCCGCCAAGCTGTTTCCGCGCAGCCCGCGCTTTTCGTTCGATGAGATCGCCAAGTTCGCGTGAGAGCACGATAGTTATATTGCATAGCAATATGGGCGCGGGCGCCGAGCCCGCGCCGCCGCTCGGGCCGAAGGCCCGCAAACGACGAGACGATCCTTGAACATCACGATCATTCCCACGTCCTGGGCCCCTTATTTCCAGGCGATCCTGCGCATCATGGGCGGGCTCCTGGTTCTCGAGCACGGAACCGGCAAGCTGCTGAGCTTCCCCGTCATTCCCGGCATCGAGCAGATGATGCCGCACGGCTTGCTGCTGTTCACTGGCGCCGTGGAGTTGATCGGCGGCGCTCTGATCGTCGTCGGCTTCCTGACCCGTCCGGCGGCCTTCATTCTCTCGGGCTTCATGGCCGCGGCCTATTTCATGGCCCATTTCCCGCAGGG
The DNA here is from genome assembly GCA_050012775.1 of Roseiarcus sp. Lineage (GTDB taxonomy): Bacteria > Pseudomonadota > Alphaproteobacteria > Rhizobiales > Beijerinckiaceae > Roseiarcus. Next base: position 65,414 of record JBEKGN010000025.1, read on the forward strand.
CTTTTTCCCCGTCAACAATCACGGCGAACTGGCGATTCTCTACTGCTTCGTCTTCTTGTACTTCGCCGCCGCCGGTTCGTCCGTTTGGGCGGTCGACAAGACCTGACGCCAATAGCCGAAAATACTGACGCCGTCATGGCTGGGCTTGTCCCGGCCATGACGAGTCAATGCATTTGGCGGTTGGCGTCAAGCCGCCGTTCGGCGGATCGCTATCGCTTCGCCGGCCAGTGAGCGCCGCCGGTCAGCGGCCTCGGCGCCCCCGTCGTCGTCGGCAGGGAAATCGGCAGGCCCTGGCGCGATCGCAGCGCGAGATAGGCGAAGCACTGCGCTTCCACGACATCGCCGTCGTAGCCGATCGCTTCGATCGGATCGACGCGCGCCTCGAGCCGCTGGGCGAGGGCGCGCATCAGCGTGAGATTGCGCCGTCCGCCGCCGCACACCAGCCACCGCGACGCCTTCATCGAAAAATGGCGCGAGGCCGCCGTGGTCGCCTCGACGGTGAAGGCGGCGAGCGTCGCCGCGCCGTCGGCGTCGCTTAAGCCTTCGACCGCGCGTGCGACGCCGTGAAAATGATTGCGGTCGAGCGATTTGGGCGGCGGCCGATCGAAATAGGCGTCGCGCATGCTGCGCGCGACCAGCTCCTCATCGACGCGTCCGGCCGCCGCCAGCGCGCCGCCTTCGTCGTGGCTGACGCCCAGCCGCTTGGCGACGAAGTCGTCGAGCAGCGCATTGGCGGGGCCGGTGTCGAAGGCGACGATTTCGCCCCCGGCGCCGAGGTAGGTGACGTTGCCGACGCCGCCCCAATTGAGCAGCGTCAGCGGGCGCTCGAGACCCGCGCTCATCGCCGCGTGGTAAAGGGGAACGAGCGGCGCGCCTTCGCCGCCGGCGGCGACGTCCGCGGCGCGAAAATCGTTGACGACGTCGATTCCCAACGCCGCGGCGGCGCGCGCGCCGTCGCCGAGTTGGCGGGTGTACCCCTCGCGCGGCCGATGCAGCACCGTCTGTCCGTGCAACCCGACCAGCGCGACGCTTGCCCGGTCGATGGCGAAATTTTCCAGGAAAGCTTCAATCGCGGCGACATGCGAATCGGTGACCGCGCGTTCCAGCTCGTCGAGCGGCCTCAGCGCCCGATTCGGGTCGGCGACGACTTCGCGAAGCGCGCCGCTGACGTCGGCGGGATAGGGAAAAGTCGCGCCCGGACCGGTCTCGACGCGCGCGCGCCCGTCGCTCCGAATCAGCGCGACGTCGATCCCGTCCATCGACGTGCCGCTGATCGCGCCGATCGCGGTGGCGAGTTCCCCGCCGCCCGCCTTCATTCGCTTGGGCCCACGATCGCGCTCAGCGCGCCGACGCCTTCGATCGAGCCCTCGAGCCGATCGCCGGGCAAGACCGGCCCGACGCCCGCCGGCGTGCCGGTGAAGATCAGATCGCCGGCGCCGAGATGATAGAATTGCGAGAGATGCGCGATGATCTCGGGGACCGACCAGACCATCGCGCCGATGTCCGAGGACTGGCGGACGACGCCGTTCTGACTGAGTTCGATGCGCCCGCTCTTGGGGTGGCCGGTGCGCGCGGCGGGCGCGATTCTCGAGACCGGCGCGCTCGCCTCGACGTCCTTGCCCAGAGTCCACGGGCGCTGCTTGGCGCGCTCGGCGAGCTGCAGGTCGCGGCGCGTCATGTCGAGGCCGCAGGCGTAGCCGAACACCGCGCCGAGCGCGTCGGCCGCCGTCGTCTTGAACGCCGGCGCCCCGAGCGCGACGACCAGCTCGAATTCGAAGTGATAATTCGTCGTGCCCGAGGGATAGGGGATCGTCGCCCCGGATTCGCGAAGCGCCGTCGCGCTCTTGGAGAAATAAAAGGGCGTCTCGCGGTCGACCGTTTGCCCCATTTCGCGGGCATGGTCCTCGTAATTGCGCCCGACGCAGAAGATTCGCGCCACGGGATAGCGAAGATCGAGGCCCTCGACCACGAGCGAGGGGGTCGGCCGGGGTTCGAACAGAAATTGGCTCATTCGCGTCGTCACTTCTCGTTTTGATAGGCGCCGGGAATCCACAACACGTCGCCGCGGCCCAAGTCGTTGGCGTAACGCGCGGCGACGAACAAATAGTCCGACAGCCGATTGATATAGCAAAGCGCTGGAGCGCCGACCGTTTCGCCGGGAATTGCCGCCAAAGCGACGATGCGGCGTTCGGCGCGCCGGCAGATCGCGCGCGCCTGGTGCAGCGCCGCGGCGGCGCTCGTTCCGCCGGGCAGCACGAACGAGCGCAGCGGCGCGAGCTCGGCGTTGAGGGCGTCGATGTCGCGCTCGAGCCGCTCGACCTGGATCGGCGCGACGCGCAGCCGCGAACGCGGCGCCGGCGCGCCCGTCTCGCCCTTCGCGGGCGGCGCGCAGAGATCGGCGCCGAGATCGAAGAGATCGTTCTGAACGCGCGCGAGCGTCGCGTCGATGGCGGCGAGGCGGGGATCGTCGCGCGCGCCCGTGGCCAGGCGCGCCAGGCCGATCGCGCAATTCGTCTCGTCGACTTCGCCATAGGCGGTCACGCGCGCATCGAATTTTTGCCGCCGCTCGCCGTCGCCCAGACCGGTGGTGCCGTCGTCGCCGGTGCGAGTGTAAATTCGATTGAGGCGCACCATCGATCGTTCCTAATGCGTTCGCGTCAGCAGCACGACGACAATAATGGCGACGGCGAGGAATTGCAGCCCGACGCGCCACCGCATCAGCCGCTGCGACGTATTGCTCGCCCCCTCGCGCATCATGTTGACGAGTCCGAGAACCAGCACGACGGCGACCGCGAGAATCGCGACCGTGACGGCGGCGTTCGGGATGGACGGCATGAGCGGTTTCCTCGCGCTGGTGTGACGTCGATTATACGGGGCGCGGCGCGTTTGGCCAAACCGAGCCGGGTTGGCGGCGGGAGGTCAATCGCGCTTCAACAACCGCTCGAGATAGTCGCGTTCGTCGCTCGAGCGGTTGGGATCGGAGAGGCGCCGGCGCAGTTCCTGTAAGACGCGACGCGCGCGCTCGGCGACGTCGGCGCCGCCGTTGAGCGCGCCTTCGGTCGCGCCGCGCTGGTCGCCGGGTTCGCGTCCCAGCGGATCGCGCCCCTGCCTGGGATCGCCGGGACGCCGGCCGGTCGCGGTGAATCCGCCGGGGCCGCCGCCCTGCATCTGCTGCTGCAGGCCCTGCGCCCCTTCCCGCAGCGCCTGAAGCGCGCGACCCTGCGCTTCGACCGCCTGGCCTTTGCCGGTCGGCGCCATCTCGCCCGATGCGCCTTGCTGTCCGTGGCCGTCGCCCTTCAGATCGCCTTCGGCTTCCTCCATGTCGCCTTCGGCGTCGCCGAAGCCCTTCTCGCCTTTCATGCCGAGGCCTTTGAGCCGTCGCTGCATCTCGGCGAGCCGGTCGCGCAGCTCGCGCTGGCGCTGTTCGAGCGTCTGTTCGCCGTTCGGCTCGCCCTCGTTCGCCTCCGGCGCCGCGTTGTCCTTCGGCGCGGCGCGGCGCATGCGCTCGCGCTGATCGCGCCGGAAGGTGTCGTCGCGCAAAGCCTGTTGATCGCGCAAGAGCTTTTCGAGTTCGCCCAATTGCTTGCGCATCTCGCGCTCCGCCGGGCTCGCCTTGGCGTCGCGCGCGCTTTTCATGTTCTCGAACATGTTTTGCAATTGATCGAGCATCGCCTCGGCGTCCTGGCGCGCGCCGTTGCGCGCGGTGTCCTCGAAGCGATCGAGCAGGCTCTCCAGGTCTTTCCCCTCCATCGGCGCGGCGTCCGGCTCCGCGCCGGGGTCTTGCTGCGCGAGGTCGCGCATGTAGCGCTCGGCGGCGTCGCGCAATTCCTTGGTCAGCTCGCGAATCTCCTCGTCGCCCGCCCCGCGCTGAAGCGCCTCGCGCAGTTTCTGTTCGGCGGCGCGCAGGTCGCGTTGGGCCTGCGACGCGTCGCCGTCCTCGATTTGTATCGCCATCGCCCACAGGAGATCGGCGACCGCGATGAGATCGGGATCGCCGCGCGCCGCCGCGAGGCGCGACTGCACGGCGCGCAGACCCAGGAACACGCCGGCGGGCGTCTGAAAAACATCCGGCGCGATCAGCAGAGCCTCGATCGCCTTGGCTAGGCGGGCGCGATCGTGGTCCGGGTCGAGGATCAGGCCGCGTCGCTGCTCGACGAGCGCGCGGGCGAGCGGATTCCGGAAGTCGCGCTGGGGCAGCGCGATCGCGATCGGCGCGCTCGCGCCGGTCGCGCCGGAAAGGCCGGTCGCTTTCAGCGTCATCACGACGTCGGCGCCCGCCCAAGGGTGTTCCGAGAGATCGCTGGTCGTGCTCGCCTCGCCGACGCCGCTCGCCGTGCTCGGCAATTGCAATTGCAGCTTCGGCGCCTCGATCAGCGCGCGCGGCGGCGGGCTCGCGCCGGCGCCGCCGGGATTGGAAAATTCCGCCTCGGCGCTCGCCACGCCGTAGCGATCGGCGAGCGCGTAATGGAGCGTCAACGCGCCGCTCAAATTGGGGCGGGGCGGATCGATCAGCGTGATCGTCGGCGCGCCGCCGGCGATCGCGGCGATGTCGAATTTCGTGAACGGCGAGCCCTCGCGCAGCAGCGTGAACGCGCCGTCGCCACGGATGGTCCAGCGCCGTTCGATCGGCGCGCTCCCCGCGGCCGCGGCTTTGTCGCTCGCGACCGGCGTCAACGCGCCCTCGACGCGGGCCTCGATCGCGCTCGCGTCGGCGCGCACGACGAGAATCGAGCCTTCGGGCGCGACGAGTTTTTCCGGCGCGCCATCTCTCGGCGAGACGTCGATGAGGATCGGCGGCTTGCCGGTGTAGGCGGGCGGATCGATCCAGGCGTCGAGGCGCGCGGCCGCGGCCGCGAGAGAACCGCCGCGCCAGTCGAACGCCGCCGCGACGCGCCCGTAGCGTTCGGGCCCCGCGACGATCGCGGCGCAGAGCGCGACGATGAGCGCGCCGAAACGCAGCGCGCGCGGGTCGCGCAAGGCCATTCGCGGCGCGGGGGCGGCGGGCGCGATTCCTTGGACTTGGCGGGCAAGGCGGCGCCGGTGGAGGATCCACAGCGCGTTGGTCGTCGGATCGTCGCCGGGAATGGCGAGCCGATCGGCCAGAGAAGCGGCCGGCCGATGCGGCATGCGCGCGTCGCGGTCGAGACGGCGAAGCGTCTCCTCGCGCGTCGGCCGCCGCAGGCGCGCGAGCGGGGCGAGCGCGGCGAGAAGGAGCGCCGCGAACAGCGCGACGCCGGCGATGCGCGCCGCGCGAGGGGCGTCCAACCACAGGCCGAACCACGACGCCGCGAGAAACAGGGCGATAAGCGCCCCGGCCCAAGCCAGCGGCGGCCAAATCCGCTCGAACACGAGGACCGCCTCGGCGCGCCGCGCCAGAGCGTCGAGGCGCGTATCCGCGCTCGCCGCCGCGTCGCCGGCGCGCGCCTTCGCGTCGCGCCGGTCCCGGTCCTTCGGTTCGCCTGAATCCAACGCGTTTCTCCTCGACGGCGGCGTCATGCGCGCCGGAAGCGACGCCTCACCCTGACCTCAACCAAGGCGGAATTTTGTCCAGGCCGATCAAGTCGGCGTAGGTGGGCCTCGGCCGCACGAGCGCGTATTCCCCGCCCTTGACCAGCGTTTCCGGGACGAGAAGACGCGTATTATAGGTTCCGGCCTGAACGGCGCCATAGGCGCCGGCCGACATCACCGCGAGCAAGTCTCCCGCCTTGACTTCCGCCATGTCGCGATCGAGGGCGAGGAAGTCGCCGCTTTCGCACACCGGGCCGACGATGTCGGCGCGCAGCCGCGGCGCGTCCGCGGGCGGCTCGGCGAGCGGCAGGCATTCGTGATGGGCGTCGTACAGCGTCGGACGGATCAGGTCGTTCATCGCCGCGTCGACGATGACGAAAGTCTTGCCGTCGCCGTGCTTGACGTAGATGACCGAGGTCACGAGCACGCCGGCGTTGCCGACGATGAGGCGTCCCGGTTCGAAATAGATCTTGCAGCCGAGTCCGCGAGCGCGGCGCGCGACGACTTCAGCGTAACGCTCGGGGTCGGGAGGCGGAACGTTGTCGAAGCGATAGGGGATGCCGAGGCCGCCGCCGAGGTCGATGTGATCGATTTCGCAGCCGTCGCTGCGCAATTCGCGCACGAAATCGGCGAGCAGCGCGAAGGCGTCGTCGAAGGGCCGCATGTCGGTGATCTGCGAGCCGATATGCATGTCGACGCCGGATACGGCGAGGCCGGGCAGGGCGCGCGCGCGCGCGTAGACGCCGCGCGCGCGGGAGATCGGGATGCCGAACTTGTTTTCCGACTTGCCCGTGGAGATCTTGGCGTGCGTGCGTGCGTCGACGTCCGGATTGACGCGAATGGCGATGCGCGCGATCCGTCCTCGCGCCGAGGCGATCTGGGAGAGCGCCTCGAGCTCGGGCTCGGATTCGACGTTGAAGCAGAGGATGTCTTCCTCCAGCGCCAGCGCCATTTCGGCGCGGGTCTTGCCGACGCCGGAAAAAATGATCTTGTTCGCGGGCACGCCGGCGGCGCGGGCGCGGCGCAGTTCGCCCTCGGAGACGACGTCCATCCCCGCGCCCATTCGCGCCAGGGTCGCGAGCACGGCCTGGTTGGAATTGGCCTTCATCGCGTAGCAGACGAGCGCCGGGCAATCGGCGAAGGCGGCGCTGAAGACGCGGAAATGCCGCTCGATGGTGGCGCTGGAATAGCAATAGAACGGCGTGCCGACCTCGCGGGCGATGCGCGCCAGGGCGACGTCCTCGGCGTGCAGGGCGCCGCCGCGATAGGCGAAATGGTGCATGGCCGCGCAGACCTTACAATATCGGATCGAGGACGAAGGGCGCCTTGGGCGGCGTGATCGGCTGCGCCTTGTGATGACCCTCGGACTCCAGATCGTCCGACGGCGTGGCGGTCGCGCTCGGATTGGGCGGCGGCTCGAGAGGGCCCTTACGGCCGCAGCCCGACGCGCCGAGCGCCAGGCCGGCGACCAGAAAAAGCGCGGCGACGCGCGTGGCGAAAATTTGCGTGGGTGGTAAGATCACAAAACGGCTCCGGCAAAGGCGCCGCACTATACCCAAAAGTTGCGGCGTTGCGAGGGGGAAGGCGGACGGCGGCGCGGCCGCGGATGCGCGGCGGCGCGGCTTCCCCGTCGATTTCCCGGTGGCGGGCTGGCTTCTATAGGGAAGAAATCAAGCGCGAAGCGACAAACGGCGATCGGACGCCGACGGCGGGCCGAGCGCGCGGGGCGCCGTGGCGGGAGAGCGGGAACTCGACTTCGGCGGCGATCACGATTCAACAGGCCGCAGGCGGGCTTGACGAAAAATCCGCCAAAGGTTCGGCGAAGGGCCCCGACGCCGAGCGGCGCTCAGGCGAGGCGCGGCAAACAGAACAAAAAAACGTCGTCGAGCCCCGCGATTTTGTCGACAGCAATGAAACTGTCGCACGAATCACCGACTCTGCGGTCATCCGACAGGCCGGAGACGAAGCCTCGATGGGCGATCGCGTAGGCGCCAGTTTTCGCGGAACGCGTTCCTCCGCCCCTCGCGTCGTCTCCGATCGGAGCATCCCACTTTCCCCGTTTCGAGCATTCCGCGCGCGTGGGCGCCGCGCGCGGGGCCGTTCTGCGCCCGCCATTCCAGCAGCAGGAGTCCGTCATTGAGCAAGCGCATCGAGAAGCAGAAGCGTCGCAACGGCCGGCTGACCGACACCGCCGAGATCATTCCCTTGCATAAGGCCAAATACCGGGCCGAGCGGACGCCGCCGCCGATACGGCCGCTCAACGCCAACCAAGCCGATTATCTCGACGCGCTGCACGCGAGTCCTCAGGTCATCGTGCTCGGTCCCGCCGGGACCGGCAAAACCTGGATCGCGGCGACGCATGCGGCGGATCTCTATCGCGCGCGCCGCGTCGGCAAGATCATCCTGACCCGCCCGAACGTGCCGTGCGGGCGCTCTCTCGGCTTTTTTCCCGGCTCGCTCGAAGAGAAATTCGCGCCTTGGGCTTCGCCGATCATCGAAGCGATCAAGGAGCGCATCGGCGCCGCGGCATACGATATCGCGCTGAAAAAGGGCGATATCGAAATGGCGCCGTTCGAGGTCATGCGCGGACGATCGTGGAAGGACGCCTTTGTCCTGCTCGACGAAGCGCAAAACACCACGCCGGCCGAGATCAAGATGTTCCTCACCCGCATCGGTCAGGATTGCACGGTGGTCATCAACGGCGACGTCAGCCAGAGCGATCTCGATCAAGCCTCCGGGCTGCGTGTCGTGCTCGATCTCGTCGCCACGCGCCGCTTGCCGGTGCCGGTGATCGAATTCACGCTCGCGGACATCGTCCGTTCCGGAATTTGCGCCATGTGGGCGCGGGCGTTCGAGGAGGCTCGCCTATAGGGCCGCAAGAAACCTGCCGAGGAACCGGGACAAGGGCTGATCTCTCCCCCCGACGGCGATCGGACCGCGTCCCGGCTTGCTCTCTTCAGCGCGATTCGCCGCGAAACGCGGGGCCACGTCGGATCGAAGTCGATTCGCGCCCGACTGGCGGGAGTCGACCGACCGCGCTATCTTCGCTCGCGATGTTCCCGATATCGATCTAAGCGCGGCGGACGCAATGATTCCTGGCGAGATCGCCAACGCGTGGGATGACATCAAGAACAAATTGCTGGGATAGTCGATGTGCGGACCGCCGAGAGCCCGCTTCGACGGTCCGTGCGCTCCTGTGCGCCGTGGGGAAACCGAATAGTGAATGCGATCCTCCCTATCGGAAGACGCGGGCCCTGGGCGCACGCCAGGGTTTCGAGGCGCGACTATCGATGATCGGCGCATGCGTCGTTGGCGCGGTCGGCATTCGGATCGCGAAAGGACGGGGATTTTCGGGCTGGCGCCGCAAACGGCTATAGCGGAGCGTTATAGTGGAATATTGGGTTGCCCCATCGATTTTGGTTGAAAGTCGGGCGCTCCTTGTGGGCGTCCTCCATTTTGCCATCGCCGCGACCGTCACCGTCCACACGTTGATCAACAAGCGCGACGTGCCCGCCGCAATCGGATGGATCGGGATGGCGTGGCTCGCTCCCGTTTTTGGAGCGCTCCTCTATCTCGGCTTTGGCGTCAATCGCGTGAAACGCCGAGCGCGCCGGTTGAAGGGATCCGGTCGAAACATCGGCCCTCCGGCGACAGGCGACATTTCGTCCGCCGATCCGATCGAGCGTCTCAAGATCGCCGTCGGGAGCATCACCGGCCAAGACATGGCGATCGGCAAGGTGACGGCGGTTCTCGATTGCGGAGATCAGGCTTACCCGCAAATGCTCGCCGCCATCGACGGCGCCAAATTCAGCGTGACGCTCTCGACATATATCTTCCGCACGGATGAACTCGGCCTACAATTCATCGGGGCATTGGTCAGGGCCCATCGCAGAGGGGTGCGAACGCGCATTCTGATCGACGGATTCGGCGGCGGCTTTTTGCGCTCCTCCGCCTACCATGAACTGCGCAAACAAGGCGTGCCCGTCGCGCGATTCCTGCACTCGACCTTGCCCTGGAAGATGCCCTTTTTGGATTTGCGCTTGCATAAGAAAAGCCTGGTTGTCGACGGGGATTGCGCCTTCGTCGGCGGCTTGAACATTGGCGCGGAGAACCTGATCGAGAAGCGACCGAAGGCGGCGGTCCGCGACTTGCATTTTCGCGTCGAGGGGACGGTTGTCCGGCAGATTCAACAAGAGTTCGAGGACGACTGGTCATTCACGACGCGCGAAACGCAGATCGAGGCCGGTTCGTTGCGAAAGGCGGGTCCGAGCGACGGGGTGGCGGCGCGGACGATTGTCGCCGGGCCCGACCAGGAGGTCGATCAGTTGGTTCTTGTCCTTCTGTCCGCGATTAATTCGGCGCGGCGTTCCATCAGGATCGCCACGCCGTATTTTCTGCCGGACGAACAACTCGTGACCGCGCTGCAACTGGCCGCTTTTCGCGGCGTGGAGACGCATCTGGTCTTTCCCGCCGCGAATAACCATCTGCTGGTCGCATGGGCGGCTCAAACCCATATCAGGCCTTTGTTGCAGGCAGGTTGTCGTCTGTGGCGCAGCCCGCCCCCTTTCGATCATTCGAAGCTGATGACGATCGATGGCGAATGGAGTCTCATCGGCAGCGCGAATTGGGACATGCGAAGCCTTCGCCTTAACTTCGAACTGACGGTGGAGTTTTATGATGCGGCCCTTGCCAATGAGTTTGCCGAAATCATCGACGCCCGTTGCGTCGAGCCGATCAGCTTGGCGGAAATCGACAGCCGCCCGTTCATCGTGAAGCTTCGAGACGCTGCGGCGCGGCTCGCGATGCCCTATATATGACGAACAGCGAATTGAGGTCCCCGTGAAGGTCGCATCCTACAATATTCACAAGTGTCGAGGCGCGGATGGAATCGTCCGACCGGATCGCATCATCAAGGTCATCGCCGCCCTCGGCGCCGACGTTGTCGCCCTTCAGGAGGTCGACCGTCGCTTCGGCCATCGGCGCGGGCTTCTCGATCCCGCGGAGATCCAGCGTGAAACAGGAATGCGGCTTCTCGTTCAATCCGACTTTCCTCGCGGCCACGGCTGGCACGGCAATGCTCTGCTCGTGCGCGGAGAGCCGATAACCTACCGCCGGTCGCGCCTGACATTGCCGGGGTTCGAGCCGCGCGGAGCGATTGTCGCCGATCTGGACCTCGGCGACGGGGAGTTTCGCGTTATCGCCGCTCACCTTGGATTGTTTCGCGCTTCGAGAATCGATCAAGCTCGCGCGCTCCTGACCGCATTCCTGGACTTGCCTCCCATGCCGACCATTTTGCTCGGCGATCTCAATGAGTGGCGGCGTCGCCGCGGTTCGGCGCTTGGCGTTCTGGAATCGACGTTTGGGGTTGCGCCGTCGATTCTCAGCTTTCCCGCTCAACGGCCGATTTTTCCGCTCGACCGCATTCTCGGCTGGCCTGCCGGCCTGATCTCGGATCTCAAGGTCCACGACACCCCGCTTGCTCGGCGGTCATCCGATCATCTTCCGCTGACGGCGAAAGTGAACTTGCAGGCGGCGATTCCCGGCGTGCGGCTCGCGGCCTGACAAGGACCCAAGTTCAGCTTCGGCGCGAGAATATGAGACGTTGGCGGTCGTAGAGCGGCGCTGCGAAGGCGAAGCCGTCCCCCCCTGACGATTATTCCGATAATGGAGGCGCAAGGTGCTATAGTGGCGCCGAACCAAGAGCGCTGAGTTTGGCGACTCTTGAGCTGTGGCGATCGATTTGGCGCGTCATGCCCACGATCGGCCGGCGTCAGATTGGAGATATTTTGCAAGTTTTGGTCCGCGACAACAACATCGAACAGGCGCTGAAATTCCTCAAAAAGAAAATGCAGCGCGAGGGAATCTTCCGAGAGATGAAGCGGCGGTCCGCCTACGAAAAGCCGTCGGAAAAAAGGGTGCGGGAGAAGGCGGAAGCGATTCGCCGCGCTCGCAAGCTCGCCCGCAAGACGGCTATTCGCGAAGGTTTGATCGCGGCCCCCAAACCGAGGACGCTTGCGCCCGGCCGAGCCAAAACGGCATTCGGCCAGCGTTAGGCGTCGTCACGGCGTTTGAGCTTGCGGCGTCTGTCGTCGCGCATCTCGGCTTGAGACTCCCTGGCGAACGATTTCAACGATTTGGCATTCGGCTTGACGCCACGCGGGCTCGCGATGGCGTCCGGCGACGATAGCTCGCGGCAACCAATCCCGCATCTGTCCGTCGACATTTCCTTTCTGAAAATCACGAGTCGTGCTATCAAAAACGCGCGGGGAGTTTAGGGGTTGTCGGCAATCAGCCGCGAATTTGCCGGCAGGCCCTTGGCGACCCTGCAAAGGCCAAATTCGTAAGGGGGCCGAGCGGGAAAAATCCCGGCGTCAGGGCGATAGGGAACGAAAAAAGCGAATCCGCGGTAACTCCCAAGCGGGGTGAGTCCCGGGAGCAACAGTTTTCGGGAAAGTGCGCGCGGCGGCGCGATTGAAGGGGACGAGCGGGTCGAAAATATGAGTCGAGATATGGATGATTCTCTCGCCTGAGAT
>JBEKGN010000026.1:0-71791 GCA_050012775.1 Roseiarcus sp.
CGCGCAAATCCTGAGAGTAAGCTCCAGCCATCCCCGCTGGCCTCCATCCAGCCAGCAGGTTGAATCAGAGCCGCGTCGATTTGGGAATCCCTCCCGATTCAGCCTAACGTCCGAGCGCTCTAGCGCGCGATCACTCCGCGGCGATCTTCGCCGTTCCCGCCGCGCCCAGCGCATGATCGAGATCGGCGAGGATGTCGTCGATATGTTCGAGGCCGACCGACAGCCGGACATAGCCGTCGGTGACGCCGGTGGCGAGCTGGTCCTCCGGCGAGAGCTGCGAATGGGTGGTCGTCGCGGGATGGATGGCGAGGCTGCGCGCGTCGCCGATATTGGCGACGTGATAGAAGAGTTGCAGCGCGTCGATGAAACGGCGCCCCGCCTCGCGCCCGCCCGCGAGCTCGAAGCCGACGAGCCCGCCCAGGCCCCCCTTGAGATATTTCTGCGCGCGCTCGCGAGCGACGCCGGTCTGCGCCGAGGGATGAATCACCTTCACCACTTCCGGCCGCTTGGCGAGCCAGGCGGCGACGGCTTGCGCATTGGCGCAGTGCCGCTCCATGCGCAGCGGCAGCGTCTCGACGCCCTGCAAGGTCAGGAAGGCGTTGAACGGCGAAATCGCCGAGCCGATGTCGCGCAGCAAGGTCACGCGCGCCTTGATGATATAGGCGATCGGCCCGAGCGGCTTGACCGCCTGGCTCCACACCGCGCCGTGATAGCTCGGATCAGGCAGATTCAGCGCCGGCTGGCGCTCGGCGAAATCCTCCCAGGGGAAATTGCCGCCGTCGACGATGAGCCCGCCGATCGAGGTGCCGTGTCCGCCGAGATATTTGGTCGAGGAATAGACGATCACCGCCGCGCCGTGATCGAAGGGACGCGTCAGCAGCGGCGCCGCGGTGTTGTCGACGATGAGGGGAATGCCCAGCGGACGGCCGATCGCCGCGACCTCGGCGATCGGGAAGGCGATCAGCTTGGGATTGGGCAAGGTCTCGGCGTAATAGGCGCGGGTGCGCGAGTCGGTCGCGCGGCGGAAATTCTCGGGGTCGGAGGGGTCGACGAAACGCACCTCGAGGCCCTGGTCCTTCAGCGTGTTGGCGAAGAGATTCCAGGTGCCGCCGTAGAGGTCGGTGGAGGAGACGATATTGTCGCCGACCCGCGCGAGATTCTGCACCGCGAAGGCCGAAGCCGCCTGGCCGCTCGCCACCGCGAGCGCCGCGACCCCGCCCTCCAGCGCGGCGATGCGCTTCTCCAATACGTCGTTGGTCGGGTTCATCAGGCGGGTGTAGATGTTGCCGAGTTCTTTCAGCGCGAAGAGGTTGGCCGCGTGTTCGGCGCTGTGGAACTGGTAGGACGTCGTCTGGAAGATCGGCACCGCGACCGATCCGGTCGTCGGATCGGCGCGCCAGCCCGCATGCAGCGCGAGCGTTTCCGGCTTAAGGGGCGTTTGCGACATGAGAGACTCCCGAAAGATTTGGCGCCGCTTGAGGGGACGCGTTGCGAAGGCGCGAAGACGTTTCGAGCGACAGGGGCCCCGCGCGGGTCCCATGGCGCATCGGGCGCGCATGATACCGCGTTACGGCTTCGCACGCGACGGACGGCTCGACGCCAAGCAATTATTTAATTCGATCATTTTTGTCAACTAACTCTCGGATCGAAGCATCGCCCACTATTCGCGCAGACCGGCCTGAGCCGGCGTTTCGAGCACGATCGACAGGCCCGGCCGGTTGTCGGAGGCGGCGCAGGCCATGCCGTGCAACTCGGCGATGGCGGCCACCAGACTGAGACCCAGCCCGTCGCCGGGCGTCGCACGAGCGGCGTCGAGCCGATAGAAGCGCTCGAAGATGCGGCCGAATTCGGCCGGCGGCACGCCCGGGCCGTTGTCGCTCACCGTCAGCCGGCCGGCGCCGGGCGGGTGGGCGCTCGCCACGACGATGCGCGTATTTCGGGGCGTGTGGCGCAAGGCGTTGTCGATCAGATTGGCCACCATCTGCGTCAGCAATTCCCGATCGCCGGACAGCGGCAAAGCGGCGGAAAGATCGGCGACGAGGGTCTTTCCCTCCTCGTCCGCCGCCGGTTGGAACGCCTCGACGACTTCGCGCGCCACTGCGGCCAAATCGACCGGTTTAAACCCCGCGCGCCGCGCGCCGGCTTCGATCTGGCCGATGCGCAGAATCGCGTTGAACGTCTCCAAGACGCCATGGATGTCGGCGATCGCCGCCTCGACCGCGAGCTCGGCGTCTTTCGGCGTCGCGCTCCCGCCGCGCGCCGCCTCCAGGCGATGGAGGGCGCGCGCCAAAGGCCGGCGCAGATCGTGGGCGATATTGCCGCCGACGTTCTTGTGAGCTTCCAACAAAGATTCGATGCGGTCGAACATGCGGTTGAACGTGCGCGCCAACTGCGCGAGTTCGTCGTTTGCTCCCGTCGCGGGAATCCTTTGCCGCCAATCGCCGGCGACGATCCCCCGAGCCGCTCTGCTCATGGCGTCGATCCGGCGCAGGACCTGCGAGCTGAGGATCAGGCCGCCAAGCGTTCCTAAACCGAGCGTCCCCGCCAGCGCCCATAAGAAGGCCGTGACGACGGTGCGCGGCGCGCCGCGGGCGCCGCGCCATTCGTCGCCGACCACCAGCACGCCGCCGTCGTCCAATCGGGCGACCAGCGCGCGCACGACCACGGACGGATCGCCGTCGGCTTCGTCGCCGCGCTCGGGCTCGCGCAGGCTCGTCCAGCCGAGCTCCCCCGGCTTGGCGGCGAGTTCGCCGGCGACGAGCCGGCCCTCAGCATCCTCCAGTCCATAAACGAAAGAGCCGCCGCCGCGGCTGCGCGATTCGACGATCGCCTTGAGGCGGTCGCGGCCGTGCGCGGCGAATTCGCGCGCGAGCGTCGAAGTCTCTCCTTGGATGTCCGCGTCGATCTCGCCCGCGATCTCGCGCCACACCACGAAATAGACCACGGTCCCCAGAATCAGCACGGAAACCGTGAATAGAGCGAGGTAGATCGCCGCGAGGCGAAAGCTGCTGGTGCGAAATAGGCTAGTTCGGGGCACGCAACGAATATCCGGCGCCGCGCAAAGTCTGGATGAGCGGAACCGCTTGGCCGCGGTCCACCTTGGCCCGCAATCGGCTGATGTGGGTCTCGACGATATTCGTTCGCGTGTCGAAATGGAAATCCCAGACTTTCTCGAGCAGCATGCTGCGAGTGAGGACGCGGCCCTCGCTGCGCATCAGAAATTCCAGCAGCTGAAATTCGCGCGGTTGCAGATCGATCGGCTGACCGCCTCGCCGAACGGTGCGCCGAATGAGGTCCATCTCGAGATCGAGGACGTTGAGAACGGTCGGTTCGGCGCCCAGGACAGGGCGTCTCGCCAGCGCGGTCAGGCGCGCCATCAGTTCGGTGAACGCGAACGGCTTGACGAGATAGTCGTCTCCGCCCGCCTCCAACCCTTCGACGCGGTCGTCGATGCCCGAGAGGTTGGTCAGAAACAGCGCCGGCGTCGAGACGTCCGCCGAGCGCATCGCCTTGACGAGACTGAGGCCGTCCAATTGCGGCAACATGCGGTCGACGACGACGACGTCATAGCGTGGTTCGCCGGTCGCCATCAGGAGGCCGTCGCGGCCGTTTCGCGCCACGCTCGCCTCATGGCCGCGGGCGGCGATCCCCTCAGCGAGGAAGGCCGCGCTGTCTTCGTCGTCTTCGACAATCAGGATTTTCATTCGGCCGGAACCGTCGCGTGCGTCGGGCGCCGCTTGACCCAGAACATACGGGAGAAAATGTCGTCGCCCAGCGCGTGATGGCCGACCGCGACCAGCGCGTGTCCGATCAAATAGGCCCACATAAGATTGGCCGTCAGTTTGTGCATGCCCATGACCACTCGTCCATAGGGCGTTCCGGTGAAGACACAAAACCACGCCGCGCCGGTCAGCGCCAGGGACGAGGCGACGAGAAGGCCGAGGCCATGCACGGCGCCGGCGAGGGCTTCGAGCTCGAGAGGCGGCGCACGGAACGAAAGGACAGCGCGAACGACGCTTGCGACGTCCTTGAAGACGGCGCCGCGCCGCGAGGCCGAGAACCACGGCAGGAGCCGGGCCACCGGCGTCTCCAGGGGGTGACGGACGAGAGTCCACAGCCAGAACAGCGCGAGAACCCCGAGGCCGACCAAACCGATCCGTTCGTGCAGGGCGTAGGGCCACGCCGGCTCTTCGCCCGGCAAGGGCCGCTCCATCACCGTGCTGCTCAGCAGTTGATGCAGGACGATCAGCAACAGCGCCAGGTGCAAGAGGCGCGTGATATGGGAGCGCGTCGGCGACATGGTCAGGCTTCCTTCGTTATTCCGTGAGTTGCTTCGGCAAAGCGTTTCCCCCTCCCCGGAGTCGAGCTAATCGGCGAAAACGTCGTGGCACGACCAGCAATCGCCGCGCATCCGCGCGAAATGATTCTTCGCGCGGTCCTTGGCGCCGAGCGATTGCAACGTCGCCGCGGCGTCGGCTTCGAACTGGGAAAAGCGGCTCTTGATCTCAAGCGCTTGCGCGCTCCCACTGGTCATTCCCGCCTCGACGCCTTGCGCATCCGCGATGAGAGAACCGAGGATGCGGCGCAACTCTGCCTCGTCGTAGGGCGCCGCGCCGGTCAGCATCGGCTCGGCGCGCGCGACCTCGGCCTTCCAAACGCGCATGAGCGGCTTCAGTCGCGGCGCGGCGACGGCCGTCGTCGTCGCGGCGCAGAGACCGACGAGAAAGACAAGTGCGGCGAAAGGCTTCATCAGGGGCTCCGCTGCGTGAACAGGCGACCTTGGGTTTGCCAGCGGGCGGTGGCGGGAAATGGGCGGCGAATATACGCTTTGGTAATGCGCCGTTCGTTCGCCGGCGCGTCGCCCGCGATGCGCTCGCCGCCGCATTGACCACGGCACGGGTCCACTCTAGAGACGGCGCGGCGGGAGCGAAGTTCATGGCGGTCATCGTCGCCTTCGGCGACTCCAACACCTGGGGCTACGATCCCCGCAGCGCGACGCGATTCAAGCCGGAGGTCCGCTGGACCGGCGTCATGCAGCGCGAATTGGGCCCAGACCATCGCGTCATCGAGGAAGGCCTCAACGGCCGCACCACGGTTTTCGACGATCCGATCGAGCCGGATCGGCGCGGCGCCGACTATCTGCCGCCGTGCCTGAGGAGCCATGCGCCGCTCGATCTCCTCATCCTCGCGCTCGGCTGCAACGACATGAAGAAGCGCTTTTCCGCCTCGCCCGGCGACATCGCCAACGGCGTGGAGCGCCTGATCCGCATCGCGCGCGGCGAAGCGGTCGGACCCGGCGGCGCGCCGCCTCGGATCCTTCTCGTCGCGCCGCCGCCGATGGCTGAGCTGACCGACTTCGCCGAGATGTTCGAAGGCGCGAGCGAAAAGTCGCTCGTCCTCGCCCAGCGCTATCGCGACGTCGCCGAGCGTCAGAACGTCGGCTTCGTCGACGCGGGGCGGTTCGTCGCCTGCTCGGACCTCGACGGCATCCATCTCGAGGCCGATTCTCACGCGATCCTCGGCCACGCGATGGCCGAAGCCGTGCGGATGGTCCTCGCCTGACCCGAATTCGACGACGGGCGCGCCTCGAAGCGCCGCGGGACGCCATGACGCAGCCGGAAGCTCCGGGGAAAACCGCCTCGCGCCCCTGGCTCGCGCGCGAGATCGGCGCGACCCTGGCGTTGAGCGGACCGATCGTGCTCACCAACATCGCCGTCAATTTCATGACGACGACCGACGTCATGCTGCTCGGCTGGCTTTCGCCGAGGGCGCTCGCGGCCGGCGCGCTCGGCTACAATCTCTACATGCCATTGTTTCTATTCTGCGTCGGCGTGATCGGCGCCGTCGCGCCGATCGCGGCGAGCCTCGTGGGCGCCGATTCCGGCGACGCGGCGGGACTGCGGCGCGCTTGCCATCAGGCGCTCCTCAGCGCCTTCGTCCTCGCGCTGCCGGCTTGGGCGATCCTGTGGAACGCCGAGGCCATACTGCTGGCGATCGGCGAGCCGCCGGACCTCGCGGCGCAGGCGCGGCTCTACATGCACGGCCTGCAATGGGCGCTGGCGCCCGCGCTGCTCTATTTCGCGGCTCGTTCGGTGTTCGCGGCGCTGGGTCGCACCGCGCCGACCCTGATCGCCGGGCTCCTCGCGGTCGTCTTCAACGCCGGCGCCAATTACGCGCTGATCTTCGGCCATTTCGGCGCGCCGGCCTGGGGCGTGTTCGGCTCAGGGATCGCGACCAGCCTGTCGCAGTCCGTCATGCTGCTCGTGCTCGTCTTCTATTCCCTCGTCGATCCGCACTTGCGCCGCCATCGGCTGTTCCTAGGCCTTTGGCGGCCGGATTGGCGCGCCTTCGCCCGCCTGTGGCGCCTCGGCCTGCCGATCGGCGCGACGATCGCGGCGGAAATCTCGATCTTCGCCGCGGCGGGGCTGGCGATGGGGCTGATCGGCCCCGCTTCGCTCGAGGCGCACGCGATCGTGCTGCAGATCGCCTCGACCGCATTCATGGTTCCGCTCGGCCTCGGCCAGGCCGCGAGCGTGCGCGTCGGCCACGCGTTTGGCGCTCGCGACGCATCCGCTGTCGCGCGCGCCGGCTGGATCGCGTTTTTCGTCACCATGGCCTATGTCGCGCTCTCCGCCTCGACGATGCTCGCGGCCCCGCGGCTGCTCATCTCGCCTTTCCTCACGGCCGACGCGCCGGAAAACGCCGAAATCGTCGCGCTCGCACTTTCCTTCCTGCGCGTCGCCGCGATTTTCCAGATCTTCGACGGCGCGCAGGCCGCGCTCGCCAACATGCTGCGCGGCGTCCACGACTCGCGCTGGCCGATGATGATGGCGCTTCTCGGCTATTGGGCCATCGGCGCGCCGATCGGCCTCGCCCTCGGCTTCTTGACGCCGCTGCGCGGCCTCGGCCTGTGGATCGGCCTCGCCTGCGGCCTCGCCGCGGTGGCGCTGCAATTGTTGTGGCGCTGGCGCGGCAAGGCGCGGCGCGGGTTTTTCTGAAGGCGGCGCGCGCAAACGCGCCGCGTTGACGCCCCCTCCTTGCGGGCCTTAAGCCTGAGGCCGGCGGCGATCTGCGTCCGCCGAGGGAGGTCGCCATGCCCGCCAAACCGACGCCGCTGATCATCGACGTCGACACCGGCATCGACGACGCGTTCGGCTTGCTCTACGCCTGCGCCTCGCCGCACGCGCGCGTTCTCGGCGTCTCCACCGTCGCCGGCAACGTCGATCTTGTGCAGGCGACGCGCAACACCCGGGCGGTGTTGGCGCTCGCGCGGCGCGCCGAAATCCCTGTCTGGCCAGGCTGCGCTTCGCCGTTCCTGCATACGCCGGCGGACGGCCGAGTCGTGCATGGCGCGAGCGGGCTCGGCTACGCCGTCCTGCCCGATCCGCCGCGTGAGGACGAGGCGCCGAACGCCATCGACGCCATCGTCGCCCACGCCCATGCTTTGCAAGGCGAATTGGTTCTCGTCGCCACCGGCCCGCTCACCAATATCGCGCTCGCGCTCATGCGCGAGCCCGCCTTGCCCCGGCTCGTCGAGCGCCTGGTGCTGATGGGCGGCGCCTATCACGAGGCCGGCAACGTCACGCCCGCCGCGGAATTCAACATCTGGCACGACCCGGAGGCGGCGCGCGTCGTCTTTCGCGCCTTCGGCGGCGAGGGCGCGGCGCCGCTGGTCGCCGTCGGTCTCGACGTGACGCGCAAGACGCAGCTCGTTCCCGCGGACCTGGCCGCGCTCGCCGCGCGCTGCGCCGGCCTGGCCGGCGCGCCGGCCCTGCTGCGCTTTCTCGAGGACGCCGCGCGCTATTATTTCGAACGGATGGAGAAATCCGTCGGCGCGCGCGTCTTCACCATGCACGACCCGCTCGCCATCGCCGCGGCGATCGATCCCTCGCTGATCGCGACGCAGAGGGTCGCGGTCGACGTGGAGACCGCGGGCGTCCTGACCAGCGGCATGACCGTCGCCGACTGGCGCGGCGTTTGGAAGCGCGCGCCCAACGCCGACGTGGCCATCGCCGTCGAGGCCACGCGCTTCCGCACGGAATTTCTCGATGCGATGGAGAGGCTGGCGCGGGGGTGAGGCCGCGCCTCTTCAGCCGATCTGGCCGACCACACGCGAATGATCGCGCACGGTCACGTAGCGTTTGGGCCCGTCCTCTTCGATCGGCGCGGCGGGCGCGAGCGAAGGCAGAAAGTAATTGTCGCTGGCGTCATCGTTGACGAGCGAGACTTCCCCGGCCAGGACCGCGCCGCCCTCCGCCCAGAAGGCGTGCGCGACGAAGGGCTCGAGCACGAGGCTCTCGCCCGGCTCCAAGCCGACGCGATCGCCGGGACCGAGATCGAGCGTCTTGACGTCCTTGAGGACGCGGAAACGTTCCTTCAGCGGAACGCCGGCGCGGTCGACCTTGAACAATTCGACGACGAAGCGAGCGCCGCCGCGGTTCAAAACGTCCTCGGTCTTGACGATGTGATAGTGATGCGGCGTGCGCTGGCCGTCCTCGGCCATCAGCGCTTTTTCGGCGTAGAGGCGGCCGCGCCCGTTCGCCAGCTGTCGCCAGTCGCCCATGCGCAGCGTGAAGACGCTTAAGCCGTCGCTGGCGAAGGCGCCGGGCCTGAACTCGACGATGTTCCAGCCGAGGCCTCCTTGCGCGATGCGTCGCGCGGCGCCGGCGTCGGCGCGGTAATCGTCCTCCCTCCACAGCGCGAAAGGCGGCAGCTTGACGCCGTGACGCCCGCACAGCGCCGCCATCGCGTCGATTCGGGAATCCACAAACGAACGTTTCATCGCTTCGCCCCGATTTACGCCTTCGCTTTGGCTTCCCTGGCGCGTTCGATGCCCTCGAGAACGATCCGCCGCGCTTCCTCGGCGTCGCCCCAGCGAACGATCTTGACCCATTTGTTCGGTTCGAGATCCTTGTAATGGGCGAAGAAATGCTCGATCTGCTTCAGCGTGATCTCCGGGAGATCGGTGAAATTGGCGACGCCCGCGTAGCGCTGCGTGAGCTTGGCCGCCGGCACGGCGAGAAGCTTCTCGTCGCCGCCCGCTTCGTCCTCCATGAACAGCACGCCGACGATCTTGCAGCTCATGACCGCGCCGGGAATGATTGCGCGCGTGTTGGCGACGATGACGTCGCAGGGATCGCCGTCGTCCGACAGCGTGTGCGGGATGAAACCGTAATTGCCGGGATAGCGCATCGAAGTGTAGAGGAAGCGGTCGACCGTCAGCGCGCCGCTCGCCTTGTCCATCTCGTATTTGATCGGCTCGCCGCCGATCGGCACCTCGATCACCACATTGACTTCATGCGGCGCATTCTTGCCGATCGAGACCGCATCCAAATTCAAGGGCTTGCTCCGAGATCAAGAGGTTGGCGCGAGAAACGCGCGGCCCCTCTTACCCGCGGACGGCGGTTCAATCAAAGCCGAAAGCGACGCGTTCGCGTGTTTCCGTCCCGAATTGCTCCGGCGCGCGCCGCACGATGCGTCCCCCGAGCCGGCGATAAAAGCCGAGCGCGCGTTCGTTGCCGGCGAGCGCCCAGACCACGAAAGACGAATAGCCGTGCGCCGCCAGATCGCGCTGCGCCGCCTCGAACATCCGTCTGCCGAGACCGCCGCCCTGATACTCGGGCGCGAGATAGAGCTCGAAAATCTCGCCGCCGTAGTTCAGCGAGGGCATGCGATTGCGCCCATAGTTGGAATAGCCCGCCACCTTGTCGGCGAAATCGAGCACGATCAGGCGCGTGCCGCCCGCAATGGCGCGGCGCCACCAGTCGGGGCCGCGGCGCATGATCATGCGCTCGAGTTCGCGGCCGGGAATCACGCCGCGATAGGCGTCGCGCCACGCCGCGTCGTGCACGCGAGCGATTTCGCTCTCGTCGCCGAGTCGCGCGGTGCGAATGGATATGACCGTCTCGACCATGAGCCAAGGTTACGTCCGCCCGCGCCCGCCCCGCAAGACCTTGACAAGGGCCATCCGAACATTTTTGCATCGCGAGGCCAAAACGCGGGAAGCCCCTCGGGCGCCATTTTGCTGTCGGATTTTCGCGAGATGGATGCTACGTTGGATTGGCTTCGTGTCGGGAGACGGATTGATGTCCTTGCGGCGGATGGCCCTGCGCGCGACGCGTGGCCTCGGCGTCGGCGCGGTCGTTTTGTCGCTCGCGACTGTCGGCGCGCGCGCCGATATGCTGCGCGCGACCTATAACGTTTCGTTGATCGGCTTGCCGATCGGCGTCGCCAACGTGAACGCCACGCTGACGCCGAACAGCTATGCGATCGACGCTACGGCCAAGCTTTCCGGCCTCGCCACGATGTTCTCCCGCTCGCGCGGCGCCTCGACGGGGCACGGAGCGATCGTCGGCAACCACATCGTGCCCGCGACATTCGCGACCACCGCCACGAATGCCTCGATGACACGCACGATCCGCATGTCTCTGGCCGCCAACGCGGTGACCGGCGTCGACATTTCGCCGCCCTTCGAGGACAAGCCCGACCGCATTCCCTTGTCCGACAGGGACAAGCAGGGGATCGTCGATCCCGTCGGCGCCTTCGTCATCCCCGCCCCCGCCAAGGGGCCGCTCGTCGGACCGGCCTCGTGCGACCGTACGATTCCCATCTTCGACGGCTATACCCGCTTCGACGTCAATTTGACCTATGTCGGGCAGCGCGACGTTTCGGCCAAGGGCTACAAGGGCCCGGTGGCGGTCTGCGCCGTGCGCTACGTGCCGATCGCCGGCCATCGGCGCGATCGTCCCGCGACAAAATTCATGGCCGACAACACGGATCTCGAAGTCTGGCTGGCGCCGATCGACGGCGCGCGCGTGCTGATGCCGTTCCGCGTCTCCGTGCGCACCATGATCGGCACGACCGTGATCGAGGCGTCCGAGTTCAGCGTCGCCGCGGAATAGGCGGCCTTTCGCCCTTCAATTGAAGTCGTCGGGGGCGAAGGGGATCGGCAGGACGCCGACGCCGTCCTCGATCAGCGCCTCGACCTCCGCTCGGCTCGCCTGACCGCGGATGGCGCGCTCCGGCGCCTCGCCGGCATGGATCGCCCGCGCCACCTCGGGAAACTTCGCGCCGACGTCGTCGGTATGGGTTTCGATCTCGCGCCGCAAGTTCCGCACCGCCTCGCGCAACGCGCGCTGGCGCTGGTCGATGAGCGCGACGGGAACCGCCGCCGCCGGGCTCGCCTCGCGTTCGGGCCGGCCGGCGCCGAGAACCGCCGGCGCCATGATCGCCTTGGCGACGCGCGTCGAGCCGCATTCCGGGCAGGCGATCAGGCCGCGCCGCGCTTGCTTCTCGTAAGCCGCGCCGTCGGGAAACCAGCTTTCGAAGTCGTGGCCCTTATCGCAGGCGAGCGCGAATTTGATCATCGTTCATCCCGCGAGCAGCGCGTCGAGCCGCCCCGCCCCTTCGAGATCGTAGAGGTCGTCGCAGCCCCCGACATGCGCGGCGCCGATGAAAATCTGCGGCACGCTCGACCGTCCGCCCGCCTTGAGAGCCATCGCGGCCTGGCCGGCGCGATCGCCGTCGACGCCGATTTCCTCGAACGGCGCGCCCTTGCGGCGCAGAAGATCCTTGGCGGCGTGGCAATAGGGGCAGCTCGATTTGGTGTAGATGACGATCGGCGGCAAGGCGAATTCACTCCTTCAGGGGCCCGACGGCTGGCGTTCGACCACTATATGGGAGGTCACGCGCCCGTCACAACCCGAGCGAAGACGATGAGATCGACCTGAACCGCGCCGGCGCGCAGCAACGCCCGCGCGGCGGCGTTTGCGGTGGCGCCGGAGGTCAGCACGTCGTCGACGAGCGCGATCCGCCGCCCTTTCACATGCGCCCCCAGCGGCGTGCGAAAGGCCCCCTGGACGTTCTGAGCGCGCTGCTCGCGGCTGAGGCCCACCTGGCTGCGCGTCGCCTTGACGCGGGCGAGGAGCCCCGGCTCGAACGGCTTGCCGGTCTGGCGGGCGATCGCGCGCGCCAGCGCCGCCGCCTGATTGAACCGCCGCGTCCACAGCCTGAGCGCGTGCAGCGGCACGGGAACGATCGCGTCCGCCTCGGCCAGCACGTCGGCGCCGGCTCTGGCCATCCAGGCCCCGAGCGGCCCCGCGAGTTCGCCGCGATCGGAATATTTGAGCCGATGCACGAGGCGGCGCGCCGGCCCGTCCTCGAAGCGCGCCACGGCGCGCGCGCGCCGGAACACCGGCGGATCGGCGATCGCCTGCGGCGACAGCAGCCCCGCCCCGAGATCCTGCTCGAAGGGCGTGCCGAGCCGCTCGCAAAACGGCCGCTCGATGAAGCGCATCGCCCGCCAGCAGGCCGGACACAACGCATCCGCCTCTCCCGTCGCCGCGCGGCAGGCCAGGCACGTCGGCGGATAGAGCGTATCGAGGGCGGCGCGGCTGAGGCTGGCGAAGAGGCCGCGCAGCCGCGCGCGTAGCGCGGGAGGGGCGTCGACTTCGGCGTCGCCGGCGAAGGGCAAGGTCATGCCGCGAGTTAAGCAGGAATTTCGCGACGGAGAAACGGAATTTGCGCGAAAGATTCGGCGCGCCACACAATTGCCGGCCGCCGAGGGCGAACTCATCCCTTAATGCAGATCAGCGGCCGCAAGCGCGCCACCCTGCGAGCGAGCCCGGCGCGCTCCGCCGCGACCACGACGGCGTCGACATCCTTGTAGGCGCCGGGCGCTTCCTCCGCCACGCCGCGCGTCGAAGGCGAGCGGATCAGAATCCCCCGTGACGCGAGATCGTCTACAATCGCTCGCCCGCTCCATTGCCTGAGCGCCGCATGGCGCGACATCGCCCGGCCGGCGCCGTGGCAAGCCGACGAGAACGCCCTGGCTTCGCTCGTCGCTTCGCCGACGAGCACGTATGAGCCCGTCCCCATGCTGCCGCCGACAAGCACGGGCTGGCCGACGGAGCGCAGCGCCGCCGGCAGGCTCTCATGGCCGGGTCCGAAGGCTCGGGTTGCGCCCTTGCGATGAACGAACAGGTCGCGTCGCTTACCGTCAACGAGGTGAGACTCGACCTTGCAGGTGTTGTGCGAGACGTCGAACAGAAGACGCAGGTCGCTGTTCGGGAAGAAGTGGGTGAAAACGCGCCGAGCGTAGTGACCGAGAATCTCGCGATTGGCGAGCGCGCAATTGACCCCCGCTCGCATGGCGCCGAGATAGCGTTGGCCGACCTCGGAATGAATCGGGGCGCAGGCGAGTTCGCGGTCGGCAAGCGCGATGCCCGCCCCCTTCGCCGTCGCCAGCATTTCTTTCAGGAACTCGGTTCCGATCTGATGGCCGAGGCCGCGCGAGCCGCAATGAATCGTAACGACAGCGTCGTCCCGCGCGAGCCCGAAGACGCCGGCGACGGTCGTGTCGAGTATCTCGGCCACCGCCTGGACCTCGAGATAGTGATTGCCGGAGCCCAGCGTCCCCATCTCGCGGCGCTGGCGTTCCTTGGCATGGTCGGAAACGAAATCGGGCCTGGCGCCGGCCATCCGCCCCGCTTCCTCGATCCGCTCGAGGTCGTGCGCCGCGCCCCACCCGCGTTCGACCGCCCATTGGGCGCCGCCGGCGAGCATGGCGTCCATCTCGCTCGCATCGAGCGCAATCGCTCCCTCGCTGCCGAGGCCGGCCGGGATCTGATGAAACAGCGACTCGGCAAGCGACTTCTGCACGAGAACGATGTCGGAGGCCGTTAGCCCGGTCAGCATCGTGCGCACGCCGCAAGAAATGTCGAAACCGACGCCGCCCCCGGACACGACTCCGCCGCGATCCGCATCGAACGCCGCGACGCCGCCAATCGGGAAGCCGTATCCCCAGTGCGCGTCGGGCATGACATACGACGCCTGCACGATCCCCGGCAGGGTCGCAACGTTCACGGCCTGTTCGCCAACCTTATCGTCCATGTCCGCGATTAGGCTCTCGTCGGCGTAGATGATCGCCGGGACGCGCATGGAGCCTGTCGTTTCGATGCGCCATGTGGCGGAATCGACACGCGTGAAGCGGCCTGGATCCATCGCCGATCTCCGTCACACGTCCACAATGCACGCGGCCGACCACACGCCGTCGGCCTCCCTGGCGACCTTCAGCTCGGTGTATGTCGCGCCCTTCGGCTCGCACGCCGGAGCGTGCCGCACGACATCGACCGGCTCGCCCCACAGCGTTCCTTCGAGGCGAGCGCCCTCGATGCGAACCGCAAAACGACCAAACAGCATGTTCCGCACCGCCATCTCATAAATGACGGCGTTGAGCCATTCGACGAAAAGGAGTTCGAGGTCGGGCGCCTCGCACGTCACGTGAACGGAATCTCTCGGCTCCACCCGCGCATCGGTGACGGCGACGGTTAGAGCGTGGGCCGCCGCCTCGAAGGCTTCCGCGGGCGTCGCGCCCCACCCTCGCAGCCCCACGTCGGCGCCATGCGGAAAGTGTTCCCATCCGCCTCTTCGCTCAACCGGCGGCGCCGAACAGTTTAGAGCCATGCGAGCTTCGTTCCGGCTTCGTAAATCTCGCCTTCGATGACCGCGCATCGCCCTGCGCCCTCGACCCCGATCGAGGATCGGAACCTTACGCTTCCTTTGACGGGCGAAGGACCTGAAGCGGACAGCAGATCAATTTTAACAACGCTATAACGACGAGCGCCCGAGCCCGTTGACTCACGTCAAGCCGGCGATGCGGATTTCGGCGACGCTTTTCCCGTCGTGGCGACCCGACGCGGCCGTTTCCGACCCGGCGCGCCCGCCTTTGCGCGCACGGCGCGCCCGGGGCATAAGGGCGGCGTGCCGAAGCCTGAGCCCCATCTCCTGTTCGACCGCGCGCTTCTCGCCGCGCGGCTCGAACGCGCCTACCGTACCGCGCCCGCCAACCCGGGCGCCGACTTCCTGCTGCGGCGGGCCGCCGAGGAGCTCGCCGATCGCCTGAGCCTGGTGCGCCGCGTCTTCGCCGTGGCGGCGGACGTCGGCGCGCCGGGGCCGCACGCCGCCGAGACGCTCGCGGCGCGAAGCGGAGGCGGGCTGACGTTGCGCCTCGCGCCCTCGCCGCTCGGCGTCGGGCGCGGCGCGTACGCGAGCGCCGTCGGCGACCTCGAGAGCCTGCCGCTGGCGGCCGAGAGCTGCGATCTCGTCGTCTCGCTGATGGCGCTGCATCACGTCAACGACCTGCCGGGCGCGCTGATCCAGATTCGCCGCGCGCTGAGGCCGGACGGGCTCTTTCTGGCGGCCCTCGCCGGCGGCGACACGCTGACCGAATTGCGCCAGAGCCTGATGATCGCCGAGAGCGAAATCCTCGGCGGCGCGGCGCCGCGCGTCGCCCCTTTCGCCGAGGTGCGCGCGCTCGGGAGCCTGATGCAGCGCGCCGGGTTCGCGCTGCCGGTGGTCGACGCCGACAGCGTCGTCGCGCGCTATGACGACCTCTTCGCGCTGATGCGCGATCTCAGGGCTTTCGGGGCGACCAACGCCTTGACCCTGCGCAGCCGCAAGCCGCTGCGCCGCGCCGTGCTGCTGCGCGCGGCTTCGGTCTACGCCGAGCGCTTCGCCGATTCCGACGGACGCCTGCGCGCGACCTTCGACACGATCTGGCTCACCGGCTGGGCGCCGCACGAAAGCCAGCCCAAGCCGCTGAAGCCCGGCTCGGCCGCGATGCGCCTCGCCGACGCGCTCAACGCGCGCAAAGACGATCCGTGATTCCCTGGATCTTGCTCGCCAAGGCGCCGATCCCCGGCGGGGGCGGCGAACTGCGCCTGATGCGGCGGGGCGCCGAATTCTCGATCCGGCTCGGCGCCAACGAATTGATGAACAGCCGCCTCAGCGGTTCGGAGGAAGCGCTCGCCGCCCTCGCCTGCGAGAGAATTCGCCAGCGCCCCCGGCCGCGCGTCCTGATCGGCGGGCTGGGCATGGGCTTCACCCTGCGCGCCGCGCTTCGGGCGCTCGACGCTTCCGCGCGGGTCGAAGTCGCCGAACTCGTCCCCGCGGTCTTGCAATGGGCCGAGGGCCCGATGGCGGAGATCTTCGCCGGGTCGCTCGGCGATCCGCGCGCGCGCGTCGAACTGTCCGACGTCGCCGAGGTCATCGGCGCCGCCAAGTCGACTTACGACGCGATTCTGCTCGACGTCGACAATGGCCCGGAAGGACTGACCCGCGCAGCCAACGATCGGCTCTACGACGCGCGCGGGCTCGCCGCCGCGCGCGCGGCGCTGCGGCCCGGCGGCGTTTTGGCCGTATGGTCCTCGGGGCCCGACCGGCGATTCACCCAAAGGCTTCGCGACGCCGGCTTCGCGGCGGAGGAAATCCCGGCGCGCGCGAGAGGCGCGCGCGGCGGCGCGCGGCATAGGATCTGGATTGCGACCCGTCCGGAGCGAGCGTGACGCGTTGTGCGGCCACGCTAGACGCGGGCGCGAATCGGCATAAGATTGCCGTCGGCTCGGCGCTGGGCGCGCGAGCGCGCGGCCGACAGGGATCGCCGGAGGAGAAGAAGCGATGCAGGGCAAGCGAAGCCGTTTGAACGCGGCCTGGCGGCGCTGGGGAGCGCGCCAGCCGCTGGTGCGCGCGATGATGGTGAATTGGGCGTTCGGCATGGCGATCGGGGTGTTTTGCGCGCTGCTGATCCTCGCGTTCGATTTCGTCGGCCTTCGATCGCTGCTGTGGCGCTCGGACGCGCTGATTCCCGGCCTCGTGCTGCTTTGCGCCAGCTTCGCCTTCACCTTCGGCGGCGTCGTCTGCGCCGCGGCGGTGATGAGCTTCGGTTCGGACGACGATTCCCTGGGAAAGCGGAGAGGCCTGCGCCTGAGATCGGCGCCTCGGCCGCGACCGACCCCCGCGCGCATCGCCATCGACCCGCACGGCCGCCGCGCCTGACCGCCGACCCGAGCCAAGAGATCGAGAACTGATGGAAATTCGTTTTGACGGCCGCGTCGCGATCGTCACGGGCGCCGGCGGCGGCCTCGGGCGCTGTCATGCGCTCGGACTCGCCGCGCGCGGCGCGAGGATCGTCGTCAACGATCTGGGACCCGGCGGCGCTCCTCCGCAATCGGCGCTCCGCGTCGCCGAGGAAATCGAACGCGCGGGCGGCGTCGCCGTCGCCGACGGCGCCGACGTCTGCGACCCGGCTCAGGTCGAAGCGATGGTGAAGGGCGCGCAGGAGCGATGGGGCGGCGTCGACATTCTCGTCGCCAACGCCGGCGTCCTGCGCGACAAGACCTTCGCCAAGATGGAGCTCGCCGATTTCGAGCGCGTCGTGAACGTGCATCTCATGGGTTCGGCGATCTCAGCCAAGGCGGTCTGGGCGGGCATGCGCGAGCGCAACTACGGCCGCATCGTCTTCACCTCGTCGGCGTCGGGCATTTACGGCAATTTCGGCCAGGCCAACTACGGCGCGGCGAAGGCGGCGATGATCGGCCTGATGAACGTGCTGCATCTCGAAGGCGCCAAGAACGACATCCGCGTCAACGTGCTCGCGCCGACCGCCGCCACCGCGATGACCGCCGGGCTGCTGCCGCCCGAAGCCGCCGCGCTGCTGACCCCGGAATCGGTGACGCCCGGCGTGCTGTTTCTCGTCAGCGAACA
Source organism: Roseiarcus sp. (assembly GCA_050012775.1). Classification (GTDB taxonomy): domain Bacteria; phylum Pseudomonadota; class Alphaproteobacteria; order Rhizobiales; family Beijerinckiaceae; genus Roseiarcus. The sequence goes on from JBEKGN010000026.1 coordinate 17,542, forward strand.
GGCGCCCTCGCGCGTCATTCTCGGCGCCGGCGCCGGGGTCTTCGCGGTGACCCACATCGCGGAGACGCCGGGCGTCTATCTCGGCGAAGCCGAGCGCACGCCCGAGACAATCGCGGCGCGCTTTGCCGAGATCGCCGATCGCAGCGCCGCGGTTCCCTTGGAAAACGCCTTCGCGCAGACATTCAAATTCGCCGCCGCCGCCGCCAGGGCGAAGGGCGTCGCAACGCTGAAATAGGAGCTGGACAATGCGTGAAGCCGTCATCGTTTCAACCGCCCGGACGCCGATCGGCAAGGCCTATCGCGGCGCCTTCAACGACACGCCGGCCCAGACGCTGGGCGGCCACGCGATCGCCGCCGCGGTCGGGCGCGCCGGCGTCGCCGGAGCCGAGATCGACGACGTCGTGATGGGCGCGGCGTTGCAGCAGGGCGCCACGGGCTCGAACGTCGCGCGCCAATGCGCGTTGCGCGCGGGGCTGCCGACCAGCGTCGCCGGTATGTCGGTGGACCGGCAATGCGCCTCGGGCCTGATGGCGATCGCCATCGCGGCCAAGCAGATCGTCGCCGACGGCATGCAAATCGTGGTCGGAGGCGGCCTGGAATCGATTTCGCTGGTGCAGAACGACACGATGAATCGGCACCGCGCGCATGATCCCTGGCTGCTCCATCATCGCGACGACGTCTACATGTCGATGCTGGAGACCGCCGAGGTCGTCGCCGAACGCTATGGGATTTCGCGCGAGCGCCAGGACGAATACGCGCTGCAATCGCAGCAGCGCACGGCGCGGGCTCAGGCGGAGGGGCGCTTCGACGCCGAAATCGTTCCCCTGCCCTCCGTGATGAAGGTCGTCGACAAGGCGAGCGGGGCGACGCACGAAAAGCCGGTCACGCTCGCGCATGACGAGGGCAATCGCCCCGACACCACGCTCGCCGGGCTCGCCGCCCTGAAGCCGGTCTTCGCGGGCGGACGGCATTTGAAGAGGGACGGATCGTTCATCACCGCCGGCAACGCGTCGCAATTGTCGGACGGCGCCAGCGCCTGCGTGCTGATGGAGGCAAAGATCGCGCGCGAGCGCGATCTCGAGCCGCTGGGGATCTACCGCGGCATCGCAGTCGCCGGCTGCGATCCCGACGAAATGGGCATCGGCCCGGTGTTCGCCGTGCCGAAGCTGCTGAGCGCGCACGGCCTGAAGGTCGACGACATCGGCCTGTGGGAACTCAACGAGGCCTTCGCCGTGCAGGTGATCTATTGCCGCGACCGGCTCGGCATCGACGGCGACAAGCTCAACGTCGACGGCGGCGCGGTCGCGGTCGGCCATCCCTATGGCATGAGCGGCTCGCGGCTCGTCGGCCATGCCCTGATCGAAGGCAAGCGGCGCGGCGTCAAATATGTCGTGGTGACGATGTGCGTCGGCGGCGGCATGGGCGCGGCGGGGCTATTCGAGGTCGCGTAAGGGCGACGAGACGGCGCTAGCGCTTGGCGATGACGCGCGAGGCGTTCGCCGCCGATCCCGTGACCACGACGCCGCCGAGCACGCAGGCCATGCCGATCCACGACGACGGGCCGACGGGTTCGCCGAGCGTCCAGGCGCCCGCCAGCAGTCCGAAGCAGGGCACGATGTAATTGTTGAGCGCCGCGAAGGTCGCGCCCGCGCTGGCGATCAGCCGGAAATAGATGAAATAGGCGAGCGCGGTGTTGAACAGCCCGAGCGCGCAAAGCGCGGCGAGCGGCCCGAGCGGCGTCGCTGCGAGCGCGGCCGGCGACGGCAGGCCGTCCAGCGCCAGAACGAGGACGAGCAAAAGTCCGGCCGAGACCGCCATCGAGCCCGTCGCGGCCATGGCGGCCCCGATCTCGCGCGAAACCGGGCGCGACAACAGCGCGCCCGTCGCATATCCCAAGGCCCCGAGCAGCGCCAGAGCGCGGCCGAGGCCCGGCTCGGACGCCGTCGCGACGGCCGCCGAACCGAGCGGCGAAGCGAGCGAAACGGCGACGCCGATAAGGCCGAGCGCGAGACCGAACGCGGCGCGCGCGTTCCACACCTCGCCCAGCGCGAACAGCCGGGCGATGACGAAGGTGAAGATCGGCACGCCGCCCATCATCAGCGCCATGTCGGCGCTGGTGGTGAGATGCGCGGCGACGCCGAACAGCAGGAAGGGCAGAACCTGGCCGGCAAGCGACATCGCCGCCATCTGACCCCACAGGCGCGGCGAGCGCGGCCAGCGCCAGCGCATCGCGAGCGCCACGACGACCAGCGCCGCGGCGGCGATCCCAGCGCGGCCGAACGCGAAGCCGGCCGAATCGAACGCCCGCGACGCGATCTTGATGAGCAGGAACGACGAGCCCCACAGCAGGGTGAGGAAGGCGAGCATGGCGTAGGGCAAAGGGGGAACCTGTCGGGCGGGGCGCGCACCGCTAGCAAGGCCCCGCCGCGATAGCAAACGCGGCCGCCGCGAATGCCTTGCGAGACTCCGCGCCGCGAGCGGGCTAGGATCGCGCGCTGCGCGAAGGCGGCGGGAGGTGGGTCGTGAGCCATCGGGCTGTCTGTTTCGTCATCATGCCGTTCGGCCGCAAGCCGGATGCCTCGGGGCGGATGGTGGATTTCGACCGCATCTATGCCGAGGTGATCGCCCCGGCCGTCGAGGCGGCTGGGCTCGACGGCATCCGCGCCGACGAGGAGCAGGGCGCCGGGTTCATCCACAAGTTGATGTATGAGCGCCTGCTGCTCAGCGAATACGCGATCGCCGACCTGACCCTGCTCAACGCCAACGTCTACTATGAGCTCGGCATTCGCCACGCGGCGCGTCCGGAGACGACGGTGCTGACGCTCGCGTTGGGCTGCCCCCTGCCCTTCGACGTCGGTCCCTTGCGGGCGCTGCCCTATGCGCTCAACGAAGACGGCGCCCCGGCCGATCCCGCCGCCGCGAAGACGGCGCTGACGCAGCGCCTGATCGAATCGCGCCAGCACCGCGCGATGGATTCGCCGCTGTTCCAACTGCTCGAGGGTTACCAGGCGGCGCCGATCGACCGGCTGAAAACCGACGTCTTTCGCACCAAGATCGCGATGGAGGAGGAGCTGAAAGGGCGGCTCGTCAAGGCGCGCGATAGCGGCCAGGCCGGGCTCGACCAGTTGCGCGACAGCCTGGGCGACATGAGCGCGGTGCAGGCGGGCGTAGCGGTCGATCTTCTCTTGTCCTATCGCGCGGTTTCGGCGTGGGATCGGATCGTCGACCTCTGCCCAAAGCTCGACATGGCGTTGCAGCGCACCCAGCTCGTGCGCGAGCAATGGGCGCTCGCGCTCAATCGCGTTGGACGCGACCGCGAAGCGGAGACGATGCTGACGCAACTGATCGCCGAGCGCGGACCTTCGAGCGAGGCCAACGCGCTTCTCGGGCGCATCCACAAGGATCGCTGGGCGAAGGCGCTGAAAGCGGGCGACGGCTTCGCCGCGCGCGGCCACTTGAAGAGGGCGATCGCCGCGTATCGCGCGGGCTTCGAAGCCGACTGGCGCGACGCCTATCCCGGCATCAATGCGGTGACGCTGATGACGATCGCCGATCCCAAGGACCCTTTAGCCAAGGAAATGGCGGGCGTCGTGCTTTACGCCGTGCGTCGGCGGCTCGGCGCCAAGCCGGACTATTGGGATCACGCGACGCTGCTCGAACTCGCGGTGATCGGGAGCGACTGGGACGCCGCGAGCGACGCGCTCGCCGACGCGCTCGCCGTTCTCGACGAGCCCTGGAAGGCGGAAACCACCGCCAACAACCTGAAGATGATCGCCGACGCGCGCGAAGCGGCGGGCATGGCGACGCGCGAGACGCGCGAATTCATCGCCGAACTCGAGAAGCGCGCGCCGGCCAAGGGGTGAACGGGCTAAGCGTCACGCGTTGCGTGCTGGGTCGTGGTCGTTCGTTTGAGTCAGCGCGCCGAGGAGAGACCGCACCTGTTCGTACAAAGGCGGCAGATCGGTTTCGACGCTCCTCCAAACAATCGCCAAATCGACCTTGAAATAGCCGTGGGCGAGCGCGTTGCGCATTTCATAGGCGATGGAGAGCGGAAGCTCGGAATGAGCGGCCGCGAAGCTCGGGTCGTTTCGTTCGATGTTGCGGCACGCTTCGCCAATGATCTCGAAATTTCGGATTACGGCGTCCTGCGTCATCTCGTCTCGAGAGAAGGCGACTTCGTCCACGTCGTCGGTGTAACGATGAATGCGTTCGATGGCCTGCAGGATATCGCCGAGATAGCCGACGACCCGTTGACCGTCCCGCTCATACCGGCGCCGCTTCGGCCAGAACGGCTTCGCGGAAGGTGTCGGGCAGTCCGTTGGGCGTCAGCACGTCGACCTTCACGCCGAGCAATTGCCGCAATTCATGCCGCATCGCGCCGATGTCGAAGAGCGTGGCGTCCGGCGCGGGATCGACGAGAATATCGAGATCGCTCTCCTCGGTGTCGCGCCCGCGCGCCACCGAGCCGAACACCCTGGCGTTGGAGGCCCGATGAGCCGCGACGATGGCGCGGATGGCGGCGCGATGCGTGAGCAGCGATTCTGAGGGCTTCATGGACAGGAGCCATAGGTGAACATTAGATAGCATTCGCCGTATAGCATGGCGTCGATGCAATTTCGAGGCGCGAGCGCATCGCGTCGTGCGACCACTCGTCCGCCCCTTCAATGAAAATTCCGTCCCGCCGGCAGCGCGCGTTCGAGTTCTTGGCTCTGGGCTGGCGGCGGGGCGAGGCGCGGGTCGGCGAACGGCTGCACTTGCGCGAAGCGGTCGCCTTGGCGCTTCTGCGGCGGCGACACTGGCGGGCGGCGAACTTCGTCGGCGGGCGCTGGCGTTGCGATGGTTCGCCCTTCTTCGGAAAGCAGCCCCAGCATCGGCGTCAGATCCTCCATGCGCTCGACGATGAGGTGGATGACGCCGGCCTCGTTCTGCAACTTGCCGGTCGCGGCGACGAAGCGCGCGCCGATGACGATCGCGCGCAGGCGCTCGAACGCCTTGGGCCAGACGATGAGATTGGCGACGCCCGCCTCGTCCTCCAGCGTCATGAAGATGACGCCCTTGGCCGTGCCGGGACGCTGGCGCACCAGCACCAGGCCGGCGACGGCGACGCGCGCGCCGCTCTTCAGCGAAGCGAGCGCGTCGGAGCGCTTCACGCTGCGCGCATTGAGGCGCGCGCGCATGAACGCCACCGGATGGGCCTTCAACGACAGCGAAAGACGCCGGTAATCCTCGACGACATGAGCGCCGAGCGGCATCGGCGGCAATTTGGCGTCTGGCTCGCTTTCGCGCTCCGGGCGGCTGGCCGCGAACAGCGGCAGATCGTCCTGATCGCCGACGCGGTCGAGGCCGCGCACCGCCCACAGCGCCTGGCGCCGGTCGAGGCCGAGCGAGCGGAACGCGTCGGCGTCGGCGAGGCGCTCCAGCACGGCCGGGCTCAGAGAGGAGCGCAGCCAGAGATCGCGCACCGAGTCGTAGCCAGCCCCGCGCGCATCGACGAGCTTGCGCATCTCCTCTTCGCGGGCGCCGACGATCTGGCGCAGGCCGAGCCGCACGGCGTGCGCGGCGCGGATATGCTCCGCCATCGACGCGTGGCGGGGGTGGATTTGTCCCTTCTCCCGCTGCGCGGGAGAAGGTGTCGCCGAAGGCGACGGATGAGGGTCTTGGAAATGAGCGCTCTGGCCCTTGCCCTCACCCCGGCCCTCTCCCGCGTAGGGCGTCCGAAGGACGCCCGTCTTCGACGGGCTTTGCGGGAGAGGGGGAAGAAGCTCCAGCGTACAATCCCAATCCGACAGATTGACGTCGACCTCCCTCACCTCGACGCCGTGTTCGCGCGCGTCGCGCACGAGCTGGGCGGGCGCGTAGAAGCCGAGCGGCTGCGAATTGAGCATCGCGGCGGCGAAGACGTCGGGATAGCGGCATTTCATCCAGCACGAGGCGTAAACGATCAGCGCGAAGCTCGCCGCGTGGCTCTCGGGAAAACCGTATTCGCCAAAACCCTCGATCTGGCGGAAGCAGCGCTCGGCGAATTCGCGCTCGTAGCCCTTGGCCGCCATGCCCTCGACCATCTTGGCCTGAAAGGTCGCGATCGTTCCGACGCGGCGGAAGGTCGCCATCGCGCGGCGCAATTTGTCGGCCTCGGCGGGCGAGAAGCCCGCCGCGACGATGGCGATCTTCATCGCCTGCTCCTGGAACAAGGGCACGCCGAGCGTCTTGCCGAGCACCGATTCCAGCTCCTTCGAGGGATAGATCACGTCCTCCAGGCCCTGCCGGCGGCGCAAGTAAGGATGAACCATGTCGCCCTGGATCGGGCCGGGGCGCACGATCGCCACCTCGATGACGAGATCGTAGAATTTTTCCGGTTTGAGGCGCGGCAGCATCGACATTTGCGCGCGGCTCTCGATCTGGAACACGCCGATCGTGTCGGCGCGCTGGATCATCGCATAGACGCACGCCTCCTCGGAGGGGATCGAGGCGAGCGTCAGCCGCTCGCCATAGCCCTTCTCCAGCAGCGCGAAGCTCTTGCTCATCGCCGTGAGCATGCCGAGCGCGAGCACGTCGATCTTCAGAATCCCGAGCGCGTCGAGATCGTCCTTGTCCCATTCGATCGTCGTGCGGTCCTCCATCGCCGCGTTCATGATCGGCGCGACCTCGTCGAGCCGGTCGCGGGTGATGACGAAGCCGCCGCTGTGCTGGGTGAGATGGCGGGGAAAGCCGGTCAGCTCGCCCGCCAGCTGCAGCGCTACGCCAAGCGTCGGATCGGCGGGATCGAGGCCGGCGGCGCGCGCGCGCTCCTCGCCGATCGGCGCGGAGCCGTGGCCCCAGGCCGTGCCGTTGAGCGCGACGATCACGTCGTCGGAGAGGCCGAAGACCTTGGCCGTCTCGCGGATCGCCGAGCGCGTGCGATAGGTCGTGACCGCGCTCGCGAGGCCGGCGCGCTCGCGCCCGTAGCGCGCGTAGATATATTGGATCACCTCCTCGCGCCGTTCGTGCTCGAAATCGACGTCGATGTCGGGCGGCTCGTTGCGCTCGGGCGAAACGAAGCGCTCGAACAGAAGATCGAACTTGGCGGGATCGACCTCGGTGACGCCTAAGCAGTAGCAGACCGTCGAATTGGCCGCCGAGCCGCGCCCCTGGCACAGGATTCCGCGGCTGCGCGCGTAGCGCACGATGTCGTGCACGGTGAGGAAATAGGGCGCGTAATTCAGCGCGCCGATCAGCGTGAGTTCGTGATCGAGCGCCGCGCGCACGGCGTCGGGAACGCCGCCGGGATAGCGCGCGCGCGCGCCGGCCTCGGCGAAGGCTTCGAGCGCGGCTTGCGGGCTCGCATAGCCCTCGCGCAATTCCAGAGGATAGTCGTGCGCGAGCTCATCGAGGCTGAAGGCAAGGCCGTCGAGGAAGCGGATCGTCTCCTCCACCGCCTGCGGCGCTTCGGCGAACAGGCGCGCCATTTCATCAGCGGATTTGAGATGGCGTTCGGCGTTGGCCTGGATCAGCCGCCCCGCCGCCTCCAGCGTCGTCTTCTCGCGAATGCAAGCGAGAACGTCGGCGAGCGCGCGACGCTCGGGCGCGTGCATGAGAACGTCGTTGGTCGCCAGCAGCGCCGCGCCGATCTTGCGCGCGAGCGCCGCGCGAGCGGCGAGGCCGCCGCGCATATCCGCGCCATAGGTCAGGCTCGCGCCGAGCCACAGGCGTCCGGGGAAGGCTTCGCGGAGTTGCGTGAGCAGCCGGCCCTCACCCCAACCCCTCTCCCGCGAGCGGGAGAGGGGCTCGTCCCTTCCCCCGTTTACGGGAGAAGGTGGCGCGAAGCGCCGGATGAGGGGCATCGCGACGATCTGCAAGCCCTCGCCATGCTCCAGCAGATCCTCGAAATTCAAATGGCACTCGCCCTTGGGCGCGCGCAGATTGCCCTTCGTCAGCAGTCGGCACAGCCGCCCATAGGCGGCGCGATCCCGGGGATAGGCGAGCATGTCGGGCGCGCCGTCGCCAAAGCTCAGCCGCGCGCCCGTGACGACGCGCAGCGCGCCGATCGCGGCGCGGTTCTCGCGTGCGTAAACATGCGCGCGCACGACGCCGGCGAGCGTGTTGCGATCGGCGACGCCGATCCCCGTCAGGCCGAGCTCGGCGGCGCGCGCGACCAGCTCTTCCGGGTGCGAAGCGCCGCGAAGGAACGAAAAATTCGTCGTCGTCGCGAGCTCGGCGAAGCGCGGAGCGAGGCGGATCATGGACGCCCCGCGAGAAGCCCCTCTCCCGCATAGTCCGTCTGGAAGACGGGCGTTCTACCGAACGCCCTATGCGGGAGAGGGGTTGGGGTGAGGGCCTGCGGCGTCACCATGGCAAGCCACACGCCGTTGCGATCGTCGCCAGCGCGCTGTCTTGCGCTGTCAGCATGTCGCGATTGCCAAAGCGCAGGACTTTGTAGCCCTCTCGCCCAAACCACGCGTCGCGCCGGGCGTCGCGACGATTTTCGGCGTGTTGCGAACCATCCGCCTCGACGACGAGTTTGTGCGCGAGACACAGGAAGTCGACAATGTAAGGGCCAACCGGCGCCTGACGGCGAAACTTGAGCGACTGCATACGCCGATCGCGCAGGGCGCGCCAAAGCTTTCGCTCCGCATCAGTGAGCGCCCGCCGCATGGCTCGGGCGCGAGATTTCGCAGAGAATGGAATGTCGTCGCGCATCATCGCCTCCTGTTCCCAAGACCCCCATCCGGCCGCGCTTCGCGCGGCCGCCTTCTCCCGCTATGCGGGAGAAGGGCTTCTCACCCGAACACCCCGTGCAAAAACCATTTCGCCCCCATCGTCTCGCGCCCATAGAGCCCCTCGCGGTAGAGCCAGAAGCGGCGCCCAAAAGTGTCCTCGGCGCGGAAATAGTCGCGCGTCGGCGCGTCGAGCCGGCGCCACCACGGCGCAGCGATGCGCTCTGGCCCTTCGATCGCGGCGACTTCATGCAGCACGCGCCGCCAACGGAAGCGTAAGGGCGGGCCGTCGGGGACTTCGGCGAGGGTCTCGATCGGCTCAGGCCGCTCGAACAGGCGCAAGGGCCGCGTCGGCGCCGCAGCCGATGCAGCGACTTCGATCTCCTCCCCCCTCGCGCGCGCCGCGCCCAAAACCGCCGGCGAGGCGACGACGGCCTGTTCGGGAATATGGGCCTCGACGAGGCGCTGCCGCGTCACGCGACGCGGCCCCAGACGCGCGCTCAAGCCGTCCAGGAGATCGGCGAGCCGCGCCGAGCGCTCGGCCTCGTGCGCGCTCTCCCATTCGCGCTGCGAGGGCTCCAGCGGCTCGGCGAGGAGACAGGACAGGCGCATCAGATCGACGCCGAAGCCGGCGTCGATCTCCTCCTCGGCGCCCCCGGCGAGGCGCTCGGCGAACAGCCGCGCGATGGCGCGCGCCTCGCCGAGCGGCCGGCCGGCGCCCACGACAATGCGACGCACGTCGCCGTCGACGCGAAAGAGGGCGAGTTCCAGCCGGCGCGCGCCCTTGGCCTGGCGCGCGAGCAGCGCGACGAGATCGTCGGCGAGCTTAGCCAGCGTCGCCATCACCGCCTCGCTGGCGACGATCGGGCTGGCGAAGCGCCGCTCGGCGCAAAAATCAGGCGCGGCGAAGCGCGGCGTGATCGCGTCGCGGTTAAGGCCGCTCAACGCGTCGAGCCGGGCGATCGCTTCGGCGCCGAAGCGCGCGGCGATCGGCGCGCGCGGCCGCATCGCGAGATCGCCGACGCGGCGGAGCCCGGCGCGCGCCATGTCGGCGACGATTCTGTCGTCGAGCCCCAGCGCGGCGACCGGCATTTCGTGAAACAGCTTGGCGAAGGCCTTGCCGGAAAGGCCGGCGGGCGCGACGCGCTCGCTGGAATAGCGCGCCAGCGCTGAAGCCGCGCGCGGCGTGTCGGCGAGGCCGAGCGCGACGCAAAAGCCTTGGCCGGCCAAGCGCGCCTCGATCTCCTGCGCCAGCGCCGCCTCGCCGCCGAAGAGATGCGCGACGCCGGAAACGTCGAGCATCAGCCCGTCGCCGCCATCGAGCGCGACGAGCGGCGTGAAGCGCCCGCACCAATCGGCGAGACGCTCGAGCAGCCTCGCCTCCGCTTGCGGGTCGGCGTCGAGCGCGACGAGGGCGGGATGGCGCGCGCGCGCGTCGGCGAGCGTCAGGCCCGCGCTCAGGCCGAGCCGCGCGGCGTTTGCGTCGACGCCGACGAGCCGACGCGCTTGTCTGACCGTCGCGACGACCGCCAGCGGCGCGGCCGCGTCAACGGCGCGCGCGCGCCGCGCGCGGTCCGTCGCCAGACGCGGCAGCCACAGGGAGAGAAACCGTCGGATCGTCAAATTGCTTGTCCTCGCTTCGCCATGTCAGGCGGATGATCCTCGTCGCGTCGAGACCTGGCGGCGGCCCCGCGGCCGACGTCAGGCGCGCCTTGACGAGCCGCGCGGCGAAGGCGGGCGGCCCGGGAAGGGGGCGTCCGCCGCCCGCCGAAGCGAGGCGCGCGCTCGGCGCGGCGGCGATCTCGAAGCGCGTCTCGGCGGCGCTGGAGAGTTTTTCGGCCGCGCCATAGGCGCTCGCCTGAACCAGCAGCGCCGGCGTGGCCCCGGCGCGCGCGGCGAGCAGCAGGCGGCGCGAGACGGCGAGCCCATAGCTCCTCAGGCTCCAGACTTCGCCGACGACGACCGCCGGCGCGCCGCTCCTCAAGCCCTCCTCCATCGCCTGGAACAGCGCCGGCGCGTCGGGCGCGCGCACGAAGACGAGCCGGCTCAGCTCCATCCCGTGCGCGACGAGCCCCGGCCCATAGAGCGCGCCCATCTCGCGCAAAGCGAAATCCTCGGCGATGACAAGCCCCGCCGCGCGCCGCTCGGCCATGAAGCGCGCCGCCAGCGCGAGCGCGAAGCCCATCGCCGCCGCGCCGTCGCCGGGGCTCGCCGGCGCGATCTCGTGCAGGGCGTCGCCGGAAAGCCCGCCGCCGAGCGCGCGATCGAGCGCGCGGGTCAGCGAAAGCTTGGACGGCGGCGCGCGCGCATCGGCCGGCCCTGAGCGAGCCTCGATCTCCTCGACGACGCGCCGCAAACGCGCCATCCCCTCAGCCCCGTCGCCCCGCGACATCCGATCTGTGTCCCATATGTTCGCTCTTTGTTCTAGTTTTGAATGGGGACGAGGCAGGAGTCAAGGGCGCGCTCGCCGCCGACATTGATCGTGCTCAATTGTCCGCCCCGCCATCGCGCATAAACTCACGCAGAGGTAAGGGCGGGGGCCTAAGGAGCGGGCATGTTTCAGGTGCGAATCCATGGCCGCGGCGGCCAGGGCGTGGTGACGGCGGCCGAAATGCTTTCGGTCGCCGCGTTCCTCGAGGGCAAGCATGCGCAGGCCTTTCCAAGCTTCGGCTCGGAGCGCATGGGCGCCCCGGTGGTCGCCTTCTGCCGCATCGCCGACAAGGAAATCCGCCTGCGCGAGCCGATCCAGAATCCCGACGCGGTGATCGTCCAGGACCCGACCTTGTTCAAGGCGCTCGACGTCGCCGAGGGACTCGATCCCCAGGGCTATCTCATCGTCAACACCGCCAAAAGCTTCGCCGAACTCCATGTCGAGGCGATCCTCGCACGCATTCCGCCCAGACACGCGCTGACTTCGCCGGCGACCGAACTGGCGATGAAATATGTCCGCCGCCCCGCGCCCAACACCGCGCTGCTCGGCGCCTTCGCCGCTTCCGTCGGAATTGTTTCGCTCGACTCGGTGCTCGAGGCGATCCGCCGCGCCTTTCCCGGCAAGGTCGGCGAGGCCAATGTCGAAGCCGCCAAGGCCGCCCACGCCCTCGTCACGGCCAAAGCCGCGGCCTGACCCCAAGGAGACGTAAGCCCCGATGCTCGAACAAATCGAAGGCTCCAAGGCGATGGCCCGCACGATCGGCCTGTGCCGGCCGCAAGTGGTCTGCGCCTATCCGATCACGCCGCAGACCCATATCGTCGAGGGCCTGGGTGACCTCGTGCGCCTCGGCCGGCTCGAGAATTGCGAGTTCATCAACGTCGAAAGCGAATTCGCCGCGCTTTCGGTCGCCATCGGCGCCTCGGCGGCGGGCGCGCGCGCCTATACCGCCACGGCGAGCCAGGGCCTGCTGTTCATGGCCGAAGCCGTCTACAACGCGGCAGGCCTCGGCCTTCCCATCGTCATGACGCTCGGCAATCGCGCCATCGGCGCGCCGATCAACATCTGGAACGATCATTCCGACGCGATGGCGCTACGCGAATCCGGATGGATTCAACTGTTCGCCGAAACGAACCAGGAAGCGGCCGATCTGCACATCCAGGCGTTCCGACTCGCCGAAGAGCTTTCGGTGCCGACGATGGTCTGCGTCGACGGCTTCATCCTGACCCACGCCGTCGAGCGCGTCGACATTCCCGACCAGGCGTCCGTCGACGCCTATCTGCCGCCCTACGAACCGATGCAGATCCTCGACCCCGAGGACCCGATTTCGATCGGCGCGATGGTCGGGCCCGACGCGTTCACCGAAGTGCGCTACCTCCAATATTTCAAGCAGCACACGGCGTTGGCGCTCATCGAAAAGCTCGCCGCCGAATTCCAGCGCCGGTTCGGCCGCGCTTGCGGCGGCCTGCTGCGCCAATACGAGACCGCCGACGCCGAATTGATCGTCGTCGCGATGGGCTCGCTCAACGGCACCATCAAGGACGTGATCGACGAGATGCGCGCCGACGGCGTCAGCGTCGGGCTCGTCACGCTGGTGACGTTTCGACCCTTTCCCACCCGCGCCCTGCGCGAGGCGCTGGCGCGCGCGCGCAACGTGATCGTCATCGACAAGGCGCTCGACGTCGGCATGGGCGGACCGCTCGCGAGCAACGTCGCGATCGCCATGCGCGGCCTGCCGCAGGCGCCGGCGATGCATTCGGCGATCGTCGGCCTGGGCGGACGACCCGTTCCCAAGGCCTCGCTGCATCGCCTCTTCCGCCAGGCGACGATCCAGCCGTGGGAAGGCCCACATTTCCTCGATCTCAACGAGCGCGTCGTCGCGCGCGAAATCCATCGCCGCGGCAAGGCGCGCCGCGCCGGGCCGGCGGCGGAGGCCATCCTCAAGCAGCTCGAACGCGAGCGGCAGGCGAAAATCGCGGAGCGCGCGCCATGAACGACGTGCAGAAGCTCAAATTCTACCAGAAGGGCACGCTCACCGTCGGCAACCGCCTCGTCGACGAGGCCGAGCGCACCGTGCAGGCGAGCCTCGCGCGCTCCAATTCGCTGACCTCGGGCCATCGCGCCTGCCAGGGCTGCGGCGAGGCGCTCGGCGCGCGCTATGCCATCGACGCGGCGATGCGCGCGACCGGCGGCGACCTCATCGCGGTCAACGCCACCGGCTGCCTCGAAGTGTTCACCACGCCCTATCCCGAGACGTCCTGGCAAATGCCGTGGATGCATTCGCTGTTCGGCAACGCGGCGGCGGTCGCGACCGGGGTCGCGGCGGCGATGCGGGTGACGAAACGCGAGACGCGCGTCGTCGCGCAGGGCGGCGACGGCGGCACCACCGACATCGGCTTCGGCTGCCTCAGCGGCATGTTCGAGCGCAACGACGACGTGCTGTATATCTGCTACGATAACGAGGGTTACATGAACACCGGGGTGCAGCGGTCCTCGGCGACGCCGCCGACCGCGCGAACCGCGACGACGCCGACGCTCGGCCCGGAACCCGGCAATGTCTTCGGAACCGGCAAGTTCGTGCCGAAAATCGCCGTCGCGCACGAAATTCCCTTCGTCGCCACCGCCAGCGTCGCCGACCTGCACGATCTCGAGGCCAAGGTGACCAAGGCGATGGGCTTTCGCGGCGCGCGCTACATCCAGATCAACGTGCCCTGCCCGCTCGGCTGGGGCGCGGCCTCGCACGACACCGTCAAGCTCGCGCGGCTCGCCATCGAGACCGGGCTCTTTCCGATCTTCGAGGCCGAACACGGTCGCGTGACCGACGTGCGCAAGATCCGCCGCAAGACGCCGGTCGTCGAATATCTGAAGTTGCAGCGCCGCTTCGCCCATCTGTTTCGCGACGGCCGCGAAGACCCACGCGTGGCGCGCCTGCAGGCGCTGGCGGACAAGCGCATCGCCGAATACGGGCTTCTGGAAGCCGAAGGCTAGTCGCGGAGACAGCGCATGAAACACCCCTTCGCGATCACGCTCGAAGTCGGCACGAGCAAGCTCAACCACACCGGCTCGTGGCGGACGATGCGGCCCGAATATGTCGACCGGCTGCCGCCATGCAACGCGGCGTGCCCCGCCGGCGAGGACATTCAGGGCTGGCTCTCGCATGCGGAAGCCGGCGAATACGAAGCGGCCTGGCGCGCTCTGACGCTGAACAATCCGCTGCCGGCGATCATGGGCCGCGTGTGCTATCACCCGTGCGAAACGAAGTGCAATCGCGCCGAGATCGACGAGGCGGTCGGCATCAATTCGGTCGAGCGCTTTCTCGGCGACCTGGCGATCCAGCATGGTTGGGCTTTCGATAGGCCCGCCGCGCTCAGCGGCAAGCGCGTCCTCGTCGTCGGCGCCGGCCCGGCGGGCCTCTCGGCCGCCTATCATCTCGCCCGTCTCGGCCATGGCGTGACGATCCGCGAAGCCGGCCCGCTCGCGGGCGGCATGATGCGCTTCGGCATTCCCAAATATCGCCTGCCGCGCGACGTGCTCGACGCCGAGGTCGCGCGCATCGCCACGATGGGCGTGAGGCTCGAACTCAACGCCAAGGTCGACGACATCGAGGCGACGATGCGCGAGGGCGGCTACGACGCGGCGTTCCTCGCGGTGGGCGCCCATATCGCGCGGCGCGCCTATATTCCGGCCGGCGGCGCGGCGAAGATCCTCGACGCGGTGACGCTGCTGCGCTCGATGGAGGGCGAGGCGCCGCCGCTGCTGGGGCGCAAGGTGGTGATCTACGGCGGCGGCAACACCGCGCTCGACGCGGCGCGCACCGCGCGTCGGTTAGGGGCCGACGAGGCAATCATCGTTTATCGCCGCACGCGCGAGAAAATGCCGGCGCACGACTTCGAACTCGAAGAGGCGCTGCAGGAAGGCGTGTCGATGAAATGGCTGTCGACCATCAAAGCCGTCGACGGCGGCGCGATGACCATCGAAAAGATGAAGCTCGACGACAAGGGCTTCCCGCAGCCGACCGGCGAATTCGAGACGCTGGAGGCCGATTCGCTGGTGCTCGCGCTCGGCCAGGACGTCGATCTCTCGCTGTTGAACAACGCGCCGGGCATCGCCATCGAGAACGGCGTCGTCAAGGTCGGGCCCGACATGATGACCGGGCGCAAGGGCGTCTTCGCCGGCGGCGACATGGCGCCCTCGGAGCGCACCGTCACCGTCGCCGTCGGCCACGGCAAGAAGGCCGCGCGCTGCGTCGACGCCTATTTGCGCGGGGAGGCCTACGCGCCCGCGGCCAAGCACGGCCCGGCGAGTTTCGATCGGCTCAACGCCTGGTACTACGAGGACGCGCCGGCGACGGTGAGGCCGATGCTGGCGGCGGCGCGCCGCATCGAGAATTTCGACGAGATTCAGGGCGGCCTCGACGAGACCAACGCGCTCTACGAAGCGCGCCGCTGCCTCTCCTGCGGCAATTGCTTCGAATGCGACAATTGTTACGGCGTCTGCCCCGACAACGCGGTGATCAAGCTCGGCCCGGGCAAGCGGTTCCAATTCAACCTGGATTATTGCAAGGGCTGCGGACTGTGCGCGGCGGAGTGTCCGTGCGGGGCGATCGACATGGTGGCGGAGGCGATCTGATTTGATTTTCTGTTGAAGGGTTCGCGCTTGGCGACCCTGCGGCCAATCACCCAGGCCCCTCACCGTGCTTCGCTATCCCCAAGAACACTGCCAGGCGCCGCTCGACTTCGAGCATCGCATCGGCCTCCAATCGGCCGAAGGCTTCGCCGATCTTTCCCTTCATCACCGTCATCGCCTTGTCGATCATGATTTGCGAGGGCTGGCGCAGGCCGTTCGCCGCGTCGGGCGCCACCGTGACGCGCAGCAGCGGCGCCTCGACCAAGGCGCTCGACACCAGCAGAACCGTGACTGTGGCGTGTTCGGCGAAGGGATCGGCCTGCATGACCAGCCCCAGCCGCGGCTTGCCGAAATCACGCTGGAAGGCGACGGTGACGAGATCGCCGCGTCGCAATCACGGGCCGCGCCAACCGTCGACATTGGCCAAGTCGGCGTTCAGAAAGTCGCCAAGTCCGCGTCGGCCAAGTCGGCCTCGGCTGCCAAACGGGATTGTCGGCGGCACTCCTCGGCGAAGCCGGGGCGTCGCGCGTCGGGAACCCAGATTGGCGCCGGCAGCAACCCCGCATCGCGTAGGGCGGCGCGCCGCTTGCGAACTCGCGCGGCGGTGGAAGACGCCATGAGACTAACCTCACACCGGACAGAGCGTCACATGTAGCGTCGCCGAGCGAAGATGGACAGGTCCGGTCTCGACACGGCGCGCCAGTCTCGCGAAATCCAGCCGAGCGTCGCCCCAAAAACACAAATCCCGCAGGCGCAGGCCCGCGGGATCGGCCATTCCAGGCAGAAGCGAACCCCGCCTCAAGCGGTGATGCGTTCGTCCGCGGGCGAAGGTTCGCGCAGCACATAGCCGCGGCCCCACACGGTCTCGATATAGTTGCGGCCGTTCGAGGCCGTCGCGAGCTTCTTGCGCAGCTTGCAGATGAACACGTCGATGATCTTGAGCTCCGGCTCGTCCATCCCGCCGTAGAGATGGTTGAGGAACATTTCCTTGGTCAGCGTCGTGCCCTTGCGCAGCGAGAGCAGTTCGAGCATCTGATATTCCTTGCCGGTCAGATGCACGCGGGCGCCGTCGACCTCGACGGTCTTCTGGTCGAGATTGACGACGAGATCGCCGGTGATGATGACCGACTGGGCATGGCCCTTCGAGCGGCGCACGATCGCGTGGATGCGCGCGACGAGTTCGTCCTTGTGGAAAGGTTTGGTCAGATAATCGTCGGCCCCGTGGCCGAGGCCCTTCACCTTGTCCTCGATGCCCGCCATCCCCGAGAGAATGAGAATCGGGGTCTTGATCTTGGTGACCCGCAGCGAACGCAGCACCTCGTAACCCGACATGTCCGGAAGATTGAGATCGAGCAAAATGATATCGTAATCGTAGAGCTTGCCGAGATCGATGCCTTCCTCGCCAAGGTCGGTGACGTAGACGTTGAAATTCTCCGACTTCAGCATCAGTTCGATGCTTTGCGCCGTCGCGCTGTCGTCCTCGATCAATAATATCCGCATGTTAAATCCCCAGACTTGCCCCCAAGGCACGCGACCGCGGTGACCTCCGCCGCATTCGCGCCGCAAGACAACCAGCGCGCAGCCGGGAAGCGGGCCCGGCCGATTCGACACGCAGAATGACCAAGATTGGTTAACAAATTCTGATTCACTCGCGCAACCCCTTACCGGAAATATTCCGCTCTAAAACGGAACTTATTGATCTTCTTGTCTGATTCGGCGTGGTTATTCCTTATGCGATACTTTAACGTTTGCTTTTAGCCGACTCTATTGACTCGCTGATCCGCGCTGGCCGGCGCGCGCCCGCCGGGCAAGGAGCGCGCGCCGCCTGGCGGCCCGCCGCGGTGACCTCTTGCTAAGGATTGTTAACGACGCGGGTAAACGAACCGCTAACGCGGCGAATTTTGCTTCACATTTTCGCAATGTCGACGCCCGGGCTCGGCGACGCCGACGAAAATCGCTCGTTCCCGACGAATCCGGCGGCAGCGTAAGAAAAGAGCAACCTTCCTGCGCCATCTTCGCGCTGTCTCGCGGCGAATAACGATCGGGCGGCGACTTCCGCCGAGTCATTTTGTATGGAGTGCGTAGAGATGAAATCGCGAGACACGCTCATTCGGCTGAAGCGTTTCCAGGCCGAGGAGAAGCGCAGGCGCGTTCGGCAGATCGAACTGATGGTCGCCGAATTCACGCGCATGGCGATCGACCTCGATCGCGAAATCGTCAATGAGGAAAAGCGCGCGGGGATCAGCGACCCCAATCACTTCGCATACCCGACTTACGCGCGCGCCGCGGTCGCGCGGCGCGACAATCTCAAGCGATCCATCGGCGAACTGACGGCCCAGATCGAAGAAGCCAAGGCGGCCCAGGAAGAGGCGCAGGCGGAATTGCTGAAATACGAATCGCTCGAAGGGCGCGAGAAGGCGGTCGAGCGCGCCGTCGAATCCGCCGCCAGATTCTGAGCCTCACGCCGATCGGCGACCCAGGATCGGGGCGCCGTCTTGGGCAGATCGCCGCACCCAGCAATCCTCCGTTGCGACCCGACGGCCGATGCGCTAGATGGGCGCCGTTGCATTTTCACCGGCGGGGAGCGGAGCGGACATGTCGAACAATCACGGCGCGGCGACGGCGGACGATCCGATGGACATGGCGGAGCACGAGTCGACCTATGCCGCTTTCGTCGCATTGACGGAAACCACGGTCTCCGTATTAGTGTGCGTCCTGTTGATGCTCGTGCTGTGGGGGCTCGAGGGACACGGGTTCGTTGCGCTCGTCGGCCTGGTCCTGACGCTCGTGGCGGCGACCGTCGGCGCGCTGACCGGTATGGGCTGGCGCGTCGTGGCGCCAGTCGTCTTGCTGCTCGGGCTCGCCTGCGTCGTTCTATAGCGGAATCGGTCGAGTTCGCGTCGGGGTCGGGGCGATCGCAAAGCGTCTGGGGATGGCATCATGTTGATTGGGGTCGTCGCGGAAACCGATCCGCACGAGACGCGCGTCGCGGCGAGCGCGGAAACGGTGAAGAAATTCATCGGCCTCGGCGCCGAGGTGGCGATCGAGCGCGGCGCCGGACAGGGCGCGGGAATTCCCGACGCGGACTACGCGGCGGCCGGCGCGCGGCTCGTTTCGGCGGCCGAGGCGTTCGGCGCCGACATCATCCTGAAAGTGCGCCGCCCGAGCGGCGTCGAACTCGCCCAGATCAAGCGCGGCGCGCTCGTCGTCGCTTCGATGGACCCTTACGGCCATCAGGACGCGATCGAGGCGATGGCCCAGGCGGGCGTCGCCGCCTTCGCGATGGAGCTGATGCCGCGCATCACGCGCGCGCAGTCGATGGACGTCCTTTCCAGTCAGGCCAATCTCGCGGGCTATCGCGCCGTGATCGACGCGGCGTCCGAGTACGGCCGCGTGCTGCCGATGATGATGACGCCGGCGGGCACCGTTCCCGCCGCCAAAGCGTTCATCATGGGCGTCGGCGTCGCCGGCCTGCAGGCGATCGCCACCGCGCGCCGCCTCGGCGCCGTCGTCACCGCCACCGACGTGCGCCCGGCGACGAAAGAACAAGTCGAGTCGCTCGGCGCGAAATTCGTCGCCGTCGAGGACGAGGAGTTCAAGCAGGCCGAGACCAAGGGCGGCTACGCCAAGGAAATGTCGGACGCCTACAAGGCCAAGCAGGCGGCGCTGGTCGCCGCCCATATCGCCAAGCAGGACATCGTCATCACCACGGCGCTGATCCCCGGCCGCCCCGCCCCGCGCCTCGTCAGCGCCGAAATGGTCAAGTCGATGCGCGCCGGTTCGGTCATCATCGATCTCGCGGTCGAGCGCGGCGGCAATTGCGAACTCGCCCGCGCCGGCGAGCTCGTCACCACGGACAACGGCGTTCGGATCGTCGGCTATTCCAGCGTCACGCGCCTCGCCTCGAGCGCGTCAGCCCTTTACGCGCGCAATCTCTACGCCTTCGTCGAGACGCTGATCGACAAATCGGCCAAGACGATCGCCGTCAATTGGGACGACGAACTCGTCAAGGCGACTTGCCTGACCCGTGAGGGCGCGATCGCGCACCCGAATTTTCAACCCAAGTCGGCATGACGCGCCGCGCCTTTGGTAAGGACGAGAGCGATCGATGGAAAACCTTGACGCCACCATTGCCAAACTGAAGGCCGCCGCCGACGCCGCCGAGGAGGCCGCGCGCGCCGCGCAGGCCTACGCGGATCAGCTCGCCGCCGCCGGGCACGCCGCCTCGGGCGGCGCGATCAATCCCTTTGTGTTCCAGTTCGCCATCTTCGCAATGGCGGTGTTCGTCGGCTATTACGTCGTCTGGTCGGTGACGCCGGCGCTGCACACGCCGCTGATGTCGGTGACCAACGCGATCTCCTCGGTCATCGTCGTCGGCGCGCTGCTTTCGGTCGGCGTCGGGGGGGTCGACAGCGGCTCGAATGTCGCGCGCTTGGTCGGCTTCGTCGCGCTGATCCTCGCCTCGGTGAACATATTCGGCGGATTTCTCGTCACCGAGCGCATGCTCGCGATGTACAAGAAGAAGGGCTGACCTCACGTGAACGCCAATCTCGCCGCCCTCCTCTACCTCGTCGCCGGCATTCTGTTCATCCTCGCGCTGCGCGGACTGTCATCGCCCGCCAGCTCGCGGCAGGGCAACCGCTATGGCATGATCGGCATGGCGATCGCCATCCTGACGACGCTCGCGCTCCGGCCCCCCTCGAGCGGCTTCGCGTGGCTGCTGGTGCTCCTCGGCTTCGCCATCGGCGGCGGGATCGGCGCGTGGCGCGCGCGTACCGTGCAGATGACGGCGATGCCGCAGCTGGTGGCGATGTTCCACTCGCTCGTCGGCCTCGCCGCGGTGCTGGTGGCGGCGGGCGCGCTCTATGCGCCGCAGGCCTTCGGCATCGCCGAGGGCGACCGCATCCATCCCGCCAGCATCATCGAAATGTCGCTCGGCCTCGCCATCGGCGCGGTGACCTTCACCGGCTCGATCATCGCCTTCTTGAAGCTCGACGGCCGCATGTCGGGCGCTCCGATCATGCTGCCGGCGCGCCACGCGATCAATATCGCCCTCGGCGTCGCGCTCGTCGTCTTCATCGCGCTGTTCTACGCAACGCAGTCGCCGGTGTTCTTCTGGCTCATCGCGCTCGTGTCGCTGGCGCTCGGCGTGCTGCTGATCGTCCCGATCGGCGGCGCCGACATGCCAGTCGTCATATCGATGCTCAACTCCTATTCCGGTTGGGCGGCGGCGGGCATCGGCTTCACGCTCGGCAATCTCGCGCTGATCATCACCGGCGCGCTGGTCGGCTCCTCCGGCGCGATCCTGTCCTACATCATGTGCAAGGGCATGAACCGCTCGTTCATCTCCGTCATCCTCGGCGGCTTCGGCGGCGAGGTCGCGGGCGCGGCCGCCGGGGCCGAGACGCGGCCGGTCAAGCAGGGCTCGGCCGACGACGCGGCGTTCATGATGAAGAACGCTTCCAAGGTGATCATCGTGCCCGGCTACGGCATGGCGGTCGCCCAGGCGCAACACGCCTTGCGCGAAATGGCGGATATCCTCAAGAAGGAGGGCGTCGAGGTCAAATACGCGATCCACCCGGTCGCCGGCCGCATGCCCGGCCATATGAACGTGCTGCTCGCCGAGGCCAACGTGCCCTACGACGAAGTGTTCGAACTCGAGGACATCAACAGCGAATTCGCGCAAGCCGACGTCGCCTATGTCATCGGGGCCAACGACGTCACCAATCCCGCCGCCAAGACCGATCCGAAATCGCCGATCTACGGCATGCCGATCCTCGACGTCGAAAAGGCGAAGACCGTGCTGTTCGTCAAGCGCGGCATGGGCTCGGGCTACGCCGGCGTCGAGAACGAGCTGTTCTTCCGCGACAACACGCTGATGCTGTTCGGCGACGCCAAGAAGATGACCGACGCGATCGTCAAGGCGCTGGCGCATTGACGGATGCGCGGCCTTCCACAACGCCGTAAGGGGGCGGCAGCGTTTGCGTCGCGCTGTTTCGTACTCGCAGGCGAATCGCCGCAATCCTCTAACGTTCTCGCGCGGCGCGCTACGCATTCCGGAATTTTGACGTCAGCTGCGTGCCCCTTCCAACCGGACTGGAATGGCGTTAGCATGGGTGGGAAGAACGCCAGGAACGCCATGAAAGAGCCAGGCCTCAACCACCGCCATCGCAATAAGAATGGCGAGATTCACCGTAAGCACGCCGCAGGGCCCAAAGTGGTTGGCGTAACGAAAGACGGCGTGCGCATTTTGAAGCCGAAGGGGAAGGCGACCCATTTCACGCCGAAGGAACTACGCGACGCGGTCGCTACCGCGAGGGCCTCAAAGAGAGCTTGATGAACGAGCGGGACATCTTCATCAATTGCCCGTTCTCGGCGGATTACCAGGAATTTTTGGAAGCCATTGTTTTCGCCGTCGCAAGGTCGGGATTCACGCCTCGATGCGCCCGCGAGAATGATGACGGAGGCGAAGTTCGATTCGAAAAACTCTGTAGAATTATCGCCGAGAGTCGTTACGGCATCCATGACATTTCGAAGACCGAACCCGATCCCGTATCGGGTCTGCCACGATTCAACATGCCGCTGGAACTTGGGCTTTTCCTTGGCGCTCACAGATTCGGCGGCAAGAAGCACTCCCGGAAGAAGTCTCTTATTCTCGACCAAGAAGAACATCGCTATCAATCGTTCATCTCCGACATCGCCGGCCAGGACATTCATTCCCATGGCAGGAGCGTCGGTCGTCTAATAGAGCAGATATCCACTTGGCTCCGCGACCAAGCGCAGGATTACAACATTCCCGGTGGGCGAGCCATCGCCGCTGAATTTGATCGGTTCCAGGCCGACCTGCCCGCCATAGCCGCATCCAAGCGGTTGGAGCCGAGCGAGCTCACGTTCAAGGACCTAACCAATATTGCAGTCGAATGGATCGTGGCCGAGAACAGCGGCGCTTGAAGGTCCACTCGTCTGGACTGCGGCGCCGCGGGTAAAGTGCGCGACGCGCCCCGCCCCCGCGCACCCGACACACGCCCTCAGGCCAGCCTCTGCAGCCCCGCGCGGGCGATCGGGTTGGAGGGGCTCACCTGCATCGCGCGCTGGTAGGACTCGACCGCCTTGGCCTTGTTGCCCTGCTTTTCATAGGCCAAGCCGAGGCCGTTCCACCCGTCGGCGTTGTTGGGATCGACGTTGAGCGCGGCGTTGAAGTCCTCGATCGCGGCGTCGTACTTGCCGGTGGCGAGCAGGCTCTGGCCGCGCGCCTGATAGGGCGCTCCGGCGAACGGATCGCGGTCGATCGCATTGTTGAAGTCGGTGATCGCCTGTTGGTGATTGCCCTGGCGCTGAAAGATCAGCCCGCGCGCGTGATAGGCCTGGGCGCCCTCCGGATTGAGCCGGATCGCCGCGTCGAGGTCGGCGAGCGCCTCGGGAAAATGGCCCTGGGCGCGCAAGAGATTGCCGCGACCGAGATAGGCCGACGCGTCATCGGGCTTGGCGGCGATTGCGGCGTTGAAATCGGCGAGCGCCGCGCCTTCCTTGTTGATCTGCCGATAGGCGAGCGCCCGATTGGTGTAGGCGGCGGCGAATTTCGGATCGATCTGAATCGCCTTGGTGAAATCCTCGATCGCGTTCTGATAGCGCGCGCTCTTGGCGTAGGCGATGCCGCGCGTGTTGTAAGCGACCGAATCGTTGGGATTGCGCTGGATGACGTCGCTCAGCGAAGCGATATTGCCGACATTGGCGCCGGTCGTGTCGGTGTCGATCTCGGCGACGCGACTGGTCGAGGACGAAAGCGAGCCGAGAGTCTCGCTGCAGGCCCCGAGGGCCAGCGCCGCCAGCGACACCAGCATCCATCGCCCGACCGCCGCGCGAGGGGAGCGCGTCATCATCCGCATGATCCGCCAACCTCCGCCCGCCGCCCTTCGGGCGGATCCGAAACCTCGTCGCTCGCGCATCGCATGCGCGAGAAAAATGGCGAAATCGCAGCGGCGGCGAACCGCGCCCCGCATTTTCGGTAGGCCGCCGTCAGCCGGCGGAGGAGCGCGGCGCGCCCGGCATGACCTTCGGCTTCATCGGCAGCAGGCCTTCGCGCTGCAACTTCTTGCGCGCGAGCTTGCGGGCGCGGCGCACCGCCTCGGCCTTCTCGCGGGCGCGCTTTTCCGACGGCTTCTCGTAATGGCCGCGAAGCTTCATTTCGCGGAAAATTCCCTCGCGCTGCATCTTCTTCTTGAGCGCTTTGAGGGCCTGATCGACATTGTTGTCGCGGACGAGAACTTGCACGGGCGATCCTGTGTTGGGAGGCGGGGCCTCGACAAAACCGAGAATTTGCAAAAGACAATACAGGCGCGTCCACTCGATGAGCGGCGCGCCTATCTGAACTTTCCCGTAACAGACTCGGGCCGCGTTGTCCAGCCGATCAGCCGCGTTTCTGCGGCTCCGGCAGGACGCGCGTCACATGGCCCATCTTGCGGCCGGGACGCGTCTCCAGCTTGCCGTAGAGATGCAGCGAGAGGTCGGGCTGGGCGAGGATGTCGCGCCATTCCTCGGCCTCCTCGCCGATGAGATTGTGCATCTCGATTCGGCCGCGCCTTGTCGTCGCGCCGAGCGGCCAGCCGGCGATGGCGCGGATATGCTGCTCGAATTGCGAGGTCTGGGCGCCCTCAATGGTCCAATGCCCGGAATTGTGCACGCGCGGGGCGAGTTCGTTGACGAGCAGCGCTTCGGCGCCGTCGGCCCCGCGGGCGACGAACAATTCGACGGCGAGAACCCCGACATAGTCGAGCGCCTGGAGAACGCGCCCGGCGAGCGCCTTGGCCGCCTCCTCGACGCCCGGCCCGACGCGGGCGGGCGCCTGGGTGCGCGCCAGAATATGGCGCTCGTGCTCGTTTTCGCACAGATCGAAGGCGGCGATTGCGCCCTCCAGGCTGCGCGCCGCGATCACCGACGCCTCGCGCTCGAAAGCGACGAAGCCCTCGAGGATCATCGGCCCGCCGCCGAGGCTGCGGTGCAGCGCCGGCGCGTTCGAGCCTTCGCGGATCATCGTCTGGCCCTTGCCGTCATAGCCGAAGCGCCGGGTCTTCAGGATCGCGGGGCGTCCGAGATCGCCGACCGCGCGCGCCAGGGCGCCGGAATCGTCGACGCCGACGAAGGGCGCGGTGGCGAGCCCGAGTTCGCGCAGGAAATTCTTTTCGACGAGCCGGTCCTGCGTCAGCGCGAGCGCGCGCGCGCCGGGGCGCACGGGCCGGCGCTGGGCGAGAAACTCGACGCAGGCGATCGGCACGTTCTCGAATTCATAGGTGACGACGTCGACCGCTTCGGCGAAGCGCGCCAGCGCCTCTTCGTCGTCGAACGCGGCGATCGTGCGCGCGCTCGCCGCGTCATACGCGGGCGCGTCGCTTTCGGGCGCGTAAATGTGGCAGCGCAGCCCGAGCTTGAGCGCGGCCATCGCGAGCATGCGGCCGAGCTGGCCGGAGCCGAGAATGCCGATCGTGGCGCCGGGAGCGAGGATCATCCCGCGCCGCCGTCCGTCGGCGCCTCCGGAACGGCGTTGGTGCGCGCCGCGCGCCAGGCCTCCAGCCGCTCGGCGAGCGCGGCGTCGGCGAGCGCCAGCACCGCGGCGGCGATCAGCGCGGCGTTGACCGCCCCGGCCGCGCCGATCGCCAGCGTGCCGACGGGGACCCCGGCCGGCATCTGCACGATCGAGAACAGGCTGTCCTGGCCGGAAAGCGCCTTGGTTTCGATCGGCACGCCGAAAACAGGCAGCGTCGTGAACGCCGCCGTCATGCCCGGCAGATGCGCCGCCCCGCCCGCCCCCGCGACGATTACCTTATAGCCGGCCGCTCGCGCGCCCTTGGCGAAGGCGACAAGTCGGTCGGGCGTGCGATGCGCGGAGACGATCCGCGCGTCATAGCCGATGCCGAGTTCGTCGAGCGTCTCGGCGGCGCGCCGCATCGTCGCCCAATCGGACTGGCTGCCCATGATGATCGCGACGGGCTTGGAAGGAACGGTCACGGGCGCCTGCCGGAAGGGGAAAGGCTGGGGAACATGCACGCTGCGATTAAAGGAAGGGCGCGCGGGGCGCAAGGCGGCGCGATGCGCCCTATCCCCGCTCCACCCAGAAGTCGCCGACCTTCTCGTAGCGGCGCTTGACCGCCGCCCAGGCGATGCGGTGGGCGGCCTCCTCCTGGCGCGGGTCGCCCGCGTGGGCGGCGAAGGCGTGATTGAACGCCTCGCGATAAATGTCCTGCGCATGCTCGGGCAGATGGTTTTGCACCGAAGGCGGCAAGTCGGCGTTGACGCGATAGGGCATGAGGCGGCTCTGGCATGGCGGCGACGGACGAGGGACCAATGTTACAAATACGAGGTTCGGCGGATGATGGGCTGATGTGTCGCAATTTTTCGAGTCGCGGGGCTTGGTGTCGCGATGACGGACCGCTGCCGATCCGGCCGCCTGCCATCGCCGTGCTCGCCGTCGAGGTCACGCCGCTTCGCGGTCGCTGACGCGAACCTTGACGGCTCCGCGCGGCGCAGTCACCGCGGAGCGGCCGAAGCGAAGCGCAGAAGCGGCCTAGCCGCTTGACGGCGACGGGGCGGCGTGGCCGTGCGGATTGGGGATTTACGGGTGCGTCACCGCAAATCCCGTAAATCGATCGTAAATCAGACTTCGGCCGCGCAGCCACCAATCCGGGCGCCGGCGCAACGGCGGCGCGTCCCGCGTTCGCGCCGCCGCGCGCCTTGCCCGCGCCGGCCAAGGCGGCGGAAAATCGCCGCGCAAAAGATTGAAAGGATTAAGTCGCGCCGAAAAATAGCGCCGCCCGCGCCCGCCGCTCACGCGATGATATCCGGCGTCAGCGCGTCCTCGAGCTGCGTCAATCGGTCGCGCAACTGGAGCTTGCGCTTTTTCAACCGTTGCAACTGCAATTGATCGGCCTGTCCGGCGTCGCGCAACGCGTCGATGGCGGCGTCGAGGTCGCGGTGTTCTTCGCGCAGCCGCTCCAACTGACCCGCCAGAACCGCGCGTTCTTGGTCGTTCAATTCTTCCTGCGCCATGCCCGCTTCGCCCGAATCGGCCGCGCCCCGCGCGGGCGCCGCCGCGGCGAATATGCGAGCGCGGGCGGAAGTTCGCAAGGCCGCCGCGCCGTCGCGGGGCGCGGGGCGCGCAACCCTTAAGATGCTATCTACAGGGTCGATGAATTGTTTCGGCCGGCACGCAAATTCACGCTTGCATGCCGTCCGCGTTGTGTCACAATTTCTTCGTCGATAAGGAACAGGGAGTCTGCCAATGTCCCTCGAATCGCATTTGACGGAACTCGTGCGTCGCCATCAGGCGATCGAAAACGCGATCGCCTCGGAAGAACTGCACCCGTCAGCCGACGATTTGAAACTCCACGAACTGAAGCGCAAGAAACTCCAGCTTAAAGACGAAATCGAAAAGCTCAAGCACGAGACGGAGCGCGTCCTGACGCATTGAAGCGTCGCTTCGTTCCGCTCTGAATCCAGTCCGCTCCCGGCCGCGTAACGGCCCCAAGCATCGCCGGCCCCTCGAGGCTTCAACGCTCCGGCGGCGCGGCGACAGGGGCGCGCCATTCGCGTGCGACGTCCGTGTCGGGTTCGGTCTCGGCGTATTCGCGCGTCAGCGCGGAAAATTCATCGGTCGGGCAAAGGCGGGCGAGCGCCCAGACCGCCATCGCGCGCACCAGCGGCGACGGCGCGGCGAGCTGCGCGCGCGCCGCGCCGATCAGCGCGGGATCGCGGGAATTGCCGATCGCGATCATGACATTGCGCAGGAATCGCGCATGGCCGATGCGCTTGATCGGCCCGCCGGCGAAGCGGCGCCGAAAGCTCGGCTCGTCGAGCGCAGCGAGTTCGGCGAGCGACGGGTTGGCGAGATCCTCGCGCTGCGCGAGCTTGGCTTCGCGCCCCTCGCGCGCAAATTTGTTCCACGGGCAGACCGCCAGACAATCGTCGCAGCCGTAGATGCGGGCGCCGATCGCCGGGCGCAATTCCCGCGCGATCGTCCCCTTATGCTCGATGGTGAGATAGGAGACGCAGCGGCGCGCGTCGAGCCGATAGGGCGCGGTGAAGGCGCGCGTCGGGCAGACGTCGAGGCAAGCGCGGCAGGCGCCGCAATGATCGCTCTCGGCCGCGTCGGGGGCGAGCGTGAGATCGGTGAAGATCGCGCCGAGAAACAGCCAGGAGCCGAAATCGCGGCTGACGAGATTGGTGTGTTTGCCCTGCCAGCCCAAGCCCGCTGCGGCAGCGAGCGGCTTCTCCATCACCGGCGCGGTGTCGACGAATACCTTGACCTCGGCCTTCTCGGGGCGCGCAGCCGCGACGAGCCAGGCCGCGAGCGTCTTCAAGCGGCCCTTGATCACGTCGTGATAGTCGCGATGGCGCGCATAGACCGAGATCGCTGCGCAGCTCCTGCGGCGCAACGCCTCGAGGGGATCGACGGCCGGTCCGTAGTTCATCGCGAGCATGACGACGCTGCGCGCCTGCGGCCACAGAACCATCGGATCGGCGCGGCGCTCGAACGTGTCGGCCATCCACTCCATGTCGCCATGCGCGCCGGCGGCGAGCCATGCGGCGAGATTTTCGCGCGCGCCTGGGGGCAGCGTCGGCCCTGCGATGCGGCAGGCGTCGAAGCCGAGTTCGCGCGCCTTGGCGCGCAGGTCGATCAGAAGTCGAGATCGGCGTAGGTCGGGCTCGCCGTCATGCCCGGCAGCCGCTCGCTGAGCAGCGGGCGGAACGAGGGACGGGATTTGATCCGCGCGTACCATGTCTTGGCCGTTTCGCTCTCGCCCCACGGCGCGTCGCCGAGATAGTCGACGCAGGACAGATGCGCCGCCGCCGCCAGATCGGCGTAGCTCAGCCGCTCGCCCGCGAGCCAGTTGCGGGCGCCGATGAGATGCCCGATGTAGCGCAAATGATAGCGCAAATTGGCGCGCCCCGCGCGCACCGCCTCCATATCCGGCCCGCCGCCGCCGTGCTTGGACGGCATGAAGCGCTTGTAGATCTTCTCCGTCACCAGCAATTGGCTCGATTCGGCGAAAAACTTGACGTTGAACCAGCGCATCAGGCGCCTCACCTCGACCCGGCCGAGCGGATCGTCCGGCATCAGGCGCCGATCGCCGAGGCCGAGGCCGCGCGTTTCGTCGAGATATTCCGCGATGACGTCGGCGCCGGGCACGCTCGGGGCGCCGTCCTCGGCCATGACCGGCGTCACGCCCTCGGCGCTGAGCAGCAGGAATTCGCGCCGCCGCTCCCACGGCCGCTCCTCGATCAGCGCCGGCTCGATGCCGAACTCGCCGAGCGCCAAGCGTATGAACCGCGAATGCGGGCAGAATGGATGATGATAAAGTGTGATCATGCGAAGGCGGCGCGCGGCTGACTGTAGGAGAGGCTGAAGCCAGTCATGGGGCCAGGCCGGTTAAGCGGGGGTAAAGGATGGGCCGCGCCGCGGCGAACCCGCCCTACCCCAAAATCTCGCGCGCCTGGACTCGCCACACTTGCGCGGCGTTCATCTTGGACCAGGCGGCCTCCAGCGAGCCGTTCGCGTCGATCGCGCGGCAGGCGTCGTCGATGACGAAGGTCTCGAAGCCGGCGGCGCGCGCATCGAGCGCGGAATAAGCGACGCAGTAATCGGTCGCCAGGCCGCAGGCGAACACCCGGCGCGCGCCCCTCGCCTTGAGCAGCGCCGCGAGTCCGGTCGTCGTCTTGCCGTCGGCTTCGGTGAAGGCGGAATAGGAATCGACTTCGGCGTTGACGCCTTTGCGCAGGATCAGGAACGCCGCATCGACGTCGAGCGCCTCGTGCAACGCCGCGCCCGGCGCGCCTTGCACGCAATGGTCCGGCCAGAGCACCTGCTCGCCATAGGGCATCCTCACGACGTCGAACGGCTTGGCCCCTTCGTGCGAGGAGGCGAAGGAGGCGTGGCCCTCCGGGTGCCAGTCCTGGGTGACGACGACATGGGCGAAAGCCCGGACAAGGCGATTGACGATCGGCACGATCGAATCGCCGTCAGCGACCGGCAACGCCCCGCTGGGAAGAAAATCGTTCTGGATATCGATGACCAACAGCACGTCGTCGGCGTCGATCGTCATGATCGGGGACATCGCTCAGCCTCCGCCTTTTGCCCGCACAAGCTCGCCGATCCGCCCGCGCTCGACAACGACGACGGCGCCGCGGCGAACCCGCCCTACCCCAAAATCTCGCGCGCCTGGACTCGCCACACTTGCGCGGCGTTCATCTTGGACCAGGCGGCCTCCAGCGAGCCGTTCGCGTCGATCGCGCGGCAGGCGTCGTCGATGACGAAGGTCTCGAAGCCGGCGACGCGCGCGTCGAGCGCGGAATGAGCGACGCAATAGTCGGTCGCCAGGCCGCAGGCGAACACCCGGCGCGCGCCCCTCGCCTTGAGCAGCGCCGCGAGTCCGGTCGTCGTCTTGCCGTCGGCCTCGGCGAAGGCGGAATAGGAATCGAAGTCGGCGTTGACGCCTTTGCGCAGGATCAGGAACGCCGAACCGACGTCGAGCGCCTCATGCAGCGCCGCGCCCGGCGCGTTTCGCACGCAATGGTCCGGCCAGAGCGCCTGCTCGCCATAGGGCATCGTCACGACGTCGAACGGCTTGGCGCCTTCGTGCGAGGAGGCGAAGGAGGCGTGGCCCTCCGGGTGCCAGTCCTGGGTGACGACGACATGGGCGAAAGCCCGGATCAGACGGTTGACCAGCGGCACGATCGCGTCGCCGTCAGCGACCGGCAAGGCCCCGCCGGGGAGAAAATCGTTCTGGATGTCGATGACCAACAGCACGTCGTCGGCGTCGATCGTCATGATCGGGGACATCGCTCAGCCTCCGCCTTTTGCCCGCACAAGCTCGCCGATCCGCCCGCGCTCGAAAACGACGACGACGACGAGCGAGAACAACAATGGCAAAATAAGATAAAGCAAGCGGAAAACAAGCAGCGCCGCGAGCACCTTGGCGGCCGGCGCGTCGGGCATCGCCTTGAGAAACGAATATTCCAAAACGCCGAGGCCGCCCGGCGCGTGGCTGACGAGCGCAAGGGTGAAGGAGGCGAGGAAGACCCCGAGAACCATGACGAAGCCGGGATTGCCCGCTTGCGGCAGCGCGAAATAGATGATCCCGGCCGCGCCGATCAGCTCCAACGGCCCGGCGAGCAATTGCCGCGCCGCAACCGGCGGGCGCGGATAGACCAGTTCGAAGCCGCGGACTCTGAGCGGCGCGAAATGCAGAAGCGACCCGATCGTATAGAGCCATGGCGCGCTCAGCAACGCGAGCCCGACGAGACGCCCCGCCCAATCCGGGAAATCGACGTAGCGCCGAGCCAGTTCGGGGTGAAACAGCAGGATCAGGCCGCCGAGCAACAAATTGCCCAACGTGAAGGTGAAGGAGCAGAAGGCCACGAGCACGCCGACTTCGGCCATGCCGAGCCCCTTGGTCGAATAGGCGCGATAGCGCACGACAGCGCTGGAGAGCATGGTGGCGCCCATGTTGTGCGCTATCGCGTAGGCGGTGAAGGAGACCAGCCCGATGAAGCGCCAGCTCAATCGGCGCCCGAGATGGGCGAGCGCGATCTGGTCATACCAAGCCAGCGCGGTGTAGGCGAGGGCGGTCGCGCCGATCGCCAGCGCCCAATGGAGCGGCGAAATGGCCGCGATCGCGGCGCCGACGTCGGCTATCGACAGGCCCCGCAGTTCCCTGAACAACAGCCAGGAGGTAAACGCCACCGCCCCGAGCCCGATCGCCGGCCACAGGACGTCCATCACCCGTTTCATCGCTCATTCCGCGCCCGACGCCCGCCCGCGCCGCTTCCTCCCTCCCTGCACGAGCAAAGCGGCGAGCGCAAGACCGGCGCGAGCCGCTGCGCGGCAGGGTTCCGGCGTCGCGGGAAACGGAGAGGATTCGAATTCGCGGCGCGGGCCGGCGCGATCTCAGCCGAAGCTGGCGGCCCGACGCGAAATCGTCCATACGACGGGCGCCCTGGCGCCTAAAAACCGTCGGGGCGTCGCGTCGTGTTATCCCGAGCTCCAAGCGACGCAAAGGCGACATCAGCGCCGACTAAGCGAAGCGCGCGACGGCCGCCGTCCCGACCGCCCTGCGAGGCTGACATGCGATTCATCGATTCCTTCAATCTGCTCGCGCTGGCCAATTCCGCCGTCTGCCTCGGCGCGGCGTTCCTGTTGGGAACCCTGATCGGCGCCGAGCGGCAATACCGGCAACGCTCGGCGGGCCTGCGCACCAATGTGCTCGTCGCGCTCGGCGCGGCCGCCTTTGTCGATCTGGGCATGCGGACGGCCGGGCCGGCGTCGACCCAGGTGATGGCCTATGTCGTTTCCGGCATCGGCTTCCTCGGCGCGGGCGCGATCATGAAGGAGGGCGTCAACATTCGCGGCCTCAACACGGCCGCCACCCTCTGGTGTTCGGCCGCCGTGGGCGCCGCGGCTGGCTCGGGCCTCATTGTCGAGGCGACGATGCTGACCGTTCTCGTCATCGCCGGCAATACGCTGCTGCGCCCCCTCGTCAACAGCATCAATCGCATCCCGATCGACGAACAAACTTCAGAAGCGACCTACACGATTCGCCTGACGAGCGCGCCGGATGCGACGGCAGAGGCTCGCGAGGCGCTGATCGAGGCGTTGGAGCGCGCGAATTATCCCGTGAGCGAAGTGGAAACGATCGACCACGGCGACGACATCGCCGACGTCGTCGCCACGCTCGTCAGCACGTCGGTCGTCGCCGAAGAACTCGACGCGGTCGTCGCGCGGCTCGAGAAACAGCCTGGGGTCGACCACGTCACCTGGGAGAGCAACACGAAGAGCTGACGGGTCGGCTCGAGGCGGGCCGCCCCAGGCTCTTGGCTCTTCTTACGACGACGCCCCGCTCGCGCCGCCCAGATCCAGCCAGACGTTCGGATCGTCCTGCGCCTGGCGCTTGACGAATCGATAGCCGGTCGCGTCCCAGGGCAAGATCTCGTCCCTCAAATTGTCGAGCACGAACTCGCCGTGATCGGTCTTGACGGTGAGAATGGCGTGGCCCTCGCCGTCGAGATCGCGCACGATCGTCATCAGCAGCGCCTGTCTGGGAAATCCCTGCTCGATGAGCTGCTTGCGCTTGAACAAGGCGTAAACCTTGCAGTCGCCCTTGCCGTCGGTCGGGTAGTCCCAATGATCGAGGACGGTTCCCCAATGTTCGAGATTGGTGATCGGCTCGATCGCGTCGTTGGCGAACTTGTTGACGCGGTTGAGGATCGCCCAGGTCTTTTTCGTCAGGCGAACGTCAAGCGGCGAAAGCTTGCCGAGGCTGCATTCCTCAGGCCGACGGCCGCAAAAGTCCATCCAGCCATAGGGGACGGACGTGGCGACGCCGACCGCGGCGTAGCTCGCGCTCGGCAATTTCGGTTCGGACGCCTCGACGAATCCGCCATAGGCGACCGCAAACAGACCTGCGGCGCCGACCGCCCGCGCAACCCACCCAAACATCGTCTTCCCTCGTCGTGATCGACGCGAGACAGGGTCGGCCAAACCGTTTGGCGCGGCGGAAAACTATTCGATACAATTTGAGGCTTCGCGGCATTTCGCGACGGTTAAATTTCTTAAGGTTGACCGGCCGTTTCCGGCGCCGCCGCGCTCGTCCCTTACGGGATCGGCCGGCCGAGACTGTCGCGATTCTGTATCAAGAGCCAGATAACCGCTTGGAGTCCCTCGATAGCGCGGGCTTTTGTCGGCAAGCCGTCGCCCATCATTGGGCAATTCCGCATTGGCACGACCTGATCGGACAAACCAAATTCCGACCTTTCCCGTTGGTTCCGCGCCGGTCTATAGAGGTCTGGGCGCCGCCGGCGTGCGACCACAAGCGACGGAGACGTAGAGTGGCGATGCAGCAAGCGGCCCCGGGCGCCGCGTCAAATCCGCGCCTCGCCGCGATGAGTCTGGCCGCGCTCGGCATCGTCTTCGGCGATATCGGAACCAGCCCGCTCTACACGCTCAAGACGGTTCTCGATCTCACCGGCGCGCATCCTGATGCGAAAACGATCCTGGGATCGCTGTCGCTGATCCTGTGGACCTTGTTCGTCATCACCACGATCAAATACGTCGGCTTCGCGATGCGCATCGACAATGACGGCGAAGGCGGCATCATCGCGCTGATGACGTTGCTCGGCGTCAAGAAGCGGCATCGGCCCGTGATCGTCGCCGCCGGCCTGTTCGGAGCGGCGCTGATCTACGGCGACGGGGCGATCACGCCGGCGATCTCGGTGCTCTCGGCTCTCGAAGGCATGGAGCAAGTCGCGCCGCCGCTGCAAACCTATGTGCTGCCGGCCGCCGTGGCGATCCTGCTGGCCTTGTTCGCGATCCAACCGCAGGGCACGGCGCGCATCGGCAAGGCCTTCGGCCCGATCATGCTCGTCTGGTTCGTCGTCATGGCGGCGCTCGGCGTCTACGGCGTGATTCAGCACCCTTCCGTGCTCGCCGCGGTCAATCCGCTGTATGGCCTGCGTTTTCTCGCCTCCGGCGGCCTGACCGGCTTCCTCGTGCTCGGCGGCGTGTTTCTGTGCGTCACCGGCGCGGAGGCGCTTTATGCCGACATGGGGCATTTCGGCCCCAAACCGATCCGCCTCGCCTGGAACGGCGTGGTGTTCCCCAGTCTCATCATCAATTATGCGGGACAAGCCGCGCTGGTTCTCGAAGGCGCGCCCACTGACGGCAACATCTTCTATCGCCTCTGCCCGACCCCGCTGCTCACGCCCCTGATCGTGCTGGCGACGATCGCGACGGTCATCGCGAGCCAATCGATCATCACCGGCGCCTTTTCGATGACGCGCCAGGCCATTCAGCTGGGCTGGCTGCCGCGCCTCATCATCAAGCAGACGTCTGCGGAAGGCTACGGCCAGATCTACGTGGGAACCGTCAACTGGCTGCTGATGATCGTCACGCTCGGCCTGACGATCGGCTTCGGCAAGTCGGACAATCTCGCCGCCGCCTACGGCATCGCGGTTTCGCTCACCATGCTGATGACGAGCGTGCTGCTGTTCATCGCGATGCGCGACATCTGGGGCTGGAGCCTCGCGGGCGCCGGCGCCGTCGCGGCGCTGTTCATGATTGTCGACGGCGGATTCTTCGCCGCCAACATGGCCAAACTGCTCGATGGCGGCTACGTGCCGCTGCTGCTGGCCTGCGCCGTCTATGGCGTGATGTGGATCTGGCATCGCGGCGCGGGCGCCGTGCACGACCAACTCGTCGCCGAACAGACGCCGAGCGCGGATTTCATCGCCGAGCTGCAATCGGGCCGCATCGCGCGCGTGCCGGGTTCGGCGGTGTTCCTCACCCGCGCCAAGGAGGAGACGCCTCCTGTCATGTCCTGGCATGTGCGCAAAAACCGTTCGCTGCACCAATATGTGCTCGCCCTGACGCTCACCGTCGTGTCGACGCCGCGCGTCGAGCCCGAGGAGCGCGTGACGGTGACGCGCGAAGCGGACAAATACTGGCGCGCGGAGGCGCGCTACGGCTTCATGGAGCAGCCCGACATTCCCGCCGTATTGGCCGAATGCAAGGCCAAGGGCGCCGAGATCGATCTCAACGACGTCACCTATTACGTCGGTCACGAAACCATCGTGCCGCGCGAGGACGGCCAAGGTCTGCCGCGCTGGCAGGAGGGCCTGTTCGCGGCGATGGGCCGCAACTCCGCGCGCATCAGCGATTTCCTCCAGTTGCCGCACGACGATGTCGTCGAGATCGGGCGAGAGGTCGAGATTTAGGGGTAGCCGCCAGGCATCGGCGCGTGGCGACGCGCCGTCAGGGCTGGGCCGGAGGCTTGTCCCTGCTCGCGGGCGTGATCTCGAACACGGCGTTCGCGGTCGCGTTGACGCGTTGCTGCGCGCCCCCCCGTTCGCCGGGCGGGACAAACTGCGGAATGCGGCGATCGTTGACGGACGTATCCACGTTCAGTTGGACGACCCGGCACTCCCCTTTGTATTCAATGGCGAGGACGTCGCACTGACGGCTGACAAGATCGTAGAGCGGCTGGCTGGCGGCGGAGAGCGCCTTGCCGAGTTCGGCGCCGGACGCGTCCTTGTCGATGGGCAGCGACACCTGAAAATTCGCGGTGACCCTGATAGGGTCAGCGCATTGACGGCAGTCCTGAGCAAACGCCGGCGCGTTGATCACCGCGAAGGCAAAGACGAGAACCGAGGCGAGTTTCATCGTGGACGCTCCGCAATGTCTAAATCGGTTTGAGATCGCGCCAGCATTAAATGAAATCCGAGCGCTTGTCGCCGCACTTCCGTTGACACCGTTAAGCGGGCCTTTCGGCGTTCAACTCGCCGCCGAGCCTTGGCGCGCTCGCGCAAACCTGCTTATGTCCCCCGCCCCTCAAGGAGCTGGACTTTGCCCCCTGAATCCCCCCCCTCTGGCTCGCAAGACTACGTCGGCGATCCGCGCAACGACACCGTCCTCATCAGCGTCAACGGCGTCTTGACCCCGCGCCCCGATGCGAAGGTCTCGGTGTTCGATTCCGGCTTCGTCCTCGGCGACGGCGTGTGGGAGGGCCTGCGTCTGATCGACGGTCGCGTCGCGTTTCTCGATAAGCATTTCGACCGCCTGTGGGACGGGGCGAAGATGCTTCGCATCGACATCGGCCTTTCCCGCGACGAACTCGCGGCGCGCCTCTTCGACGTGATCGAGGCCAATCGTATGCGCGAGGGCGTGCATATCCGCCTGATGGTGACGCGCGGCGTCAAGCGCTCGCCCTATCAGGACCCGCGCCTCACCATCGGCGGCGCGACGATCGTCATCATCCCCGAATGGAAGCTGCCGCGCCCGGAAATGCTCGCGCGCGGCCTCGCGCTGTTCACCGTGCATATCCGGCGCACCGGGCCTGCCGAGCAGGACCAGAAGCTCAATTCGCATTCCAAGCTCAATTGCATTCTCGCCTGCATTCAGGCGATGGAGGCCGGCGCCGACGAAGCGTTGATGCTCGACGATCGCGGCTTCGTCGCGACCTGCAATTCGACGCATTTCTTCATCGTGCGCAAGGGCGAGTTATGGACCTCGGCGGGTGGCCATTGCCTCGCCGGCATCACCCGCGACGCGGTGTTGCGCGCCGCGCGGCGCGCCGGCGTGCCCACCTTCGAGAAGGACTTCTCGCTGTTCGACGTCTACGGCGCCGACGAAGCCTTCTGCACCGGCACCTTCGCCGGCCTGACGCCGGTGATCAAAGTCGACGGGCGGGGAATCGGCGAGGGCGCCCGCGATCCCGCCGACGCCTCGGGTCCGATGACCAAGAGGCTGCGCGCCCTCTACAAGGCGCTCGAAGCCGAGGAAGCGCTGGGGAGGCCGGAATAAAGTGGACGCCGACGCGTTGAGCCCGCCGGTGCGCGTCGCCATGTGGTCCGGGCCGCGCAACATCTCGACCGCGATGATGCGCGCGTTCGGCAACCGCCGGGATTGCGCGGTGACGGACGAACCGTTCTACGCCGCCTATCTCGCCGCGACAGGACTCGACCATCCCCTGCGCGAGGAGGTGATCGCCTCGCAGCCGACCGACTGGCGCGCGGTCGCGAGCGCTCTGACCGGGCCCGTCCCCGAGGGCAAGGCGATCTGGTATCAGAAGCACATGACGCATCACATGATCCCCGGCTTCGGCCGCGACTGGATCGACGGTCTCGTCAACGCCTTCCTCATTCGCGCGCCCGAGGCCGTGCTCGCTTCGTACGCGCAAAAGCGTGACCGCGATTTCAGCCTTGAAGAAATCGGTCTCCCCGCGCAGGTCGCGCTGTTCGATCGGGCAGCGCAGCGCTTAGGGAGCGCGCCGCCGGTCGTCGAAGGCCAGGACGTGCTCGCCGACCCGCTGGGCATGTTGGGCGCGCTCTGCGCCGCCTTGGCGATTTCGTTCGACGAGGCGATGCTGTCCTGGCCGCCGGGCCGGCGCGTGAGCGACGGCGTCTGGGCGCCCGCCTGGTACGACGCGGTCGAAAAATCGACGGGCTTCGCGCCGCCGCGCCGCGAGGTCGGGTTCGACGAGCTGCCCGATTCGCTCAAACCGATCGCCGAAGCCGCGCGCCCGCTCTATGAGCGCCTCGCGCGCCATAAGCTGGCGCCGCTGCGCGCCTCCGCCCGCGCCGATTCGGCGGAATAGCGTTCCCACTTCGCCGCGCGGCCTGTTTTACCGGTGTTTTGCGTAGGCGCGGCGCGGCGCGCTCTTGACGGGAAAGCAGCCCCGTCGCATCACGAGCAGGCTTATGTCCACGCTCGTCCTGCCCTTTCCCGCGATCAATCCCATTTTGTTTCAATGGGGCCCGCTGGCGATTCGCTGGTACGCGCTCGCCTATATCGCGGGGCTGATCGCCGGCTGGGCGCTGATCCGGCGCGTCGTCGCCGACGACAGGCTGTGGGGCGGAGCGCCGCGTCCCAGCCCCGACAGCATCGACGACCTGCTCGTCTATTGCGCGATCGGGGTCATCGTCGGCGGGCGGCTCGGCAACGTCCTGTTTTATGATCCGCGCTATTACCTTTCGCATCCGATCGAAATCCTCAAGGTCTGGGAAGGCGGCATGGCCTTCCACGGCGGACTGATCGGAGCGGCTGTCGGCGTCGCGCTGTTCGCGCGCCGTTACAAGACGCCGGCTCTCAGCGTATTCGATCTCGCCTCGCTCGTAGCGCCGATCGGCATCTTCCTCGGCCGGCTGGCCAATTTCATCAAGCCGGAGCTGTGGGGCCGGCCGACCGACGTGCCCTGGGCGATCGTCTTTCCCGGCTCGGACGGACTGCCGCGCCATCCCAGCCAGATCTACGAAGCGCTGCTCGAGGGGTTGGCGATCTTCGTCGTCCTGTCGCTCGCGGCGCGCGCGGGCGCGCTCAGGCGGCCGGGCGCGATCGCGGGCGCCTTCGGCGCGCTTTACGGCGCCGCGCGCATCTTCTGCGAGTTCTATCGCGACCCCGATCCGCGCCTCGAGGATCTCGGCCAAGGCCTGACCATGGGGATGGTCCTTTCGGCGCCGCTGATCGTCATCGGCCTTGGCCTTGTCGCTTGGAGCCTGCGAGCATCCGCCGGGGGGAAAACATGAGCGCGCTGGGCGACGAGATCAAAGCGATGATCGCCAGCGCCGGCCCGATCACCGTCGAGCGCTATATGGAGCTTGCGCTCAGCGATCCCGACCACGGCTATTACATGAACCGCGATCCGTTCGGCGCGGAGGGCGATTTCACCACCGCGCCGGAGATTTCGCAGATGTACGGCGAATTGCTCGGGCTCTGGGTCGCCGAGGTCTGGTCCTCGATGGGGCGCCCGAATCCGGTTCGTCTCATCGAACTCGGCCCGGGGCGCGGAACGCTGATGAGCGATGCGCTACGCGCCGCGCGCATCGTGCCGGACTTCCGCGCCGCCATCGACGTCACGCTGATCGAAACCAGCCCCGTCCTCGCCAACATTCAATATGAGGCGCTGCTGACCAGCGGCGCGCCGATCGCCTGGCGCGCGACACTGGGCGAAGCGCCGGAAGGCCCCGCGATCATTCTCGCCAACGAATTTCTCGACGCCTTGCCCGTGCGCCAATTCGTGCGCCGCGGCGGGCGATGGCGCGAAAGAATGGTGCGCCTCGACGATTCCGGACAATTGGCGTTCGGTCTGTCCAGCGATCCGGAGCGCTATATCAAAGTCGAGGCGGACGAGGGCGCGGTGCTCGAAGTCAACGCCGTCGGCCATCGCTTCATGTTCGAGCTCGGCGCGCGGCTGGTCAAACAGGGCGGCGCGGCGCTGATCGTCGACTACGGCCATGGCGCGACAGGGTTCGGCGACACGCTGCAGGCGCTGCGTGCGCATCGCATGGTCGACCCGCTCGTCGACCCCGGCGAGGCGGACATCACCGCCCATGTGGATTTCGCCGCGATGGCGCGAAGCGCGCGCGCGACCGGCGCCTCCGTCTATGGCCCGATCGACCAGGGCGACTTCTTGCGCGCCCTTGGCATCGACGTGCGCACGCGCGCGCTGGCCGAGCGCGCGCCCGACCGCGCCAATGAATTCGAAGAAGCGCGCCGACGCCTCGTCGGCAAGAACGAGGGCGAAATGGGCGCGCTGTTCAAAGCCATGGTCGTGGCCAACCGCTCCGTGCCGCCGCCGCCGGGCTTCCAACCCTACTCGACCAAGCCGGCGTGAACGCGGCCGAATTCCTCCGCGCCGAGGCGCTCGCGCTGCCCGGCCTCGCTCACGCGTTCTTCACCCGCCGCGGCGGCGTCTCGACCGGCGTCTACGCATCTCTCAATGGCGGCGTCGGCTCGCGCGACGAGCCTCAGGCGGTGCGCGACAATCGCGCGCGCATGGCGGCGGCGCTCGCAATCGCGCCCGACCGACTCGCCATCCCCTATCAGGTCCATTCGCCCGACGTCGCGACGATTTCTTCGGCCTTCGCGCCCGAGGCGCGGCCGCGCTGCGACGCGCTCGTCACCGCGACGCCGGGCCTGGGCCTCGGCGTCACCGGCGCGGATTGCGGCATGATCCTGTTCGCCGACCCGGGGGCGCGAGTCGTCGGGGCGGCGCACGCCGGCTGGAAGGGCGCGCTCGCCGGCGTGATCGAGGCGACGGTCGAGGCGATGGCGCGGCTCGGCGCCAGACCCGAACGCGTCAGCGCCGCGCTCGGCCCATGCATCGCGCAAGGCTCGTACGAGGTGGGCCCCGAATTCATCGCCGCCTTCGCCGGGGCCGACGCCGATTCGGCGCGCTTCTTCGTTCCCAGCGTCAATCCGGAGCGCGCGATGTTCGACCTGCACGCTTATATCGCGGCGCGCGCCGCGCGCGCCGGCGTCGGTCGTTTCGAGGACCTCGGCCTTGACACCTACGCCGACGAAGGTCGCTTCTTTAGTTTTCGCCGCGCCACTCACCGCAAGGAGCCCGATTACGGCCGGCTGGTGGCCGCGATCGCGCTCGCCTGAGGGCGGACGCTCGCTTGGCCGCGAGGGCGGCGCCGAGGCGGCGTCGAACCGCCGCGGCGAGCCCCGGTTGACATCGGCGCGCCGGCCCATCATTTGCCGGAGGCGCGTAGCGTCGCGGCTCGCGGGAAAGGACTGTGCATGCTGGCCCAGGCTTTGGCGCGGCGTTTCTCGCGTCTCGGGCTTCACTACGGCTGGGCGGTCGTCGCGATCACCTTCGTGACCACCCTCGTGACCGCCGGCGCGATGAGCCTGCCCGGCGCGCTGATTCTGCCGCTGAGCCGCGAATTCGGTTGGAGCACCGAGCAGATTTCCGGCGCGCTGGCGCTGCGCATCCTGCTCTACGGGCTGATGGCGCCTTTCGCCGCGTCGCTGATCGATCGCCATGGCCCGCGTCGCGTGATCCTGAGCGCGCTGTTTCTTATTGCGGCCGGGCTCGTGCTGGCGCTGAGGATGAGCCAGGTCTGGCATCTCGTGCTGCTTTGGGGCGTCGTGGTCGGCTTGGGCACGGGCGTCACCGCGCTGGTGATGAGCGCGATCGTGGCGACGCGATGGTTTTCCGAGCGCCGGGGGCTCGTGCTCGGCATCCTCACCGCGGGTTCGGCGACCGGGCAACTGATCTTCCTGCCGCTCGCGGCCTGGCTCGAGCAGCGCTACGGCTGGCGCGTCGCCGTGGCGCCGACGCTGGTCGGCCTCGCGGTCGCGGGCGCGGCGGTCCTGTTGTTCATGGTCGATCGGCCGTCCGATGTCGGACTCGCCCCCTATGGCGAAAGCGGCGGAAGCGCGCCGCCCCCCGCGCCCGCCGTCGGCGGCGCGCTCACCGTACTGAGCGAAATCTCAGGCAGCGGCGCGTTCTGGATCCTCGCCGCGACGTTCTTCGTCTGCGGCCTGAGCACCAATGGGCTCATCCAGACTCACTTCATCGCGTTGTGCGCGGATTTCGACGTCGGCGCCGTCGCGGCGGCCTCGACGCTCGCTTTGATGGGAATGTTCGATTTCTTCGGCACCATCGGCTCGGGATGGCTGTCGGACCGCTACGACAATCGCGCGTTGCTGTTCTGCTATTACGGGCTGCGCGGCCTGTCGCTGCTCTATCTGCCGGGATCGTCCTTCACGATCTACGGCTTGTCGCTGTTCGCCGCGTTTTACGGCCTCGACTGGGTCGCCACCGTGCCGCCGACCGTTCGCCTGACCGCGCAGGTTTTCGGCCGCGAGCGCGCCGGCGTCGCATTCGGCTGGATTTTCGCCGCGCACATGATCGGCGCTTCGGTCGCGGCCTATGGAGCGGGCTATTCGCGCAGCGTGTTGCAAACCTATCTGCCCGCCTTCTACGCCGCCGGCGCGCTGTGCCTCGTCGCCGCCTCGCTCGTCTGGCTGATCGAGAAACGCCCCGCGCGCGTCGCGGCGGCGGCGCGCGCGCCGGCGTGAAATGTTAACCGCGTTTCATCACGCGCCACGGCGAATCCTTAACGCTAACAAACGATTGTCGCCTCGCAATTATTGAAAATGCGAGCGATTTCGCGCAAGTCTCCCATGTCATCGCTTGGCGCCGAGACGCTATTGCCTTTCGCCGCGAGCGCGCCGAGGCGGGCCCATGCGAAGCGAAACCATTTCCATTCACGGCGGCTTCGATCACGATCCCGCGACCAAGGCCGTCGCGCCGCCCATCTATCAGAACGTCGCCTACGAATTCGACAGCGCCGACCAGGGCGCGGCGCTGTTCAATCTCGAAGTCGAAGGCTTTCGCTACAGCCGCATTTCCAATCCGACGACCGACATCCTGGAGAAGCGCGTCGCGCAGCTCGAGGGCGGCGTCGGCGCGCTCGCGGTCGCCTCCGGCCAAGCCGCCCTCGCCTATGCCTTTCTCACCCTCGCCGATCACGGCGGCAATATCGTCGCGCCGCCGCAGCTCTACGGCACGACGCACACGCTGCTCGCCCACACCTTGCGCCGCAACGGCGTCGAGGCGCGTTTCGCCAGAAGCGACCGCGCCGAGGATATCGCGCCCCTGATCGACGAGGCGACGCGCGCGGTGTTCTGCGAATCG
This sequence comes from Roseiarcus sp., assembly GCA_050012775.1. Classification (GTDB taxonomy): domain Bacteria; phylum Pseudomonadota; class Alphaproteobacteria; order Rhizobiales; family Beijerinckiaceae; genus Roseiarcus. The sequence goes on from JBEKGN010000026.1 coordinate 60,258, forward strand.
ATCGGCAATCCCGCCGGCAACATCTGCGACATCGAGGCGATCGCCAAAGTCGCGCATGAGCGCGGCGTCCCGCTGATCGTCGACAACACCGTCGCGACGCCGATCCTCATGCGCCCGATCCCGCATGGCGCCGACATCGTCGTGCATTCGCTGACCAAATTCATGGGCGGCCACGGCGTCGCGATGGGCGGCGCTATCGTCGACAGCGGCGCGTTCGACTGGAAGGCGCAAGCCAAGCGCTTTCCCCAGTTCAGCGAGCCGGACGAATCCTACCATGGGTTGGTCTATTGCGAACGATTCGGCGCCCAGGCCTATGTCGCGCGCGCGCGCAGCGTCTATCAGCGCACCACCGGCGCGGTGCTCGCGCCGATGAGCGCGTTCCTTTTGTTGCAGGGCATCGAGACCGTCGCGTTGCGCATGCAGCGTCATGTCGAAAACGGGCGCGGCGTCGCCGATTTCCTGCGCGCCGACCCGCGCGTCGCCTGGATCGCCTACGCCGGCTTCGCGGACAGCCCTTATCGTGCGCTCGCGCAAAAATACCTCGGCGGCCGCGCGTCGTCGCTGCTCACTTTCGGCGTCGAGGGCGGCCTCGACGCGGCCAAGGCGTTTTACGATGCGCTCGGCCTGGTCAAGCGGCTCGTCAATATCGGCGACGCGCGCTCGCTGTGCTGTCATCCCGCCTCGACGACCCACCGCCAGATGACCCCCGAGGAGCAGAAAAGAGCGGGCGTTCGCCCCGAGACGATCCGTCTCAGCGTCGGCCTCGAACATATCGACGACATCATCGAGGATCTCGATCAGGCTCTGCGGGCCGTTCACGGGTCGCGGGCGCGCGCGGCGGCGGAGTAGGCGCTCGTGCCGATCACCGTCGAGCGCCTTCCCCTCGCCCCGCAAGTCGCCAATCTGCGCGAACGCCGGACGAGGCGCGGCTCGTTCGGGGATCGCGGCAAGCGGCTCGAAATCGGGCTGGTCAACGCCATGCCGGACGGCGCCGTCGCGGCGACGGAGCGCCAGTTCGCGCGGCTCATCGAAGAGGCGAGCGGCGAATTCGACGTGCGCCTGCGCCTGTTCGACCTGGAAACACTGCCGCGCGCCAGCGAGGCGCGGCGCGCGATGGCCGAAGACTATCGAGCGGCGCGCGCCCTGAAGGCTCAGCCCCAGGACGCGCTCATCGTCACCGGCGCCGAACCGCGCGCGCCCGACCTCCGGCAGGAGCTCTTTTGGAGCGAACTCGTCTTCGTGCTGGACTGGGCCGACGCGCATACGATTTCGATGCTGCTTTCGTGTCTGGCGGCGCACGCCGGCGTTCTCCACCGTGACGGAATCGTCCGTCGCGCGCTGCCGGCCAAATGCTCCGGCGTCTATTCGGTTCGGGTCGTCGCGCGCCACGACCTCGTCGCGGGCTTCGACGCGGAGTTCGCGACGCCGCACTCGCGCCACAACGGCCTCGACGAAGCCGAGCTCGCCGCCAAGGGCTATCGAATCCTCGCGCGATCGCCGGAATCCGGCGTCGATCTGTTCGTCAAGGAGGCGAGGAGCCTCACGGTCTTTCTGCAGGGCCATCCCGAATACGACGCCGACACGCTCGCGCGCGAATACCGGCGCGACGTGCTGCGCTTCCTCAGCGGCGAGGCGCGGGCGGCGCCACGCCCGCCCACGCATTATTTCCCGCCGCCGATCGCGGCGGCCTTGGCGGATTTCGCCGGGCGGGCCGCGTCGGCGCCGAGCCCCGATCTCGCCGCCGCCTTTCCCAGCGAGGCCCTCGCTCTCGATGAGGCGCCCTGGCGCGCGGCGGGCGTCCGGCTTTTTCGCAATTGGCTCGCGCTCGTCGCGCGACGCAAGGCGGAGCGAAACGCGCCGTCGTTTGCAGTGGCGCGGTGGGGTGGCTAGAAGGACGAAGCGAATGGACTGTCTGGAAAGCCCGCAACGAAATGACGAAGCCACTGGGATGAGCGCCGCGCCAGTCGACGCCGACGGCGCGGCCTTTCGATTCGCCATGCGCGAATTCGCCTCCGGCGTCGCCATCGTAACCTGCGGCGAGGGCGACTCGCGCGCGGGCTGCACGGTCACGGCGCTGGCCTCGCTTTCGCTGAGCCCGCCCTCGCTCGTCGTCTGCATCAGCCGCGGCGCGGCGACGCTCGCGCGCCTGCGCGAGAGCGGCGCTTTCGCCGTCAACGTGCTGGGCGCCCAGCATCAGTCTCTGGCCGATCGTTTCGCCGGGCGGGGCGGCGTGATGGGGGCCGCGCGTTTCGCCCGCGGCGACTGGGCGACGCTCGTCACGGGCGCGCCGCTGCTCAGCGACGCGCTCGCCGGAATTGATTGCCGCGTCGAGGATATCGTCGAGCGCCATACCCATGCGATCATCATCGGAGCGGCCGTCGCCGTGCGCCGCGGCGACCACGGTCCCGCGCTCGCCCATTGGCGCAGCCGTTTCGAGACGCTGGAATGAACGCGTTTCCGCCGGCGCGCGCACCGCGGCCGCAAGGCTCGACGCCGGCGCAGGCCTGGCTGCGCGCTCTGGAGACGACGACCCGCGCGACCCGCGATCCCCAGCGCATTCTGCCGCGCGCGGTCGGCGAATGGGCGCGCCGTTACGGCGAACGCCCCGCGCTGCTGAGCGAGCGCGAAAACTTGGACTTTCGCGCCCTCGCCCATCGCATGAACCAATATTCGCGCTGGGCTTTACGCGCCGGCCTCGCCCCGGGCGAGACGATCGGCCTGATGATGGCCAATCGCCCGGAATATTTCGCGATCTGGCTCGGCCTGACGCAGATCGGCGCCGTCGTCGCCCTCGTCAACGTCAATCTCAGCGGCGAGGCGCTCGCGCATTGCCTGAAGGTCGCCTCGGCGCGGCGCGTGATCGTCGCCTCGGAATTCGCTCAACCCTGCGAGGAAGCGATCGCGGGACTCGCGCCAGCCATGGAAATCTGGCGCCATGGCGATCTGGCCGTCGACGCCTTCGAGGGAAGCGAACTCGGCGTCGACGAACGACGCGCGGTCACGCTCGCCGATCGCGCGCTGCTCATCTACACCTCGGGCACGACGGGGATGCCCAAGGCCGCCGCCGTCAGCCATCATCGCCTCGTCGCCTGGAGCCATTGGTTCGCCGGGCTCGCCGACATGACGGCTGGGGATCGCATGTATGATTGCCTGCCGATGTATCACAGCATCGGCGGCGTCGCGGCGATCGGCGCGCCGCTGGTCAACGGCGGCTCGGTCTTCATCGCCGAGCGCTTTTCCGCGAGCCGGTTCTGGGACGACTTCGCGCGCTGGGATTGCACGATGTTCCAATATATCGGCGAGCTCTGCCGCTATCTCGTCGCCGCGCCGCCCTGCCCCGCCGAAAAGGCGCACAAGCTGCGCCTCGCCTGCGGCAATGGCCTGAGCGCCGGCGTCTGGCGCGCTTTCTCGAAGCGCTTCGGCGCGCCGCAAATCCTGGAATTTTACGCCGCCACCGAAGGCAACGTCACGCTCTACAACGTGGAAGGCAAGGTCGGGGCGATCGGGCGCTTGCCGAACTTTCTCGCGCCGCGCGAGCCGATCGCGCTGGCGCGCTTCGATTTCGACGCCGAGGCGCCGTGGCGCGGCCCGGACGGATTTTGCGCGCCCTGCGACGTGGGCGAAGCCGGCGAGGCGCTCGGGCGGATCGGCGCGGAGCCTTCGCAGCGCTTCGAGGGTTACACGCAGCGCGAGGAGAGCGAGAAGAAAATCTTACGCGACGTCTTCGCGCCCGGCGACGCCTGGATGCGCACCGGCGATCTCATGCGCCGCGACGCCGAGGGCTTCTATTACTTCGTCGACCGCGTCGGCGATGCGTTTCGGTGGAAGGGCGAAAACGTCGCGACGCTGGAAGTCGCCGCGGCGCTCGCGGCCTGCGCGAACGTCGTCGAGGCCATCGTCTACGGCGTCGCCGTTCCCGGCGCCGAGGGGCGTGCCGGCATGGCGCTCCTCGCCGCCGAGGGCGCGCCCAATCTCGAAGACATCGCTCAGGCCCTCGAGGCCCTGCCGCGTTACGCCCGGCCGCTGTTCCTGCGCGTGCGGCAGAAGCTCGAACTGACCTCGACCTTCAAGCCCAAGCGGCGCGAAATGGCCGATGAAGGCTTCGACCCCGCCCGCGTCGGCGGCGATCCGCTCTATGCGTTCGACGCCGAGCGCGGCGCCTATGTCGCGCTCGACGCGGCGCGCTTCGCGGCGATCCAGGGCGGGGCGATGCGGTTTTAGCCCCCGATCGCGGCGAACGTTTCGCGAATTTCGTCGCCGACGCGCTCCAACGCCGCTTGCGCGGCGGGGATAACGCCGCCGAGCCCGTAGAAATGATGAATCAACCCCGCGTGCCTCGTCAGCGCGACGCGGATTCCCGCTCGCGCCAGCGCCTCCGCGTAAAGTTCGCCTTCGTCGCGCAGCGGATCGAATTCGGCGACATGGATCAGCGCCGGCGGCGATCCGGCGAAACTGTCGGCGCGCAAGGGAGCGACCCGCGGATCGTCGGGCGCGGGCCCGTCGACGCGGTAAAGCTCCCAATAGCGGGCCATCGTCGCCTCCTCGATGAGATAGCCGCTCGCCAGCGCTTCGCGCGAGCGCGTGCGGTCGAGCGGCTCCATCACCGGGCACAGCAAGACCTGCAACGCGAGCGGCGCGGGCGACGCGCGCGCGACGACCATCGCGAGATTGGCGCCGGCCGAAGCGCCGGGGGTCGGCGCCGATCGCGCTCACCGCCGCGACGCCGTCCTCGATCCCCAGGGGAAAGCGATGCTCCGGCGCGAGGCGATAATCCACCGCGATGACGCGGCAGTCTCCCCGGCCCGCCAGCGTCGCGCAAAGCGCGTCGTTCGCATCGAGGCCGCCGGAGATCCAGCCCCCGCCATGAAAATGGACGAGCGTTGGAAGTTCCGCGCCGGATCGCCCTTGCGGACCTTAATGGCGTAGCGCCAACGCCGGCGCGTAGTCGAGCAGGAATTCGTCGCGCTGTTCGACTTCGGGCGCCGGCCCCGCGAAGTCCGCCAGGCCGATCGTCGCCCGCCGCAAATCGCTCAGGTCGGGCGCGCCGGCTCGGCCGCGCGCGCTCGCGGCAATGAGGTCGAGGAAGCGCCGCGCGCGCGGATCCAGGCCCATGTCCTTCCTCCCGGCGGACGCAGCCGACATCGCATTCACGCGCCGCGCAACCGCGCGACCAACGCTTCGATCGCGGCGATCGAACGGAAGTTTTCCGGCGTGAGATCGTCCTCGGGGATCGCGACGTCGTACGCCGCTTCGATCGCCAGCATCAGCTTCACCGTCGCGATTGAAGTCAGGCCGGCGTCCTGCAGATTTGCGCCTCTCGCGGCCGCATCGTCGGAGGGCAGGCCCGGCACGAACTCGCGCACCATGTCGGAAATCAGGTCATTGGCGGGAGGGCGATCGAGCATTGTCTGTTTCCTGTCACAAAATGGCGCAACTGCTTGTTTAACATTTGATTCGAATTCGAGGCATTTTTCAAGTTGTTATTCTTAATAAAATTTATTAAACGCCGTTCTCTACAGCTTAATATTTTAATATTTTGTTAACGTTTAAATATCTAATTTGTCGCGTATCTTACAAATATGTTCTATGAGACCGACGTTACCGGCGCTTTTGTTAATTCGCGCTGCGGCGCGTGGCCGTATGGGTTATTGCCAGCGCGACTTGCTCTTCCCGTATACGCGACATACTGGAGCCTCTCCTATGAGCCCGAACGTCAGCCATCTTCCGCAACGCAATCTTCGCGCCAGGGCGGGAGAGTCGTCCGCCACGCGCGATTTTCTCGCCCGCGCCGAGGCGGTCGCTGCGATCGCCGAGCGTTTCGCCGACGAGGTCGACCGCGACGCGCGCTTTCCCGCCGAAGCGTTTGCGGCGATCCGCGAGCAAAAGCTGCTGGGCATGCTGATCCCCAGCGAACTCGGCGGCGAGGGCGCGCGCGCGGCCGATGTGGCCGATGTTTGCGCCGCGCTCGGCCGCGCCTGCGGCTCCACGGCGATGATTTTCGCCATGCATCAGGTCAAGGTCGCCTGCCTCGTGCGGCACGCGCGCGGCAATGCCTGGCAACTCGGCCTGCAGCGCCGCATCGCCGAGCGCCAGATGCTGTTGTCGTCCTCGACGACCGAGGGGAACAACGGCGGCGACGTCCGATCGAGCGAGGCGGCGGTGCGCATCAACGGCGCGCGCGTGGCGCTGCAGCGCCACGCCTCTTGCATTTCCTACGGACTTCACGCGGACGGCCTCGTCACGACGGCGCGGCGCTCGGACGCCGCGGCGAGCTCCGACCAGGTTCTCGTCGCCTTCCTGCGCGAGGACTACAGCCTCGAGCCGACGCTGACGTGGGACACGCTCGGCATGCGCGGCACTTGCAGCGCGGGATTCGTCGTCCGCGCCGAGGGCGAAAGCGATCAAGTGCTGCCTGAGCGCTACGAACGCATCCACAACCAGACCATGGCGCCCTACGCGCATCTCTTCTGGAGTTCGGCCTGGTGCGGCATCGCGACCGGCGCCGTGCGGCGTGCGCGCGCCTTCGTGCGTAAGGCGGCGCGATCCTCGGGCGGGCGAATGCCGCCGGCCGCCTCGCAGCTGACGCGCGCGCGCGTTTCGCTCGAGACCCTACGCGCCGCCATCCAGGCCGGCCTCGCCACGTTCGAGCGTCACGCCGGCGATCCGGGCGGGCTCACCGCGATGGACGCGCAGCTCGCGCTCAACCTTCTTAAGGTCGAGGCGTCCGAACTCGCCGCGACGACGGTGATGAGCGCGATGCGCGCCTGCGGGCTCGCCGGCTACCGCAACGACGGCGAGTTCTCGATGGGGCGCTATCTCCGAGACATCCTCTCGGCGCCGATCATGATCAACAACGACCGCATTCTCGCCAACGCCGAAGCCGCGGTTCTGATGGGCGAGCCGCCGCTCGCGCTCAGCCTCTAAGCCTCGCGAAAGGAAACGGCCATGACCCTTGCGCGCCCTCGCCTCGGCAAGCCCGCCGCTTCGCCCGAGGAGATTTTCAAGGCCTTGTTCCGCCCGATGGGAATCGACGGCGTCTATGGCCGCGCGGGCGCTTACGAGGCCATCGTCGAGGCGCTCGGCGGCCTCATAAGCCGCGAACGCGACGCGAGGGCCGAGGTCGTTCGCTTCCCGCCCGTGGTCAGCCGCGCGCTGATCGAAAGGTCCGGCTATCTCAAGAGCTTTCCGCATCTGCTGGGCTGCGTCTGCGCGCTCGGCGGTGGAGAAAAGCGCGTCGGCGCGGCGGTGGCGCGATTCGAATCGGGCGAGACTTGGACCGACGCGCTGGAGACGAGCGAACTCGTGCTGGCGCCGGCGGCCTGCTATCCCGTCTACCCCCTGGCCGCGGCGCGCGGCCCAATCCCTCGCGAGGGATTGCTTTTCGACGTCGCCTGCGATTGCTTTCGCCGCGAGCCCTCGCGCGACATCGACCGCTTACAGTCCTTCCGCATGCGCGAGTTCGTCCTCATTGGCGCGCCCGAACAGGCGACCGGTTTCCGTCAAAGCTGGAAGGAACGCGCCGCCGGCCTCGCCGACAAGCTGGAGCTGAACTACCGCATCGAGGCCGCGAGCGATCCGTTCTTCGGGCGGACCGGAGCGATGGTGAGCCGCTTCCAGCGCGAGCAGGAGCTGAAATTCGAATTGGTGGTTCCCGTCCGCTCCGCGCAGAGCCCGACCGCCTGCATGAGCTTCAACTATCACCGCGACCATTTCGGCCAGACCTGGGCGATGCGCGGCGAAAAAGGCGGACCCGCCCATACCGCCTACGTCGCCTTCGGCATGGACCGTCTCGCGGTCGCGCTGTTCGCGACGCACGGAACGGACGCCGCGCAATGGCCGGCCTCGGTGCGAACCGCGCTGAGCCTGTAGCGTCGCGACGATCGACCTGGCGCACGCGGCGGCCGAGAGTCCGGCGATCCGCCAAGACTTGCCGCCAAGACTTGACGCCCTCCCTCGGCGCCGACTAAATAGTTATAGCGTATAGCTATAACCAGGCGACCGCCGGGCCCAGCGCCTCGGCGCGCGCTCCGGCGTTCCGGCCATAGGGGGAGACGATGCGGACGAGCCGCGGCGAGGGCGGACGCGACGCTATTCTGGGCGTCCTGACGCCGAGTCTCGTCGCGCGCGCCGACGGCGCCTTCCTCATCAAGTCGGCCGAACCCCTGCCCGCCTACGTCAGCCGGATCGGCGATTGTCTGCACGATTGGGCGCTGAAGGCGCCGAACCGGGTGTTTCTCGCCGAGCGCATGGCGAACCGCGCCTGGCGCACGCTCACCTATGCCGAGACGCTCGAGCGCGTCACGCGCATCGCCGCCCGCCTCCTCGACTTCGATCTGAGCCCCGAGCGCCCGATCGCCATCCTCAGCGGCGCGGATATCGACCACGCGCTGATTGGCCTCGCGGCGATGGAGATCGGCGTTCCCTATTGCCCGATTTCGCCGCCCTATTCGCTCAGCTCGAAGGACCATGCGAAGCTGCGCTACGCCTTCACGCTGTTGACGCCCGGCCTCGTCTTCGCCAGCGACGGCGCCGCCTTCGCGCCGGCGCTCGACGCCGTCGCGGGGCCTGAGGTCGTGCGCGTCGCCGCCCGCGGCGTGGATGCCGCCAAGGCGCTGCCCCTCGCCGATTTCCTCGCGCCGGCTTCGAGCGACGCCCTCGAGGCGGCGCGCGACGCGGTCGGCCCCGACACGATCGCCAAGTTCCTGCTGACCTCCGGCTCCACCGGCCAGCCCAAGGCGGTGATCAACACGCAGCGCATGATATGCGCCAATCAGGCGATGCTCGCGCAGGCGTTCCCGTTTTTCACCCGCGAGCCGCCGGTTCTCGTGGACTGGCTGCCGTGGAGCCACACCTTCGGCTCCAACCACAATTTCGGCATCGCGCTCACCCACGGCGGGACGTTCTATTTCGACGGCGGCAAGCCGATGCCGGGCGGCGTCGAGGAGACCGTGGCGAATCTGCGCGAGATCGCGCCGACGGTCTATTTCAACGTGCCCAAGGGCTTCGAGGCCCTGTTGCCCCATTTGCAGGCCGACGCCGCCCTGCGCCGAAAATTCTTCAGCCGATTGAACATGCTGTTCTACGCCGGCGCCGGGCTCGCGCCCGACATCTTCGCCGCCTATCGCCGCATGGCGCTGGAGACGACGGGGCGCGCCATGCCCTTCGTCACCGGGCTCGGCGCGACGGAGACCGCGCCCTCGGCGCTGATGTGCCTGATGGACGTCGACGCTCCCGGCAACATGGGGCATCCCATGGCCGGCGTGGAGCTCAAGCTGGCGCCGGTCGAAGGCAAGCTGGAGGCGCGCGTGAGCGCGCCGACGGTCACGCCAGGCTATTGGCGCAACCCGGAATTGACGCTGAAGGCGTTCGACGAAGAAGGCTATTATCGCTTCGGCGACGCCGTGCGCTTCGCCGTGCCCGGCGACGCCGCCGGCGGCTTTCTGTTCGACGGGCGCATCGCCGAGGATTTCAAGCTCGCCACCGGCACCTGGGTCAGCGTCGGCCCGCTCAGGGCGGCGTTGGTCGCGGCGCTCGCGCCGCTCGCCAAGGACGCGGTGATCGCGGGCCACGACCGCGACGACGTCACGGCGCTGATCTTTCCCGACTTCGAGCAATGCCGCGCGCTCGCGGGCGCGGCGGCGCTCGACGATGCGCGCCTGCGCGAAGCCTTTCGTGCGCGCCTTTGCGCCTTCGCCGCGCTCGCCGCCGGCTCGTCCCATCGCGTCGAGCGCATCGTCCTCATCGCCGAGCCGCCCTCGCTCGACGCCGGCGAAATCACCGACAAGGGGTCGATCAACCAGCGCGCCGTGCTCGGGCGGCGCGCCGGGATGGTCGCGGAACTCTACGCCGAGCCCCCGCCCCCGTCGGTCATCGCGGCGCGCTGAGGCGGCTTTAGAAGAACGCCTGAATTCCCGTGATCGCGCGGCCGAGGATGAGCGCGTGGACGTCGTGCGCGCCCTCGTAGGTGTTGACGGTTTCGAGATTCTGCGCGTGGCGCATGACGTGATATTCCGCCTGGATGCCGTTGCCGCCGTGGATGTCGCGGGCCTGGCGCGCGATGTCGAGCGCCTTGCCGCAATTGTTGCGCTTGACGATCGAGATCATCTCCGGCGCTTCGCGCCCCTCGTCCATCAGGCGGCCGACCCTGAGCGAGGCCTGCAGCCCCAGCGCGATTTCGGTCTGCATGTCCGCCAGCTTCTTCTGCACCAGCTGGGTGGCGGCGAGCGGCCGGCCGAACTGCTTGCGGTCGAGCGCGTATTGGCGGGAGCGGCGCCAGCAATCCTCGGCCGCGCCCATCGCGCCCCAGGAAATGCCGTAGCGCGCGCGATTGAGGCAGCCGAACGGGCCCTTCAGGCCGGAAACATTCGGCAACAGCGCGCTTTCCGGAACCACCACGCCGTCGAGGACGATCTCGCCGGTGATCGAGGCGCGCAGCGAAAGCTTGCCCGCGATCTTCGGCGCGGAAAGGCCCTTCATGCCCTTCTCCAGCACGAAGCCGCGGATTTCGCCGCCATGCGCCGGGGACTTCGCCCAGACGACGAAGACGTCGGCGATCGGGGCATTGGAGATCCACGTTTTCGAGCCGGTCAGGCGATAGCCGTCCGACACTTTCTCCGCGCGCGTCTTCATGCCCGCGGGATCGGAGCCGGCGTCGGGCTCGGTCAGCCCGAAGCAGCCGATCCATTCGCCCGTGGCGAGCTTGGGCAGGTAGCGCCGACGCTGCGCCTCGTCGCCATAGGCGTAGATCGGGTGCATCACCAGGGAGGACTGCACGCTCATCATCGAGCGATAGCCCGAATCGATCCGCTCGACCTCGCGCGCGACGAGCCCATAGGACACGTAATTGGTCGCCGCGCCGCCGTAGACTTCAGGGATCGTCATGCCGAGCAGGCCGAGTTCGCCCATTTCGCGGAAGATCGCGGGATCGGTCTTCTCCTCGAGATAGGCTTCCGTCACGCGCGGCAAAAGCCTGTCCGTGGCGTAGGAGCGCGCAGTGTCGCGGATGAGGCGCTCGTCCTCGCTCAATTGGTCGTCGAGGAGAAAAGGATCGTCCCAGACAAAGCGGGACCCCGCCGCGGCGTGTTTCATGGCTGAACGTGCTCCGTTTCTCGATGTCTCAACGATGGCAGGCGCGGCGTCGCGCGTCTTCGAGCGCGTTGATAGCGCAATGCGGGGCCGGCGTCTAAACCGCGATGCGAAAAGCGCTCTCGCCGGGCGTCTATGCCGCAGGGCGATTCAATTCTCGACCTAACGGCATTATCCGTCATTGCGAGCAATGACGGCCCCTCCAAGCTTTTCCAAACCCACGCCAAACATTTCCAAATTTGCGGCCTTTTTCTCCAAATATTTCCAAAGACTCCTTTGGCGGTTTTATGGAAAATCAAGGGCTTGCAAGGCGAAAAAGGAAATTTCGTAACTCCCAAGGCGCCCCTAAGGAGCAAGGCGTTGGATGAGGTGGGCGGGGTCTGCGGTGAGGGTTTGCAAGATATTGTATCCCTGCTTGCGGGCAGTTGAAATGACCGAGCGCAGGCAAG
>JBEKGN010000027.1:0-67519 GCA_050012775.1 Roseiarcus sp.
GATGCCTTTGACCTCGAGCGGATGCAATTTGCAGAATTCGGCGATCTGGTCGAACGTCAGCGACGTGTTTTCGACCAGCCAGACGGCGGTGGCCTTGGGCATCAGCGGCGCTTCGGTCATGATAGGCGAACTCCTTGGACTTTAAGCGGCGCGCGCCGCCGCCCTCCGTGAGGGGCGAGGCGCAGCCTCAAATCGACAATCTCGAGGGGATTGTCTCTTTATAGGCGCCGCCGCGCCAAAATGCAATGAGCGCCGGGCGGTTCTCGCCCGTGGACGAAGAGCGCGCGGGCGTGCGCGGAGCCCCCGCCTTCACGCCTTGCCGTTCAACGAGCGTTCGGCCTTCGGGTCGAGCGGCCAGCGCGGGCGGGCTGGCGCCGCCATATCGTCGACAAGGCCGCGCCGCAGGCGCTCGATTCCCGCCCAGGCGATCATCGCGCCGTTGTCGGTGCACAGGTTTTGCGGCGGCGCCACGAGCGGCAGGCCGGCCTGAGCGCAAAATCGCGCCATCGCCTCGCGGATCGCGCCGTTGGCGGCGACGCCGCCGGCGACCACGACGCCCCGCGCGAGGCCGACCCGCTGACGAAACAGTCGCAGCCCGACGCGCATGCGGTCCTCGATCATGTCGACGACCGCGGCCTGGAACGAGGCGCAGAGATCGGCGACATCGCGCGGGCGCAGCGGCGCGATCGATTGGGCCGCCAGGCGCGTCGCGGTCTTCAGTCCCGACAGCGAGAAGTCGGCGCTCGGCCGTCCAAGCATCGGGCGCGGCAAGGCGAATCGGGCGGGATCGCCGTCCCGGGCGGCCGCTTCGACGGCGGGCCCGCCGGGATAGGGCAGGCCGAGCATCTTGGCGGTCTTGTCGAAGGCCTCGCCGATGGCGTCGTCCATCGTCGTCCCGAGACGGTCGTAATCGCCGACGCCCTTGACCGCGAGGATTTGCGTGTGGCCGCCCGAGGCGAGCAGCAGCAGATAGGGAAACGCCAGATGGCCGGAGAGCCGCGCGACGAGGGCGTGCGCCTCGAGATGATTGACGGCGAGGAAAGGCTTGCCCGCCGCCAGGGCGATCCCCTTGCCCGTCATCAGGCCGACGAGCACGCCGCCGATCAGGCCGGGCCCCGCCGCGGCGGCGACGCCGTCGAGGTCGCGCGGGCGCATTTCGGCGCGGCGCAGCGCCCGGGCGACCAGGCCGTCGATGATTTCGACATGCGCGCGGGCCGCGATCTCCGGCACGACGCCGCCATAGGGCGAATGGGCGGCGATCTGGCTCATCACTTCATCGGCGAGGATTTCGCCCGCGCCGTCGGGCCGCAGGCGCACCACCGCCGCGGCCGTCTCGTCGCAGGTGGTTTCGATTCCCAATACGCGCATCGTCGGTTCGAATTTCCCAAGTTCGCGGCGCGATCGCGTCGCGCGGCCGGAGCCGTCTCTATACGCTTGGCGCGAGACTGGACAGGGCATAATGGAAGGAGGGCCGCGCGGGGCGGCCGCCAAGCGAGGAGCGTCCCGACGACGATGGCGAGGCCTTGACGACAAAAGTCGCACTCATGCGCGCGCGCGACGACGCGGCGCGCAGCGCGGCGCTGCTGCTCGCGCGCGGCTTCGTCGTGGCGCACGCGCCGGCGACCGAAATCCGCGCGACCGGCGCCGCGCCGCCGCCCGGCCCGTTCGATGCGGTCGTGGCCACCAGCGCCAAGGCTATCGCGCTGCTCGCTCCGGCGGCGCGCGCGGCGATCGTCGGCGCGCCGCTCTATATCGTGGGAGAACAGACGGCGCAGGCGGCGAGGGAGGCGGGAATCGCGGTCGCGGGCGAGGCCGCGCCGGATGTCGCGGCGCTCTTGGCGGCGCTGCGCCGGCGCCTCGCGCCCCATTCGCGCGTGCTTTACCTGGCCGGGCGCGAACGCAAGAGCGCGCTGGAGGCCGCTCTGAGCGAGGCCGGGCATTTCACGGCGCCGGTGGAAGTCTATGCCGCCGAGGCGCGCGCCGCCTGGAACGAAGACGAAGCGCGCGCGGTGGCCGGATGCGCGGCGGCCTTGCACTATTCGCGCCGCTCCGCCGCGCTGGCGGTGGCGCTGGCCGAGCGCGCGGGCCTCGCCGACCCTTTTCGCGCGATCCTCCATGTCTGCCTTTCCCCGGACGCCGGCGAACCGCTGCGCGCCCTGGGCGCGCCGCGCCTCGCTTGGGCCTCGGAACCGAGGGAGGACCGGCTCATCGACGCGCTCGAGCGCGCGCTGGCGTGATGGAATCGACGGCGCGGCGCCCCCCGCGACGACGCGCGGGTTTTCATCCCGCGGCCGCTCGCCTATAGAAAACCGCGAAGCGAGAGCAAGACCCATGGCCGACGACGCGAGCCGAGAATCCGAACCCGAAATCGCCGAGCCCGCGACCGGCGGCGCCGCTCCGCCGAGCCGCGAGCCGCGCCATGATCCCGGCGTGATCGAGGGCGAAGCGACGGAATTTCACGAAACGCCGCCGCCGGAGCCGGCGGCCGCCGAACCGGCGAGCGAGGAGCCGGCCGCCGAGCCGACCGCGGACGCGAACGCGCCGGAAATCCGGCCGAGGACGCGCTCGTCCGGCTTCCCCTTCTTCGCGGGCGCGCTCGGCGCTCTCTGCGGCGCGGCGCTGGCGCTCGGCGCGGCTTGGCTCGTCGATCCGCGCGCCGCCGCGCTCGGCGCGGCGACCTCGCATCTGGCCGCGCTGGAACGTGGCGCCGAAGGCCAGTCGCAGGCCAACGCCAATTTCGACAAGCGCCTCGTCGCGCTGGAGGCGAGCGAGTCCGGCGCCGCGAAGGCCGCGGCTCTCGAGGCGCTCGGCGGGCGCGTGGCCGCCCTCGAAGGCGCGGCGGACAAAGGCGAAGCGGCTCAAGCGGCGTTGCAGGAAGCGCGCGCCGCGCGGGCCGACGCCGCCAAGGCTCTGGCGCTCGCGGCCGGAACGGGACAAACGGCGCCGGCGCCGATCCAGGGCGGCGCGCCCGCCCCGTTCGACGCCAGCGCGCTGGAGGCGCGCATCGGCGCTTTGGAGAGCGAATTGGCGGGGCTTAAGTCCCGCGAGACCGATGTCGGCGCGCTCGACGATCGCCTCGCCAAGATCGAAAGCGCGCTCGCCGCGCCCAAGAGCGAGGCGCGCGTCGCCGCGGCGGAGGTCGCGCCCAATCGCGACGGGGCGGCCGAGGCGATCCTCGCCATTTCGTTGAACGAGCGTCTGAACGCCGGGGCGGCGTTCGCGCCGGAATTGACGGCGCTGGCGCGCCTGGGGGCCGACGACGGCAAATTGTCGGCGCTGAGGCCTTTCGCCGACGCGGGCGCCCCGACGGTCGCCGCGCTCGGCGCCGCCTTCGCCAAGATCGCTCCCGACCTCATCGCGGCGGCGACGCCGCCGAGCGGCGAGGGCGTGATCGATCGGCTGCTCGATCACATGCGCAAGCTCGTGCGCGTGCACAAGGTCGGCGAGGTCGCCGGCGCCGACGTCGAGGCGCTCGCGCCGCGCATTGCGGCGGCGCTCGTGCGCGGCGATCTCTCGGCGGCGCTCGACGCCTATGACCGTCTGCCGGATGCGGCGCGTCAGGCGAGCCGGGACTGGGCCAAGGCGGCTGAGGCGCGCCGGGCCGCGGGCGTGGCGGCGCAAGGCCTGCGCGCGGATGCGGTCGGGCGGCTCGCCGCGGCCAAGAATTAGCCGCGCGGCAAAGGATTTTCACGCGCGGCGCGTTAGGGATTATGCTGACGCGCCGGGATGCTCGAAGCGGAGACGCCATGATTCGCCTGTTGCTGTTCCTCGCCGCGCTCGCCCTGGCGGCCTACGGCCTGACATGGCTCGCCGAGAATCCCGGCGAGGTCACGCTGGCTTGGCAAGGCGTCGAATATAAGACCTCGCTGATGGTCGCGGCGGGCGTCGTGGCGGGGCTGGCGATCCTTCTGGCGCTCGCCTGGGGCGTCGTCCGTTTCGTCTTTCGCCTTCCCTCGCTGGTTTCGCTCGCGGCCAAGGCGCGCCGACGGGAAAAGGGCTACGCCGCTCTTTCGCGCGGCATGGTCGCGGTCGGCTCGGGCGACGCGCGCGCGGCGAGCCGCCACGCCGCCGAAGCGCGCAAGCATTTGGGCGACGAGCCGCTGGCGAAATTGCTGCGCGCGCAAGCGGCGCAACTCGCGGGCGATCGCGCCGGCGCGGCCGCCGCGTTCCGCGAGATGCTCGAGCATCCGCAGACCCATGCGCTGGGACTTCGCGGCCTGCATATCGAGGCGCGGCGCAGCGGCGACTCCGAGGCCGCGCTCGACTTCGCGATGCGCGCGCACAAACACGCCGCGCTGCCCTGGGCGGGGCAGGCGGTGCTCGACGATCGCGCCGCGCACGGCGACTGGGCCGGCGCCCTGGGAATCGTCGAATCCAACGCCGCCGCGCGGCTGATCGACAAGCCGACCGCCAATCGCTGGCGCGCCGTCCTCAAGACGGCGATGGCGCAGGATCTGGCGGACCGCGACGCGAAAGCCGCGCTGGCGCTCGCGCAGGAGGCCTGCGCTTTGGCGCCGGGCCTTGTTCCGGGGGCCATTCTTTGCGGCCGGCTGACCGCGGCCAATGGCGACACGCACCGCGCTGCGAAGATTATCGAGGCGGCGTACCGGCAGACGCCGCATCCCGGCCTCGCGAGCGCCTATGTCAGGCTGCGGCGCGGCGATTCGGCGGCGGACCGGCTGGCGCGCGCGCGCGCGCTGGCGCGCCTCGCGCCATTCGATTCGGAGAGCCAGATCACCGTCGGCCGCGCGGCGCTCGAGGCGCGCGACCTCGCGGCGGCGCGCGCGGCGGTCGCGCCGCTGCTGGCGCCGGGCGCTCCAGCCGGCCGCCCGACCGTGCGCGTCTGTCTGCTGATGGCCGACATCGAGGAGGCGGCGGGCGCCGACGGGGCGGTGCGCGAATGGCTCGCCCGCGCCGCGCGCGCGCCGCGCGATCGCGCCTGGATCGCCGACGGGGTCATCAGCGATCGCTGGGCGCCGGTGTCGCCCTCGGGCGCGCTCGACGCCTTCGTCTGGCGCACGCCCGAAGAGCGCCTGAGCGCCTCGGAGCCGTCTCCAGCGCCTGCGCCGGCCGCCGGTCCTCCTCCCGCCCTCGCCGCCTCGTCGCCCGCGCCGCCCGCACTCGCGCCCGCGCCCCAAATCGCCTCCGCGCCCAAGCCGGAGCCCCGCGGCGCCGGAACGGTCGTCGTGCTGCCCGCCGGCGCGCCGGACGATCCGGGTCCGCAAGACGAGGGCGAGCACAAGCCCGGATTTCGGCTCTTCGCGCGCGAATGATCGCCAGGCAGGGAGGCATCGGCCGGCGAGGCGTCGCCGTTCCCGCGATTTTCTCGGCGCGCCGGCGGCGCAACCTTGCCAATGCCGGACGATCTGGCTAAGAGACTGCCGACCGTCGGCGTGAGGCCCGTTACGCTTCACCGCCGCGCGCGCCGCAATAGCTCAGCTGGTAGAGCACCTCATTCGTAATGAGGGGGTCGGGGGTTCGAATCCCTCTTGCGGCACCATTTATTTCAATAGCTTAAGCAGAGAAACGGCGGGCCGGGCAAGCCGCCAGCGTCAACGCCGCGGCGTCGAGCGGCCATGACGACATGCCGCGACCCCGATCCCGAGCAACGAAAGCCCCGCTTGGCGCCGATTCGCCCCCAGGCTCACGCATACCCAGGTCGAGACGCCCGCTACAGATCAGACATTCGAGTTGTGGGAAGCGGCGGGCGCACGGCGCGATTCGCCATGACGCCGGCGCAGGGCCGCAGGCGCTCGGCGGCCGGCCTTACTGTAGATCGATGGCTTGATAATGCCCGGCGTCGTCGAGTTGAGTGCCCCACACCTTATGCGAGCCCTGATGGTCGTTCGGGCTGAATGTCAGCTGCGTTCCCAGCCCCATGTCGAAATCGCGCATCCGTTCGAGCTCGTCGACGAGTTTTTCGGTGCTGATTTGGGGACCGACGCGCTTGATGGCTTCCGCCAGAATGCTGGCGTCGACGTAGCCCTCGAGCGAGACATAATCGGGAGATTCGCCGGGGAAATATCTATCAAGCGCCGATTTATACTTAAGTATAATTGAGGCGTAGCTGTTCACGGCGGGCACCACCTGGGTCACGACAACGCCGTTGGCGTATCGCGGCCCTAACAGCATCAACTCGTCGGCCAGCGCCGTGCTGCCGACGAAAGAGACGTTGGTGTAGATCAGCGCGGGATAGAGGTCCCGCGTCTTTTCGATGAACTTCGCCGCCGCGCGATACGAAGCCACCATGACCACCGCCTTGATTTGCCCCTTGAACGCGCGCAATTGCGTGACGGCGTCCTGCACGTCGACGGTGTTGCGCTTGTAGCCGATGCGAACGATGTCGGGATTGTCGCCGGGCAGCGCGCGCACCGCCTTGGCGACGCCGGCGTAGCCGGAATCGCCGAACGCGTCTTGCTGCGCGAACACCACGATTTGACTCGGCTGAATCCGCTTCACTTTCACGAGATAGCGCACCACCGCGTCGGTTTCCTCGGCATAGCTCGCTCGATAATTGAAGACGTAGCGGTCGGGCGGATCGCGTCGAAGAATATTGGCGCCGGTGAACGCCCCGAAGAACAGCAATCGGTGATCGAGGGCGAACGGCAAGGCCACCGCCGCCGTCGGCGTTCCCACATTGCCGACGAAGCCGAAGGCCTGATCGTTATCGTAAAGCTGCTGCATGGCGACGACCGTGCGCGCGGGTTCATAGCCGTCGTCGGCCGCCACCAGTCGTAACTGGCGTCCGTTCACGCCCCCGGCTTCGTTGATCTGGTTGAACGCGGTCTCGACGCCGATCTTCATTTGGCGGCCGAGTTCCCTCGCCGCGCCGGTGAAAGGCGCCACCATCCCGAAGCGGATTTCCTTGTCGCTCAATCCGCGAACGGGGCTGTCCACGGTTCCCAGCGGCGCTGGCGCCGGCGTCGGCGAAGCAGCGTTGACCGCCACGACCGAGGCTGCGTCTGCGGCGCTCGCCGAGTCCGGCGACAGGTCTGCGGACGCGGCGAGCGCCGGGGTCACGAACTGCAACTGCGCTGCGCGGTTTGACCAATCCGCGGGAGTCGCGTGCGCTTCCTCGGCCCCCGCCGCCGGTTGATCGGCTGACAAAACCTGAGCCGCGGGAATCACCGTTAGCGCGAGATGGCGATCGGGCGCGTCGTGGATCGGGGTGGTCGCTCCGATCGTCAACGCGACTGCGATCGCAACCGCAACCGCCAAGCCGGCAACCAACCAGCGCCTCCCGCGCCGGGAACCGGAATTCGTGGACTGCTCTGAGGCCGGCGCGGCAAAATCGAGCCGCGGCAAAGCGAAATCGTCGTGTTGCTGAGGACTGGCGGACGCGGCCGCGTCGCCGACGATGGCCAATCCCCGCTCATATAACTCGGAGGCCGTGGGAATATCGGTCGCCTCGTCCGGCTCGTCAGGCGCGTTCTCGACTTCGTCGTCGACGCCGCCCGATCCTTGCCCAAATAACAGCGAGGCTTTTGGAAGGGTGATCGCGCCGTTTGGCTCGCTAGGCGCTTGTTGAAAGGAGGGTGAAGAGCTCGAGAATTCGGACGGAGTTTCCTGCGTACTCGACATGGACAAACTCTCAGTCGTTACATGTGAACGTATCGAATTCGTCTAGATCCGCTTCCTCTAAATCCTTAATATGACCTAAAGTAGCTTGCAGTGATCCCATATGAGGACGCGCGTTAAATCACCTTCAACAAGAAGCGGCAAATTTGTCGAATCGAAGCCGAAAAATGGGCATTGTTGCGCAGCGAAAATCACTGCGCGCTCAAACGGATGGTTGGCTTCCTCGTGGAAAGCCGACATTCTCCAGGGCGGCTTCCTCGACTGGGATTCCCGCTTGCGCGTGACGACCGCTCGCCGCAAATCTCGTGCGCGCTCGTTCCCTAGGATCGCGCCGAAGCGGCGGAGCCGCCGAGCTTCGTCAACCGCTCTTCCATCGCGTGGCGCAGGATTTTCCCGGTCGTGCTGCGAGGAAAATCGTCGAAGCCGACGAAATGCACCTCCTTGGGCCGCTTGTATCCGGCGAGCGATTTGCGGCAGAGCGCCTCGACGTCGGCTTCGCTGAGCGCCTGGTCGGATCGGGCCACGAAGGCGACGGGAACCTCGCCCCACTTGTCGTCGCGCTTGCGGACCACGACGGCGTCGCTGATGCGCGCGTCGGAGAGGAGGACGCGCTCGATTTCGGCCGGGTAGATATTCTCGCCGCCTGATTTGATCATATATTTCGCGCGATCGACGAAATCATAGCCGCCGTCCGCGTTGCGGCGGAACAGGTCGCCCATCCGGAACCAGCCGCCGCGGAAATTCCGCAAGTTCGTTTCTTCGGCGTTCCAATAGCCGCTGAACACCGTCGGTCCGCGCACCGCCGCCTCGCCGGGCTCTCCATCCGCTACGTCGTTTCCCTCGGGATCGAGCAGGCGCAGATCGCAAAGCGAGCTTTTTCGCTTCGACAGCGACTGAGGGATTTCGCCCGGCGGGATGAGCGCGGCGGACGCGGGCGGCAACCCGGTCTCGGTCGCTCCAAAACTGTTGAGATAGGGCGCGCCGGTCAGACCGGAAAGCTCGGCGATCAGCTTGGTGGGGACGAGGTCCGCCATTGCGCCGATCGCTCGAATGCCCTTGGCCTTGCGGCCGCGCGATTTGAACAGCTCGACGATCGGCTCGATCGAGCCGGGCATCAGCAGCGTCCAGCCGAGTTTGCTGCGCTCCATGATGTCGACCATCGCAGGAGCGTCGAAGCCGTCGACGACGAACACCGTCGCGCCCGACATCAGAGCGCCCAGCATCTGGTCGGTCGAGCCCATGTGAAACATCGGCGCCCAGGCGAGAAAGCCGTCCTCCTCGGTCGCCCGCAAGTCCATGCGCAGCACCGTCATGCGCGCGATCTCGGCGCGATGGCTGATGAGCGCGCCCTTGGGAAGGCCGGTCGTGCCGCTGGTGTAAAGGATGACCAGGCCGTCTTCCGGGTCGACGTCGGGAGCCTCCAGCGTCGGCGGCGCGCTTTCGATCAGTCCTTCATATTCGTTCTCGATGACCAGGATCGGGAGGCCGCGAAGATCGAGGCCGGACAGAGCTTGCGCGAAGCGGCTCGAGGCAATGATGAGCGCCGGCGCGACGAGATTGACGCAGTGCTGGATCTCGGGGCCGGCCAGACGCCAATTCTGGCACGCGACGATCGCGCCGAGAAAGGCCGCGGCGAGTTCGACCTCGACATATTCGCAGCGATTTTCCGACACCAGCGCGATGCGGTCGCCATATCGGACGCCCTTGGCGCGCAACGCCGCGGCGAGCCTCAGCACGCGGCCGTTCAAGTCGGCATAGGAGCGCGTCGCGCCGCCCTGTTCAAGCGCAATAGCCTCAGGATCGCGCTCGACCTGCGAAGCGAACAAGCCATAGACGCTCAGCCGACCCGCCCTTCGTATTTCGGCCGCAGGGCTGCCCGCCGAAGCCGCGCTTTCAAGACCGTTCATCAGGCGCTTCCTCCCCGCCGTTTTCTCATCCCTTGCGCACGGGCGACCCCGCCCTGCGCCACTCCGTCGATCTCGAGCGCCCGGCTTTCAAGCCGCTCGACGACGCGTTCCAAGCGAGAGGCGACGCCCTCGCCTGCGATAGCCTCTTGCCGCTTGTCCGCCCGCTGAAGGCCGCCAAGGACGAGATCGACGATCGCATCGGCGGTCTTGTTTGGATCGAAATCCTCTTCGCCGCGCAAATAGGCCCACGTGCGTTGTTCGACGCAACCATAGATCATGTCGCGCGCCAGCCCCAGGGGAACGTCGGGCCGGAGTCCGCCAGCAGAAACGCCCTCCATGACGATGGCCAGCGTGCGACGCGTGTATCGGCGATTCCGTTCGAATACATTCGCGGCTCGGTAGCCGGACCCCTTGCGCAGAACGCGAAACGCCAGATGGCAAAGCGCGGGATCGTCGCGGATCGTCGAGAGATGGCGCCATATCATGAATCGCAACCGATTTCGCGCGCCGCTGACGCCGGCGAGCTGGCGGTCATAGTCCGACAGCATGGCTTCGCAGCAATGCTCGATCACCTTCGCCAGAAGATCGCGCTTGTTCTCGAAATAGCGATAGATGGCGCCTTCCACGACGTCGGCTCGCACCGCGATGTCGGACAGCAGCGCGTCCTGGCGATCCTTCTCTTCGAACTCCGCGCGCGGCCGCGATGATATCGGCGACGCGGCGCTCGCGGGGAAGTCGGAAGACCCGGCGCTTGACCATGAACTGCTGGCTCAAGGCGCCGCCGCGTTGTCTGCCGCCGCTGCGCCTGTCGCAAAGCCGGGAGACCGCCTTTCGGCGAAAGCCGCCATGCCTTCACGCCGGTCGGGGCCGCTGGCGGCGACCGTGACCGCGTGACGAATCAAGGAAGCAAGATCGCCGAGGGGCCGCCGTCGGAGGTCGTTCGCAACGATCTCGTCATCGAGGCTTGCCTTGGGGCGATGCGCTCGCCTTGCGCGAGAAGGATCTCGGCCTTTGAGCGATCCGAGACGATAGGGTTGTTCGACATTATTGCCGCGACATTCTCTAATTTTGCTCTCCATCCCGCCGAATTCGGGATGGCGGCGCAGCGCTAAATAAGGAATGCTCGCTCGATGTCGCGCCCGTATCGCTGGCGCCGCTGCTTCCTCTGTGCTGTAGATGCTCTCAATAGTTTGGGTAAATCGAAAGCCGTGGAAGACGACAAACGGCTCAATGAGGAGAAACCCGATGCGTCAAGCCGGCACGCGGCGACCGGTGAATCGTCTGCCCCCGGAACGAAGGGTCTCCGACATCATGCTCGCCGCGCGGATCGTATTTACGGAAAAGGGCTACAACGAAGCCCTGATGTCGGACATCGCGGAGCGGGCTGGCGTTGTCGAAGGCAGCATCTACCGCTTCTTCACCAACAAGCGAGACCTCCTCGTCAAGATGGTCGAGCATTGGTACGAGGAGATGTTGGCCCGCGACGATGAGCAGTTTGCCGGCGTCCGAGGAACCTGGAACAGGATTCGCTTTGTCGTCCACCACCATCTTGCTTCGATACGGCGGGAACCGGCTCTGAGTCGTCTCGTCTTTCAGGAACTGCGTCCCGATCCCGACTATCGCAAGACGCGCCTGTTCCAGTTGAACCAGACCTACACCCATCGCATCATCGATATCGTAAAAGCGGCCGTAGCCGCGGGCGAATTCCGCGCCGGCGTCTCGCCGTCGCTAATCCGCGACATGATCTATGGCTCGATCGAGCACCGAACCTGGGCTTTCCTGCGCAACGAAGGCGATTTCGAGATCGACGAAACCGCCGACAGCATTACGGAGGTCGTCTATCGCGGTCTTTCCGTACAGCCCGCCCAAGATCCCCTCTCCCAGACCGTGACCCGCCTCGAAAGCGTGGCGGATCGCCTCGAAAGTCTTGCCGCTTCGAAGGGCCAAGGCGGCTAGCCAGCCGGCATCGCGGTCGCCAGGGATAGTCGCGCCAGCTACGCGCGCCGAACGGCGTCGACTTTGCGAAGACCTCGTCGACATGCATCGGCGTGAAGTCGCCGACCAACCCGGCGTCACCAGAGTCTCGCCAATCCGTAACGGTCCGCCAGCCATCCGCTCTGCTCCCTGCCGCCGATCCTTACGCATGCTTGGCGAGTTCGGCGCGCGCTTCGCGCGACCAAGAAGAAGCTTCCGTCGCGCGATGCGCTACGAGCTTGAAAGCGGCGCTCCGCGCGTCACCGGTCCGAACGAGCGAAATTGGGTCATGCGGGACCATTCCGTCACGCCTTGAAGTAATCGGGTTTGCCGGTGGTCCAGGTCTCGCCCCAGAGCTGGCCGCCGCCGTCGACCGTCAGGAGCTCGCCGGTGACAAACTTGGCCGCGGGCCCGCCAAGAAAGACGCAAGCTTCCGCGATGTCCCAGGCTGTTCCCGCGCGCATCATCGGATTCGAGCGGGGATAGGCGGCGCGCGCTTCCGCTGTATAGACCTTCCAGCCTTCGGTCTCGATAGCGCCCGGCGCGATGCAGTTGATCCGGACGCCGAGCGGGGCCCATTCGACGGCGACGCTGCGGCTGAGAGCGATGACGCCCGCCCGCGCCGCGATCGTATGCGCCACGCCGTAAAGGCCGTGGGTCGTGACCACTACGATATTCACGATGCTGCCGGGCATGCCGGCGTCGCGCCAACGCCGCGCGGCCGCCTGCATCATGTGCCAGGTGCCGTTGAGGTTGGTGTCGACGACCGCGTTCCAGCCCTTGGCGGAGAAATCGATCGCCGCCTGGGGGAATTGCCCACCGGCGCTGTTGACTAGGACGTCCAACCGGCCGTGCGCCGACCAGACTTGATCATACAAAGCCGCGACCGACTCCGGTTCGCGGATGTCGACGAGGACACGCGACGCCTCCAGGCCATGCGCCGTCATCGCCGACACGACGCCGTCGAGCTTTCCCCCGCTTCGGCCGGATATGACGACATGCGCGCCGAGGCGCGCGAACAGCCAGGCCGCGGCGCGACCTATCCCGCCAGCTCCTCCAGACACCAAGACGACCTGTCCGCGAAACGCGTCCGACGCATAAATGGTCGGATGGGCGGCGAGCGCGGCGTCGTCGAGACCGAAAGTTCCGATGCTTCCTTTGTCCGCATCAGTCACGACGCTTCATGTCCTTAAGAAGCTCCCCCGCGATGATCATCTTACGCACCTCGGTTGTGCCCGCCCCGATTTCCATCAGCTTGATCGAGCGGTAAAGCCGGTTGATCTCGGATCCCCAGATGTACCCGGATCCGCCATGGATCTGCATGGCCTTGTCCAGCACGGCATGGCAGGAATCGGCCGCGTACATCACCGAAGCCGCGGTAAGCTTGTGAATGTCGCCCCGGCCGCCTTCGCCCGCTTCGAGCGGCGCCGCGGCCGCGAGCGTCCGGTAGGTGAAAGCGCGCATCGTCTCGACGAGGACGTACATCTCCGCCAGCATCGATTGCACCATCTGGAACGAGCCGATCGGCTTGCCGAACTGCTCGCGCGTCTTGGCGTATTCGAGCGACAGATCCAGCGCGCGTTCGGCGATGCCGAGACAGAGCGGCGAGATCATCGCGCGCTCCAGATCGAGACCGCTCATGATGACGGCGACGCCGCGATTCTCCGCGCCGAGGAGGTTCTCCGCCGGCACGCGGCAATCCTCGAAAACAAGCTCGCCTGTTTGACTGCCCCGATAGCCCATCTTTTCGAGCTTCTGGGCGACCTTGAATCCGGGAAAATCCTTCTCGATGATGAAGGCCGAAATGCCGTGGGCCCCCTTTTCCCGTTCGGTTTTGGCGTAGACGAGCAGCACGTCGGCCACGGGCCCGTTGGTGATGTAAATCTTGCCGCCGTTCAGGATGTAATGGTTCCCGTCGCGGCGCGCGCTCGTGCGCATCGACCCCAGCGCGTCCGATCCAGCCCCCGGTTCGGTCAGACCCAAGGCGCCGATTTTGCGGCCCGAACACAGACCGGGCAGGTATTTGCGACGTTGGCGCTCGTCGCCATTGCGGTAGATGTTGTTCAGGCAAAGATTGTCATGCGCCACCCAGGCGAGCGCCATGGCGTGGTTCCACCGGCCGAACCCTTGCAGGACGAGACCGGCGGCAAGCAGGTCTAGGCCGGCGCCGCCATATTCCTGCGGCACGGTGACTCCGAACAGGCCGTTGTCTCCAATCTTCGCAAAGACCTCTTCAGGCCACCATTCGTCCGCGTCCATCCGCTCGGCGAGCCCATAAAGCTCGTTTCGGCCGAAGCGATCCGCCTGATCGAGAATCATGCGCTGATCCGCGTCGAGTTCGAACGCGAGAGGTCGGTTATCGCTGATCAGACCGCCGTTATCGGATGGCAAACTTTCCTCCTCCGGCCTGACGCGCCCTCGGGCGCGCAGACATTCGCCGGTTCGAGCAACGGGGTCGCCACCGTTGATCCGGCCTGTAATGAACATATTTCATCAACGATCGCCGACGCGATGTCAACCACTTTTCCGCTCAACGTCCGTGAGTCCGCCGCTGTTGACGAACATTATCAGACGGCGCGCCGCAGCGTCCCGGGTCGCAGCAAAACGGGGGTTGACATCATTGATGAATTGAAATCATTTAGACCGTCAGTCGCCGGGACGGCCGGCGCCTCAAAAGAATTCGGGGATGGAAGCGTGGCCGGTCTCGTACGCGTACAGCGAGAGGACGTCGTCCTGACCATCGTGATCGATCGCGAGGAGAGGCGCAACGCGCTCAACGAAGCTGTGGCGCGGCAGATCAGCGCCGGCCTGGATGCAGCGGAGGCGGACCGTTCCGTGCGCGCGGTGGTTCTTACCGGCGCCGGCGACAAGGCGTTCTGCGCAGGCGGCGATCTCCAACCGGCCGCCGACGGCGCGCCGTTCACGATCGACGCCGCCGACCCGCGCCATTACGTCGCCCAGTTGCTGCGGCGCATGGACTCCTGCCGACTTCCTCTTATCGCTCGCGTCAACGGTCATGCTCTGGCCGGCGGTTTCGGCCTCATGTGCGCCTGCGATCTCGTCGTCGCCCGAGAAGATGCTCTGCTTGGGGTGCCCGAGGTGAAGGTCGGTCTCTTCCCCATGATGATTCTGCCCTACCTGCTGCGTGTTGTTCCCTATCGCGCGATGATGGACATGTGCCTGACCGGCGAGCCGATCGCAGCCGCCGACGCCGTGCATGATCGCATCGTGAACTATGCCGTGCCCGGCGCCGAACTCGACGCCAAGACGTCGTGGCTGCTCGAGCGGATAACCACCAAATCGCCGACCGGCATTCGCTTGGGAAAGCAGGCGCTTTCCAAGATTCGAGAGATGGCGACCGACAGCGCGCTCGAATATGCGCAATTCATGTTGGCCAACATGGCGCGAACCAAAGACGCCCGGGAGGGATTCGCCGCATTTAACGAAAGGCGCGCCCCTGGCTGGACCGGGGAGTGAGCGGGGATGAAGGAACGCGTGCGCATCGGCTGCGGGGCGGGCTTCTGGGGCGACAGCCCGGAAGGCCCGCGGCAGCTCGTCCGGAGCGGCGGGATCGACTATCTCGTCCTCGACTATCTCGCCGAAATCACGATGTCGATTCTGGCCCGTATGAAGGCCAAGAACCCGGACCTCGGCTACGCCACGGATTTCGTGACGATGGTCATGAAGCCCCTGGCGCGCGAGATCGCCGAAAGGCGCATCAAAGTGATCACCAACGCCGGCGGAATCAACCCGCAGGCCTGTAGGGCCGCGCTCGAGGCGGCGTTCAAGGAGTCCGGCGTCGATCTCAAGATCGCCGTCGTCCGCGGCGACGATCTCATGAGCAGGATCGACGACTATAAGCGGCGCGGCGTGCGCGAAATGTTCAGCGGCGCATCGCTGCCGGACCGCCCAGCCAGCATGAACGCTTATCTCGGCGCGTTCCCAATCGCCGCCGCGCTGGATTTGGGCGCTGACATTGTGATTACAGGACGTTGTGTCGATTCCGCAATCGTTCTTGGACCCCTGATCCACGAATTCAAATGGAGCGCTAGGGATCACGATCGCCTCTCTGCCGGCAGTCTCGCCGGCCATGTGATCGAGTGCGGCGCTCAGGCGACGGGCGGAATCTTCACCGACTGGCGCCAGTCGGCCGATGGTTGGGACAATATGGGCTTCCCGATCGCCGAATGCCGGGCGGACGGCGCCTTTGTCATAACGAAGCCGGACGGCGTCGGCGGGCTGGTCACAACGGCCACGGTCGCCGAGCAGATCGTCTACGAAGTCGGAAACCCTTCCGCCTATATCCTGCCCGACGTCGTTTGCGATTGGTCGCAGGTCCGCCTCGAGCAGGTTGGCGACAATCGCGTACGCGTCACCGGCGCCAAGGGGAGCGCTGCGACCGCCACGTATAAAGTCAGCGCGACCTACGCCGATGGTTACCGAGCTTCCGTCACGCTCATGATCGCGGGGCGCGAAGCCGCGGAAAAGGCCGAAGCCGTCGGCCGCGCGATCCTTTCCCGTACGCGTCGACTCATCCAAGAGGCGGGGTTTTCGGACTTCTTGGAGACGTCGACGGAAGTTCTCGGCGCCGAAACGAGCTACGGGAAGTCCAGCCGGGCCGGCCACGCGCGGGAAGTGATCTTGAAAATAGCGGCGCGCCACGCGTCCAAAGAGGCGTTGCAGATATTTGCGCGCGAGATCTATCCCGCCGCGACAGCGATGGCGCAAGGCCTCACCGGCTTCTCAGGCGGTCGGCCGGAGCCTCAAGCGGTGGTTCGACTGTTCTCATTCCTCGCCGACAAGGCCGTTATTCCGGTCAGCGTCTCATTCAACGACGAGGTCAGCGACGCGCCAGCGTATGCGCCTGACCAGACGAGCGCGCCCTCCACCGCCGCTACGGCTCCCCCGGCGGCGGCGTTGCCCGAAATCGAGCCCGTCGCGCACGTTCCCCTGATCGCCATCGCCCGGGGTCGCAGCGGCGACAAGGGCGACATCGCCAATATCGGCGTGCTCGCGAGGAAGCCGGAATTCGTTCCTGTCTTGCGCCGCGGCTTGACGCCGAATGCGGTTCGTTCTTACTTCGCGCATTATGCCGCCGGGGCCGTCGAGCGGTTTGATTGGCCCGGCCTCGACGGCCTGAACTTCCTGCTCCACCAGGGGCTGGGCGGCGGCGGCGTGGTCTCGCTGCGCCACGATCCGCAGGGCAAGGCCCTCGCGCAGGTTCTCATGGACTTTCCCATTGCGGTTCCCGCCAAGTGGCTGGAGGCCGGCGGTCTGCTCGATGGATGGACCGAAACGCTCACGCCGGACGGCAAATTGGCGGGCAAGCCGCAATGACGACGCGCGTCGATCCAAACAAAGCTGCGAAATCGCCCTTGGCTATTCCGTTCCGGAAGGTGCTTGTCGCCAATCGCGGCGAAATCGCGTGCCGCATCATACGCACGTTGCGGGAACTCGGCATCGCCTCGGTGGCGATCCACCATCTGGCCGAGGTTCGGGCGCGACACGCGCGAATGGCGGACGAGGCCGTGGAGATATTTGGCGATACGCCTGTCGCGGCGCATCTCGATGGCGAGCAGATCATCGAGGCGGCGCGGAAAAGCGGCGCTGACGCAATCCATCCCGGCTATGGATTCCTCTCCGAGAACGCCCGCTTCGCCGCGGCGGTCGCCGCGGCTGGATTGACTTTCATCGGCCCCGACGCCCGGACGATCGAATTGATGGGCGACAAGATTTCCGCGCGAAATTTCGCCCAGGCGCATGGCGTGCCGGTGGCGCCTTCGGTCATGCCAACGGGCGACATGGCGGCCTTCATAGCCGCCGCCGAGACGATCGGCTTCCCCATCCTCATCAAGGCGGCGGCGGGCGGCGGCGGCAAGGGAATGAGCATTGTTCGCTCGGCAAGCGAGCTCGCCGAGGCCGCGCGCATCGCCTCGAGCGAGGCTCAGCGCTATTTCGGCGACGGGCGCGTCTATGCCGAGCTCTATGTCGAGCGTCCCCGCCACGTCGAAGTGCAGATCCTTGGCGACGGCGAAGGCGCCGCGATCCATCTGTTCGAACGCGAATGCTCGGTGCAACGCCGTTTTCAGAAGATCATCGAGGAAGCGCCGGCGGCGAACCTGTCCTCGGATCTTCGCGACCGCATCTGCCAATCGGCGGTGCGGCTCGCCGCGGCGGCGCGCTACAGGAACGCAGGAACCGTCGAGTTCATCCTCGGCGCCGATGGCCGCTACTTCTTCCTCGAAATGAACACCCGCCTGCAAGTCGAGCACCCCGTGACTGAGATGATTACCGGCCTCGACCTCGTTCGCATCCAGATCGAGATCGCCGCGGGCCACGGCCTGCCGTTGAAGCAAGAGGAAGTCGCCGCCTTCGGCCATGCCATCGAATGCCGCATCTGTGCGGAGGATCCGGCGCGCGACTTCATGCCGGAGACAGGCAAGATCCGCTATCTCGGCATCCCCGAGGCGTCCTTCATCCGCTTTGAAAACGCGCTCGACACTGGCCAAAAGATCACTGCCGACTTTGATTCCATGTTGGGCAAACTCGTCGTCCATGGCGCCGATCGTCTCGAAGCGATCTCGCGCTCGATCGCCGCGCTTCACGAACTCGCCGTGCTCGGCGTGAGGACCAACATCGACTATCTCGCCAAGGCGTTGGACTACGTCGCGTTTCGGCAAGGCGAGCTTCACACCGGTTTCGTCGACGAGCATTCCGCGGCGCTGGCGCCAGGCGAGGCCGACGCGGCCACTCGCGACGCCGTGCTCATCGCCGCAGCGCTCGGCTTTCGCGAATTTCGCGACGTCGCCTTCGGCGTCCCCGAGCCCCACGCCACCATCGGCCGCTGGAGAAACTGACGATGGGCTTCAAAGTCAGCGTCGACGGCCGTAGTCACGATATTGAGATCGTGAGTCGGCGGCCGCACCTGATAGTCCGGATCGAGGGGCGAGACCATGAGGTCTCCGCCGCCGGCACGCTCGACGACGGCCGGCAGACAATCGAGATCTCGGGGGCGCTGTTGCATTTCACGCGGGCCCATGCCGGCGACCGACAAATCGTCCGGCTCAACGGTCGAACATTTGAGACCGGGATCTTGGACCCACGCTCGCAGGCGGCGGGCGCCGGCGGCGGGCTCGATCACGTGAGGGCGCCGATGCCGGGTTGCGTGGTCTGCGTTCACAAGCGGCCTGGAGACCAGGTCGCCCGCGGCGAGACCCTCGTGACGATCGAGAGCATGAAGCTGCAGACCGCGCTGCTGGCTCCGCGCGACGGACGGATTGCAGAATTGCTGCGCCAGACAGGCGAGAATTTCGAGAAGGACGAGGTCATCGTTCGACTCGAAGCGGCGATGGATGGGGACTGAAGTCCATGCGCAGAATTCAGTCCATGGTCAGCACATCGAGCGCGGACTTTCGCTGCAATGAGGCTCACAACCGCGCGCTTGCCAGAGCCTTCCGCGAGAAACAGGAAGCCGCGCGACACCTGCGCCCGCAACGCGATCTCGAGCGGCTGGCGAAACAGGGGAAGATGCGGCCGCGAGAACGGATCGAGAAATTGCTCGATCCCGGAACGCCCTTCCTCGAATTGTCGTCGCTTGCGGCGAACATGGCCTATGGCGGCGAGTCGCCGTCCGCGAGTTCGATCGTCGGCATCGGAGTCGTTTCAGGACGCGAGGTTATTGTTCGCGCCGACGATCCGACGATCAAGGGCGGCGCCTGGTATCCGCTGACGGCGAAAAAGATCGTGCGAGCGCTCGACATCGCCATGGAGAACCGGCTCCCGGTGGTCCATCTCTGCGATTCCGCGGGCGGATTCCTGCCGCTGCAGTCGGACGTTTTCCCCGACAGGCACATGGCCGGCCGCATTTTTCGCAACCAATCGATCCTATCCAAAATGGGCGTCAAGCAGCTTGCCCTGGTGTTCGGCCACTGCACGGCCGGAGGCGCGTATATTCCTGGCCTTTCCGATTACAACGTCATCGTGCGCGGTACGGGCGCCGTATTCCTTGGCGGCCCGCCGCTGGTGCGAGCCGCGACTGGCGAAGACGTCACTGTCGAGGAACTCGGCGGCGCTGACATGCACACGAGCGTCTCCGGCACCTGCGACTACCCTGCCTCGAGCGAGGACGAAGCGATCCACATCGGGCGCGAAATCGTCGCCCAGTGGGACCGGCCGCGCAAGTGGGACTGCCAGCGCGAGGCTCCCGAGGACCCGGCCTACGATCCGCAGGAGATTTACGGGATTCTGCCCGACGACATCAAGAAGCAGTTCGACATGCGCGAGATCATCGCCCGGATTGTCGACGGCAGCCGCTTCCACGAATACCAGCCGAATTATGGCGGCACGCTGGTCTGCGGATTCGCCAATATCTGGGGCTTCAAGGTCGGCGTCCTCGCCAACAACGGCGTGTTGTTCAACGATTCCTCGCTCAAGGGCGCGCACTTCATCGAGCTGTGCAACCAGAACAATACGCCGCTCGTATTCCTGCAGAACATTACGGGCTACATGATCGGCCGCGAATACGAACGAAGGGGCATCACCAAGGACGGGGCGAAGATGATCATGGCGCAGAGCTGTTCTCACGTGCCCAAATTCACGATCATGTGCAACGGCTCGTTCGGCGCAGGCAACTACGGCATGTGCGGTCGCGCCTTCGACGGCCGGCTGCTGCTCACCTGGCCAAATCACCAGATCGGCGTAATGGGCGGCGACCAGGCCGCCAACACGCTGACCGAGGTGAAGTTGAATCAAATGAAACGGATCGGCGCGGAGATCGACCAGGGGGAGCTTGACCGGGTCTGGGAGGAGACCCGCAAGGCCTATCAAGAGCAGCTCTCGGCCTATTATTCCACTTCCGAACTCTGGGACGACGGGATCATCGATCCCGTCGATACGCGCAACGCGCTCGGCATCGCCATTTCTGCTTCGCTCAACGCGCCGCCGGGCGAAGCGGGATATGGGGTCTTCCGGTTCTGACGATGGCCTCGCCCGCCACGATCGGGCCGAGCTTCGCGGGTTCTTCGCTGGCGAGCGCGCCGCCGGACGTTCCGATCGCGATGCTCGCCGCTGCGGGCGACACGACGTCGGCTCCCATTTTCGTCTTCCGCCAATCGACGCCGAAACGGCGCGGACTTTCAGCGGCTGTCTGCGCCGGAGCCGCTTCGCGAGGCGCGCTCGCGCTCCAGAAAGTCGAGCATGCGCGGGTAATAGGTTCGCATTTGCGAAGCGAAGACATCAAAAGGGAAATCGTCGAACTCGCCGATGAAGCGCACGTATTCCATGTGCTTGCGCCCGCGTTCGTCGAAAGGGTGAAAAATCGAGTCGTTCCGGCCGTCGAATTCCAGCGGTTTGACTTTGTGCCGATCGCACAAGGCGAGATCGAAGGCTGGGGTCGCCTTGACCCATTTGCCGTCGAGAAAGAGCGAGGTGTAGGCGTGCCAATGGAAGATGTCGTCATCCATCATTTCGCTGATTCTGGGCGGAGCGAGGTGATTGCGAACATCGGCGAAACCCAGCCGGGCTGGAATTCCCGCCGCCCGCGCGACAGCGGCGAGCGCTATCGCTTTGGGAACGCAGAACGCCGACGGCGTCCTCAAACATTGTGAGGCTACGAACTGTTGCGGATCGAGGCCGAACGAAAACATGTCGTATCGAACGGCGTCGCGTACGGCGTAATACAATCGGATCGCTCGATCCCGGGGCTCGCCCTCCCCGGCATGCGCCTTGGCGAATTCCATTAGGGATGGCGTATCGGCGTCGATGTAGGGCGTCGCCTTTAGCGCCGCGTGGCGAGTGTCGTTCATTTGGCGCCTCGTTCAGGTCTATGGATTGCGGATCGCCGCGATCCGCGGCTTACGTTCGATAGGTTCCCGCAAGCTGGTGTCGCAGCTTTGCCTTTTGAATTTTGCCCGTCGCCGTCTTCGGCATGGCGTCCGTGAAGATAATTCGCTTCGGACACTTGAATGGGCTGAGGTGCGCGCGCACTTTGGTTATGAGTTCCGCCTCGTCGATCGACTGCCCGGACTTGGCGATCACGACGGCGGTCACGGCCTCGCCCCAGCGATCGTGCGGCAGGCCCACCACCGCGACTTCCTGGACCCGCGGGTCCGCGGCATAGAGCGCCTTTTCCACTTCGATCGAGGCGACATTCTCGCCGCCGGTTTTGATCACATCCTTGAATCGGTCCTCGAACCACAGGACGCCGTCGCTGTCGAAATGGCCGCAATCGCCGGAATGGAACCATCCGTGCGCGAAGGCGGCGTTCGTGGCCTCGGGATCATGAAGGTATCCCGACAGCGCTTGCGGGCTGCGATACACGATCTCCCCCGATTGCCCCTGCGGCAGAAAATGCCCGGACGCATCCATGATGGCGACCTGTACGTTAGGCGAGGGCGTGCCGACCGCGCCGGGATGGGTCAACTGGTGTTCCGGTCTGAAATAGACCGCAAGCGGGTTCATCTCCGTCTGCCCAAACATGAGCGAAAACTCGCAACCGAAGGTCTCGATCGCCTTGCGAAGCTCATGGGTCGGCATCGGCGCCATGGCGTAAACAGCGAGACGTAAGCTCGCGACATCGCGCTTGCGTTGATCGAGATGTTCCAGCATCGCGCGATACATCATCGGCAGCGCAAAGGTCACGGAGAGGCGCTCGGACTCGATAAGGTCAAGCAAGCGCGCCGCATCGAATCCGGGTTGTATGAATATGGACGCTCCGACGGCAATGGCGGGCGTTACGAACGCGTTGAGCTGCGCAGTATGGAAGAGCGGCATAAGAGCGGTTACGCGATCCGCGGACGTCATTCGCGTGTCGAGGGCCGCGCCCAACGACTCGAGATAGATCGCCAGATGGCTGCTGACGACTCCCTTGGGAGCCGAGGTGGTGCCGCTCGTGTAGAGGTAGGAGATCGGGTCGCGATCCTCCACGAGGACCTCGGGCTCGTCGCTCCGCGCCTCCTTCTGCAACGCGTCGATGGCGACGATCCGGCGGCCTTGCGCGCCCGGCGCCTCGGAGGCTCCGATCACGATGACGTCTTCTACGCAACTGGCCTCCGACAATCCGCCGTACAATTGCTCGAGCAGAGAATTCTCGATGACGACGCCTTTGACGGCGGCGTGGGTGAGAACATAGGCGAGCTCTTTATGACGCCAGAACAGGTTTATCGGCACGCACACCAAGCCGAGCTTGGCGCAAGCAAAATAGACCGCGAGGAATTCTGCGTTGTTGCCCGACATGAGAGCCAAGGCGTCGCCGCGGCGATAGCCGAGCGCGGCGAGCCCGTTCGCTATTCGATTCACCCACTCATTGACAGCTTGGTAGGTGAAGCGCCGCTCGCCATCCACAATGGCCAAACTTCTCGGCGCCCGCGCGGCGCTGCGAACCAATAGATCGCCAACATTGACGCGTGAAATCAGATTTCTCTGCAAAATTCGATCCGTCACTTCTTCCTCCCTACCGTTATGGAATTCGGCCTTGGCGTGCGGCGGGCGCTCTGGCCCTCCGCCGGTTTCGTGGACCGGCGGTTTGGCTAATGCGGCCGTTCCGTCGAACTCAACCGTGCTGAGACAGCGGCCGATGAATGTCAATCGGAGTCGAATTTTGGGTCTCGCGCAATTTCGGCGCATCGCGGTTCATGCGTCGCCAACCAGTCTTTCTCGGAGCAAATCGAGCTTGGCGCGGCCGTACATCCGGCGCCTGACGAGTTTGAGTTTGGCAATCTGACCTTCGACCTGTCTATTTGACCATGGCTCGGCGATCGCGGCGCGTACGGCGGCATTGTCAACGGTGACGCCGCTGACGAACGAAGCCTTGGCGCTCTTACGCGCTGCGGCGATCCAACCGTGCGGGAGGTCGGGCTTTCGGACGCGGATCATCGCGGGGAAACGGTCCGGCCCACCACCATGCGCGATCGCATTTCGCGCGCCATTTTGAAGACGCCGCGTTCAAAAATTCGGCCAGCCCCAGCCCCAGCCCGAGCTCCGTGCAAATCACTGTTCATGACCTAGGACGCCAAATTCGACAGGAGTCTTGACGTAAAAGAGGTGTACGTCCTCCGCTTTGAGCCTGTCGAACAACCGGGTCGCCTCCTCCGTCGTGACGGCGATCAGCACTTCGACCGGCTGGTCGGAAAGCTCGAAAAAATGCGCCGAATGGACGCGGCGGCCGCGGGCGAAACTCTCGCCGCCTGCATGCAAACTCGCGCCGCGCAGTCCCAATTCTTGAACCAGATGCATCAGCCAGTCGCCGATCTGCTTGCCTTTGTGGCGGCGATCCTGGTGAGTGAAGAAGGTGATCTGGTAGCCGTTCATGGCTTGCTCCTCACAAGGATTTCAGCATTTGCCAAGTCGCGAGCCCGGCCAGGGTCATCATTAGCGATCCGGTGACGTGGATTGCGATTGCGCCCATGGCCCAGACTAGCTGACCTTCCTGGAGCAGGGTGACAACTTCGGCCGAGAATGTCGAAAACGTCGTGAGCCCGCCGCAGAAGCCAGTGACGATGAACAGCCGCCATTCCGGCGCGAGATTCGGCGCCTGGGCGAGATAAGCAATGGCAACGCCGATAATGTAGCCGCCGATCATGTTGGCGGCCAAAGTTCCGGGCGGCACGGCGGGAAAAAAGCTGTTCAGTCGGGCTCCGAGCTGCCAACGCAAAAGCGCGCCGGCCGCCGCGCCAAATGAAATAGCGAGGACGGGGCTCCAGATCATCCTGTCAGGGTCTCTCTCACGCAAGGGACAGGCGGCGCGTCTATGCGGCCTGACCGGGGCCCAAATGCAGGCGTCTTCAGCCCATACGCCCGAGGGCGGTTAAAGCAGGAACGCCATCTCCACTGAGCCAAGGCCTACCAGCGGAGCGAGTCGCGATCAACAGCTGCACCTGATCTGCGGCAAGACCCAGGCGACCTCCGGCTCGATCCGGTTTCGCGGTAAGGAACTGACGAAGCTTAGGGAAAACCAGATTGTCCAGGCGGGCGTGGGGCGGAAATTCCAGACGCCTTCGATCTATGACGATCTCACGGTGTTTGAAAATCTCGAGATTTCGTTCCCGCGGGGTCGCACGGTGTTCGGCGCCCTGGCCTTCAAGCGCGACGCCGCGGTGCGCGAACGCGTGGAGGAAGTGGCTGAGACGATCTTCCGGAAGGACAGGCTGGATATGAGCGCGGATTTGCTCAGCCACGGACAGAAGCAATGGCTCGAAATTGGCATGCTGCTGATCCAGGACCACGACCTGCTGATGCTCGACGAGCCCGTCGCTGGAATGAGCGTCAATGAACGCGTCAAGACCGCCGAACTGCTCAATCGCATCATCAAAGACCGCTCAGCGCTCGTGATCGAGCACGACATGAAATTCGTCGAGGACATCGCCCACAGAGTGACGGTTCTGCATCAGGGGCAAGTCCTCGCCGAGGGGTCGATGAACGCGGTGACGAACAATCCGAAGGTGATCGAAGTCTATCTTGGACACTGAGGGACAAAATCATGCTGGCAATTTCGGATCTCCACGTCGCCTATGGCCAGAGCGAAGTGCTCCACGGCCTCAATGTGTCGGTCGCGCCCAACGAGATCGTCGCCATCATGGGCCGGAACGGCATGGGCAAGACCACGCTGATGAAGTCGCTGATGGGCATCGTGCCGACGAGGCGCGGCTCGGTCAGCATGGACGGGGCTGAGCTGACGGCGCTCAAAAGCTACGAACGGGTGGCCCATGGCCTCGCCTATGTGCCTCAGGGCCGGATGATCTTTTCCACCATGACCGTGCAGGAGAATATCGAAACCGGCCTCGTCGCGTCGGGGGCCAAGAGCGTGCCCGGCGACATCTACGAATTGTTTCCGGTGCTGCTCGAAATGAAGGGGCGTCGCGGCGGCAATCTGTCCGGCGGCCAGCAGCAGCGGCTCGCGATCGCGAGGGCGCTCGCCACCAAGCCGAAGGTGCTGCTGCTCGACGAGCCGACCGAAGGCATCCAGCCGTCGATTATTCGAGAGATGGCGCGCACCCTCAAGCGAATTCGCGACGAGCGTGGCCTGTCCATCATCGTCTCGGAGCAGGTGCTGAGCTTCGCGCTCGACGTCGCCGACCGCGTGCTGGTCATCGAGAACGGCGAGATCGTTCGCGACGACGCCCGCGCCGGCGTCGATGAAGCCCAGGTCGCGAAATATCTGTCGGTTTAGCCACGATCTCACTTGTAGCAAGAGGAGCTGTAGATGCCGGAGACGCTGATTAAGATCGACCTCACGAAGTCGGCCTATGAAAACGACATGATCCACAATCGTTGGCATCCCGACGTGCCGATGGTCGCCAAGGTCAAACCCGGCGACGATTTCATCATTGAAACCTACGACTGGACCGGCGGCTTCATCAAGAACAACGATTCGGCCGACGACGTGCGCGATATCGATCTGACGACGGTGCATTTTCTTAGCGGGCCGATCGAAGTCGAAGGCGCCGAACCCGGGGATCTGCTGGTTGTCGATCTCCTCGACGTCGGTCCGGTGAAGGAGAGCCTGTGGGGCTTCAACGGATTTTTCTCGAAGCAGAATGGCGGCGGCTTCCTAACCGATCATTTCCCTCAGGCCCAGAAATCGATCTGGGACATCTCGAGACTCTATACGCATTCCCGCCATGTGCCTGGCGTCCAGTTCGCGGGGTTGATCCATCCCGGCCTCATCGGCTGCCTGCCCGATCAAAAGCTCCTGGATGCGTGGAATAAGCGCGAGGTCGATTTCATCGCGACCAATCCGACGCGCGTCCCCCTCTGGCGAACGCGCCATTCCCGGGAACCGCCCATGTCGGGCGCGCCAAGGGCGACGCCAAGGCGAAGGTCGCCAGCGAGGGCGCCCGCACCGTGCCGCCGCGCGAGCATGGCGGCAATTGCGACATCAAGGATCTGTCGCGCGGGTCGAAGATCTATTTCTCGGTCTACGTGAAGGGCGCCGGTCTCTCGATGGGCGATCTGCACTTCAGCCAGGGCGACGGCGAGATCACCTTCTGCGGCGCCATCGAAATGGCGGGCTGGCTGCACATCAAGGTCGGTCTGATCAAGGATGGGGTCGCCAAATACGGGATCAGAAACCCGATCTTCAGGCCGTCGCCGATCACGCCGAATTACAAGGACTATCTGATCTTCGAAGGCATTTCCGTCGATGAGCGGGGGAAACAGCACTATCTCGACGTTCACGTCGCCTACCGTCAAGCCTGCTTGAATGCGATCGAATACCTCAGGAAGTTCGGCTACTCCGGCGCACAGTCCTATTCGATCTTGGGCGTCGCGCCCGTCGAGGGCCATATCAGCGGCGTCGTCGATATTCCGAACGCATGCGCGACGCTCTATCTGCCGACGGAGATCTTCGATTTCGACATCATGCCAAACGCGGCCGGTCCGACAAGATTCATCAAGGGCGGCGTCGACCTGCCGCTATCTCCGGATAAGTGAGCGCAGCGGGATGCTGGACGGCGTCTCTCCGCCGTCCAGCATCCGTCGTTTCTCGGGAACGACGGCAAAAGGCTGTTGGAGGAACCTAACAATGCCGGTCTATGAATACCTTTGCGATGACTGCGGCCCATTCACCCAAATGCGGCCGATGTCGGAATGCGACGAGCCGCACGATTGCCCGCAATGTTCCGTTGAAGCGCCGCGGGTGATTCTGACCGCCCCGCATTTCGCCTGCATGCCCGCGGGCAAACGCAAAGCCCACGCCATCAACGAGCGCAGTTCCCACGCCCCCAAGACGCTCGATCAATACAGGGCCGCGCATGGACCGGGATGTGGCTGCTGTTCGGGGAAATCGTCGCGTCTGGTCACGAAGACCAAAAGCGGCGCGAAGGGCTTCCCCACCGCCCGGCCGTGGATGATCAGCCACTAAAAACCGTGCGTCGGGGCATTCCTTCGCTAGCCGCCCGGCCGTCCCACGGGACCGCGGCGCCTGCGTTTGAGCCCTGGGCGCGCCGCCGGCGAATCACGCCGGTCGCGCCGGTTCGGCGCGTTAACAGATTCGTAACCAATTCGAGCCATCCATCACATGGGCTGTCTTGAAATGCGCCGGGAGGTTGGCGGTCGCCGCGACTCCAGCGCGAACGAATGGGCGTGACGAGGCTCTCTGGTGTCGACGACAACCTCAACCTATCTGGCGGTCACGCAAAATCTGACCCGATATCAGACGATGACCGCGGACCAGCCGGCGGTCAAAACGGCGAGCGCCTATTACGCCGCCAATATCGGCAAGGTCACCTCGATCCAGGATTTCGTCAGCAATTACCGCCTGCTCTCCTACGCGTTGGACGCTTACGGGCTCGGCGACCAAGTCAACTCCAAGGCGCTGGTCACGCAAGTGCTGGAAGGGGGCGTGAGCAGTTCCAAGAGCCTCGCCAACACCCTGAGCAACCCGAACTGGGCAAAGTTCGCCGCGGCGTTCAATTTCGTCGGCCAGGGGGCCTCTTCGGTTTCGACGTCGAGCGCGATCCAAACTACGACCAGCGATTACGTCGAGCAGAAACTGGAAAGCGACGAGGGCCAACAAAATCCCGGCGTTCAGCTCGCGCTCTATTTCCAGCGCGTGGCGCCCACGGTGAGCACCGGCTACGGCATAATGGGCGACGAGAACCTTCTCGACGTCGTCCAGACCATATTCGGCCTCCCTCCCGAGACGGCCGGCACCGACATCGCCGCCGAGGCGTCGGTCATCTCCAAGCTCGTGCCGACGTCCACGCTTCAGGATCCGACCAAGCTGCAGCAGCTGACCGAACGCTTCACCGCGATGTACGACTCGACCTATGGACCCGGCTCCACGGCGACGCCGCTCACCGTTGTCTCGGATTCGTCCTCGGCGACGCCCGTTTCGGCGGCGACGACGATTCTGAGCGGCGTCATCAGTTCGAACAGCAGCGGCGGCGGCCTCTCCTCCGCCGCCGCCGCGTTCAGCAGCGAGACGATGGCGAGCCTGCAAGGTTTCACTCTGGGCGGGTAGGGCGGCCTCGGATCGCGATGCGAACCGGCGCTTCCCCCGAGGGGCGGCAAGTCTCGGGCAAGCGTCGCGCGCTTACTTGCCAGGCGGGACGCGCCGCGGAACGGGCCGCCGCGCCGGGACGCAACGCCTTGAAACAAAAAACGGTGGCTGGACCTGTTCCCTTGTCTCGCGCGCGCCCGGCGACGGCTCAGCCGCGCGACTCGGCTCTTGATGGGGATGCGCTCGGCGCGACGGCGGAAGCGCTCTACGCGCGCGGCGTCGCGTTGTGGCGCGACGGGCGCCGGAAGGAGGCGATCGCTCTGCTGGACGCGGCTTTGCGCGAGAACCCCGACTTTCCCGAGGCTTTGTGCATGGGCGGCTACATCCTCGGCGAGTCGGGCAAGAGCGGCCCGGCTCTCGAGTTCTATCGGCGCGCCATCAGCCTCAAGCTCGATTTGCCGGCCGCCTGGTCGAACGCGGGAAAGCTGCTTTTCGAACTCGGACGGTATGCCGAGGCGCTCGACGGCTTCGAAGCGGCGCTCGCCCTGCGGCCCGGGGACCCCGATCTCTGGAACAGCCGCGCGGGCGCGCTTCGCAAGCTTGGCCGGCTGGACGAATCGGCCGCGGCGGCCCGCGAAGCGCTTCGTCTGCGGCCGGATTTCGCCGAAGCGGCGCTCAATCTCGGCAATGCCCACCTGAAACGCGACCGGGTCGTCGAGGCGCTCGAGGCCTATCGGCTAACGAGTTCGATCAAGTCCGATTTTTCCGCCGCGCTCTGCGGCCAAGCGCTGGCGCTGCGCGCGTTGGACCGCCTTGAGGAAGCGCGCGAGGCGTTCGAAAACGCCGAGCGGCTCGGCAGCGTCGAGGCGATCAGCGGCAAGGGGTGCCTCGATCTCACGCTCGGCGACTTCGAACGCGGTTGGGAAGGCTACGAAGCGCGCTGGATCGCGGGAAAGTCGCTCGACGAGGCGCTCGGCGTTCGCTTTCCCAAATGGCGCGGGCCGGGCCGAACGGGCGAACGCGTGCTGGTGTTGAACGATCACGGCCTCGGCGACACGATTCAGTTCGCCCGCTATCTCCCGATGATGACTGGCGCTGGGATCGCCCCGACTCTTCTGTGCCCCCCGAAGATGCATCGGCTGCTGTCCTCGCTGCCCGGCGTCACGCTGGTCGGACAGGCGCCCGAAGGCGAATCGTTCGACGCGCAGATCGCCGTCAGCAGCTTGCCGCGCGCTTTCGCGACGCGCCTCGACAGCGTGCCGGCGCCTGTTCCCTATTTGCGCGCCGAAGCGGAACTGGCGGAAAAATGGGCCGCGCGCATCGGCCCGGCCGGCGCCAAGATCGGGATCGTCTGGCAGGGCAATTCCAATCCGGAAGCCGACATGGCCCGCTCGATGCCGCTCGCCGCCTTCGCGCCGCTCGCCGCGACGCCCGATGCGCGTCTCATATCCCTGCAAAAAGGCTTCGGCGTCGAGCAACTCGCCGACCTGCCGCCGGGCATGCGGGTCGAAACGCTGGGCGAAGACTTCGACGCCGGCCCCGACGCCTTTATCGACGCGGCGGCAGCGATCGCGCATCTCGATCTCGTCGTCACCTGCGACACCTCGATCGCCCATTTGGCGGGGGCGCTCGGCCGGCCCGTCTGGGTCGCCCTGAAGAAGGACGCGGAATGGCGGTGGCTGCGCGATCGCGACGATTCGCCGTGGTATCCGACGATGCGGCTCTTTCGTCAGAAGCAACGCGGCGACTGGAACAGCGTTTTCTCCGAGATGGCCGGACGCCTCGCCTCGCCGGCTCGAGATCGGGGCGCGGAACGGCTGATCGCCATTCCCGGCGCCGTCGGCGAGTTGATCGACAAGATGACCATCCTGGAAATCAAATCGCGCCGCATTTCGGACGGCGACAAATTGCGCAACGTGCGCAGGGAACTCGAGTCGCTCGAACAAAGCCTGAGCGGCGCCGGGCTCGATCATCCTCTTCTCGGCGCCCTGAAGGCCGATCTGGCCGCGGTCAACGAGCGGCTTTGGGTCGTCGAGGACGAAATCCGCGTGTGCGAAAAGAACGACGAATTCGGCGAGCGATTCGTCGCGCTCGCACGCTCCGTCTACACGACCAACGATCGGCGCGCGGCGATAAAGCGCGACATCAACCGCTTGTTCAATTCGGCGATCGTCGAGGAAAAGTGTTACGCTTGATCGCGGGCGGACGGCGCGCGATCAGTCGGGAATTGCATAGAAACGCCCGCGGAGCGCCGATCTGGCGCTGGGCTCGACCGACACGGGTCCGGCTTGGCTATAGCGCACGCCGAGCACGGCGCCGCGCCGCCACACCGTCACGACGGCGTCCACTTTGCCTGTCTCGTCGTCATGCACCCGAAAATGGGCGGGCAGCCCCTGGTTTCGCGCCAGCGTCAGGCGAAGGCCGCTGGCCGAGCGGTCATGGATGAGGCAGTCGCACACGAACTTGTTGGCCGAGTCGAGGATCTTCGCCGAGCGAAGCCGCGTGCGCCGCCGTCCGGCGGCGCGATGGTCGCGACGGCCTTCATCCCTAGGCTTTTCCTGCCGGCCCGATTCGACGATGGAATAGGCGACTTGGCCGTTTCGCGCCAGGACGCGCGCGCTTTCGCGATCGTCGGGCCGATCCGGGCTGCGGACGCCGTCAAGCGTGTCTGTCATAGGTCCGTCGCGTCATGGCTCTCGCGGGCGTCGCCCAAATGCGCAGCCGACCGACCGGCTGGATCGCGCAGGGGAACATAAGCCGACGGGGGTTGCCAAACCGTTGCCGCGCTAGTTTCCGGCCGCCCGGCGGAACGAAACCAACCGCACGCCGTCCGGCTAACCCTACGTCAATTACCATTTCAATAGTGGTTAATATGACGCTAACATTTCTTGAAGCGGATTAAGAGCTTGTTAACCATCGTCTGTGTACCTTTTTGAAACAAGAACTGGGGTTCATAGTCATGATTCGGAGCTAATCCAGTCATAGTAAGCAATCGACAAGTGCGTACCACAAGTACTATCGTCAGAAATACAAGTGCCGTGCGTGTTCTATGTGACTTGTATTTGTCAACTTTAGGTGGCGCGCTGTAAGTTTGCACCAGCGTATGCGTCGAACGACATGCGTATAATGAAGTCGGCGCGCAAAACACTAATTATCGATCGGGGCATAATCATGTACATAATTGTGGATGAGCGCAATATCGTTGCGGGTGGTTACGCGTCCGGATTTGATCGGGAGGGGGTCTCCACCGCAGGCATCGATCCAACGGAATTCCGAGAATGGATCGGTAAAGTGAGCGACATCGACGTCCACGCCGTCGAGGCTTTCCTCATCGGCGACTGCACCAATCGCGAACTGTTCCCCAAACTCATCCGAGAACGTTCCAGCGCGCCGGTCCTCTGCCTCAACGATCGCCAATCGCTCGACGAGACCTTGGAGCTTTTTGCGGCGGGCGTCGACGACGTGCTTCGCAAGCCGGTTCACGTCCGGGAAATTCTCGCCCGCGTCGGCGCCATCCATCGGCGCTCGCTGGGGGAGAAGGGCCAGGCGACGATCGGCGAACTCTGCGTTTATCTCGATGGGCGCGAACCCGAGGTGAAGGGCGTGCCTCTGCCCCTGCCGCGGCGCGAATGCCGCATTTTGGAATATCTGGTGCGAAATCGCGGCCGGCGCGTGACGAAGACGCAAATCTTCAACGCGGTCTATGGCCTGTTCGACGAGAACGTCGACGAGAACGTGGTCGAAAGCCACATCAGCAAGCTGCGCAAGAAGCTGAAACACCGTCTCGGCTTCGATCCGATCGATTCGAAGCGATATCTCGGCTATTGCATCGAAAAGCGCTGATCCGATCCCGGTCGGCCGAGCCGGGTCGTTCGGCAAGGTCGCGAATTTGTCGCGTCGTCACGCCTTCGTGAAATCGATAAGCGTGAGACCCGCTCACGACCCTGTCGAGGCGCGCATTCAGCACGCGCCCGTCGTCGGCGCGAGGGCGACGAATCGATGGTCGCCCTGGTTCGTCGATATCGGCCAGGCCGCCCGCTTCG
Source organism: Roseiarcus sp. (assembly GCA_050012775.1). Lineage (GTDB taxonomy): Bacteria > Pseudomonadota > Alphaproteobacteria > Rhizobiales > Beijerinckiaceae > Roseiarcus. The sequence continues at coordinate 32,439 of JBEKGN010000027.1, forward strand.
CAACGGGAACTCTCACGCAGACGCTGCGGAGCTGAGGAGGAGCGCGCCGCCGGCGCGCTCCTTTGCTTGCAGCCCGGCGCCGCCGGATTTTCGCCGACGACGCTGCTCGCTTCTCAGCTCAAGAGAACAGCTTCAGAATGAGCTGGGAGTTCTGGTTGGCGATCGACAGCGATTGAATGCCGAGCTGTTCCTGCGTCTGCAAGGCCTGCAATTGCGTCGAAGCCGTATTCATGTTCGCGTCGACGAGGCCGCTGACGCCCTCGGCGTAGTTGGTCGTCAGCGCGGAGTTGAACGTCGCGGCGGCGGTCATTTGGTCCTGAGTCGAGCCGATGGTCGCGGCGTAATTCGTCAACGAGCTCATCGCCTGCTCGACGCCGGCCATCAGAGTGGTGACATTGGCCGCCGTCACCGTCTCCGCCCCCGACCCCAGTTTGGTCAGGTCGACGGGGGCGGCGAGGGTGGACCCGGCGACGCCCTGGCTCGTCAGTATGCCGCCTGTCCCGGTCAGCGCCTGCGTGGATAAAGCGATGGTGGTGAAAGTGCCGCCGGAGGAGGTCGCGTTGAAGCCGGAAACGAAACTCAACGTCGACGTCGCCGGAGTCCCCGACGTCGTCGGCGTCCCCGCCACCCCCGCCGTCGCCGTCGGCGGCGTCGCCGCCTCCGCCGCCGCCGTCGCCGTCGAACCGTCGAGGACATTGAGGCCGTTGAACGAAGCGCCGCTGACCGCTTCGGTCAATTGCTGGCTGAGCGATGCGAGCGTCGTGTTGATGTTGCCGAGGTCGGCGCCCGGGTTGGTCGCTTCGGTGAGCGCGGACTCGATCGAGTTGATCGTGGTGATGACCGAGCTGATCGCCGACGAGGCGGTGCTAAGGACGGCCTGGCTCTGCGTCAGCGACGAATTGGCGGCGGTGACGACGCCGCTGTCGGAATTCAGCTGCGTCGCGATCGACCAATAGGCCGCATTGTCGGACGCGGTCGCGACCGAGAGACCGCTCGAAACCTGCCTCTGGGTCGTCGCCAATTCGCTCTGCGTCTGCTGCAAGGACTGCAGCGCGCTGAGCGCCGAGGGATTCGTCAGAAGATAACTCATAAGGGTGCTCCTAATCCGTTAAATCACGAAAACTTGTGACATTTCGGATTTGCACCGAGACGACGAAGCGGCCTTATGCCTTTAAGCTCGACTCGCCGAGCCTAATCGTCGTGTGACGCCAAGACCGGGGCCGTGAAACGCGGCCGGGAACTGCTCAGCTGGCCGAAGCTTGCCCCAGACCTCTTAAGAATGGGTAAAGTTCGGCTGACCGCGCCGCGAAAAGGCCGGCGAAGGCGCCGGCCGAGGCCCCGACCCGCTCCCGACCAAATCAACGGCGCGCGAACGCAATGTCCGCGCAAGCTCCGACGTAAACAGTGGCGCGACAGATCAGAGCGGATCCCTCGAACGTGAGCCGGGATCGGCTCCGAGATTTCTGGCGGAGCGCGGGCGCGGGTGAAATGAACAACGCATTGGCGCAAGCCGAGCGACTTTGGGCGAATATTCTCGCGCTGGGCGGGAAGCGCCTGGCGGCGCTCGCCATGATCGGCGTGACCGTATTCGCGGCGACTGGATTCAGCGGCTATTATCTCAGCCGCCCGAGCATGGAAACGCTCTATTCCGGGCTGGATCGCGACGACGTGGTCGGCATCGGGTCGACGCTCCAACAAGCGGGGATCGCCTTCGACGTTTCCGCCGACGGCGCCACTGTCATGGTCCCGGTCGGTCAGGCGGCGCTCGCGCGCATGACCTTGGCGGAGAAGGGGCTGCCGCACAGCGGCAGCGTCGGCAACGAGCTCTACGACAAGCTCGGCTCGCTCGGCCTCACCTCGTTCATGCAGGAAGTCACGCGCGTGCGCGCTATGGAAGGCGAATTGGCGCGCACCATCCAGATGATGCGCGGCATCAAGGCCGCGCGCGTTCATATCGTCATGAGCGACGAAGGCTCGTTCCGTCGCGAGCGGCAGGCCCCCTCGGCCTCCGTGATCATTCGCACCGACGGCGCGGACGATCGCATGGCCGGTCAAGCCATCCGCCATCTCGTGGCGGCCGCGATCCCCAACATGAAAACCGATGAAGTGACGGTGCTCAACGTCGACGGCCGACTGCTCGCCAGCGGCTCCGATTCGCTAGAAAAGTCCCCGGACAACTTGCTCGGGTTGGAAAAGGACGTTTCGCAGGAGATCCGCGAAAAAATCATCACGACGCTGGCGCCGTATTTGAGCCTGCACAACTTCCAGGTCAGCGTCGCGGCGCGGCTCAACGCCGACAAGACGCAAACGAACGAAACGATCTACAACCCGGATTCGCGCGCCGAGCGCTCCGTGCGCGTGGTCAAGGAGCGTCAGAATTCCCAGAACGCCGCCGGTCAGCCGCCCGCCGGCGTCGACGCGAATCTGCCGAAGGCGAAAAACACCTCGACGGAAACAAAGCAGTCGAACGACGCGACCGACAAGCGCGAGGAGCTGACGAACTACGAGGTTTCCTCGAAGTCGATCACGACGACGAGCGCCGGCTTCGTGGTCGACGGGCTTTCGGTGGCGGTTCTCGTCAACCGTTCGGCGCTCGCCGCTTCGCTCGGCGACAAGGCGGCGCCCGACGCCATGGACAAGCAAGTCAAAGAAATCGAACAGCTCGTCGCCACAGCGGCGGGGTTGCGCAAGGAGCGGGGCGACACGGTGAAAATATCCGTCGTCGACTTCGCCGACGGCGGCCGCGACCTCGCGCCGGTCGAGCCGCCGTCTTTCGTGGAGCTCCTGCTTCGCCAATCCGGCTCCTTCGTCAGCGCCGGCGCCATCGTCCTGGTCGCGCTGATGTTGCTTTGGTTCGGTCTCCGGCCGGCCACCAAGGCGCTTCTCGCGCTGCCGTCCGAGCCGTCGCAAGAAGCCATGGGGATGCCGCTGGCCGAGTTGCCGGCCCCGCTTACCGCGCTCGGCGGCGCGAGCCCGTCCGATCAGAATTTCTTGATCGAGGCGAAAGACGAGCGCGACGAATTTCTCGAAACCCTGCTCGCGCGCAAGGACAAGAGTCCGCAACGTCATCTTCAGAAGTTGGTTGAGTTCGACGAAGAAGTGGCTGCGGCGATTCTGCGACAGTGGATTCGCCAGGGAGCGAACACATGAAACCGGTGCCGATTTCGCAATATTTGGATCACATTGGCCGGGCGGCGCAAGCCGACCCGCAATCGCCGCGCCGGGAAACCTCGCCGTTCAAACCGCGCGCCGTCCGCGTGGTTCAGGACCCCGAGCCCCTCCTTCCGCTCGCCTTCAGTCGGGTGCTGCGCGAGGCGGCGACAGCCGCGCGCGAGCGGGCGCTCGAGGACGGGCAAGATCGCGACGCCTCGGATCGGCGATCATCGAGCCGCGAGGCCGCGCCGTCGCCGCTGCGCGGAGCGCCGAGCGATCCCGACGTCGAGGCGCGAATCGCCGAAGCGTTTGATCGCGGCCTGCGCGAGGGCTCGGCCGCCGCGCGCGCCGAAGACGCCGAAACGCTGGCGCAAGAACGGGCCAATCAACAAGAACGAGCGTTAATGGAGCGGCTCGACTTCCAACTGAACGAATACGCCCAGCTCGCCGACGTCATCGCGACGGGGCTCGTCGAGATCGAGCAACGAATCGCCTCGAGCGTTGCGCGCATTCTCGCGCCCTTCCTCACGAATGAGGTGTCCAAGCAGGTGATCGACGAATTGTGCGACAATATTGCGCGTCTTCGCGCCGGCGGATCGTCGGGGCTGATAAAGATCCGCGGGCCGGAGCGTCTGCTCGGGGCATTGCGCGATCGCGCTTCCTTCCTTCCCGTCGATGTCGAATTCGTCGTCGAAGACGGGGTCGAGGCGACGATCGAGGCGCAGCACACGACGATCAGGTCGGAGTTGCAGCCGTGGGCCGACCTCATCGCTTCGCTCGTCGTCTGAGGCGGGGCGATGGACGATCATCATCATCCCGAAATCATCATCGTCAAGCGCCGCTCGAACCACGAGGAAGAGCACCACGGCGGCGCCTGGAAGATCGCGTTCGCCGATTTCATGACGGCGATGATGGCGTTCTTCCTCGTGCTTTGGATCATCAATGCGACCGACAAGAAGACGAAGACGATGATCGCGCATTATTTCAATCCGGTGAAATTGGAGGACGCCGCGAGGTCGCCCAAGAGCATTCATGGCGACGAGGCCTCGGCCGCCGTCGACGTTGCGGGCGCCAGCAATCGAGGCTCGTCCGGCGCCGCAGGGGCGACGGACGCCAACAATACGAGCGGCGACGAGGCGGCTGCGGGCAAAAGCGGCGGCGTGGCGGAGAGCCAGGGCGCCGACACGCCCGAGCGGCGCGGAAACAGCGCTTTGGCCGAAAGGGCGGACCCGGCGAACCCAAAGCCCACAATGTCCGAGGGCGTGCTGTTCGCCGACCCCTATCGCAGCCTCGACGCCATCGCCGGCGCTTCGTCGCCGGACGCGCCCGCCATCGCGCGGAGCGAAGGCGCGAAAAACGCGATCGAGACGGCATCGGCGAATCCGGACGCTCTTCGCGATCCCTTCCGTCCGATTGGACGCGACGTCGCGACGGACGCGCTCGACGCGGGCGCGAGCGAACCCCCGCGGACCCCGAGCGCCGCTTCGCCGCCGCCGGGCGAGGACGCCAAACCAGCAACGGCCGCGCCGCCTTCGAGCGGCGCGGCTGCGCCCGCGGCGCAGCAGCCTCTCGCGGCGACGGCCGCCCGCTTGCAGAAGGAGTTGGAGCTGCAGGTCGGCGCGCTCGGGACGTCGCATCTCGGCCCCGCCATCGACGTGAAAGCGACCGATGAGGGGTTGCTCATCAGCCTGACCGACCGCCTGAACTTCAGCATGTTCGCCATCGGCTCGGCGGAGCCTCAGCGCCAGGTGGTGCAGGCGATGGAGGCGGTCGCCCACATCTTGAAAGATCGCCCAGGCGTGATCGTCGTGCGCGGACACACTGACGGTCACCCCTACAAGTCGGCGACCTATGACAACTGGCGCCTCTCTTCGGCGCGAGCCCAGCTGACCTATTACATGCTTGCGCGAGCCGGCCTTCCGGAGAGCCGCTTCGAGCGGATCGAAGGCTACGCCGACCGCCGCCTGAGGGATCCCAGCCATCCCTTCGCCGCCGAAAATCGACGCATCGAAATCCTGCTGCGGGAACCGAAACCATGAAGGCCCGGCCCCTCGTCAACGCGCTCGTGCTTCTGACGCTGGGGATCGGCGCCTCCGCGCCGGCGAGCGCGCAATCGATTTCGGCGCTGGCGGCCGACCTGCAGGCGCTTCAGGCCCAAATCGCGTCCGGCGATAAATCGGCCTATGCGGCTCAACCAGAGCGTCTGAAGGCGATCGGCGCGGCGATCGCGGCCGCGAAGCCGGAGGTTTGGCAATCCAAGAGCGAGACCGACGCCGCGATCATTTATCTACTGAGCGGCGGTCAGCCTCGCGATATCGTGCAGTTGCTGCAGAGCGGCGCCGTGCCGAAGAGCGAAGTGTCGTTCATGCGCGGCGCGATCGCCTATATCGTGGGCAACGAAGCCGAGGCGAATGCGCTTCTGGGAGACGTCGATCCGCGCAATCTCGATCTCAGGCTCGCCGGCCAGGTCGCCTTCGCGCAATCCGTCCTCGAGACCTCGCGGGATGAGAAGAAAGCGATCGCTCTGCTCGATCTCGCGCGTTTGTTGGCCCCTGGCGGCCTGGTCGAGGAAGCAGCCTTGAGACGCGAGGTCATGCTCGCCGGCGATCAGCGCGACATCGATCGCTTCGCTTCGCTTGCCCGACAATATGCGACACGTTTCGGGCGCTCCGTCTACGCCGACAATTTTCTGCAAGGCTTGGCGGCGGCCGTCTTGCAAGCGGCCCTGATCGAGGACCTCCCGAGCTTTCAGAAATTTAGCATTGTCGTTTCTTCGCTGACGCCCGATATCCGGCGCGGCTTCTTACTGACGATCGCGCGCGCCGAGGCGCTGAACGGCAAATTCGCCGTCGCCGCAATCGCCTCGGGCGAAGCGCTGCGCGCGGCGCCGAGCGACAGCGCCGACGAGGCGCGCGGCAGGCTCTACGAGGCGGCCGCGCGAATTCTGACTCCCGAATACGACGACGGCGTCGCGGAATTGCAAAGCGTCGCGCCGTCGAAATTGGACAAGCGCGATCAAGCTCTGTTGGGGGCCGTTCGCGGCGTCGCCGCTTATCTGCGCGAACCGCCGGGCGACGTCGACCCGGGACACGAGCCGGCGTCGCCGCCGCCGCAGGGCGGGAACGACGAAGCGGCGGCGACGATCGCCCTCGCGGAGGCGGCGATCAGCCGCACCGCCGCCCTGGCGAACGTCGCCGAGAAAGGGAATCTATGAGCCTTCTCGCGTTGAAAGCTTCAATCGGCGGCGCGCCGCCGCTCGCCGAGCATCCCCGCGACCTCGGCGGCAAATCGGCCGGCGGTTCGGAGTTTGCCGCGATCATGAGCGCGCTTGCCGGCGAAGATCCTCAACCGAACGCGCGCGCCGCCGGCGCCAAAGGAGCCGCCAACGCGCAAGATCGCGCTCCGCCGAGCGAAAACGCGCCGAAACCGCAAGAATCGAGCGCGATCGACGCGGGACTTGCGGGGCTCGTCTATGGCGCGCTCGCCGCGCCCGTTGGCATGACGCTCAATCAATTCGTTCCGCCGGCCGCCGGCGGGAAGAACGTCGCGCAGCAAGGCGCCTCCGGTTTGAACTCAGCCGCCGCGAATGGGTCGCCAGCCGTCGGCGGCGCGCTGTGGCGCGCTTTAGAGGGACGCGGCATGGGCGTGAGTTCCGATCAGGCGACCGGCAGTCTCGACGCCGCGGCGCTTGCGGGCGTCGTCGATGGGCCGCAGACGGTTCAATTGGCGGCGAGCGGCGACTCCTCTCTTGGCATCGCCGCTATGCGATCCCGCACTTATCTCGGGGTCGACAGCGCCGCGCAAAGCGAAGCCAGAAGTCCGATCTGGCGCTCGCAGGCGCGTTCGGCCGCGCAAGCGACCGCGCCGGCGCGGTCCGGCGCGACGGGGACTCCTGCGGCCGACAACGCCGCGGTGGCGTCGACCCGCAACGAGACGCCGCCCGACAAGCGGTCGACTTCGGGCGGCAACGGATCGCAAAGCGTCTCGGTTCCCGACCCATCCGCCGGCCGCGAGCCGGCCGCGATCGACCCCAGCGCTTCGCCCGGCGCCGTCAATCTCGGGGTCAATCCCGTCACGACGGGCGTCGGTCCGATCCCCCTCGGCCAACTGGCCGAGCGCCTCGCTACAGCAGCGAGCGCCCTGACGTCGCGGGCGCCTGCGTCCAACTCAGCGCCCGCGACAGGCGTGGGAAGCGCCCAAGCGGTCAAGGAACTCCAGATCGATCTCGATCCCGCCGATCTCGGCGCCGTGTCGGTGAAGATGCGATTGGTCCAAGGGAAGCTTTCGGTCGTGATGGAAGTCGCGACGCCGAGCACTCTGAAATCCATAGAAAGCGAGCGTGGCGCGATCGCCGAGCGGCTGGGCACGACCGCCCAGCCGCTCGAAACTCTGGTCATCAAGGCGAGCGCGACGAGCCAAACCAACGCCGAGAGCGACAATGCGCGAGATCGAAAACCCGGAAGCCAGGAGAATGGGCAGAACGATTCGAGCCAGGATGCTCAAGGGAATGGGCAGCAGTCCTCTCGCCGCGAACAGGCGGCGGGTCAGCGGAACCCTCAAGCCATGGCGCGACAGCCTGCGCCTCGCAGCGGGTTTGGCGATCTGCTTGTCTAGCGTCGCCCTCGCGCGGGGCGCGACGACGGAGCTCTGCGAGCAGGAGATGGCGCGAGCCGCCCAACTGAACGGGATACCCCTGAACATTCTCTATTCCGTTGGTCTCACGGAAACCGGGCAGAGAGGAACGCTGAATCCTTACGACATGAACGTGGATGGGCGCGCGGTTCACTCGGCGAGCCTGAGCGAGGCTCTGGCGCGGTTTGCATTCGAGCGGGCGCGGGGCGCCAAGCTCATCGATGTCGGCTGTATGCAGATCAACCACCATTGGCACGCCGCGCATTTCAATTCCCTCAGCGAAATGTTCGATCCCGCCCGCAACGTCGATTACGCGGCGAATTACTTGAAGGAGCTCAAGGCGCAGGAGGGCAACTGGACTCTCGCGGTCGCGCGTTACAACGCCGGCCCCGACAACCCCAGAGCTCAGAAGACCTATGTCTGCACGGTCATCGGAAACATGGTCGCGAGCGGATTGGGACGTTGGACGCCGAACGCGCGCGAATTTTGCAAATGAGGAAGCGCCCCGTTGGGCTCCCCGCGCTTCGACGCCCGAACGATCGCGCGCGGGGAAATGCGGAATTGTATATCGTCCAAATGTTGAATAACAAAAAAGTAAGCAATCTCCGCTAATTTCCTTCGGTCTGAATGAGTCGGACGCTTTCAGTCGCGCCAGGGCGCAATCGCGGCGCGATGCATCCTCGCAGCCATGACGGCCGCCTAGGCGCAACAGCGAAGGGTCGCGTCCTCATGCCGGCATTGGCCACCCGCGGGTCCGCGCGTTCGCTTCGAGTCCCGCCGCTTCGGCGGCCGAACCCGACGCGCCGTTTCGTCGCGAGCGCGAAATGACGCTCGCCTTCAATGTCAAGCGGTCGCTTCAGTTCGGCGGCGCGCTCGCCTTCATCGTCCTCGGCGCGCTGAGCGCAGCGCAGTCGCGAAGCAATCCCGTGGCGGAGGCTTATGTGCTCGCGTTGATCTGCGTCAGCACCATCGGCCTCGTCGTCGGCGGAGCGACCTATGCGCGAAACTCGCAATCCGATCGCAGCGAGGCTCGCGCGACCGCGATGGAGCGCCGAGACTTCGAACAGAATGTCGATGCGACGCTCGCGTATGTTCTCAAGCTGATCCACGATCAGGTCGCGGAGGGCGCCAAGTTCCAGGACTCTTTGAGCGGCGCCGATCGCAAGCTTTCGCGAAGCGATTCCTACGACACGATACACGAGATCGTCCTCACGCTGATCAACGACAATCGCGCGATGCAGAACAAGGTGAACGCCTTATCCGAAAAACTCGAGCACTCGCGATTCCAAATCACGCGCCTGCGCTCGAGCCTCACCAGGGCCGAAGAGATCGGCAATCGCGATGGGCTGACGGCGCTCGGCAATCGCCGCTTCTTCGACAACGCGCTGGCGGAGGAAATCGCAAGGGCGCGCGAATTTGGCGGCGAGTTGTGCATCGCGCTCGCGGACATCGATCATTTCAAGAAGATCAACGATAAATTCGGGCATGTCGCCGGCGACATGGTGCTGAAACTGTTCGCTGAACTCCTGATGATGAACGTCAAGGGCCAAGACAAGGCGGCGCGATTCGGCGGCGAGGAGTTCGCAATCCTTTTTCCGGATTCCCAGCTCAGCGAGGCGACCGTGGCGGTCAACCAAATTCACAAGCAGCTCGAAAGCAAACAATGGGCGGTCGCCGCGAGCGGCGAGCGCATCGGCGCCGTTACCGCTTCGTTTGGCGTCGCAAGACTGCAGGCCGGCGAGTCCGCGGAGGACCTGATCCGGCGCGCCGACGCCAAGCTCTATGAAGCAAAATCAAGTGGAAGGAATCGGGTCTTGGTCGACACCGCGGGCGAGACCGAACGTGAGGTCGAAGTGTGAAAGGCGACTTCGCCGGACCGGAATCCATGGCGCAGAGGAACGACTCGACCTTTAGCCGGGTGTTGGACGAGGTCGTGCGCTCCGACGATTCGGAGCGACGGTTCGGACGAGCAGGCATGCCTCACGGCTATCCGTTCGCGACCCTCGCCCCTCCGGTGCAGTCCGACGCAAGCAGGGAGTGCGGGCCGAGCGAGCGTTGGGATCAAGCGCTCGATTGGATCGCAGAGCCGCAAGACGCCGCGAGCGCGCCCGACATGGCGGGCGCGCCGAGCGACAACGCCGCCTTGATCGCCGCGGAGCTCGGTTTGACGGGCGCGCTCACGCATGACGAACTCAACCGGGCGCGGCGCCAATTCATGTGGAACAACCACCCGGATCGGCGTCCCGACGTGCCGCGCGAACTCGCCAATCGACGCGTGGCGATCGCCAATATGCTCGTCGACCGCGCGCAAAGCGCGCTCACGGGCCGACGGCCTCCGCCGTGACGATCGCTCGCGCGGCGCGCGGGGATCGCCAAAGGTCAATCGCCGGCGCCGAAGATCATCCGTCGCGCGAACGGTCCATTCCCATTGTCGAGGCCTTTCGTCTCCGGCTTGTCGTTCGTCAACAGCGTTGCGCCCGACTCGTCGACCAGCGCCCAACGCCCGTCGCGTTTGACGATCGACGCGACGCGTCCAAGACCCGGCGCGACTTCGCCGGGCTTGACGACCCTTATTTCCGAGCCGTTGCTCAGCCAAGCCATTCCCGGCTCGACCGCGACGATCCGATAGCCTTCGGCGCCGGTCGATCCGCCGACCGCGCCGTGGGCGATCGACCCGGTCGGCGCCATGTCGAGAGAATCGTCGGCGACGCGGCGGTTCGCCGCCGCGACGGGCGGCGACTCGGCGAGCGTCGGCGGCGACGGTCCCCGTGGCTTGGCGAAAATCGCGAGATATTGCAGTCCATTGACACGGGGTTCGTGATTGTCCTGGAGAAGCATGTAGCCGGCGAAGGCGATCGAACCGACCGCCATCGCCACGCCGGCGCCGACGAGCGCGAAATCGCCGAGCGAGGTCAATATGATGTGCCGCGAGACGCCGGACGCGGTCGAGGCGATGTGGCGAATGGCGGAGAAATCCAGCAATTTCATGCGACCTGCTTTCGTGAGCCCGCCCAAGCGGCCGTCAGCCTGCAGGCTGATTGGGCGGCTCTTCGGGTTTGGCGTCGCTTCGGAGGGCCGCGGCGAGCTCGATGAACGGATCCTCGCAGGGCGGCGAGGACAGCGTCTGGGTCATCGCATCATAAATGCGCGGCACGGACTTCACGGCTTGATCGAGCAGCGGGTCGGCGCCCGGCGTGAAGCCGCCCATCAGCCGAAGATCCCGTGTTTCCTCGTAGCGGGCGATCAGCGCGCGCAGTTTCGAGACCAGCTTGCGCTGCTCGGGCGTCCAGCTGGGATTGGCGAGGCGCGAAACCGACGAGAGAATATTGACCGCGGGAAATCGCCCCTGGTCGGCGATCGCGCGATCGAGCACGATGTGGCCGTCGAGCGTGCCGCGAATGCAGTCCGCGACCGGGTCGTTGTGGTCGTCGCCGTCCACCAGAACCGAAAACACCCCGGTGATCGACCCGGCGCCCTCGACCCCGGGGCCGGCGCGTTCGAGCAACCGCGGCAGATCGCTGAACACGCTCGGCGCGTAACCGCGCGCGACCGCCGGCTCGCCGGCGGCCAACGCGACGTCTCTTGCCGCGTGCGCGAAGCGCGTCACCGAATCGACGATCAGCAGCACCGCGTCGCCGCGATCGCGGAAATATTCGGCGACCGCCATCGCCGTCCTCGGCGCGAGGCGCCGCATCATCGGGCTCTCGTCGCCCGTGGAGACGACGGCGATCGCCGATTGGCGGTTCGCGGCGAGCGTGTCGTCGAGAAATTCGCGCACTTCTCGACCTCGCTCGCCGACGAGCGCGATCACCACCGTATCGAAGTCGGGGGCGCGCGCGAGCATCGAGAGAAGCGTCGATTTACCGACCCCCGAGCCGGCGAAAACGCCGATGCGCTGGCCGGCGCAAAGCGGCGTGAAAAAGTCGATCACGCGAATTCCCGATTTGATCGGCTTGTTGACGCGCGAGCGCTGCAAGGCGGGCGGCGGCTCGCCGTCGAGCGGCATCGCGCGCTCCCCTGGCTTGAGTTCTCCAGCCCCGTCGATCGGGCGCCCGAGCGCGTCGATCACCCGACCCTTCCATTCGGGATGCGGCCTGAGCGAAAGACTCTCGGCCCGATAGGCGCGCGCGCCGATAGCGGCGTCGCAACGCGAGTCGAACGGCTTTAGGGTGACGGCGGCGTCTTCGATCCTGACGACCTCGCCGAGTTGGACGCGATCGCCCACATCGACGCTCACACATTCTCCGAGTCTGAGAAATCGCGACAGGCCGGCCACCCGATAGTGCGACATCGCGATTTCCGTCACGACGCCGCTGACCCGGGTCCGCGGCAAGGCCTTGGCGCCCCATGCCAACTTGCTTTCGAGCCGATCGAGCGCGTCGGGGCGCCGGCGAGAAGCTTCATTATTCCCAGTCATGCGCCAATCCCAATGTCGCTTCGGTTGCCCGCGTCGCTCAGCCGGAAGCGCCGAGCGTCTTGATGGCCTCTTGCAGCGACGCCTCCGTTTGCGACACTTGCGAGTTGACGCCGTCGAACGCCCGCGTCACGGCGATCAGTTTCGTCATCTCCTCGATCGGATTGACGTTGGCCCCTTCGACGAACCCCTGGACGATGCCGTTTTTAGTGAAGTCGAGAATGGGCGTCGCCGGCTTGTCGGGCATGACGCCGGAATTCTCGGTGCGCGTCAGCTTGGCGTCGTCGTCGATCTCGAAGAGACCGATCGCGCCGACTTGCTTGCCGTCTTGAGCGATCATGCCGTCGCCCGAAATAGTCGGCGCGTTGGCTGCCGGGTCGAGGATGATCGGCGCCCCGCCCGCGTCGAGAACGGCATTGCCGTTCAGAGTCTGAAGGGCGCCGGTCTCGGAAATGCGCATGCGGCCGTCGCGCGTATAGGCGAGCCCATTGGCGGTCTCGATCGCCATCCAGCCCGTGCCTTGCACGGCGACATCGAACGGATTGCCCGTCTTGACCGAGGCGCCGGTCTGCCGGGATATGAAGGTCGACCCAGGCGAAACATAGGCGATCTGATTGTCGCCGGCTCTGGCGACCTCGGTCTCGAAGGACACCCCATCCGCGCGATAGCCGACGGTGTTCATGTTCGCGACGTTGTTGGCGATCGTCTCCAATCGCCGTTCCAGAGCAACCTGCGCCGACAAGGCGACGTAAAGACCATTCTGCATGCCGAGACCCGTAACGGGCGCCCGCCGCGTCGTGGCCGGCCCGTTCGAGAACATTGGCCCCACGCCTTGCATGAGGCTGACCTCGGAGAATCAGCCTGGCGTAAGTTTGTGGCTGCACGGTCGATGGGCCGAGCGACGGGAGAGCGCATTGAATTTCATCATCGGACTGGTCATCGCCGTGGGCAGCATCCTCGGCGGATACGCTGCGCTCGGCGGCCATCTCGAGGTCCTGCTGCAGCCCTACGAGTTCCTCATCATCGGCGGATCCTCGCTCGGCATTTTCATCGTCGCCAACCCGTTGGCGACGATCAAGGACACCGGCAAGGCCGTCGTAGAGGCCGTGTCCGACAAGGTGCCCAGACCGCGCGACTTCCTCGATGTCCTGAGCGCGATGCACGCGCTCATGCGCGAATTGCGCGGCAAGTCCCGCGGCGAGGTCGAAGGGCATTTCGACAATCCCACGGAGTCGGAGATCTTCAAGGGATTTCCGCGGTTGCTCGCCAATAAAGATCTTCTTACGTTCATCTGCGACTACGGCCGGCTCCTCGTCATCGGCAACGCCAAGACCCACGAAATCGAAGCCCTGATGGACGAGGAGATCGAGACGCTCTCGCATGATCGGTTCAAGCCGGTTCACGCGCTCCAGGCGGTCGCGGACGGCCTTCCCGCGCTGGGCATCGTCGCGGCGGTGCTCGGCATCATCCATGCGATGGGCGCCCTGGACCAAGCGCCGGAAGCGCTCGGCGGGCTGATCGGCGCCGCGCTCGTGGGCACGTTCGCCGGCATTTTTCTCTCTTACGCCATCGTCGCTCCCGTCGCGCTGAAGATCAAGACGGTTCGCCAGAAGCAGCTTCGCCTCTTCACGCTGGTCAAGCAAAGTCTGCTGGCGTTCATGAACGGCGCGATGCCGCAAGTGGCCGTGGAATTCGGACGCAAGACCATTCCCTCCAAAGAACGCCCGACGATCGACACCGTCGAGAACGAAACGATCGCCGGGCCCGCGCCCGCCGCCGACACGGCGATCAAGGAAGCGGCCTAACCCATGGCGATCGAGGAACGCGATAGCGCGGCGACGGCGCCTTGGCTGCAAAGTCCGCAGCCCGACCAGCCCGGTCTCTCGATCGAGCGCATGCCCGGACTCGTGTTCGCCCTCCAGCAATTCGCCTTGAGCGTCTCGGAGGCGCTGACGCCCCTTTGCAAAGCGTCCACGCCCGGAACGGTCGACGAGGTGAAGCCGACCAGCGTATTCGAACTCATCGGCGAATGCGAAGGCCTGACGTCGGCTGTGCTGCACAGCGCGCAACTCGATGCGCGCATGCTGCTGATTTTCGATCGGCGGATCGTCGACACGCTCGTCGCCGCAGTCTTCGAGGACGAAGCGGGGGCCGATCGCGAAGCGGCGACGCCGGCGCGGCCGAACCGTCCCCGCACCGGCATCGAGACCAGCCTCGTCGCCGAACTGGCCCGCTCTTTGGGCAAGGCGCTAGACAAGGGATTCGCCCAGATCGCGAGCCTCGCGTTGACGTTCGAGCGCCTGGAGACGCTCGTCGACGCCTACGCTCTTGGACGCCGCGACATGCCGGCGGTGGCGGCGAGATTGACCATCGACACGCCGGGAGGCCCCACCCCCGTCATTGTTCTCCTGCCGCAGACGTTGCTCTTGCCGATACGCAAGAATCTTTCATTCGATCCAGGCAGCGAAACGTCGATGTCCGACCCGCGCTGGACGCGGCAAATGGAAGTCGGCGTGACGAAGGCGCGGGTCGCCGTCACGGCGGTGCTGGACGAGTTGGAAATGACGCTGGGCGACGTCGCCGATCTCGCCGTCGGGAAGGTGCTGAACCTGCACGGCGCCGGCATGGGTCGCGTTCGGCTCGAATGCGCCGGGCGCGAAATGTTCTGGTGCAAACTCGGCAATGGCGAGGGCCGTTACTCCCTGGAAATCGAGGACACGATCGAGCAGGAAAGCGATCCCACGGAAGCGGCGCGCGTCCATTAGCCGGCTTGCGTTCGCCAACGCAACGAGCAACCGAGGAAAGAAAGTTTGGACCATGGATGACAATTTTCAAACGCAGGGCGCGCAGCGAGAACCGGACGCCGCGAGCGGCGGGGCGTCGTCGAGCGCGCAGAAATACGAAGCGATCCTGTCGATTCCCGTCACCGTGCAAGTCGTGCTCGGGGCGACGACGATGCCTGTCGCCAGCCTCATGAAGCTCGGGCGCGGGGCGGTCATTTCGCTCGATCAGAAAGTCGGCGATCCCGTCAATATCGTCGTCAACGGCAGGGTGATCGCGCGGGGCGAAGTGGTGGTCGTCGATGAAGAGAGCGCTCGGTACGGCGTCTCCCTGACCGAGATCGTCGCCTCTTCGCGCGACGATCGCGCCGCGTAGGGAGCCGGAAAGCGATGAACACGGACACGACCGCCGACTCGCCTGACGACGCGCGCAAATTCGGCGGCGCACAGAAGGCCGCCGCGATCCTGCTCGCGATGGGCAAGCCGCCCGCGACGCGTCTGCTGAAGCATTTCGAGCCGCAAGAGTTGCGGGAAGTCACGCGCGCGGCGGCGCAACTTGGCGCCGTGTCGATGGCCGCGCTCGAATCGCTGGTCGAGGAATTCACGTCGGAGTTCTCGGCCGGCGCGAACCTTCTCGGCGACGTCGGACAGGCGCGAGAAATGTTGACGGACGCAGTGCCGCCCGAACAGGTCGCCGACATCATGTCGGACGTGTTCGGCGGCAATGACGGAAATGTCTGGAAGGCCCTGAGCGGCGTTCCCGAATCGGTCCTCTCGGCGCATCTGGCGGGCGAGCACCCTCTGACGGCGACCTTCATTCTTTCAAAATTGGAGCCGCCCCTTGCGGCGCAGATCGTCACGCATTTGCCGCGCGAAATGCGCAACGAGGTTCTGTGCGCGATGATTTCACGGCCTTCGATCTCCGAGGAGGCGCAACGCGTCATCGAAGACGCGGTGCGGAAGGATCTGGCGACCCTCGCGGCGCGCGCCTCCGGGCTCGACAATCACACGCGCATTGCCGACATCATCAACAACCTTGAGCCGCTGGAAGCGCGCGACGTTATGCAAACGCTCGTCGCCGCGCGGCCGAAGGAAGCGCGAATCGTCATGAAGATGCTGTTCTCGTTCGACGATCTGCCTCGCCTGTCGCAACGCGCGCGCGCCACCCTCTTCGACAAGCTGGCCACCGACGTCGTCGTGCTCGCGCTGCGAGGCACCGACGCCGAATTTCGCGACGTCGTGCTTTCCGCGATGGCCTCCCGCGCGCGCCGTCTGGTCGAGGCCGAACTCGCGACGGCCTCCAACGCGCCGCCGCCGGAAGTCGCCAAGGCGCGCAAGCAAATCGTCGATCTCGTACTCAAGATGGCGCAAAGGAACGAAATCGAAATCTCCCCTCCCGAAAGCGTCGAAGCGGCGTAACCTCAGTCGGACGCAGTCATGAGCGACGATCAGGATAGCGACAGCAAGACCGAGGAAGCGACGGAAAAGAAGCTTCACGACGCCGTGGAGCGCGGCGTCGTGCCTGTTTCCCGCGAAGTCTCGATCCTTGCCTCGCTGGCCGCCATCTTGATGATTTTGGTGTTCGTGCTGCCGCCGCGCGCCGAGCGGTTCGTCGGAACCCTCATTCACTTCCTCGACGATCCCGCGGGTTGGAGGCTCGAGCGCGCGAGCGACGTGGTTGCGCTCAGCGAGGTCATGTTGATCGCCGCGGCCGATTTTCTCGCGCCGACCGCGGTGTTGCTGATGGTCTTTGGCGTGGTGGCGTCGATCGCCCAAAATCCTCCGCGCTTCGTGCCCGACCGCATATTGCCAGATCTTAAGCGAATTTCGCTCGGCGCGGGCCTGTCCCGCGTGTTCGGGCCGAAGGGTTGGACGGAATTTTTCAAAAGCGCGCTGAAAATCGTCGCGGTCGCCGTCGTCGTCGTCACGATCCTCGGAGGGCAAAGATATGTCCTGACGGCGGCGATGTTTCTCGACGTCGCCGACTTGCCCCAGCGCATTCTCAAACTCTGCGTCCACGTCATCGCGGCGGTTATGGTGGCTACTCTCGTCGTCGCGTCGGCCGACCTCGCCTGGGCGCGCATTCACTGGCGTCGCGACCAACGCATGAGCCGACACGAACTCAAGGAAGAGCTCAAGCAGACGGAGGGCGATCGCTTGATGAAGGCGCGCCTGCGTTCGCTCAGGCTCGATCGGTCGCGCAAACGAATGCTCTCGGCCGTGCCGAAAGCGACGATGGTGATCGTCAATCCGACCCATTACGCCGTCGCGATGCGATACGTTCGCGCGGAGGGCGGCGCGCCGATCGTGCTCGCCAAGGGCGTGGATCTCATCGCGCTCAAGATCCGCGAGATCGCGGAGCAAAACTCCATCCCGATCGTCGAGGACAAGCCGCTCGCGCGCGCGCTGTACGGCGCCGTCGCGGTCGACAGCACGATTCCTCCTGAATTCTACAGGGCTGTGGCCGAGATCGTACATTTGATTCAGGAAAAGAAAAGTTCCTGGCCTCTGACAAGGAATAGATAACGCCATGAACAATCGGCAGGTCGAATCTCGACGCTTCGCCCACGAGGAAATGATCGCCAACGCGATGGTCGATGTCGCGACGGAATTGCGGCTTGCCGATCCGTCCGAACTGATCCTGATGATTCGAGGAGAGCAAGCGGCGAACATCGCCGACTTGGTCAACTCGTCGAGCGAGCTGTTTTTCAAGAGCGGCACGCTGCGATATGCGCTGTCCGCCGGCTGCGACGTGCAGTGGGATTCGACGCCGATCATCCGATTGGACATGGAATTCCGCTACGCGGCGGTTTGCGCGTTCTTTCGTTTGATGATCGGCCGCAAGCGCGCCGCGGTCGACGTCGTCGAAGTCCTCTTCGACGACGACAATCTCGATGGAGCCGCAAAGGACGAGCGCCTTTCCGCCGCGATCGCCGGCGCGCGGCTGCGACCGCTTTGAGGCTCGGCCGCAGGCCTCCTTCGCGAGACCGCGTCGGGGCCCGGACACGGACGCGGCGCAAGCCTGGAGCAAGGCCGAACGCGTAACCTCGAGACACGATCCATTGGATGGGATTTGACGCGTGTCTCAACCCTACGTTCTTCAGCTCGCCTCGCAAAGGACGCAATGGCTGTCGGCGCGTCAATCGCTCATCGCCAACAACGTCGCCAACGCCAACACGCCGGCCTATCGGGCGACCGACCTTCAACCGTTTTCGGCGGTGCTCGACAGCACGCAGGTCTCGATGGTTACGACAAACCCCGCGCACCTGACGCCGACCCAGGACGAGCTCACCTCGGCGCGGGTCATGGAAAGCGACCCTACGGACGAAACGTTGTCCGGCAACTCGGTGCGCCTCGAACAGGAAATGATCAAGCTCGGCGACGTGAGCCGCGACTATTCCATGGGCACGAACATCAAGCGGGCGATCCATCAAATGATGATGTCAGCGCTGAAGTGAATGACGATGCCCGATCCCTTGCAATCATCGTTGCGCATCGCCGGCGCGGGTCTGGAAGCGCAGTCGGTGCGACTGCGCGTCATCTCGGAAAACATCGCGAATTCGCAATCGACCGGGGCCACCCCCGGCGCCGATCCCTACGCGCGCCAGACCGTGTCGTTCGACAACGAGTTGGATCGCGCCGCGGGCCTGTCGCTGGTGCGCGTGAAGAGCATCGGTCTCGACGACAGCGCGTTCAAGGTCGAACACGATCCCGGCAACCCGGCCGCCGACGAAAACGGATTTGTCAAAATGCCGAACGTGGATGTGCTGACCGAGCTGGCCGACATGCGCGAGGCGAATCGAACCTACGAGGCGAATTTGCAGGTCGCGAAACAATCGGCGGATCTGTTGAGCATGACCGTCAATTTGCTCAAGGATGCCTGATGGGGCCGGCCGGCCCGACAAATTCAAGGAGGCGGCAGCCTCTGTCCGGATCGTCTAAATCGGAGTTTCCATGGTGTTCCGCGATCGTCCCCGACAAGGCTTGGCCGCGCAAGACGGCGATCGCCGCCGCGCCGCCTGCTGGGGCGTCAAGGCGCGTGGAGCGCCGCGGCAGGAAATCGACGGGGTCCATCACTCAAGCAAGGGAGGCGCGCAGGTCCTCGGCATCCACGCCGAGGTTGGCGCGCGGGAACAAAATGGCGATTGAAGGCATCTCCGCGCTCGGCGCGGCCGGAACGCAATTCGAAGTCGGCGCTTCGCGCGGGGCGGCCGCAGCCGCCTCGACATCGGCTGCCGGGCCGTCGTTCGGGCAGACGTTGGGCCAGGTCGTCAACGACGCGATCGGCTCGATGCAATCCGGCGAGGCCGCCGCCATTCAAGGTCTGCAAGGATCCATGCAGCCGTTCAAGGTTGTCGAAGCGATCATGGGCGCGCAACGCACGCTGCAGCAGACGCTGGCGATCCGCGACAAGGCCGTTTCCGCATATCAGGAAATCTCGCGGATGACGATCTGAGGCGTCCGCACAACAGAAAGTTCGAAGCATGAAAGCGCTTGCGATCGCGGCGACGGGCATGAACGCCCAAGAGCAAAATCTCGAAGTCATCGCCAACAACATCGCCAACCTCAACACGACCGGATTCAAGCGTTCGCGCGCGGAATTCACCGATCTGATCTATCAAACCGAACGCGTGATGGGCGTCAGCAGCCGTGGGCGCGACGCCACGGTGCCCGAGGGCGCGCAAGTCGGGCTCGGCGTGCGCACGGCGGCGGTGCGCACGTTGCAAATCCAAGGCGCGCTGACCAACACCGGAAACTCGCTCGATCTCGCGATTAACGGACGCGGTTGGTTCCAAGTGACGACCCCGTCGGGCGACACCGTGTATACGCGCGACGGCGCGTTCAACACCAACGCGACGGGACAATTGGTGACCGCCGACGGCTATACCGTGACTCCGCCGGTTCTCATCCCGCAAACCGCGACGAGCGTCACCGTGAGCCAGACGGGTCTGGTGACCGCGACGATTCCGGGACAGACGGCGCCGCAATCCCTCGGCCAGTTGACGCTCGCCAATTTCATCAACGAAGCCGGGCTTCAGGCGCTGGGGAACAATCTCTTTCAGCAGACGGCGGCCTCGGGTCAGCCCCAAGTCGGCGTTCCCGGCGATACGGCGTTCGGAGTCCTGCAGCAGGGATATCTGGAAGCCTCGAATGTCGACCCGGTGTCGGAAATCACCAACCTGATCGGCGCGCAACGAGCCTACGAAATGAACTCGAAAGTGATCCAGGCCGCGGATCAAATGTCCGGGACGATATCGAATATGAGGAGCTAAGGAGACGGCGCCATGCGCGTGAACCGGATCGCCGCCTTGCTGGCGTCATTGGGGTTGTGGCTTGCGCCCAACTTCGGCGCGCTCGCGCAAGACGCCGCCTTGCCGACCCCCAGGATCGTCATCTACCCCGGCGACATCATCCGCGACGACATGCTCGCGGACCTTCCGGCCGAAACGGCCAGGGGGGTTGGTCCGTTCGCCGAAACGCGCTCCGCGCTGGTCGGCAAAATGGCGCGCCGAACCCTGTTGCCCGGCGCCGCGATTCCGCTCGCCGGGGTCGATAATCCGCGCCTCGTCGCCAACGGCGCCGAAGTCAGGCTCGTTTACGCGGAAGGCGGACTGACGATCGTCACCACGGGCGCGGCATTGCAGGACGGCGCCGCCGGCGACGTCATAAAAGTGCGCAACAGCGACAGCGGCGTGACGGTTTCGGGGGCGGTCCAACCGGACGGCACAGTGCGGGTGAGCGGCGGGTGATGAGACGCTTGATCCTCACGCTGATTCTTTGCGCATTCGCGGGCCAGGGGCTGGCGGCGGTGCGCATCAAGGACATCACGTCGTTGCGCGGCGCTCGCGACAATCAGCTCATCGGCTATGGTCTGGTGGTCGGCCTGCAAGGCACCGGCGACACCTTGCGCAACGTTCCGTTCACGGAGCAGGCGATTCAATCGATGCTGGATCGCATGGGCCTCAACGTGCGCGGAAGCCAGTTGCGAAACCGCAACGTGGCCGCAGTGATCGTGACCGCGGATCTGCCGGTCGGGATGGATGCCGGTTCGCGTCTCGACGTGACCGTATCGGCGCTCGGCGACGCTCCCTCGCTGATGGGCGGCACTTTGCTGCTGACGCAATTGTCGGGGACCGACGGGCAAGTCTACGCGAGCGCGCAAGGCGCCGTGTCGGTCACGGGCTTCGAAGCCGCCGGCCAGGCCGAGGTCTTGTCGCAAGGCGTGCCGACGGCGGGGCGGATTTCGAACGGCGCGATCATCGAGCGAAGCGTGCCGGAGCCGCCCGACGCACTGCGGCTGATTCTCGAATTGAAAAATCCCGACTACAACACCGCCGTGAGGATCGTCGACGAGATAAACGCTTATTCGAAACAGCGGTTCGGCCGCCGCTCGGCGTTCGAGGTGGATGGCCGGAGCGTCGAACTGTTTCATCCGCCCAGTATCAGCGTCACGCGCTACATGGCGGAAATCGGCGAACTGTCCGTCGAGCCCGACACCGTGGCGCGCGTCGTGCTGGATGCGAGAACCGGCACCGTGGTGATTGGTCAGGACGTCCAAATCTCGACGGTTGCGGTGACGCACGGAACCCTTTCGGTGCGCGTCTCCGAGACGCCCGTCGTCTCGCAGCCGGCGCCGCGGTCGCAAGGACAGACCGTCGAGACGCCGCGCACGCAGATCGATGTCGAACAGCAAGGCGGCCGGATCGCGATCGTCGGAGGCGCGAGCCTGCGCACGCTGGTGAACGGTCTCAATCGAATCGGGGTCAAGCCGAGCGGCATCATCGCTATTCTCCAGGCGATCAAGACGGCCGGCGCCTTGCAGGCCGATCTCATCGTGCAATAGCCGAGTCAGCCCGGCGCAAGCCGCGCGCGGCAAGTTGCGCGCATCGAGTTCCTTCACGTCAGCGCCGCCGCCATGTCCACAGCCGCCAACCGCTTCGTCGCCATCGGCGCGCTCATCCTGGCCGCCGCCTTGGCGAGCCATGCCCTCGCGCAAAACGACGCGAAACAAAAATCCAGTGCGGGCGCAGCGGAAAAAAGCGCCGACGGCGGCGTCGCGCGCTATTGCGCCAATGTCGCCCCGTTGGCGGCCGAGGCCCGCATCGCCTGGCAGACGAGGCGCCTGACGGAATTGGAAGGGCAGATCAGAGAACGCATCGCCGAGCTCGAAAAGAAAGAGGCGGAAGCGCGCGAGTGGGTGACCAAACGCGAGACCCTGATGAATTTGGCGAGCGAAGACGTGGTGGCGATCTACGGCAAAATGGAGCCGGAAGCCGCCGCCGCGCAATTGGCGTCAATGGACGATGCGACGGCTGTGGCTATTCTCAGTAAGCTCAGCACGCACGCGGCGAGCGCGATTCTCAATGAAATGGAGGCGGCTAAAGCCAGCAAATTGACCGGCGTCATGTCCGGGGCCGCCGCCGTCGAAAAGAAGTCGTGATGCGCGGACCCGGGCGAAGAGTCGTCCTTGTCGCGCTGGTCGCGTCGAATCTGGCCGGCTGCGCCGGCGGTCCCGGCGAATTCATGCGCGAGCCCAACCTTTCGCCGGTCGGCAGCGGGCTGGCGGCGGCGAGCGAGCGCGCCAACGAAGACGCGAGCGCCGCCGCTCTCGACCAGAGGCGGGCCCAGCGCGCCCCCGGACCGCCGATCAATTTCTATACGGATCAACGAATCACCAAGGTCGGCGACATCGTCACCGTCATTATCTCGATCAACGACAAGGCCACGTTCGGCAATTCCACGGATCGTTCGAAATCGGCGACTACGGGGTTCAACGCCGACTGGGGTTTCAGCACCGGCTCGTCGTCGTCCCAGCCTTCGACCGCCACGCTGGGCACCACGTCGACGTCGACGACGCAAGGGCAGGGCAACATCGATCGCGAGGAGCAAATCCAGGTGTCGGTCGCCGCGGTGGTCACTGAAGTCTTGCCCAACGGCAATCTCATCATCAGCGGCTCGCAGGAGGTGCGCGTGAATTTCGAATTGCGCCAGCTGACGGTGGCCGGCATCGTTCGGCCTTCGGACATCTCCCGCAGCAACACGATCGCCTACGACCGCATCGCCGAGGCGCGCATCTCCTACGGCGGGCGAGGCCGATTGAGTGAAGTCCAGCAGCCCTCGTGGGGCCAGGAAATTTACGATTTCGTGAAGCCGTTCTGAAACGTCGGGGACGATCGCTCCATGGCCACCGAATCCACGCCCGCGATCGACCCGCCCGGCGCCGCGGCGTCGGCGCCATCGATCAAGCAAACGATCGCCGCGACGATCGTCGTCACGGCGATCGCCGCGGCGATGGGCGCCATGTTTGCAATCCCGGCGGCGCCGGAGGAGCCGAGCCAAAAGGACGAATCGTCGCCGGCGGCGCGCGCGCCTGCGTCCGCCGGCTTGTTCGACATGCCGCCGATCGTCACGAATATCGGCGCGCCGCGGGAGACCTGGATTCGTCTGGAGGCGTCGATCGTGTTCGACGCCAAGGCTCTTCCCCATCCCGAGATCATCGCCGGAGAAATCGCCGGCGACGAACTCGCCTATTTGCGCACCGTCACGTTGACGCAAATCGAGGGCCCGATCGGATTGCAGAATATCAGACAGGATCTCAACGAGCGCGCCTTGATCCGCTCCGGCGGCAAGGTCACCGAATTGATCATTCGAACCCTGGTGGTGCAATGAAACGCGCAACGGTCGCCGCGATCGCGCTTTTCCTGACTGTTTCGGCGGCCGGCGCCCAGACCGTCGATCTCGGCGCGCTGATCCCGAGCGGCGGCGCGTCGTCCACCGCGCGCATCATTCAAATGGTCGCGATCCTGACCGTTCTGTCGGTGGCGCCCGGTCTTCTGATCATGGTCACCAGTTTCACGCGATTCACCGTCGCGCTCTCCTTTCTAAGGTCGGGATTGGGTTTGCAGGGCACGCCGGCCAATCTCGTGCTGATCAGCCTGTCGCTGTTCATGACGTTTTTCGTCATGGCGCCCACGTTCGACCGGGCGTGGGAGAACGGCCTCAAGCCGCTGATGGACAATACGATCAGCCAGCAGGAGGCCTACGGCGCCATCACCCAACCCTTTCGCGCTTTCATGCTCGCTCAGGTTCGCGAGAAGGACATCGCACTGTTCGAAGATCTGTCGAAGGGGAATTTTCAGACCAAGGATCGCGCGACGGTGGACCTGCGGATTCTCATTCCCGCCTTCATGATTTCCGAATTGCGACGGGGATTCGAGATCGGCTTCCTGATCGTCTTGCCGTTCCTGGTGATCGACATGATCGTCGCGGCGCTCACGATGTCGATGGGCATGATGATGCTGCCGCCGTCGGTCATCTCGTTGCCGGTGAAGATCTTGTTCTTCGTGCTGGTCGACGGCTGGAATTTGCTCGTCGGCAGCTTGGTGCGATCGGTCAATTGACGAGGCTGAATGCGGCGGCGTCATCCGGCGCAACCAGCCCCGCGCAAGGGAACCATCGTTAATTGAATCCGCGAAATCCCGAGGGGAACGATCAATGAGCATGATGGGCACCGCCGTTTCCGGCATGTTGGGGGACACGAACTGGCTTTCGAGCATTTCGCAGAACGTCTCCAACGCCAACACCACCGGTTACAAGAACGCCGAAACGGAGTTTTCGACGCTCGTCGATCAGGCCGGCGGCGCCAGCGACAGCCTCGCCGGGGTCGAGACGAGCCTGCGCGCGCTCAATTCGCTGCAGGGCTCGGTCGTCGGCACTTCGACCACGACGGACCTCGCGATTCAAGGCGATGGATACTTCGTCGTGACCGATGCGAGCGGCGCCTACTATCTCACCAGGAACGGCTCGTTCGTGCCGGACGCGAACGGCAATCTGGTCAATTCGGCGGGCTACTACTTGATGGGCAACACCGCCTCGAGCGGCCAGGCGGATGCGGTTCCCACCGAAAAAGTCAATGTCACCGCAGCGGGCGATTTGCCGACGGCGACGACCGCCGGCACGCTGTCGGTGAATCTCCCCTCGACGGCGACCGCGGTCACCACTGCGGCCGATCTGCCCTCGGCCAACCCTTCTGCGGCGGCCGCGAGTTACACCGACGAGACCTCAGTCGTCGCCTACGACAATCTGGGCGGCGCGCACACGATCAATGTCTATCTGACGAATACCGGCGTGCCGACGACGGGCCCGAATGCGGGCCAGGACACCTGGGAGATTACCGCTTACGACGCCGCCGACGCCGCGGCGGGCGGCGGCTTCCCTTATTCGACGACTCCCGCCAACACACCCTTGGCGACGTCAACGCTAGTTTTCAGTCCGACAACGGGATCGTTGACAAGCGGCTCGCCCTTCAACATTCCGATTCCGAATGGCCAAACGATGGCCCTCGACGTCGGCCAGACGACCCAGCTGGCGTCGAGTTTCAGCGTCAACACCAACACGGCCAATGGCAATGCGCCGAGCAGCTTGACCGGCGTGACGATCAGCTCCAACGGCACGCTCGATTTCCAATACAGCAATGGAGCGTCCAACGCCGGCTACGACATTCCCCTGGCCAGCGTGGCGAGTCCGGACAATCTTACGTCGCTCAACGGCAACGTCTATCAGGCCAATCAGAACTCCGGCTCGATCGTGTACGGAACCGCTGGAACAGGCGGTTTGGGCACGGTCGTCTCCTCCTCGCTCGAAAACTCCACCGTGGATCTGGCCACCGAGCTGACGCAAATGATCGAGGCCCAGAGCGCCTATCAGGCCAATTCCAAAGTGTTTCAGACCGGCGCAGATCTTTTGGACATTCTCAACAACTTGAAGTCCTAACCCAGTCCACCGTGCTTCCGGGACCGCGCGATGACCTTGTCCTCTGCATTCAGCATCATCAACTCCGCGTTCGCTTCGAACGCGGCGCAGTCGGCGATCATCTCGAGCAATATCTCGAACGCCAACACTCCGGGCTATGCGCGCGAAATCGCCAATGTCCTCACCAATTCCTACGGCGGCTCCGATGTCGCCTCGGTCACTCGGGAAGCCAATAGCGCGCTGCTGGAACAGGTCAATGCGTCGACCTCGCAGGCGGCGAGCGCGCAAGCGCTGGCGAACGGCTTGACGACGCTCGCGCAGACCGTGAGCGACAGCGCATCCAGTTCCTCCACGTCGGGGTCGACGCAAAACGGGAACTCCCCGTCGGCGATGCTGGCGAACCTGCAAGACGCGCTCACGACTTACGAGGCGTCGCCGAGCGACGCTTCGGCCGGCCAGGCCGTCGTCACCGCGGCGTCCGACCTCGCATCGTCGCTGAACAGCGGCGCCGCC
This sequence comes from Roseiarcus sp., assembly GCA_050012775.1. Classification (GTDB taxonomy): domain Bacteria; phylum Pseudomonadota; class Alphaproteobacteria; order Rhizobiales; family Beijerinckiaceae; genus Roseiarcus. The sequence goes on from JBEKGN010000027.1 coordinate 58,683, forward strand.
ACCGTTCAACAAGTGCGCGAACAGGCCGACTCGGGCATGGCGTCCGCCGTCTCGACCATCAATTCGCTGCTCAATCAGTTCTCGCAGGTCGATGGGACGATCGTCAGCGGCCTGGCGACGGGCGCCAACGTCAGCAGCGCCGAGGACACGCGCGACACGATCCTCACTCAGCTTTCGCAGCAGATCGGCATTTCGGCCGTCGCCAACCCGAACGGCTCGACGTCGATCTACACCGACAGCGGCGTGACCCTGTATCAGAGCGGTGTCGTGAACTCGCTCTCCTTCACGCCGACGGCAACCTACACCGCGAGCACGACCGGCAATGCGGTGACCGTCGACGGCGTGGCGATCACCGGCGCTTCGTCGCCGATGCCGATCCAGTCCGGCGCGCTCGCGGGGCTGACGGATTTGCGCGACACGGTGGCGCCGGAATACCAGGCGCAGCTCGATCAATTGGCCGGCGGCCTCGTCAACGCATTCGCCGAAAGCGACCAGTCGACGACGACGCCGGGCTTGCCCTCGCTACCCGGGCTATTCACCTATTCCGGCGCCACGAGCCTGCCGGCGACGACCGACATGACCGGCCTGGCGGCCTCCATCGAGGTCAATCCGGCCGTCGACCCGTCGCAAGGCGGCGACGTCAGCTTGCTGCAGAACGGCGGAATTAACGGCTCCAACTATACCTATAACACCACGGATTCGGCGGGCTACACCGGCCGCATCCAGCAGATGATCGGGGCGACGACGGCGACGCAGTCGTTCGATCCCTCCGCGGGCCTGGGCTCGTCCGACAGCCTGAGCGATTACGCCAACGCCTCCGTGAGTTGGCTGCAGGCGCAAAACCAGCAGGCGAGCAATCAGGCCGATTATCAAAACTCGCTGGTCACGCAAGCGACCGGGGCGCTGTCGAACGCGACCGGGGTGAGCCTCGACACGGAAATGACGAACATGTTGAACATCGAAAACACATACACGACGACCGCCAAACTGCTGACGACGGTCAACGACATGTTCTCGTCGCTCTTGGCCGCAGTTAGGCCGGCGTGATGACCATGACGACATCATTTGTCTCGACCAACTATCTCGCGACCGCGTTGCTTCCTTCCATCCAGCAGACCGAAGCGACCCTCGCCAGCGCGGGGGTCGAGGAATCGACCGGCCAATACGCCAACATCGGTCTGCAACTGGGCGACCAGTCCGGCCATGAATTGTCGCTCAAGAACGAGAACGATCTGCTGCAGACGCTGACCAGCGGCAACAGCATCGTCACGACGAATCTGACGACTTCGCAGGACGCGCTCAATTCAATTCTCACCGGCGCCCAAAGCGCGGTGTCGAGCTTGACGGAATGGAACACCGGGGAAACCAATTCGCCCGCGACGTTGCAAAACATCGGCGTCAACGCGCTTCAGTCGCTGATCGCCACGACCAACACGACGTCGAACGGCCAATATGTCTTCGGCGGCATCAATTCCAGCGTCGCGCCGATGGCCGACTATTTCTCCTCGACGACGTCGGCCGCCAAGACTGCGATCGACACGGCGTTTTCGTCGACGCTCACAACGCTCGGCGTGACCGCCTCGACGATCACCGCCTCGCAAATGCAGAGTTTTCTGAGCGGCCCGTTCGCCGCGCAATTCAGCGGGACCAATTGGACGAGCAACTGGTCGTCGGCCTCGAGCACCAACACGAGCGGCCAGATCGCGCCTGGCGAAACCATCGACACGTCGACGAACGCCAACCAGCCCGGGTTCCAGCAACTTGCGCAGGGCTACGCGATGCTCGCGGGGTTCGGCGGATCGCAACTGAGCGCCGCCGCGCAGCAGGTGGTGGCTTCCACCGCCAGTTCGCTGATCACGCAAGGGGTGAACTCCATAACGGCGACCGAAGCCAACGTCGGCGCGTCGCTGAGCCAAGTCACCGACGCCAACAGCTCCATGTCCTCGCAGATGACGATCCTGCAAACCCAGATTGGCAATCTCGACAACGTCAACTCCACCACCGTGGCCGCGCAAATCAATACGTTGTCGACACAGCTCCAGACCGCTTACGAGCTCACCGGTCAGCTGCAAAAGCTGAGCCTCGCCCAATATCTTCCCATCTCTTAACCCCTGGGATCGCCGATGTACGAGTTTTTCTACAACGAGGTCGTCGAGGACTCGCCGCAAGTGATGCGCGCGCACGAGCGTCAGGCCATGGATCGGGTCATCGACATGCTGCGCGCGGCCCGCGCCCGCGGGCCCGGCACGCGCGAAGTCGTCGAAGCGCTGTTCTATCTGCGCCGCCTATGGGCGATCTTTCTCGAGGATCTGAGAAACCCGGAAAACGAATTGCCGGAGCAGTTGCGGGCCGGCATCCTTTCGATCGGCATCTGGATGAACAAGGAGATCGATCGCGTGCGTTCCGGTCAAACGAACGATCTGACCCCTATGATCGAGATCAACGAAATCATTCGCGACGGCCTGAGGTGAGGATTTCATGAATATCACTCTTCGCGCAGGCGAAAAGCTCTACATCAACGGCGCCGTGATCCGCGTCGATCGGAAGGCGACAATCGAGTTGCTGAACGACGTGACCTTTCTGCTGGAGAACCATGTCATGCAGGCGCATCAGGCCACGACGCCGCTTCGCCAGATCTACTTCGCGGTTCAGGTCATGCTGATGGATCCCGGCGCCACGGCCCCGGCGACCAGCTTGTCGCGCCGGCTTATCGACGCCGCGTCGGCGGCGTTCGAGAACCCCGCGATCCTCGCCGGCCTCAAGGCGATCGCGGAACAGATCGACCGTTCGCGCAATTTCGAGGCGTTGAAGGCGTTGCGGGCCCTGTTTCCCCTCGAAGAGCGGGAGATATCTCCCAACGCCGCGCCCTCCAAGTCGCACGCAGCCTGAAAGGACCGACAATGAGCATCACCGCCACTCCAGCCGTCACGAGCGCCGCCACGGCGGCATCGGCGTCGTCGACCGCCGCCACGCCGTCGCTGAGCTACAACTCGTTCCTGACCCTTCTCATGGCGGAATTGCAGAACCAGGATCCGACGCAGCCGATGGACCCCACGGCGATGGTGACCCAATTGGCGACGATCTCCCAGGTCCAGCAGTCCGTCCAGACCAACACGACCCTCGCCTCGCTCTTGACCACGAGCTCCTTGACTCAGGCCGAATTGGCGGTGGGCTCCACGATCAGCTCGACGGACGGAAAGACGTCCGGTCAGGTGACGTCGGTCGACGTCAACTCCGCCGGCGCCGCCACCGCGACGCTCACGGATGGAAACACAATCCCCTTCGCCAACGGCGCGAACGTGCAATGAACGAAGGCGACGCGCTCGACGTCATTCAGGCGGCGATCTGGATGGTCATCGTCGGAGCCGGCCCGGCGGTCGGCGCCGCGATGGTCGTCGGCGTGGCGATCGCGCTTCTGCAAGCCTTGACCCAGGTCCAGGAAATGACCCTGACCTTCGTGCCGAAAATCGTCGTGATTTTCGCGGTTGTCAGCCTCACCGGGTCCTTTATCGGCGGACAATTCTACGTCTTCACGGAAAACGTCTACGCGCGCATCGAACACGGATTCGGCAACTGACCGGCGCGAAGGCCGCGCCGTCGCGTTCGCCTCGCCGCCGTCTTCGCGCGCCCGCGCGAGATTTCGGGCAAACGATTATCGCAGCGAAGGTTCGCCTCGCCGCCGCCGCTGAGCGCGATCGGCGAGACCCGCGCAAGCTTTGGCCGTCATTGTCGGCGCGACGCAGTGGAGCAAGAGCGCAATGTCATTGACGACGGCGGCGGCGGAGCCGGCAGCAGGGCGTGGAGGCAAGGACATCGGCTTCGCGGTCGCCATCGTCCTGATCCTGTGCCTGTTCTTCCTGCCGGTTCCCGCGATGATGATCGATCTCGGCCTTGCGCTGTCGATCGCGCTCTCCGTGTTGATCCTGATGGTCGCTTTGTGGATCCACAAACCGCTCGAATTCTCCGCTTTTCCCACCGTGCTGCTCGTCGCGACCATTCTCCGGCTCGCGCTCAACATCTCGACGACGCGGCTCATTCTGTCGCATGGGGCGCAGGGAACGACCGCCGCCGGTTATATCATCGGCGGATTCGCCAGTCTGGTGATGGGCGGCGACTTCGTCATCGGCATTATCGTCTTCCTCATCCTGGTGATCATCAACTTCCTGGTGATCACCAAGGGCGCCACCCGCATCGCGGAAGTCGGCGCCAGATTCACGCTCGACGCCATTCCCGGCAAGCAGATGGCGATCGACGCCGACCTGTCGGCCGGTCTCATCGACGAAAAGACCGCCCAGCAGCGCCGACGCGAACTCGAGGAGGAAAGCGCGTTCTTCGGCTCGATGGACGGCGCGTCGAAGTTCGTGCGCGGCGACGCGATCGCCGGTCTCATCATTCTCGCGGTCAATATTTTCGGCGGCATCGTCATCGGCGTCACCCGGCACGGGCTCGGGCTGTCCACCGCGGCGGACATCTTCACCAAGCTTTCGGTCGGCGAAGGCTTGGTCTCGCAAATCCCGGCGCTGATCATTTCCCTTGCCGCCGGCATGCTCGTCGCCAAGGGCGGCACGCGCGGCTCCGCCGACAAGGCGGTGCTCGATCAGCTCAGCCACTATCCCAATGCGCTGTTCATGGCGGCGCTGCTGATGTTCGTGCTCGGCATGATCCCGGGTCTGCCTTTTATTCCCTTTGCGCTTCTCGGCGGCCTGATGGCCTTTGTCGGCATCGCCATTCCCAACCGACTGGCCAAGGATCTCGCGATCGCCGCGGCCGTGAAGGCGAGCCGCGAGGAAAAAGCCCGCGCCGAGGCGCGCTCCTCGATCAAGGAGCAGTTGAAGTCCGCCGAGATCGAACTTTGCTTCAGCAAGGAGCTGACGGCCACTTTATTGACCGCCCACGACGAGATCGCCTCGCGCGTCGCCAAGATGCGTCGCAAATTCGCGCGGCAATACGGATTTGTCGTGCCGGAGATCAAGCTTACCGACGACATCAAGACGCCGAGCAAGACCTATCAGATCCGCATCCACGGCACCGTCGTGGCGACGCAGGAATTGCGCGTCAGCGAATTCCTGGTGATCGTCGGCGACGGCAAGCGCCCGAACGTTCCCGGCGATGAAGTGCGCGAGCCGGCCTTCGGAATGAGGGCGATTTCGATTTCGCAAGCCTACATCAAGGACGTGAAACGCGAAGGGTTCAAGCCGATCGATCCGGTGTCGGTCCTGCTGACGCACTTGAGCGAAGTGATCCACAACAATCTGGCGCAACTGCTGTCCTATAAGGATATGCGCGCGCTGCTCGACAGGCTGGAGCCCGAATACAAGAAACTCATCGACGATATCTGTCCTTCGCAGATTTCCTATTCGGGGCTGCAGGCGGTGCTCAAGTTGCTGCTCGCCGAGCGCATCTCCGTTCGCAACCTGAATCTGATTCTCGAGGCCATCGCCGAGATCGCGCCGCATGTGCGCCGTCCCGAGCAGATCGTGGAGCACGTGCGCGTTCGCATGTCGCAACAGATCTGCGGCGACATTCAGGATCAGGGCGCATTGAGGGTGCTCCGGCTCGGCAACCGCTGGGATCTCGTCTTTCACCAAAGCCTCAAGCGCGACGGCAAGGGCGATGTGTGCGAATTCGACATCGATCCCAGGTTGATGGAGCAATTCGCCGCCGAGGCGTCCGCGGCGATCCGCAAACGCATGGAGGAAAAGCATCTCTTCGCCCTGGTCACGACCGCCGAGACGCGACCCTACGTGCGGATGATCATCGAGCGAATGTTCCCGACGCTGGCGGTGTTGTCCCAGCTCGAGATCGCGCGCGGGTTCGAGGTCAAGTCGCTCGGCGCGATATCCTAGTGAACGCCAGCGACGACATTTTCGCGGGCGCCGGCGCGATCCTCAATCCCAACGTGACGTTGGCGACGTTCATTCTGTTCTGCCGCATCGGCGCGTGCCTGATGGTGATGCCGGGGATATCGAGCGCGCAAATACCGGTGCAGATTCGATTGTTCGTCGCGGTGGCGACGACGCTGTCGTTGGCGCCGCTTCTGCTCGAGCAGGCGCCATTGCGGTCGCTCAGCGCCGACCCGATCCCGGCGCTGCGATTGATCGCGGTCGAGACGGCGATCGGCGGATTGATCGGCCTTCTCGGTCGGTTGTTTTTCCTTGCGCTGGAGACCATGGCGGTGGGAGCGTCGACGATGCTCGGCATGGCCAATCCGTTTGGAATTGAGCTGGAGCCGAATCAGGCGCTGCCGCCGCTCGCGAGCTTGGTGACATTGTCGGCGACGGCGCTGATCTTCGTGACCGACGCCCATTGGGAAGTCTTGCGCGGTCTAGCCGCGTCCTATCACGCGATTCCGCTCGGAGCCGACTTCAATCCGGGATATTCATTGCGGCAGGTGGCCTCGACGCTCGGCGAATCCTTTCGCGTCGCGCTCCGCGTGTGCTCGCCCTTTTTCATCTATGCGATCGTCGTCAATCTCGCGATGAGCCTCATCAATCGCCTGACGCCGCAGATCGCGATTTTCTTTGTGGCTACGCCGTTCATCGTCGGCGGAGGGCTGGTGCTGCTGTATTTCTCGATCAAGCCGCTCCTTGGCGAGTTCATGTCGGGCTTCGCGGCTTGGCTCGTATCGGGATAGGCGATGAAAAAGCGGCTCGAGGCGCTCGAGAAGATCGAGCGGCTGCAAAAGCAGATGCATGATCTCGCGGTTTGGCGACTGACCGCGCTCGGCCGCGAGCGCGATGGTCTGGCCGACAATCATCGCGAAATGTTGGAGGCGATGGGACGCGGCGTCGTCTTTTACGGGGCGCCGGCGGCCGCCGCGATGCGCCGCATTCGCAGGTTGGAAAGGGAGATCGCCGCCGCCGACGCCGAGGTTGAGGCGCAGACCCGACGGGCCCTCGATCAGGGAACGCGGGCCAAACTTGCGGATCGGGCCCGCGAAAACGCCGACGCGCGATATCGCGACCAAAGGCAGCGCAAGGAACTCGCCGATCTCATCGAAAACTCGCTGCGCAATCCGAAATCAAGCTCGGCGTAAGGCTTGGGGAGGAAGCTCGACGAAGTTCAACGCTTCTCACGGGTTTCATGGCCATCGATCCTCCCTCGGACGTCGTGCTCGAAGTGCTCAAGGCCGCCGATCCGGCCCGCGCGGCGGCGACCACGCAACGGCTCAACGCGCTCGCCGGCGCCGGCGCGGCGGAAACGGAGGACTTTTCCGAGACGCTCGCGCAAACGGCGCGGCCCGCCTCGCCCGCTCCGCCTCTCGTCGCGGGGCTGGCGGACGCCCGATCGCGACTCGCCGACGCGGCGTTCGCCGCGAGCGACAAAGCGGCTAAGGCGCAAGTCGATTTCGAAGCCGTCCTGCTCAACGGATTTGTCAACGAGATGCTGCCGAAGGACGGATCGGCGGCCTTTGGCCAGGGCTTGGCGGGCGATATGTGGAAATCCATGCTCGCCGATCAGATTTCGCGGCAAATCGCCAAATCCGGCTCGTTGGGAATCGCCAAACGGCTGTTCGCGGCGCATCCGCTGTCCGCGAGCGAATCGTTGGAGCGGGCGAGCCGTCTCGACGCCGCGGATACGCGTGAGGCGGCGCAAATGAGCGCGAACGCGTTATCGATGCCCAGCGGCGCCGCGGTTTCCAACGGAGCCTTCCTCTTTTCGGATCACAAACGCTCATGAGCGCCGCAATTCTTCGCCACCCCAACCTCGCCGCCGCCGGTTCGAGCCGCGGTCAGAGCCCCATCGCCATGATTCTTCCGGTCGTCGATCGTCTGCGCCGAACGCTCGAGGAGGAAAACGAAGACATCGCGCGGCGCGGATCGGTCGACTACCACGCATACAACTTGCGCAAGAGTCAGGGATTGCTGGAGCTGAAGCGCCTCGCGCCCGCGCTCGCCGACACGCAGGTCGGTCCTATCCTTCGGGTGGCGCTCGCCGATCTCTACACCAAGCTGGAAACCAACCGTCGCATGCTGCGCACGCAGTTGAGAGCGGCGCAAGCGGTCTCCAACATCATCGCGCGAGCGATCCGCGAAAGCCAGTCCGACGGCACCTATTCGGCCCGTTCCTGGCTGGACGGCGAGGAATGATCAAGATCATCCTCGTCGGCTTTTGGGCGTGCCTGACCACGCTCGCGGCGGGCTACGCCATGAGCCACCTGCGCGAGGCGAGCACGAAATCCCCGATTGCCGCCGCCGCGTCGCCGCGAGAACTCAAGAAGACAAGAGAGATCAATGTTCCCAAGATCCGGGACGGGGTCGTCAAGGGGTATATCGTGGCTGAACTGTCCTATGTCGTCGATTCGGCCGCCGTTAAGAAAAATCCGCTCCCGCCGGACGCGTTTATCGTCGACGAGGCGTTTCGCTACATCTACGACGACAATACGATCGACTTCGACCATCTCGATGCCTTCGATCTGACCAAGATGACGAAGGCCCTGATCAAGAATGTCAACGCGCGCCTGAACGCCGACGTCGTCGTCGACATGGGAATTCAGGAATTCACTTTTCTTTCCGCCGCGCAAGCCAAGCAGCGTCTGTAACGATCGGCCGCCTCGGACGATTCGTCCCGATCTGACGGATCGGCTCGCCAGGCGCGCCTTCCGCCAGCTCCCTGCGAGCTGGCGCGGGTCCAAAAAAGGCGAACGCCGAAAGCGATCGCATTGCAGTAACATTATGATAAAAGCGAGCGTCTATGCTTGAATAATATTTTAGAGCGTTCTGCATTTAGGCGTGGGCATAGCCTGAATTGGCGAGATAGCTGGCGCATTCGTTAGGGGAGAACTCGGCGAGCGCGTCGGCGAGGGTGTCGGAGACGGCGTCGAAGGTGCGCGGGGC
>JBEKGN010000028.1:0-66906 GCA_050012775.1 Roseiarcus sp.
GCCAGCCAAAGCCACGGCAGAACGCGCCGCGTCAGGCCAACAAACACCGAGGGGCTCGCCAGGTTCCACATCGCGCGCCTTTTAGCCCCTGCCGACCCCCGGGGCAATGCCGCGAAAGACGCGGGGCCGCCTTGCGGCGCGCGGTCGATGAAATCACATCTAATTAACGCTTTTCTGCCAGCCTCATTGGCATGACGTGTTGGCCCGTCAGGCGCAATTCGCGGGCCAATGGCATGAGGCCGTACGCTCATCCCGGTTTCAATCCGGAATTTCCCTTGCGATCAACGGCGCCGCGATGCGCGGGTTCACCCTTTCGGCCCTGCCGATTGGCCGCGCCATTGCAGCCGATGCGAATGGAAAGTTCACGCGTATGCTTGACATTTGCGGCGGCATTTCCGAGCAGCGGCGCGCGGAGGACGCGCTGTGGCGCTTGAATCGCGAATTGAGAGCCATCAGCAGCTGTCACCAGACCCTGATGCGGGCGATCGACGAGCAGACCCTGCTCGACGACATCTGCCGAATTGCTTGCGACGAGGCCGGCTACCACATGGTGTGGGTGGGATTTGCCGAATACGACGACGCCATGACGGTGCGCCCTGTCGCCTGGGCCGGATTCGATGACGGATATATCGAACAGGCCAGGATCACCTGGGCCGACACGGAACGGGGACGCGGCCCCATCGGAACCGCCCTTCGCACTGGCGAGAGCGTCTGCATCCAAGACTACGCTAGGGATCCCCTAGCCGCCCCGTGGCGCGCCGACGCTCTGCGGCGAGGCTATCGCTCGGGCATCGCCCTTCCGCTCAAAGACGAAAGCGCGATCGCATTCGGGACTCTCAACATTTATTCCACAGAGCCCAATGCTTTCACCTCGGAGGAAATCCGCCTCCTCAAGGAGTTGTCCGGCGATTTGGCGTTCGGCGTCATGGTGCTGCGCGCTCGCGCCGAACGTAAACGCATAGACCGGCAGCTTCAGGCCAATCTGCATTTCTTCGAGTGCATGGATCGGGTCAATCTGGCGATACAAGAGGCGCACGATCTCGAGCAGATGATGAGCCAAGTCCTCGGCGCGACGCTTTCGATCTTCGGATGCGACCGAGCGGCGCTCATGCATCCCTGCGATCCCAAGGCTGCGTCGGCGCAAGCGCCGATGGAGCGCACCCGCCCCGAATATCCCGGCGCCTTCGCCCAAGGGCTTGATTTTCCAATGAATCCGGAAGTCCTCGGCGTGGTCACGGCCGTTCTGGCTTCGCGCGGTCCTGTGTCCTTTGATCCGGCGTCCGAGCGCGCGGCGCCCGACGGGCTGGCGGCGGAATTCGGCGTTCAGTCCATGCTTTGCATGGCCATCTACCCCAAAGCGGGTAAGGCCTACATGTTCGTGTTGCATCAGTGTTCTCACCCGAGGATTTGGACCGAGGAAGACAAGAAGCTGTTCCAGGAAATCGGCAGGCGCCTTGCCGACGGTCTGACCGGCCTTACCGTGTATCGCGACCTTCGCGACCGCGAGGGACAACTGCGCACCTTGGTGCAGACCATTCCCGATCTCGTCTGGCTGAAGGACGCCAACGGCGTCTACCTGCGCTGCAATCCGCAATTTGAGCGCCTCGTCGGCGCTGCCGAGAGAGAAATCGTCGGCAAGACGGCTTATGATTTCCTCGACAAGGATCTTGCTGAAATCATCAGCGAGAACGATCGCCAGGCAACGGCGGCTGGCAAACCCCAAGCCGACGAGCAATTGCTGACCTTCGCCGCGGACGGTTACCGCGGCCTGTTCGAGGCGATCAAGACGCCGATGCGCGACCAGGCGGGCAGGCCTATCGGCATTCTCGGCATCGCCCGGGACATTACGGAACGCCGCAAGGCCGAAGAGCAACTTCGCATCGCCGCCACCGCTTTCGAGGCGCAGGAAGGAATCCTCATCCTCGATGCCGACACGGCGATCCTGCGGGTCAACCGGGCCTATACCGAAATCACCGGCCGTACGAGCGAAGACGTCATGGGGAAAACGGCGCGCGAGCTGCTGCCGGAGCATGACGCCGCCTTTTACCAGGCGATGCGGGATCGCATCGCCCGCGAGGGATCCTGGCATGGAGAAATCTGGAGCCGGCGCAAAGGCGGCGAGATTTTTCCCGCATGGCTCATCGTCACGACGGTCAGGGGCGGCCGTGGCGAGACCACCCACTACGTCGCCACGCTGATCGACATCACCGAGCGCAAAGCGGCCGAAAAGCAGATCGAGCATCTCGCCTACTATGATCCTCTGACCCAGCTGCCCAACCGTCGTCTGTTCCTGGACCGTCTGCAGCAGGCGCTGGCGGGCTGCGGCCGTAGCGGGCGAAAAGGGGCGCTCCTGTTCATCGATCTCGACAACTTCAAGATCCTCAACGAGACCAGCGGCCACGACGTGGGCGACCAACTGCTGGTCGAGGTCGCCCGGCGGCTCGCCGCCTGCGTAGGCGCCGGGGACACCGTCGCCCGCCTCGGCGGCGACGAGTTCGTCGTCTTGCTCGAAGACCTGAACGAGAACGCCCGGGAGGCCGCCGCGCAGACCAAGGACGTCGGGGAACGGATTTTGTCCGAGCTCAACCGGCCCTACACGATCGCCGGGCGCGTGCATCACAGCACCCCGAGCATCGGCGTCACGCTGTTCATCGACGCCGTGGATTCGTTGGATGAATTGCTCAAGCAGGCCGATATTGCGATGTACCAGGCGAAGTCGGCCGGGCGCAATACGCTGCGCTTTTTCGACCCGGAGATGCAAGGCGCGCTCGCCGCCCGGACGGTTCTGGAGGCCGCGCTGCGGCTCGGCATCCACGATCGCCAGTTCGTTCTGCACTATCAGCCGCAGGTTGACGGCGCCGGGGGCTTCATCGGCGCCGAGGCGCTGCTGCGTTGGCGGCATCCCGAGCGCGGCCTGGTGCCGCCGGGCGAGTTCGTACCTCTGGCCGAGGAAACCGGACTGATCCTGCCGATTGGCCAGTGGGTGCTGGAAGCGGCCTGTTCACGGCTCAAGGCCTGGGCGGGCGACCCGCGCACCCGCGAATTGCACCTGTCCGTCAACGTCAGCGCCCGCCAGTTCCGGCAAGCCGATTTTGTCGATCAGGTGCGCAACGCGCTCGAACAGGCCGGCGCCCCCGCCACGAAGCTGAAACTCGAATTGACGGAAAGCCTGGTCATCGACGACATCGAGGGCGCCATCGAGAAAATGCGGACGCTCAAACGGCTCGGCGTGGGCTTTTCCATGGACGACTTCGGCACCGGCTATTCGTCCTTGGCGTATCTCACGAGGCTGCCGCTGGACCAGCTCAAGATCGATCGGTCCTTCGTGCGCAACCTGCCCGACAGCGCCAACGACGCGGCGGTCGCGCAGACCATCATCACCCTGGCCAACAGCCTGGGGCTGACCGTCATCGCCGAGGGCGTGGAAACCGAGGCCCAGCGGCAGTTCCTCGAGCGCCACGGTTGCCCGACCTACCAAGGTTACCTGTGCAGCCCACCCGTCGACATCGCGCGCTTCGAGCGGCTGCTGAACTGAAATTTCCACGCGCGTTCGCGAAGTCGGATTGAACGGCCCGCATTTGCCTCTCCGCATTCGGCGTCGCCAAGACAGCGGCAATCGAGCGCGGGCGTCGAGCATTGCCAAAGTCGGGCGCCGACGGCGCTCTCCCGTGCGCCGAAGCCGCCGTCGCGGCGCGTCGGGAGAATAGAACCCGAGGCGGATCGCGGCCGCGACAAGCGCGGCGAACCGGCGTCGCACTTCCGGCGTGGCGACCGCGCCTGGTTCGGCGAGGCCTGCCACAGGCGCAATCGGCCGAGGGAATGGTGGGCGACGCCCCCCGGCCAGCCCCATTAAACGTGGGCGGGCTCTTTCTCCCTCTCCTCGCAACACTCTCGACGATTGTCTGCGCCGCATTCCTCACAGTGGCATTTCGATCTCTCCTCGCAGCATGGCGTGCAAGGCTTGCGGCAGCATTCGCAGACCGGGTAGGCGAGGACTTCGACGCACGTCACCGGCGCCTGCGGATCGTTGCTATGGATCACCAGTTCGCACGCCCGTCCCACTTTCTCGACCGCGTGGTACTCGATGACGATGTTCAGGCACGAACCCGCACGCAGAGTCGCCGGGAACGGGTTATTGATCAGGCGGAACCCGCGGCCCGCATGCTGTAGCGCAACGTCGCTAATCTGCAGCTCGCAAGCGCCGGTGTTGCACAACGTCACAGCGCGCTGCTCGCGCGAGCAACACTTCACGCCGCCGAACAGTCCCGAACCTGTGACGGTCAGCTTGCCGGCCGGCGCATCGCCGCTGACGTCGATGACGTGCGGTCCGGCCGGATCGTTGCTATCCACCGTCAGTTTGGCCGATTTGGCGCCGAGGCTGGTCGGCGCGAACCGGATCGGCAGCGCCAGCGCGGCGCCCGGCGCGATGGACAGCGGGTAGGACAGCGCCTCCGGAGCCTCGAACTCGCCCGAGGACGACGAAATGCCCGTCACGGACAAGACGCATTTGCCGCTGTTGCTCAGTGTCAGCGGTCTGTCGACGAAGGCGCCGACGCAGGCTGGACCGAAATCGCCCTTGTCGGCGATCGCCAGGGCCAGCCTGGGCGTCGCCGCTTCGCCGGAAACCGCGACGCTGTGCGGACTGGAGGCGTCATTGCTGACGATCTCGACGACGCCCGATTTCGCCCCGGCGCTGACGGGCTGGAAGCGTACGGTCACGTCGATGGAGCCGCCGACGCTCACCAGCAGCGGATAGGCGCTGACGTCGGGCACAAGAAAATCGCCCGAGGAAGAGGTGATGGCGGAAATCGCCAGAAGTCCGAAGCCCGTATTGTTGATCGTCAGTGTGAGGTCGCAGAACGACGAAAGACAGCTCTCGCCGAATTTCCCGCCGCTGGCGATAGCGGTCGCGACGATCGGCCACGACGCCAGCGCCGCGAGCAGCCGAACGCCCCGGATGCTGCCCCATCCGGTGCAGGCGTCCCAGCCTTTGACGGCCAAATAGCCGGGCGTGGTGATCTTTGTCGGCGGGCTCGGCGGCGGCAGCGTGAACGTGTAGGCGTTGCTGCCATCGTCGTCGATGTCGTGGAAAATGTCGAAGCCCGGCGTTTTCCCCAGTTCGTAGAGCGTCGGGTTGAGATAGCCGAGATTGTAACCGAGCGTCGCGTTCAGCACGGCGACCAGGCCGGCGTAGAACGGCGACGATTCGCTGGTGCCCCACCACGACCCTGCGTTCTTGCCGTAGAGGTAGATCGTGTAGCCGTTGGCGTAACCGGCGATGTCGGGAATGCCGCGGCCGCGCGTCTTCCCATCGTTGATCGAGGGCGGAACGCCGGCGCCCGCCTGCCAGCTCGGCAGGGGAAACACCAGATGGCCGCCAGAATCCTTGACGGTGCTGATGCCGCCGCTCGTCACGCCGTTGTCGTTCCAGGTGATTTCATCGAAGGCGGAGCCGGACACGTCGCCGATCGTCGTTCCGCCGACCGCTGTGACCCAGGGATCGATGGCGGGCCAGTTCACGTGCGCGCTTCCGTCGGAAATGCCGCCTCGGGAGCCGTCATCGCCGCTGGCGGCGAATATGGTGACCGATTTCTTCACCGTCGCGAACTTCAGGACGCCGCTCATCGTCTTCAATTGGGCGGCGCTCCAGCCTTCCTCCGGGCCGCCCCAACTGATGGTGACGACCGAAGGCTTCGGCTGCCCGGCGAGAGGGGTCGCCACCGTTGAGATCGCGGCGATCCAGCCGAGCTCGGTGTAGGGCGCGAAATACATGGCGATCGTCGCGCCGACGCCGACCGAGCCGGAGACGTCGATATCGAGAATGACCTCGGAGTCGGCGCCCCCGCCCGGCGTATTAGTCACGCCGAGAATCGAGACGGGCGGTTTGAACATCTTGGGCTTTGGCAACGGCGGATGCAGCGCCGCGTAAAACTCGTCGGCGTCCGTCGCGTCGCCGCTGGGGTCGGTGAGATAGCCGCCGCCGAACTCGAATATGCCGATCGTCTGATTGGCTATCGCGGCCGGAACGGACGGAAAGCGGTACAATTTGGCGACTTCGGGCGGGGTCAAAGGGGTGATCGTCACCGAAGACCCGCCGCTGCGAAAGGCCAGCCGACGGCTGTCGAGGCCGAACACCGCTTGGACGACCTCGACCACGCTGCGCGGCAGGTGAACGGGCCCCTCGTGTCCGTGGTAGGTCTCGCCAGGCGTTTGATACGTCCCGAGCTTGACGCCGAAGGCCTGATTGATCTGCGCGACTGTGCCGGAGACTTCGACCATGCGCCGGGGAAGGTTGACGCTGACGATGGCGAGGCCGTTGTCCGTGGCGAAGGCGACGACCTTGTCCACATCCTCCTGCGAGGCGGCGAAGTCGTCGTCCGACTCACGGCCCCACTCGGAATTGCGCTGTCTGATCGGCGTCTTCGCCCATTGCTCCAGGTCCGGAAGCGGCGGCGCGCCTTCGCGCGGCCGCAGGATGAGGATGAGCGGCAGAATGTCTTCTGCGCGGGCCTCTCCGACGCGTTTGGCGTCGGCTCCATGGAAGCGCTCGCTGCCTTCCAAACGCACGGGATTGTCTTTTGCTGGCGGCATTTGCTCCTCCCTTATAATAGAGTGGCGCTCGCCGAAGCGAGATTTTACATAAAATTCTCCGTATTAATCAATTCTATATTGTTAGTCTGCGCCACTCCAGGGCCTTTGGCAAGAGATATTCTTGACTCTATTTACATGACGCGCGCGGATTCACGTCTTCATAAAACTCGGCGTTACGGCAACGAGGCACGTCTCGCCAACCCCCTAGCCCCGATAAACTGGGCCGGAGCGAGCCGCGCGGCGTTGGCCGGCGCGACCTATCGACCGGCGTTCGCGGTCGCGAACGCTTTCTCCAGCCAACCTCGGCCGTCGGGCAGGAAGACTTCGCCTCCGGCGGAGCTGACGTAATGGAAGCCGAGCTGATGTTTCATCGCCAATTGGAACGTGAGATCGCGAGCCGGCTTCGCCTTTGACCACGCGAATGCCGCATAGATCGCCCAACGGCCGACGCAGTAATCGGTGATGTAGGCGCCGTCCGGCCAGTCCTTGACCGCGAAAGGCCCGTTCATCGCCGGGAATGTTGGGATCATGTCCAGGAACCACGCGCGAAGAGCAGCGCCGCAACCGCGGGGTCGTTGTAGGCATGCGGCTCCGAGGGAGAGACGATCGCCCTTGCCCGACTTTGGCAATGCGAAACCCGCGACGCGGAGGCTCTCGAGGCCGCCCGGTCTCGCCGATTGATGTCCGTCAAGCGGCTCGGGGCGACTTTGTTTATATAATATTCTTAATGCGCAAGGCGGCGCGGGCAAGCCGGCGGCGCCCTCGGGGTGGTCGAGGTCCTATCTAAAAGCTTCGATCGAAATCCATGATGCTTGGCGTCGAAAGGATCGGACGCATGGACATTCTTCCCAATGGTCGGAGCGAGCGATTCGCCGCTCGACGCGCGGCGCCATCGCGCGAGGTGAGCATCCCCCCGCTCGACCTTGCGGGAACGCTGAACGTTCCCGTCGGCGCGCGCGCCTTGGTCGTCTTCGTTCACGGCAGCGGATCGAGCCGCTTCAGCCCGCGCAATCGGGCGGTCGCCGACGCGCTCAACGGACGCGCCATCGCAACCCTGCTCTTCGATCTGCTGACCGAGGAGGAAGAGGCCAACCGAGCCAACGTTTTCGACATCGCGCTGCTCGCGGAGCGCCTCGCGCAAACCGTCGATTGGATCGATCGAGATTCGCAGCTGCGGCGGCTTCCGCTTGGCCTTTTCGGGGCGAGCACCGGCGCCGCGGCGGCGCTCGTCGCCGCGGCGCGGCTCAAAGGCCGCATCGGCGCGGTCGTTTCCCGCGGCGGCAGGCCGGATCTCGCGGGCTCGGCTCTCGATGGGCTCGGGACGCCCACGCTTCTGATCGTCGGCGGCGACGACTTCGGCGTGATCGAGCTGAACGAGGAGGCGTTGGCGCGGCTCGGAGGGCCCAAGGCGATCGAGATCGTTCCGGGCGCCACGCATCTCTTTCCCGAACCGGGCGCGCTCGAGGCGGTCACGGCCCATGCGGCGCGATGGTTCGAGGCCTATTTGGCGAACGGCGGCGCGCAACGCCCGCGGGCGCCGGGGCATTAGCCGCCTGGACGCCCAAGGGTCCGCCAGGACAAAGCGAACGTCCCCTCGGGCTCGAGGTTCACCCGCGCGCCGAAGCCCGCGCTTTCCCGATCGAGAGTTTTTGCGAGCCATGCGACGTCCGCGCGCGACGCCGGCTGGAGCTGAAGCCGCTTGATTTGAAGCGGCGTCATTTCGAGCGCCTGGAGATCTCCGCTCGCCGCATCGACATCGACGAAATACATCAGCGCGAGATCGCCGCGGAATTCCTCGTAGCCTTCGATGCCTTCGTAGTCGTTGAGGAAGTCGCCGCATCCGTAAAGGATGAGCCGGTTGCGATAGACCTCGATGGCTTTCGCATGGTGCGAGGAATGGCCGTGCAGGATCGAAATTCCCGCCTTGTCGATCAGCGCATGAGCGAATTCTCGTTGCTCGTCGGGAACTTCATATCCCCAATTGGAGCCCCAATGGATCGAGGCGACGACAACGTCGCGCGGCTGCTTGAATGACGCGAGCTGCGCGGCCGCCCAGGCGGCGCCGCGCTCAGTAAGATCGGGCAAGAGAGCGACGCCGGGCGCGTCCGCACGCGCGGCCCAGTCCAGCGGGACGCCGCTGGTGTCCGACGCGAAGGAAAAGACCAGTACGCGAGCCCCGCCGGGAAGGTCGAGAATCGCCGGCTGGCGCGCCTCACCCGCATTGCGGCCGGCGCCGGCGGTCTTGATGTTCAGTTGCGCCAGCCTGTCGAGGGTTTCCAGCAGTCCGGCGCGACCCCAATCCAGCACGTGGTTGTTGGCCAGGGCGCAACAATCGATTCCGGCGGCCGAAAGACAGTCGGCGTTCTCCGGGCTCATGCGATAATTGATGCCCTTGGGGACATGACTGTCGGAGCGGGTGACGCTGGTCTCGAGATTGACGAGGCGAACGTCCGGCCGGCGCCGGCTCAGTTCGTCGAGGGCGGCGCCCCAGACATAGTTGGGAGGCGCCCGGCGCGCGATGTCGCCGCTCACGGCTTCGGCCAGCCGCACGTAACCGAGCGCCGAGGCGACCCCGCCCTCGTAAAGCGCGGGATCGCTGGGATGAGCCATGATTTGATCGACGCCGCGCCCCGTCATCACGTCGCCGCAAAGGAAAAGCCTGACGCTCTTTCGCGGCGGCGGCATTTTCGCTCGACCTCCCCTGGGGCTCGCCATGGCCTCTCCTCAGGCCGGCCAGAAGGCGCGCAGTTCCTTCGGAGTGGCGGCTTTGACGTTCTCGAATTCGGCGGCCGGCAAATGCGCGGCCAGCAGAGCCAAGACCGCATGGCCGACCTCGTCTGCGTCAATGCCGGCGTCGTGATGAACACCGTCGCGAATGCGCTCCAAAAAGGCGTCGCGGGTTTTGGCGCCGCGAGGCGCCTTCGTCATGCGCCATCCCTCGTAATAGAGGCCGCGCACGAGGGGCGTCAGATATTCCGCCAGGAACACCGCCTCTTGCGGCGGCAGGCTGTCGCGCAAGGCGTGAAGGGTCGCGACGAGAGCGAGATAGACCTTGTCGCGTTCGCGCCAGCCGAGGCGCCGGTCGAGATCGTCGACCCATTGCGCCGCAGCCTGCGCCGCGAGATCGAGCTGAGGAAGAGCGGTCATCGGCAAAAGCCTGTCCGCGCCAAGCGCGGCGCTTGCGGCGCAAAAGGAGCGAATGTCCGCTCCCGGCGAATTCGGCAATGATGACGCGCCGTTCCCGAAACGCCTTGCGCCAGATCAAGCCGAGTCGTCGGAGCGGGCCGGCGGCGAGCGCGGCGCTCGGGTTACGCGGGCCGCGGCGATGGGCGAGGTCACCCCTACTCCCTCACATGCCGCAACGCCGCCGCCGCGGCGAACGGCGCCGCGGCGACGGCGAACAACGAAATCGCGCATAGCATCAGGAACGGCGTCAGGAACGGCGCGTAGCCGCCGCTCGCGGCCGAGGCGGCCGAGACGCCGAAGATCAGCACCGGAATCGCCAGCGGCAGCACCAGCACCGCCATCAACAGGCCGCCACGCCGCAGCGAAACCGTCAGCGCGGCGCCGATCGCCCCGATCATGGTGAGGGCCGGCGTGCCCGCGACGAGGCTGAGGGCGACGAGCGCGAGGGGCCGCGCCTCCATCGCCAGCATCAGGCCGAACAGCGGGCTGACGATCACCAGCGGCAGCGCGCTCGAAGCCCAATGGGCCGCGCATTTGACGAGGACGACGAGCTCCAGCGGCAGGCTGGCGTTGACGAGCACGTCGAGCGAGCCGTCGTCGGCATCGCCCTGGAACAGGCGGTCGAGGCCGAGCAGCGCGGCGAGCAACGCCGCGATCCACAGAATCGCCGGGCCGATGCGCGCGAGGAGGTTGAGATCCGGCCCGAGCGCGAAGGGCATGATCGTCACCAGGATGAGAAAGAACACCGCGCCGACCGAGGCGCCGCCGCCGACGCGCCGAGCGATGCGCCACTCCCTCGTGAACAGCGCCCGCGCCGCCCCGCTCATGCCGCGACCCTGGACGAAGCGCCGAGAACAAGCGTCGCGGCGCCTTCGAGGCCAAGCGGCGCATGGGTCGCCGCGACGATCAGCCCGCCAGCGGCGAGGTGCTCGCGCATGATCCCGGCGAACAGGCCCTGCGCCGCGGCGTCGAGCGCCGTCGTCGGCTCGTCGAGCAGCCATAGCGGGCGCGGCGCGACAAGAAGCCGCGCTAGCGCGACGCGGCGCTTCTGCCCCGCCGACAGCGCGCCCACGGGAAAATCCGCGACATGGCCGAGGCCGAGGCGCTGGAGCGCGCCGCGCCAGGCGCCGCTCGACGAATCGCTCCCCAGCGCGCCGGCCCAGAACGCGAGATTCTCGCCGGCCGTCAGGGCGCTCTTCAGCGCGTCGGCGTGACCGAGATAATGCGCCTGTTCGCCGATGCTCGCCTCGCTCGCCCCGCCCTCCAGGGCGAAGGCGCCGGCGGCGAGCGGCAGAAAGCCGGCGATGGCGCGCAGCAGGCTCGACTTGCCCGCCCCGTTCGGCCCGACGAGGACGAGCGCCGCGCCGCCGCGCGCCTCGAAGGAGAGGCTGGCCAGAATCGAGCGCCCGCCGCGCTCGATGGCAATGTCCCTGGCGCTCAGGCGCATGGCTTTCCCTTCGACGGCGCCGTTCCTTTCGGCGCCTTCAGACGATAGTTTGTGTAGCCCGGCGATGGGAATTTATCTATAAGCCGACGCATCATTTCCCCTCCCCGCATTTTTCGGAGTCGCCCCATGGCCAGCCTTGACAGCTTCAAATGTCGCAAGACGCTCGAGGTCGGGGCCAAGAGCTACCAATATTTCTCGCTCAAGGCGGCCGAAAAGCATGGCCTCGCCGGCATCGCGCAATTGCCCTTCTCGTTGAAGGTCGTGTTGGAGAACCTGTTGCGCAACGAGGATGGCCGCACCGTCAAGAAGGACGACATCGAGGCGGTCGCGGCCTGGCTCGTCAACCGCGGCAAAAAAGAGCACGAAATCGCCTTCCGTCCGGCGCGCGTGCTGATGCAGGATTTCACCGGCGTCCCGGCGGTCGTCGATCTCGCGGCGATGCGCGACGCGATGGAGAAGCTCGGCGGCGATCCCAACAAGATCAATCCGCTCGTTCCCGTCGATCTCGTCATCGACCATTCCGTCGTCGTCGACCACTTCGGCACGGCCAAGGCGCTCTCCCAGAACGTCAAGCGCGAATACGAGCAGAACCAGGAACGCTATCGCTTTCTCAAATGGGGCCAGCAGGCGTTTTCCAATTTCTCGGTCGTCCCGCCCGGCACCGGCATCTGCCACCAGGTCAATCTCGAATATCTCGCCCAGACCGTGTGGACCGCGAAGGAGAAACTCGACGGCAAGACGGTCGAGGTCGCCTACCCGGACACGCTGGTGGGCACCGACAGCCATACGACGATGGTCAACGGCCTGGCCGTGCTCGGTTGGGGCGTCGGGGGCATCGAAGCGGAGGCGGCGATGCTCGGCCAACCGCTGTCGATGCTGCTGCCCGAGGTCGTCGGCTTCAAGCTGACGGGCGAATTGCGCGAAGGGGTTACTGCGACCGACCTCGTGCTCACCGTCACGCAGATGTTGCGCAAGAAGGGCGTCGTCGGCAAATTCGTCGAATTCTTCGGCCCCGGCCTCAATGCGATGTCGGTCGCCGATCGCGCGACGCTGGCCAATATGGCGCCCGAATACGGCGCGACCTGCGGCCTGTTCCCGATCGACGCGCAGGCGATCGCCTATCTCCACACCTCCGGCCGCAAGAACGCGCGCGTCGCGCTGGTGGAGGCCTACGCCAAGGCGCAGGGCTTCTATCGCACGCGCCTGACGCCCGAACCCGTCTTCACCGAAACGCTGGCGCTGGAGCTGGGCGAGGTCACGCCCTCGCTCGCCGGCCCCAAACGCCCGCAGGACCGCGTCGTCCTCGCCGAGGCCAAGGCGGGGTTCGCCGGCGCGATGAGCGCCGAGTTCAAGCAGGGCGCCGCGATCGCCGAACGGCACGCGGTCGAAGGGGCCAATTTCGACCTCGGCCACGGCGACGTCGTCATCGCCGCGATCACCTCCTGCACCAACACCTCGAACCCCAGCGTGATGATCGCGGCCGGACTCGTCGCGCGCAACGCCGTCGCCAGGGGCCTTACGGTCAAGCCCTGGGTGAAGACCTCGCTCGCGCCGGGCAGCCAGGTGGTCGAAGAGTACCTCGAGGCCGCCGAACTGCAGAAGCCGCTCGACAAGCTCGGCTTCAACATCGTCGGCTACGGCTGCACGACCTGCATCGGCAATTCCGGCCCGCTGGCGCCGGAGATTTCGGCGACGATTTCCAAATACGATCTCGTCGCCGCGGCGGTGCTTTCCGGCAACCGCAATTTCGAGGGCCGCGTCAATCCGGACGTGCGCGCCAATTATCTCGCCTCGCCCCCGCTGGTCGTCGCCTATGCGCTCGCCGGCTCGATGCAGATCGATCTGACCAAGGAGCCGCTCGGCCATGACAAGAAGGGCGCGCCGGTGTTTCTCGCCGACATCTGGCCCTCGACCCAGGAGATCCACGATCTCATCGAGCACACCATCACGGCGAAAATGTTCAAGACCAAATACGCCGAAGTGTTCGACGGCGACGCCAATTGGCGCAAGGTCAGGGTCCCGGCCGGCCTCACCTACGCCTGGGACATGGGCTCGACCTACGTGCAGAACCCGCCCTATTTCGAGGGCATGACGATGGAGCCCAAGCCCATCCAGGAGATCGAAAACGCGCGCATCCTCGGGCTGTTTCTCGATTCCATCACCACCGACCACATCTCGCCGGCGGGCTCGATCCGCCAGTCGAGCCCGGCCGGGCAATATCTCATCGAGCATCAGGTGCGCCCGGCCGATTTCAACCAGTACGGCACGCGCCGCGGCAATCACGAAGTGATGATGCGCGGAACCTTCGCCAACATCCGCATCAAGAACCAGATGGTGAAGGACTCGGAGGGCGCCGTGGTCGAGGGCGGCTACACCATCCATCACCCGTCGGGCGAGCGGATGGCGATCTACGACGCCGCGATGCGCTACCAGAGCGAGGCCGCGCCGCTCGTCGTCTTCGCCGGACGGGAATACGGCACGGGATCGTCGCGCGACTGGGCGGCCAAGGGCACGAAGCTGCTCGGCGTGCGCGCGGTGATCGCGCAGAGCTTCGAGCGCATCCACCGCTCCAATCTCGTCGGCATGGGCGTGCTGCCGCTGGTGTTCGAGGAGGGGACGAGCTGGTCCTCGCTCGGCCTCCAGGGCGACGAGACCGTCTCGATCCACGGCCTGGGCGCCGACCTCAAGCCGCGCCAGAAGCTCGAGGCGGAAATCAAATCCGCCGCGGGCGCGATCACGCGCGTGCCGCTGATCTGCCGCATCGATACGCTCGACGAACTGGAATATTTCCGCGCCGGCGGCATTCTGGCTTACGTGCTGCGGCAATTGGCGGCGTGAGGAGGCGGCCAAGTCCGCACCGTCGATGAACCCGGACGCTCGCGAGAATTTTCGTCGGCAGGCGGAATGGTGCGAGCGCCTGGGGTCTCCGTTCACCGCGCTGGCCTGCCGCGCCTTATGCGAGCATCTCTCGGAAGACTCGGCGTTCGGATCGCGAGCGCTGAACTGGCCGGGCGCTCCGGAGGCCGACGCGCTCGCGCTGCGCGCTTGCGGCGCGCTCAATCTTCTCGCGCGCGAAGGCCATCCCGCGCTGGCGCCGTTCTATCCGCCCAATCCCCTGCCTTCGCCTAGGGAATTCTGGCGCGGCGCGCAAAGCGCGATCGGCGGTCTCGACGAGCGATTGACCCGCTTTCTCGACAGCGCGCCGCAGACCAACGAGGTCGCGCGATCGGCGGCGCTGCTGCCGGGATATCTGGAGATCGTGCGCCGCGCGGGCCTGCCGCTGGCGATCCGCGAAATCGGCGCCAGCGCGGGATTGAACCTTTTGTTCGATCGTTATTTCTATGATTATGGCGCGTTCGCGTGGGGGCCGCCGGACGCCAAGGTGACGATCCCCTGCGAATGGCGCGGCAAGGCCGAGGCCTTGGCCGGCGCGATCGAAGTCGCCGAGCGGCGCGGCTGCGATCTCAACCCGATCGACGCGAGCGATTTGGCCGCGCGGGCGCGGATGCTCGCCTATATCTGGCCCGACCAGGCCGCCCGCCTCGCGCGCGCCGAGGCCGCCCTGGATGTCGCCGCTGAGGAGAATATTCGCGTGGAGGCGATCGACGCCGCCCAATTCGCGGCGCGGGAACTGCGGGCCGGCGCCCCCGGACGCGCGCTCGTTCTCGCGCACACGATCTTCTGGCAATATCTTCCCCGGCCGGCCAAGACCGCGATCCGCGCCGCGATCGCCGAGGCGGCGGACCGCGCGACGCGAGCGAACCCTTTCGCCTGGCTGCGCCTGGAAGCAGGAGCCGAGGAGCGCCGCGGCGCGATATTGCGCCTGTCGCTCTGGCCGCACGGGCCGATCGACGAAAAGCTCGCGCTGGCGAGCTTCCACGGCCAATGGATCGAATGGCGGGGGGTCGCGTAGGGAAGGCCGGCGGCGAGAGCCGGCGGATGGCCTCGGGACCCCCGGGTGAGATCGCCGCAGCGCGGCGTGTCAGTTCGAATCTCCCCATCCGACCGCAGGCGCTCATTGTTGCTGTTCGATCGGAGCGGCTTCCCCAACTTGCCTCAAGCTAGCGAATATACGCCTCGCTGGCATAGCGGCGCATCATGCGCTGACTGTTGAAATAGGAGCCAATTTTGCTGATCGCCTGCTTCATCATCCAAATCCAATGGGCCTTGTCGTCGTAATAGAGGGGCAGCACTTTATCCGCGAGCTTCCTGTATAGATCGTCCGCATTCGCGCCGTCGCGATTGCCTATCGCCCAGCCTGTAACGCCCTCGATGTGCGCTTCGATCCACCAGCCATCGAGCACGCTCAAGTTCAGCACGCCGTTGAAAGACGCTTTCATCCCGCTTGTTCCTGACGCCTCAAAGGGCGGCAATGGCGTATTCAGCCAGATATCGACGCCGGCTACGAGACTCGCCGCCATTCGCATGTTGTAGTTGGAGAGAAAAGCCATCGGAATCGAACCGGAGAGCTGTCGAACGTGATGATTCAGCGTCGCGATAAGGCGCCTTCCCCCTTCGTCATTCGGGTGCGCCATGCCGGCGAAGACGACTTGGCAAGGCCGCTTCCGCGCGATTTCTTTGAACCGCTCAATATCCTGGAAAAGCAGATCCGGGCGCTTGTATTCGGTCATTCGGCGAGCGAAGCCGATCAGCGGCGCGTCTTCGCGCATGACGACTCCGGTCTGGTCGTGAATCAGCGCCAACAGTTCCGTTTTCGCGGCTTGATGGGCATCCCATACCGCATCGTCGGGAAGCTGGTCGGCGCGCGTCAGCGTTTCCGGCTCGTGCGCCCAGTGAGGGAGAATCGTTTCAAAAAGCCGGGCAAAGCGGGCGTGAGTCCATGTAGGGGCATGCACGCCGTTGGTGACGGCGCGGACACGGTAACCAGGAAAAATCTGGGCGGTCGTTTGCGCATGGCGTTCCGACACGCCGTTGACATAGCCGCTCAGGTTCAGCGCCAACTGGGTCATGTTGAGGCGGTCGGCCCCGGCGAGCAACTTGAGTTCCTCGATCTCGATGTAGTCGCCCAAAACGCTCTCGACCAACGGATAAAGAAACTTATCGAACGCCGCCACGACCGGCGTGTGAGTCGTGAAGACACAACACTCGCGCACTTGCTCGTGCTCATAGCGGGGGTCGCCGGGAATAATATCCTCGGCTGACCGCGGAAACTGGCGCAGAAGGTAGATCGCGAGAAGCGCGGCATGCCCCTCATTGAGGTGGTAGGTGCGAATGGCGAACCCGAGGGCCTTCAGCATCGCCGCTCCGCCAATCCCCAGAACGATTTCCTGTTTCAAGCGATACGACGCATTGTCGCCATATAAGCAGTCCGTGATTTCCCGATCTTGCGCGCTGTTTTGATCAAGGTCGGTGTCCAGAAGCAGCACCGGCACGCCGTGACCGAGAGGACATTTCAACTCGTAGAGCCAAGAGCGGATCCATACCTCGCGCCCCTCGATCTTGACCGCTATCATGGCTTCGAGCGGCTGAAACCAGTTCTCCGGCCGCCACGGATCGGGATTAGCGACCTGACCACCCCGTTCGTCGATCTCCTGCCGGACGAACCCGGCTCGGCTGACCAGGCTGACGAACACGATGGGCAAGTCGAGGTCCGCCGAGGAGCGGGCCGTGTCGCCCGCAAGCACGCCCAGGCCCCCGCTATAGGTGTGCATTTCCGAGGTTATCGCGATCTCCATCGAAAAATGCGCGATTCGCGTTCGGTGCAAGAACGGTTGGAGAGCGTTCATCGATGACCCCACATCAGCGAGTGTGACAGTATTGTGAAATGAATTCTTGGCCCGTCCTCAATGTGATCGTTTCGGCCCTACATCGTCGTCTGGACGCGCGGGTCATTTAAGTTTGGAAATTCTGTTTGGACGCTGACGGAGATCAATTTCCGATCGCGCGAAACTTAATAAACAAAAACATCTCTCGGGCGTGCCGCTCCGCCAGGGGACGAGACTTCATGCGCGTGCTGTTCGCATCGTCAGGGGCCTGCTTTGTCGCTAAAACAGCCGTCTTGCGGACGTGAGCGCGACGCTTCCAGCGGCGCTATGCAGTCTGGAGGTCGATGTCCAACTTATTCCGCCCCTCGATGAGAGCTTCGGTTTCCTCGCCCGTCGCCATGCGCATGACTTCAGCGGCATTGCCGATAACGTCGGCGGGGCGCTTCCGCGCGACGAGTCCTCGGACGAAGTCGAGCGCGGCCTTAGCGCTGTCTCGACATCCCTTCGCCTCGAAAATGTTCGCGCCTGAGGAAATGATGAACCGCATGCGCCATACGCCCAACGTAGCGATCAGCCTATCGGAAACGCCATTCGCGCGGGAGCCGTTGTCAACGGCCTCGAATTTCAAACTGAGACACTAGTCGAAATCGGGTCCATTTCGACGCTGAAACACAACCCGCCCCGCGACAAGCGGGAGACCAACTCGGCTGCGCTCGTGCGAGGGGCTAGATGGATGAGCTCGGTCCTGAGGCCGGCGGGTCAATCGGCGCCGTTCTGTGACCCCGGACATATCGTCAGTCCGGCCTCGACTTTGAAGGTGCAGCCGAATTCTCATGCGGTTTGCACCATCCTAACGAAATGACCGCTATCGGCGCAGAGGCGTCGACGGCCCACGAAGCGGGAAGACCAGCCGGTTTCGGCGCTTTGCGGAACTTCAAGCTGGACGCCGCCCGCCGCGATCTCGAGCGCGGTCGAGCAATAGCCGATCTCGACGAAAACGACGCCGCGACGGCTCCGGCGTCGCGCCCGCGCCGATCCGACGGCGATCGCAATCCGAATCAGGACGCGATCAGCCTCGTCCTGGCGAACATGAAGCGCTCGAGGTCTTCGCTCGCCATCGGCTTGGCGAAGGCGTAGCCCTGCAGAATGTCGCAGCCGAGTTCGCGAAGCAGCCGCGCGTGCTCCATGGTTTCGACCCCCTCGGCGACGATTTCGATATCGAGAGATCGGCCGATGTCGACGATCGATTGAACGAGGCGCCTCTGCGCATCCGAGTGCACGATGGGCGTGACGAGTTGCCGGTCGATTTTCAGGCGACGGGGTTTGAGCTTGGTGAGGCTGATGATCGAGGCGTAGCCGGTGCCGAAGTCGTCGATTTCGATGTCGATCCCGAGCGCCTTGATTTGATCGATGGTCCGCGAGAAGCGGTCGTCGCGTTCGTCGAGATAGATCGTCTCGACGAGTTCGAAGGACAGCACCCCCGGTTCGATGCGCAAGTCGCGCAGACCCTGCAAGAGACCTTCGTCGTGCAGCCGCCGCAGCGAAACGTTGACGGAGAAGCGCGGAACGCGAAGGCCGAGGTCTCGCCAGCGACGGAACTGCGCCAGCGCCTGTTCGAGGATCGCGCGGTCGATGGCCCCGATGACCGTCAATTCTTCCGCCATGGCGATGAACTCGGCCGGCGCGACGACGCCGCGCGTGGGATGACGCCAGCGGGCGAGCGCCTCCACGCCCACCAGCTCAAAGGTTCGCGCGTCGAACTGCGGCTGGTAATAGGGAATGAATTCGCCGCGCTCCAAGCCGCGCACGATGCTGTCCGCAGTCTGCTTGGAGTTCAGAATCTCGGCCTGCAGCGCGGCGGTGTAGAATTCGAATCGATTTCGGCCCAGGCTCTTGGCGCGATAAAGGGCAAGATCGGCGTTGACGAGCAGACGCTGCCGGTCGACGCTGCCGCCGAACGCGCCCGCGATGCCGATGCTCATGCCCAAGCGACATTCGTGGGCCTCGTGCATGGCTGGCTTTCGAACGCTCTCGATGAGCTTCCGGGCGAGTTCGCCGAAGCCGTCCATGCCTGCGTCCGCGTTGCAGACGACGACGAATTCGTCGCCGCCCGTCCTCGCGACGAAGTCGCCGTCGCACAGGTTTCGCCGGATCGTTTCCGCCGTGTGGATCAGCATCGCGTCCCCGGCCGAATGACCGAGCGTGTCATTGATCTGTTTGAAGCCGTCGAGATCGACATGAAGGAGCACGACGCCGCCGCCGGTCGTCGCGCAGCGCGCCGCGTGCTCCTCCAGCGCGCGGTCCATATACATCCGGTTCGGCAGCCGCGTCAGGAAGTCGTGAAGGGAATTGTATTCGATGCGAGCCCGAGCCGCTTCGAGCTGGGCGTTGCGCGCCTCCGTGAGGGCCTTGGAGCGCGTCAGATCCTCCGTCAGCGCGACGTCGGAGGTTACGTCCCAATTGACGCCGACGATTTTCGAGGACAGATCGGGCGAAACGTAGACTTTGCCGATCGCGCGGATGACTCGCGTTCGCCCGTCGCCCAGGTTGAGCCGGTATTGGGATTCGTAACGGCCCTGTATCCGTATCGCCGTTTCGAAATCCTCGATCGCCCGCTGAGCGTCCGTCTCGTCGAGCCGGTCCCGCCAATGCCTGTATTCGCGAGCGCCGCCGTCTTGCGGGTAATTGTAGAGCACGTTCATGCGGTCGTCCCAGACGAGTTCTCCCGAATCGATGTTGAAGTCCCACACGCCGACCTTCGAGGCGTCGAGAGCGAGTTCGAGCCGCCGCGACAGGCGCTCGAGCTCGCCTTCGCGGTCGCGCAAGCTCGAGGAATGGTCGCGTCGCTCCTCCACCAACCGCCCGACGAGCCAGGCGGGGATGACGATCAGGAGGCCGGCCGCCAGAATTCCCAACCGCAGAATCCATCGGTTCGACGGCGCCGCTTCCCAGCCGCCTTTGGGCGTGGCGGCGATCCGCCATGATCCCGAGGGAACGCTCACATCGGTGGTGACGGGGCGGTCGCTCGCGACCTGCGCATCTCCGAAAAAGCGGACTCCTTCTTTGCCCAGCGCGTCCTTGCCTGTGATCGCCACGTCGATCGGCAGATCGTGCCCGATGAGGCCGCTGTCGCGGTACAGCCTGTCGATGTCGATGACTCCCGAAACGACGCCCCAAAAGGCCTTGTCGCCGCCGGGTCCGTTCGCGAACACGGGAAAACGCGCGATCAAGGCTCTGCCGCCCTGAACGAGGTCGAGCGGACCCGCCATGACGACGTCGCCGCTGTCGCGCGCGCGCAGCGCGGTTTCGCGCTGCTTTTCGTTCTTGTTAAAATCGAGCCCGATCGCCGCCTCGTTTCCCTTCAGGGGATATTCCAGCGACACCACGAGACCGGGGGCGCCGGCGATGCTCCTTATCTGCGAGCGGCTCTGCAGCAGGTTCGCGCAGAGCTCGGCGAATCTCGTTTGCGTGATGTTCGGCTCGGTGGAAATGTCGGCGACGAGGCCGCGAACGAGCTGGATGTCGCCGTTGACGTCGCCCTCGAGCTTGGCCCGGATCAGGCTGACCTGGGACAGAACCTCGGCGCGCGATCGTTCGTCGGAAAGCTGATTGTTTTGATGGTCGGCGAGCGCGCCGCAGACGACGGCGACGAGCGCCGCGAGCGCCGCCGGAATGTTGGTCGGGCGGAAATGTCTTCTTAAGGCTCTGCCCAGGTCCACGGCGGGATCCGCTACGGAGGTTCGACGTTGTCTGGTCGGCAGGCGCCAACCAAGGTCGGATATTGGACAGCGCCCCTTAAGCCATTGCTTAATGGCATCCAGGAGTTGCGGATGAATTCATTGTGAGCTTAATGGGAAGTTAATTCGCTTGTCCGCGACGATTCGCGACCATTTTGGAGCGACATCGCCCTGACGCGGCGATCCGCTCCAGACATATTTATCTATTTTCTCGCAGGCGCCTCGCAGCCCAGGCGCGCGCTTCCTCCGACGGCCCTCCCGGGCCTGGCCGCCTCATTTGGCTTGGCGCGCTCGGTCGGGCTATGGTGCGCGCGATCCTGGAGACGCTTGATGTCGACCGCCGCCCCTCATACGCATTTCGGCGAACGAACGGTTCGCCTCGACGAGAAGCAGGGCCTCGTCGACGACGTCTTTCATAAGGTCGCGGACCGCTACGATCTGATGAACGATCTCATGTCCTTCGGCCTGCATCGCATCTGGAAGGACATTCTCGTCGCCAAGCTGCGACCGCCGCGCCATCGCCCGTTCCTGCATCTCGACGTGGCGGGAGGCACCGGCGACGTCGCATTCCGCGTCGCGGCGGCGGGCGGCGAGGCCACCCGAGTGACCGTCGTCGACGTCAACGCCGACATGCTGCGCGTCGGCGCGGAGCGGGCACAAAAACGAAAGGAAGGCAAACGGATAAGTTTCGTCGAGGGCAACGCCGAGGCGCTGCCGCTGCCCGACGCGACTTTCGACGCCTATACGATCGCCTTTGGCATTCGCAACGTCCCGCGCATGGAGCGCGCCCTCAGCGAGGCCTATCGCGTCCTCAAGCGCGGCGGGCGGTTTCTGTGCCTCGAATTCTCGCGCGTTGATCTGCCGATTCTCGACCAAATCTATGCGGCCTATTCCGACGCCGCGATTCCCGCGCTCGGCAAGGTGGTCGCCGGCGACGGCCCCGCCTATCGCTATCTCGTTGAATCGATCCGCAAATTCCCGCCACCCGACCGCTTCGCCGACATGATCCGCGAAGCCGGGTTCTCGCGCGTCGAATTCACCCGGCTGACGGGCGGCGTCGTCGCGATCCATTCGGGCTGGAAACTCTGAACTTGTCGCGTTTGGCCGCCATCGGACACGCATCGCGGCTGGCGCGCGCCGGCTTCGTGCTGGCGCGCGAAGGCGCCTTCGTCGGCGTCGATCCGTTGTCGCTGCCGCCGCTCGCCAGGGCGCCGCTGGCGCTCGCCAATCTGCTGGCGCGGCGCGGCGCGCAGGGCCTCAGCGGCCTTTCCGCCGCGATCGATCGTCTCGGCCCCTCCTATGTCAAGCTCGGACAGTTTCTCGCCACCCGCCCCGACATCGTCGGCCCCAAGGTCGTGCTGGAGCTCGAAAGGTTGCAGGACCGCATGACGCCGGCGGACCGCGCGGTCGCGGTCGCGACGGTCGAGGCGGCCTTCGGGGCCAAGATCGATAGCGTCTTCGTCGAATTCGGCGACGCGGTCGCAGCCGCTTCGATCGCGCAGGTGCACCGCGCGCGCGTGCGGACGAGCGAGGGCGAGCGCGACGTCGCGGTCAAGCTGTTGCGCCCCGGCGTCGAGCGGCGCTTCACGCGCGATCTCTCGGATATGTTTTTCGCCGCCCGCAGCGCCGAACGCTTCGAGCCGAGCCTGCGTCGCCTGCGCCTGGTGGATGTCGTCGACGCGCTCGCGCGAAGCGTCCGCATGGAAATGGACTTTCGCCTCGAAGCGGCGGCGGCGTCCGAATTCGGCGAAAACCTGATCCATGACCCCGAATTCCGCGCCCCTAAGATCGATTGGGACCGCACGACGCGCGAAGTTCTGACCATGGAATGGATCGACGGAACGCCGCTCGGCGACACTGCGCGTCTGGCCGAGCTCGGCTTCGACGCGCCCAAGCTCGGGCGGACGCTGGTCCAGTCCTTTCTCCGCCACGCCTTGCACGACGGCTTCTTTCACGCCGACATGCATCAGGGCAATTTGCTCGTCGACGACCAAGGGCGCATCGTCGCCGTCGATTTCGGCATCATGGGCCGCCTCGGCCGCAAGGAACGACGTTTCCTGGCCGAGATTCTGTACGGCTTCATCCGGCGCGACTATCTTCGCGTCGCCGAGGTGCATTTCGAGGCGGGCTACGTGCCCCCCATTCACCGCGTCGAGGATTTCGCGCAGGCCGTGCGCGCGATCGGCGAGCCCATCCATGCGCGCACCGCCGACCAGATTTCGATGGCCAAGCTGCTGACCCTCCTGTTCGAGGTCACCGCGCTGTTCGACATGACGACGCGCATCGAACTCGTGATGCTGCAAAAGACCATGGTCGTGGTCGAAGGCGTCGCGCGCAAGCTCGACCCGTATCTCGACATGTGGGGAACGGCGGAGCCGGTCGTCGGCGGCTGGATCGCCGAAAACCTCGGGCCGCGCGGCCGAATCGAAGACCTCGGCCGCAGCGTTTCGCAACTCGCCAAACTCATGGCCGACGCGCCGCCGCGCCTGGAACGTCTTTCGCGCCTCATCGAGCGCGAAGCCGAGGCCGCGCCCGCCGAGGCGTCGAGCGCGCCCGCCTCGGGACGATGGCCGTCGACGGTCACGACATCGCTATGGGTCATCGCGGCGGCGCTCGTTTGGATCGCGTTTCACCTAAGGTGAGCCGGCGACAAAAAGAGAATTTTACGCAGATAGTTCCCGTGGAGCTTACTTTCGACGTTGCAGTCCCGTTGTTACTGACCCTATGCTGCAACCTTTGGCGCATGCGAGCCCGAGCGAATTATCGGCGCTCGACGCCACCACGGCGTAAGCGATCATGACCGCGAAACCTCTGTCGGGCGCCCGCATTCTCCTAATCGTCGGGGGCGGCGTTTCGGCCTATAAATCGCTCGAACTGATCCGCCGGCTGCGCGAGCGCGGCGCTGTCGCGCGCGTCGTCATGACCGAGGCGGCCAAGCAATTCATCGCGCCGCTCTCGGCCGCCGCGCTCAGCGGCCACCCGGTTCGCTTCGATCAATTCAGCTTGATCGACGAAGCCGAGATGGGCCACATCGAATTGTCGCGCGAAGCCGATCTGATCGTGGTCGCGCCGGCGACGGCGGATCTGCTGGCGCGAATGGCGCATGGCCTCGCCAACGATCTCGCCTCCACTACGCTTCTGGCCACCGACAAACGCGTGCTCGCCGCGCCGGCGATGAACGTTCGCATGTGGCTGCATCCGGCGACCCGCCGCAATGTCGCCGCGCTGCGCGGCGACGGCGTGATTTTCGTCGGCCCGGACGACGGCGAGATGGCGTGCGGCGAATTCGGGCCGGGTCGCATGGCCGAACCCCTGGCGATCGTCGCGGCGATCGAGCGCGCGCTCGAAGAGCCGACCGCGATCCCCCTGCCGCCCGGCGTCGGCGCGCGCGGCGACGGCGCGCTCGCGGGCAAGCGCGTCATCGTGACGTCCGGCCCGACCTACGAGCCGATCGATCCGGTTCGCTTCATCGGCAATCGCTCCTCGGGGCTTCAGGGGCATGCGATCGCGCTGGCGGCCTATCGCGCCGGCGCGAAGGTGACGTTGATCAGCGGCCCCGTCGGCCTCGCCGATCCCCCCGGCGTCGACGTCGTCCACGTCGAGACGGCGCGGCAAATGCACGCGGCCGTGCTGGCCTGCTTGCCCGCGGACGTCTTTGTCGCGGCCGCGGCCGTCGCGGATTGGCGCGTCGAGGCCATCGGCGCCCATAAGCTGAAAAAGGGCGCCGCCGGCGCGCCGGTCCTGTCGTTGATCGAGAACCCGGACATTCTCGCGGACATCGCGACGAGGACGGCCGACCGCCCGGCGCTCGTCATCGGATTCGCCGCGGAAACCGAGCGGGTCGTGGACAACGCGCGGGACAAGCTGAAACGCAAGGGCTGCGACCTGATCGTCGCCAACAGCGTCGCCGAAGGCGAAGGGACTTTCGGCGGCCTCGACAATCAGGTCGCGATCGTCAGCGCCGCAGGCGTGGAGCCTTGGCCGCGCATGAGCAAGCAAGAGGTCGCGCTGGGTTTGATCGATCTCATTGCGCGCATGATGAAAGACAAGAAATGATCGATGTTGGGTTTCAGCGATTTCCACATTCGCAGGACTTGCAATTGCCCCAGTATCAGAGCGATGATGCGGCCGGGATGGATCTCGTGGCCGCCCTTCCGGAAGGGCGGGAGGTGATTCTGAATCCCGGCGAGCGGGCGTTGATCCCGACGGGTTTGGCGATCGAATTGCCTAGGGGTTACGAGGCGCAGATTCGGCCTCGCTCGGGGCTGGCGCTGAAAGACGGGGTGACCGTTCTGAACAGCCCCGGGACGATCGACGCGGACTATCGCGGCGAGATCGGCGTCATACTAATCAATTTTGGTCGGAGTCCCTTTTCTATTCGGCGAGGCGCACGGATCGCGCAGCTCGTCGTATGTTCCGTCGAGCGCGTTGCTTTCATTAAAAGCGAACGGCTCACAGCGAGCGAGCGCGGTCCAAGAGGTTTTGGTTCGACCGGGCGCTCAGACGAGGAGAAATAAAATGAACTTGCTGTCGCGACGCAGCCTGCTCGCCATCGCCGCCGTTGTCGACATCGCCCTGCATTCGCGGCCATCGCCGGTCGCGGCCAAGGCGCTCGCCTCGCGGCACAAATTGCCGCCTCGGCACTTGGAGACCCTGTTGCAGGGCCTCGTTCACGCCAAGATCCTCAAGGGCGTGCGCGGACCTCGCGGCGGCTACGAACTGGCGCGCGAGCGCCGCAGAATTTCCGTCGGCGAAATCGTGCGCACCTCGATGAGCTTGAGCACCGCCGACCCCGACGATATCGGATCGCGATCCAAGCTCCTGGAGAAGGTTATCGAACCGAGCGTGCGCAAGGCCGGCGAGTCGTTCCTGGCCAATCTGGACGCCATCACCGTCGAGCAACTCTGCGAAGAGGCCGAGAAGGCGCATATCCTCGCGGAGGAGAAAGCCAGCGGGGATTTCGCGATCTAATGTCGTATATTAAAATGTTGTATATGATCGCGCCGTCAAAAAGTGTAATCTGACGGAGGAGCGCGCCGCGCCTGGCGTCGGCGGCGGCATGGAGGCTGAATTGATGGCTGGGACCGGTAAAGACCCGACGCGCGACGATTCGCGTCCGCGCGGCCGAGGGCGAGTGTACGCATCGATCACCGAAACGATCGGCGATACGCCGCTTGTCCGCATCGACCGCATCGCCAGGGAAAAGGGCGTGCGCGCCAACCTTCTCGCGAAGCTCGAATTCTTCAATCCGATCGGAAGCGTCAAGGACCGCATCGGCGTCGCGATGATCGACGCTCTGGAAGCGCAGGGACGGATCGCGCCGGGCCGCGGCGTCCTCGTCGAGCCGACCTCGGGAAACACCGGCATCGCGCTGGCGTTCGTCGCCGCGGCGCGCGGATACAAGCTCATCCTGGTGATGCCCGAATCGATGTCGGTCGAGCGGCGCAAGATGCTCGCGCTGCTGGGCGCCGAACTGGTCTTGACGCCCGCCGCTCTGGGCATGAAGGGCGCGATCGCCAAAGCCAATGACATCGTCGCGGCGACGCCCGGCGCGATCATGCCCCAGCAGTTCGAGAACCCCGCCAATCCCGAAATCCATCGGCGCACCACCGCCGAAGAAATTTGGAACGACACCGCCGGCGCGGTCGACATCGTGGTTTCCGGCGTCGGCACCGGCGGCACGCTCACCGGCGTCGGCCAGGTGCTCAAAGCGCGCAAGCCGAGCGTCAAGATGGTCGCGGTCGAGCCCGAGGATTCCCCGGTGCTGTCGGGCGGCGCGCCTGGCCCGCACAAGATTCAAGGCATCGGCGCGGGCTTTGCGCCGGCGATCCTCGATCGCAGCCTCATCGACGAGGTCGTCACCGTCGGCAACCAGACGGCGTTCGACACCGCCAGGCTGGTGGCGCGGCTCGAGGGCATTCCTGTCGGGATATCCTCCGGCGCCGCCATCGCGGCGGCGATCGACGTCGCCCGCCGGCCGGAAAACGACGGCAAGACGATCGTCGTCATCGTGCCGTCCTTCGCCGAACGCTATCTCTCGACGGCGCTGTTCGAGGGCCTGTAACCCTCGAGCGCCTCAGCCGCGTCCCGGCGCGCGCAAAATCCCGCGCGTCAGCGAGCCGGTCGTCGGATAGAGCGGGACGAGACACGCCTGCAGGGCGTGATAGAGGTCCGGCTTGCCGACGAAATAGCCGGGGATCGGGCGCAGCGAATCGTCGAGCTGCATGCGCCAGCCGCCTTCGCGCCGATCGATGAAGCGGCGCGCGCAGAAGCCCCAGATGCGTCGATACCAGGCCTCATAGAGCGCCTCGCCGTCGAGCGCGCCCAGAAACGTCGCCGCGCCGACGCCCTCGCAGCAAGGCCACCACAGCCGATCGCGCACGCGCGGCGCGCCGCTCCATTCGAGCGTGTAGTAGAAGCCGCCGCGCGGCGCGTCCCAGCCCTCCCCGACCGCCCGCGCGAACAGCGCGCGCGCCGCGCCGGGCAGCCAGGCGATTCTGCGCCCGCCGAGTTCCCACAGCTGCAGCGCCAGACGCGCCCATTCCAGAGCGTGCCCCGGTGTGACGCCATAGGGGCGAAACGTGTCCGAACCCTTGTATTCGCGATCGACCGTCCAATCGGCCGAATAATGCTCCGGCACGCGCCAATCCGCCGCGGCGGCGTTTCGCCGCAAGATGAGATCGGCGACGCTCTCGGCCTTATCGAGAAAGCCGCGCTCGCCGGTCGCCTCGAACGCCGCCATCAACGCCTCGGTCAAATGCATGTTGGAATTCTGTCCGCGATAGGCGCTGAACGGCGACCAGTCCTCGGTGAATTCTTCCGCGCTGGCGCCGTATTTGGGCTCCCAGAAACGCGTCTCGAGAACCTCGGCGACGTCGCTCAACAGAGCGTCGGCGTCGGGATGGCCGGCGCATTTGGCGCTCGCGGCGGCGAGCAGCACGAAAGCGTGGCCGTAGGCGAGCTTGTCGCGCTCGCGCGGCCCCTCGTCGTCGAAGGACCAGAAATAGCCGCCGTGGCGGGGATCGCGGTGGCGCGCCTTGATCGCTTCCATGCCGTGATCGACGATGTCGGCGGCGCCGGGACGCCCGAGGAGATGCGCGATCGCGAAACAATGCACCATGCGCGTCGTCGCATGCAACGGACGGACCGTCTCGGACGCCATCGCGCGGCCGGACTCGTCGAGCGTCGCGAAGCCGCCGGCGGGACGAATCAGATCCACTTCATAAAAGGCGAAGAGGGCGTCGGCCTCGGCGGCGAGCCAGCGCCGGTGGCCGTTCGCCTCCCGCCAGACGGATTTCGCATCGTGGGATTCGGGCATGATTCCCGGTTCTCCGGCCATCGGAGCCGACGGCCGGTCAGGCATAGCAAAGAATCTGGCGCGGCGCCCAGCAAGCTGGCATAAGGCGGCGATGACGCAGATGGAAACCCTTGCGCCGCGGCAGGCGAGCGCGCCGCTCGGCGCCGACGACGCCGGTTTTGGCGTTTACGTGCATTGGCCGTTCTGTCTGGCCAAATGCCCGTATTGCGATTTCAACTCCCATGTGCGCGCCGCGCCGATCGACGAAGAGCGCTTCGTTTCCGCTCTGCGCGCCGAACTCGCCCATCGCGCGGCGGCGACGCCCGGCCGTGTGGTGCGCTCGGTCTTTTTCGGCGGCGGCACGCCCTCGCTGATGCGTCCGCAGGCGGTGCAGAGCGTCATCGACGCGATCGCGGCGAACTGGAGCGTCGAGCCCGACGCGGAGATCACGCTGGAGGCCAATCCGACCAGCGTCGAGGCCGGGCGCTTCCGCGGCTATCGCGCCGCAGGGGTCAACCGCCTGTCGATCGGCGTGCAGGCGCTCGACGACGCGGACCTGAAGGCGCTCGGCCGGCGCCACGACGTCGCCGAAGCGGTCGAGGCGGTCAGGACCGCCGCGTCGATCTTCCCGCGCTATTCCTTCGATTTGATCTATGCGCGGCCCGGCCAGAGCGAAAGCGCCTGGCGCGCCGAATTGGCCGAAGCGATGAAAATGGCGGGCGAGCATCTCTCCCTCTACCAGCTCACCATCGAGCCGGACACGATCTTCGAGCGGTTGTGGCGCGCCGGCAAGCTCGCCACGCCCGACGAAGAGCTGGCGCGCGCCCTGTTCGACGCGACGCAGGAGATCGCCGAGGCGAACGGCCTTCCCGCCTACGAAGTCTCCAACCACGCGCGGCCCGGCGCCGAGAGCCGGCACAATCTCGTCTATTGGCGCTACGGCGAATACGTCGGGGTCGGCCCCGGCGCGCACGGCCGTCTCATCACGCCCGAGGGCCGCCGCGCCCAGGCGACGGAGAAGCATCCCGAGATGTGGCTCACCCAGGTCGAAAGCGAGGGCCACGGGCTGATCGAGAACGCGCCGCTGAGCGCCGAGGAGCAGGGCGACGAATTCCTGCTGATGGGCCTGCGCCTGCGCGAAGGGATCGACCGCGCGCGCTTCGAAGCTTTGAGCGGGCGCCCGCTCCTGCAGCGTCAGATCGACGATCTCGCCGCCGAGGGCTTTGTCGAAGAGGACGCGACCGGGCGAATTCGGGTGACGCACACGGGGATGCCGCTGCTCGATTCGATCGTCGCGGACCTCGCGGCCTGAGCGGCGCGGCCGAATGAACGTCGGCGCGCGCGGCCGCATCTCAGCATAAACTTCCGCTCTCGACCGAGGTTGTGAAAAAAAACGACTTTGCGGCCTTCGGTCTTTCTCGGCCAATCGTCCCCTGGCCGGTCTCCTGAAGCCAACCTAACTCTATCACAACACAGCGTTTTTACACAGCCTGGACCCTTTGCGGTCTGTCAAATGCGCATCATCTCGTCCCGCGCCGGCCGCTCCTCCAACTGCGCCGCCCGCGCTGGCCCACGAGCCGCCCATGCGCTAGCATCTGTCTTCGCCCAATCCGTGGGGGCTGATCAAATCGCTAAGACAGTGAAGTGGCCTTAGGCCGGACGGACGAGCTATCCGCGCATTGCAATGGAGGCGGCGATGTCGAGTAGCTCCCCGATTTTTTGTGGCAGATGCCTCGCGCCAGTGAAACTCACGATAGACGCTTCATGGGTTTCGGTCATTGTCTGCCCTTCGTGTGGGCAGACGGACACGTTCAGCAACGCGTTCAAAGAAGCCGACGAATATGCCGCCGCATATTTTCGGGGAGAGATTACCAATGAAAGAGGGCAAGCGCTCCAAAACAATCCGCTACGCCGCTTTCGCTTTGTTCCTCGCTATCTAGTGGACAAAAACTGACTTTTGAATCCGCCAGGGCTTCCCACAGAACTCACGATGAGCGAGTCAGGCCGATGCGCAAAGGATTTTTCATTGTTGTCCTCCTACCGTTGAGACCGGAATTCGACCACGAACCTGCCTCAACACCTTCCTGCACAAAGGCGTCCATCGAAGAATTGCGCGAACGCCCCTCGCCCCCAAAAGGCAGCCAGAGCTTTCGCTTTTTCTCGCGTTTGACGCCGTTCATTTGTCACGAAGAATTTCCACGGCCGTCTGGGCGGCAAATTTTCTTTCGAGAAACAAGGCTAGGCAACGCACGGCAGATCGGGGACGATCATGAAAGGCAAAGCGATAGCGGTCACCGGCGGATTTGGCGCTCTCGGCAGAATTGTCGCGGAGGCCGCGGCCAACCGTGGCGCGCTCGTGGCGGCGCTCGATGTCGCTACGACGCCGCCGGATGGCCTCGCCGAACGGCTCGGAGCTAATGCGCTGTTGCTCGGCGGCGTCGATCTCTCCTCTGCGGACGGTGCGCGCAAGGCCATAGCCGACCTCATTGCAAAGTTCGGGCGACTTGACGCGCTTATCAATATTGCCGGCGGCTTCCTTTGGGGAACAGCAGAAGGCGGCGACCCGACAAACTGGGATCGCCTCTACACGATGAATTTGAAGACCGCCTTGCACGCATCGATGGCGGCGACGCCCCACCTGTTGGAAAGCGGCGCCGGCCGTATCATCAATATTGGCGCCAACGCCGCAGTGAAGGCGGTTGCCGGAATGGGGGCCTATGCCGCCAGCAAAGCGGCGGTGCATCGACTGACCGAAAGCTTGGCGGACGAATTGAAGAGCAGAGGCGTCACCGTAAACGCGGTGTTGCCCTCGATCATCGACACGCCCGCCAACAGGGCCGCCATGCCCAATGCTGCGTTCGACCGTTGGGTGGCTCCGGCCGATCTCGCCGCGGTGATTTTGTTCCTCGCGTCGGACGAAGCCAAAGCCGTCACTGGCGCGTTGATACCTGTCATGGGCGCGGTCTAGCCCGCTCGGTCGACGGGCGGTGGTCGGCGGTCGCAGTTCAGCGATCATTCGCAGGATGCCGGCGAAGAGGTTTCTCGGGACGGCGACGCGGGCCGGCAGGTCCATTGCGAGCCCAAGCGATCTGATGCACTATCACAGCCGTTCCGATCTAGGGTAGCCCGGCGCGAAGGAGGACTCTATGTACGCGGCTATTCGCCAGGGCAAGGCAAGAGCGGGCATGGCCGAGGAACTGGCGAGCAGGATCAAGGAGGGTGTGATCCCGATCGTCAGCGACGTCCCAGGCTTCATGGCCTACTATGTGGTCTATGCGCCAGATGACACGGTGACGGCCATCAGCATCTTCAACAATGTCGAGGCGGCCGAGGAGTCAAACAAGCGCGCGGTTGCGTGGATCGAGCAGAACCTTGGCCCCCTGCTCATCGGGCCAGTCACGGCGGTGGCGGGGCCGGTCATCGTGCACACTTTGGCATAGCGGATAGCCCTGTTTCCTCGCGACACGGATGTCATGTCGACCGGCCGAGAGCGCCGAGCGGGGGGAAGGCGGGGAGACGATCCAAGCCGCCATCAGCGACAAGCGCCGTCGAACGGCCGGTTTCCACCTTTGCAGAAATTCAGACCGAGACGCTGCCCGCGCACCGTCGCGATTGACTTGTCCCTGCATTCCATGGAAAATCCGCGGCTCGATCCGTTCGCCGGCAAGAGGCCGGCCGATGGGCCGCGTCGTTTCTTCAACAATCCGCCGTTTCAACAATTCGAGGAGAGCAGCCATTCGTCGTCCCATGAAGTCGACCGCGGCGCCGGAGAAAGGCGGGCCCCGCGTCAACCGCGATATTCGCGCCGTCCAAGTGCAGCTCATCGACGCCGAAGGCCTCAATCGCGGCGTCGTCAATGTCGCCGAAGCGCAGCAATTGGCCGACGAGGCCGCTCTCGACCTCGTGGAGATCGTGCCGAACGCCAGCCCGCCGGTGTGCAAGATTCTCGATTTCGGCAAGTTCCGCTTCCTCGAACAGAAGAAATCCTCCGAGCAGCGCAAGCGCCAGAAGATCGTCGAGATCAAGGAGATCAAGCTGCGCCCCGGCATCGACGATCACGACTACGAAGTGAAGATGCGCTCGGTGCGCCGCTTCTTCGAGGAGGGCGACAAGGTCAAGGTGACCCTGCGCTTCCGCGGCCGCGAAATGGCGCATCAGGACATCGGCTACAAACTCCTGCAGCGGGTGAGGACGGAAACGGCGCCGATCGCCAAGGTCGAGGCCGAGCCGCTGATGGAAGGCCGTCAGATGGTGATGGTGCTCGCGCCGAAATAGCGCCGCCGCCGCCCGGCCCCTCATCACAATGCCTTGAGCGGCCCGATTCGAGCCTTGGCGCCGCGAACCGCATGGCGCTAGGGAACAATCTTCGGCGCGCCCGGGGTCGGGCGAGCCGCGTTGAAACGAGAAATTCCCTTGACCCTTGCCCGAAATCCCGCCCGCGCCGGCGTCGACGATCTCACTTTCAGCGCGGCCAGCCGCGCCGCGCAGGCCACCTCCTACGGCATTCTCTTCGCCGCCAGCGGCTCGCACATGCTCAACGACATGATGCAGTCGCTCGCCCCGGCGCTGTATCCGGTGTTTCGCGAGCAGCTCTCGCTGTCGTTTTTCCAGACCGGACTGATCACCTTCACCTTCCAGGTCACCGCCTCGCTGCTGCAGCCGTTGATCGGTCTCTTCACCGACCGGCGCCCGGTGACCTACGCCCTGCCCTCGGCGATGGCCTTCACGCTGGCCGGC
Organism: Roseiarcus sp.; assembly: GCA_050012775.1. Taxonomy (GTDB): domain Bacteria; phylum Pseudomonadota; class Alphaproteobacteria; order Rhizobiales; family Beijerinckiaceae; genus Roseiarcus. The sequence goes on from JBEKGN010000028.1 coordinate 32,722, forward strand.
CTCGTGGTGCTGGCGTTCGGCTGGAGCTATCCGCTGTTGCTGACTGCGGTGGCGATGATCGGCGTCGGCAGCGCGATTTTTCACCCCGAGGCGTCGCGCGCGGCGCGGGCGGCCTCCGGCGGGCGCTACGGCTTCGCGCAGAGCCTGTTCCAGGTCGGCGGCAATTTCGGGCAGTCGCTCGGGCCGCTGATGGCGGCGTTCATCGTCGTTCCCTTCGGCCAGCGTTCGGTGTTGGCGTTCACCGTGCTCGCCTTCGCCGCCATTCTCATCCTGACCCGCATCGCCCAATGGCACGCCGCCCATCGCGCCGCGCGCAGGGCGTTGGCCGCGCCGCACGCCTCCTCGCTGCCGCGCGCGCAGGTGGTCCGCACGATGATCATCCTGGTCGTGCTGGTCTTTTCGAAAGTGTTCTATCTCTCGAGCCTGCAGAGCTATTACACGTTCTACCTCATCCAGACCTTCCATGTTTCCGTGCAGGCCTCGCAGGTCATGCTGTTCGTCTTCCTCGGCGCCGTCGCCGCGGGAACCTACGCGGGCGGGCCGATCGGCGATCGTTACGGGCGTAAGTTCGTGATCTGGCTGTCGATCCTCGGGGTGCTGCCGTTCACCCTGCTGCTGCCGCATCTCGGCCTTGTCGGCACGATCCTCGACAGCGTCGCGGTCGGCCTCGTCCTCGCCTCGGCGTTCTCGGCCATCGTCGTCTATGCGCAGGAACTGGCGCCCGGCAACGTCGGCGCGATCGCCGGCCTGTTCTTCGGCCTTTCGTTCGGCCTGGGCGGCATCGGCGCGGCGCTGCTCGGCGCGCTCGCCGATCGCACCAGCCTGACCTTCGTCTATCAGATCTGCGCCTTCCTGCCGGCGATCGGCCTGCTGACCTATTTCCTCCCGGACGTGCGCTCGCGGCGGCTCTGAGGCGGCGCCGGCGCGACGACGAAATTCCGCCACAATGCCCCCTCATGAGAATGAACGTTCATTTTCATGAGGTTTCCATGTCTCTGGCGCAGGCTCCCTCCTCCAAGCGGGCTTCGGAGGCCGATCGGCACGACCTGATCGTCGCCGCGGCCGAGCGGGCCTTCGTGCGCCACGGCTTCCACGCCGCGACGATGCAGCAGGTCGCCGACGAGGCCGGCATGAGCGCCGGCAATCTCTATCGCTACTTCCCGTCGAAGGAGGCCATCGTCGAGGGCATTTGCGCGCGCGATCAGCGCGAGCGCGCCGTCGCCTTCGCCACTCTGGTCGGCGGCGACGGCGTTCTGGCCACGCTCGCCGCAATGCTGCGCGACCATCTGCTCGCCAAGCCGCGCGAGAAGGCGATCATGTTCGTCGAGATCACGGCCGAGGCGGCGCGCAATCCCCGCATCGCCGCGATGACGCTCGCCATCGACGCCGACGTTCTGCGCGGGCTCGCCATGCTCGTCGAGGCCGCCAAGGCCAAAGGCGAGGCCGCCGCGTCGCTCGACGCGGAATTCGCCGCGCGCGTCGTCTTCACTCTCGTGTCCGGCCTGTTCAAACGCCGCGCGCTGGAGCCGGATTTCGATTGCGAGGCCGAGGCGGCGATGGCCACCGGCGTCCTGCGAGCGCTGTTCGCCGGCGCGATCGCGCCCTTTACCGCCCTTGTGGAGTCGCGCTGATGCGCCGCGCGTTCATTGTCGTAGCCGTCGTGGCCGTGGCCGGCCTCGCCGCGCTCGGCGCCTTCCGCTATTTCGCATCCTGCGCGCCGGTCCCCGCGCCGCTCGCCAAGCTCGGGCTCTCTTCGGCCGCGAAGTGCTCGGCTCCCGCCGCGCCCGTCGGCGCCGCCGCGGCCGAGACGCCTCGCCTCGTCGAGCCGCCGACGGTGACTGTCGCGACCGGCGCACAACGCGAATTCGTCGACCGGCTGTTCGTCTCCGGGACGCTCGTCGCGCGCGAGGACGCGCTCGTCGCGGCGCGGGTCGACGGTCTGGCGATCGTCGAACTCGACGCCGAGGACGGCGACACGGTCGCGGCCGGACAGGTTCTCGCGCGGCTCGATCGCAGCCAACTCGACGCCCAGCTCGCGCAGAACGACGCGGCGACCGCCCGCGCCGACGCGGCGATCGCCCAGGCGCAAAGCCAGATCGAACAGTTCGAGGCCCAACTCGGCTTGGCGAGCGACGACTCCGACCGCGCGCACAGGCTCGGCGGTCAAGTCATGGCGGCCGCGACGATCGAGCAACGCGAAGTCGCCGTGAGGACCACCGGAGCGCAGCTCGCCGCAGCCAAGAACGGGCTCGCGCTCGCGCGCGCCGATCGCAAGAGCCGCGACGCCGAGCGTCAGGAACTGCTGGTGCGCATCGCGCGGACGGAGGTCAAGGCGCCCGTCGCCGGCCTCGTCAGCCGCCGCACGGCGCGGCTCGGCGCGACCGTTTCGAGCGTCGGCGAGCCGCTGTTCCGCATCATAAGGGACGGCGCGGTCGACCTCGAGGCGGACGTGCCTGAGCAGTCGCTGGCGCGTCTCGCCATCGGCATGCCGGCGAAGCTGCGCCTGCCCGGCGTCGCGGAGGAGGCCGACGGCGTGGTCCGGCTCGTCAGCGAGGAAGTCGACAAAGCGAGCCGCACCGGCAAGGCGCGCATCGCGCTCGCCGCGGGCGCGCCGGCGCGCATCGGTTCGTTCGCCTCGGGCGAAATCGAGATCGCGCGCAGCCAGGGCGTCGGCATTCCCGCCAGCGCCGTGCAGCGCGAAGCCGCCAGCGCGCGCGCGCTCGTCGTGCGCGACGGAATCGTCGAACTGCGGCGCGTCACGGTGGGAATCGCCGAGGGCGAGGCGCTGGAGATTATGAGCGGCGTCGCGCCGGGCGAACGCGTCGTGGCGCGCGCGGCCGCTTTCCTGCGCTCTGGGGACCGCGTGCGCGCTACGCTCGCCGCCGCCGCCCCCGCGGCAGCCGCGCCATGAGGATCAACGTCTCCGCGTGGTCGGTCCGGCGCCCGATTCCCGCCATCGTCGCTTTCGCCGTGCTGACGTTGCTCGGATTCGTCAGCTTCCATCGGATGGCGATCACGAAACTTCCCAATATCGACATTCCGATCGTCGAGATCGCGATCACTCAGTCGGGCGCGGCGCCCTCGGAACTGGAGTCGCAGATCACCAAGAAGGTCGAGGACGCCGTCTCGAATCTCAACGGCGTCTGGCACATGATCTCGACCGTGACCGACGGCTCCTCGGTAACGATCGTCCAGTTCAACGTCGGCTCGGTCGACATCGACCGCGCGCTCAACGACGTGAAGGACCAGATCGCGAAAATCCGCAGCGATCTGCCGCGCACGATCGACGAGCCGATCGTCAGCCGCCTCGACGTCGAAGGCCTGCCGATCGTCGTCTACGCCGCCTCGGCGCCGGGCATGACTGTCGAGCAATTGTCCTGGTTCATCGACGATACGGTGGCGCGCGAACTCCAGAGCGTCAAAGGCGTCGGCGAGGTCAAGCGCGCCGGCGGCGTCGATCGCGAAATCCGCGTCGCGCTCGACCCGGAGAAGCTGCTCGCGCTCGGCGTGACGGCCGCGACCGTCAACGCACAGGTGCGCGCCGACAATATCGACCTGGGCGGCGGACGCGGTCAGATCGCCGGCCAGGAACAGGCGATCCGCACGCTCGCGGGCGCGCATGCGGTCGGCGATCTCGCGGCGTTGCCGATCGCGCTGCCCGGCGGGCGCAAGGTGCGGCTCGACGAACTGGGGACGGTCACCGACGGCGCCGCCGAGCCGCGCACCTTCACGCGGCTGTTCGACGAGCCGATCGTCGCCTTCGGCGTCACGCGCGCCAAGGGCGCCAGCGACGTCACCGTCGACCGCCTCCTCGCCGAGCGGCTCCAGCGCGTTCACGCCGAGCACCCGGAGGTGGCGTTCACCAAGGTCGACACGCAGGTCGACAACGAACTGGGCAATTATTCCTCGACCATGGAGACCCTGATCGAGGGCGCGCTGCTCGCGGTCATCGTGGTGCTGGCGTTCCTGCGCGACCTGCGCGCGACGCTGGTCACCGCCGTCGCCCTGCCGCTGTCGATCATTCCCACGTTCTGGGCGATGGACGCGATCGGCTTCTCGCTCAATCTCGTCAGCCTGCTCGCGATCACGCTCGTGACTGGCATTCTCGTCGACGACGCGATCGTCGAGATTGAGAACATCGTGCGGCACATGCGCATGGGCAAGTCGGCCTATCGCGCCTCGCTGGAGGCCGCCGACGAGATCGGGCTGGCGGTCATCGCCATTTCGCTCACCATCGTCGCGATCTTCTCGCCCGTGAGCTTCATGAGCGGCATCGCCGGCCAATATTTCCGTCAGTTCGGCCTCACCGTCGCGATCGCGGTGATCTTTTCGCTGCTCGTCGCGCGCTTCATCACGCCGGTGATATCAGCCTATTTCCTGCGCGCGCCCGACGAGCCGACGCATCGCGACGGCGCGATCATGCGATTCTACACGCGGCTCGTGCGCGCCTCGGTGCGCCACCGCTGGATCACACTCGCGGCGGGCGTCATGATCTTCGTGGCTTCGCTGATGTCGACCAAGCTCCTGCCCTCGGGCTTCCTGCCGCCCGACGACCAGGGCCGCGTGCTGCTGGCGATCGAACTGCCGCCGGGCTCGCTGCTCGCCGACACCGACCGCGTCACCCGCTCGATCTCCGACGAATTGCGGGCGATGCCCGAAGTGCGCTCGGCGCTGATCTACGGCGGACAGATCCTGGGCGGCGGCGCGGAGCCGCGCAAGGCGACGTTCGTCGTCAATTTCGTCAACAAGAGGGAGCGGGCGGCGAGCCAGAAGGACTTGCAGGCGCGCATCGGCGCGATGCTCGCGAGCACGCCCGACATTCGCTATTGGTTCGTCAAGGACAACGGCCAGCGCGACCTCTCGCTCATCGTCGCCGGGCCGGACATCGACGCGATCAACGACACGGCGAACCAGCTCGCCAGCGAGATGCGCTCGATCCCGACGATCGAGAATCCCATTTCCACCGCGGAACTCGATCGGCCGGAGCTGCGCATCGAACCCAAGCGCCAGCTCGCCGCCGATCTCGGCGTCTCGACCGAAGCCCTGTCCGAGACGATCCGCGTCGCCACGCTCGGCGACATCGACGCCAATCTCGCCAAGTTCAACGCGGGCGACCGCCTCGTTCCCATCCGCGTCGAACTCGACGAGGCGGCGCGGCAGGATATCGGGCGGCTGCGCGATCTGCGCGTGGCGACCGCTTCGGGCGGCGCCGTGCCGCTTTCGGTGGTCGCCGACTTCTCGATCGACCACGGCCCGACGGCGATCAACCGCTACGACCGCACGCGCCGCGTCACTATCGAAGGCGACCTCAGCGGCGAGGCGGCGCTGGGCGACGCGGTGGCGGCCGTTCGCGCGCTGCCGACGGCACGCAAATTGCCGCCGGGCGTCGAGATTCGCGAGACCGGCGACGTCGAGGTGATGAGCGAGGTGTTCCAGTCGTTCGCCGAAGCGATCGGCGCGGGCGTCATGATGGTCTACGTCGTGCTCGTGCTGCTGTTCGGCAGCTTCCTGCAGCCGATCACCATTCTCGTGTCGCTGCCGCTGTCGATCGGCGGCGCCATCGGCGCGCTGCTGCTGACGCACAAGGCGATGTCGATGCCGGTCGTCATCGGCATTCTGATGCTGATGGGCATCGTCACCAAGAACGCGATCATGCTCGTCGACTTCGCGCTCGAGGAGATCGGGCGGGGAACGCCGCGCCTGGAAGCGCTGGTCGAGGCGGGCCGCAAACGCGCGCGGCCGATCATCATGACGACGATTGCGATGGCCGCGGGCATGTTCCCCTCGGCGCTCGGCCTCGGCGACGGCGGCGGTTTCCGCTCGCCGATGGCGATCGCGGTCACCGGCGGACTCATCGCCTCGACGCTGCTCTCGCTCGTCTTCGTGCCGGCCGTGTTCACCCTCGCCGACGACACCGGGCGCCTGGCGTGGCGTCTTCTCGGACGCTTCGTCGGCGCGACGGACGAAACCGCGCACGCGCCGCAGACGCGCCCTGCCCCGAGGGCCGAGCCGGAAGGCCTGCCGGCGGCGGCGGAGTAAGCGCGCCGCTCATCCGTTCGAACCGAGCCCCGCGAACAGCGCAGGCAGCGCTCCGATGTCGTCGACCACGTAATCCGCGTGCGGCTCCAGCGCGTCGCGATCGGCCGGCCCGCTCAACACGGCGACCGCCAGCGCGCCGGCGGCGCGCGCCGCGTCGAGATCGTGGCGCGAATCTCCGACCATCGCGATCCGCGACGGCGCGACGCCGAGATGGCGCGCGAACGCCAGCACCATGCCGGGATCGGGCTTGCCGCCATGGCCGGAATCGTAGCCGGCGACGAATTCGATCGTCTCTTCGAGACCGAGCGCCGCGATCTGCCGCCGCGCGCTTTGCTCGGAGTCGTTGGTGCCGACGCCGAGGCGAAGGCCCATCGCCTTGAGCGCGCCGAGCGCCTGCGCGGGCTCGCCGATCGGCGTCAGGGCCTTCAGCGATTCGACGGCGGTCAGATGGTCGATCTCGCGCTTCAGCGCGGCGAAATCCGTCCGCCCGAGCGATTCGCCCCACGATCGGCCGTAGCTCGCCGACGATCCCGCGATCAGCGGCGAGGTGGGGCGGAACCGCTTCTCGCCGAGCGAGAAATGCAGGATCTCGGCCTGGGCGCGCATCAGTTCGGGATCGCCGGCGGCGAGGGCGTGAATGACCGCGTGCGTCGCCGGCCCCCAGGTCTCGTGGAAGTCGATCAACGTGCCGTCTTTGTCGAGGAGAACTCCGAGAACGGACATGGCGGCCTCCGGCGTTTTTCACATTCCCGCTTCGCGATTCGCGCAACGAGCGCGGCGGGCCTCAATTGGCCGCGATTCATCCTTTAAATCGCCCTTAACGGATTTCATTCAGCTTGTCTTCATTGGCGCGGCGCCGAGACGAACGGCGCCGGGCGAACGAGTCATCGAGTGTCCCCATGCGTCACGATCTCACCGCCATTCCCGACGTTATCGAGGCCAGAGCCGGCCGCAGCCGACTCCTTTCCCGGCTCTACCGCGACATCGGCCTCGCCGCCGTCGCCGCCGAGTTCGAACTTCCCGTCGCGGATTTCGATCCCGAGCTGGGCGAAGCTCTCGAGCGCGGAGCGCGCTATCTCGCTCCGCCGAAACTCGTCCTCGCTTCCTGAGCGGGGCGATCCTCCTAGAAATCGGACCGGGGCGCGGGGGCGCATCGAACACCCAGGCGTTTCGACCATGCTGGTTACGCGTCGCCGACTCCTGACCGGCCTCGGCGCCTTCGCGGCGACGGCCGGCTTCGCCGGCTACGCCACGGCCTTCGAGGCGGGCTGGGAGCTCGCGCTGACCTCCTATGCGCTGACCCCGCCGCGATGGCCCGCCGGCCTCGATCTCAAGATCGCCGTCATCGCCGACATCCACGCCTGCTATCCCTGGATGTCGGAGGAGCGCGTCGGCGCCATCGTCGATCTGGCCAACGCGCAGCGACCGGACCTGACGGTGCTGCTCGGCGATTTCGTCTGCACGCATCGCTTCGTCAGCGGCTACGTCCCGCCCGGCGCGTGGGCCGAACAGCTCGCGCGTTTGCAGGCGCCGCTCGGCGTCTATTCGATCCTCGGCAATCATGATTGGTGGTCCGCCGCCATTCCCACCGACCCGCCCGACGGATCGCGCAGCGTCCGACGCGCGCTCGCCGAGGCGCGCATTCCCCTGCTCGAGAATCAATCGATCCAGCTCGCCCGAAACGGCCGGCCGTTCTGGTTGATCGGCCTCGGCGACCAATTGGCCAGGAACGGTCGCCGTCTCGGATTGCACGGGGTCGACGATCTCGCCGGCGCCCTGCGCGAGGTCGACGACGACGCGCCCGCGATTCTGCTCGCCCACGAACCCTATGTTTTTCCGCGCGTGCCGGAGCGGATCGCCTTGACGCTTTGCGGCCATACCCACGGCGGCCAGATCAATCTGCCGCTGCTCGGGTCGCCGTTCGTGCGTTCTCCCCGCGGCCAGAAGCCCTATGTCTACGGCGTCTATTCCGAGGGGGCGCGCCAGCTCGTCGTCTCCGGAGGCCTCGGCACGTCGCTCGCGCCGGTGCGCATCCTGCGGCCTCCGGAAGTCGTGACGCTCGATCTCGGGGGAACGGCGGGCGCCTAGGCGGGATTGGCGCGCGCCTGCCCCTCCAGCCAAGCGAAGGTTCGCATGATTCCGCGCAATTCGGCGAGCCCCTTCAATCGCCCGACGCAGGAATAGCCGGGGTTGATCCGCTCCTTGCCGACGTCGTCGGCGAGCAGATGGCCGTGATCGGGGCGCATCGGAATCTCCGCGTCGGCGCGGCCTTGCCCCCGGCGGCCGCTTTCCTCGCGCAGCAGCGCATGGACGAGCGCCACCATGTCCGTCGCGCCGTCGAGATGCTCGGCTTCGGTAAAGGAGCCGTCGGCCTCGCGCGCGACGTTGCGCAGATGAGCGAAATGAATGCGCGAGCCGAACGCCTCGGCCATCGCGACGAGATCATTGTCGGCGCGCGCGCCCAGGGAGCCGGAGCACAGCGTCATCCCGTTGGCGGGGCTTTCCACGGCCTCGAACAGCGCCCGAAAGTCCGCGGCGGTCGAGACGACGCGCGGAAGCCCGAACAGCGAAAACGGCGGATCGTCCGGGTGAATCGCCAATCGCGCGCCGACATCCTCGGCCACCGGCGCGACCTCCCTAAGGAACGCGACGAGATTGGCGCGCATGTCATCGGGGGTGAGCGCGTCGAATTCGTGCAGCGCTTGAGAAAACTGCTCGCGCGTGTAGGCCGCCTGCCGCGCCGGCATGCCGCCGATGACGTTCTTCTCGATGACCGCCAACGCCTCGCCGTCGAGGCGCTTCAATCGCCCTCGCGCCGCCTCGAGCGCGTCGGCGGAATAATTCGCCTCGGCCCCCGGCCGCCGGAGAACGAAAACGTCATAGGCGACGAACGACGCCATGTCGAAGCGCAGCGCGAAGCCCGTCGAGGGCAACGGATATTTCAGGTCCGTCCGGGTCCAGTCGACCACCGGCATGAAGTTGTAGCAGACGGTCGAAACGCCCGCCTTCGCGAGATTGGCGAGGCTGTCCTTCCAGGCGTCGATTTCACGCCGGTAAGGACCCTCGCGCAGCTTGATCGCGCTCGGGACCGGAATCGACTCGCAGACGTCCCAGCTCAGATCAGCCGCTTCGATGGCGCGCTTGCGCGCCATCACCTCGTCGGGGCTCCAGGCTCGCCCGTCGTAGATGTGATGGAGCGCGCTGACGACGCCGCGGGCGCCCGCCTGCTTGGCGTTGTCCAATGTGACGGGATCGTCGGGCCCGAACCAGCGCCATGTCTCCTTCACGAGCCGCTCCGTCGCCCGGCGCTTACGCCCAAGCGATCGCGCGGACGATCGCTGCGATGACGACAGAGATGACGATCCCGCAAACCACGACCGCAGCGGTGTAGAGGACCGACTTTTCGCCGGGAGCCTTCATCAGCACGGGAACGCCGAGCCAGAACAGATAGAGGCTGTAGAGCCCGAGGACGCCAAGAATGCGCAGGCCGGGAATCAGCGAGAATACGCCCACGAGCCAAACCGGCGTCATCGAATAGACCGCCAGCTTGAGCGCGCTGGGTTGATTCTTCTGTCCGCCGAAGGTCGGCGCCAGCGCGTCGGTGATGAGCGCCACGACGTAAACCAAGAGGAACGCCAGCGCGTAGCGGACGATCGCGGCGACGAGGCCGCCGGCGATCCCGAAGTGAAAAGTTCCGAAGATCGACATCCCGATGAAGCCGCACACCGCCGGGATGGCGGCGAGAATCGCGACGTAGTTCGCAAAGAGATAGGGGACGTCGCCCGGTTCGCTCTCGATCTTGGGCCATTCGGTCTGCGGGGTCAGTATTATCGCTTTCACTCGCTCGACAAGGTCCATGAAGGCCTCCCCCTGGCGCCGACCGACTCTCCTCGAGCGGTCCGGGTGTCATGTTAGTCCCGCGGGCGCCTCGGCGCCAGCCGCAACCGTCCGAACGCGCGCGTTTGCGGTGGACGCGGCTCGCGCGCTATATATGCCTCGATATAGGCCCGCCGCCTCGGCGGCGGGGTGTCGGTGGCGGGTTTGTCGACTGGAGCGGGCCTCGAGCGTGTCGGACGGAGCGGCTTGGAGCGAGGCGCTGATCTTCTCGCCCGCGGAATGGACGGCGATATTCCTTTCGCTCAAGGTCGCCACCGTCGGCGCGCTGGCGAGCTTGCCGTTCGCCGTCGGCCTCGCCTGGCTGCTGGCGCGGCGGCGATTTCCCGGCAAGTCGCTCGTCAACGCGCTGGCGCATCTGCCGCTGGTGCTGCCCCCGGTCGTCACGGGCTGGCTGCTGCTGATCGCCTTCGGAAGGCAGGGGATATTCGGGCGCGCTCTGGAGGCGTGTTGCGGGCTGACGTTCGCCTTCCACTGGACGGGCGCGGCGCTCGCCGCGGCGGTGATGGGCTTTCCCTTGATGGTGCGCGCGATCCGGCTGTCGATCGAGGCGGTCGACGCGCGCCTCGAACAGGCGGCGCAAACGCTCGGCGCGCCGTCCTGGTACATTTTCGCCACTGTGACCCTGCCGCTCGCGGCGCCGGGGATTATCGCCGGGCTCATTCTCGGCTTCGCCAAGGCGATCGGCGAATTCGGCGCGACGATCACCTTCGTCGCCAACATCCCCGGCCAGACGCAGACCATCGCCACCGCGATCTACAGCGCGACGCAGGACCCGAACGGCGCCGCGACGACGTGGCGGCTGACGGGAATCGCGTTGGCGATCGCCTTTGTCGCGCTGTTCGTCTCCGAGGCGCTCGCCGCGCGCGTCGCCAAACGGGACGCGGGCTGATGATCGAAATCGCGGTCGAGCACACGCAGGGCGATTTCACGATCGCGGCGGACATCCGCGCGAGCGGCCGCGTGCTGGCGCTGTGCGGCCCCTCGGGCGCCGGCAAGACGACGCTGCTCGACGTCATCGCCGGGCTGCGCCGGCCTCGCCGCGGCCGCGTCGCGGTCGACGAAGCGGTGTTCCTCGACACTGCGCGAGGGATCGACGTTCCCGCGCGGTTGCGTCGGATTGGCTATGTCTTTCAGGAGGCGCGCCTGTTTCCGCACCTCAGCGTCGCGCACAACCTGACCTATGGCGCCCGCTTCGCCTCGCGCGGGCCGAAGCTCGTCGCCTTCGCCGACGTCGTCGCGCTGCTCGGCCTCGAGCCGCTGCTGGCGCGCGGGCCGGCGCGCCTCTCGGGCGGCGAGAAGCAGCGCGTCGCGATCGGCCGGGCGCTGCTCAGCAATCCCCGCGTGCTGCTGATGGACGAGCCGCTGAACGCGATCGACGACGCGCGCCGGCAGGACATCTTGCATTTGATCGAGACGCTGCGCGACGCTTTCGCCATCCCCATCATCTTCGTCAGCCATCGCGTCAGCGAGGTCGAGAGGCTGGCGAGCGACATCGCCGAACTCGAACTGGGCCGCCTCATCGCTTTGCGCGGCCCGCGCGAAGCGGAACGTCCCTGATCGAGGCGACGCCTCGATCAGGGGGGTGGCCCGGGCGTCGAACCGCCCGCCTGGGAGCGGCGTTATGCGTCCATGGCGGCGAGGCGCGGACGGTTGCGCAGCGTGATCTGCCGCGCGCCGGAAAAGCCGAGCACGCCCTCGCCGTGCAATTGGGACAGGGTCCGCGAAACGGTTTCCAGGGTGAGGCCGAGATAGTCGGCGATGTCGCCCCGACCCATCGGAAGCGCAAACATGCCCGCCGTCGAGATCCGACGATCCATTTCCAACAGGAACGTGGCGACCCGCTGGGCGGCGGTCTTGCGGCCTAGCAGCAACATGTGGTCTTCCGCATGGCGCAACTCGCCGGCGGTCATCGTCCAGAGCGTGCAGGCGATCCGGACATCGGAATTGGCCGCCGCCTCCAAAGCGCGACGCTTCACCATACGCAGGGACGTGTCGACGATCGCTTCCGCGGTCAGGCGGTGGGTCGATCCCGATTCCAGGCCGAAGAGGTCGCCGGGCAGGTGGAACGCGCCGATCTGCCGGCGCCCGTCGTTCAGCAGCTTGTAGCTTCTGACGGCGCCGCGAATCACCTGATAGACGTATTCGGCCGGTTCGCCCTCCCCGTAGATGCTTTCGTTGCGGCCGTACGAGAATTCGGTCGCGACAAGCGCCGGCTGACCCGCCAGGAACTCGGGGCTTTCAACGCCGCCGGGAAGCATTTGCCCCCAATGGGGGCGGGCGACGGGGTTGGCAAGCGAGTGGTTCAGCATTTGGCTCTCTCCTCGATGCAAGCGCTGGCCAAATGCTAAGTCGTTTCCTCCACTCGCGAAATTTCGGTCGACGCCCTAGGGGTCGCCCCTTAAGGGCTCTCCCGGAGGCCCTCCGCGGCGGCGGCGCCCTCGCCCATCGCCGCCCGCACATGGGCGATCAGGCTTTCCTCGATATGCGGCTTCAGCACGACGTGTCGAACGCCGCAGGCTTGCGCCCTCGCCGTGACGCTCGGGCTCGGATAGGCCGTGACGAGAACGACGGGCGAAGCGACATGCCGATCGCGCAAATGACCGATCAGGTCGAACCCATCCATCTCCGCCATCTTGTAATCGATGACGAGGCAATCGCCGGCCGCCGGCAAGTTTGCCGACAACAGCGCCGGGCCGCTGGCGAAGGTCCTCACCTTGAACCCCTCCGTCTCCAAGAGGAAGCGCAGAGAGATCAGCACGTCCGGATCGTCTTCAACGACGAAAATGGTTGTCTCCCGCAACACGTTCCCCATTGACCGTCATCGCCGCGCCGACGCGCCGCGGAAGCGAAAATCACAACACTGTGAATGGATAGCGCCGCCCGAACGGCCCAAGCTTGATCCAACTCAATCTTTCAGAAGGCCGGCCCGCATCGCCAATCGGACGAGTTCGGATAAGTTTGCGGCTTGCATCTTGCTCATCAAATTCGCCCGGTAGACTTCGACGGTGCGCGGACTGATGTCATAGTCGCGCGCGATCGCCTTGTTGGACAGGCCGGCGACGAGCCCTTCCATGACCTGACGCTCCCGCGGGCTCAGAGAGTCGACGCGCGCGATGATCGGCGCCGAGGCCGCATCGCCATTCGCCGCGTCGGCCGCGCCCGCCAGCGCGATCCGGACCGTGTCGATTAGCCTTTCGTCCTCAAACGGCTTCTCGACGAAATCGACGGCGCCAAGCTTCATCGCCTCGACGGCCAACGGCACGTCGCCATGCCCGGTCATCACCACCACGCAAAGCGCGGCGTTCGTTCTTTTCAAGTGTTTCAGCAGTTCGATTCCATCCATCCCGGGCATGCGGACATCGGTGACGACGCATCCGATCTGGCCGCTCGGCAGAGCGTCGAGAAGACTTGCCGCCGATTCGAAGACTTTGACGGAGAAACCGGCCGCGCTGAGCAGAAAGTCGAGCGAGTCGCGCATGGCGTCATCGTCGTCGACAACCCAAACGTTTGCTTCGGACGCCATGGACGACCTCCGTCTACGATGCGGCGGGAAGGGTGAAGCGGAAGGTCGCGCCGCCCGCTTCATTGGTTTCAGCCCGCATCTGGCCGCCATGCGCTTCGATGATCGTTCGACTGATCGATAGCCCGACGCCCATGCCTGCCTCCTTGGTCGTGAAGAACGGCTGAAACAGATTGGACCGAACATTTTCGGCGAAACCCGGCCCGGTGTCCGACACCGCGATCTCGATCATGGCGTCGGCGACGCGCGCATTGGTCACGGTGAGTTCGCGTCGCCCGGATTCCGCCATCGCCTCCATGGCGTTGCGCAGCAGATTGACCAGCACCTGCTGGATTTGAACGCGATCCGCCACCACCAGATCGTTCGCCGGGTCCAGGTCGAATTTCAACAAGACGCCTTGCTCCCGCGCGCCGACGAGGCCGAGCGCGCCCGCCTCCTCGACGAGCTTGGTGACGCTCTCGACGCGCCTCTCCGACTCGCCGCGCAAGACGAAGTCGCGAAGACGGCGGATGATCTGTCCCGCGCGGATGGCCTGTTCCGCCGCCTTATCGAGAGCGGCTTCGATCGTCGTCGCATTGGGGTCGGAACTCGAGGCGAGAAGCCGGCGACATCCCTTCATGTAGTTGCTGATGGCCGCGAGCGGCTGATTGAGCTCATGCGCCAGCGCGGAGGCCATTTCCCCCATCGCGCTGAGACGGGAGACGTGGACGAGTTCGGATTGGAGCTGCTGCAAGCTGGCCTGCGTGCGTTGCTGCTCCGTCAGGTCGCGCACGAAACCGGTGAAATAGCGCCGTCCTCCGAAGTTCATTTCCCCGACGGAAAGGTGCATCGGGAAGGTCGAACCGTCCGTGCGCTTCCCCGTCACGATCCGGCCGATGCCGATGATCCTGCGTTCGCCCGTAGTCCGGTAGCGATCGAGGTAGCCGTCGTGACGCGTGCGATCCGGTTCGGGCATGAGCGCGTTGACGTTGCGCCCGATCGCTTCGCGTTCCGAATAACCGAACATTCGCTCGGCGGCGCGGCTGAAAAGCTGGATGGTCCCGGCCTCGTCGATGACCACCATCGCGTCGGGCACGGTGTCGAGAATGGAGCGCAGGTGCTCCTCGCGGGTCCGCAGCGCCTCTTCGACGCGCTTCTCCTCGTCGATGTCGAAAACGGCGCCGCTCAGACGGCGGGCGCCGCCGCTGCCGACGACGACGCCGCGCGAGCGCAGCCAGTGACTGCCGCCGTCGCGGCGGACGCGATATTGGATGTCGAGATCGGCGCCCGTCGCTATCGATCGCTCCATCGCCTGGATCACCGGGCCGCGGTCATCGGGATCGAGAAGCGACACAAACAATTCGTAGTCGATGGCCTGCCCGTCGGCAACGCCGAACAAGGCTCGCGTCGTCGCCGACCCGTCGAACGCGCCCGTCGAAAGATCAAAATCCCACGTTCCAATCCCGGCGCCCGTGACGCGGCCGCGCGCATGCTCGTCACGCGAACCGAAATCGGCTTCAAATCGATTGAGTCCCTCCATGTTCGACTCCAGCCTCGGGCGACGTTCGAATTCCGTGCGACGCGTCGATCATTCGGCACCGGATTGCCCGAAGCGAATTCTCGCGACTTGGATACTGGGATCAAGCGTTGTTTTGTGCAAGCGGCCGGTGAATCGCCGTGGCGAGGCCGGGCGGCGCGTCGGCGGAGAAAAAAGGGCGCCCCGCAGCCAAGCGGGACGCCCTCTTTGCAACGATGTCCGCCGTCAGTGAGCGGAGGCGCCCTCGGCGCCGACGCCGGTCTGCGAGCGCACGAACTGCATCGGGAAACCGGCGCGATCGGACGTCGCCCGTGCGCTCGTGTCCAACTTCGACACGACGTAGATGCCGGCGAAGGCCAGCGCCATCGAGAACAGCGTCGGATTGTCGATGGTCACCAGCGACGAGCCCTTCGCGTTGCCGAAAATGCCTTCCCACACCGCCGGCGACAGCACGACGCCCAAGAACGCCGTGATGAGGCCGAGGAAGCCGCCGACGACGGCGCCTCGCGTCGTCATGTTCTTCCAGAACATGCTCATGACCAGCACCGGGAAGTTGCACGACGCCGCAATCGCGAAGGCGAGGCCGACGGCGAACGCAACGTTGATCCTTTCCGCGAGGACGCCGATCCCGATGGCGAAGATGCCGAGGCAGACAGTGGCGATCTTCGAGACGCGGATCTCGTCGGCCTCGCTCGCCTTGCCGCGAGCGAACACGTTGGCGTAGAGGTCATGGCTGATCGCGGAAGCTCCAGCCAGCGTGAGCCCCGAGACGACCGCCAGGATCGTCGCGAAGGCGACCGCCGAGATGAAGCCGAACAGCACGTCGCCGCCGACCGCCTTGGCGAGCAACGGGGCCGCCATGTTCGGGAAGCCCCTGGTGGCGTTGATCACGCTCATGCCACCTGCGACCTTCGCCTGGTCGATGAAATCGGGGTTGGTCGAGACGAACACGATCGCGCCGAAGCCGATGATGAACGTCAGGATGTAGAAGTACCCGATGAACCCCGTGGCGTAGAACACCGACTTGCGCGCCTCCTTGGCGTTGGGGACGGTGAAGAAGCGCATCAGGATATGCGGCAGGCCGCAGGTGCCGAACATCAGCGCGACGCCGGTCGAGATCGCCGAGAGCGGCGTCGACACCGGCGCCCCTGGCGCGAAGATCGGGCCCATGATCGCGGCATGGCGCGGATGAACCTCCACGGCCTTGGCGAACAGCGCGCCTGGGTTGAAGTTGAACGCATAGAGCACCAAGAACGCCATCAGGGTCGCGCCGCCGAGCAGCAGGCCGGCCTTGATGATCTGCACCCAGGTCGTCGCGATCATGCCGCCGAAGGTGACATAAAGGATCATCAGGCAACCGACGATCACGACCGCATGCCAGTATTCGAGGCCGAACAGAATCTTGATGAGCGCGCCGGCTCCGACCATTTGCGCGACCAGGTAGAAGGCCACCGTGACCAGCGTGCCGGACGCCGCCAGCACGCGGATCGGCGCCTGGTCGAACCGGAACGAGGCGACGTCGGCGAAGGTGAACCGGCCGAGGTTGCGCAGCGGTTCGGCGATCAGGAACGTCACGATCGGCCAGCCGACCAGCCAGCCCACCGAATAGATCAGCCCGTCATAGCCCCAGGCGTAGACGAAAGCGGAAATGCCGAGGAACGAGGCGGCGGACATGTAGTCGCCGGCGATCGCAAGGCCGTTTTGCAGGCCGGTGATCCCGCCTCCCGCGGCGTAGAATTGCGCCGCGGTCTTGGTTCGCTTAGCGGCCCAGTAGGTGATCCCCAGCGTGACGAGCACGAAGAAGATGAACATCGTCACGGCGGCCGGACTAACCGACTGCGTCGAGCTGGCCGCTTGGGCGAAGGCGAATCCGGGGGTGAGGCCGACGCCGAGCGTCAGCGCGTAAAGAAGTTTGCGGTTCACTTGGACGTCTCCTCGAGGATCTGCTTCGTCAGCGTGTCGTAGGTTCCGTTGGCGCGGTTCACGTAGAAGCCGGTCAACAAGAAGGCGGCGACGATCACCAAGACTCCCACCACGATGCCGACCGTCGTGACGCCGCCGGTCAAAGACGCCCCCAGGAAGGTCGGCGCGAAGGCGACGAGCAGGATGAACCCGTAATAGATGATGCACACCAGCACCGACAGCGTAACGCCCAGCGACCGACGCTCGGCGACAAGGTGCTGATACTTGGGATTTTTCTCGATGGCTTCGAGCCTGACGGTGGCCATGTTTCCCTCCCCTTTTTCGTCAATCCGCAGGAACCGCGGACTTTATTCTTGCGCGCCGCGAATAATCACGGTGAACGCCGGCTGAATTTAGGCGCGCTTCGAGCCGAAGGCCCATTAATACAGCAAACTCCGGGAGCGCGTCCCTCAGCCTTTGGTAAGGGGGCGCCCCGCTCGAGGCGGGCGTTTGTGCGAGCGGCGGCGATCGGATAAGTTGACGCGGGGCTGGCCCCCGGTCCGGATGAGGGGTATCACACTTGGCTCAAGCGGCCCGAAACCCCATATACTCGCCAGGCGCGATTGCGCGAACGGCGAGATAGCTGTCAGAAAAGGCCGATTCGATGGATTTCCTCAAGCCGGGGTTGCACCGCATGAACCGCCGCCGACGCATCTACGAAGGCAAAGCCAAGGTCCTCTACGAGGGCCCGGAGCCCGGCACCTTGATTCAGCACTTCAAGGACGATGCGACCGCCTTCAACGCCAAGAAGCACGAAGTCATTGAAGGCAAAGGCGTTCTGAACAATCGCATCTCCGAATATCTGTTCCAGCGGCTCAATGAGATCGGCGTCCCCACGCATTTCATGCGCCGCATCAACATGCGCGAGCAATTGATTCGCGAGGTCGAAATCATTCCGCTCGAGGTCGTCGTGCGCAATGTCGCGGCGGGCTCGCTCGCCACGCGTCTCGGCATCGAGGAAGGCACGCAACTGCCGCGCTCGATCATCGAATTCTATTACAAGAACGACGCGCTCAACGATCCCATGGTTTCGGAGGAGCACATCACTGCGTTCGGCTGGGCCTCGCCGCAGGAAATCGACGACATCATGGCGCTGGCGATTCGCGTCAACGACTTCCTGACCGGGCTGTTCCTCGGCGTCGGCATCCGTCTGGTCGACTTCAAGATCGAGTGCGGCCGGCTGTGGGAGGGCGACAACATGCGGATCGTCGTCGCCGACGAAATCAGCCCTGATTCGTGTCGCCTGTGGGACGTCAAATCCAATGAAAAGATGGATAAGGACCGCTTCCGCAAGGACCTCGGCGGCATGATCGAGGCCTATACGGAAGTCGCGCGCCGTCTCGGCGTCGTCCAGGAGAACGAGAAGCCGGGCGCCGGCGGGCCGCGGCTGGTCAAATAGCGTCGCCGAACCCGCCGCCGATCGCGGCGCGAGCGGACTTCGCATCCGCCGAGCCCTGGGTCACCCCAGATGCTCGGCGAAGAAATCGAGCGTGCGGCTCCACGCGAGAGCCGCGCTCGGGGCGTCGTAGCTCGCGCGCTCGTCGCAGTGGAAGCCGTGCCCGGCCGGATAGAGATAGACGGGCGCGCCGGGATGAGCGGCCTCGACCTCGCGTACGCCGGCGACCGGGATATGGCCGTCGAGCTCGCCGAAATGCAGCATCGTCGGCACGCGCGGCTGCAAGTCCTTCAGGCCGATGATTCCGCCGCCGTAATAGCCGACCGCGGCGGCGATTCCGGGGGTTCGCGCCGCCGCGAGCCAGGCCATCGTGCCGCCCCAGCAGAAGCCGACGACGCCGACCTTGCCGGCGCTCGCGACGCGCTGGACCGCCGCCGCGATGTCGCCGAGCGCCGCATCGCGATCCACCTTGGCGACGATCTCCATGCCGCGCGCCACTCCTGGGGCGTCATAGGCGAGCTCGACGCCTTTCTCGACGCGATCGAACATCGCCGGCGCGATCGCGAGATAGCCGGCCGCGGCGAAACGGTCGGCGACCGAACGGATGTGATGATTGACGCCGAAAATCTCCTGCACGACGACCATCGCGCCGCGCGGCGCGGCCGCCGGAGCCGCGAGCCACGCGCCGATCACGGCGCCGCCGCTGGACTTCAATGCGATCATTTCACCCATAATCCGATCCTTCCCCAAGGCGTTGAATTCGACACGCGTCGCGCGAGCGCGCCCTATCGCGCCGCCGGCCTCGGCGACGGGCCGCGCTGGGCGATAGCGATCCCGCCGACGACGAGGGCCAACGCCACGACATGGTACGCGGCGAACGGTTCGCCGAGCAAGACGACCGCCATCAGCGCGCCGAACGCCGGCACCAGATTGACGAACACCCCGGCCCGGCCCGGCCCGATCAATTCAACGCCGCGCATGTAAAGAACCTGCGACAGAAAGGCCGGCCCGAGCGCGGTGAACAGCAACAGCAGCAGCCCCTCGCCCGTCGGCCAGAAGAAGTCGCCGGCGGCGATCTCCCACGCCAGCAGCGGGATCGAGGTGAGAAACGCGGCGAACGCCATTGCGGCGAGAAGGCCGAGGCCGGAGACATGGGGCCGATGGCGCAGTCCGATGGTGTAGCCGGCGTAGAGGACGCTGGCGATCAGCACCATCAGATCGCCGCTGTTGAAGGCGAGCCCGGCGAGCCTGGACCAGTCGCCCTGCGAGGCGATCGCCGCCACCCCGGCCATGGTGGCGAGCGCGCCGAGCGCCTGCAGCGCACGGACCTCGGCGCCGAGGACGAACCGCGCGCCGATCAGCACGAAGGCGGGAATCGAACCCTGGATGATCGACAGATTGAGCGCGCCGGTGCGATGCGCGGCGACATAGAACAGCGCGTTGAAGCCGGTATAGCCGAGCGCGCCCATCGCCGCGACGAACTTCCAGCGCCCGCGCATGATTTGGAGATCCCGCCGCAGCGTGCCGCGCGCGGCGAAGGCGATCGGACCGAGCGCCAGCGCCCAGCGCGCGCAGGTCAGCGTCATCGGCCCGATCTGGCCGACCGCCATCCGGCTGGCGACCGAATTGGCGGCCCAGATCAGCGTCGTCAGCGACAAAAGCACGATCGGACTGTCCCAGGCGGCCCTCCAGGGTCTGGCCCACCCGTGCGCGGAATTCTCGACCATCGCGACTTCGCCTCGAGCGCCCCTCATCGGACGCGCCGCGGCAGCGGCGCGTCGGCGCTTGAAGGTTTCCTCGCGGACTTACGTCGGCAGGCGGGCGAAGGCAATGCGCGCCGCCTTCAATTGAGCGCGAGCGCCGTCGTCCGCGCCCCGCGCGCCGGCATCTGCGCCGCCGGCGACAGCGGCGGGCCGGCGCGGACCGCGAGGCCGACCGGGCGCGCCCTCGAGACTCGAACAAAAAAGAGCGGCGCCGACACTGCCGACGCCGCCCGATCGTTTTCGTCCCGAGTGGGATCGATCAATATTTGCGCACGAGCGGGGCTTCCGGCGGAGCATAGGTCGGCTCTTCGCCGATCATCCAGCGCAGGCCGATGCGGAAGTCGTTCGAGGCGAGATCGTTCTTCGAATAGACGGTGTAGCTGGTGCCGCAGCCGAAGCCCGGGGGTGGGCCGAGGGTCAGACAATGCGACGAGCCGGAGGTGAACTTGCCGTAGTCGAGATAGCGGTAGCCGAGGTCGAGCTTGAGGTTCTGAGTCACGTTGAAGCTCAGGCCGGCCATCAGCCCCCAGGCGAAGTTCCACCTGCCGCCGTCGTTGGAATAGCCTCCGCTCGGAGACTGCACGCTGCCGCTAAAGGCGTAGCCGGTGTCGGTGAAGCCGAACAGCTTATTGTAGGCGAAGCCGGCGCCGGCGCCGACGTAGGGCGTGACGCCGTACCAGGTGCCCAGATCGGCATAGCCGTTGAGCATGGTGACGTAGGAGGAGAGGTTGGCGCGATAGAAATCGGCGTATTGCTGGGTGCTGGTGTTGGTCCCGACGATGTTCGGCTCGTTGAGCACTTCGAGCGTCTGGAAGCCGGCGCCGCCGCGATATTCCTCGGTCAGGTCGACGCGGAACCAGTTGTTGAACTGGTAGCCGAAGCCGAGGTCGAAGATCCCCGAAGCGGAGACCGTCGGGTTATAGAAACCGTTGGTCGCCGCGGCGTCGAGGGTTCCGCCGGCGATGCCGGCCGCGATCGGATCGGGCGAGACCGCGAGGGTCGGTGTCGTCGCGTTGATCCCGAGGCCGACGTCGCCGCGCAAATACCAGCCGTTGAATTCGGCCATGGCGGGCGGCGGCGGCTCGAGCGCCGGCGCGGGCGGCAGGAGATCGGCGGCGACGGCCGCGCGGGCCAGGGCGAAGAGCGCGCCGCCGGCGAGAATGAGGGCCTTCAACTTGGCCATGACGGAATCCCTTCGTTCGACGCGCGCCAACAGGGCCCGCGCACACTTGCTTCGAAGAGAAAAATGCCATGAACATCTTAATGCCGACTTAACCCTAAAAATTGACCTTAATGAACCGTGACCCGCGGATTTGCAGGGCGATCCCACGATCGGCGAAACGAATCCGAGCGACCGTTCGGGCGCTTTCGCTCGATGGGCTCGCGCGCGGGGCCATGTCTTACGGAAACTCTTGCGAAGAGCGATTCGTCGCTCTTCGTGAGTTCGGCGCCTCGGCGCCGCCGCGCTTGCGCGCTTGTCAAACCTCAGAGATCGCAACCTCTGAGATTTGGAATTACGCCGCGGGCTCCCGATTGAGGCTCGTCAACGCAATCTTCTGGCGTCCCGTGGCGTCGAAATTCTCCGGGGCGAGCCAACGCTCGAACGCCGCGCGCCGCGCCGGCCATTCCGAATCGAGCATCGAGAACCACGCGGTGTCGCGATTGCGGCCCTTGACGATCATATGCTGGCGGAACACGCCCTCGAAGGCGAAGCCGAGTCGCAGCGCCGCGCGCTTAGAGGGCGCGTTGAGGTCGTTGCATTTCCATTCGTAGCGGCGATAGCCGAGTTCGTCGAACACGTAAGCCGCGAAAAGATATTGCGCCTCGGTCGCGCCGATCGTGCGCTGGATCGCCGGCGTGAAGAGAATATTGCCGACCTCGATCACGCGATGCGTCGCGTCGACGCGCATCAAGGTCTGGTAGCCGACGGCCAGGCCCGAGGCATTGTCGAGGATGGCGAAAAACAGCGGATCGGCCGATTGCGCCTTGGCGGCGATGCTGGCCTTGAAGACAGCCTCGTCGGTGTAAGGGCCATCGAACAGATAGGTCCAAACACGATCCTTGTCGCCGCCGTTCGCGCCGTGGAAGAGCGCGTCGGCGTGACTGTCGGCGTCGAGCGGCGCCAGCGTGACCGCGCGCCCGCGCAGCGTGACGCGCTCGGGGCGCTTGGCAGCGTGGGCGTCGACGAGCGGGCCGATGGGCTGCCCGAGCCAGTTTGTCTCCATTGGCTAATGATTGTCCCGCGGCACGCCCATCGTCTGCGCGAGGCGCTGGTACCTCACGGCCGGCTTCAGCACCATGCCCTCGTCGAACTGGGCCACCATTTCGCGTTGGATCTGTTGCCACGGCGTCTGGCTCTTGGGATAGGCGTAGCCGTGCTTCTCCAGAGCGGCCCGGCGGGTGGCGAGCTCCTCGTCGGAAATGAGGATATTGGCGGCGCGCTTCTTGAGATCGATGCGGATGCGGTCGCCGGTGCGCACCAGCGCGAGCCCGCCGCCGGCCGCCGCTTCGGGCGAGGCGTTGAGGATCGAGGGCGAACCCGACGTGCCGGACTGTCGGCCGTCGCCGATGCAGGGAAGCGCGTTGACGCCTTTCCTGAGCAGAGCGGCGGGCGGCTGCATGTTCACGACTTCCGCGCCGCCGGGATAGCCGATCGGCCCCGTGCCGCGGATGAACAAGATGCAATGCTCGTCGATCTTGAGCTTCGGGTCCTCGATGCGGTGGTGATAATCCTCCGGCCCGTCGAACACGATCGCGCGTCCCTCGAAGGCTTCCGGATCGCTCGCATTCGAGAGATAGCGCTGACGAAACTCCGCGTCGATCACGCTCGTCTTCATGATCGCATCGTCGAAGAGGTTGCCGCGAAGCACGATGAAGCCGGCGTCCGGCTTCATCGGCGCGTCGATCGGGAAGATCACGTCCGCATCGTCCGAAGCTTTGCCCTTGCAATTCTCGCCGATCGTCTTGCCGTTGACGGTCAGAGCGTTCTTGTGGATGAGCTTGTGCTTCATCAGCTCGTTGACGACGGCGGGCACGCCGCCGGCGCGATGGAACTCCTCGCCGAGATACTTGCCGGCTGGCTGCATGTTGACGAGCAGCGGCACGTGATGGCCGACCTTCTCCCAGTCGTCGATGCTCAGCTTGACGCCGATGTGGCGCGCGATCGCGTTGACGTGGATCGGCGCGTTGGTCGAGCCGCCGATCGCGCTGTTGACCACGATCGTGTTCTCGAAGGCTTCGCGGGTAAGGATGTCCGAGGGCTTCAAGTCCTCCCACACCATGTCGACGATGCGGCGGCCCGTCTCGTAGGCGATCTGCCCGCGCTCGCGATGCGGCGCCGGAATGGCGGCGCAGCCGGGCAGGCTCATGCCGAGCGCCTCGGCGAGCGCGTTCATCGTCGAGGCGGTGCCCATGGTGTTGCAATGGCCGATCGACGGCGCCGAGGAGGTCACGATCTCCATGAATTGCTCGTAGTCGATCTTGCCTTCGGCGAGTTCGGCGCGCGCCTTCCAGACGATCGTGCCCGAGCCGGTGCGCTCGCCGTGATGCCAGCCGTTGTTCATCGGCCCGCCGGAAAGCACGATGGCGGGAATGTTGACCGTCGCCGCCGCCATGATGCAGGCCGGGGTCGTCTTGTCGCAACCGGTGGTGAGCACGACCCCGTCGATGAAATAGCCCATCAGGATTTCGACCAGGCCGAGATAGGCAAGATTGCGGTCGAGCGCCGCGGTCGGGCGTTTGCCCGTCTCCTGGAGCGGATGAACGGGGAATTCGAAGGGAACGCCGCCGGCCGCGATGATGCCGTCGCGCACGCGCTTGGCCAGATCGAGATGATGGCGGTTGCAGGGGACGAGGTCGGAGCCGGTCTGGGCGATGCCGATGATCGGCTTGCCCGAGCGCAACTCCGCCGGCGTGAGGCCGAAATTGAGATAGCGCTCGATATAGAGCGCGGTCATGCCGGGATTGTCGGGGTTGTCGAACCACTGCCTCGAGCGCAGGCGCCGCTTGCCGTCTTTGAGGTGCTTGTCCTGCCCCGCGGCTCCGCCCTTGACTTTCATTCTATTCGTCCTCGCGATACGACGCTTGATGGAAGCGATATGCGTCTTTTGCAGGCACTATGCGGCCAATCCAAGGGCAAATCAACGAAAGCCTGGGCGAGGCTTCAAGCGGCGGCCGAGCCATGCTATGGCGGGTCTCGTCAGCGCGCCCGTAGCTCAACTGGATAGAGTATCGGTCTTCGAAACCGAGGGTTGGGAGTTCAAGCCTCTCCGGGCGCGCCAATTTCGAACGAGCTGTTTCCCAAATATATCAAAGCATGTGTTTAGGTAGATTTTTCTGCCGATCAAGGATCGCCAAAGCGGATATTGGTCCCGCCAAGCAGGCGGCAAGCGATCAGCCACTATCACATAAATTATCCGGTTTACAAGATTTTCCGGCGGTCTCAACTCACTTGACGAATAAGTATAATTCGGCATATTGCTATCCCAGGGCGATCCATGCGATCGCCCGCGCCCTCCCCGCAACCCGCGGTTAATCCGCGCGGGACTTTGACCCCTTCAATCTCTTCGTGATCAATAGTTTACGACGCCGATTGGCGTCAGGACCCCGCGCCCAACGACATCACGGGTCCTGATGGCGAACTGGGGGCCAAACCAATCGTGGACAAAAGGCATTTGGTTACATTAACGTTTGCCCTCAAACTAAACGGCTGGAATCTCGCTTGGCGGAACACTGCGGGCGGGCGACTTTCCAGGCGACGTGACGGAGGAAATGGCAATGGTCCTGCGCGACAAGATTAGCGTGATCACGGGCGGCGGGGGCAGCATCGGCTTGGCGACGGCGCAGCTATTTCTCAACGAGGGCGCCAGGGTGCTGCTCGTCGACCGCGACGAGGACAGGCTGGCGGCGGCCGTCGCCGAACTCGCGCATCCCGATGTCGTTTCCGTCGCGGCCGACGTGACGCGAACGGCGGATATCCAAAAGTTGGTTCAAAGCGCGGTCGAGCGTTGGGGCCGCATCGATGTTCTGTTCAGCAACGCCGGAACATTCGGCGCCGTCGCCACGGTGGAGCAGTTTCCCGAAGACATGTTCGACGCCGTCTACGCCGTGCACGTCCGCGGCGCGTTTCTCCTGGCAAAATACGCCGTCCCGCATATGCCGAGGGGAGGGAGCATCGTCATCACGTCGAGCATCGTGGGGACGCGCGGCGATCCCGGCGCATACGCCTATGTCACGGCGAAGCACGCCCAGGTCGGCCTGATGCGCTGCCTCGCCAAGGATCTCGCCCCACGGGGGATTCGCGTAAACACCATCCATCCCGGACCGATCGACAACGGCTTCCAGCGCGCCGTCGAGGCGGACCTGACGGCCGTCATGGGCCAGGACGCGACCGCGTTCTTCGACAAAGTCATTCCCTTGGGCCGCCACGGTCGGCCGGCGGAAATCGCCGAAGCCGTGCTCTACCTCGCTTCGGATCGCAGCAGCTTCACCACCGGCAGCCTTCTGATGGCCGATGGAGGTTTGAGCGCGTGAGCAGGGCCATGACGGCGTCGAAACGAACAGGTCGGGCGCCGGCGAAGCCGGAGCCCGTGGCCGTTCCCTCGAAAGTCAAACTCGGCCCTCTCGAGAGGTACATCGGCTTCCATCTGCGCATGGCGCAGGAAATCGCGCTGCGGGCGTTTATCGCCAGCTCCCGCCAGCCCGATTTCAAACCCGGCCACTTCGCGACTCTCATGCTCATAAGGCTCAACCCCGGCCTGTCGCAGATCGAGGTGTGCCGCGCCATCGGTCGGGACAAGTCCACCCTCAGCCCGCTCATTCGCGGGCTCGAGCGCGACGGGCTCATCCTGCGCGAGAATTCCGCCTTGGACCGGCGCAGCGTCACCCTCCGGCTGAGCGGCAAAGGAGAAGAGGCGCTCGACAAGCTGCTCAAGCATGCCGAAGCCCACGACCGGCGGCTCGACGCCATCGTGGGCGAGGCCAAGCCCGAGCTCATCGCCTTGTTGAAGAAGATCGCCGCGGCTCTGAGCTGACGGCCAAATCGTGTCATCGGAGAGCCATCATGTACAGCGCCAGCACGGCCCTGCTCGACGCCTTGAGCGACGCGGGCGTGACGCACATCTTCGCGAACTTCGGCAGCGACCACCCCGCGCTGGTCGAAGCGATCGCGGAGGCCCGCGCGCAAGGGCGCGCCATTCCAATGGTCGTGACCTCGCCGAACGAGATGGTGGCGCTTAGCTGCGCGCACGGCTCCGCGCAGCTCACCGGGCGCGCCCAGGCCGTCATCGTGCATGTGGAATGCGGGACCCAGGCGCTCGGCGGGGCGGTTCACAACGCGGCCAAGGCGCGCATTCCCGCCTTCATCTTCGCCGGGCTCTCCCCGTTCACTCAGGAGGGCGAGCTGCGCGGGAGCCGCAACGAATTCATCCAGTGGATCCAGGATGTCGCCGACCAACGCGGCATCGTCCGCGGCTATATGAAATACGACAATGAGTTCCGGACGGGCAAGAACGTCCCGCAGCTCGTGCACCGCGCCATGCAGCTGGCCCATAGCGATCCCAAGGGGCCGGTCTATCTCACCGGCGCCCGCGAGGTGATGGAGGAGGAAGTCGAGCCGATCGCCATCGATCTGGAGCGCTGGCGGCCGGTGCCGACCGCACCCCTGCCCGAGACCGGCGCAGCGGAGATCGCGTCGGCGCTGGCGACGGCGAAAAGGCCCTTGATCGTGACGACCTATCTCGGCCGCCGGGGCGAGGCCGTGACCGAACTCTTGCGGCTTTGCGAGAGACTCGGCGTCGGCGTGCTGGAATCGGTGCCGAGCGCGATGAACTATCCCCATGATGCGGCCATGTATCAGGGCAATCACTGGAACCACCCGCTCCAGAATCCTCGCCTGGCGGAGGCGGATGTCGTGCTCGTCATCGACAGCGACGTGCCTTGGATTCCGACGATCAACAAGCCGGCGCACGACGCCCGAATCTTTCACGTCGACATCGATCCGCTCAAGGGCTCGATCCCGCTCTGGTACATTGGCGCGCACCGCTCCTTCGGCGCCGATGCGGCGACCGCGCTGGCGCAGATCAACGCGCATCTCGACCGCGAGGGCTTCGACGAGGCGGTGGCCCGCGCCCGCATTCGCCATTACTCGGGCCTCCACGCCGAACGCGCAAAGCAATTGGAGCAGCGCGAAAAGCCGAGCGGCGACACGATCACGCCGGAATTTCTTACCGCCTCGGTGCGCAAGGCGATCGACGCCGACACCGTCGTTCTCAATGAGGGCATCACCAACTATCCCGCCATCTGCGACCACATCGCCCGCACGAAGCCGGGCACCTTCTTCGCCAGCGGCGGCGGGTCGCTCGGCTGGAACGGCGGCGCGGCGGTCGGCATGAAGCTCGCGGCGCCCAAAAGGACCTTTGTCGCGCTGACCGGCGACGGCTCCTACATGTTCTCCGTGCCCTCCACGGTGCATTGGATGGCCCGACGCTATCAAGCGCCGTTCCTCCAGGTCGTGTACAACAATCGCGGCTGGAAGGCGCCGAAATATTCCGCCCTCGCGGTTCATCCCGACGGCTACGCGAGCCGCGCCGACGACATCGACGTCAGCTTCGACCCGCCGCCGGATTATGCTGGCATCGCGGCCGCGGCGGGCGGCGCCTTCGCGCGCACGGTGAAATCGGCGGGCGACCTCGACGAGGCGATCCAGGGCGCGCTGCGCGCCGTCCGCGAGGAGAAGCGATCGGCGGTGCTGGACGTCTGGCTGCCGCGATTGTAGCCGACCGCGATCACGGAGACCTTCAGCACGACCGCGAAGGTCTCCGATACGACCGCTGCGAGAGCGTTTTCCGAGCGATGTTCGAGGGACGCGTCACCTCATCAGCGCGTCGATCAGTCGCGCGCCAAGACCCACTTTTTCATAATGAGCCTTGCACATCGCAATGTACTTGTGGACGTCGAAATAATCCTGCGACTGTCCGTTTTCGTCGAGCCAGATCAACGGACCTTCGACGATGAAGATCGCGCGCATCGGCTCTTCGTGTTCATAGGCGATCAGCGTGTGGCCTTCGCCGGCCGTCTCGTAGACGAAATCGCCCGCCTTGGCGGTCCATTCATGTTCGAGATAGCCCCATTTGCCGGAGATCGTGTAGGCGAAGACCTGATGCGGGTGGTAGTGCCGGTTCACGAGGCCGGCGCGCTTGGCCATCAGGACATCGCACCATTTGTTCTGAGACGGCGAAATCCACAGGGGACGCGACGAGACGGTTTCCGTGAACGGCACGAAATAACGCTCGTCGGCGTTCGCGACGTCGGGCGTGTATATTTCCGGCAACGCGTTCGGCTGGAACACCGTCGTGATCGGCTTCAGGTTCTTCCAAAATTCCGTCGTTGCGGCTTCCGGCATGAATTCCCTCCTCAGTCAGATTAGAACGCAGATTAGAACGGATAGCGCTGGCGGTGGGCTTCGATGGCGATCACCGGGTTTCGGCGAATGCGTCGAGGCCCCAGCGCCCTCCGAAACGGCCGTGGCCTGACGCTTTGACGCCGCCGAAAGGCATCTGCGCCTCGGCGAGGGTTGCGCCCTCGCTGGCCGCCGCTTCGGCGCCATTGATGAGTAGATTGATGTTCGGCGTTGTCTCTCCTGGGCTTGCTCGGCGCTATGAAATCAGTGAGGTCGCGCTCTTGACGTCCGGCGTTTTGGCTCGTCGTTGTTTTGGCGGGGCACGCGAGACGGGGATGAGGTCCTGGGGAACGATCCGGCGAAGCACAGGCCACAAAGCCCGCGCGGCTCGATCAGGATCGCCGCGATCGATAGTACGCCCAGCGGGATGAAATGCCAGACCCCGATCTCGGCGAGATATTGGCGGATCGGAAGGAACACGATCGCGGCGATGATGGGGCCTTCAAAACCGCCGATGCCGCCGATCACGACGATGAAAATCACATAAACGGTCCAGTCGGCGATGCGGAAGGACGCCGCCCGCTTCGCCGGGGAAAGGCGCCGCCCAAAGAAAGCGATGAGACACGTCTTCCCGCTCAGCTGGCCCGTTTTCGACATCCCGGCGTTCGGCTCAGGGCGCGCATGAAATGATTTGCCATCAAACTATCTCCCGTATACACTCACCCGTAGACAAAGAAAAAAGGGCCCATTGCGGCGCCCCGAGCGGCTCGATCGCTCGGCGGCCGTCGCGGCGGCGGTTCGGTCTGGCCGGGGGCGCGCTCGCTCGCCGCCGGGCTGAAAGAGGGAGGGTCGGGAGGTGAACAGGACGGCCCCTGCTGTCAGCGGCGCACTGCACCCGCGCGATGAGTTGCCGCGGCGATGAGCGCGTCGTACCAGATCCTGTTCGATTTCGTGTGGGTGTCGACGAGCCTGGCGCTCGTCGCCTTTAGTCTCGGCCTGATCCTGGGCGAGTTGAAGATCGTCAATGTCGCGCAAGGCGACCTGATGATGGTCGGCGCCTATTCGATGTACGCCCTGCGCGACTTGCCGTTCCTGGTCGGCGTTCTCCTCACTTTCGTGTTCGGCCTGGCGCTCGGCTTCGTGCTCGAGCGCGGCGTGCTGCGCTGGGTCTACGACAAGGGATTCATGACGACGCTGCTCGCGAGTTGGGGCATCGGCATCGTGCTCGAACAAACCGTCGCGGCGATTTTCACGGTGTCCCAGAAAGGCGTCGATGCGCCGCTGGCGGGACAGATCGCGCTGGGAGGGTTTTCCTATCCCGCCTATCGGGTCGCCGTCGCCGCCGGCATCATCGTCCTGCTCGCGGCGCTGATGCTGCTCCTCTATCGCACCTCGCTCGGGCTGCGGCTGCGCGCGTCGATCGACAATGTCGAGATGGCCGCGCTGATGGGCATCTCGCCGCAACGCACCTTCGCCATGGTCTTCGCGATCGCGACCGCGCTCGCGGTGCTGGCGGGCGCCCTGGTCGCGCCGACGCTGGCCATCAGCCCGACGATGGGCCTTTCGTATCTCGCGCCGTCGTTCTTCGCGGTGCTGATCGCCAAGCAAGGATCGCTCGCTGGCCCGATCGTAGGCGCCGTCGCCGTCGAATTCACCTTCACGCTGCTGCAGGCCTATCTGAACGTCACACTGGCGGAAAGCATCCTGTTCGGCCTGCTCGCGATTTTCATCGCCATCAAACCCCAGGGCGTCTCGTGGTCCTGGAAGAAAGCAAGGAAGGAAGCGCAATGAATAAGGATGGATCATCTGGCTACGACAACTCGCTCGGCGCGCCCGTTTCCCGGCGCGCCTTCGCGCGCGGCGCGGGTCGCCTCGCCTTCGGGCTGGCGGGCGCAGGCGCCTTCGGTGGCCTGACCGGCTTCGCCGGGGGCGCGCAGGCCGCCGCGTTCAAGGGAGCGCGGCCGTTCAAGATCGGCTTCGTCGCGCCGCTGACGGGTCCGGTCGCGCCGGAAGGAATCGCCATGCAGCGCGGCTTCGAACTCGGCCTCGAGGAATTGAACGCCGCCGGCGGCATCGCGGGACAGCCGATCGAGGTCGTGCGCCAGGACGATCAAGCAGTGCCGGCGGTGGCGGGCACGGTGCTCAAGAAGTTCATCCAGGAAGACGGCGTCGACATGGTGGTCGGCACGATCACCTCGGACGAGGAAACCGTCGCGAGCCAGATTTGCGCCGCCTACAACGTCCCCGTCATGTTTCTCGAAGCTGGCTTCTGGATGCCCTTCTGCAAGTCGACCTGCGTCTTGCTGGGCGAAACCTCCTATTCGCTGCTTGGCCCGCTGGTGCCTTTCATGGCCGAAAAATTCGGCAAGAAGTTCCTGCTGATCGGCAGCGACTTCGAATTCCCGCACCAGTATCTCAACGTCGGCAAGAGCTTCATCGCCAAGGCCGGCGGCAGCGTGGTCGACGAATTCTATGCGCCGCTCGGCACCGCCGACTGGTCGAGCTCGATCGCCAAGATCAAATCGGCCGCGCCCGACGTGATCCTGTCGGCCGTCGTCGGCGGCGACGCGATCGCGTTCGTCAAGCAGGCCAAGAGCTTCGGTCTTCTGCCGGGGGCGCATTTGACCGGCATCACCCTGCAGCCGGAGTTCTATCCGCCGATGGGCGACGCCGTCGACGGCCTCTATACGGTCAGTCGCTACAGCGAGGAGATCAAGACCGCCGGCAACGCGGCGTTCATTGCCGCCTACAAGAAGAAGTATGGCGAGGGGCCGATCCCGCTGGTCGGCGTCACCGCCTATTACTCGCTGCGCTTCGTCAAAGCGGCGGTGGAGAAGGCCGGGACCTACGACCGCAAGGCTGTGTTCGAGGCGCTCAAGGGCGTCGCCGCGACGACGCCCTTGTCCGATCAACCGCTGACCCTCAATCCGAGCAATCTCTCGGTCGACTATCCGATGTATGTCTGCCAGATCCAGCGCGGCGGTCTGTTCAAGATCGTCAAGGATCTCGGCGTGGTCTCGGCCGGCCTGAAGACGTGCTGACGCCGCCGCGCCGATGTCATGGCAAAAGGCCCGAGAACGATCGCGCGCGCATCGGTTCGCGACGTTGAACGGGCGCGCGACAGCGGCCAGGTCTTTGCGGCCTGGCCGCGTTCTGGCCGCTCTCCTGTTGGCGATCGCGGCGCTCTGCCCGTTCTTCCTCAACGAGTTCAAGGTCGGCCTGATCGCGCTCGGCCTCACATACGGCCTGTTCGCGGTCGGTCTCGACCTGGCTTGGGGCCGCGCCGGCATCATCTCGATCGGCCACGCGGTGTTCTTTGGCCTGGGCGTCTACGGCGTGGCGATTGCGATGGCGCGGGACGTCTCGCCGCTGGCGGGCGCGGCGGCGGGGATCGTGCTGGCGGCGCTGCTGGGGGTTGCGATCGCCGCGGCGGGACTGCGCCGCTCGACCAATCCGTCGACGATGGCGGTGCTCACGCTGGCGGTTACGCTGCTCGCCGAGAAGATCGCCCGCAGCTGGTGGTCGGTGACCGGCGGCAGCACCGGCATTTTCGTCCAGCCCATCGCCTCGACCGACGCCTACTATTGGTTCTGCCTCGCGGCGACGACCGTCGTCGTCGGCGCGCTCTGGCTCGCCGTCCTGCGGCGGCCGTTCGGCAATCGTCTCGTCGCGATCCGGCTCAACAGCCAGCGCGCCGAGCATCTCGGCATTCCCGTCTATCGCGAACGGGTGGTCGGCTTCGCGCTGAGCGCGGCGGTCTCCGCCCTGGCCGGCAGCCTCGCGGCGCCCTTGATGAGCAGCGTGAGCCCGGACCGGGTCGGCATCGTGCTGTCGACCCAGGTTCTGGTCTGGGTGGCGATCGGCGGCAAGGGCACGATCCTCGGGCCGATCCTCGGCGCGATGGCGGCGACCTATGGGCAGGACGCGCTGGCGACTTGGATGGGCGACTCCTACCTGCTGCTGCTCGGCGTGCTGTTCATCGGCTCGGTGTTGCTGGTCCCGGCGGGGATCGCCGGGCAGTTTCAGTCGGGCCCGCAACTCGCCGATGCGGCGCCGCCCGCGCCCGCTCCCGCGCGGGCGAGTCTTCCGCGCGGCGGCGATGGGCTCGTCTGCGAGGGCGTCGTCAAGCGATTCTCCGGCAACATCGTGCTCGACGGCGTCGACCTTCGCGTCCCGGCCGGCGAGATCGTCTGTCTCATCGGTCCCAACGGCGCCGGCAAGAGCACGTTGCTCAATATCCTGTCCGGCGCGATCGCCTGCGATGCGGGGAGCGTGACGTTGCGCGGCATGCGGGTCGAATCCCAGCCGCCGCACCGTCGGATCGCCGCCGGGCTGGCGCGAACGTTCCAGATCCCCAGCCTTTTTCCGGGCCTCAGTGTGAGCGAGCACCTCGTCCTCGCGCGCCAGGAAGCGGGCGTGCGCGTCGCCCTGCCGGAGGCCTATGCGCGCCTCGAGAGGGAGCATGGCGAGCGCCGTGTCGAGGACTTGTCGCTGAGCGACCGCCGGTCGCTCGAGATCGCCATGGCCCTGTGCGCGAACCCCGCCGTGCTGCTGCTCGACGAGCCGGCTGCGGGGCTTGCCCGCAACGAGGCGAATCGGCTCGCCAGGACCTTGCGCGCACTGCGCGACGAACTCGGCTGCGCGATCGTCTGCGTCGAGCACGACATGGAGATCGTGCGCGACCTCGCCGACCGAGTCGTCTGCCTGCATCGCGGCCGCATCATCAGCGAGGGATCGATGGACGCCGTGTCGGCGGATCCCGAAGTCCGCCGCGCCTATCTCGGGCTGCGCTGATCATGCTGCTTTCGATGCACAATCTCGTCGGCGGCTACAACGCGATCCGCATCGTCAACGGCGTATCGTTCGAGCTGGCGGCGGGAGAGACGCTCGCCGTGCTCGGGCGCAACGGCGTCGGTAAGACGACGCTGCTGCGCGCGCTCGTCGGCCTCGCCGACCGGTTCGCGGGCGAGGTGCTGATCGACGACCAGCCGGTCGTCGCGCGCGATCCGCGTTGCCTGGCGCGGCTCGGCGTGGCGTTCGTGCCGGACGACCGCGGCGTGTTCCCGCGCCTGACGGTCGCCGAGAACATCGAACTCGCCCGCCTCGTCGCTTATGCGCCGAGCCGCATCGATCCCTTCGCCCTGTTCCCGGACCTCGCGCGGCGGCGGGACCAACCGGCGGGAACCCTCTCCGGCGGCCAGCAGCAGCAACTGGCGATCGGCCGCGCCCTGGCGACGGGGCCGCGCTTGCTCGTCGTCGACGAGCTGTCGCAAGGACTGCAGCCCTCGATCGTCCAGGACCTCGCGGATACATTGTGGCAGGTCACGCGGGAGACCGGGCTGGCGCTGATCCTGGTCGAACAGAATCCCGAGCTCGCCATGCGCATCTGCGAGCGCGTCGTCGTCATGCAACGCGGCGAAGTGGCGGCGAGCGGCTCTTCGGCGAGCTTGGCGTCGGATCCGAGTTTTCTCGACCTGCTGATCGTTTGAGCCGCGCCGCGAAGCGGGCGCTTGCTCAGGGAAGGCGAGGGCGTTCTGGATCCGTCACGCGAACTTGCATTGACATGGGGCGGCGGGCCGGCCAGCGCCGAGCGCAAGCGCTTGATCGACGCCTTCGGCGGCGAATACAGCGCGCCGGCGACCGAACGATATTTGAACGAAACTCTGGCGCGTCTGGCGCCGGCGAGCCAGACGC
>JBEKGN010000029.1:0-59751 GCA_050012775.1 Roseiarcus sp.
TCTCAGGCGAGAGAATCATCCATATCTTGACTCATATTTTCGACCCGCTCGTCCCCTTCAATCGCGCCGCCGCGCGCACTTTCCCGAAAACTGTTGCTCCCGGGACTCACCCCGCTTGGGAGTTACATTCCGGCTCGACTGACCGATAAGTCCTTGATTTCCCTCGCAACGGCGAAGGAAAAAGTTTGGGAATCCTTGGAAAAGTTTGGAAAAGCTTGGAATTTCCTTGGAATTTCCTTGGAAAACTTTGGAAATCCTTGGAAAAGCTTGGCGCCGCCGCCGTCATTGCGAGCGAAGCGTGGCGATCCAGCGATCGAGCGGCCTGCCGATAGGGTTCGCGGCGCCCGCGACATCCGCAGGCGCGTCCGGCTGGCCATAAGCCGGCGTCACGATCTCTGGATCGCCACGCTTCGCTCGCGATGACGGACGCAACGAGTTGGCCAACCGCCCTACCCGCGCTTCTCGCTCATCGCCGCCCGCGCCGCCTCGGCGCCCGAGCGCATCGCGCCGGTGAACCCGCCTGTGCCTCCGAAAGACGAGGCGAGGTAGAGGCCGGGGATCGGCGTCCTGGGCGAACGCGGAATCCCCGCCCAAATGCCGCGTTCGGGCGGCAGCGGCGCGAAGCCGTAGATCGCGCCGTCGGGCGTGTTGAGGAAACCGCGCATCGAACGCGCGTTGAGGAACATGCGCTCGCTCACCGCCGCGCCGAGGCCGGGATAGTCGCGATCGAGCGCCCCCTGGAACGCGTCGAGCCAGCGCTCGCGCCGGTCCTTCTCTTCCCCAGGCGTCAGCGCCGACCAATTGTCGAAGCGGTCGATGCCGACGACGTTCACCAGGGTCGGCCCGCCCTCAGTGAGGCCGCTGTCGATCGCGCCGTAATTGGCGATGCCGTAAGCAGGCAGTCGGTCGCCGGGATCGGCCGCCAACATCCGCCCGCAGGCGGAAAAATCGCGCAAGCGTTTCATCCACTCCGGCAGCACCATCTGCCCATAACGGTCGAGCCCGAATTTTGCGGGCGGCGCGCTCAGGCCGAAATGCGCGGAGAACAGCGAGGTCGAAAGCGGCCGCCCGCCGTAGGCGCGCTCCAGCCCGCCGCGCGCCGACTCGGGGAGCATCGCCGCGAGCGTCGTCGGCGCGCAATTGGCGAAAACTCGGGCCGCGCCGACCCGCTCCTCGGCGGAGCGGTTCTTCGGGTCGACGTGGCGCACGAAGGCCGGGAGGCCCGCGGAATCGAGATCGACGCCAACCGCCTCGCGGCCCAGCAGCACCGAGCCGCCGGCCTTCATCACCACTTTGGCGAGTTTCATGCTGAGCGTGCGCGAGCCGCCGTGCACGAAGACGCCGCCCGATTTCAGGAACCCGCCCTGCGCCATCGCGAAGAACGGCCAGGCCATGCCCTTGGGGTCGTCGGCGTAATAGGCGATATTGCCGGCGACGGCGAATTTCGCCGCTTCGTCGTCGCCGAAAAAGCGTTGCAGCATCTCGTCGAGCGAGGCGCGCCAATCTCGGATAAGGCCGCGCAATTCCAACCCGGCGCGCAGCAACCCGCCGATCGAGCGTTCGTCGCCGGCCCGCCTGAGATGGGCGACGCCAGTCTGCATCGTCTCGATCGCCTGGAGCAAGCGCGCGAAGCCTTCGCGGCTCGCGGGAAATCGCCGGGAAAGCGCCTCATGCGCCGCGTCGAACCCGACCGGCAGATCGAAGATTTCGCCGACCGGTCCACCGCGCACCGAGAAGAACGGCGAAACGGGAACCCACTCGATTTCGTCGAGCAGGCCCAGCTCTTTCAGGATCGCGTGCTTGGGCTCGTCGGGGTCGCGCGGATCGGCGGTCTGATGCAACGCCGGCTCGATCGTCAATGCGCCCTTCTTGAACGCCGAGGCGGCGCCGCCGACGCTGTGATTGCGTTCGATGACGCAAACCTTGCGACCGCTGTTGGCGAGAAGCGCGGCCGCCGTCAGGCCGCCCAGGCCCGAACCGATGACGACGGCGTCGAATGAAGTTTCCGGCATGGGCGCTCGAATAGACGAAAGGAGCGTCGCAGGCCTTGATCGTCGTCAAAGCGGGCGTCGCTCGGCCGCCGTTCGCCCCTCGACGACGCGCGATTTCCCAGCGGCCGTCGACCAACGCGGTTTTGCATGCGCGAGGCGAGTCTCCACCCTCGCGGCGAGGCGATTGAAATATTTGCGCGCGGGCTCTTCAACCCAGCGGAAGCTGAAGGCCGAGGCGAGAACGACGAGCCCGATGAGCGCCAGCGTCAACGCGTCCATCGCCCAGCCGTCGGCGTGCGGGCTCCAAAAGTCGCGGCCCTCGATCTGAAGTTTTTCCAGGCCCCAAACGCCGTATCGGCGGTCGAGCATGACGACCGCGCGGTCATAGGCGTTGCCGATAAGTCCCTGCGTCATATAGATCGAATAGGACCACGCGCCGATCGCCGCGAACGGCCTGGCGAGCAGCAGCCGCGAAATCGCGCCGCTTTCGTGCGCGAAGACGAAGACGACCGGAGCGAAGAACAACGGCGCGGCGACGCCGAGGCGTCCCTCCCCCGAGAGGGTCATGAAAGCGGCGGCGACCGCCAGCGCGACCGTCTCCAGCGCGGTCGCATAGGGCAAGCCTTCGCCCGCGGCGCGGTCGCGCACGAAGGCGGCGTGAACGAGAAATCCGACGAAAAAGCCGTAGAGGCCGCGCAGGAAGCCCAGATCGAAAGTGGCGTCCATCGGCGGGCGATGGGTCGAGAGCGCGAACACGACGAAGGCGGCGGCGAACGCGATGATCGCGGCGAACCGCGAAGCGGCGGCGCGGGCGAACAGCATCACGCCGCAAAAGACGATATAGGCGTAGAATTCCGCGCCGATGCTCCAGCTCGCACCGTTCCAGGTGATCGAGCGGTGCAGCCCCATCGCGTTGAGCATCGCGAGGTTGGTCAGGAACGAATAGAGCGAATTGTCGTTCGCCGAGAGACGAAACGCCTCGGCGTCGCCGCTATGCGCGTTGAGGAACATATTGAGTCCCTCGGCCGCCGCGAAGGCGAAGATCATGACGACATGCAGCGGCCACAGCCTGCCGAAGCGGCGGATCATGAAGCCGAGCGCGGCGGTCGGATTGGCGAGCCGGTCGCCGTAGGCGTGGGCGATGACGAAGCCCGAGAGCACGAAAAAGAAGTCGACGAAGAGATAGCCGCCGCGCACGAACGCGTTGTCGTTGAGCGCGCCCAGAAAGACGCCGTGGTAGAGGACGACCAGAACGGCCGCGACCCCTCGCCACGAGTCGAGGACGCGAAAACGCGCCGGCATGTCCGCTCCTCTCGTTTGAGCCGGGGTTCCCATCGCAAGTCCAGCGCCCGCTTGTCCCAGAGATCGCCTAGAGTTCGACCACGCGTTCGGGCGCGAGACGCCCGATCGCGGCGTCGGCGAGCGCGATCAGATTGCCGCGCAGGCGGCCGCGCCGATCGATCCACGCCTCCGGTCGCAGGGACCGGGCAAGGTTCGAGGCGATATTGCCGGCCACGAGCCGCAGCGCGAAACTGGCGCCGACGGTGCCCTTGCGCGCGAGATAGACCGCGTTGGCGACCTGCGAATAGCCGAGGCGAACGCCGGGAGCCTTGCCGCTCTTGGCGCCCATATGCACGCCCCAAAGCGGCGCCGCCTTGCCATAGCTTCCCCGCGCGCGCACGCGCTCGCCGAAATCCTTGTCCTCGAGCCAGGCGTAGAGCGGCAGGCGCTCGTCGAAGCGCATGTCCCTGACCGCCGAACCGCGAAACGCCATGTTGCAGCCGTAGGGGCTGACCTCGGCGTCGATGCTGAAATCACCGAACGCTTGCGCGTCGCGCCGCGCGACGATGGCGCGCGCCTCGTCGCAAGGCACGCCTGCGGTTCGATTGCCGTCCGCAAGGACATTGCCCGTCAGGCACGCGAATTCAGGGAACTTCGCGAACAGCTGCTCCGCGCGCTCCAGCCAGAAGCGCGAGGGGACGAAGTCATCGTCGAAAAACACGATCGTGTCGAACAAGGCGCCGCCGAGCTCCAGCGCGTCGTTGCGCTGATGAGCCGACCCGCGGCGGCCTACAAGGACCGAAATTGTCGGCCCCGGTTCGATT
This sequence comes from Roseiarcus sp., assembly GCA_050012775.1. Classification (GTDB taxonomy): domain Bacteria; phylum Pseudomonadota; class Alphaproteobacteria; order Rhizobiales; family Beijerinckiaceae; genus Roseiarcus. The sequence continues at coordinate 4,097 of JBEKGN010000029.1, forward strand.
TCCGCGATGTCCGCCGGCGCGGCGCCGACGCAGATGACGCGGTCCGGCGCGCGCGTTTGCGTCTCCAGCGAGCGCACGAGGTCGGCGACGATCCGCGGACGCCCGGACGTCGCGATCAACACGGCGAGGGAACCGGCCATTGTCGCCCCTTTCACGAGTTGGGCCGCGCGAAAGGCGCGAATCCCGAGCGCGGCGCGCGCAGCAGCGACGCCACGCCCGTCCGCAGCCCCGCTACGTTGAAAATCATCAGGACGGCGCCGAAAATCGCGCCGCCGATCGCGAGCGCAAGCGCTGCGGCCACGACCGGCGAGGCGAGGCCATTGAGCGGCCGAATCGCCAGGGTCATCACCAAGGTCGCGCCGGCGATGACCATGAGGTCGCGCAACGCCGGCCGCGACGCGGCCCGCCTCAGGCCAGGGATCGCGGCGGCGAGGAAGCCGACGCCCAGGCTCGCCGCATAGGCGAGCGCGAGCCCGTCGATGTCGCGGGTGAACGCGTCGAAACGGAGCATCGCCACGTCGGCGATCAGCGCAGCCAGCGCGGCGAGCGTCAGCGGCCAGGTGCGCTGGGCGAGCTGGAACACCGGATTGAGCGTCGAGTAGAGCGCGCAGTAGACGAAAAATCCCGGCGCCAATTCGAGGCTGAGACGGGCGAAATCGCCGCGATAGGCCGCGGGCACGATCAGCGCCTGGAAAGTCGGCGCCATCGCCATATAGCCGGCGGTCAGCGGGGCGAGAATGGCGAAAACGATGACGCTGTTGACCCCGATCTGCCGCTCCGCGGCGTCGCGCCCCTCCTCGCGGTCGCGCTTCAACGCGAATTGAAACAGCAAGATCTCCGGCAAGACGTTGACGACGAGAAAAAGACGCATGCCGAGGTCGGTCGCGAGCGACAGTTTGCCGGTCGCCGCCGCGCCGAAGAGACCGAGCGCCGCCTGACGATTGATGAGGCCGATCAGTTGGTAAATCACCGTCGAGGCGACGATCGGCTTGGCGTAGACGACGAATTGTCCGAGGCGCTCCCGGCTCGCTTGCGACAGCGCCGCGCCGGGCGTGCGCATCGTCGCGCCGAGGATGATGACCGGCGCCAGACTGGTCGCCGCCATCGCCGCGATCACCGCAACGGCGTCGCGCGTCCAATAGGCGACGCCGACGAGGATCGTGAACGTGAGCGCCTGGCGCAGCGCATAAAGCGCGGCGAAGGCGCCGGCCTGATCGCGTGCGCGCAGCTGCGCGCCCGCATAATCGCAACGCGCGTTGCCGATCGCCACGAAGGGCGTCAACGCAAGCAGCGTCAGGCCGAAACCAAAGCGAAAGCCCGCGAGAGCGCCGACCGCGACGGCCAGCACCGCAAGCGCCATCATGGCGAGAAAGGCGGCGTCGAGGCTCGCGGCCACATGCGTCCGGCCTTCGACATCGCCGGAAAAGCGCAGCGACGACAAGCGAAGCCAATCGAACAATGCGGTCGCCAAAGTCATCGCGGCGAGCGCGACGGTGGCGTATCGCCCGAATTCGGCCGGGCCCAGCAAGGCGCTGAGCGTCAAGCCGATGGCGAAATTCGCCGCGGCGTTAAGGAAAAAGACGACGGCGAAAACCATCTGGGCGCACGCTCGACCTCACAACTCGTCCGCGGTTCTAACGCGACCCGAGTTAAGGCCGGCTTACGCCGCTCGGCCGTGCTTCGCGCCGGGATCGTCGGCCGGGCCTCAACGCGCCTTGGCGTCGGCGGTGAAGATCACGACGTCGTCCTTGCCGACCCGATCGAGAACCGCGCGCGCTTCCTCGTCGAGCAGATCGCGATCGATCGCCTCGGAACGCATAGAGTCGACGCGCCGCCGCCAGCGGTCGCGCTCGTCTTGCGCCTGCTTGAGTTCAACCTGCAATTGGGCGGCCTCGGCGTCGTATCCGGCCTTGGCTTTCAGACCGCGTTCGCCATTCGACGCGCCCCAAACGAGATAGCCGCTCGCGACCCCAAGGACGAGGTAAAAGGCGATCGGAAAGAGAATGGCGCGCGCGCGGGTCTTCACTGCCATGGCTGGAACATGCCCGCGGCGTCGTTAATTTTTCGTTCCGCTGAAGCCGCCGAAGGCGCGTCGGACGGGATCGCGACCCGCTTCGGCGCGCGCTCCGCTTTCTCGGCCTCAGACCGCCTTGATCGCGGCGCGGCCGGCGTAGCGGGCCTGATCGCCGAGTTCTTCCTCGATGCGGATGAGCTGGTTGTATTTGGCGAGCCGATCGGAGCGAGCGAGCGAGCCGGTCTTGATCTGACCGCAATTGGTCGCGACGGCGAGGTCGGCGATGGTCGAATCCTCGGTCTCGCCCGAACGGTGCGACATGACGGCGGTATATCCCGCGCGATGCGCCATTTCGACCGCGGCGAGGGTCTCGGTCAGCGTGCCGATCTGGTTGACCTTGACGAGGATCGAATTGGCGACCCCTTCCTTGATCCCCCTGGCCAGACGGGCCACGTTGGTCACGAACACGTCGTCGCCGACGAGCTGCCGCCTGGCGCCGATCGTCTGCGTCAGCAGAGCCCAGCCTCGCCAATCGTCCTCGGCCATGCCGTCCTCGATCGAGAGAATGGGATAGGCGTCGGCCAGCTTGGCCAGGTATTGGGCCTGCTCTTCGATCGATCGGGTCTTGCCCTCGCCCGAATAGACATAGGCGCCGTCCTTGAAGAATTCCGTGGCCGCGCAATCCAAGCCGAGCGCGATGTCTTGGCCAGGTTTGAAGCCGGCCGTCTCGATCGCCTTGACACAGAAGTCGAGCGCCGCCTCGGCGGACGGAAGATTGGGCGCGAAGCCGCCTTCGTCGCCGACATTGGTGTTGTGGCCGGCTTTCTTCAGCGCGCTCTTCAGCGTGTGGAAAACCTCGGCGCCCCAGCGCACCGCCTCGCGAAGCGAAGGCGCGCCGACCGGCAGGATCATGAATTCCTGGAAGTCGATGGGATTATCCGCGTGAACGCCGCCGTTGACGATATTCATCATGGGAACGGGCAGGACCCGCGCGGCTGCGCCGCCGACATAGCGATGAAGCGGCAGGCCGGAGGCCTCCGCGCCGGCCTTGGCGACAGCGAGGGAGACGCCGAGGATCGCGTTGGCGCCGAGCTGCGCCTTATTCGGAGTTCCGTCGAGCGCGATCATCGTTTCATCGATCTTGACCTGCTCTTCCGCCTCGAAGCCCGAAATCGCGTCGAAGATGTCGCGGTTGACGGATTCGACAGCTTTCAGCACGCCCTTGCCGCCGTATCGACTCTTGTCGCCGTCGCGCAACTCGACCGCTTCGTGGGCGCCCGTGGAAGCCCCCGAGGGCACGGCGGCTCGCCCCATCGATCCGTCCTCGAGCACGACATCGACTTCAACGGTCGGATTACCGCGGCTGTCGAGGATTTCGCGGGCAATAATGTCAACGATGGCGGTCATTTCAACTCCTCTTGCTCCTACGCGGAACGCTCGCGGCCGAGCCGAAGACACGCTCGTTTCCGTCGCACAAGCAAAGGAAGCCGTGCCGTAGTCGAAGGTCGACCATCGCGAAAGCCCGCGCGATCCGCGAGCGCTCTTACGCCAATGTCGTTACAGGCGGAAGTCAGCGCAAACGCACGCGCTGCAAATCGGTGGACCGGACACTCGTCGTCGCCGAGGCCGAATTGACCGAATCGAAGTCAGGCAGAAAAATTTTGCATGGCAGCCCTGCTCCCGGTGGTGACATTGCTCAAATTTTCGACTATCAGTTATCTCCTCGCGAAAAGGAGGCCGCCGCCAGCAGTGCTGGAGACGGATATGCCGAGTCTGTGGGAGGACGGGGCGTTTGACCGGTCGGTCGCGCGGCGCGCATGAGTTGCGACGCAAAAGACGCGACGAACCGGGATCGCAATTCAGGGATAGGGTGCGCGAAAGCAAGGCTTGGGGCCTATCCCAAGCCTTGCTTTTTTTGTCCGCGGATCGGCGCTTAGGCGCCTAGCCTTTCGCCTTCCGCCCAACCCGTCTTGACTTCTGCGATGTAGTCGCCGAGACGGCGGTCCGCGATCGCCTTGCGGGCGCCGGCCATCAAATCTTGGTAATAGGCGAGATTGATCGCCGTCAGCGCCATCATCGCGAGGATCTCTCCGGATTTCACGAGGTGGCGCCAATAGGCTCGCGAATAATCTCGCGCGGCCGACGCCGACGACAGCGGATCGACCGGCCTCGGATCGTCGGCGAAGCGCGCGTTGCGCAGATTGAGCCGTCCGCGCCGGGTGAAGACCAAGCCGTGCCGTCCCGCCCTGGTCGGCATCACGCAATCGAACATGTCGACGCCGCGAGACAGGCTTTCGATGAGATCGTCGGGCGTGCCGACGCCCATGAGATAACGCGGCCGGTCGGTCGGCAGATGCGGCGCGACCGTTTCGATCATTTCGAGCATAACCGGTTGCGGTTCGCCGACCGCGAGGCCACCGATCGCATAGCCGTCGAATCCGATCCCGACGAGCTCGCGCGCGCTCGCCACGCGCAAATCCTTTTGCTCGCCCCCCTGCACGATGCCGAATACGGCCCTGCCCGGCTCGGCCGAGAAGGCCGCCTTCGAGCGCTCGGCCCAGCGCAACGACAAGCGCATCGCGCGCTCGGCCTCCTCGCGCGAGCACGGCAGGCGCACGCATTCGTCGAACTGCATCTGGATGTCGGAGCCGAGCAGATGCTGAATCTCCATCGCTCTTTCCGGCGTCAATTCGTGCCGCGACCCGTCGATATGGGATTGAAAGACGACGCCGCGCTCGTCGAGCTTGCGCAGCTTCGATAGGCTCATCACCTGGAAACCGCCGGAATCGGTGAGGATCGGGTGGGGCCAGTTCATGAATTTGTGCAGGCCGCCGAGCTTGGCGATCCGTTCCGCGCCGGGCGCGAGCATCAGGTGATAGGTGTTGGACAGCACGATATCCGCGCCCAGCGCATGCACCTCTTCGGGATACATCGCCTTGACCGTGGCGGCGGTGCCCACCGGCATGAACGCCGGCGTGCGAATGACGCCGCGCGGGGTCGTGATCGCGCCCGTGCGTGCGGCGCCGTCGACCGCGTGGACGGAAAAGAAAAAATCGTCGCTCATTTGGCCTTGCGCGTAAGCCGCGGGCGCCCTCGCCCGCTCCGGCGGCCGAGCCCTAAGCACGCCCGAGACGAGGAATCAAATGTCCCCGCGCCGAGGAGATCGAGCGGGGCCCAGCAGCAGACAGGCGTCGCCATAGGAATAGAAGCGATAGCCCGTCGCGATGGCGTGCGCATAGGCGCGGCGCATGACCTCGAGGCCGCTGAACGCGCCGACCAGCATGAACAGCGTCGAGCGCGGCAAATGGAAATTGGTGAGCAGCGCGTCGACCGCGCGGAAGCGGTAGCCCGGGGTAATGAAGATCGCCGTTTCGCCCTGGAAGGGCCGGATCGCGCCGGCCTCGTCCGCCGCGCTTTCGATCAGCCGCGCCGACGTCGTGCCGATGGCGACGATCCGTCCGCCGCGCGCGCGCGCCGCGTTGAGCGCTTCGGCGGTCGCCGCGTCGACGCGCCCCCATTCGGCGTGCATCTGGTGATCGCGCGTGTCGTCCGCCTTGACCGGCAGGAAGGTGCCGGCGCCGACATGCAACGTCACGCGATGGACGCTCGCGCCGGCCGCCTCGATGCGCGAAAGCAGAGCCGGCGTGAAATGCAGACCCGCGGTCGGGGCGGCGACGGCGCCGTCTTCGCGGGCGAAGACGGTCTGATAGTCCGCCCGGTCCGAAGCAGCGATGATCCGCCGCGAAGCGATGTAGGGCGGCAGCGGCGGCGCGCCGATCCGCTCAATCGCCTCGTCGAGCGCCGCGCCGTGAAAAGCGAAGGCGAGCGTGACCTCGCCCGCTTCGCCTTTCTCCTCGACCTCCGCGTCCAGCGCGCCGAGCAAGCAGGCCGCGCTCTCGCGCGTCTCGCCGAAGCGGATGCGCTCGCCGATCCGCAGCTTCTTGGCCGGGCGAACGAGCGCGCGCCAGCGGCTCGCGTCGAGCCGTTTGATTAGGGTCGCTTCGATATGGGCTGCGGCGTCGCCGCGCACGCGAACGCCATCGAGCCGCGCCGCAATTACGCGCGTGTCGTTGACGACCAGCGCGTCGCCGGGGCGAAGAAAGTCGGGCAAGTCGCCGACGCGGCGATCCTCGAGCGCGCCGTCCGGCGCGACGACCATCATCCGCGCCGCTTCGCGCGGGCTGGCGGGCGCGAGCGCGATGCGCGCGGGCGGCAAATCGAAATCAAACAGATCGACGCGCATCGGGGGCCGTTTCGGGCGAGCGCGCTCGCGCTTGCGCCCTCAGCTCAGCGTCGCCTTGAGAATTTTGTCGGGGTCGCGCACAGGCTCGCCGCGCTTGATCTTGTCGACGTTCTCCATGCCGGAGACGACCTTGCCCCAGACCGTATATTGACGATCGAGAAAGCGGGCGTCGTCGAAGCAGATGAAGAACTGCGAATTGGCGGAATTCGGACTCTGCGCGCGCGCCATCGAGACTGTGCCGCGCACGTGCGGCTCGGCGTTGAACTCGGCCTTGAGGTCGGGGTATTGCGAGCCGCCCGTCCCGGTGCCGTGCGGGCAGCCGGTCTGCGCCATGAAGCCCTCGATGACGCGGTGAAACACGACGCCGTCGTAGAACCCCTCGTTCACGAGGCGCTTGATATGCGCGACATGGCCGGGCGCGATCGCCGGGTTCATCTCGATGACCACAGGGCCTTTCGTGGTCTCCAAGGTGAGCGTGTTGCCTTCGCTGCTCATTTTCTTTTCGCTCCTGATCGAATTTGGCGGGCGTCTCGCCGGCTTATTTCGCGTCGCTCGCCAGACGCAGCGTGACGATCTTGTCGGGATTGTCGACCGCGCCGTTGTTGGCTTGGCTTCCCGCCTTGATCTTGTCGACGACGTCCATGCCCGAGACCACTTCGCCGAAGACGGTGTATTGTCCGTCGAGGAAGCTCGAGTCGGCGAAGCAGATGAAGAATTGCGAATTGGCCGAATTCGGGTCGCTCGCCCGCGCCATGCCCAACGTGCCCCGCTTGAAAGGCGTCGAGGTGAATTCGGCGGGAATGTCGGGGAGATCCGAGCCGCCCGAGCCCGTGCCGGTCGGATCGCCGGTCTGCGCCATGAAGCCGGGAATGACGCGATGAAAGACGATGCCGTCATAGAACTTGCGCTTCACCAGCGTCTTGATCTGCGCGACGTGCTTGGGCGCCAGATCGGGCCGCAGGCGGATGACGACCTTGCCGTGCTTGGTGGTGAGGATCAGCGTATTCCCGGCGTCGTCCTCGGCCAAGGCGGCGCCTGCGGCGGCGATGAGCGGAAGCGCGAGAACGGCGCGGCGGCTGAAGAACTGCATGCGGGCCTCATGAGAGCGGCGGGATCGCCGGGGCGCGGCTTGATAGCACGCGCGCGCGGCAAAGCAAGCTCGGCGGCGGCGGCCGTTCGGCCCCCGCCCCCGCGCGCGCGACGGCGAATGACTCCGCCGGCGAGCAGACGCGCGGGGCGCGAATTCGCCGTTGAAAGAGAGCGGCGCGACGCGACGCCCTATTCGGCCGCCACCGCCGGCAGTTGCGCCAGCGAGGCTTCCAACGCGGCGTGATCGTAGTCCTGATCGAGGAGCTTGCCGGCGAAATAATCGGTGTAGGCCTGCATGTCGAAATGGCCGTGGCCGGAGAGGTTGAACAGGATCGTCGGCGACTTGCCCTCCTCGCGCGCCTTCAACGCCTCGTCGATCGCGGCGCGCACCGCATGGCACGACTCGGGCGCGGGAACGATCCCTTCCGCGCGCGCGAACGTCACGCCCGCTTCGAAGCACGGGTTCTGATGATAGGCGCGCGCTTCGATGAGGCCGAGTTCCTTGCAATGGCTGACCAGCGGCGACATGCCGTGGTAACGCAGGCCGCCGGCGTGGAAGCCCGGGGGAATGAACGTCGAGCCGAGCGTGTGCATCTTGACCAGCGGGGTCAAGTGGCTGGTGTCGCCGAAATCGAAGGCGTAGCGCCCGCGCGTCAGCGACGGACAGGCGGCGGGCTCGACCGCGATGACGCGCACCTCGCGCTTGTCGCGCAGCTTCTTGCCGAGGAACGGGAACGCGATGCCGGCGAAATTCGATCCGCCGCCTGCGCAGCCGATGACGACGTCGGGATAGGCGTCCGCCGCCTCCATCTGCTCGATCGCCTCGATGCCGATCACGCTCTGGTGCAGAAGAACGTGATTGAGCACGCTGCCGAGCGCGTATTTGGTGTCGGGGTTCTTGGCGGCCACTTCCACCGCCTCGGAAATGGCGATGCCGAGGCTGCCCGGAGTGTCCGGAGTCGCGGCGAGAATGGCGCGTCCCGACTCCGTCTCCATGCTCGGGCTCGCCACGCATTTGGCGCCGTAGGTCTCCATCAGCGCCCGGCGGTAGGGCTTCTGATTGTAGGAGACCTTGACCATGAATATCTTCACCTCGAGGCCGAACAACGCGCCGGCGAAGGCGAGCGAGGAGCCCCACTGCCCCGCGCCGGTCTCGGTCGAAAGCTTGGTGACGCCTTCCTGTTTGTTGTAAAAGGCCTGCGCGACGGCGGTATTGGGCTTGTGGCTGCCGGCTGGGCTGACGCCCTCGTATTTGTAGAAGATGCGCGCGCCGGTGCCGAGCTTCTGCTCCAGCCGCCGCGCGCGATAGAGCGGGGTCGGGCGCCACAGCCGGTAGATTTCGCGCACCGGATCGGGAATTTCGATCTCACGCTCCGTGCTGACCTCCTGGCCGATGAGCGCCATTGGGAACAGCGGCGCCAGATCGTCGGGCCCGATCGGCTTGCCGGTTCCAGGATGCAGCACGGGCGGCGGCGGCGCCGGCAGGTCGGCGGCGATGTTGTACCAAGCGCGCGGAATGCGCTCTTCGCTCATCTGATACTTGACGCTCTCACCCATAATCCCCTCCCTCTCGTCTCGCGGACGCTTAGCGATCAATAAGGCTAGCATGAACGGCCAAGCTTGTTGAACGGCAAATTGAACCGCGACCCTACGCCGCGGCGGCGCTCTTGACGGCGGCGGCCCGGCTGCGCAATCAGGCGCCGACGGCTTCGAGCCGAGGGGATCGCCGGACCGATGAGCCGCATCGCGCGTGCGCGCCAATATGCCGAATACGCCGTGTTTCGTTTGACCGCGGCGGTGATAAGGACCCTGCCGCTCGAAATCGCCTCGCGCTGGTCGGGCCGGGGCTGGCGCGCCGTCGCCCCGCGTTTGCGACGCCACCAGCGCGCGCTCGACAATCTCGCACTCGCGCTGCCCGAGGCGAGCGCGGCCGAGCGCGAGCGCATCGCTTTGGGCATGTGGGAAAATCTCGGCCGCACCTTCGCGGAATTTTTCCACATGCCGCAGATCATGGCCGAGGGGCGGGTCGCGCTCGAGCCGTTCGAGCGCTTTCAGGCGATCGCCGACGGCGGCCCGTTCGTCGTCTGCGTCCTTCATATGGGCAACTGGGAAGTCGCCTCACAGGCCGGCCTGCGCTTCGGCCTGCCGCTGGCGGGCGTCTACCAGAAGCTCACCAATCCGCTCGTCGACCGATGGATCTACAAGATGCGCGCGCCGATGTATCCGGGCGGCCTGTTCGACAAATCGCCGACGACCGCGCGCGCGATGCTGCGCCTGGCGCGCCAAGGCGGCTATCCCGCCTTCGTCGCCGATCTGCGCGGGGCCGGCCGCGACATCGAGACGCCGTTCTTCGGCCGGCCCGCCAAGTCGAATCCGTTTCCGGCGCTGATCGCGCGCACGACGGGCCTGCCGCTCTATGCCGCTCGCGTTATGCGCCTTCCCGACGCGCATTTTTCTCTGCGGATCGAAAGAGTCGAGGTTCCCAACACCGCCGATCGCGACGCCGACGTGAGCGCCGCGACGACGGCGCTGCAGGCGCGTTTCGAGGAGTTCGTCCGCGAGGCGCCAGAACAATGGATGTGGGCGCATCGACGATGGGACTGACCGGCCGGCTTCCCGTCGGCGGGCGAACCATGCGAGACTGGCGTAGCTGAGAGCCAAGGGAGCCGCCTCTGATCATCGCCACTTGGAACGTCAATTCGGTGCGCCAGCGCCTTCCCCATCTTCTCGACTATCTCAAGGAGAAGAGCCCGGACGCGCTGTGCCTGCAGGAAATCAAGTGCCTCGACGAGGCGTTTCCGCGCGCCGAGGTCGAGGACCTCGGCTACAACGTCGCCACGCACGGGCAGAAGACTTTCAACGGCGTCGCGATTCTGGCCAAGCGGCCGATCGAGGTCGCGCGCGGCCTGCCGGGCGATCCCTATGACGAGCAGGCGCGCTATATCGAGGCGGTGATTCCGGCGACGCGCGGCGCCGTGCGCCTGGCCAGCGTCTATCTGCCCAACGGCAATCCCGCGCCGGGAGAAAAATACGCCTACAAGCTCGCGTTCATGGACCGGCTGATCCGGCACGCGCGCGATTTGCTGAAATACGAGGAGCCACTCGCGCTGGCGGGCGATTTCAACGTCATTCCCGAGCCGCGCGACGCCGCCCATCCCGAGCTATGGGCGAAGGACGCGCTGTTCTTGCCGCCGACGCGCGCCAAGTTCCGCGAGTTGATCGCGCTCGGCTTCACCGACGCGCTGCGCGCGACGACCGACGAGGCCGGTCTCTATACCTTCTGGGACTATCAGGCGGGCGCCTGGCCCAAGAACAACGGCATCCGCATCGACCACCTCCTGCTTTCGCCCCAGGCGGCCGATCGACTGGGGGCGGTCGAAATCGACAAGGACATGCGCGGCCGCGAAAAGGCCTCCGATCACGTGCCCGTGCGCATCGAGCTCAAGGACGCGTGATGCCAAATCCGGACGTTCTCAGGCCCGCCGCGCGATCGCCCGGACCACCGCGCTCGGGCCGAGGTGCAACGCCCCTTCGTCGAGATCGGCGTCCGCCTCGGCGAGTTCAATCATTTCGAGCGCGGCGAAGTCGGCGCGCAAATCCTCGAGCCGATAGAGCAGGTTCGCATCGCGCGGTCCGCCGCGCGCGCCGGCCGCCTGGCGCGCGATCTGTTCGGGCCGGAACGCTTCGAGGATGACGAGACCGCCGGGCTTGACAGCGCGGACAACCTTGGCGTGCAGCGCGCGCCGCTCGTCCTCGACGAGATGGAGAAAGATCAGCGCGACGACGTCGTAAGTCTCGCGCGGCCAATCCCAGGCGAGAACGTCGGCTTGAACGGCGTTGAGCGCGACGCCCCGCGCCTCGGCGAGCCGGCGCGCCTTGGCCACGCCATGCGCGGAAAGATCGAGCGTGTCGACGATCAGCCCCTGTTCGGCGAGCCAGACGCCGTTGCGCCCCTCCCCGTCGCCGGGAACGAGCGCGCGCATCCCCGCCTTCAGCCGCGCGCGCTGACCCATGAGAAAGGCGTTCGCGATCTCGCCATAGGCGAAGCCCTCCCCGGCGTAGCGGCGATCCCACATCGCCGCCCTTTCCGCTCCCGCCTCGCTCATCGCTCTCGCCCTCATGAGGTTGGACGCGCGCCAAGCCGACGCGGCGCCGTCGCGAATTAGCATGGATTCCGATTATCAGAAAGCGTTGGTCGCGCAGGCGTTGGCCGAGTCGCTCGACGGGCCTTGACCGCTCGGCGCGCCGGCGCCCTTCTGGCCTCCAAGGCGCATCGTCGACGAGGGAAAGCCGACGGCGGCCATCGCTCGGCGCCACGAAACGGAGGATTCCATGACAGTTCCGCGGCGCCTTGCGCTTCTATCCGCTCTTGCCCTAGCCGGATGCGTTTCGACCGACGACGAGCCCTTCTCGCTCGACGACGGCGACGCGGTCTCGCCGGCGGCGAACGGCTATGTCTGCGATTCCTACGACGCGGATGGCAAGAAGGCCGCAAGCGCGCACCAAGGGCGGGTCATCCCGCTTCGCAGAAACAACAAGACCCAGTACGTATTCGTCGACGACAAGACATCGTCCGCGTCGCCGTTCACGCTTCATAAGGCTGGCGGGAACCTGACCATCGTCTCCGTGGCGCACTCCGACGCTCCCGGCGAGGACTTCTATGTCACGGAATTCACGGAAGGCGATAAGGACTTCAAACTCTATGCCGAAGGCGACGATTTCGAGGCCCGCGCGCAAAAGCTCGCGCGCCGACACGGCGTGACCTTCGTGCACAATCAGTTCTCGAACGGCGTCAGCGGTCCCCTCGACGGCCAAAAGGCCTTCATGGTCGACATGGCCTCGGACCTGAAGGGTTGGAGAATGTCGGCGGATTGTCGCGCGAAGCCGTGAGAGGGTTTCAAGTCGTGTCGCCGAGCGAATGCGGCCCGAGGGCCGCAACTTCGCTTCTCCTGACCGTTGCGGTTCGATCCGGAATCCAGGAAGCTGTGACTGCAGCGAGACGATGGAGTGTGTCGATTGCCGCGCGTGCTCATCCCCTTGCCGTCGAGCGACTTCGATCCCACCGAAGCCGCGGTATCGTGGCGAGCGCTGGCGGACCATGGAATCGAGGTCGTCTTCGCGACGCCCGACGGGCGCCCGGCTGAGGCCGACGACATCATGATCAGCGGACGCGGTCTCGATCCCTGGGGGTTCATTCCCGGCGCCGATCGCATTCGGCTCCTCGGCCTCGCGTTGCGCGCGGATTCCGTCGGTCGCGCCGCTTATGCCGCGATGACGCGCTCGGCGGCATATCGCTCGCCGATTCGATGGACCGACGCGGCGGAAGATAAATTCGACGGTCTGCTGCTGCCCGGAGGCCATCGCGCGCGCGGCATGCGCGCCTATCTGGAAAGCCCGGAACTGCAAGCGCTCGCGGTCGCGTTCTTCCGCGCCGACAAGCCGGTCGCTGCGATCTGCCACGGCGTCCTATTGCTCGCGCGCAGCATCGATCCGGCGACGGGACGCTCGGTTCTTTACGGCAAGCGCACCACGGCGCTGACATGGCGCCTCGAACGCCTGGCTGCGGGGATAGGCCGGTTCGCGCGCTGGTGGGATCCGGCCTACTACCGCACCTACACGGAAGCGCCGGGCGAACCCGCGGGCTTCCGCAGCGTCGAAGCGGAGGTGAAGCGCGCCCTCGCCGCGCCGGGCGATTTTGTCGACGCCGCGGCCGACGATCCGGATTATCGCTTGAAGATATCCGGCCGCGCCCGCGACCGCGTCGACGACGCGCGCCCCGCGTTCGTCGTCGTCGATCGGAACTATGTCTCGGCGCGCTGGCCGGGCGACGCCCATGCGTTGGCGCGGGCTTTCGTGGAACTTATTAATAAATCCGCCTGACGGCCGGCCAAGCCGCCCCGCCGCCGTCAAGCCAAGGCGGCCCATGCGAAGGGGCTTGACGTCGAGGGCGAGCACGGCGATGGCATGGACTGCGACCGCGAATGGGCGAGCGAACCGGGGCGCGCCAGCTGTTTTCGCAATAATCGATCGCGACGGCGCGGCTATGTCCGGCAGCGCCATTGCTTGCTAAGCGCCCATCTCCCTCTTGCGGAACGCAACGCGAACAGATAGGCATTGTTCGTGATTTGTTTACGCCTGATCGTGATTCTCGGCTTGCGTCCGAGCGCGTTCATTTCGATTCGCGGCGCGAGCCGCCGGGGAGCCTGCCATGCTGACCAAAAAGCAAAGCGAACTGCTGCGCTTCATTCATGAGCGCCTCCAGGCCGAGGGCGTTCCGCCCTCCTTCGACGAGATGAAGGATGCGCTCGATCTGCGCTCGAAATCGGGCATCCATCGTCTCATCATGGCGCTCGAGGAGCGCGGCTTCATTCGGCGCCTCGCCAATCGCGCGCGGGCGATCGAGGTGCTGCGCCTGCCCGAATCGGCGACGGTCGGCGCGCCGCGCGCGCAAAAATTCTCGCCGAGCGTCATTGCCGGCAATCTCGGCCGCGTGCGCCCGCATTCCGGACCGGAAGCCGAAGCGCGCTCGGTGATGATCCCGGTGATGGGCCGCATCGCCGCAGGCACGCCGATCGCCGCGATCCAGACGCGCACCCAGACGATCGCCATGCCGCCCGACTTCCTCGCCAGCGGCGAGCATTTCGCGCTCGAAGTTCGCGGCGATTCGATGATCGAGGCGGGCATTCTCGAAGACGACACCGTCATCATCCGCAAGCAGGACACCGCGGAGACCGGCGACATCGTCGTCGCGCTGATCGACGAAGAGGAGGCGACGCTCAAGCGCCTTCGCCGCCGCGGCGCCTCGATCGCGCTGGAGGCGGCCAATCCGGCCTACGAAACGCGCATATTCGGGCCTGACCGCGTGCGCATCCAGGGCAAGCTGGTGAGCCTGCTGCGCCGTTATTGAGCTGAGCGGCGAATTTGGAGGCCGGCCGGAAACAGCATTGAGGAGGCCACTCCTAGCTGCTTCCGAGCCGGCCGACCCCACGGACCCGGGAGATGCGGCGGACCCGAGCACCCCGCGGGGTATGTCGCTGGCCAAACTATGGCCCGCGAAGATGACGGTACGCCGACGCAATCGCCGATTGCAATGGCGATGGGCGTTCGAGGGCGGGAAACCGAAAATTTACCTAAATTTTGATGGTTAAACGGAATGCGCGGCGAAGGGCGGCGCCTCCCGCCCCTGTGGAAGTTCCGCTTGGCCGCCTTGCGGTCGCCGTCATCGCGCGCCAAGGTTCGGATTGGCGGAGGTGAGGTGATTCGTGGCCGGCGTCGCGATCTTGAGGGATGATTTTCGCGTCGAGCGATCGGACAGCGAGCCTGCTTTCACCGTCGATCTCGACGGTTTCGAGGGGCCGCTCGACCTGCTGCTCGAACTCGCGCGGCGCCAGAAGGTCGATCTGGCGCGCATTTCCGTGCTCGCGCTCGCCGAGCAATATCTCGCCTTCGTCGAGGCGGCGCGTAAATTGCGCCTGGAGCTGGCGGCCGATTATCTCGTCATGGCGGCCTGGCTCGCCTATCTCAAGTCGCGCCTGTTGTTGCCGGCGCCGGCGAAGGCCGAGAGCGCCGACGCGGCCGATCTCGCCGACGCCTTGGCGCAACGCCTGCGGCGTCTCGAACAGATTCGTAAGGCCGCCGAGGCGCTGATCAACCGGCCGCGGCTCGGACGCGACTTTTTCGCCCGCGGCGCGCCGGAGGCGATCGCGAGGTCCACGACGGTCGTCTATGAGGCGACCCTCTACGATCTATTGTCCGCTTACGCGCGGCAGAGCCAGAAGCACGCCCGCGCCCATGTGCGCCTCAAGGCGCGCGTCGTCTGGTCGCTCGCCGAGGCGCGCGAGGCCCTGACGCGTCTGGTGGGGCGAGCGAGCGACTGGACGGAACTCGATTCCTGGTTGATCGACTATGGCGTCGAGCCGAAAATGCGCCGCACCGCGCGCGCCTCGTCCTTTTCGGCTTCGCTCGAAATGGTTCGCGAAGGCCAGATCGAGTTGCGGCAAGACCGAGCGTTCGCGCCGCTATGGGTGCGCGCCGTCCGCGCGGACGCGCTCGCCCGACGCGACGACTTCAATTAGGGCGAGAAGAGATGGGAACCGTCGCGCAATTGTTTGAAACCGCCGTCCCCCCGCGCTTCGCGCCCGAGGACTTGCGCGCCGCCGAGGCGCTCGTTTTCGCCGCCGCCGAGCCGCTCGACGAGGCTTCGATCGCGGCGCGCCTCTCCGAGGACGCCGATGTCGGCGCAGTGATGGCGGAGCTGCAGCGCCACTATTCCGGCCGCGGCGTCAATCTCGTGCGCGTCGCGGGCCGCTGGGCGTTCCGCACGGCGACGGACCTCGCGTGGCTGTTGGCGCGCGAGGATCAGGAAAAGCGCAAGCTGTCGCGCGCGGCGATCGAGACGCTCGCCATCGTCGCCTATCACCAGCCGGTGACGCGCGCCGACATCGAGGAAATCCGCGGCGTCGCCGTCTCCAAGGGCGCGCTCGACGTGCTGATGGAGGCCGGATGGGTGCGCATGCGCGGGCGCCGCAAGGCGCCGGGCCGCCCGATCACCTATGGCACCACGCAGGAATTTCTGGTCCATTTCGGCCTCGACGCGATCGGCGACCTGCCCGGCCTCGACGAATTGCAGGGCGCGGGCCTGTTCGACGGCAAGCTGCCGCCGGGTTTCGGCGTTCCCCAGCCCGACGACGACGCGGGGCTGCGCGCCGACGAGGAGCCGCTCGACGGGCCGACGCCGCTCGAACAGGCGTGGGGCCCTGTCGGAGAATCGGACGAGCGCTGAGCGCTTCCCGAGCGCGGCCACGAAAGCGCCGGAAATCGCGGCGAGAAGAAAGCGGGCGCCGGCGCGCCCGGTCGGCGCGAGGCGCGGGAGAGCGATTGATGAAGCCTAGGGTTTTCCTCGTGACGCTCGCCTTGGCGGCGACGGTCGGCGGCGCGCGCGCTGAGGCCGTCCTGCCCTTGGCTTCGCACCGCGCGGCCTACGAAATCTCGCTCATCGATTCCTACGCCGCGCGAGCGCCCAATTCGCAGACGCCGGTAGCCGCCTCCGGGCTCATCGCCTATGAATTCACCGGGTCGGCCTGCGAGGGCTACGCGTCGAATTTCCGCCAACTGACCGAATTGGAACGCAGCGAAGGCGAGCCGATCTCCTCCGACATTCGCGCCCTCACTTTCGAGGACGGCGACGCCAAGAACCTGAAATTCCAGATCGACTCGCAAACCGCGGGGGATTCCACTCCCGCGATCGTCGGCTCGGCCAAGCGCGCGGAGAGCGGCGACACCACCGTCGCGCTGAGCAAGCCGTCCACGGAAACGATGAATCTCGGCAAGGACATTCTCTTCCCCACCGAACACATCGAACGCATCATCGCCCAGGCCAAACAGGGCGGCGGCGCGATGCAGGCGCGCGTCTACGACGGCTCCGACACCGGCAAGAAGGTTTTCGAGACCTTGACCGTCATCGGCAAGCAGGCGAGCGCGCCCACGCCTGAGACCGGCTTCGCCGACGCACTCGGCAAGATCCGCCGCTGGCCGGTCACGGTCTCGTATTTCGACGAAGCGGCCAAGGACGCGCCGCCAGAATATATCCTGAGTTTCGACCTTTACGAGAACGGCGTTTCCGGCACTTTGAAGCTCGACTACGGCTCGTTCGCTCTGACCGCCAAGCTCAGCAAGCTGGAGTTGCTGCCGACGCCGACTTGCGCGAAATAGTCAACTCTTGCGCGGCGCGGCGCCGGCCTTGAAGGCGAGGCCCCGCTGAATCGCCGCCGCGCCGAACTTGTCGCGCAACGCGTCGATCGCCGCTTCGCGCGCCTTCTCGCGGCCGCGATCCCCCTCGATGAGATCGGCTTCGTCCGCCTCGCTCGCCGGTTTGAGATCGCTGGCGCCGACGCCGATCAACCGATAGGCCGTCCCCTCCTTTTGCGCGTCGAGCAGCGCGCGCGCCACCGCGAAGAGCCGCGGCGCCATCCGCGTCGGCGCGAGCCCCGAGCGCGTGCGCGTTCGCAGCTTGAAATCGGGCGTGCGCAATTTCAGCGTGACGCCGCCCGCGGCGAGCCCACTTTTTCGCAATCGCGCGGCGACGCGCTCGCAATGCGCGAGCAACACGCGGGTCAACTCGGCCCGATCGGAAACGTCGTCCTCGAACGTCGTTTCGCTGGACACGCTTTTGGCCTCGCGATCCGGCGTCACGCGGCGATCGTCGATCCCGCGCGCCAGCCGCCACAGCCGCCGTCCGTCCTCGCCCAGGCGCGCCGCCGCCGGCTCGTCGAGCGCTTGCAGATCGCCGATCGTTTTCAGCCCGAGACGCGCGAGCCTTTCCTCGGCGACCTTGCCGACCCCCCAGAGACGGCCGACGCCCATGGGCGCGAGGAGAGCGATCGCGTCCTCGCGCGCGACGACCGAAAAGCCGCGGGGCTTGTCGAGATCCGAGGCGAGTTTGGCGAGGAACTTGCAATAGCTGAGGCCGACGGAGACGGTGACGCCGACGTCTCGCTCGATCTCGCGGGCGAAACGCGCGAGAGTCAGAGCCGCGCCGGCGCCATTCGCGCCCTCGCAGCCCGTCAAATCGAGAAAGGCCTCGTCGATCGACAGCGGCTCGACCAGCGGCGTCAGGCGTCGCATCCGCTCGCGGATCTCCCGGCCGACGCGCGCGTATTTGGCCATGTCCGGCCCGAGGACGACGGCGTGCGGACAGAGCGAGAGCGCCCGCCCGATCGGCATCGCCGAGCGGACGCCGAACGTGCGGGCGATATAGCAGCAGGTCGAGACGACGCCGCGACGCCCGCCGCCGCCGACGATGAGCGGCTTGTCGGCGAGCGAGGGATCGTCGCGCTTCTCGATCGAGGCGTAAAAGGCGTCGCAATCGACATGGGCGATCGTCAGGTCGCTCGCGCGAGGCGCGCACACGATTCGCGGAGAGGCGCATTGCGGGCAGCGCGCGCCGCTCGCCGACGCGACGGCGAATTCGGCGAGACAATCGCGGCAAAAGCGCGCACGGCCCGCTTCCGCCCCGCCGGCGCTCAAGGATCGAACGACGGCGGCGCTCCGCCGAGGCTCTCTCTGGCGCGCGCGATCGCGGCCGGGTCCAGTCCTTCCTTAGCGGCGAAGGCGACGAGCAAGCGCTCGTCGGCGGCGATATAGTCGAGAACGGCGGCCAGAAATCCCGAGTCGGCGGCGGCCTGACGCAGATTGTGCGGCCCAAGTCCGGAAAGGGCGAGAAAGCGCTCGAGCCGCGATTCCTCGGCGGCGAGAAAGCCGAGCGCGGAAATCGCCACGGATTCGCCGAGAATCTTGCCTGTGGAAAGCTTGGCGTTAACCTCGCGCCGCACGATCCGGTTTTCCTTTCGTCAAGGTCTCGCGCCTAATATGTTCCGCCGGGCCCGACAACAAGAACTGCGCCCTCCGGATGGCGCCTCGCGGAACATCCCATGTCGAAAACCGTGCTCATCGTAGAGGACAACGAGCTCAATATGAAGCTCTTCAACGACCTCGTCGAGACACGGGGCTGTCGAATCTTGCAGACCCGCAGCGGCGTCGAGGCGGTCGAACTCGCGCGCCGTCACCATCCCGACCTCATTCTCATGGATATCCAGTTGCCGGAAGTGTCCGGCCTCGAAGTGACGCAGTGGTTGAAGGACGATGAAGAGCTGCGCTCGATACCGGTGATCGCCGTTACGGCTTTCGCGATGAAGGGAGACGAGGAAAAAATTCGGCAGGGCGGATGCGAGGCCTATCTGTCCAAACCGATATCCGTCGCGAAGTTCTTCGAGACGATCGACCATTTCCTCGGAGCCAAGTGAAGCGATGACCGCACGCGTACTCGTCGTCGACGACATCCTTCCCAATATCAAGCTGCTCGAGGCGCGCCTCACGGCGGAATATTTCGACGTTCTGACCGCGACCAACGGAGCGGACGCGATCGCGACCTGCGAGCAAGGGCTTTGCGACATCGTCCTGCTCGACGTCATGATGCCGGGCATGGACGGCTTCGAGGTTTGCCGCCTGCTGAAGAGCCAGCTCGCGACCGCGCACCTGCCGATCGTCCTCGTCACCGCGCTCGACCAGCCGGCGGACCGCGTGCGCGGCCTCGAAGCCGGCGCCGACGATTTCCTGACCAAGCCGATCGACGAGGTCTCGCTGATCGCGCGGGTCCGCTCGCTGGCCCGGCTCAAGGTCGTGATCGACGAATTGCGCAATCGCGCCAATACGACCGTCGCGCTGGGCATGATCGCGCCCTTCGCGACGCCGAACGCCGACGACGGCCGGCGCGGCCGCGTCCTGATCGTCGACGATCGCGCCAGCTCCTCCGAGCGCCTGGCCCAGGCGCTGAGCCCGCATCACAACGTTCACGTCGAGCCGGACGCGCACGAGGCCCTGTTCAAGGCGGCCGAGGACAATATCGACCTCATCATCGTCAGCCTGGGCCTCCGCGCCTACGACGGACTCAGGCTGTGCAGCCAAATCCGCTCGCTCGAGCGCACGCGCAACCTTCCCATCCTCGTCATCGCCGACATCGAGGATCGTCAGCGCGTGTTGCGCGGTCTCGACCTCGGCGTCAACGACTGCCTGACGCGTCCGGTCGACCGCAACGAACTGCTTGCGCGGGTGCGCACGCAATTGCGCCAGAAGCGCTACGCCGACAGCTTGCGCGAGAAGGTGCAGCAGTCGATCGAAATGGCGCTGTTCGATCCGTTGACCGGCCTCAACAATCGCCGGTTCATGGAAAATCATCTCGCCACGATGCTCGACAACGCGCGCGTGCGCCGCGCGCCGCTGACGCTGATGATCCTCGACATCGATCACTTCAAGCAGGTCAACGACACCTATGGCCACGATTGCGGCGACGAGGTGCTCAAGGGCTTCGCCGATCGGCTGCGCGGCATCATCCGCGGCGGCGACCTTCTGTGCCGCCTGGGCGGCGAGGAGTTCGTCATCGTCATGCCCGGCGTCAACGTCCAGGCCGCCACGCGCATCGCCGAGCGCGCTCGGCTGGCGATCCAGCAGGAGCAATTCGTCATCGACCCCACCGGTCGCATGATCCCGGTCACCGTATCGATCGGCCTGGCCGAACGCGGCGCCGAGGGCGACGCGAGCTCGCTCTACCGGCGCGCCGACCGCGCGCTCTATCGCGCCAAGGCGGAAGGGCGCAATCGCGTCAGCGCCGACGCGGCGTAGCGAACCGCTCTGGGAACGGCGGGGCGAGCGCGCCGCCTCAGCCCTCGGCGCTCATCAGCATCGTGTCGATCGTGAAGGTCCCGTCGGCGTCGATCTCGAAATGCCGCGTCACCTCGGTACCGGCGCGCCCTTGCAGCGACCGGATCGCCTGAACGTGGATCTCCGGCGTGTTCATCCGCTTGACCCAGGAGGAGAACTCCAGGCGCAGGCGAAAGCGTGAAACCGGTCCGGGCCGGAACCCCGCCGATTCCAGCATCGCGCGCCATTGCTCGATCGAATAATTGCGCACATGGGAGGGGTCGCGCAGCAGCTCGAGCGATTGCAGCCAGGTATCCAACAGGGGCGAACCGGGCGTCACGACGTCCATGAACACCGCGAGCCCACCCGGCTTCAGCACGCGCCGGGCCTCATGCAGACCGGCGGCGGCGTCACGCCAGTGGTGGGTGCTGTAGCGGCTCGCGACAATGTCGAACGTCGCGTCGGGGCACGGCAGACGTTCGGCCGAGCCCTGGCGGGCGTCGAGGTTGCTCAATGCTCGACGCGCCGCCTCGGCGCGGACCATCGCGACCATCGCCTCAGACAGATCGTAGGCCACCACTTTGCGCACGAGGGGCGCCAGCAAGAACGAGACATGGCCGCCGCCGCAACCCAGATCCAGCGCGAAGGCCTCGGGGCGCGAGCCGACGATGGCGGCGAATTGCGCGAGGTCCTCGCCCTGCGCATGGACCGCGCTGGTGAGATAGGACTGCGCCTGCGGACCGAATTGTTCGGTGACGAGCGCGTCGTGGGAACGTTCTTGCATGTGCGGCGCCTCCTGGCCTGACGGCGACAAAATGGATCGCCCGTCACACTGGTACAAGAGTGTCCTTTATCCTAGGATATCGCTCATCATGACGACGATTGACGCGCGCCGGGCGCTCGGCGCGTTCTTGCGCGCGCACCGCGAGCGCCGTCCTCCTCCGGCCTCGGCGTCGGGCCGTCGACGCACGCCCGGCCTGCGGCGCGAAGAAGTCGCGGAAGCTTGTGGCGTCAGCCTGACCTGGATCACCTGGCTGGAACAGGGACGCGACGTCTCGGCTTCGCCGCACGCCTTGGCGCGGCTCGCCGAGGCTCTGCACCTGACGCCCGCCGAGCGCGCCTATCTCTTCGAATTGGCCGGCAAACGCGACCCCGCGGCCCCCTTGGCGAACGGCGACGATCTGCCCGATCCGGTGATGGCGCTGCCCGGCCGCATGACGATCCCGGCCTATCTGCTCGACCGGGCCTGGACGGCCCGGGCGTGGAACCCGGCAGCCGCCGATCTGTTCGTCGGCTGGCTCGACGGCGAGCACGACCGCAACCTGCTGCGCTTCATCTTCCTGTCGTCCGCCGCGCGCCGCCTCATCGCCGATTGGGACGAGCGGGCGCGCCGCGTGGCGGCCGAGTTCCGCGCCGATTTCAGCCGGCGTCTGCGCGATCCGTCGATGCAGGCGCTCGTCGACGTCCTGACGGCGCAATCGCCCGATTTCCGGCGCCTTTGGCGGGAGCAGGCGGTTCTCGACCGTGAGGGCGGCGAGCGGCGGTTCAGCAACCCGGCGCGCCGCTTTTATCAGAGCACGCTCATCCTCTCCTCGCACCCCGACGTCAAACTGGTCACCCTGACGCCGCTCGAGGATTGATCCGCCGCCGCCGCCTCAGGCCGCCGAATCCGCCCGCATCATCGCCTCGAGTTCGGCGCGCGACGCCTCGACGTCGAGCGGCGCCGGGCCGCCGGCGATGCGCGCCAGGGCGCCTTGCGCGCGGCGAAGCGAAGCGCCGGCGAGTTCCGGCGTCCCTTCCGCGACCGCGCGCGCTTCGCTAAGGTCGCCGTTGCAATGCAGCGCGATGTCGAGGCCGGCGGCGAAAACCGCGCGCGCGCGTTGCGCGAACGGGCCGCCCAGAGCCTTCATCGAGAGATCGTCGCTCAGGATCAGGCCGTCGAAGCCGATCGCCTCGCGCATGATCTCCCTGACGACGATCGGCGAAATGGTGGCGGGAGAAACGGGATCGAACGCGCTGTAGACGACATGCGCGCTCATCGCCATCGGCGCGTCGCGCAACGCGGCGAAGGGCGCGAAGTCGCGCGCGGCGAGTTCGGCCCGGCTCGCGGCGACGACGGGCAATTCGAGGTGGCTGTCCGCTCCGGCCCGTCCGTGCCCGGGCATGTGCTTGACGACGGGCAGGACGGCGCCCGCGAGGAGGCCGTCGCAGACGGCGCGGCCCATCGCCGCGACGCGCTCCGGCGCGCTCGAAAAAGCGCGCGAGCCGATCACGGCGTGCATGCCGGCGTCGGCGACGTCGAGCACCGGCGCGCAATCGACGTTTATGCCGACCTCGCGCAAGTCATGCGCGATGAGGCGCGCCGTCAGCCACGCGGCGCGCGCCGGCTCGATCGCGGCCTCGAACCGGGCGGCCGCGGGATAGGCCGGCCAATGCGGCGGGCCCATGCGCTGCACGCGCCCGCCTTCCTGATCGATCAGCACCGGCGCGTCGGCGCGCGCGACAATATCGCGAAAGGATTGGGTCAGCGCGCGCAACTGGTCACGATCGACGACGTTGCGCTTGAAGAGGATCAGGCCCCAGGGGCGCGCGTCGCCAATGAAGGCGCGCTCCTCCGCTCCGAGCGTAGCTCCCGCGCAGCCGCAGACGAACGCGAGCGTCACGTCGGGGTCCCGCGCGAACGGCGAACGATCAATTCTTGGCGATGAAGCATTCGCCGCCGCTCGCCTTCATCTTGGCGCAAAGCGCGGCGGCGTCCGCCTTGGAAAGACCGCCGACGCGCACGCGATAGATCGTCTGCCCGTTGACGTCCGCCTTGCGCACGGCGAGTTCCGCGCCGCCGAGCGCGTCGGCATATTTGCTCTTCAGACGCGAAATCGCGCTCTGCGCATCCGCCTCGGAGCGCGGCGCGGCGAACTGGACCGCCCAACCGCCGCCGGCCCCGGCCGGCTCCGTCGCGGCGGCCGCGTCCGTGGGCGCGGCGTCGGCGACGGCTGTCGCGACCTTGGCGGGCGGCGTCTTCGTCGGCTTGCTCGCAAGCGCGGGCGATCCCAGCTGCAACGGGGCGTTCGGCGTCGTGTCCGTCGCGGCGGCGGGCGCCGTCGTGTCGGTCTTGGCCACGACGCGCGCCGAGGACTTCGGCGGCGACAGCTTGGTCGGCAGATCGAGCTTCGGCGTAGCGGGTTCGGCCGCGGCGGCCGCGGCCGTTCCCGCCGCCGAATTGTCGGCCACGCGCGTCGCCGACTTCGCCGCCGGCGCGGGGGGCGAAGGCGGCAATGGCGAGTCGACCGAAATCAGCGTTCCGTCCGGGCGCACGGAAACCGTCTTGACCGGCTTGGCCTCGGGGAAAAGCGGAGCGACGGTCGCGGACGCCTCGGCGGGCGGAACGACCGGCGTATTGGCGGCCGGCGCCACCGGCGAGGGCGTGTTCGGAGCGGCCGGCGGCGAAGCGGCCGCGACCGGAGTGGGAGTCGGCGTCTGCGCGCGCAGATCGACCGGTTGCTCTTCGGTGGAGACAACCTTGACCGGCGCCGCCGTCGCCGAATCCTTCATTAGCAAGGCCGCGGAATCGCCGCCCGACTGCACGGTCGCATCGCTCGGCGGCTGGATCTTGGTCGGCCCCTCGGCCGCGGCGATGAACGGCGGCCGCTTGGGAAGGCCGGGCACGACGCCGATCTTCAGAGCCGCCGCGCCGCCGAGCAGCGCGACGCCGATCGCCGCCAAACCGACCGTCTTGAAATACCAGGAGCGCGGACGCCCCTTGCGCGCTTCAGCCTCGCCGCCCGCCGCCAGCAGCGCGGCGTGGTCCTCCCCGGAGAGATCGTCGCTTTCGGCGGCGCCGGACGGCGCCGTCGCGGCCTCGAGATCCGGCGGCGTTTCCAGCTGTTCCCGCTCCGCTTCGCCGTGCGGGGCTTGGCTCGCGCCCGATTCGACACGAGCGACGGGTTCGTCGTTGGCGGCCGGAGGAAAACCCTCCGCTTTGGGCATGTGCGCCTGAGGGAGTTCGGCGACCGCATCGCCCTTATTGTTCTCTCGGCTGATCATGTTGACCAGCCGCGTCAGCTCAGCGAGCGGATCCTCGGCGCCGCTTTGCGCCGCGCCCGCGGAGCGCAGGCGCCTTTCGAACTCGTCGAGATTGATTTCCGGGACAATCTTGGCAGTGGAGCCGCTCATAATCTACCTCGCTGGCGGTTGCCGCGCCGTCCCCGCCGAATATCGGCGAGACGTCCATGCGACTTCCCTTCCCGCGCCCGGCGCCGCGGCTGGCCCGAAATCGGCGCCGCTAGCGCATTTCCTCAGGCGCTCTCACGCCTAAAATAGATAACGCCGAGGCCAATACCAAGGCCAACGCGGTAACCAAGCCTATGCGGGAATAAGTTAAAATTGCGTTACCTTCGTTAACGTATCGTAAATGTGGCGAATCTTTGCCGCGGTTCCAATGGGCGTGGAAAAGCGTCGCCAGATCGTGAGCGTAGAAGGCGACGCGATGGGGCTCGTGCGCCTCGGCCGCCTGCGCGATCGAACGGGGATAATTGGCCAGCGCGCGCAAGAGGCCGCGCTCGCCTTCGTCGCTCAGAAGCGAAAAGTTCGCGCCCGCCAGGGTCGTCGGCGCGAGATCGAAATCGGGAAAAGCCGCGCGGGCCTGGCGCAGCACGCTGCGCGCGCGCGCATGGGCGTATTGTACGTAAAAGACAGGGTTGTCCTGGCTCTGCTCGATCACCTTGGCGAGGTCGAAATCGAGCGGCGCGTCGTTCTTGCGCATCAGCATGATGAAGCGCACGGCGTCGGCGCCGACTTCATCCACGACTTCGCGTAACGTCACGAAGTCCCCGGAACGTTTCGACATTTTGACCGGCTCTCCCGCGCGCATCAACCGCACGAGCTGGCACAGCCGGACGTCGAGCCTCGCCCTGCCGCCGGAGAGCGCCGCGACCGCCGCCTGCATCCGCTTGACGTAGCCGCCGTGATCGGCGCCCCAGATGTCGACGAGGCTCAGGAAGCCGCGATCGATCTTGGTCTTGTGATAGGCGATGTCGCTGGCGAAATAGGTGTAGCCGCCGTCCGACTTGATCAGAGGCCGATCGACGTCGTCGCCGAAATCGGTGGTGCGGAACAAAGTCTGCTCGCGATCCTCCCAATCCTCGGACGGCTGGCCCTTGGGCGGCGGCAGGCGGCCTTCGTAGACGATGCCGCGCCGGCGCAAATCCTCGATCGCCTCGCGCACGCGATCGACGCCGCCGTCGGCGCCGGTCAGCGCCCGCTCGGAGGCGAAAACCTCGTGATCGATGTTGAGGGCGAGCAAATCGTCCCGGATCATCGCCATCATCGCGGCGATGGCGCGCGCGCGGACCGGCGCCAGCCATTCCGGTTCCGGCTTGTCGCGCAGCGAATCGCCGAACTCGCGCGCCAGCGCCTCGCCGACCGGCTTCAAATAGTCCCCGGGGTAGAGCCCCTCGGGGATCGCCGCGATTCGTTCGCCCAGCGCCTCGCGATAGCGCAAGTGCGCCGAGCGCGCGAGCACGTCGACCTGCGCGCCGGCGTCGTTGACGTAATATTCGCGCGTCACGCTTCGGCCGGCGAAGCTCAGAAGATTCGCCAGCGCGTCGCCGAACACCGCGCCGCGGGCGTGGCCGACATGCATCGGCCCAGTCGGATTGGCGCTGACATATTCGACGTTGACCTTGTCCTCGGTGGCGCTCGTTTTGCGGCCATAGGCGGCGCCCTCATTGAGAATTGACCTCAATACCCCGACATAAACCGCTGGCCTCAAATGAATATTAATGAATCCGGGACCGGCGACCTCCGCCTTCTCGACGTCGGGCTGTTCGGCGAGTCCGGCGGCCAGTTCGACCGCCACGGCGCGCGCGCTGGAGCCGGCCGCCTTGGCTTCGCGGGCGTAAACCATTGCGGCGTTGGTCGAGAGATCGCCATGCGCCGCCTCGCGCGGCGGCTCGACGACGAAGCGCTGCAGGTCGAGCCCCGCGGGCAGACGTCCGGCCGCGACCATCGCCTCCAGCAGCGCGCCGACGCGCGCCTGGAAATCCTCGAAAATGTTCATGAATTCCGCCAGAATGCCTTAGTAGCGGCGGCTTTATCGCAAGTTCGCGGCGGGGTCAAAAAGGCGCCGATATTCGCCGAGCGCGAAGCGATCGGTCATTCCCGCGATATAATCAGCGACCGCCCGGGCGCGCGCGCCCTCGCTCTCGCCCGCCTTGGCCGCCCAGTCCGCCGGCATCGCCGCGGGATTCCCGCAATAGGCTTGGAACAGCCGGCGCACGATCGCATCGGCCTTTTCGCGCACCCGCTTGACCTGGGGATGGCGATACATATTGGCGAACAGGAACGTCTTGATGTCGCGATCGGCGGCCTGCATTCCTTGGGAAAGGCCGATCAGCGCCCTGCCCGCGCGGCGAACGTCTTGGAGGCTGGCGGCGCCGGACGCGGCGATGCGCGCGCGGCTTTCTTTGATCGCGTCTTCGACGAAACGCGTAATGACCCTGCGAACGAGTTCATGAATGACGCGCCCGCGCTCCAGCCCGGGATGCAGCCTGGCGATTTCCTCCAGGAGCGCGGCGACGAACGGGACCGCTCGGATCGCCTGGAGATCGAAAAGGCCGGCGCGCAGCCCGTCGTCGATGTCGTGCGCGTCATAGGCGATGTCGTCGGCGAGCGCCGCCGCCTGCGCCTCGAGGCTGGCGAATTCCCCCAGAGCCAGGCTCTGGCGGCGGTCGTAGGCGAGGATCGCCTCGGGCACGCCGCGCTCGCGATAGCGCTCGATCGGGCGGCCCTCGGCGTCGACGAGGGGGCCGTTGTGCTTGACGAGACCCTCGATCGTCTCCTGCGTCAGATTGAGGCCGTCGAAATCGGCGTAGCGGCGCTCCAGCTCGGTGACGAGGCGCAGACCATGGCTGTTGTGGTCGAAGCCGCCGTGGGCCGCCATGCAGGCGTCGAGGGCGTCTTCGCCGGTATGGCCGAACGGCGTGTGGCCGAGATCGTGGCCGAGCGCCACCGCCTCGGCGAGTTCCTCATCGAGCCCGAGCGACTTGGCGAGCGCGCGCGCGAGCTGCGCGACCTCGATCGTATGGGTCAGACGCGTGCGAAAGTGATCGCCCTCATGGTAGACGAAGACCTGCGTCTTGTGCGCAAGGCGGCGAAACGCGGTGGAATGGATGATGCGGTCGCGGTCGCGCTGGAAATCGCCGCGGGTCGGCGAGGGCGGCTCGGCGTGAAGGCGCCCGCGCGAGCGAGCGGGATCGGCGGCGTAGGGCGCGCGCCCCGCGAATGCCTCGCCCTTCATCCCACGCCCCCGCATTGCGCTTCCCGTCACCGAGCTTATGTTATCATAAATCGTATCGCCGATTGTCTTCGAGCCGGGATGGACCGATGAGCGACACCGTTGAAGCCGCCGGCGCCCTGGCGCCCCTTTCGATCAGCGCCAGCGCGGCGCGCCGCCTGCGGACGGTTCTGGCCGGCGAGGCCGGCGCCGCCCTGCGCATTTCCGTCAAGGGCGGCGGATGCTCCGGCTTCCAATACGCCTTCGACATCGAAAGGAACCGCGCCGACGACGATCTCGTCGTCAGCCGCGAGGGCGCGAGCGTCGTGGTCGATCCCACCTCGTTGGAAATGATGAGGGGTTCGGAGCTCGACTTCGTCGACGACTTGATGGGCCAGGCCTTCAAGGTCAAGAATCCCAACGCCGTAGCGTCCTGCGGCTGCGGGGTGAGCTTTTCCGTGTAGAGAGCGCTTGCGCGGGGAGAGTCTCAGGGGCATTGTTCCCGTGGGGGAGGCGCGCTGCTCATGAGCAATTCCTTAGCGGGCGGCTGCGCCTGCGGCGCTCTGCGATACCGGCTCGCCTCGCAGCCGATGTTCGTGCATTGCTGTCACTGCAAGGACTGCCAGCGCCAGACCGGCAGCGCCTTCGTCCTCAACGCGCTGATCGAAACGGCGCGCGTGGAAAAGCTGGCGGGCGAAACCCGAAGCGTCCCGGTCCCCACCGATAGCGGCCGCCCGCACGACATTCATCGCTGCCCAATATGCGAAACCGCGGTGTGGAGCCACTACGGCGGCCGCCCCGCGCTTTCCTTCGTGCGCGTCGGCACGCTCGACGAACCGTCCGCGGCGCCGCCGGAAGTGCACATCTACGTCCGCTCGAAGCTGCCTTGGATCGCACTGCCGCCGGGCATTCCCGCTTTCCCCGCCTATTACGATTCGAAAAAGCTCTGGCCGACGGAAAGTCTCGAAAGGCGAAAGGCGCTTTTCGGTTAGCGCGGATCAAGGTCGACTATGTGCGCGACGCCGTAGCCTCCTGCGGCTGCGGGGTGAGCTTTTCCGTTTACACGGGCGCTAAGCCAACGCCGGCCGACGCTTGCGCGGCTGCGCGAGCGTCAGGACCAGCGCGGCCGCGACCAGGCAGGCCGCGCCCGCGACATAGAGCGCGGGCAGATAGCTGGAAAGCCCGGTGCGCGAGGCGCCCGCGCCGAAGGCGGCGCAAGCGGCGCCGATCTGATGCGCGGCGAAAATCCAGCCGAAGGTGATATTGGCCCGCTCCGGACCGAAGGCGTCCGCCGACAGCCGCACCGTCGGCGGCACCGTCGCGACCCAATCCAGCCCGTAGAACACCGCGAACAGCGAGAGGCTGACGACCGAGAACTCGGTGTACGGGAGATAGATCAGGGACAGTCCGCGCAGGCCGTAATAGAAGAACAACAGCCAGCGATTGTCGTAGCGATCCGAGAGCCAACCCGAAAACAGGGTTCCCACGAAGTCGAACACGCCGATGACCGCCAGGATTCCCGCGGCGCTGACCGGCGTCACGCCGTAATCGCCGCACAGCGTTATCCAATGCGTCTGGATGAGGCCATTGGTGCTGAGCCCGCAAACGAAGAAGGTCGCGAACAGGATCCAAAAGACCCGGCTGCCGGCGGCCTCGCGCAGCGCGACCAACGGTGAGAGAAGCATTGCCGTGATGTTCGCAACCCCCGCCGACGGCTTGACGATCGCGCGTTCGCCGAACGGCGCCAGCCCGAGATCGGACGGCCGGTCGCGCATCAGCGCGAGGACGAAAACGAGCGCCGTCAGCAGCAGCGAAACCACCAGCGCGAGCGCCGCGCGCCAGCCCCAATGTTGCGCAACGCTGGCCAGCAGCGGCAGAAAAACCAATTGCCCCGTCGCGTTGCTCGCCGTCAGCATTCCCACCACCAGGCCGCGCCGCGCGGCGAACCAGCGCGTCGCCACGGTCGCGCCCAACACCAGCGCCGTCATGCCGGTGCCGAGGCCGACGACGACGCCCCAAAACAGCAGGAGTTGCCAAACCTCGCGCATCGCCATCGTTCCCGCGATGCCGATCGAAATCAGCGCCACCGCGAAGGCGACGACAGCGCGAACGCCGAATCGGTTGATGAACGCTGCGGCGAACGGGCCCATAAGCCCGAACAGCAGCAACCGAACGGCCAGCGCGAAGGAAATGTCGGCGTTGGCCCAACCGAACTCGCGCTGCAGCGGTTCGAGGATCACGCCCGACGCCCCCATCGCGCCCGCCGTGGCGAGCATGATCAGAAACGTGATCGCGACGACGACCCAGCCGTAATGGACGCCCCGCGCCTCGAGATAGGCCGCCAGTCGAGTGGAAATCATTTCGCGGGCCTTTCATGGATCGCAGGGAGCGGCGCGCCGCGCCCAATATGTTGCATATACCCGTATCTGGTCGAAAAAATCACAGGGCGTCGAGGAGCGTGCGCAGATGCGTCGCGGCGTCGGCGCCCAGCGTCGCCTCGATCTTGTGTTGCGCTTCGTCCCACAGCGGCGCGCCCTCGCGCAGCACGGCCGAACTCCGCTCGCCGAGCGTCACGGTCGCCTCGCGCTGATCGGCGCCGGGCGTCACGCGCGCCAGGCCCATGCGCTGCAAAACCTTGACGTTTCGGCCGACCGTCGAGCGATCCAATTCGGCGAGACGGCCGAGTTCGGACAACGACACCGGCGCGGCGCGCTGAATTCTGCGCAGCAGACTGAACTGCGCCACGTTGACGCCCGTCGGCGCCAACGCGGCGTCGTAGATCGCCGTGGTCTTACGGGCGGCGGCGCGCAACGCCGCGCAATAACAGATGGAACCCATGACGCGGGTATATACCCGAAACTTCGCACGCCAGCAAGCG
This sequence comes from Roseiarcus sp., assembly GCA_050012775.1. Classification (GTDB taxonomy): domain Bacteria; phylum Pseudomonadota; class Alphaproteobacteria; order Rhizobiales; family Beijerinckiaceae; genus Roseiarcus. The sequence goes on from JBEKGN010000029.1 coordinate 34,788, forward strand.
CGTGAATGGGAGCGTCCCGGGGCGGCGGACGACCGACGCGAATGCGCCGCTCGCCCCGGGAGCAATTGCGCCCGCAACGACTGCGATTACGGCGACGGGACGCGTTGTCCACGAGCGATGATCGCCCTGTCATTCCGGAGATTTTCGCTGGGTCATCGCCCCCCGCAGCCTCGCACGCTGCGCGTCACGGCGAACTGCCTCCGTTTCCCTCGGGGCCTCGCGCCTCCGCGTCGAGACTTTCCGGAACGCTCGTCTCGGCGGCGAGTCGATACCCGACCCGAGCCTCGTTCAGAAGCAGGACCGGGTGTTTTGAATCGGCTTCGATCTTGCGGCGCAGACCGACGACGAACGCATGCAGGGCTTGGCGATCGCGCAAGGAATCGGCGCGCCCGAGGCCGGCGAGGATGCGGCCGAAAGTCGCCACGCGGCCGGGCTCGCGCGCAAGAACCGCGAGCAGGCGCAGTTCAGAAGGCGTCAGCGACAATCGCCGCCCGTCGCGCGTGACGCGCCCATCGAGCAGGTCGACGACGAACGCGCCGTGGCGATAGTAACGGGGATAGCCCCTCGCGGTGAGATGACGCAACTCCGCGGCGCGCACTCTCGCCAACAGATCTTGCGCACGGAACGGACGCGCGAGGTAGTCAACGCCCATTTCGAGAACGGCGACGCACTCCATTTCGTTATAGGCGTTGCAGAGCGCGACGATTTCGGCTTCGGCGAAAGTGCGCTTCACTTGCGAAACGACGCGGGCGTCGAGGTGATCGAGATCGAGAATCACGACGTCCGGCGGCTCGCCCGAGGTCGCCCCCGCCGCGGAATGCGTCGCCGCGACGACCTTGCAGCCGATCGGCTCCAAGATCGACCGCAACAGCCTGTGCAGTTGAACCTCGTCGCTTATGGCCAGGATGCGCGTCCGAGGCCGCGTAACGCTCGCGCCCATGGTGTTTGCCCGCATTGACCGCGACGCGACGCCACCGGCTTCGCGCGGTTTGTGGCGGAGGCAAGAGATGCGCGCGGCGGGCCAGTCCGCGCGCATCTCCCTTTCTTCCGTCGTAATTTCAGGGTCTTGACGGAAATTGTCGTCCCTAGGCGGGATCGCCGAAGCGCTTGCGCAGTTCGAGGTTGACCTCGAGAACGTTGATCAGCTTCTCGCCGATCAGGCCGCCCCACGGCGCGCTCGTCTTCTCCTGCAGTATCGCTTCGATCTCCTTGCGCACATCGGCGACGTCGCGCTTCTTGTCGTCGGCCCATTTGGCGGCGACGCGATCGAGTTGGAACTCGGCGTTCGCCAACGTGATGTGCGGGTCGAGGCCCGAGGCCGACGCCGTGACCAGATCGCCGGGCACGTCATTGAGCGGCGCATCGGGATGGTCCTGACGCCACATGTCGAAGAAGATCGACTGAACGTCCGAACCGGCGTTGACCGGCTCGATGTCGGTGACCGGCTTGCCGTCCGATCCCGTCTTGGTCACCGACGACGGGAACATCCCGGGATGCTCGTTCGAGAACGTCTTGAAGAAGACCACCGCAAGGTCCGAAGCCTTGGGCTGCGGCGTGCCGGGATTGGACTTGATCCAATCCTTGACGACGTCGCCGTGGGCCTTGGTCCAATCGTCGACATAGGCGGCATGGGTGGGATCGCCCGTCACCCAGCCCTGCGCGAGGCTGTTGTGCGCGTCGGCCCATTGCCCGACGATATGCGGGTTTCCGCCGGCCTTGTCGGCCTGAAACCACGCCTCGACGTCGGGAGCGACGGCTTGGCCCTTCTTATCCCCGGCCGAATAGGTGGCGATCGGCCCAATCACGCGCGCGACGCGGTCGCGCAGCGCGTAGTTCGAGGCGCCGTAGCCGGAGGACGTCGAGGCTGTGGCGTCGAACGACGCCGCCGACGGACGCGGCTGGAAATATTCGTCCTTGCTGAAGGGCTGGGCCACGAGCAGCGAGCCGATCACTTTGCCGTCGTCGCCGCGAACGATGCTCCCGTTCGCTTGGAACGGGAACAGAGTCTGCCCGATCACCCAGAGAACGCCGGGGTAGATCCCGCAAAGGATCACGACCCCGAAGGCCAAGAGCAAAGCGCTCTTTGTAAAATAGCGCAACATCGCTTTTCTCCGATTTAGGCGACTAGGCCCAAGGCGACCATGACTACGTCGATCGCCTTGATGCCAATGAAGGGAACAATGACGCCGCCGAGGCCCCAGATCAGCAGGTTCCGCCGCAACAACGCGTCCGCTCCCAACGGCTGATAGCGAACCCCCTTCAGCGCAATCGGGATGAGCAAGGGAATAATGAGCGCGTTGAAGATGACGGCGGAAAGAATCGCCGAGGTCGGGGAATGAAGACCCATGACGTCGACCGCCTTCAGCCACGGCAGCGTTCCCGCGAACATGGCCGGGATGATGGCGAAATATTTCGCCACGTCGTTGGCGATCGAGAAGGTCGTGAGCGCGCCGCGGGTCATCAGCAATTGCTTGCCGATCGCGACGACCTCGATGAGCTTCGTCGGGTCGCTGTCGAGGTCGACCATATTGCCGGCCTCTTTGGCCGCCTGCGTGCCCGAGTTCATCGCCAGGCCGACGTCGGCTTGCGCGAGCGAGGGCGCGTCATTGGTGCCGTCGCCCATCATCGCGACAAGCTTTCCTTCCGCCTGCTCCTTGCGCAGATAGGCGAGCTTCTTTTCCGGCGTCGCCTCGGCGATGAAGTCGTCGATGCCGGCCTGGGTGGCGATCGCTTGCGCGGTCAGCGGGTTGTCGCCGGTGATCATCACCGTGCGCAGCCCCATCTGCCGCAACTGACCCATGCGCTCTTTAATTCCCGGCTTGAGAATGTCTTCGAGCGCGATGACGCCGGCGATCTTGGCGTTCTCGGCGACCACCAGGGGCGTCGCCCCGCGCGCGCCGACCTTGGCGATGATGCCCGCCAATTCCCGGGGAACGACGCCCTTCAAGCTTTCGACATGGCGAATGATCGCGTCGGGAGCGCCTTTGCGAATGTTGACGCCACCCGGCAAATCGATGCCGCTCATGCGGGTCTGCGCGGTGAACGGTACGAAGGTCGCCCCATCCGGCGTCGCGATCGGCGAGCGCGACTGTCCCATCGCCCCGTAGGCCACGACGATGCTCTTGCCCTCCGGCGTCTGGTCGGAGACCGAGGCGAGCGCCGCCAGGCGACCGAGTTCCACCTCGGCGTAGCCGCCGACCGGAATGAATTCCCGCGCGTGCCGATCGCCCAGCGTGATCGTGCCGGTCTTGTCGAGCAGCACCGTGTCGATGTCGCCGGCGACCTCGACCGCCTTGCCGCTCTTGGCGATGATGTTGGCGCGTAGCGCGCGGTCCATCCCCGCGATGCCGATCGCGGCCAGCAACGCGCCGATCGTGGTCGGGATCAGGCAGACGACGAGCGCGACCAGCGTCGGCACGTCGGTGCCCAGGCTCCTCAGGGGATCGCTGAGGCCGAGATAGCTCGTCATATACTGTTCGGCGTTCGACGCCATCGGCCACAGCGGCACGACGACGATCATGAAGATCAACGTGAACGCGGTGAGGACCAGCGTCAGCGCGATTTCGTTCGGCGTCCGCTGACGGCGCGCGCCCTCGACCAACGCGATCATCTTGTCCAGGAACGACTCTCCAGGACCCGCCGAGATTCGCACGACGATGCTGTCCGACAGGACGGTCGTGCCGCCGGTGACGCCCGAGCGGTCGCCGCCGGCCTCGCGAATGACCGGCGCGGATTCGCCGGTGATCGCCGATTCGTTGACGACCGCGACGCCCTCGATGACTTCGCCGTCGCCCGGAATGAATTGCTCCGCTTCAACGACGACCACGTCGCCGGGCTTGAGATCGATCGAGGAAACCTTCTCGATCGACTGGTCGGCGCGCCGCCGGTAGGCGGGCGTGGCGACGCGGGTCTTGCGCAGCGTCTCCGCCTGCGCCTTGCCGCGCTCCTCGGCGATCGCCGTAGCGAAATTCGCGAAGAGAACGGTCAGGAACAGCCAGATGTCGAGCGCGATGAAATAGGTGATGGACACCGTGCTCGACGAGCCGCCGAACGCCGCCTGGAGAACGTAGAGAAGCGTCAGGACCGCCCCGATCTCGACGACGAACATGACGGGGTTCTTCCACTGCACGTCGGGACGCAGCATGAGGAAGGACTGCTTTAGCGCGGTCAGGACGATTTGCGTCGAGAACAGGTCCCTGCGCCGCGCCAGGTTTATAGCCGGGCTGGAAGCCTTCACGGTGTCCATTTGTCGAACTCCTGCATTCTTCTTTCGATCGCTGGCTAAGCAAAGCGATCGCGCGAAAACTTTCTCAGCCGCCGAACGGGATCGGTCCCAAGTGCTCCGCCAATGGCCCAAGCGCGGCCACCGGTAGGAAAAGCAGAGCGCCAATGATTAGGATCGTGCCGAGCAAGAGGAAGCCGAAGGTCCAGGTGTCGTCGCTCATCGTGCCGAGCGTCACTGGCGCCACCTTCTTCCGCCCGAGGTAGAACGCCATGGCGATGGGCGCGATGATCGGGAGATAGCGGCTGAACAGCATCACCAGACCCGTGCCGATATCCCAGGGGATCGCCTCCGGCGACGGACTGGCGGCGTCGTTGAGCCCATAGGTGACGCCCAGGCCGTCGAACGCCGAGCCGTTGTTCGCCGAGGCCGAGGAATATTGGTACACGATCTCCGAGAAGCCGTGCGGCCCAGGGTTCGCCTCGGCGGTTGTTCCCCACGTCGTCGCGGCGAACAGACCCGTCGGCCCGAGGATGAGAATCGGATGCACGAGCAGCGCGATCATCGCGAGTTTCATTTCGCGCGCGCCAACCTTGCGCCCGAGATATTCGGGCGTGCGGCCGACCATTTGACCCGCGAGGAACACGCCGACGATCAAGAACAGCAGCAGGTTGATCATGCCGACGCCCTTGCCGCCGAACACGCAGTTGAGCCACATGCCGACCATCGGCGACAGGCCGGCGAGCGGATTGAGGCTGTCCATCTCCGCGTTGATCGCGCCACAGGTCACGTCGGTGGTGATCGCCGCAAAAGCGGCGCCCGCGGACGTCCCGAAGCGCAATTCCTTGCCCTCGAGATTGCCCATGTGCTGGTCGACCGGCAGCCCCGCGACCGGCGGGCTGACCACGTCGATCTTACCCGACGGCGCCGAAGAGTTGGCGATCGCGTAACTGGCGCCCGCGTGGGCGGTGAGGCCAGGGTTCGGTTGCAGCGTGTCGAAATAGATCACCCACGCGATGAGTCCCGCCATCATCGTCAGCATGACGCCGTAGATGACGAGCGAATGACGAATCCGGGTGAGCATGCGCCCGTACATCAGCACCAGCGCGAACGGGAACAGCATCATCGCCAGCGTGGTGAAGAAGTTGGACGTCGCCGTGGGATTCTCGAGCGGATGCGCCGCGTTCATGCCGTAGAAGCCGCCGCCGTTGGTGCCCAGCATCTTGATGGGAATCACGGCCGCGACCGGTCCGACGATGATGGTCTGCGGCTTGGCCGCGCCCTTGTCGTCGTTGCCCATGGAGCCGGGCTCGAGCGTCGTCGCCACCTCGGCGCTGGCGAAGGTCATCGGCATGCCTTGCTGCATGAAGATGACGCCGAAGATCAGCGCGACAGGCAGATAGATATACATGGCGACGCGCCACATATCGACGAAGAAGTTGCCGACCGTCGCCTCGCCGCGGAACGCGCGAATGATCGCCGCGAGGGCGCAAAAGCCCACCGACGCCGACAGGAACATGTTCGGCAGAATGAAGAAGGTCTGGCTAAAATTGGAGAGGTGCTGGTCGCCGGAATAGTGCTGCAGGTTCGTGTTGGTCATAAAAGATATGACCGTGTTGAAGATCGTCGTCGGCTCCAGCATGCCGCGACCCAGCGGGTTCATCGGCGCCAACGGCTGCAGCGAAAGAACGACGAAGCCGAACACGAACAGCGCGATATTGAAGATCACCAGCGCGATCGTGTACTGCTTCCAGTTTTGAGGTCCGGTGTCGAGAAGACTCTCGAACCAGCGCAGCACGCGCGGCGCGCGATATTTTCCGTCCATGAGCCAAGCGAAATAGGCGCTGAGCGGAATCGAGAGCGCGATCGCACTCGCCAGCAGCAATACGGGAAGCAGCCACATCGGAGCAGCCTTTCAAGTCTCGCGCCCTCGCGGATATGATTCCGCGACGGGCGCCGGCCAATAGGTCAACGACAGCGTTCGACGGTCAGAACCATTCGGGTCGGACGAGCGCCGTGAAGAGATAAACGAGCACGCCGGCGGTCACCGCAATTGTCAGCAGGATCATTGCAGTTCCCCTTAAATGCGTTCGCAGGCGGTCACGAAGGCCAGGCAGATTCCCAAGCTGGCGAGGCCGAGCACGAACATCGCCGGCAGCCACACGTACAAGTTCATCGAACCCTCTCCTTTTTCGACCGCGGGGTCGGCAATGCGCGAGCCAAAACGCGCAGCCCCGAAGAAAATTTCGGTTCTGCGCATCTCACGCTCCCCGCGCGGTTAACCAAAATGGTTCGCCTGCGCCGATGCCTTGGCGCCCCAGCCGGATCGCCGCGACGAGAGGCTATGCCGAAGCTCGGTAAGCGATCGATATCGATTTGCCCCAATCCGCATAAGGGTCGCATAAGGATCGTCGATGCGGCGCGCGCCGGCGGCCATGTCGGCAAAGGCGCGGTCGATCGCCCTTCCTCCGCTCACGCATTCATCGCATTCGTGGGCGAAAAGTGAACGGCGCGGCCCACGCATGCGGCGCGCGCCGGACATTCGGCGCGAACGACGGCGCCATGCTTTCCCGTTGCGCCCGAACGGCGCTCAACTCATTTGCGGACAAAGAGAAATCATGCGCGAAGCCAGCACGGACTTCAGCGACGCGCCATGCGGGCGAACGCCCTCGCAGGAAGCCTCGCCGACGAGCGTCGCTCCGGCGTGGGCCTTCCCGGTCTCGAGTTGATGAAAATGACGCGGCGCCGGGTCGGCGCAAACGCCATCACGTCGGATTTTCCTGCGCGACAGCCGCGTCGCGGTCTGTAAAGAGTCCATAAAGCGCGCGACGCGAAAGGGACCCTCCAGGTCTGCGCCGCCAACCCACCGCCGCCGCTTACCCCTCGAACCGGTTGTTCTTGGGAAATCCCTTCGGCGGCAGCCGTCCCGCTTCGGCGCGGGCGCCGATCCAGTCCTTGAGATCGGCCCTGCCGATGGTGAAAGTCCGCCCCGCCGAATCGCGCCAGGTCATCCCTTGCGCGAGCGCGAAGACGCGCGCGTCGGAGAGGCCGCCGTCCTTGTAGCGTTGCAGGCGCACGCCCTTGCCGCGCGCCATTTCCGGGACTTGCGCGAGCGGAAAGACCAGCATCTTGCGGTTCTCGCCGATCACGGCGACGTGGTCGCCCGCGGCGGGAATCGCTAGGCGCGCCTGCGCGGGCGCGTCGACATTAACGAGCGCCCTGCCCTTGCGCGTCGAGGACAGCATTTCGTCCTGCCCGACGACGAATCCGCGCCCGTCCGAGGTCGCCACCAGCATCTTTTCTCCCGGCGCATAGGGCCAGACCGCGACGATGTCGGCGCCTTCGTCGAGGTCGGCCATCAGGCGAATCGGCTCGCCCGCCCCGCGCCCGCCCGGCAGTTTCGCCGCTTCGAGGGTGAAGACCTTGCCGTCGCCGGCGAGCACGAGAATTTTCGACGTGGTCTCGGCGAAGAACGAAGTCCTGAGGGCGTCGTCGCCCTTGAACGTGACGCCGGAGAGGTCGGCGACATGACCTTTCAGCGCGCGGATCCATCCCTTCTGCGAGACGAGGATGGTCACCGGCTCGCGCTCGATCATCGCCTCGGCGAGATCGACTTCGACCTCCGGGGGGGCTTCGAACGAGGTGCGCCGCTTGCCGAGCTTGGTCTCCGGCCCATATTTCTTTTTCACGTCGCGGATTTCATAGGCGATCGCCTGCCACTGTTTCTTGTCGCTGGCGATCAGCGCCTCGATCGTCCCCTTCTCTTCGCTCAGCTCCTTCTGCTCCTTACGCAGCGCCATTTCCTCGAGGCGGCGCAAAGCGCGCAGCCGCGTGTCGAGAACGTAATTGGCCTGCGTCTCGGAGAGGGAAAAGCGCGCCATCAGCGCCGCCTTCGGCTCGTCGTCCTCGCGGATGATGCGGATCACCTCGTCGAGATTGAGGAAGACGACGATCATCCCCGCCAGCAATTCGAGCCGGCGCTCGATCGCGGCGAGCCGATGGGCGGAGCGACGCAGCAGAACCGAGCGGCGATGGTCGAGCCATTGCTGCAGCGCCTCGACGAGGCCGATGACGCGCGGGGCGACGCCGTCGACCAGCACGTTGATGTTGACGGCGACGCGCGTCTCCAATTCGCTGAGCTTGAAGAGCTGCTCCATCAGCATCGCCGGCTCGACGGCGCGGCTGCGCGGCTCCAGAACGACGCGCACGTCCTCGGTCGATTCGTCGCGCACGTCGCCGAGCAGATGCGCCTTGCGCTCGTTGAGGAGATTGGCGAGCTGTTCGATCAGGCGCGACTTCTGCACGCCATAGGGAATTTCGGTGACGACGACGACCCAGCCGCCGCGCCCGGTCTCCTCTTTCGTCCAGCGCGCGCGCAGGCGGAACGAACCGCGCCCGGTGCGATAGGTCTCGGCGATCGCCGCGCGATCGTCGACCACGATGCCGCCGGTGGGGAAATCGGGCCCCGGCGCGAAGGTCAGCAGGGCCTGCGTCTCCGCCTTGGGATGGGCGATGAGATAGAGCGCGGCGTCGCAGAGTTCGGCGACGTTGTGGGGCGGGATCGAGGTCGCCATGCCGACCGCGATGCCCTGCGCGCCGTTGGCGAGCAGGTTGGGGATCGCCGCGGGCAGGACGATCGGCTCTTTCGCATCGCCGGAGTAATTGTCGCGCCAGTCGACCGCCTCCTCGTCGACGCCTTCGAGCAGCAGGCGCGCGACATCGGTCATGCGCGCCTCGGTGTAACGATAGGCGGCGGCGTTGTCGCCGTCGATATTGCCGAAATTGCCCTGCCCCTCGATCAGGGGATAGCGCGAGGAAAAATCCTGCGCCAGGCGCACCAAAGCCTCGTAAATCGCCTGGTCGCCGTGGGGATGGAACGAGCCCATGACGTCGCCGACGATCTTGGCGCATTTCTTGAACGCCGTGCCGGGATCGAGCTTGAGGATGTGCATGCCATAGAGGATGCGCCGATGGACCGGCTTCAGCCCGTCGCGCGCGTCGGGCAGCGCGCGGCCCATGATGGTCGAGAGCGCATAGGCGAGATAGCGCTCCTCGAGCGCCTCGCGTAACGGGACGTCGATCGGCGCCGAGGGCGGCGGCGGAGGGGGCGGCAGGGCTTTGGCCATGGCGGCAGGGGTTAGCCGCTCGGACGAGTCGCGGCAAGGGCGGTGTGCGGGGCGCCTGCCCTCTCGCGCCCGTGGTAAAGGCGCCCTACCCCGCCTCCGGCCGCTTCTCCCCGGTCTTATAGGTCACGACGATGCGGTCGCTCACCGTGTCGCGCAGGCAGTTGAAGAAGCGTCCGCAGCCGACGGCGTGGCGCCAGCGCTCGGCGTGGATTCCGCGATCGTTGGCGCGAAAATAGAGGAAATCGGTCCATTCCTCGTCGCTCGCGGCATTGGGATTCGGGCGGATCAGATGCGCCTCGCCGCCGTATTTGAATTCGACTTCGGGGCGCTCCATTTCGCAATAGGGGCAGCGGATCAACAGCATGGGTCTGGCCTCAATGCGCGACGGCGGCCGCGGTCGCTTCGTTGATGAGCGCGCCCGAACGGAACCGATCGAGCGAAAACGGCGCGGCGATCGGATGCGGCTCGCCGGTCGCCACCTGATGCGCGAAGAGATGGCCCGAGCCCGGCGTCGCCTTGAAGCCGCCGGTGCCCCAGCCGCAATTGACGTAGAGGCCGGGAACCGGCGTCTTGCCGATGATCGGCGAGCGGTCGGGGGTGGTGTCGACGATGCCGCCCCAATTGCGCATCATGCGAAGGCGCGAAGCGATCGGGAACATCTCGCATATCGCGTCGAGCGTCGACGAGACGATGTGCAGCCCGCCGGTCTGGCTGTAGGAGACATAGGCGTCGGTCCCCGCCCCGATGACGAGCTCGCCCTTGTCGGATTGCGACATGTAGGCGTGGATGGTGTTGGACATCACCACGCAGGGCATCACCGGCTTCAACGGCTCGGAAACCAGCGCCTGCAGCGGAAACGACTCCAGCGGCAGGCGCACGCCTGCCATCGCCATGACGACGCTGGTGTTTCCGGCGGCGACGACGCCGATTTTCTTCGTCGCGATGGCGCCGCGCGTCGTCTCCAGGCCGCTGACCGCCCCCGAGGCGTCGCGCCGCATCGCCTTGACCTCGCAATTCTGCAGGATGTCGACCCCGAGCGCCGAGGCGGCGCGCGCGTAGCCCCAGGCGACCACGTCGTGACGCGCCGTGCCGCCGGTGCGCTGCAAGGCGGCCCCGACGACGGGATAGCGAATCCCCGGATCGATATTGAGAATCGGGCAAAATTCTTTCGCCTGTTCCGGCGTCAGCCATTCATTGGGGATTCCCGCGAGGCGATTGGCGTGAATGTGACGCTTGAAGGCGTATTCGTCGTGATGGCTGTGCGCGAGCAGCATGACGCCGCGCGGCGAGAACATCGCGTTGTAGTTGAGCTCCTGGGAAAGCGTCGGCCAAAATTTGTGCGCGTGGCCGTAGATCGCCTCCGAGGCCTCCCAGAGATAATTGGAGCGGACGATGGTGGTGTTGCGCCCGGTGTTGCCGCCGCCGAGCCAGCCCTTCTCGACGACCGCGACGTTCCTGAGGCCGTGCTCCTTGGCCATGTAATAGGCGGTGGCGAGGCCATGGCCGCCCGCGCCGACGATGACGGCGTCGTAGGACGGCTTGGGATCGGGCGAACGCCATTGTTCCGGCCATCCCTGGTGCCCGCTCAAAGCCTGACGGGCGAGGCTGGCGAATGAGAATTTCAAGGCGCGAAGTCTCCAGGGCGAAGCCGCGAGTTTGTCGCCTGCGGCTCGCTTCGTCCAGTCTCCATAGGCTCCGACGAAGCCGAAAGCGCCCCCAATCGTTCAATGCCCGCCCGCAACTTTGTCATGCCTCGGGGGCTCGCGCGCCCGAAGGGCGGCCGCCGGCGGCGTTTTGCGCATTTTGTGCTTGGCGGGACGCCGCGCCGGCCCCAATATAGCGGCATTGCGTTCGCCGATCCGTCTCGGCCCGGCGCGCCATCGCAAGGGGGGAGTCTGCAATGGCCTATGACTTGACCGATGATTTCCGCCGACCGGTGCCCTTGGCCCTCGCCGCGCTGGCGATCGTCGGCTGGTTGCTGGTTTCCTATTTCTGGTCGCAGGCGGCGGACGTGCGGGCGCAAATGGACGACGCGATGAAGCGCGCCGAGCACGCGCGCGAGGGCATGGCGGCCGACCTGCAAAACCTGCAAAAGGCGGCGGGAACCGCCGCGGATCTGCAGAAGCAGGCGAAGGACGCGCAAGCGGCGCTCGCCGACGCCGTCGCCGCGCGCGCCTCGGCGCAGAACGACCTCGCGGACCTCACCAAGCAGATCAGCGAAGCCAAGCTCGCCGTATCCGGCGCGCAGGAGGAGGCGAGCGTCAAGACCCACGAACTCCAGGCGGTCGACGCGAAGCTGAAGAGCGCGACCGATCAATTGAGCGCGCTCGAGGGCCAAATCACCGAGGGCCAGGCGCAATTCGCCGACTTGCAACGACGGATCGACGACGCCGCGCGCAATCTCGCGGACATCCAGGCCAAGGCCCAGGCCGCGCAGCAGAGCCTCGACGCGGCCACCAAGGCGGGAGAAGAGGCGACGCCGAAGTAGGCGCGCTAAGCGAAGCGCGCCGCAAGGTCGTCCTCGCTCGCCCGACACAGTCCGCGATCGGTGATGAAACCGTCGATCAATGCGGCGGGGGTGACGTCGAAGGCCGGATTCAGCGCCGCGCTGCCAGGCGGCGTCAAGGCCACGCGCGCGATCCGGCCGTCGTCGAGACGCCCGACGATATGGGTCACCTCGCTGGGATCGCGCTCCTCAATCTCGATTTCGCCGAGGCCGTCGCGGATCGTCCAGTCGATCGTCGTATGCGGCGCCGCGACGTAGAACGGCACGCGATTGGCGCGCGCCGCGAGCGCCTTGAGATAAGTGCCGATCTTGTTGGCGGCGTCGCCGCGCGCGGTGATCCGGTCCGCGCCGACGATCGCCAGATCGATGCGCCCGTGCTGCATGAGATGGCCGCCGGCGTTGTCGGCGATGATCGTGTGCGGCACGCCGTGCTGACCGAGTTCGAACGCGGTCAAGGACGCGCCTTGATTGCGCGGTCGCGTTTCGTCGACGAAGACATGCACCGGCACGCCGCGGTCATGCGCCATATAGATCGGCGCCGTCGCCGTGCCCCAATCGACGGTCGCCAACCATCCGGCGTTGCAATGGGTCAGGATATTGACCGTGCGGCCGCGCTGGCGATGGACCGCCTCGATCAGGGGCAAGCCGGCCTCGCCGATGCGCCGGTTCAGGGCGACGTCCTCCTCGCAAAGGGCGCCCGCGCGCGCCCACGCCGCCGCGGCGCGTTTCGCTGGGGCGAGCGGCGCGACGACGGCCCTCACGTCGTCGAGCGCGTAGCGAAGGTTGACGGCGGTCGGCCGGCTCGCCAGCAGCGCGCTGTAGGCGCCGCGCAGCGCGTCGTCGTCCGCCGCGCGCCGCAGCGCCAGCGCCAGACCATACGCGGCGGTCGCGCCGATGAGCGGGGCGCCGCGCACGACCATGGTCTTGATCGCGGCGATCGCGCCGTCGAGATCGTCGATCCGCACCGTGGCGAATCGATGCGGCAGCAGCGTCTGGTCGATCGTTTCGATCGCCGCCCCGTCCGGCGTCGGCCAGATCGTGCGATAGGCGCGTCCGTCCACCTTCATCGCTTCGGCCTCCGCACGCGAACCCCGAGCCCTTCGCGTGACGAAATCACGCTTTGTTCGCGACCCGGCCGATCGATAGAGAACATTGAGAAGATTCTCAACCATGTTAGAATCAAATCACGGCGCGCAGCGGAGACGAGCGAAGATGGACCAAACGAGCCCCCCGAGCGCGAATGGCGTGGCCGACCAGGCGGCCTCGGCCGTGCGCCGATACACCGCCGAAGAGCTCAAGCAGGCGGTCCTCGCCAAACTGACTTATTCGGTCGGCAAGAACACCGTCGCCGCCAGTCAGCGCGACTGGTTTCTGGCGGTGGCGTTCGCCACGCGCGACATCGTCGTCGACCGCTGGATCGAATCCACCAACGCCACTTACGCCGACGACCGCAAACGCGTCTATTATCTGTCGCTGGAGTTTCTGATCGGGCGCATGCTGTTCGACGCGATGACCAATCTGGGCATCGTCGAGCCGATGAGCGCGGCGCTTTCGCAATTGGGCCTCGATCTGGCGGCTTTGCGCCGCGTCGAATCGGACGCCGCGCTCGGCAACGGCGGGCTCGGCCGATTGGCCGCCTGCTTCATGGACAGCATGGCGACGCTTTCGATCGCCGCCCACGGCTACGGCATTCGCTACGACAATGGGCTTTTCCGCCAAATCATCCGCGGCGGCTGGCAGCAAGAGGTTCCCGAGGATTGGCTGACGCACGGCAACCCGTGGGAATTCGAACGGCCGGAATGCAATTATGCGATCGGCTTCGGCGGCTGGGTGGAGGCGGTTCCGAACGGAGAGGAAAACGTCCATCATGTCTGGCATCCCGACGAGACGGTCGAAGCGATCGGATACGACACGCCGATCGTCGGTTGGCGCGGACGGCATGTGAACACGCTGCGCCTTTGGTCGGCGCGGGCGCTCGATCCGCTCAAGCTCGACGCGTTCAACGCCGGCGACTATGTCGGCGCGCTGACCGACAGCGTGCGCGCCGAGGCGATCTCGAAGGTGCTCTATCCCAGCGACGCGACGCCGGCGGGCCAGGAACTGCGCTTGCGGCAGGAATATTTCTTCGCCTCCGCTTCGTTGCTCGACCTCGTTCGCCGCCACGTCAAACAGCATCGCGACATGCGCACGCTCGCCGACCATGTGGCGGTCCAGCTCAACGACACGCATCCGGCGATCGCCGTCGCGGAATTGATGCGCATTTTCGTCGACATGAACCGACTCGATTGGGACGAGGCCTGGAAAATCACGCAGGCGGTTTTTTCCTACACCAACCACACGCTGCTGCCCGAGGCGCTCGAGAGCTGGCCGGTGCCGCTGATGGAGCGGCTGCTGCCGCGCCACATGCAGATCATCTATCTCATCAACGCGATGCATCTCGACAGCGCGCGCAAGCGCGGCCTCGGCGATCCCAATCTGCTGGCGTCGATTTCGCTCATCGACGAGCACGCCGGGCGGCGCGTGCGCATGGGAAACCTCGCCTTCATCGGCTCGCACAAGATCAACGGCGTCTCCGGCCTGCACACCAATCTGATGCGCGAGACCGTCTTCCGTGACCTCGACGTCGTTTATCCCGGCCGCATCGTCAACAAGACCAACGGCATCACTTTTCGCCGCTGGCTGATCGAGTGCAATCCGCGGCTGACCCAAATCTTGACGTCCTCGCTCGGCGAAAAGGCGCTCGACGACGCCGACGCGTTGCGCGGCCTCGCCCGCTTCGCCGACGATTCGGCGATGCAGGAGCAGTTCGCCCTCGCCCGCCGCGCCAACAAGGTCGCGCTCGCGCGCCATGTCGCGGAGACGCTCAATCAGCGCATCGACCCCGACGCGCTGTTCGACGTTCAGATCAAGCGCATCCACGAATACAAGCGGCAGTTGCTCAACATCCTGGAAACGATCGCGCGTTACAACACGATCCGCGCCAATCCAACGATCGACTTCGCGCCGCGCGTGAAGATTTTCGCCGGCAAGGCGGCGGCGAGCTACGTGCAGGCCAAACTGATCATCAAGCTCGCCATCGACGTCGCGCGCGTCGTCAACTCCGATCCCACGGTGCGCGGACTGCTCAAGGTCGTGTTCCTGCCCAATTACAACGTCAGTCTCGCCGAGACGATCATTCCGGCGGTCGATCTGTCCGAACAGATTTCCACCGCGGGCATGGAGGCCTCCGGCACCGGCAACATGAAGATGGCGCTGAACGGCGCGCTGACGGTCGGCACGCTCGATGGCGCCAATGTCGAGATGAAGGGTCTGGTCGGCGACGACAATATCTTCATCTTCGGCCTCACCGCCCCGGAAGTGGAGGCTTCGCGCGCGCTCGGCATCGATTCCAGCGCGCGGATCGCGGCCTCGCCGATCCTGCGCGAGGCGCTCGACGAAATCGCCTCCGGCATCTTCTCCGCCGACGATCGCGCACGCTATCGCGGCCTCGTCGACACCTTGACGCACCACGACTACTTCATGGTCTGCGCCGATTTCGACGCTTATTGGGCCACGCAAATGAAGGTCGACGAAGCCTGGCGCGACAGGAAGAAGTGGCTGCGCTCGAGCATCCTCAACACCGCCAATGTCGGCTGGTTCTCGTCCGACCGAACGATCGGCGAATACGCGCAGGAAATCTGGAACGCTCCGTTCCGACCCCTTGCCTGAAATGGAGAGCGACATGCTCGAGACTTGGCGGGCGAAGGACGAGGACGTCGACGCGATCGCCGCCGCTCGAGAGAAAGATCCCTTCGCCGTCCTCGGGCCGCATCTCACCGATCTCGGCTGGGTCATCCGCGCTTTTGTCCCCGAGGCGCTGCATGTGCGCGCGATCACGCGCGAGGGCGCCCCGATCGCCAAACTCGAACGCCGCAAGGACGATTTCTTCGAAGCCTTGATCCCTGAGGCCGCGCAACGCCCGACCTACCGGCTCGAAGTCACGCGCGCCGGCGGCGTCGAATCGTACGAGGACGCTTACGCCTTTGGCCCGGCGCTCGGGCCGCTCGACGATCATCTGCTGGTCGAAGGCGCGCACCGGGAGCTCTATCGACGCCTGGGCGCGCAGATCGGCCGCCACGAGGGCGCCGACGGCGTTCTTTTCGCGCTTTGGGCGCCCAACGCGTCGCGCGTTTCCGTCGTCGGCGACTTCAATCAGTGGGACGGACGCCGGTGCCAGATGCGCAAACGCATCGACAGCGGTCTTTGGGAGATTTTCATCCCGCACATCGGCGCCGGCGCAGTCTACAAGTACGAAATCGTCTCGGCCGACGGCGTGTTGCAGCCGCTCAAGGCCGACCCTTTCGGCTTCGAGGCGGAAATGCGGCCTTCGACCGCCTCGGTCGTCGCCCGCACGTCGGATTTTTCCTGGACCGACGCCGTCTATCTGGAAAGACGCGGGCAGGGCGATGCGCGGCGCCGGCCGATGTCGATCTACGAGGTCCATCTCGGATCATGGCGGCGCGGCGACGACGATCGCTTTCTCAGTTACGACGAACTCGCGGATCAATTGATTCCCTACGTCGTCGATCTCGGCTTCACCCATCTCGAGTTGCTGCCGATCACCGAGCATCCGCTCGACATGTCCTGGGGCTATCAGCCGATCGGGCTCTTCGCGCCGACGCGGCGTTTCGGCGAGCCCGAAGCTTTCGCGCGCTTCGTCGATCGCGCGCACGCGGCGGGACTCGGCGTGATCCTCGACTGGGTGCCCGCGCATTTCCCGACGGACGCGCACGGTCTGGCGCGCTTCGACGGCGGCGCGCTCTACGAGCACGCCGATCCGCGCAAAGGCTTTCATCCCGACTGGAACACCGCGATCTACGATTTCGGCCGCAAGGAGGTCGCGAATTTCCTTTACGCCAGCGCGCTCTATTGGGTCGACCGCTACCACGTCGACGGGCTGCGCGTCGACGCCGTCGCCTCCATGCTCTACCTCGATTATTCCCGCAAACCGGGCGAATGGCTGCCCAACGCGGAAGGCGGCAATGAAAATCGCGACGCCATCGCGTTCCTGAAGCGCGCCAACGAACTGGTCTACGGCGCGTTCCCCGGCGCGATGACGATCGCCGAGGAATCCACCGCCTTCCCGGGAGTCTCGATGCCGACCAACGTCGGCGGCCTCGGTTTCGGCTTCAAGTGGAACATGGGTTGGATGCACGACACGCTGGAATACATGGCGCGCGACCCGATCTATCGGCGCTGGAGCCACGATAAAATGACCTTCGGCCTGCTCTACGCCTTCGCCGAGAATTTCATCCTGCCGATTTCGCATGACGAGGTGGTTCACGGCAAGGGATCGGTGGTCGGCAAAATGCCGGGAGACGAATGGCAGCGCTTCGCCAACGCGCGCGCCTATTACGGCTTCATGTGGGGCCATCCCGGCAAGAAGCTGCTGTTCATGGGCCAGGAGTTCGGGCAGACCAGCGAATGGAACTCCGATGACGCCCTGCCATGGTGGCTGCTCGACTACTGGCCGCATCAGGGACTCAAGGCGCTGGTGCGCGATCTCAATCGGCTTTATCGCGACACGCCCGCGCTTTACGCGCGCGACTGCGAACCGGAAGGTTTCCGCTGGATCGTCGTCAACGACGACGCGCAGTCGGTGCTGGCGTTCCTGCGCACGGGCGGCGAAGGCGACCCGCCGGTCGCGGTCGTCAGCAACTTCACGCCCGAGGTGCGCCAAAACTACCGCATCGGACTGCCCCGTCCCGGGCGCTGGCGCGAGGCGCTCAACACCGACGCCAAGCTCTACGGCGGCTCCAACGTCGGCAACTTGGGCGCCGTCGTCGCCGAGGAGCGGCCGCTGCACGGACTTGCGGCGTCGGCCGCGCTGACCTTGCCGCCGCTGGCGACGGTTTTTCTCGAATACGAGGCGCCGTGAACCCCAGCTTCGCCGGAAGCGCGACACCAGGCAAGAAACCGCAGGAGGGAGAGATGAACCCCAGGGACGCGACAAGGGATCCGCCGCCCGCCGCGCCTTACGCGCGCCACGCGATGGCCTATGTGCTGGCGGGCGGGCGCGGCAGCCGCCTCATGGAGCTGACCGACCGGCGCGCCAAGCCCGCCGTCTATTTCGGCGGAAAATCCCGGATCATCGATTTCGCGCTGTCGAACGCGCTCAATTCCGGCATCCGCCGCATCGCCGTCGCCACGCAGTACAAGGCTCACAGCCTGATCCGACATTTGCAGCGGGGATGGAACTTCTTCCGTCCCGAGCGAAACGAGAGCTTCGACATCCTGCCGGCCTCGCAGCGCGTCTCCGAGACCATGTGGTATCTCGGCACGGCCGACGCCGTCTATCAGAACATCGACATCATCGAGGGCTACGCCCCGCAATTCATCGTGCTGCTCGCGGGCGATCACATCTATAAAATGGACTACGAGAAAATGCTCCAGCAGCACGTCGAGTCGAAAGCCGACGTGACGGTGGGATGCCTCGAAGCCTCGCTCGAGGAGGCCAAGGGCTTCGGCGTCATGCACGTCGACGAAAAGAACACGATCCTCTCCTTCTTCGAGAAGCCCGCCAACCCGCCGGCGATGCCCGGCAAGCCCGACGCCGCGTTGTGCAGCATGGGCATCTACGTCTTCGACACGAAATTCCTGGTCGAGGAACTGAAGCGCGACGCCGCCGATCCCAACTCGTCGCACGATTTCGGCAAGGACATCATTCCCTACATCGTCGCGAAGGGCACAGCGGTCGCCCATCACTTCTCGCAATCCTGCGTCGTCGCCAACGAGGAGTCGCATATCTACTGGCGCGACGTCGGGACGGTCGACGCCTATTGGGCGGCCAATGTCGACTTGACCGACATCGTGCCCGATCTCGATCTCTACGACCGCGCCTGGCCGATCTGGACCTATGGCGAGATCACGCCGCCGGCCAAATTCGTGCACGACGTCGACGGTCGGCGCGGCGCCGCGGTCTCCTCGCTCGTTTCGGGCGGCTGCATCATTTCCGGAGCGGCGATTTCGCGCTCGTTGCTGTTCACGGGCGTGCGCGTGCATTCCTATACGACGATCCACGAGACGGTCGTGCTGCCCTACGGTCATATCGGCCGCAACGTCCGGCTGAGAAAGGCGGTGATCGATGCGGGCGTCTTCATCCCCGACGGTCTGATCGTCGGCGAGGATTCGGAACTCGACGCCAAGCGCTTCCGGCGCAGCGAGAACGGCGTCACCTTGATCACCCAGCCCATGCTCGACAAGCTGGGCCAATGACCGCGCTGGTCGCTCTCTCGATCGCCTCGGAAATCTACCCGCTGGTCAAGACCGGCGGTCTCGCCGACGTCGCGGGCGCCCTGCCCAGCGCGCTCGCGCGCGAACAGATCGCAGTGCGCACGTTGACGCCGGGCTATCCCGCGATCCTCGCCAAGCTCGAGGCGGCGGAGCCGGCCCACGCCTATCCCACGCTGTTCGGCGGGCCGGCGAGAGTTCTCGCGGCCCGAGCGAACGGCCTCGAGCTCTTCGTCCTCGACGCGCCGCATTTGTTCGACCGGCCGGGAAACCCCTATCTCGGTCCCAACGGTCTCGATTGGAGCGACAACGCCCACCGTTTCGCCGCGCTGGCGCGCGTCGGCGCGGACATCGCCAAGGGCGCGATTCCCGGCTTCGTCCCCAAGATCGTCCACGCCCATGATTGGCAGGGCGCGCTCGCGCCGGCCTATCTGCACTACGACGGCGGCGCGCGGCCGGGCACGATCCTCACCATCCACAACCTCGCCTTTCAAGGCCATTATCCCGCGGCGCTGCTCGGCGCGCTCGGCCTGCCCGCGCACGCCTTGTCGATCGAGGGCGTCGAATATTTCGAGGGCGTCGGATACCTGAAGGCCGGCTTGCAGTTCGCCGACCGCATCACGACGGTTTCGCCGACCTATGCGCGCGAGATCATGACGCCGGAATTCGGCATGGCGCTGGACGGCCTGCTGCGCGCGCGCGCCGGCGTCGTCGAGGGCATCGTCAACGGCATCGACGACACGGTGTGGAACCCCGCCACCGACCCGAACCTCGCGCAGAATTACAGCGCGCTGCGCATCGACATGCGCCCGCGCAACAAGACGGCCCTGCAGCAGCGGTTCGGCCTCGCCGTGAGCTACGAGGCCCCGTTGTTCGGCGTCGTCTCGCGCCTGACCAGTCAGAAGGGCCTCGACCTGCTGCTCGCCGTGCTGCCCGATCTTCTGGCGCGGGGCGCGCAGCTGGCGGTGCTCGGCTCCGGAGAAAAGGCGCTCGAGGACGGTTTCGCCGACGCGGCGCTCGCCAACAAGGGCGCGGTCGGCTGCGCGTTCGCTTACGACGAAGCGCTCGCGCATCTCATGCAGGCCGGCTCGGATTTCATTCTCGTGCCCTCCCGCTTCGAGCCCTGCGGACTGACCCAGCTCTATGCGCTGCGCTATGGCGCGACGCCGGTCGTCGCGCGCGTCGGCGGGCTCGCCGACACGATCATCGACGCCAACGAGGCCGCGATCGGCGCCGGCGTCGCCACCGGCGTGCAATTCGCGCCGCCCGACGCGCCGGCTCTGTCCTATGCGCTGGAGCGCGCGCTCGCCTTCTATCGCGACGTCGCGACGATGCGGCGCATCCGTCTCAACGGCATGCGCGCCGACGTCTCCTGGCGCGGCCCCGCCAAGCGCTACGCCGCGATCTACCACGCGCTGGCGCGGGTCGCGGCATGAGCGGGGCGAGCGGTGCGAGCGCGCCTCTGGGCGTCGCCTTGACGCCCGGAGGCGGCGAGGTCGCGGTCTATTCCGCGCATGCGAGCGCGGTCTACTTCTGCCTCTATGACGCGGCGGGCGATCGCGAGACCGCGCGCGTGCGCCTTCGCGCCGACGCCAACGGCGTCCACCGCGCCTCGATCGAGGGCGTCGGCGCGGGCGCGCGCTACGGCCTGCGCGCCGACGGCCCGTTCGACCCCTTGCGCGGCGCCCGCTTCGATGTCTCCAAACTGCTCGCCGACCCTTACGCGGTCGCGCTCGACCGGCCCTTTCGCCTCCACCCCTCGATGTTCGCCTTCGGCGTCGACAGCGGGCCTTACGCGCCCAAATCGATCGCGCTCGCGCTCGAGCCGGGAGAGCCCGGCCGTCAGCGCGTCCCCTGGGACCGCACCGTCGTTTACGAAGCGAACCTGCGCGGCCTGACCAAGCTGCGCGGCGACGTTCCCGAGGCGGCGCGCGGCTGTTTCGCCGGCCTCGCGCATCCCCACGTGATCGCGCATTTGAGCGCGCTCGGCGTCACCACGGTCGAGATCATGCCCGCCGACGCTTTCGTCGACGAGCGGCATCTGCCGCCGCTCGGCCTCTCCAACGCCTGGGGCTACAATCCGGTGGTGTTCGGCGCGCCCGACCCGCGCCTCGCGCCCGGCGGCTGGGCCGAGGTGCGCGCCGCGACCGACGCGCTTCACGCGGCGGGCATGGAGGCGATCCTCGACGTCGTCCTCAATCACAACGGCGAGAGCGACGAGTTCGGGCCGACCCTGTCGTTTCGCGGCCTCGACAACGCCTCTTATTTTCGTCTCGCGCCCGACGACCCCGCGCGCTACGTCAACGACATGGGCTGCGGCAATTGCCTCGCGCTCGATCGCCCCGTCGTCATCCGCATGGCGCTCGCGGCGTTGAAGCGCTGGATGATTTTCGGCGGAATCGACGGCTTCCGCTTCGATCTCGCCGTCGCGCTCGGGCGGCGCGCCAGCGGTTTCGATCCGCAGGCGCCGATCTTCTCCGCGATCGCCGCCGATCCGATCCTCAGCCAGGCCAAGCTGATCGCCGAACCCTGGGACATCGGCCCGCACGGATACCAGCTCGGCGCCTTCCCCTCGGGCTGGGGCGAATGGAACGATCGCTTCCGCGACGCGGCGCGCCGCTTCTGGCGCGGCGACGCTGGGGTGCGCGGCGAACTCGCGACGCGCCTGGCCGGTTCGCGCGACGTTTTCGCGAGCGCCCCCTCGCCCGCCCGAAGCGTCAATTACGTCGTCGCGCACGACGGCTTCGCCCTCGCCGATCTCGTCTCCTACGCGCACAAGCACAACGAGGCGAACGGCGAACACAATCGCGACGGCGCGAACGACAATATCTCGTGGAACCACGGCGTCGAGGGCCCCAGCGACGATTCCGCAGTCCAGGCGGCGCGCGCGCGCGACATGCGCAATCTCCTCGCGCTGCCGTTCGTCGCGCGAGGCGCGCCGATGCTGGCGATGGGCTCGGAATTGGGCCACAGCCAGCGCGGCAACAACAACGCCTACGCCCAGAACAACGCGATCTCCTGGATCGACTGGAGCGCCGCCGACGCGACGCTGATCGCCTTCACGGGACGCTTGGCCAAGGCGCGGCGCGAGCATGCCGCGCTGTCGCGCCAACTCTGGCTGACGGGCCGGCCGTTCGACGAAACCGGCTTGCCCGACGTCGAGTGGCGCGACGCCGAATGGCCGCTGACCTCGGCTGCGCAATGGGAGGATGGGAACGGCGACATTCTCGTCATGGTTCTCGCGGCGCCGACGGCGGACGGCGTCGATCGCGTCGCCCTCGCCTTCAACCGCGGCGCGCGAGCGGCCTCGCTGCGCCTGCCCGAGCCTAGAGAGGGCAAGGTCTGGCGCGCGCTCGTCGACACCTCCGACGATACGATCGCCGACGCACGCTTGCCCGTCGCCGACCGCGCGCGCATCGCCGCGCGCGCGACGCTGATCCTCGCGGAAGCCGACGCGCCGGCCGGCGCGGCGAGACTTCGCCCGCCCGACGCGCGCGAGATCGACGTTCTCGCCGACGCCGCGGGAATATCCGCCGATTGGTGGGACGTCGCGGGCCGACGCACCATCGTCTCCCCCGAGACGAAACTCGCGCTGCTGGCGGCGCTGCGCCTTCCCGCCGGTTCGCAGGCCGAGTTGCGCGAAAGCCTCGCCCGTCTCGTCGACGAGACCGGCGCGCGCCGCCTGCCGCTCTCGCTGGTGCGGCGCTTCGACGAACCGCTTCGCGTCCCCGTGCGCTGCGATGCCGCCGCGCCCGCGCGCTCCATCGAACCGACCGTCGTCGCCGAGGACGGCCGCGCCATCGCCTGGCGCGCGAGCGAGGGCGAAGCGACGCGGCGCCTCCTCGCCGACGGGCGCGCGATCGTCGAGCGCGAAATCGACTTGCCGGCGCTGCCGATCGGGCGCCATCGGATCGTTCTCGACGGCGTGGAATGCGCGCTGACCGTCGCCCCGCCGGAGGCCTATGGCGCCAAGGCGGCGCTGCGCCGGCGCTTCGGCCTTTCCGCCCAGCTCTACGCCTTGCGCCGGCGCGGCTTGAGCGGCGCGGGCGATCAGGGGATCGGCGATTTCACCACGCTCGGCCTCGCCGGCGAACAGGCCGGCCGTTGCGGCGCCGCCTTCCTCGGCGTCAATCCGCTGCATGCGATGTTCGAGGCGGATCGCGCGCGATGCAGCCCCTACCATCCCTCCGACCGGCGCTTTCTCGATCCCATCCATATCGACGTTCTCGACGGCGCCGGCCTGCCGCGCGACGACGAATTCGAGGCGGCGCTCGCCGCGCAAGCCGACGCGATCGGCGCCGCGGCGGGCCGCGCGGCGGTCGATTACGACGCGGTGTGGACGATCAAACGCGCCGCGCTCGAAGCGCGCTTCGCGGCTTTCGAACGCGCGCGCGCCAATCGTCCGAACGACGCGCTGTTCGCCGACCACGCGCGCTTCGTCGCCGAGGGCGGCGAGACGCTCAGGCGCTTCGCGATTTTCCAGGCGATCGCTAGAGAGCGAGGCGGAGAGGAATGGCGCCGTTGGCCGCAGGCGCTGCGCGCCGCCGAGGCGGGAGCGTTGGAAGCAAAAGCGGGCGAACATTCCCAAGAGATCGCCTTCGCCCTGTTCGCACAATGGCTCGCGGACCGGCAACTCGCGGGCGCCGCGGCGCGCGCCAAGGCCGCCGGGCTCGAAATCGGGCTCTATCGCGATCTCGCCGTCGGCGCGGCGCCCGACGGCGCGGAGAGTTGGTCGCGCGCCGACGAACTCGCGCGCGGGGTCAGCGTCGGCGCGCCGCCCGACCCGTTCTCGGCGCATGGGCAGATCTGGAACGTCCAACCGCCCGACCCCATCGCTTCGGCGCGCGACGGCTGGCGGGGTTTTGGCGCGCTGCTGAGCGCCAACATGCGCCACGCCGGCATGCTGCGCATCGATCACGCGATGGGCCTGACGCGCCTGTTCGTCGTGCCCGACGGGGCCAAGCCCGCCGAGGGGGCCTATCTCGCCTATCCCCTCGACGATCTTGTCGGCCATGTCGCCTTGGAGAGCCAGCGCCGCGTCTGCATGGTGGTGGGCGAGGATCTCGGCACCGTGCCCGAGGGCTTTCGCGACACGCTGGCGCGCGCCGACATTCTGGGCATGCGCGTGCTGTGGTTCGAGCGGAGCGGCGCCGATTTCCTCAGCCCCGCCGACTATCCCGCGCTGTCCGTCGCTTGCGTGGCGACGCATGATTTGCCGACGCTCGCCGGCTGGTGGTCGGGCGCCGACATCGCCGAGCGCCTCGCCCTCGGGCTCGTCGGGCTCGACGACGCGCAAATGGAGATCGGCGAGCGTCAGAGCGAAAAACGCGCCCTCGTCGCCGCCCTCGTCGGCCTCGATCTCGTCACGGAAAGCCCGGATCTCGCGGCGCCGATGTCCGACGCCCTCGCCGCCGCCGTTCACGCCTTGCTCGCCGGCGCCGGCTCGCTGCTCGCCAGCGCGCAACTCGACGATCTCGCCGGCGAGAGAACCGCCGCCAACCTGCCGGGCACCGACCGCGAGCGCCCGAACTGGCGCCACAGGCTCGCCCTCGACGTCGAGACGCTGTTCGCCTCGCCGCGCGCGCGGGAGATTCTGGCGGCGCTGGCGGCGCGGCGGGGGTGACGCCAGGGCGCAAGGAA
Source organism: Roseiarcus sp. (assembly GCA_050012775.1). GTDB lineage: Bacteria > Pseudomonadota > Alphaproteobacteria > Rhizobiales > Beijerinckiaceae > Roseiarcus. The sequence continues at coordinate 59,551 of JBEKGN010000029.1, forward strand.
CGCGACTGGGATACAGCGCCGCCGTCATTGCGAGCAGCCCGAGCGTAGCGAGGGGGACGAAGCAATCCATGCGGCGGCTAGAGCGTTCTGCATTTAGGCGTGGGCATAGCCTGAATTGGCGAGATAGCTGGCGCATTCGTTAGGGGAGAACTCGGCGAGCGCGTCGGCGAGGGTGTCGGAGACGGCGTCGAAGGTGCGCGG
>JBEKGN010000030.1:0-58103 GCA_050012775.1 Roseiarcus sp.
AAGGCGGGCGTGTGATTGCGACGGCTACGCTTGGTCATCTTCGCTCCTGATTCGCAGCGAGAATCCTCGCCGCTGTCAGGCAGAAAATCCACTTAGCCTACTGTCCAGTTTTCCTGAGCCAGCTCTAAGTGGGCCACTTGGGAGGGGAAGATGGATATCATTACTGCGCTGTCTGTGAGCATCGGCCTATTGGCCGGGGTTGCGACTTGGTTATTTTTGGGGCCGATGGGGGGACTAGGCCTGTCGGTCTGGGCGGTCTTCATCGCCTGGGCGAGCTTCTATCATTGCGGAGGCAAGGAAGCTGGGTTGCAGAAGACGATCGTGCATAACATTTTTGGCGTGATCGTCGGGTGGATCGCGCTGATACTGGTGACGCAGATTCCTCTTGGCGCCGCGCTAGGCGTGCCTTTATGGGCCGGCATTTGCGTCGCTGTCACGGTGTTCGGGCTGGTCATCGCGGCAAAAAACGAGATGTTGAGCGACATCCCGGCCTCCGTGTTCGGCTTCGCCAGCATCGCCGCGTTCGCGCTTGCCGGCGGCAAGCTCGGCGCCGTCACAGCGGTTTCGCTCGAAAATCCGCTAGCCAATATCGCAATCTCGATGGTGATCGGCGCCTTGTTTGGCTACGTGTCCGAAAAAGTCGCGGGCGCGATCGTCAAGAAATAGTCGTCCGTGAAGAACGCCGATCAACCGGCGATTGCCGATTTTCAGGAGCGATTTTCGCTTTTGAACCTTGTCAGTGGGGGGCATGAGAGCACGAGCAAGCCGGCGACCAGACGGTCGCCGGCAACGACGAAAAAACGACCAAAGGTCGAAAAACCGGGGTAACGACATGAGGAAGTAAGTTTCTGAATTCGTGGCGGCAGGTCTTGCATTTCCATCGCGCCGATCCGGGCTATGGCGCGGGCGTCGCCAAGCCTATGGGCGTTCCGGCGCCCCAAGAAGCCAAAGCCGCCGAAGAGGGACAGCGCATATAATGCCTTGACGGGCGGCCTCGGGGTCGCTCGCTTTATGTGTGCCGAAGCAGGGTCGACAGCTTGGAGATGCAAGCCCTCTGCCCAGCCTGATGACGGCGAAGGGCGAGATGGGCCTTGTCAAGTTGATGCTTATTGCTTGTCAATAGCGGTGGCCGGGCATCGACCGGTCAGCGCCATAGCGATCAAGACCGAATCCGAGGCCGAGCAACGACCATGGCAAAAGCGATCCATACGATGATTCGGGTGCGCGATGAAATGCGCTCGACCGACTTCTATGGGCGAGCCTTCGGGCTCGAGATAGCCGACCGTTTCGCGTTCGACGGTTTTACGCTCATTTACCTGCGCAACGGCGAGGCCGATTTCGAGGTCGAACTCACCATCAACCACGGCCGTACTGAGCCCTATACGCACGGCGACGGCTACGGGCATCTTGCTGTCGCAGTCGATGACCTGGATGGCGAGCACGCGCGCTTCGAGAAGGAGGGTCTTGCGCCCGCGCCGATCAAGGAATTCTTCCGGGAGGGGGCTCTGATGGCCCGATTCTTCTTTGTCCAGGATCCCGACGGCTACAAGATTGAGATGTTGCAGAAGCGTGGCCGCTATCGCTGAGACGTCACATGGAGTTTCGCCACGTCGCACGGCCGACCGCTGCTCACGCCGGCAGTTTCAGGCTGAGTGAGAGCGCGATAGACGGTATTTCGGGAGATGCCGAGACGTCTGGCGGTTTCGCTGATGTTTCCGACGGTGTCGGCATGGACGGCGAGCACGCGCGCGCGCTGGATGTCCTGCAGCGAGCCCGAGACCTTCGGCGGCCCGAGCCCAATCATCGCTTGCACCGCCGCCTCGTCGATGACGCCGTCGCTCGCCGCCAGCGTGTAGCGCGTCAGCACGTTGCGCAATTCGCGGATGTTGCCGGCCCACGGTCGCTCGGCCAGACGTGCGATGGTCGCCGGGGTGATATCGCAGCTGGGATCGATGGCCGCCAGAAGATGGCGCACAATCGCTGGGAAGTCGCTGCGCTCCGCCAGCCGCGGCAGCGTCACCTCCAGCGTGTTGAGGCGGTAGAGCAGGTCGGCGCGGAATCGCCCCTCGGCGATCGCCTTGCCGAGCGTGGCGTTGGTGGCCGACACGAGGAAGACATCGACTTTGGCCCGGCTGCCGCCGATCGGCCGCACCGTCCAGTCATCGAGCAGGCGTAGCAGCACAGCCTGCAGCGTGACAGGCATGTCGCCAATCTCGTCGAGAAACAGCGTGCCGCCATCCGCCTCCTTTACCAAGCCTATGGCGCCGCCGCGACGCGCGCCTGTAAAGGCGCCGTCGGCATAGCCGAAGAGCTCCGCCTCCACCAGGCTCTCCGGCAGCGCCGCACAATTGACCGGAACAAACGCCCCACCGCGGCCGCTCGCCGCATGCGCGTGACGCGCCAGCTGCTCCTTGCCCGTCCCCGTCTCACCGCGAATGAGGATCGGCATCTTCCGCGCCGCCGCCGTCTCCACCTGCCGCACCATCCCCTTAACCGCCGGATCAACGGCCACGAACGCGCTCCCCGCCGCATCGGCAAGATGCGGCGACGGCGCCGCCTGCTCGCGATACGGGGCCGGTCGATAGGATCTATCACGCGGGTTGAGCGGGGCGCCTCCCTTCTGAACGGCTTTGTCGGTGTTGGCGGAGCGCCTGCGGGGGTGCAGCACGATGATCGCTCCGACATCGGCTGCCTCATCCGTCACCAGTTCCGTGCTCACATTGGCGAGCAGTTCGCCGATCTTGTCCGCCCAACGCTCGAACGTGACCGTTTTCAGGATGCGCATCGCCCCGCCATCGACCATGTCGGGCTGACAGCGCCGCACCGCGGCGAGGGCGCGCTCGGTCGCGTGGACGATCGCGCCGCGACGGTCGAGCACGATGACCTCCTCGCTCAACCAAAGCGATCGCTTCGAGAGAAAGCGACGCAGTAAGCGTTCGTGGTCGCATTTGGTCGCCTGGGCGAGCATACCCTCCACATGTTGGCTGACCGAAACGGCGAAGGCCAAGCTCTGCGAGCTGAACGTGCTCGCCGGCCCGGAAATATCCACGACTCCAAGAATTTCGCCGTCCGTCGGATGGCGAACCGGGGCCGCCGCGCAAGTCCAGCGCTGAATATCGGCGCAAAAATGCTCCGCCCCATGAATCTGCACCGGCCTCGCCTCCGCCACCGCTGCGCCGATGGCGTTCGTACCGATATCCGCTTCGCTCCACCGCCCGCCGTGCTCAAGATGAATCGTGCGGCCGGCCTCGATGGCCCGTGCGTCGCCTTGCGTGTCGATGATCACGCCAGAGGGATCGGTCAGTATCATCATTGAATTGGCGTCACTGAGAAAGGCGCTCGAACTTGCCAGCGCCGGCCGTGCCGCATGCATGAGCTGGGTGTGTTTCGAGCGATGGCGAAACAGTTCGGCCTCCGCTAAGAGCGGCGCCATCGTGGCGTCGACCAGGACATGATGCGCACGCGACCGCTGCCACGAGGCAACGACGGCCGCTCTCATCCCGATCGGCGCGGCCCCGCGCTCGACGAATCTCTCCCAGGCGTGTCGGACCTCCCGCTCGTCCATTGCTCCTCCTCAATGCAGCGAAACCCGAGAGCGCAGGGGATGCGCATCGTCCAGCGCCGAACGGAAAGACCGCCAATGCCGCGCCGAGCGCAAATCCGAAGTTCTACTCGAGATCGATAGCCGCTAGGCCGCTGTCGCGGGCGGGACACCACACCCGTGATTGCGCCATGATGGCGATTAGGCCAACCGGACAACCGATGCTACTGACGTTTGCTTCCTCACCGATGCCGCGCTTCTGCGACGCTGCCTTTTGCCACAGTATATACGCTACGCTTTGGGGCGCAAATGTGGTGGCTTTTTTGCCGATCTCGTCCTTTCTTACCGCCCATAATTTCCCCAAGCGAACCAGAACGGCGGCGGGATGATGAGGCGTTGAAGGCGGAATTGGATTCGCCGAAGACCACGCTGGGACAGCGATATCGCGCCGGCTCTGCGCGGAGATTCCTCTCAAGCCATGCCGCCGTCTACAACGCCTTCAACGTCCAGCGCCATCTGACCTCAGCTCAAAGGCGCCGTAGCGATGAACGCGTGGCGCGAGGCGCCCGCGGCGGCTTGAAAATACACGAGACGCAGGCCTGTCGCGTTCTTCGTTCGACGACGTGATAAGGCGGTAGAGATTCACATTCGTTCCGCTTCTGAACGCTCAATGGCGCCGCGCCGACGAAGCCGATCAATTAAGTCCGTCGCGCCAAGCGAGGGCGGCCTTGAGGCTTTGTTCCCGGCGGATGCGATCGAACTCGGCGCGCTTCGGCCCGCCAGCGCCTTCGATGAAAATGTCGGTCTCGAGCGCCTGGGCGAGGGCGGTCCGCAGGCCCATCGCTTCGTAGCTCCGATTGAGGGCGCGCTTCGACAATTGCACCGCCATTGGATCGGCGGCGGCGATGCTGTCGGCGATTGCGAGAGCCTTGGCCAGTTCCTCGCCCGCCGGCGCCACATGATTGACGATGCCGAGCGCGAGCGCCCTCTCGGCGCTCAGATGGTCGTCGCCTGTGAGCAGGATTTCCTTGGCGGCCTTCGCCCCCGTGACGAAGGGCAGCAGCATCGCGACCGCGCCGGACCCGAACTTCACCTCCGGCGAGCCCAGGCGCGTGCCCGCCGCGGCGACGGTGATGTCGCAGGCGAGCGACAATTCGAACGCGCCGCCGATGCAATAGCCGTGAATGGCGGCGATCGTCGGCTTCGGGCAGTCCCAAAAGGCCATGATGAAGGCGAAATCAGCCTCAAGCATGCGCCGCCAATCGGAAAGCGTGCGCTGCCCAGCCGTCGCGGCGCCGGCTTTGAGATCGAACCCGGCGGAGAAGGCGCGCCCCTCGCCGCGCACGACGATCGCCAGCACGTTTTCGTCCGCCGACAGCTCCGCCATCGCCTTCGTCGTCGCTTCGACGAGTGGACCGTCGAAGGCGTTGAGCACGCGCGGACGGTTGAATGACAGAATGGCGATGCGGCCCCGCCGTTCGATCACGATTGTCTCAGCATCCGACATCCCATCCTCCTGCGATGCGCGGCCTCACGAAAGGCCGAGCCAGTCAAGCGCCCGCATCGTGGTGAGCGCCGCTGTAAAGCCGACGCGCTTCAGCGACGAAAATGGGATCGGCTTGACAGGCGAAAAGGGAAGGATGGGCGCATGGGCCTCGTCCGTCGCTAGACGCGCAAGTTCGGCGCCCATCGCCGTCTGCCAGCCGATCCCGCGTCCCTGACAGCCGATCGCCGCAAGGACGCCGGGGCGTATTTCATGGAGCCGCGGCCAGTAATCCGGATGGATCGCCACGCGTCCGCCCCAGCGATGCGTGAACGCGATCCCCCGCAAGGCCGGATAGAGGGTGGAGACCGCGCGCGCAAGATGCGCCCAATCGCTCTCCGGTCCTGGTTCGCGATACGGGCCGCGGCCGCCCATCAACAAGCGCCCAGCGGCGTCGAGCCGCCAATAGCGGATCACTTTGCGCGTGTCGGACAGCACTTCGCCGCCGGGAAGGATCGCCTGGCGCAGCGCCTCCGGCAGCGGCTCCGTCGCGATCTGCAGCGATGTCGCCGCGACAATCGAGCGCGGCAGCTCCGGGAAGAGTCCGTCCGAATAGGCGTTGGCGCAAAGAAGAACCTTCCCCACCGTGACCTGCGCCCCCGTCGCCGTCGTCGCGCGCCAGCCGCCGCCTTGCCTGTCGAGCGAAACGACCCGCGAGCCGCCATGAATGCGGGCGCCTGCCGAGATCGCCGCGCGCGCGAGCTCGCGCGCATAGGATAGCGGCTGAAGGCAGCCGGCGCGGCGATCCACGAAAGCGCCGACATAGCCCGCGGCGCCAATCAGGCGCTGGGCCTCCTGCGCCCCGACATAGGCGACATCGGCGCCGCGTTTCCGCCATTGCTCGGCGCGGGAACGCGCGAGCCTGGCGGCTTTCTCGGAATGGACGCCTTGGATCCAGGCGGTGCGGCGGGCCTCGGCCCTGAGGCCAAGCCGTTCGATGAGAGCGAACACAAAGTCCGCCGTGCCGCCGGCAAAGCGCCAAAGCCGCTCACCCCGCTCGCGGCCGAGCAAAGCCTCAATGTCGTCGGGATCGTATTTGAGTCCGGGGATAAGTTGCCCGCCATTGCGCCCGGATGCGCCGAAGCCCGGCGCCGCCGCCTCCAGCACGATGGCGTCGCCGCCCGCTTGCGCGATATGAAGCGCCGCCGAGAGGCCGAGATAGCCGGCGCCGACCACCAGCACGTCGGCGCCGCCGCCGCCATCGAGCGGCTCGACGCTCGGCGCCGCGACGGCGCTCTCCTCCCAGAGATTGGCTAGGCGACTCATGCTCAATAGCTCGGCGGCGTGATCGCCCAGATGACCTCCGTCTCATCCGGGCCGGGATTGCGGTAGCGGTGCGGCAATGCGCTTTGAAAGCCGAAGCTGTCGCCCGCCTCCAGCGTCAGAAACCGGCCGTCGACCCAGAGCTCCAGACGGCCGCGAAGCACGATGCCGGCCTCTTCGCCGGAATGCGTGTAAGGCTCCTCGCCCGATGAGGCGCCGGGAGGAAATCGGCACGACAAAAGCTCTAGAGCGCCCGTGAGGTTCGGGCTCAGGAGTTCATCGACGACGCCGGCCGAATAGTCGAGCCGACGACGGCGCGCGCGGCGCACAACGAGGTCGCGTTCCTCCTCCGGCACGTCTCTGGCTTCGAAGAACCAGCTGATCGTGACGCCGAGCGCGCGCGACACGGCGTACAGCGCTTTGATCGACGGGGTTGAGAGGTCGCGTTCCAGCAGGCTGAGATAGCCGACCGACAAGCCGCTCGCCGCGGCAAGTTGCGTCAGCGTGATGGCGCGCGCCTTTCGCAGCGCGCGAATCTCACGCCCGATCAAGCGCGGTTGACTCGGGTCGGGCGGCTCGGACGGCGCCTCGGGGCGGTTGGCGGGCAAGCGGACGGCGCTATTCATGGGGCAAACTTTTTTCCATTGATCCACTGATCGACTCGGCACAACTTTTTGCTATTGACAAAAATATCGCACTAAAATTTTAATGCAAGCGAAGTCGCAGGGGGAATTGAAGAATGGCCGAACGCTATGACGCCATCATCATCGGGGGCGGTCACAATGGGCTGACCTGCGGCGCCTATCTCGCGCGCGCCGGCTTGAAGACGCTCGTGCTGGAGCGCCGCCATGTGATCGGCGGCGCGGCGGTGACCGAAGAGGTCGTGCCGGGCTTCAAGTTCTCGGTGTTCAGCTATCTGATGAGCCTTTTGCATCCCAAAGTCATCGCCGATCTCGAACTCGAGCGATATGGATACGAGGTGCTTCCGGCAACCGACATGTTTGGCCTGTTGCCTGGAAACGACTACATTATTTTTGCCGATGACGTCGCCAAGACGCAGGCGTCGTTTGCGCGATTCTCGGCGAAAGACGCTGCGATCTATCCCGAGTTTGACCGATATTTGATGGAGTCGGTCAAGATCATGCGCAAAATCCTGCTCGATACGCCCCCCGATCCATCGTGCCGCGACTGGCGCTCGTTCAAGGAAACAGCGAAGTTTCTGTGGAAATACCGCCGTGTCGGCGACAAGCTCTTTCGTCTCATCGACCTGATGACGATGAGCGCCGACGATTACCTCTCCGAATGGTTCGAGAGCTCCGAGGTCAAGGCGGTGCTCGCCTATTATTGCGGCATCGGCACTTTTGTTGGGCCAAAAAGCCCCGGCTCCGCCTACGTCGTGATGCATCACGTCATGGGCGAGCACGCGGGCGCCGGCGGTTGGGGCTTCGTGCGCGGCGGGATGGGGTCGATCACCCAGGCCATCGCCCGATCGGGACAGGAGAAGGGCCTCGTCATCGAGACCGAGCGCGACGTCGCCTCGATCGACACTGTCAACGGCCGCGCGACCGGGGTAACGCTCGCGGACGGCACACGCTACGAGGCCGGAATCGTCGCGAGCAATGTCTCGGCGAAACTGACCTTCCTGAAGTTCCTCGACAAAGCGAAGTTGCCCGCCGATTTCGTGCGCGACATCGAAGCCTACAGAACGTTCTCCAGCGCCTTCAAGATCAACATCGCCTGCGAGGCGCTGCCCCAATACACGGCCTTCGATCCGCAGGCCTGCGGCTTCGCCTATCCGACCTATAGTCACATCGGGCCGACTATCGAATATCTCGAGAGAGCTTACGATGACGCCAAATACGGCGACATGTCGCGTCAGCCCTTCGTGACGCCAGTGACGCCGAGCTTCGTCGACAACACCATCGCGCCGCCGGGCAAGCATGTCGTGCATCTCTTCGGCGGTCACGCGCCTCACACGTTGAAGGAGGGCGACTGGACCACACGAAAGGATGAACTCGTACGCAACGTCATGCGGGTGATGGACGAACATGCGCCGGGCTTCTCGAGCGGCATCATCGACATGCAGGTGCTGACGCCGCCCGACATCGAGGCGAAGATCGGCTCGCCGCATGGCCATATTTTCCATGGCGAGTTGCAGATCGATCAGCTCTTCTGGGCGCGGCCCGCGCCGCATTGGGCGGATTACCGAACGCCGATCAAGGGGCTTTACCAATGCGGTTCATCCGCCCATCCGGGCGGGGGCGTCGGCGCGGTTGTCGGCCATAACGCCGCCCGCGAGATTCTGCGGGACCGACGTCGATGAACGCGCTCAGGCGGCAGCGGATTACGCGCGTCGCCGTCGCCGCGTTGCTGCTGGCGCCGGCAATGGCGATCATCGGGTTGGGGTTCGTCGCGCCGCTGCTGCGCCTGGCGGTCTTGAGCGTCTCCGCGCCGGCGGGTCCGCTCGCCGCCTACCGCGAACTGGCGACGGTCGACGTCTATCGCATCGTGCTCAGAAATACTGTCGTTCTGGCGCTTGTCGTATCGGCCGCGAGCCTCGCGATCGGCTTCGCGCTCGCGCTCGCGCTCACCCGGCTCGAGGCGGGCTGGCGCGCCGCGGTCTTCGCCTGCGTCGTCCTGCCCTTGTGGATCAGCGTGCTGGTGCGGACCTTTTCCTGGATGTTGATCCTGGAAAGCAACGGCCCCCTCAATCGCTTCCTCGTGGCGCTTGGGATCGTCGATCACCCGCTGCCTCTCCTCTTCGCCTTCCCAGGCGTCGCGATCGGCATGGTGCATGTGCTGCTTCCCTATGCCGTGCTGCCGATTTACGCGGCGCTCTCCCGCATCGATCCGGCCCTGCTGCGCGCCAGCGACGGACTCGGCGCCTCGCGAGCGACGACCTTCAGGCGCGTGCTGCTCCCGCTCTCGGCGCGCGGGCTCGCCACCGCCGCAACTTTCACCTTCCTTCTTTCGCTCGGGTTCTTCGTGACGCCCGCCTTGCTCGGCGGTCCATCCGACACGACGATCTCGATGCTGATTGATTCCTTCGTCAACGAACGCCTTGACTGGCCGCTCGCGGCGGCCGCTTCGATGGCGCTGCTCGCCATGGGGCTGGCGGTGATCGGCCTGGCGGGGCGATTCGTGCCGGTCAGCGCATTGTCGGAGGTTCGGTGACCGGCGCCTGGACCAAAGCCTTTGCGGCGCTGCTGGCCGCCGCGATCGTGATGCCGGTTCTGGCGGTGGCGCCGCTTGCGTTCAGCGAACAGAGTTTTCTGGTCCTGCCGCCGCGGACCTGGTCGCTGCGCTGGTGGAGCGTCTTCTTCGCGGATGCGTCCTGGCTCCGCGCGCTCCTCACGAGCCTGGAGGTCGCGGCGCTCTCCTGCCTCCTGTCGGTGGCGGCTGGAACCTCGGCGGCGCTTGGCCTCCAAGCGCTCGGACCCCGCGCGAGGGCGCTCGCCACCGGCCTCTTCCTGGGGCCGATGGTCGCGCCGGTGATCGTGCTGGCGGTCGGGCTCTACGCGCTCGCCCGTTCGTTCGGCCTAGTGGGGAGCACGCTCGGCCTCGTCCTTGCCCATACGATGTTGGCGCTGCCCTATGTCGTCTTGAATGTCGGCGTATCCGTCGCGGCGCTCGATCCGCGTCTCGCTCTCGCGGCGAGCGGACTGGGCGCCGGGCCCGGGCGCGTATTCCGCACGGTAACCTGGCCGGCGATTCTGCCCGGCGTGATGGGAGGCGGCGTCTTCGCATTCGTCACGTCCTTTGACGAAGTGGTGCTCGCGGTCTTCCTCGCGGGTCCCAGCGTCAAGACGCTGCCGGTGCGCATCTGGGAAGAGGTGCGCACTGAATACACGCCGGTCGTCGCGGTAGCCGCGACGATCATGATCATCCTTGCCGTCATCGGCTCGGCCATGGGACGGTTCGCGACGCGGAGGTCGGCGTGAGCGCGGTCGCCTTTCGCGGGGTCGCAAAGCGCTACGGCGCCTCCGAGGCGCTCCTCCCGCTCGACCTCGAGATCGCATCGGGCGAGTTCATCAGTCTCCTCGGACCCTCGGGCTCCGGAAAGTCCACGCTTCTAAATATCTGCGCCGGTTTCATCGAGCCGACGGCCGGCTCGCTCTTCGTCGCCGGTCGCGACGTCACCGCTCTGCCCGCGCGCCGGCGCAATATCGGCATGGTGTTTCAGAACTACGCCTTGTTCCCGCATCTCGACGTATTTGAGAACGTCGCCTATGGCCTGCGGGTCCGCAAGATAGCGCGAGCCGAGCTGGAGCAACGCGTCGAAGATGCGCTGCGGACCGTGCGTCTTGATGGCTTCGGCGCCCGATCGGTAATCAGCCTGTCGGGCGGACAGCAGCAGCGCGTGGCGTTGGCGCGCGCCATGGTGATCGAGCCCGACATCCTCTTGATGGACGAGCCGCTCGGCGCGCTCGATAAGCAATTGCGCAAGGAAGTGCAGATCGAGATCCGGCGCATGCACGTCGCCCGTCCGCGGACCACGCTCTATGTGACTCATGACCAGGAGGAAGCGCTCGTCATGTCGGATCGCATCGCGGTGCTGTCCGGCGGTCGCTTGGTGCAATTGGGCACCGCGCGGGAGCTATATAGCCGGCCCGTCGACGGCTTCGTCGCGCGCTTCCTCGGTGAATCGAACCTGATCGTCGGCCGCGTCGCGCAGCTGCAGGACGGGCGCGCGACGCTCAGTGTCGACGGCTTCTCCTCTCCGATCGAGGGATATGCGGCCCAGGGGCTTCGGATGGCCGAAGCCGCATGTGCGCTGATCCGACCGGAACATGTTCGGCTGGTCGCCGGCGGGCGCCAAGCGCGCGTCGTCGAGCGAATATTTCTCGGAGAGATCGTAGCGCTCAGGCTTGTTCTGCCGAGCGGCGTCGAACTTTGGTCGCGGCTCTTCAGTTCGGACGCGCCGGCCGGCGACCAGATCGAAATCGGTTGGGATCGGGAGCGCGTTTCGATCTTGCCCGAGACATCGTAAGGGAGGAAAACATCATGCTGACGAGACGACGTTTGATCGCCGCCGGGGCTGCCGGGGCGATGGCGAGTTTGATCGGCCGCGCCCAGGCGGACACAACGAAGCTGACTTTTTGCTCATGGGGCGGCGCGCTCAGCGACCTCGAAAAGTCGGCGCTGCTCGATCCCTTCGGCAAGATCAGGGGCTTCGAAGTGGTGGCGGCCTCGCCGACCAATTACGCCAAGCTGAAGGCGATGGTGGAGTCGGGTCCGCCCGAATGGGATCTCGTCAATGTCGGCGGCCGTTTCATTTGGCAGGGCGCCGATCTCCTCGAGACGCTCGACATGTCGCTGATTCCGAACGCGAGGGCGCTCGACGCGAGTTGGGTGGCTCCGAAGGGCGTCTTCACCTCCACGGGCGCCACCGTCGTCGCCTGGAACACGAAAGCGTTCCCGGAAGACAAAGGTCCGAAATCCTGGAAGGACTTCTGGGACGTCAAGACCTTCCCAGGTCCGCGCGGCCTCTACAAATTCTTCTACTACAACTACGAGGCCGCTCTTCTTGCGGCTGGTACGCCGCCCGCGGACGTCTATCCCATGACCGATGACAAGGTGAAACTCGCCATGGACAAGATACGCGAGCTGAAGCCCAACGTGAAGGTCTGGTGGACGGCCGGCGCGCAACCGCCGCAGTTGCTCTCTTCAGGCGAACTCGCCATGTCGTCGGCCTGGTCGGGGCGCGTGCTCGCCATCATCAAGGAGAACGCCCCGGTCGCCATGACCTACAACGACGGCATCGCTTGGGGCAATGGCTGGGTCGTCCCGAAAGGCGCGCGCAACGCCAGGCTCGCCATGGAGGCGATCAACTATGCGATCTCGCCGGAAGCGCAAGCGCGCCTCCTCGACTTAGGCATCTATGGGCCGGTGCTCGGAGAAGCGGCGGCTAAGGGGACGCCGGAGCAACGCAAGTTCATGGTCACTGCGCCGGAAAATATCAAGAACATGCTCATCCTCAATGAGCAGCAGGCGGCTCTGTATTCGGCGAAATACGAAAACGACTGGAGCCGGATGCAGCTCGAGTGAGCGATGTCGATATGAAGTCCGTGATAAGCGGGGAGCGCCTCGCGCCGCTCCTCGCGCCGCGCAGCATCGCCTTCGTCGGCGCGAGCGCACGGCCGAACACGCCGGGCCACGACATGATGCGGATGATCCGTCGCGGCGGCTTCGCGGGCATTGTTCATGCCGTGAATCCGAATAGCGGCGAAATCGAGGGCTACCCCTGTGTCGCCAGCCTCGCCGATCTGCCGGCTCCTCCCGATCTCGCCGTCCTTTCCGTCAGGAACGAGCGGCTGGAGGCGACGCTCGTCGCCGCGATCGCCGCAGGCGCGAAGGCGGCGGTCATTTTCGCCTCCGGCCTCTTGCCAGACGACGGCGATCCTCCGCTCGCGCGGCGGCTCGCTCGCGTCGCGCAGGCGGCCGACATTCCCATCTGCGGGCCGAACTGCATGGGCTTCTACAACGAGCTCGACCGGGTCTGGGTGTGCGGCTTCCCGAGCCCACGCCAGCCCGCTCCGGGCGCGATCGCCTTCATCGCCCATTCTGGCAGCGTTTTCGGCGCGCTCGCGCATAACGATCCGCGCCTACGTTTCGCGCTGGCCGTGTCCCCCGGCGGCGAGGCGACGGCGACGGTCGCCGATTACCTCGCTTATGCAATCGAACGGCCGCAGGTCAAGGTCGTCGGCCTGTTCCTCGAATCCGCGCGCGATCCGCAAGGCTTCGCGCGGGCGCTCGAGCGGGCGGCCGAGCGTGGCGTCCCCGTCGTCGCGCTCAAAGTCGGCCGCACGGAAGCGGCGGCTTCGGCTGCGCTCACTCATACAGGCGCGCTCGCGGGCAGCGACCTCGCCTATGCCGCCTTGTTCGATCGATATGGCGTTATCCGGGTCGAGACGCTCGACGAACTTGCCGCTAGCCTGCTGCTTTTATCCACGGAGCGCCGCGTCGCGCGGGGCGGTCTGGTCGTGATCGGCGATTCCGGCGGTGAGCGCGAGCTGGTCATCGATCTCGCCGACCGCGCCGGCGTCCCCTTCGCCGCGATCTCGCAAGACACGAAGGCCTCGCTTGCCGCGCGGCTGGAGCCCGGCCTCGAAGCCGCCAATCCGCTCGACGCCTGGGGCACGGGCGCCGATTTCGTCGCCCATTTCACGCATTGCCTCGGCGACCTCCTTGGCGACCCCGCGGCCGCGCTCGGACTGTTCAACGTCGATATCCGCGACGGTTCCTATCTGTATCGCGGTTTTGCCGATGCGGCGCTTGCAGCCGCGCGCGCGTCGGACAAGATCGTCGCCGTCGCGACCAATTACACGCAGGTCCGCCACGAAGCGCTCGCGCTCGAACTCACGCTCGCGGGGGTGCCTGTGCTTGACGGCACGGCGAACGCGCTCGCCGCGGTTCGCGGCGCCTTCGCCTATCGCGACTTCCTGGCGCGACCCTTCGATCCGCCGCCTTTGCCTCCCGCGGCGCGCGCGGCTGATCGTCACCGCGCCCGCGCGCGGCTGCGAGCGGGCGCCGGCGCGCTCGACGAGGCGTCGAGCCTGTCGTTGCTCGAAGCCTGGGGGGCGCCGACCATTCCGCATATCGTGGCGGAAAGTTCCGATGAGGCGCGTCTGGCGGCCGAGAAACTCGGCTATCCCGTCGCCTGCAAAACGGCGTCGCCTGGCATCCTGCACAAATCGGATGTCGGCGGCGTGCGGCTTGGCCTCGCCGACGAACACGCCCTGCTCGCCGCCTATGGCGATTTGGCGACTAGACTCGGCCCGCGCGCGCTGATCGCGCCGATGGCTCCGCGCGGCGTCGAACTATCGCTCGGCATGATCTGCGACCCGCAATTCGGCCCGATCGTAACCGTCGGCGCGGGCGGCGTACTGGTCGAGCTGCTTGCCGATCGACGTGCCGCGCTCGCGCCGTTCGGGCGAGCGACCGCGCGCCGGCTGCTCGATGACCTCAAGCTCAGGCGGCTGCTCGACGGCTACCGCGGCGGCGGCGCAGTCGATATGGATCGCCTGGCCGAGGTCGTCGCCCTGTTCTCCGTGCTGGCGGCGGAACTCGCCGATCTGATTGCGGAGATCGACGTCAACCCGCTCGTCGCGGGCCGTGAGATTCTTGCCCTTGACGCCCTCGTCGTCGCCAAACCGGAGAAGAGCTGATGAATCTTTCCTTGCCGCCCGAGGCGCTGAACTGGCAGCGTCGCGCCAAGGCCTTCGCCGAAGAGCATCTGTTTCCGCACGAGGTCGAGCTCGAGATGAAGGGCTCGCTGCCAGCCGCGACGCTCGATCGCTTGCGCGTCGCTGTGAGGGAACACGGCCTCAATGGCGTCAACCATGCGAGGGATGTCGGGGGCCAGGGCTGCTCGCAGCTCGAACTGACGCTGATCGGCGAGGAGCTGGGCAAGGCGACGGGCGCCCTTTGGGCGATCGTGCCGCATCCGGCAGTTGCGCTGAAACACGGCACGCGACAGCAAATCGACACTTATCTTCGGCCGAGCTGCGGCATGGAGCGGCGCGCCTGTGTCGCCGTGACCGAACCCGACGCTGGCTCGGACCCGCGCATGGTGCGCACCCGCGCCGACCGCCGCGACGGATACTTTGTCCTCAGTGGCGAGAAATGGTTCGTAACCTCGGGCGACGTCGCCGACTACCTGATCGTTCACGCCAACGTGGACGGCGACCCCGACAAGCCGACTTTGTTCCTCGTCGACAAGGCGCTGCCGGGTGTCCGCATCGCGCGCGAGCCCAAGTTCACGCATACTTATGTGTTCGGCCATCCCGAGTTCGTGTTCGAGAATGTCGAGGTCGGCGAAGACCGGGTTCTCGGCGTGGTCGGCGGCGGGCTTGACCTGACGAAGGACTGGTTCGTCGAGGCTCGGCTGCAGATCGCGGCGAGCACGTTGGGCGCCGCGATCCGCGCCTTCGAACTCGCGAGCGCGTGGGCGAGCGAGCGGCGTCAGTTCGGCCGCGTCATCCGCGATTTCCAGGCGATCGAGTTCATGCTCGCCGACATGGCGGTCGAGATCATGGCGACGAAGAGCCTCGTCTATCGCGTATCATGGGAAATCGACAGCGGCGTCGACCGGAAACTGGTCCATGCGCGGGCGAGCGCGCTGAAGCTTCAGGCGTCCGAAATGGCCGGCCGTGTGCTCGACAAGGCCGTGCAGATTTTCGGCGGGCGCGGCTATATGCGCGAGAATGCCGTCGAACGATTGAATCGCGAGGTGCGCGTCGATCGCATCTGGGAAGGCACTTCAGAAATTCAGAGGGTGATCATCGGTGGCCAATTGCGCAAACGCGGAACCGGCGTCTTCACAGGGTGGTGTTAGACGAGCCGCTCGCGGCGCCCATCGTATCCATGCCCATGCTCGGTCCGGCATGGCGGTTTCAGAGGGGGAAGGCGGCCTGCCGCCGATCAGCCAGATCGCGTCGCAATATTACGGCCGCCTAGGGGTTCACGAATATGAAGGCATCGCCCTCGCCCTCGACGAACGCCAGCGCATCACCAAGGATTTAAGCGACCATTGCAGCGCGATCATGCGCAACCATGGACTGCCGATCGCCGGCCGGACGGTGGCCGAAGCCTTCAACTCGATGTTCCATTTGTATCGCGCTCGCGCGGCATGACACGCCAGGAGAGTTTTTATGGTTCGCAAACATACGCCTTATTTCCACCAGTTCATGGCGCTGGGCGCCGAGATGGTGGATCGCATCGGCTTCGATTCGGCGTTCAAATTCACCTCGGTCGAGAACGAGCATCTGGCGACCCGCACCCGCGCCGGACTATACGATGTTTATTATCAGGTGCTGGTCGACGTCAAAGGCGCCGATGCGGAAAAACTACTGCAGCGCGTGCTGGTCAACGACGTGGGGGGCATGACCGACGGCAAGGTTCTGTATTCCTCGATGTGCAACGACAAAGGCGGGATGATCGATGATCTGACCTGCTTCCGGCTGTCGTCGACGCATTTCTGGCTATGCCCTACGCCGTCGCGGGTCGATCACGTCACGGCCTATTTGACGGAGCAAGCCGCAGGCCGCAACGCCGCCGTCACCAATCTCGGCGCCGGGCGGGCATTCATCTCGGTGCAGGGGCCGTTGTCTCGCAAGATCTTGGCGCCGCTTACCGATATCGACATTTCAGGCGCGGCCCTGCCTTATTACAGCTTTGCCCGCGGCGCGGTCGCCGGCGTTCCGAACGCCATCGTCTCGCGCACCGGCTATTCCGGCGAGCTCGGCTTCGAACTCTTCTATCCCGGCGAGTATTCTCACTACATGTACGCCGCGCTGCTCGCGGCCGGGAGGCAATATGGGATGGAGCCCTGCGGCCTCGGCGCCCTACGCAGCGTGCGTATCGAGAAGCGCTATCCGCTGTATGGCCTCGATGTCGATGAGACGACCAGCCCCATCGAAGCCGGCCTTGGCTGGACCGTGCGGTTCGACAAGGGCGCCTTCATTGGCTGTGACGCCCTGGCCCGCCAGAAGGACGAGGGGGTGACTCGCAAATTGGTCATGGTCGCATTTCCCGATCTCGCCTTTGTTCCGGCGCCGGGCTGCGCCATCGCGATCGACGGCAGAACCGTCGGCAAGGTGACCTCGGCGGATCGGGGCTATTTCCTCGGCAAGAGCCTTGCGCTCGGTTACGTGGCCCCCGACGTCGCCGCGGCGGGGACCAGGGTCACCGTCATCGATGCGGCCGGAAAAAGGGCGGATGGCGAGATTCATCTCAAGGCGCCCTACGATGGCGGGATGGCGCGCCTGAAGATGTGATCATACGGCGGCTTATCTGGACGGGTTGATTTCGCCCGACGCCACGAGGCGTCAGAATCGCGGATGGCGCTCGCACGGGCTTTGTCACATTGTCGAACGAAGAACGCGACAAGGCGATGCGCCCATCGCCGCGGCGCGAAGCGTGCGATGTGTTTGAGCGGACGTGAGATGGCGCTGGTCGTGGGTGCGCGACCGCGCATTGAGGATGTCTTATCCGCGGAACCGCCGGCTATCGGCGCCGCTGCACGAGAAGGGCGGCAAGCAGCACGCCATGCAGAATGTCGCCGCCGTTCCGAACATCGATGCGGCGCTGCGGGCGCTTGAAGGCTGAAGGGAGCCGCGCGCGCGACTCCCCTTGTCTTGCTCAGCGCACCTTACGCTTGCCGAAGGTGGGCTGCACTTCCGGAAGAGGCGGCATTTGCCAGGTGCCGGTGATGGGTACGCCCGTGTCGCGGTTGATGACCACGTCGATGACGGTCGGAAGGTTGGAGCGGATCGCCTCGCGATAGGCGTCGCCGAATTGGTCGGGGTGTTCGACGCGGATGCCGCGCCCGCCCATGGCTTCCGCCATCTTGGCGAAATCCGGATTCCACAGCTTGCCAGTGCGTTCATTGACGAAGCTCGTGCCGATTTCACGCCCATCGTGATAGGCGCGCTGCAGGTCGCGGATGGTGCCGATGGCGTAGTTGTTCTGCAGCACCCACACCGCGGGGAGATTGTATTCGACGGAGGTTGCGATGACGTGCGGCATCATCATGAAGCTGCCGTCGCCGCACAGCGTCACGCAGGGCGAATTGGGCCTGGCGAGCCTTGCGCCCATGACGCCGGCCACACCGAAGCCCATGGCGGCGAAGCCGCCGGCCGTAATGTGCGTGCCCGGAGTCCGCGGCTTCCAGTATTGTTCCGACCAGACCTGGCAGTTGCCGACGTCGTCGACCATCACCGTGTCGGGCGGGGAGATCTTGTTCATTTCCGCCATGATGCGGCGCGGCTCTATGGGCACTTCATTCGAGCGTTCGAAGGGTTCGCAGAAATTGCGCCAGTCCGTGCGCCAGGCTTCGATTTCCTTGTGCCAGGGGCTGCCATAGCCACGATGGGCGCCCTTGGCGCGGGCGATCCTCACCGCCTGGGCGAGGAAGGCCTTGGCGTCGCCGACCATGCCGATCTCGACCGGATAGTTGCGTCCAATTTCGTCCGCGTCGATGTCGACCTGGATGAGGCGTGTCGGCGGGATGTTGTAGACATAGCCCGGAATCCACGAGCCCGTATGGAGGTCGTTGAAGCGGGCGCCGATAGCGAGGATCACATCGGCATTGCGGGCGGCTTCGGTGGCCGGGTACTCGCCCCAGACGCCGGCGACGCCGAGATTGAGCCGGTGATCGGAGGGAAGCGCGCTTTTGCCCATGAAGGAGGTATAGACGGGAATGTCGAGTTGTTCGGCGAGCGCCTTTAATTCCTCATAGGCGCGGCTGACGCGCACGCCGCCGCCGGCGAGGATCAACGGCCGATGGGCGCTGGTGAGAAGGTTGAGCGCCTTCTCGACGGTCTCGTCGGCGACCGTGGTGCGCCAGTTGAGCGGCTGTCCATGCACATTCGGGTCGGGGGTCGAGACCGGCGCGCTTGTCATATAGAGGTCGTAGGGCATGTCGAAGTGCACGGGTCCCGGCCTGCCGGTGCGCATCATCGAGAAGGCGTCGGGCAGCGCTTTGACCAGATCCTCGACCTGGCGAATGCGCCAGGATTTCTTGACGATGGGCGTGAACATCGCGGACATGTCGCCGTGGTAACGGTAGTCGTCCTGCAGGGCGCCGGTGCCGAACTGAGTCGTCGGCACCTGGCCGGTGATGAGGAAGAACGCTGAGCAGTCATAGAAGGCGTTGGCCACCGAGATCATCATGTTCATGGGGCCCGGACCGGTGGAAGTATAGAGGGCGAGCGGCTGCCCGGTGAGGCGGTAGTAGACGTCGGCCATGAAACCGGCTGCCTGCTCTATGCGGGGCGAGATATGGCGGATGCGGTCGGTCAGCTTGTAGACCCCGTCGAGCAGGCCGATGGCGCCATGTCCGGCATAGCCGAGGATGTAAGGGACTTTCTCCTTGACCAGATACTCGGCGATGATGTCGCCGCCGCGCATCTCGTTGGAGCCGCCGGCGTAGGTTGAACCTCGCGCCTGCGACCCATAGGGCGGGTAAGCAGACGATGTGGATTGGGATCCGTAGCCTTCGTACGATCTGGGCCGGTCCTGCATGGTTAGTCCTCCTGGTGTTTCCTTCGGGTCGATCGGGTTGGTTCAGCAAGCCGTGGTCAGGAATGGGGCGCGCATCGTATCTCGCCGAACATGATGGCGAATTGGGTCTTGGCCTCGAATTCCCGCTGGATTTCGACCGGCGAGCTTTTCCTTGCCTTTGCTGAATCCTCGGACATGGCGCTCTCTGCTTCTCGCTTGAACCTCAAAACGTCGCCGCCGCTTCCCGCAATCGGCGATGCGCGGATTGTCGCGCCGCCTCGATCGGCCCCGCCGACCCCACCGTCGGCCCGATCAGCACGAAACGCGGGTCGGCGAAGCCGATGAAGCGCAGGACTTCGCGCAAATAGGGCGTCGCCATATCGATGCGGCCGCGGTTCATGCCGGTGACGTAATCGCTGCCGCTGGCGAGAATCACGAGCGTCGGCCGGTCCTTCAGCAGCGGTCGGTAGCCATGCGTGGGATCGAAGCTGAACGTCAGGCCGGGCTGTACGATCAGATCGACGTATTGCTTGAGCTTGTAGGGAATCCCGAAGTTCCACATCGGCGTTGAAATCAACACGCGCTCGGCGAGCGAAAGCCGCGCCACGATGCGCTCGATCACAGCGAACGCCTCGCGCTGATCGTCGTTGAACGCGCGTCCCGCATTCCGCGCATATTTGGCTTCCAGCGCCGCGCCGTCGAAATCGGGCAGCGTTTCCTTCCAGAGGTCCAGCGTATCGATGTCGCAGCGCGGATGGGTCTCGCGAAAGCGCGCGAGAAAGACGTCCGCGCCTGCGCTCGACGCCGAGTCCCGGCGCGGCGAGGCGCGTAGATGGAAGAGCGTGGGCAAGCGTTGCGGCCTCCTGGTTGCGTGTCCAGCCTTTCAGCCGAGCGCCGCGATGACGGCGTCGGCTGTCGTGACGACCGACACATTCTGCAAAGCGAAATTGATCGAGGCGTTGTGCCATTCCGCGTTCATGGTCGAGCAACAGTCTTCCGGCACGATCATGAAATAGCCCTTGTCGGCGCCGGTTCGCGCGGTGTGCTCGACCGACATGTTGGTCCAGGCGCCGGTGTTGATGATCGTGTCGCGCTTGCCGCTCTTGAGCAGCGTCTCGAGACGGGTGCCTTCCCAGGCGCTCATGCGCATCTTCTCGACGATGAGGTCGCCGGGCCTCGGCTCCAGGCCCGCGACCGGCGCGGCTCCCCAGCCGCCGCGCACCATCGCCTTGTTGTCGACTGCGCCCTCGAACAGCGGGGCGTTGAGCGTCATCCCCAGCCCGCCGGGCTCGACGACGAACCACACGTGGATGATCATCACGCCGCGCGCGCGTGCGGCGTCGGCGAGGCGGCGCACATTCTCCACGACGTGCTGCGAGCGCGCATGGGCGGGCGAACCCGATTCGGCGAAGGCGCCGCCCTCGCTGATGACGTCGTTCTGCAAGTCCTGGATGATCATGGCGCAACGCCGGGGATCGAGCGTCAGGCCCTGCGCCAATGAGGTCGGGCGTTCGGCGCCTCCGGAGTCGGAGGGCGCGCCGCGTCCGCGCGCGTTCATATAGGGCTCGTTGCGTGGGCCGACCTTCGTCGTGACCGTGTAGAGCGAATGGGTCGCGGTCATGAACAGCGTGCGGAAATCGTCGCCGCCCCAGGAGAGATTGGCGACCAGTTCGGGCACGCGCAGCTTGCCGATCAGTTCGCCCGAAGGCGCATAGACCCAGACGCCGCCCGGCGCGGTCACCCAGATATTGCCGCGCGCGTCGCATTTCATGCCGTCGGGGACGCCCGCTTCCAACGAGGAGCGAATGCCCGAGGCGAAGATGCGGCCGTTGGACAGCGAGCCGTCGCCCGCGACGTCGAACGCGCGGATCAGCGCTTGGACGGTGTCGTTGATATAGAGATGCTTTTCGTCCGGCGAGAAGCAGAGGCCGTTGGGCTGGTCGAAGAGATAGCGGTCGACCAGCAATTGCGGCGCGCCGCCGCCGGGCGGAACACGGTAGACGCCTTGAAAGCCGAGCTGGCGCGGGCGCTCGACGCCATAAACGGGCATGCGGCCGTACCAAGGATCGGAGAAATAGATCGATCCGTCCGAACGAACGCAAACGTCGTTGGGGCTGTTGAGCTCCAGCTTCTCGAAATGCGAGGCGAGCGCCTCGCGCCGACCGTCCGGCCGCTCGCGGATCAGCGACGAGGTCGCATGCTCGCAAACGATCAGATTGAGATCGGCGTCATAGGTCATGCCGTTGCATTTATTCGACGGCCGACGCACTTCCGCGACGCCGCGCTTGGCGTCCCAGCGCCGCCGCACGTCAGCGGGCATATCCGAGAACAAGAGATAGCGATCGACGGGATGCCAGATCGGCCCCTCGGTGAAAGTGAACCCCGTGCCGAGTTGCCCCACGGGCGCATAGGGGTCGATCAGGGTCTCGAACTCGGGCCGCAGCGTGGCGTGCGTCATCTCGGGATAACCTTCTTTTCGCTCAGGCTGGGAACCAATCGCGCCGGGGCAGGGACTGGACGATCGGGCCGGGGACGGAGTCTTGCAGTCGCCCGATCACGACGCCGCGCTCGACTTTGCAGGGTCGGTCATGCACCGGCAGCAGGAAGGTCGCGTTATTGAGCAGCTTCTTGATCGCACCTTTCTCGGCGCGCTTCGACATGCCGTGATTGCCCGTCGTCTGCGGCTCGGCGTCATGGATCTGCCGGAACGGCTCGACGATCTGATCGTTGATGTCGTAGATCACATCGCCGCAAATAGTCGCGACGCCCTCGGCGGTGTGAACGTGAACATTCATCGAGCCCTCCGTATGGGCCCCCGCGGCTTCGCAATAGACGCCTGGGATCAGTTCGGTCGGCCCGGAGATTTCGAGATCGAGCAGCCGGAGCGCGTGCCGCGTGTGCAGCCGGTCGATCAGATGCTTGATGTCAGGCGCGGGATATTGCGGATGTTGCAGCCCGGAGACGGAATATTCGAGTTCTTTGCGATTTATGACGGCGGTCGTGTTCATCGGAAACAGATCGTCCTTGCCGGCGTGGTCGATATGCAGGTGCGTGTGCGCGACAAAACGCACGTCGCCCATCCTGACGCCGTGCTTGGCGAGTTGGTTCTCGATCATGTTCTCATGGAACTGCAGCCCGCGCATGCCGAGCGTTTCCATGATCTGATTGGATCGATAGCCCGTGTCGACGACGACAGGGTATTGGCCGCCCAGGATCAGAAAGCCGGTCGTCAGCACGCGGCGCGTACGGCCGCAATCGCGGCCCAACACGAGAAAGCTCGATTCCAGTTCGATGTCGCCATAATCGAGTATTTTGATTTCCAGCGGCATGGTGTCCTCCCTCTGTGTCTAGGCGCGCGCCCTTGTGCGGTGATGCGGTAAACTCTCATGGCGGTGTCGCGGAGGATCGCTCTCCGTTCGTCCGGCCGCAGCGCTTCAGCGGCGGCGCGATAGGCGTCGACAAGCGAACTGGAGATGTCAGCGCCAAATTCCTCGATCGGACAATCGCGACGGATCGGCTCGTAAGGTCTGAAGATGCGCGGCTGCATCGGGCCGACAAGCCAGGGCGGGTCAGCCTGTCGCCAGATGTGATGGCGGCCATCGACGATAGGGATCACGCGGCCCTCCTATGTCCCAAAGCGAGCACATGCCCGACGATCGCCGGGACCGAACCACCGTCGACCATGTCGTCGACAAAGCGCGAAATCGCGATCAACGCTTCAGTTTGCGGTTTGAAATTCCTGCCTGCCGCGAGCGGCGTCAGCCAGCTGACGCGCCACGCGCGCCGGGAAAGCTTGGCGACCGCGTCGGTGAGCGCGAGGGGATCGCCGCGCTCCAGGCCGTCGGAAACGATCAGCACTGCGGCGCCGCGGGCATAGCCGGCGAAGCGCGGCACGGCGAGAAAGGCTTGCAACGCGTCGCCGATGCGCGTGCCGCCGTCCCAATCGCTGACGAGACGAGCGGCGGCGGCGAGCGCCTGCTCGCGGCGCTTGAGACGCATCGGGCGGGTGACGCGGGTCAGGCGTGTGCCGAAGGTGAAGACTTCGATGCGAGGGCTCGCTTGTGCGAGAGCATGCGCAAGCCGCAGATTGTCCTCCGTGCGCGCCTTCATCGATCCTGACACGTCGATCAGCAGGAGCATCTTGCGGGGGCGGGTCCGCCGCTTCAGCCGCGAGAGCTTCAGTATCTCGCCGTCGTTGCGCGCCGCTTCTCGCAGCGTGCGCCTGACGTCGACAACGGCGCCGCGGCGGCCGCGCATGCGTCGGTAGCTGCGCCGTCGCGGCAGGCGGGTCGGCGCCTCGCGCGCCAGCCGCCGCAGCGACTCGTCGCGGTCGCCGAGGCCGAAGCGGCGCTCGACGAGCGCCTCCGTGCGCGCAGCCGCGTCGCCAGATTCGTTGGATTCGTCGGCGAGCGGCGGTTCGTCGTCGCCACGCTGCTCCTCCTGAACGCGAACGACGTTTTCGTCATCGTCGGCGTCGCCGATAGCCGGCGCGTCCTCGCCGAGGAAGTGAATGCGAAAGAGGGCGTTGTAAGCGTCGTGTCGCTCGGGGGGCGGGGCGAGCGTCGCGAGGCCCGCGCGGCGGATGTCCTCGGGATCGCGCGGCCCCAGCAACGAAATCGCATTGAGGAAGGCCGTCGTCTGTTCCGGCGCGACGGCGAAGCCATTCGCGCGAAGCTGCGTCACGAAGGTGAGAAAGGGCCGAGCCGCGCGGGGCAGCAAATCGAGATCGCTCATGCCGCAGCCTCGGCGATCAGCGCGTCGAGCCGGCCGGAGATGAATGCGAGATCCTCCTCGTCCTTCAGCGCGACGCCGATCGAGCGCTTGAAAGCGTCGGGCCAGCGGGCGCCGCCCTGGTGCAGCAGCGTCGCGGCTTCCGCCCAATCCACCGCTTCCGCGATCCCGGGCGCCTTGCTCAGGGGCTCGCGCCGCAGTTTGCCCACCGCCGCGACGACCGCGCGCGCCGTCGTTTCCGCCACGCTGGAGGCTCGCATCATCACGATGCGGGCCTCCCGCTCGGCATTGGGATAGTCGATCCAATGATATACGCACCGCCGCCGTAGCGCTTCGTGCAAATCGCGCGTGCGGTTGGAGGTGAGGATCACCACCGGCCGCTCGGCGGCGCGGATCGTGCCGCGCTCGGGGATCGAGATTTGATAGTCGGATAAAAACTCCAGCAGGAACGCTTCGAACTCCTGGTCGGAGCGATCGATTTCGTCGATCAGCAGCACCGTGGAATCGGGCGCGCGCAAGGCCGCGAGCATCGGCCGCTCGATCAGGAAAGCGTCGCCGTAGATGTCGATGCTTTGGTCGCCCGCCTGGCGGATCGCCAGCATCTGGCGCGGATAGTTCCACTCGTAGAGCGCCGCCGAGGCGTCGATGCCTTCGTAGCATTGCAGACGGATGAGTTTGCGGCCGAGCACCGCGGCGATCGCCTTGGCCGTTTCGGTCTTGCCGACGCCCGGCGCGCCTTCGAGCAGCAAGGGCTTGCCCAGCGCCAGGGCGAGATAGGCCGCGGTCGCGATTTCCCGATCGGCGAGATAATAGGCCGAACGCAACGCCTTCTCGAGCGCCTCCGGACTATCGATGCCGACAATGTTGGATCTGACCGCCATGGGCTTTCCTCAGCGCCGCGCTTGCGGTCTAGCGCCGCCCTGCGCCCTGATGGCGCGAAGCACCTTTTCCGGCGTGATCGGCAAATCATCGACGCGAACGCCGACGGCGTTGAAGATCGCGTTGGCGACGGCGGGCAGCACGGGATTGGCGCTCATCTCGCCGGGGCCCTTGGCGCCGAACGGTCCATCGGCCGCCGGACGTTCGAGCACGGCGATGTCGAGCGGGCAGATGTCGCCGGGACCCGGCATCAGATATTCGACGAAGTCGCGCGGCCCGTGGCTGATGTCGGGATAACAGGGCTCCGTCGTCTCGAACAGGGCGTGGCTGACGCCCATCCAGGCGCCGCCGACGAGCTGCTGCTCGACGAGCCGGGGGTTCAGTGCGCGGCCGACCTCGTAGGCGCTATCCATCCGCACCATCGCGACTTCGCCGGTCTCGTCATCGACCTCGACCTCGGCGACGAGGCAGGCGTGGGCGTAACAGGTCACTGGCGACATTTCGCCGGTTTCCGGATCGACCGGCGACAAGGGCACGAGGAAGATGCCCCGTCCCGAGATCGTGCGACCCTGTCTGAACTGCGCGGCGATCGCGACGTCCTTGGTCGAAATGGAGCGATGCGGCGCGCCCTTGACGTGAATATTGCCGCGTCCGTCGGTTTCGAGGTCGGCGACGTTGACCTCGAGCTCCTCGGCCGCCGCTTCCATCATCACGCCGCGCGCCTCGCGCGCCGCCGCCATCACGGCGTTGCCGACGCGGTGCGTGCCGCGCGAGGCGAAGCTGCCCATGCAATGCGGCCCCGTGTCGGAATCGGCGGTGTCGACGTAGACGTCCTCGACGGGCACGCCGAGCGTCTCCGCGCAAATCTGCCGCGTCACCGATTTCATGCCCTGACCGAGATCGGTCGAGGACAGGGATACGGTGAACTTGCCGCTGGAATTGGAATGCACCAGCGCCTGGCTCGGGTCGCCGCCGAGGTTCATGCCGATGGGATAATTGATAGCGGCCATGCCGCGTCCGCGAAGCTTGGCCATGATCAGCGTCTCCTGCCAACGACCGACGAGAACCTCGTCGCGCCGTGGGAAGTGGGCGCCGGCGCGGGGGCGGGCGGCGCGGGGGTTCGCGCGGGTTCCGGCGTCGGGGCGGCCGTCGGGGCGCGTTCGTAGGTCGTGCGCTGTTGCGCGGCGGGGCGGGCCGCCGGGCTCGCGTCGCGCGCGGTAGGCGGGATCGCGGCGCGCTGACCGCCGCCGTCCTTGCGCGACGAGGCCCGCTTGAATTCGTCGCCGATCTTCCACTTGGCCTTTTCGGCCGCGACCTGCACGCATTCGATCAGCGCGGTGTTCTTCGCCTCGCGCCGATGCGCCTTCATGTCGCCGTCGCGATAGGCGTTGAGAATGCGAAACTCCATCGGGTCCATGCCGACGAGATCGGCAAGCTTGTCCATCTGGCATTCCAAAGCGAAATCGACGGCGGTGACGCCGAAGCCGCGCATGGCGGTCGACGGAACGCGGTTGGTGTAAACGCAATAGATGTCGGCGTGCACGTTCGGGATCGTGTAGGGGCCGGGCAAGTGCGCCGCGCATTTGATCACGGCGTAGCTCGAAAGCCGCGTATAGGCGCCGCTGTCGAAATAGACGCGAACCTTGCGCGCGACGATTCGACCGTCCCGATTGACGGCGTCCTTGACATAGATGCGCTCGGCGCCTCGCGGCGACCCATATCGCATCTCTTCCTCGCGGCCGAAAATATAACGCACCGGCCGTCCGGTCAGCATCGCGCCGAGGATCGCGAGCGGCTCGGTCATCGTGTCGACCTTGCCGCCGAAGCCGCCGCCGACGGTGCCGCCGACGAAATGCAGCTTGTTCGACGGCACGTCGAGGATTTTCGCCGCGGTGTCGAGCGAGAAGAACAGCGCCTGCGTCGAGGTGTAGACGACGTAGCGCCCATTCGTTTCCGGCGCCGCGATGGATCCATTGGTTTCCGTCGTCGCGTGCTCGATCGGCGACATCTGGTAGCGCTGCTCGAGCACATGGTCGGCTTGCGCGAAGCCGCGCTCGACGTCGCCGAAGCGAAGCTTCTGATGGTCGTAGAGGTCGTGATAGAGGAAGGCGTTGTTCGGATAGGTCTCGTTGACGACGGGCGCCCCTGGCTTCAGCGCGTCCTCGACGTCGAACACGGCGGGAAGCGGCTCGTAGTCGACGCGGATCTTGGCCAGCGCCTCGAAGGCTTCGCGGTGACTGGCGGCGACGACGGCGACGATCGGTTCGCCCTTGTATCGCACCTTATCGACCGCGAGCGTCGGTTCGTCGTCCTTGCCGAAATTGATGAGGCTCAGCAGCGTGTTGAGATTTCGCGGCACGTCGGCGCCGCGAATGACTCTGCGGACGCCGGGCAGCCGCTCCGCTTCGCTGACATCGATGCGCCGTATACGAGCATGCGAGTGCGGACTGCGCAGCACTTTCAGATGCAGCATCCCCTGCAATTTGTGGTCGTTGAAATAGGTCGAGGTCGCCGTGACGTGCCCGAGCGCGTCCTGGCGCTGCGTCGGCTTGCCAATCTCCTTGAGATTGTCGTCGCGTTCGTCGGCGAAAATGTCTTTGCGAAGTTCCAGCATGGCGGGGCCCTTCAGGCGCGCTTGGCGCCGCCGCCCGCGGCGACGGAGAGAATGGCCTTGATGA
This sequence comes from Roseiarcus sp., assembly GCA_050012775.1. Lineage (GTDB taxonomy): Bacteria > Pseudomonadota > Alphaproteobacteria > Rhizobiales > Beijerinckiaceae > Roseiarcus. Next base: position 27,641 of record JBEKGN010000030.1, read on the forward strand.
TGGGTTCATAGCCCGTGCAACGGCAGATGTTGCCGGAGATCGCCTCGACGATCTCGCTGCGGGAGGGCGAGGAATTGCGGTCGAGCAGCGCCTTGGCCGCCATCAGCATGCCGGGCGTGCAATAGCCGCATTGGGCCGCGAAGCTCTCCATGAACGCCGTCTGCAGCGGATGAAGGTTGGGTCCGGTCTTCAGACCGTCGGCGGTCTCGACCGAGCGGCCCGCTACAGTCTCGGCGAGCGTGACGCAGCCCAGATGCGCCTCGCCGTCGATGAGCACTGTGCAGGCTCCGCAGCCGCCCTGGCCGCAGCCGAATTTGGGGGAAACGTCGCCGACGCCGTCGCGCAACGCCGAGAGCAGGTTCGCGCCGCCGTCGACGAAGACGGCGACCTTGCGGCCGTTGTGCTGAAAGTGGAGCGCGGTCTTGGCCATGGTTGAGCTCTCCTTCAGGCGTCCAGGCCCAGCAACACTCTGCGCAGATGCACGCCGACGACTTCGCGCCGATACCAGGCGCTCGCGATCGCGTCCGTCGCTGGCGAGGCGCCTTCGGCGGCGGCCGCGACGGCGGCGGCGACGCCCGCTTCGTCGAGCATCCGCCCCTCGAGCGCGCGCTCGGCGGCCTTGGCGCGGATCGCGGTGGGCGCCATCGCGCCATAGGCGATGCGCGCGCCTGAAACCCGCCCGCCCATGCTGGGCGCATGAACCGCGATGGACACCACCGAGGCGCCATGCGGTTTGACGCGAGAGATCTTGCGATAGCGAAAGGCCTCGGCGTTCGCCGGGCGCTCGCAGGAAACGCCGAGGACAAGCGAGCCGGCGCTTCGATCGCGCCCCGCCAGGAATTCCTCCATCGACATCTCGCGGGTGCCGTATCCGCCTTGCACCGAGACCGTCGCGTCGAGCGCCAGCAAGGCCGTGGCGAGATCGCCGAAAGGCGAGGGCGCGAACAGATTGCCGCCGACCGTGCCCATGTTGCGCACCGCGGGGCCGCCGATGGAGCGCGCGGGCGCGTGAAGGAAGGCGAGTTCGCGTTCGCGCAGGATTTGCGCAAAGGTCACGCCGGCGCCGATCGTAACGCGGCCGCCGGTCGCGCGAATCTGCGTCAAAGCGCGGTCCTGGACTCGTACGATTGTCGAAAGCGTGAGATCGCCCTCGTTGACATCGCGCATCACCAGCGTGCCGCCGCCGAGATAGCGCGCGCCGCGATCGGCGGAGATGGCCGCCGCCGCCTCGCCCATCGTCGCGAAGGTCTTCACGCTCACCGGCATGACGAAACTCTCGTGTTCATGCGGCCTCGCTCAGGTGTTTGCGGACGGAATCGAAGCCGGCCTGATAGATCTGCTCGGCCACCATTTCGGTCAGCCTCTGTTCTTCGCCAGCTCGGGTCGTGAAACGACACTCCCACTGCCAGAATGTGCGGTCCCCGTCGGTGACGGGCAGAAGTCTGACGTGCGCGACGTAGTTGAAGAGCGGAATCGGCGTATCCAAGAGACAATAGCTGAAGCTCTGTTCGAGATCGGACAGGGCGAGCAATTGCTCGCGCAGCTCGGAGCCATCGGCCAGTTTGAACCGCCTGACGCAGCCGACCTTGTCGGAGGGCTGGCCGCGCTCGATCGCGCTGGTCGCCACCGCGGGATGCCATTGGCCGTGCCCATTGAAATCGCGCAGCACCTCCCAGACCCGATCGGTCGGCGCGTCGATGATCGTGCTCTTGACGATCTTCGGCATGCTCAGCCCCCGAACGCGCGTTTGAGCGCGTCGAAGCCGCCCTGGAATACGCCGCCGCCGATCGTGGCGATGAGATCGGCTACGCGATCGGGAGCGCAGTCGAACTCGGCGGTCCATTCCGCGAACGTCCGCTCGCCGTCGGTGACAGGCGTCAGTCGCAGCGTCGCGACGTAATTCTCCACTCCCATCGGCGATTCCAGAATGGAGTAGGTGCAGAACGTGTCGTAGTCCGAGAGCCCGAGCAGCTTTTCACGAATGCGGTCGCCGTTGCGCAGACGAAAGTCGCGCACGCAGCCGATCTTGTCCGAGGGCTCGCCGCCCTCGATGCGGCTTTCCGCGATGGCCGGGTGCCAATTGGGCAGGCCATTGAAGTCGCGCACCCGCGCCCAGACCCTGTCGGAGCGGGCGTTGATCACGCTGGAGACGAAGACGCGCGCCATGATCTTTCCTCAGCTCTTCTTTCTCGGGGTTCCGCCGCCGCCCTGTGGCGGCGCGTCGGGAGCGGCGGCCGGCGGCGGCGCCTCGGGATCCTTCTTCGGGGCGACGTCCTTGCGGATGCCCTGCAGATCGCGCGCGTCGCGGATGAGGCCCTGCATCTTGGCGAGGCTGCCGCCTTCGATGCCGATCTCGGCGAGCACCGAGTCGATCAGCGGGGCCTGCACGCGGTAACGCAGCGCCGAGTCGATCACTTCGTCGGTCGCGCTGCGAGCGCCGCCGCTCCCCGAGCCGCCGGAGCCGTTGAGACCGTCGACGTGAAGAATGCGGATGCCCTCGATTTTCTCCATCGGCTTGACGCTCTCGCGCACGATGCCCTCGATGTGTTCGAGCAGCTTGCGCTTGAACAGCGATTGGCGCGCGCCGTCGGTGAGCACGTTCTCGGCCTCGTTGATCAACCGCTGCGCCTCGGCCTCGACGGCGGAGCGCACGCGCTCGGCCTCGGCGGCGATGCGCGTCTCCTGAGCGGCCTTCTCGGCGAGAAGAACTTCGACGGTCTTTCGCCGCTGCGCGATCTCGCTTTCGCGCACGGTGATGCCCTTTTCCTGCGCCTCGGTGGCGCGGGCCTTGGCGTTTTCCGCCTCGGCTTGCGCGGCCGAATGTTCGAGCGATTTCTGATAAAGGGCGATCGCCTTCTCCATCAATGCGGTTTCGACCACCTTTTCGCGATCGACTTCGAGCTTGCGCAGATCGCGTTCCCTGGCGATGCGCGCCTCGTCGATGCCGCGATCCGAAGCGATGCGGGCCCGCTCGACGTCCTCGCGAGCGGCGATTTCGGCCTCTTGCAGCGCCTGGACCCGAGCGACCTCGAGCTGTTCGATCGTGCGCCGGCGATCGAGCCGTGCGGCTTCCATCGCCTGCTCGCGCTCGACGTCGCTCTTTTCGACATGCTGCTTGGCGAGGATCTCGGCCTGCCGGACTTGCCGGTCGGCGTTGATGCGCTCCGACTTCTTGGACGACAATGCGATGACACGTTCCTCGTCGGCGATCTCGACGGCCTTCTTCTGGTCGATGTTCAGGACTTCGCGCGTCTTGGTCGAGGCGATGCGGTCGGCCTCCAAAGCCAATTCGACGCCGATGCGCTGCCGCTCGATCACGTCCCGACGCTTGAGCTCGGCCGCTTCGAGAACTTCCGAGCGCGCGATCTCCAGGTTTCGCGTCTGCTGATCCGCCTGAATGCGTTCGGCCGCGATGGCCATCTCCTGCGCGATCTTGACGCCTTCGATGGCCTCGCGCGCCTTTACATCGGCGGTTTCGACGCTCTGATTGCGGGCGATCTCCAGTCCACGGATTTCTTGCTCCGACGCGATCCGCGCGGAGGCGACGACCTGACGCGCAGAAACTTCGGCCTTGTCCAACGTCTCGTTGCGGGCGATTTCCAGGCTTCTTGTTTCCTGCTCGGCCTGGATGCGCTCGGCCGCGACGGCCTTCTCCTGGGCGATGCGCGCGGCTTCGATGGCCTCGCGCGCCTTGATCTCGGCGGCTTCGACCGCTCGGTTGCGGGCGATTTCGAGCGCGCGGATCTGTTCGTCCTTGGCGATCCGTTCGGACTGCGTCTTGCCTTCTTGACCGATGCGCGCGGATTCCACGAGCTGGCGCGACGCGATCTCCGCCTTTTCCAGGGCTTCGTTGCGCGCAATTTCGAGCTTTCGCGTATCCCCGTCGGCGGCGATCGATTCGGCGGCGGTCTTCTTTTCCTGGGCGATGCGCGCGGCGCGGGTGGCCTGCAGTGCGGCGATCTCGGCTTCTTCGACCGCGCGCTTGCGAGCGATTTCCTGCGCCGTCGTCTCTTGCTCGCTTAGGATACGGTTGAGCGTGATCTTCTTTTCTTGGTCGATCCGGGCGGCCTGGACCGCTTCACGCGCGGCGATATCGGCCTCCTCGATCGCCCTGTTGCGCGCGATTTCGAGGCCGCGGATACGCTCTTCCTGTCCAATGCGCGTGGTCTCGGTCGCCTCGCGCGCGCTGATGCCAGCTTCCTCGAGCACCTGGTTGCGCGTGATTTCGAGCTTGCGTGTCGCCTGTTCGGCGCCGATCCGGTCGGCGGCGAGGCTCTGTTCCCTGGCGATCTTGGCGGCTTCGACGGCCTGGTTGGCCGCGATTTCCGCTTCCTCGATCGTGCGCGCGCGCAGGATTTCCAGCGAACGGGTGTGTTCCTCGCCGGCGATGCGCTCGGCGTTGATCGACGTCATCTGGACGATGCGCAGTTTTTCCGTCGCTTCGCGAGCGGCGATCTCCGCTTCGTCGACCGCGCGCGTGCGCTCGATCTCGCGCCGCCGGGTCTCTTCCTCATTGACGATGCGGGATTCGGTGACGGCGCGCTCCTGCTGGATGCGGGCCTTCTCGACGACCTCGCGCGCCTGAATCTCGGCTTCCTCGATGGTGCGCGTGCGCTCGATCTCCTTCTGCCGCACTTCGCGCTCGGAGGCGATGCGCGCGGTATCGATGGAGCGTTGATTGTTGATGCGGGCCTTCTCGATCTCCTCGCGGGCGGAAATTTCGACTTCCTCGACCGCCCGCGTGCGCTCGATTTCCTTCTGGCGGACCTCGCGTTCCGAGGCGATGCGGGCTTCGCTAATCGCCTGTTCGTTGGAGATGCGAGCCCTCTCGATCGTCTCGCGCGCGGAGATCTGCGCTTGCTCGGCTTCGGTTTCTTGCAAGGCGCGCTCGCGCGCAACTTCCGTGCGCTGCACCGCGCGTCGCACTTCGATATCGCGCTGCTGGTCGAGCCGCGCCGCCTCGCTGTCACGTTCGATGTCGAGCGCTTGCCGCTCGGCTTCCAAATTGCGGGTGCGAATGCGGATCATCGAATCCTGTTCGATGTCGTTGCGCAATTTGCGCTTGGCTTCGATATCCTCCATCAGCCGGGTCAAGCCCTCGGCGTCGAAGCGATTGGACGGATTGAAGAATTCGAGGTCGGTCTGGTCGAGGTCGGTGATGGCGACCGATTCGAGTTCGAGACCGTTTTGCGCCAGCGCCTCGGCCGCCGCAGCCTTGACGCGAGAGACATATTCGCCGCGTTGCTCGTGCATCTGCTCCATCGTCATCTCGGAGGCGACGGACCGCAGCGACGAGACGAACTTGCCGGACAACAAAGCGTGCAGTCGCTCGGGTTCGAGGGTGCGTCGGCCCAAAGTCGCCGCCGCGATCGACACCGCTTCGCGGGTCGCCTGCACGCGGACATAGAAGTCAGCTTCGATGTCGATGCGCATGCGATCGCGCGTGATCAGCGCGTCGCCTTTCTCGCGCACGATCGCCATCGGCAGCACGTTCATGTTGACCGGCGTGAAATCATGGATGAACGGCAGCACGAAGGCGCCGCCGTCGATCACCACGCGCTCGCCGAGGAAGCCGGTGCGCACGAACGCCACCTCCTTGGAGGAGCGGTGATAGAGCCAGTTCACGATGTAGACGAACACCACGATGACGATGATCGCGATGATCAGCCAGAGGATCAGCGTGCCAATCAAGAGACCCGACATCTTCCCTACCTCCCCGACAGGCCGCGCCGAGATGCGGCCTGAAAACCCAATTCACTCAACTTCGTCCAATAGCCTTGAACTTACGCACCTGCTCGGTCAGCGCGCGTTCGACCGGCAGGCGCTCCATCGACGACGCGCCATAAAAGCCGTGGCACGTCTTCGTATTCTTCATGATGAAGTCCGCGTCGGCGGGCTCCGAAATCGGTCCGCCGTGCGCGAGCACGAGAATGTCGGGCCGCACGCGCCGCGCCGCGCCGGCCCAGGCGTCGATGAGCGCGGGACAGTCCGATAGCTCGAGCGCGGTATGCGCGCCGATCGCGCCGCCCGTGGTCAGGCCGAGATGGCAGACGATGATGTCGGCGCCCGCGCGCGCCATCGCTTCGGCCTCGCCTTCGTTGAAGACATAGGGCGTCGTCAGCAGGTCCTTGGCGCGCGCCTTAGCGATCATGTCGACCTCCAGGCCGTAGGACATGCCGGTTTCCTCCAGATTGGCTCGGAATGCGCCGTCGATCAGGCCGACGGTCGGGAAGTTCTGCACGCCGGCGAAGCCAATCGCCTTAATCGAATCGAGGAAGACGTCCATCGCCCGAAAGGGATCAGTCCCGTTGACCCCCGCGAGAACCGGGGTGTGTTTCACGACCGGCAGCACTTCCGCCGCCATTTCGACGACGATCGCGTTGGCGTCGCCATAGGCCAGCAAGCCCGCGAGCGAACCGCGTCCGGCCATGCGATAGCGGCCCGAATTGTAGATCACGATGAGATCGGCTCCGCCGGCCTCCTCGCATTTGGCGGAAAGGCCCGTGCCGGCGCCGCCGCCGACGATCGGCTCGCCGCGCGCGACCATCGCGCGGAATTTTTCGAGTAGAGCCGTGCGTTCGAAACGGGGCATGTTCACCTCTCCGCGCGTTTGCGCGCGCCCGCGCGGCCGTGCAGCGCGCGAAACGCGGTCACGACGGCGGACGAGAATTCGGGATCGTTGATGTGGCGCCTGATGCGGATGAGCCGCCGATTGGCGGTCTGGCGCACCGTCTGCTCGAGCGCGCGGAACAGAGCGGCGTCCGCCTCGGGATCGTGGAAAGGTTGGCCGGGCGCGTCGAGCGCGGAAACCCCGCCCTCGGGAAGAAAGAAGCGAACCGGCCCGTCCATCTGGTTGAGTCGCTCGCCGATCCAGCGGCCCACCGCGTCATTCTCGGCCAGGTTGGTGCGCATCAGCGTCACCTGCGGATTGTGAACCTGCAGGCGGCGACCGGCGTAGGCGAGCGGCACGGTGTCCCTGGGGCCGAAATTGACCATGTCGAGCGCCCCGACCGACCCGACATAGGGCAAGCGCGCGCGGATGATCGCTCCGAAACGATCCTGCGTCGCGGGGAACACGCCGCCCATTAGGAGATCGCAGACTTCCGTTGTCGTGATGTCGATGACGCCCGCGAGAAAGCCGGAATCGACGAGCTTCTCCATGGATTGACCGCCGACGCCGGTCGCGTGGAAGATCAGACATTCCCAGTCCTTCGCCAATGCAGCCGAGATTTGCTGCACGCAGGGCGTCGTGACGCCGAACATCGTCAGTCCCACCGCGGGCAGATCGGACCCCGTGGCGCGGGACGTCCCCTGCGCGAGACGCGCCTTGACCATACCGATAATCGCTTCCGCGCCATTTCCGAGGACCTGACGCGAAATCGAATTCAAGCCTTGGACGTCGGTCACCGAATACATCATCGCGATGTCGGCTGGGCCGACGTAGCGGCTCACATCGCCCGAGGCGACCGACGAGATCAGGATCTTGGGCACGCCGATCGGCAGCGCCCGCATGCCCGGCGCGATGATCGAGGCGCCGCCGGAGCCGCCGGCGCCGATGATGCCGGCGATATCGGACTGCCTCTTGATCCAGGCCTCGAACGCTTCGGCCATCGCCGTCACCGACGCGCCGCGCTCGCCGCCGAAGACCCCGGCGCCGCCGCGTCCGTGATTGAGCGCGATTTCCTGCGCGGTGACGTCTGTCGTGGCGGGCTTGCCGCTCGTCGAGACGTCGACCAGCCGCGTTCGAAGGCCGCTCGCTTTGACGAGGTCCCGGATGAAGCGCAGCTCTGGTCCCTTGGTGTCTAGCGTGCCCACGACGAGGACTACCGGCGGGCCGCCCGACCTCGCAGCGGTCGGCGAGGAGCGTCGTCGCGCCGCTTCGTCGATCCGGGTCAGGCCGGAGGAGAGCATGCGCGCGCTCGCTTCGATGCGCGCGGCCGGAACCGGCTGCGACCAACGCGTCGGTGGAATCGGATTGGAAACGTAAACGCGGACCGGGCCTGCGCTCGGGGCAGGGGCGGCCGCGGCCTGGGTTCGCGGGGTGCGGGGCGCTTCCGCCTCGGCTTCCGGTTCCGCCTCGGAACGGCGTCCGACGCCGAGCAGACGTTGCTGCAAATCGCGGTCGGCCGCCAATTGCGAGGAGCCGATGATGCGGTTGATCCGCCCATTGACCATGATCGCGACGTTCTCGGCGACCGAAGTCGCCACGCCGATATTCTGCTCGATGACGAGAATCGCCATGTCGCCTTCTTCGCCGAGCTTGACCAGCATCTCCTCGACCTGGGACACGATGACCGGCGCCAGGCCCTCGGTCGGCTCGTCCATGATGAGCAGATGCGGATTGGTCAGCAGGGCGCGCGAGATCGCGAGCATCTGTTGCTCGCCACCCGAAAGCTGTCCGCCGCCGTTGTTCTTGCGCTCGGCCAGGCGCGGAAACGTGTCGTAGATGCGCTCGACGCTCCAGGCCCCGCGACGCCCGCCTAGGCTCATTCGCAGATGTTCGTCGACGCTGAGCGAGCGCCAAAGGCGACGTCCCTGGGGGACGTAGCCGATGCCCAGCCGCGCGATCTGCGCGGATTGCAGACCCAAAAGATCCTGACCGCTCATCCGAATGGAGCCGCTCGAAGCGCGCACCAAGCCCATGATCGTCTTGCAGAGCGTCGTCTTGCCCATGCCGTTGCGGCCGACGACCGAAAGGACGCCGTGTTCGAGCGTGAGGTCGACGCCCTGCAGCGCATGCGAGTGACCGTAATAGACGTTCAGGCCGTCGATCTGAAGGATTGCGGCACTCTGGGAACGGCGCGGCTCAGCCATGACCGCCTCCAAGATAGAGCTCTTGAACCTCGGGGTCGGACTCGATCTCTTGCGGCGCGCCTTCCTTGAAGATGCGCCCGTTGTGCATCATCGTGACGCTTTCGACCACGCGTAGCGCCACGTCCATGTCGTGCTCGATGATGATGTAGCCGATATGGCCGGGTAGGGCGGAGAGAATTTCGACCAATTCGGAGCGCTCGGTCGGTGACAGGCCGGCGGCGGGTTCGTCGAACAGAATGAAGCGCGGCGCGCCGGCCAGCGCGAGCGCGATTTCGAGCTGGCGTTGTTGACCGTAGCTGAGCTCGCCGACGAGTTGATCCTTGACCGCACTCAAATGCACGGCCTGAATCAGGTTCTCGGCGGAATGGACCAGGGCGTCGTTGAGGCGCGGGCGGATCAAGGAAAAGCGGCCGCGCGAAACGCCGCGACAGGCCAGATACACATTGTCGACGACCGACAGGCCCGGAAACAACGCGGAGATCTGATAGGTGCGGCGCAAGCCGCGTCGGATGCGCTCGTAAGGCGGGAAGGCGGTGACGTCCTCGCCGAAGAAACGGATCGTGCCCGAAGTCGGCAGGAAATCGCCGGTAATGCAGTTGAACAGCGTCGTCTTGCCCGCTCCGTTCGAGCCCAGCACCGCGCGTCGCTCGCCCGGCCGCACCGTCAGCGTGATGTCGGTCAGCGCGGCGAGCGCGCCGAACAGACGCGTGACGCCGCGCAATTCGAGGGCGTTGCCGGCGCCGACCGCGGAGAGGCGTTGCGCGACGCTATCCATGGCCGCCGCCTCCTCTGGCCGCGCTGTTGGCGCCGGCGCCGCGATTGCGCCACCGCTCCCAAAGCCCGATGATGCCGTCGGGAGAGAAGAACACGATGACGAGAAAGCCAAGGCCGATCAGCAGCCGAAAGCGGTTGCCGTCGAGCCCGATCGCGATCAGGAACGAGAACGCGAACGTGTGCAGGACCGTGTAGATCAGCGCGCCGATGAACGGCCCTATCGGGCGTGACACGCCGCCGACGACCGCGATGATCAATATGTCGATCGCCGCGTCGACGCTGACGGTGCCCGGGGAAATCTGTCCGTTGCTCCAGACCAGCAGCACGCCGCCGATCGCGGCGACGAGAGAGGCGAAGACATAGGCGCCGACGCGATGGGCGTTGACGTTGAATCCTAGCGCGGCCATGCGGCGCGGGTTATCGCGCACGCCCTGTAGCGCCAGGCCGAACGGCGCCCGCGAGAGATAGTTCGCCGCCGCGTAAGAGGCCGCGGCCAGACCAAGCGTGAGATAGTAGAACGCGATCGGCGCTCGCCAATCCACACCCCAGAAATGAGGCGTCGCGACGCTGTTGATGCCGGTGTGGCCGTTAAAGATCGCGTAATTCTGGTTGGTGAAATAGTAAAACGCCGACGCGATGGCGAGCGTGATCATGAGGGTGTAGATGCCTTCGGTGCGCACCGCTATCGCCCCGGCGATCGTGCCGAAAAGGGTGCCCAGCGCCAGCGCCATCGGCATCGCCAGCCACCACGGCCAACCCAGGCTCACGCTCGCCACGCCGCTGACGCCGAAGATCGAAACCATGTAGCCCGCGAAACCGGCGATCGTCATTTGCGCGAGGCTGACCATGCCGCCGTAACCGGCCAGGAACATCAGGCTGAGCCCGATCATGCCCAGGATGAACGACCAGGAGAAGATCTGGAACAGGATGAATTCGTTGGCGAGCAACGGCATGATCAGCAAGATCACGACGACCAGCGCGGCGGCCGGATGGATGCGTTGCGTCCAATCCGTCGACGCCTCTCCGACAACTGGAACGGGGCTGGTCTGGGGCCGACCCGAATTCTCGACCATCGCCATCGCTCAGCGCCTCGCCAACAGGCCCTGCGGCCGAACGGCCAACACGACCACCATGATGAGGAAAACGAGGACGATCGAGTAGGTCGGGATGTAGACGGAGCCGAGTTGCTCGGCGAGGCCGATGATCAGCGCGCCGAGCGCCGCGCCGGGGATCGAGCCCATGCCGCCGACGATCACGACGACAAGCGACGCCAAAAGAAACCGCGTGTCCTCGCCCGGCGCGATCGACTGAAACGTGCCGCCGACGACGCCCGCCATGCCGGCCAATCCGGCGCCGAACGCGAACACGAGCACAAACACGAGTTGGATGCGCACGCCCATCGCCGAAAGCATGTCGCGATCATCCACGCCCGCGCGCACGATCATGCCGATCCGCGTCCGATTCAGGACGAGCCACATGGCGACGCCGATGACGACCGATGCGGCGAAGATGACGAGGCGAACGATGGGATATTGGAGATAGACGGCTTCGCCCGAAGACTTGACCGCGGTCACGAAGGGCAGGGACGTCGGGCCGACGAGCCATGCGGGCGTCTGGATCTGATAGTAGTCGCCGCCGAAGACCCAGAGCATGAGGTCGGCCAACACGATCGAAATGCCGATCGTGACCAGCGTCTGCCGGAGGTCTTGGCCCTCCATGCGGCGGAAGACCAGAATTTGCAGGACGATGCCGAGCAGGGCGGCCGCGACGAAAGCGGCGACGAAGCTGAAGAGCCACGAACCGGTCCATTCCACCGTTTTATAACCGACGTAGCCGCCGAAGAGATAGATCGAGCCATGCGCGAGATTGACATTGCGCATCAGACCGAAAATCAAAGTGAAGCCGCTGGCGACGAGAAAATAAAGGCCGCCGAGCGTTATCCCGTTGAACAGCGCGTTGAGAAATATCTTCTTCCTGCCGACGACATCCTCCAGGCCCTGCGGCCAGGTTCCGAAAATCAACCCGATCGCCACGACGACGGCGATGAGGATGATGAGCGACCACAGAGGATATCTCTCGACGAAGCGGCTCATGCGTCCGCGCCCGAAACGCGGGCCGGGTCAATGCCGCCGACCCCCTTTGCCGATCGCGGCGTCCCTCGCGGCGCCGATATCCAACTCCCCGACATCACGGCGTCGACCCTCCCGATGTCTTGCGCCGCTGGCCCGACGCTCCCGATTAAGGGTCCACTCTAGCGCGCCTGGGTCGCGCGCTCTTGATCGTCAGTATCTTTTCGCGCGCCCCTGCGCCTCAAAGCACGTGCACCGCGCGACGATAATCGCTCGGCGCCATCCCGACATTGGCGGCAAAAAAGCGCGTGAACCCGCTCTGCGAGGAAAAGCCGAGGTCGAAGCCGATATCGGTGACCGGCTGCTCGGTCTTCACCAGCGTATCGATCGCCCGCTCCATCAGCAGCGTGTTGAGATAGAGGTTCGGCGTGACGCCCGTCTGAGTGCGGAACAGCTTGTAGAAATGGGGGCGCGAAAGGCCGGATTCGCGGGCGACGTTGTCGAGCTGGATGTCGGCGCCGAGCCCCTCCTGCATCAGACGGATCGATTTGCGGACTCGGAAATCGATTACGCCATCAAAGACGCGGCGCTCGGAAAGTTCGCCGACGCGCCGCCAAGTCTCGCTATAACAGGCGTCGATCAACCCGCGCAGTTCCTGGTCGAGCGCGTTCAGCGCATGTGAGGCATAGACCATGGCCGCCGTGCGCCGGATCTGGCGGTCGATCGCGGCGGTGCGGTAGGTCAACTGACGGCCGAAGCGAATACTGGCGACGTCGCCGATCGCCCCGCGCGCGAACCATTCGGGATTGACGTAAAGAACAAAGAAAAGAGAGCCTTCGTCCAAGTCGCGCGGCACGAAATTGTGCGGCTCCCAGGGGCTTACGGCGACGAACGAGGCCGACGTCAGCGGGCAGCACTTTTCCGTCACATTGATGCTCCCGTCGGCGCCGCCGAGCTGGAAGATCAAATGGCCTTCGCGGTGCGCGTGAACGTTATAAGGCCGGTTGAGCTGATAAATGGTCGCGCGCCCGAAGCCGCCATGAAACACGGCGATCGCCCGGCTCATCTCGTACCTCCCGTCGCTTGTCATTTTATCAAGACAACGTTTACCAATCCGAGAGGTATTGCAAGAGCGCGTTTGGCCGGGGGCTGGAGACCCCCGGCCAATCTCTCGAGTTCCGTGGCGTCGCCCCCTGGGGCCTCAACCCCACGCAATTAGTACTTTTTGCACTCGGGCACGGTTCGGCTCGGCAGGCCGATCTTGGCGAACACGGCGGGATCGTAGCCCAGGGTCTGGCTCACGTTCGGCACGACCGCGACGACCTTGCTGAGCAGAGTGCCTTTGCCGTCGTCGATGACTTCGGTGACGAAACTGGTCCCGATCGCCTGACGGTTGCTGTCGAGCTTGATCTGGCCATTGGGCGCGTCGAGCACGAGGGAAGAAAGCGCCTCCCGGAACTTCTTCTGGCCGTCGCTGAGGTCGCCGTTCACCTTGGCGAGTCCCTCCATCAAGGCCATCCCCGCGCCGTAATAATTGGTGGCGAGCAGCGACGGACTGGGGAAGCGCTTCTCCGGGGGGAACGCGTTTTGGTAGTCCTTGACGAACTTCTGCCAGCGCGGATCGTCCCAGGTGTCGCCCTGGGCGCTGGCCGCCACGGTCCCGATCAGCACGTTCTTGGCGCTGCCCTTGGCCGAGAGGATGGTCTGGTCGACCATGATAGAGCCGCCGATCAGCTTGGCCTTGCCGCCGGCCTGCTGGTACTGGTTCAGGAAGTTGAGGGCGTCGCCGCCGCCCAGGCCCAGGTAGATCGCGTCGACGTCGTCCGGCAGCGCCGCGATGACCGAGGCGAAGTCCTTGGTGCCGAGCGGCACCCATTGGCGATTGGTCACCAGCCCGCCGTCGCCGCAGAATTCGAGAACTAGGCCGAAAATCTGGGTGTAGACGAACGAATAGTCCTCGCCGACGGTCGCGATCCTCTTGTAACCCTTTGTCTTATAGATGTAATCGCCGAGGCCGGCCTGCGCTTGCGCGCCGTCCAAGTTAAAGCGGAAGAAGTTCGGCGCCGGGTCGACATAGGTCGTCTCTTGCGCCATCGAGCCGCCGTTGATGAACGTCACTTCCGGATGGGTCTTGGCGTAGTTCTTCACCGCGATGCCTTCGTCGCCGGAGAGCGGCGCCACGAGGATCTGGACCTTGTCCTGCTCGACCAACTTGCGCGCGGCGCGCACCGCCGAGTCCGGCGTGGCGTCCGAGGACCCCATGACGATCTCGAGTTCCTTGCCGCCGACCTTATCGCCATAGTTCTTCATCGCGGTCTGGAAACCGCGAACGCCGTCCTCGCCCAGGAGCGTGTAAGTTCCCTCCAGCGTGGCGAAGAGCCCCACCTTGATTTTTTCCTGGGCCTGAGCGGCGCCCGACAGCACCAGCACGCTGGCCAAGGCGGCCAAGCCGACATAACGCTTGATCATACATTCCTCCCCGTCGATTCCTCTCCGCGTACATTGCGCGGCGAGGTTCGCTAATTCGAACTCGACTCCGACGCCGTCCTCCCGCGAAGACGGCTCGACCGATGGCCGGACAGTAGCGGATCGACAGCGCGACGAAACGTGCGGGAAAGGCCAAGACTTGACGGGGAGTCTCATTTTAGTTGCTGCGGCGCCGCATTTTGTTTCGCATTTGCAGCGACAAATCCTGAAGTGTCCGTTGGGCAGCGTCACGTCGCCATGCGACGAGCGCGAAAGGTCGGCGCCTCACGGATTTTCAAGCCGCCGCGACAGCCTCGCGCCACGTGCTCATCGCCACGGCGCGAAGCTTGCGATCTGTTTGAGCTGAGGTGAAATGGCGCTGGACGTTAAAGGTCTTGCAAACGGCGGTATGGATTGAAAGAAATTTCTGCGCAGAGCCGATGCCTTTGAAGTTGCATCTTACGCTCCGCCCTCGCGTCGGCCGATGCGAATTCTCAACGCGATTGTTCTTCGAACCCCCGCATTGATGGCGGCCTTCAATCCTCAGATCGCGAGCCGCCGCGCGCTATGACCGCGAGTCCTCCGTGATCGATCGCTCGCGGACGAAGGCGCATTTCTCGAGAAGCTTGCGCATCAGTTTCAGCGCGGCATGCCTGCTCAATGATTTCGGGCGGGCGCCGTCAGCCGGCGTAGCTGATTTTCGTCATGCGCTTTGGCTGCCGCGCGAAGAAAGCGCCATCAGACCGGCAGCGACGTGACAGAGTTGCGCTCGACCATCCCGCATCGCCGCGTCCTCGCCGAAGGCTTTTCAATTGGCGATTGAGACCACGCGCGCTCCCGCCGGCGAATTCAAAGACCGAAGGGAAAGATGTCCGGCGCGCCGTCAGCCGGCGCGCCCCCGAGCGGGCTGACGGCGGACGTCTCCTCGAACCAGACCATCGCGTCAAATTGCTTAGACAGCCGGGCGTCGAAATAGTGGCTCATACGCTCGCTTTCGGGCCGGTAGATGACGCCGATCGCACGCTCCAACCGGCGGGCGGACAAGTCGGCGGCCAGCGCCGGATCGGCGCGCCAGTTCGTCAGCGCGCGGCGATGGCCGGCGTCGCGGAAGATCCGCTCCCAGCTATCCGCGCGTGCGGGAACCACCGCCTTGACCCTTGGCCGCTCGCCCCATTCGTCGGCGGCCAAAACATGCCCCCGATCGGTCGAGAAACCGATGAGCGCGGCCTTATCGCCGAATTTCGCCCTGCAAAGTTGGCCGATATTCAATTCGCCGCTCTTGCCCATCGCCGTGGCGCCGGCGTCGCCGATGTGGGAGTTATGCGCCCAGACAACGGCTTTCGCATCGTCCCCGCGCTGCCCGATGACGCGCATCAGCGTGTCGAACATGTGGCTGTCGCGCAAATTCCAGCTCTCCGCCGCGCCCCGATACATGGCGCGGTAATAGCTCTCGGCCGCCCATACGACGCGGGCGTTTTGTTCGGCGTCAAAATAGGTTTCGCCGCCCTCGCTCTGATATTCCAGGCGTCGCTCCAACAACGCGACCAGTTGCTCCACAACCCCATCTTCGCAGCTTTGGCCTGTCGCCAGCGCTCGCGCGCCATAGGCTTGCGGCTCTTCCAGAAATGGCGTCAGACATGAGTAACGCCGCCGGGCCGCTTTGGCTTCCCCGGGATCCACCCGGTCAAGATATCGCAGGACCTCGTCGCGAGAGTGGTGCAGGCTGTAGACGTCAAGGCCGCGGATCTCCAGCCGGTCTTCGTGGCGATGGCTCTCGTTCCAGCGCCGCATCGTTTTCAAGAAATGCGCGAACTCGATATTTCGCCACATCCAGCGTGGAAATCTTGTAAAGGCGTTGCGCTCGCCCCAGACGCCGTGCTGACGAATGAAGCGGTCGAGTTCCGCCGCATCTGGCCAATCCGCCTCAATCGCTAAAATGCGGAAGCCATGCCGTTCGGCCAGCCGATGGGTGATCGCGGCGCGCGCTTTATAAAATTCGGCCGTCCCATGCGTGGCTTCGCCGAGCAGGACGATTTTGGCGTCCGCAAAACAATCGAAATGAGCGGCGAAATCGTCCGGCGAATGAAGATCCGGCAAAGGCTCTGATTTGGCCCGCAGGCGCTCGGAGAGCGAGTTGATCGAGACGGTCAATCCTGGAGACATGACGCAGTTCCCTCCGTCACGAGCTTGCGCCGCTCGGCTCGCGAGTTTTTTGGCGTGATCGCATTTGCCAATGCTGTGCGAGCAATCCGACGACTTCCTCGTCGCTCAATTGACGGCAGCCCTTGTAAGACTCGCCGACGCCGCCAAAATCAACGGCCGGCCAAACAAACCATGTGGTCAACGATGTCATCGACGTCCGCCAGATGGCCGCCCGTTTCAGCCTCATGCTGCGCCGGTTTAGCTTTGGGGACAAGCCTAAGTCGCGATTGAGCCTTGTCGACGGGCGTCGGGCCGGGCCGCCCCAGTCTCAGAGCGGAAAGCAATCATGAAGAGCCCCGGCCTGTTTCCACACGCACGCTTCGGGCGCGCGCCTCGATGCTTCGATCAATCGCCCGACGCCCAAGGGAACGAGCGACCTAAACCAAGCCCTGCGCCTGGAGGCTCTTGGCGGTGTCGAGAATGGTTTCCGGGACTGGCCGCGTTGTCCAGCCCAGCACGCGCCGCGCCTTATCCGAGGAAACCACTCGACGCTTTCCAAGCTCGTACAGTCGACCGCGCACCACCGGATCGAAAATTGCGAACAGGCGAACGACAAAATTTGGGATGGAGATTGACGGGACTTTGCGCGCCCT
This sequence comes from Roseiarcus sp., assembly GCA_050012775.1. GTDB lineage: Bacteria > Pseudomonadota > Alphaproteobacteria > Rhizobiales > Beijerinckiaceae > Roseiarcus. The sequence continues at coordinate 44,559 of JBEKGN010000030.1, forward strand.
ATCGCCGAGCCCTTGCTTGAGGATTTTCGCGATGTCCTTCATCCAATAGAAGTCACACGACCCAATGAACCGCTGGCCCGCGGCGGCCGGGCTGGTCATCGCCAGCGCATGCAACTGTGCGATGTCGCGAACGTCGACCAGGGAAAAGCCGAAATGCGGCAGCGCGGGCACGGAGCCGTCCAGCAGCTTCTTGACCGCTTCCAGCGAAGCCGAAAAATCAGAGCCAAGGACTGGCCCGAGAACAAGGCCGGGATTGACGGTCACGAGTTCCAGCGCACCGCCTTCACCCTTAAGCCACGCCCACGCGGCGCGCTCCGCGATGGTCTTGGACCGATCATACGGCGCAGAGTCCTCGCGGTTCGTCTCATCGGTCCAATCGGCCTCGGTGAATGGCTCCTCGCGCACGCCGCGGCCGTAGGCAATCGCGGAAATTGAGGACGTCATGACCACGCGCTTCACGCCTGCATCCCGTGACGCCTTGAGAATGCGAAGCGTCCCGTCGCGCGCCGGTCGGACCAGTTCATCGTCGCTCTTCGGGTCGACCGCCGGAACGGGGGATGCAACGTGAAGGACATAGTCCGCGCCGGCGACCGCATCAGCCCAACCGGCGTCCGAGTTCAGATCGGCCGCCACAAATTCGATCCCTCCGGCGTCCGCCGCGATTTTGCCGATGGTTGCGCGCGTCTCTTCAGCCCGCGCAAGGTTCCTCACTGTCGTGCGAACGCGCCAGTCGTCGCTGAGCAGCTGAGCGATGCAGTACCCGGCGATGTAGCCGGACCCTCCAGTAACGAGGACGAGGCCGCGCGGGGTCGTCGGCGTTGTCATGACGCTTCCTCACTGTCGCACACCCGGAGCGGGCACGGCGACGGATGCAACCCACCACTCAGACCAAATCGCCCGACGGTCGCCAATACCGCCGATTCGAGACTCGCGGGCCAAGCGCTAGGCCCGTGCTCGCTCCGCTTATCAGCCTGGAGCGTACTTCGGAACGGGGCGGCTGCATAGCTCTATGAACCCCGCGCCGGCCACCATGCAGACCCCGGCGAGCGCAGCCCATGCAGGCATCCGCCACCGGCGCGACGAGCATCCTAGCCGGCGAGCCGTGCGCTCCGTGCGAATGACCGATTTACATTCGCGCCCCCGTGCCGCATTTTTGTGCTACCTGCTCAACGAAACGGAGGGCGGACACCATGGATTTCGCGCATCCCCTGGCACGACAGTCCCGAGTTAGGCGCATGGTCACGCGTGACGGCAATGCTCAAAATGTGTTGGTCGTCGCGACGACGCTGGAACTTAACCCGGATCACAAGCGGTTCAAGAAGGACAAGGTCAGCCACCTCGGCGAGGCGGCGATGGAGTACATTTCCGAACATCCCGAGAAGGCCGCTGGATACGTCCTTGTCCAATTCCCGAAGTAACGGACATTCCCCCGATCGGGAAGCCCGCCTGGGCCACGCGGATATGGCGCTAGGTCACGCTTGAGATGGTTGGGGCCGCCTGGCGCAGAAAGCCATTTCGCAGCAAAATTTGGCGCGGATTTCGGGCCAATGACTGGCCAATGCCAGGAGGGTTCTCGCCATGCGGCATGAAAAGCGCGCCGAGGGCGAGACCGCCCGCCGCTTCGGCTGATCGGAGAATGCCATGAGCGATCATCATACGGTCAAGGCGTTCGACAACGAACTCGGCCAACTCGATCAGTATGTCGCAGAGATGGGCGGCATCGCCGCAAAGATGGTGAGCGACGCGATGGTGGCGCTTTCGAGCGTCGACAGCGGACTGGCGCGATCCGTCGTCCAGACCGACCCGCGACTTGACGCATTGCAGCGCAAGATTGAGGAGCAGGCGATCGCGGAGATCGCGCGACGCCAGCCGGTGGCTGTCGACTTACGTGCGATCATCGGGGCCATTCGCATCGCCGGCGAACTCGAACGGGTCGGCGACCTCGCCAAGAACATCGCTCGTCGCGCGATCAAGATTGGTCCGGAGGCGCTGCTGACTCGCACAACGGCTGGTCTAAAGCACATGACTGATCTGGCGACTGAGCTATTGGCGGGCGTTATCGAAGCTTACATGATGCGCGACCCCGCGCGGGCGCATGCGATATGGACGCGCGACGCCGAGTTCGACGCGGCGGAGGACTCGATCTTTCGCGATCTTCTGACGCGCATGATGGAGGACCCGCGCAACATCACGTCTTGCGCGCACCTGCTATTTTGCTCGAAGAACATCGAACGGATCGGCCATCATGCTACCGCCGTCGCCAGGACGGTCTATTTCATGGTCACGGGTGGAGAACCCCGCGATGGTCGCGACTAAGCAGGCTCTGGCGAGCGCAGCCCAGGCCGGAACGATGCGAAGCGCGCGCTTGGCCACGAACAACGTCGCCAACAGCCAAAGTCAGGCGGCGGCGATGATCTTGGCGTTCTCCGCACAGAACCCTGGCCCCTCTTGCTCGCGAAGGGTCGCCAAGCGCGCCCCTTTCTTGGCCGTGAGCCCAGACGGCATTTCCGGGTCGTGGCCGCGCAATTGCGCGATTCGGCGCCATCGCTTGACCCCGCCATCGCGCAAGATATCGGAGGCTCGCGACGCCGATCGGCGTCGGGACCCCTCGCCGAACCACATGCGGCATGGCGGCGACGGGCGCTGGGCATGAGCGCCGCGGCGATCGCGGCGTTCTTTGCGATGCAAACATGCTGGCCGTCGACTCACCGGCGCCGTCGTTCCCGCGGACGGCGGCTACGCTGTGTGTGGCGGACCCTTTGATGCTTCGGGAGAGTTTTCGCCTTACGATCGTCGCAAGGCCCCGGACTGGAATGAATCGCGCTTTTCCGCCGAAGGCGCGCCGCGGCCGGTCGCAACGGACGGACAGCAATTATGAACGCCAACGTCACTTCCACCGTCGAGGATCCCGCCCTCGTCGCCTGTATGCAGATTGGCCTGATCCGCGAGAGCAACGTCGATGTGCTCACTTACCAGATCGTCCTCGTCGCGCATGGCTGGGCGCTGAAGAGTTGGTATTTCAAATCGCGATTGACGCTCGAGGAGTATATCCGCGATAGCCTCGATATACTCTTGGCGGGCGTGCTGACCCCGATCGGCCAGCGCAAGCGCGCGAATCTGTGCGACGGCGCGGGGCGGGGCTCACGATAAATCGAGGTTGCGCCGCAAACTTTTCGTCGAGCGCATTGTGACGGGGGCTTGTTTTGCTTCCCGCTCCAAGGTTGGCGAATTGTTCCGCCAGTGAGGGATTTGGATTGAAGACAAACCTCGCCTGTCGTTTGCGCATCGTCTGAGCCCTCTCGATGCCGTCGAGGATGATTTCGGCGGTTGCGAAAGATTTGAATCGAAGCATCGGTCGGACGCGACGCTTGATCCGCAGTCGGTCTGAAGTGTCGCATGAAACGATCGCCTCATGGTTCGTCCGGCTACCGTCGATGACGACGCGATCGGGTCGGCCATGCGGGGTCGACAGCGACGTTTCGCTCCGCCATCATCTCTTCCAGATCGCACAGACTCAAACCATAGGCCAGACGCCGACGGACGCAGAGCAAGTTCACAGATCGATCCGATTGCCTGCCTTTGAACATCCGATCCCCTCCGAATTTCATCGAAGGTCATTGCCGGACGATTCGGCGCCGAAGAGTTTGCGACAGAGCCAATAAAGAGCTACTGGGCTCGGTCGCGAGCGGCAATCGCGGAGTTTCCCAATTCCAAGCGGTCGCTTCGGTTCGCTTGGGAAAGGCGAGGCGGCCTGCGCGGGGGAGGCATCCAAAAATAGAACGAATGCTGTCGAAATCGTAAAGGCCCGCCACGACGAATTGCAACCCCGGAACGTCGGGGCGGATGTCGAAGGTTCGCTCAGAGAAGCCAACGTTTGGGTTAGGACGGCAAGCCGGCGGAGAATGTTTTTCACACCGCGCCAATATCAACAAGTCACGGCGAAAGGAGATACGGATGCGCATAGCCTTCGCGGTTATCCTTGCTGGGCTCGCGGCCTCGGCGAATTCGGCTTTCGCGCTCGATAAGGTGACTTTCGGAACCAATTGGCTCCCCGATCCGGAGGCGGGCGGATATTATCAGGCCCTGGTCGACGGCACCTATGCGAAATATGGGCTTGATGTAACGATCGAGCCGGGAGGTCCGCAGTCGAACGGCGGATATCTTTTGGTCGCCGGGAAAATCGAATTTTATATGGGCGGCGACATGCTTGGCGATTTCCTGGCGGCGCAGCAGAATATTCCTACCGTCGCTGTCGCGGCGGACTTTCAGAAAGATCCGCAGGCCTTCATGTCGCATCCGGGGGTCGGCCTGGACAAATGGACTGACTTGCCCAAGGCGACCGCGTTCGTCAGCCAGACGGGGCTCGCCTCGTTCTATGCGTGGATGAGCGTCGCTTGGGGGTTCAGTTACGACAAAATCAAGCCCTATAATTTCAACTCTGTTCCCTTCATCGCGAACCCGAATTCGATCCAGCAAGCTTATGTAACGTCCGAGCCATTCGAAGTGGAAAAGCTGGGAGGCTTCAAGCCGAATATTTTCCTTCTGTCAGACTACGGATTTTCTGGCTACGCCAGCACAATCGAGACACGACGCGATCTGGTCGAGAAAAAGCCCGACCTAGTGCAACGATTCGTCGATGCCTCCGCAATCGGCTGGTATCATTATCTGTATGGGGACAATACAAAAGCGAATGAAGCAATCAAAAGAGCGAATCCTGACCTCAGCGACGAGCAAATAGCGTTCTCGATCGCTAAACTCAAGGAATACGGCATCGTCGACTCCGGGGACGCGCTCAAATACGGCATCGGCGCGATGACCGACGAGCGCATCAAGAACTTCTTCGATGAGATGGTGAAGGTCGGGATCGTGAAAGCCGACACCGACTATAGGAAGGCTTACACGCTGAAATTCGTCGATAAGGGTGTTGGTCTCGATCTTAGGCCGCATTGACTCTCACGCGGCGTCCTGCGACGGCGAAGCGCGCGCCGCCGGCTCAGCGCGGAGCAAGGGCGGCGGTCAGGATATCCGCCATCTGCGCCGCCAGGCTTTCCGCGCTCTCCTTACCCTCCGGATCGCGCCGGCGCGCCGGCCAGTCGAGGGCGCCCGCCAGCGTGAAAGCGATCGTCTTGACGTTGCGTTTTGCGATCGATTTATCCTTGACGCCCTCGCGGATCAGGAGGCGCATGGCCTTGTCGATCTCGCCCTTGAGCGCTCGAAACCGCTTCCCGGCGCCGTGGGAGCGGCGTCGGCGGCCAAGCGCAATTGCTCAGGCCGCGCGTCACGCACTCCTTCAGCGCCTTGAACAAATTCAGGCGACGATCGAGATGTCAGAAATGTCGGGAGACTCCTCGAACAGGGCCGAAGCGAAAGCCTCAAAGCGGAATACAATGGCGAATCCAATTGCCATTGCGCCTCATCCCGCTCTAGACGATATCGACGTTGATCAACTTTAACGCGCTCGACGTGAATTGACTGTTCAATTCGTTTGCCCGAGCGTTTCTGGAAATGGCGGGAATTGCAATGACCGGAGAAGTGGCGAATATCGTTTCGCGCGCGCGAGAGCAGAGCATAGGCGACCTCTTGCAGCGTTCGGCAAAACGTTCGGCAAGCAAGACGGCGATAATTTGCGGAAAAGTTCTATGGAGCTACGCGGAGCTTGACGCGATTTGCAACCGCTTTGGCCGAGGTCTGACGGGTCTCGGCGTTGACAAGGGCGATCGCGTTGCTGTGCTTGCGCGCAATTCTCATTCATTCGCCGCCTTGCGTTTCGCCATCGCTCGGATCGGGGCGGTTCTGGTGCCGATCAATTTCATGCTGAACCCGGACGAGATAAGATTCATCCTCGCGAGTTCGGGCGCGAGGATCCTCGCAGTCGGGCCCGATTTTGTCGAAGCGGGCCGTGCGGCGGCGCACGGCTCCAGCGTCGAGCGCGTCTTCTGGTTGCCTGGCGAAGAGCCGTCGCAGCCGCCCGGAGGCATGACCGCGTTTGACGACCTGCTGGAAAGCGACGCCTCGCCGCTGGCGGCGCTGGTCGACAGCCGCGATCTGGCGCAGATCATCTACACCAGCGGCACGGAATCCCTGCCGAAGGGCGCGATGCTCACTCATGAAGCGGTCATGTGGCAATATGTCAGCTGCATCATCGAGGGCGGCATGTCGGCCGATGACTTGGTTCTGCATGCGATGCCGCTCTATCATTGCGCGCAGCTCGATGTTTTCCTTGGCCCCGCTATCTATCTCGGCGCAACGAATATCATCATCGGCAAGCCTGCCCCTGACCTGATTCTGTCGTTGATCGCGGCGCATGGCGTCTCCTCTTTCTTCGCGCCCCCGACCGTCTGGATCGGGATGCTGCGTTCGCCGGCGTTCGATCGGACGGATCTATCCAGCCTGCACAAGGGTTATTACGGCGCCTCGATCATGCCGGTGGAGGTTCTGCTCGAACTCCAACGACGGCTGCCGCGGGTGCGGCTGTGGAATTTCTATGGCCAGACCGAAATTGCGCCGCTCGCCACCGTGCTCAAGCCCGAAGATCAGTTGCGCAAAGCGGGCTCCGCGGGCAAGCCCGCCCTCAACGTCGAAACTCGCGTGGTGACTGCGGCGATGGAAGACGTGGCTCCCGGCGAGGTCGGCGAAATCGTTCATCGCTCGCCGCAATTGTTGTCGGGCTATTACAACGACCCGGACAAGACTGCAGCGGCTTTCGCCGGAGGCTGGTTTCACAGCGGCGATCTCGCCACCGTCGACGAAGACGGCTACATCACCGTCGTCGATCGCGTGAAGGATATGATCAAGACGGGCGGCGAAAACGTCGCCAGCCGCGAAGTCGAAGAGATGATCTATCGCTTGCCGCAGGTATCCGAAGTTGCTGTGGTCGGTCTTCCCGATCCGCGTTGGATCGAGGCGGTGACCGCGGTCGTCGTCGTAAAGGACGGCGAGACGCTCACCACCGAGACCGTGATCTCACATTGCGCCCAGTCGATGGCCCATTTCAAGGCGCCGAAGCGCGTCATATTCGTCGACCATCTCCCCAGGAACCCGAGCGGAAAATTGCTCAAGCGCGAATTGCGTCGGCGTTATCTTGAAAGCGAAACAATCGGGAAGACTGCGGGCAAGGATTCCGCCAGTTGACAACGATCGGCCGGATAGGGCTCGAACGCTTCGTCAAAGGGACGGCGATCAACGCCTTCGCCTCGGCTCTGCAACGCGAATGGCCGCTCCGGATGCATGAAGAAGGCGCTGACGGCCCCGAGAGCGAGAACACCCATCAGCATGTAAAAGGGCAGATACCAATTCTTCCACAAATCGATGACGTAACCTGCCGCGAGCGGCGACGCGATCGCCGCGAACGCCGAGCCCGTGTTCATGAGGCCCGCGGCCGTCCCCGAATACTTGGGCGCGACATCCATGGGAATCGCCCACATGGGACCGATCACCAGCTGGGCGCATAGGAACCCGCCCGACAGGCACAGCGCGACGAAATTTATGTCGTGAACCCAGATGATGGGAAGAAGCGACGCCAGCGCGCCGACGAAGCCAAGGATGGTCACGCTCAATCGCGCGAGGCGCAGGTTGCCGCTTCTCTTGTAGATGCGATCGGATAAGACGCCGCCGAGCGTGTCGCCGATCACGCCTCCGAGGGAGGTCTGCATGTTCGGCCCGTTCTCGATCTGAAGCTGGACAAGGACGTCAAGGCTATGCGCGCGATCGCCGAAGAGGCGTTCGCGTTGGTGCGCGCCTACAAAGGTTCGCACTCCGGCGAGCATGGCGACGGCATCGTGCGATCCGAATTTCATGAGAGCATGTTTGGATCGCGTTTGGTGCGCGCGTTCGAGGAGGTCAAGGATCGCTTCGATCCGAACGGCCTTTACAATCCCGGCAAAATCGTCCGCGCGCCGCGGTTCGACGATCGTGAAAACTTCCGCTTCGGGCCAAATTATCGCGTCGCCGCGTTCACGCCGGCGCTCGGTTGGTCCGCCTATCCCGGTCCCGCCGGCGGCTTTTCCGGCGCCACCGAGATGTGCAACAACAATGGCGAATGTCGCAAGCTCGTCGGCGGCGTGATGTGCCCCTCCTACCGCGCGACCCGCGACGAGCGCGACGTGACGCGGGGCAGGGCCAACGCCTTGCGTCTGGCGATTTCAGGGCAACTCGGCGCCGATGCGCTCACGTCCGACGAGATGGCGCAAACGCTGAAACTCTGCGTGTCCTGCAAGGCGTGCAAGCGCGAATGCCCCACCGGCGTCGACATGGCGCGCATGAAAATCGAGGTCCTGGCGGCGCGCGCGCGAAAGGGCAAGCTCAGCGCTCGCGATCGCCTGATCGCCTATCTCCCCCGCTATGCGCGCCTGGCGTCTCGTCTGCACGCGCTGCTGAATCTGCGGGATCGCGTTCGTCTCCTCGCGAAGTCGTCGGAGAGAATTCTTGGACTGGCCGCCGAGCGACGATTGCCGAAATGGCGCCCCGATCGTTTCGTCCCCGGGGGAGAAGCGCATGGTCGCGCCGAGGGCAGGGAAGTCGTGTTGTTCGTCGACACGTTCAACGCGACCTTCGAGCGTGAGAAGATCGACGCGGCGTTGCGGGTTCTCGTCGCCGCGGGCTATCGGGTCCATGTCCCCGGCGCAGTCGACGGCGGCCGGCGGCCTATCTGCTGTGGACGCACGTTTCTCGCGGCGGGGCTGGTCGCGGAGGCCCGCTTCGAGGCCTCGCGATCGATCGCCGCGCTGCTGCCCTTCGCGCGGCGCGACGTTCCCATCGTCGGAGTCGAGCCCAGCTGCCTCCTGACGTTCCGCGACGAGACGACCGCGATGCGGCTCGGCGAGGCCGCGAACGAGATCGCCAAATGCGCGATGCTGTTCGAGGAGTTTGTCGCGCGAGAAATGGACGCCGGACGATTCCGTCTCTCGCTTCATCCGATCGCCGAGAGGGCGCTCTTGCACGGCCATTGCCATCAGAAGAGTTTCGGCGCCATGGCCGCAACGGAAAGAGTGCTTCGCCTCATCCCGGGAATGGAGGTGCTGGGGATCGAGTCGAGCTGCTGCGGAATGGCCGGCGCCTTCGGCTATCAGTCGGAAACCTATGGCGTGTCCCAGGCGATGGGCGAGCTATCGCTTTTTCCCCGCTTGCGCGAGGCGCCCGAGGACACGCTGATCGTCGCGGACGGTTTTTCCTGTCGTCATCAAATACGTGACGGCGCGAAGCGCGTCGCCATCCATGTCGTGGAGGCGCTCGACCAGGCCTTGGAGCCAAAGGCGCGCCAACGCGAGGTATGAGTTCCAGTTGAGGCCTGCGCGTGTTTCAACGCCGCAGCGCTCGATATGCGGCGCGATTGGTTTTATGCCCCCGGCGCCCGAGCGCCGCGGCGTGCGAGAAAACCGCGAGCGGGATCGTAGGCGATGATCGCGCCGGCCAGAAATACGACAGTGCAGGCGAGCACGACCACAAGCGAGCTCCCCGCGACTTTGCCATAGAGAGCAAAGCGGATCAGCTCCGTCGCATGCGTGAAGGGATTGAGTTCGCAGACATAGTAAAGCAGCGGGCTCGATTCCTTGACGCGCCAGAGCGGATAGAGCGCCGACGAGGCGAAAAACATCGGGAAAATCACGAAGTTCATCACGCCGGAAAAATTCTCCAGCTGCTTAACCAACGAGGAGATCAGCATGCCCAGGGCGCCCAGCATCAGGCCGCTCAGCATAAGCGCCGGAATAATCGCGACATAGCCGATCGGCGGCGCCTCGATGTCCCAGAAATAGGCGATCGCAAGATAGGCGTAGACCTGCAGAATCGAGACGAACGTTCCCGCAAGCAGCTTGGACGACAACAAGAACCAGCGCGGAAACGGACTGACCAGCAACGTCCGCATGCCTCCAGTCTCGCGGTCGTAGACCATTGTCAGCGAGGACTGCATGCCGTTGAACAGCTGAATCATCGCCATCAGGCCCGGCGTGATGTAGACGTCGTAGAGGACGTATGTCTCGTAAGGCGGAATGATGGATACGCCGAGGACCTGGCGAAATCCTGCCGCGAAGATAAACAGCCAGACGAGCGGCCGCACCAACGCGGAGACGAAGCGCTCGCGCTGATGCACAAAACGCAAGCCCTCGCGCCAGACGATTCCTTTCAGGCAGATAAAATGCTGCGTCAGCGTCAAATCGCGCCAGACATAGGCGTCGGGCGCGCTCATTGGGCGACTCCCGCGTCGTCGGAACCTGGGTCTTGCGCGAGCTTGGCGAAGACGCCCGCCAGATCTTTTTCGCCGTTTTGCGCGACGATCGCATCGATCGGCCCATTCGCGAGCACTCGGCCGCGGTGCAGGATCACGACATCGTCGCCGGGCGCCGCCTCGTCGATGAGATGCGTCGCCCAGAGAACGCCGATGCGCTCCTCCGCCAGCAGGCCGCGCACATGCTTCAGGATGCTGGCGCGCGCATTGACGTCGAGACCCACGGTCGGCTCGTCCAGCAAAAGCAGACGCGGCTCGTGCAAGAGGGCTCGCGCGATCTCCACGCGCCTCATTTGACCGCCCGAGAGCTTGGCCACGCGTTCATGCAAGCGGTCCGCGAGATCGACTCGGGCGAGAGCCGCGCGGGCGCGAACGAGCGCCTCGCGGCGGCCGATGCCATGCAACGCCGCGTGGTAGACGAGGTTCTGCTCGACCGAAATATCGATATCGAGCGCTCGCGACTGAAACACGACGCCAAGCTGCCCGAGCGCCGCCGCGGGCTCGCGCCCGATATCATGACCGTAGATCGATATGCGTCCCACCCGCGTGGCGTAAAGACGGGTGATCAGCGAGAACAACGTCGACTTGCCGGCGCCGTTCAGGCCCAGCAATAGAGTGAAGGACGCCGGCGCGACGGCGAGGCTGACCGCGTCGAGCGCCAGCCGCGCGCCATAGCGATGACTGACGCCTTGGACCTCGAGGGCGAGCGTCGGGTTTTGGTCGTTCACGGTCATGAGCGGGATCGCATCGGACTTGGCCGGCGCCGGCGGACCGCTGTACGGCGCTGGGGAGTCCGTTGGGCGCGGCGGTTCGAGCGCGACGCTCGATCGTCGGTCTCTCCTCCTGTCGCCGACATTCTGATCACGAAGGTGGTCGCTTCAATTTTGTCGGCCTGCCCGCCAAAGTCGCCGGCAGGTCCTGGGGGCCTCTAGCGGATCATGTCGGGACGCGCAACTCAAGGACGGCGTCGCGCCGGCGAACGTCTTCACGACCGGGTCCGAGCGGAACGAAGGCCGCAACCTGGGCGAATGAGCCCTGCCGCCCCCTATGCATTTGTCTAAAAAGTTCGGCGCCATCAGGGCCATGGCTAGAAAATTTGCTGCCGACTCTTGACTGGCGGAGCGCTGTCATTGAAGATCGGCCTATAAGAAACTCAGGGAGAGTCTCATGGCCTGGACAACGCCGGTTGTGGTTGAAGTTTGCCTCGGGATGGAAGTTACGAGCTACGCCTCAGCGCAAAGCTGACGCGACTTTCTCCGTCTCTGTCTCCGTCATTACAGGCGCCCGGCGGCCTCGCGGCTGCGCAGGGCGCTTGTTTTGTTGGCGGGCGGCCCGCTCGACAGCGCGGTTCTGGCGATAGGTTGAGTTCGTGACTTAGCCCCAGGTCGTCATGCGTCGTCGGGGCGACCTCCGACTCAAGAAAACGGGTCAGGGTCACTGCGTGTTGAAAATGTCAGCCGGCGCATCGCTGCTCGTTTGCTGCCTTACGACCGGCGCCAGCGCGAAAGATACGCAGTTCTGGAACCTCACCGCGAACACGATCACGGCTTTTGAGATTTCTCCCGCCGGCAAAAACGAATGGGGCGCGGATCAGACGGCCAACGATGGCGACCATAGCGTCGATTATGACGAACGCCTGAAGATTACCGGGGTCAAGTCCGGCGTCTATGACGTTAAATTCAGGGACAGGACCGGCCGTTCGTGTGTCGTCAAGGATGTCGCCGTCAGGGAAGGCGCGATCTTCTCGATTGACGAGAAGACGGTCAAGAACTGCGGAACTTAGCGACGCCCGCCGGACTCGCCGGCGCTCTGGGATCATGTTGGCTCGGGGTCCGACGATCCCGGCGGCGCCATGCGCCGATAGACGAAGGGGGGCGGCGCGACATGGGATTCGACTTCCGCGAGAGAGGCGAAGCGTCGGTGATCGGGCGACAGATGGCAGGCCGGGTCTGCGGCGGCGGCGTCGCCGGCGACCGCAAAGGCCTGACAGCGGCACCCGCCGAAGTCGATCTCGCGCCGCTCGCAGGCGCGGCACGGCTCCTTCATCCAGCTCGTGCCGCGGAACGCTTCGAAGGCCGCGCCCCGGCGCCAGATGTCGGCGAGAGCCCGCTCGCGCACATTGTCGAAGGCGAGGCCCGGCAGGGTCTGGGCGGCATGGCAGGGCAGGGCGCGCCCCGAGGGCGTGACGACGACGATCGACTGCGCCCAGCCGCCCATGCAGGCCTTCGGCAGCGTGGCGTAGTGGTCGTGAATGACGAAATCGAAATTCAGCGCCCCGGCGAGACGCGTCTTCGCTTCATTGACGATCTCGACGGTTTCGAGAAACTTCTCGCGCGTGGGAATGAGCGCGGCGCGGTTCTTCTCCGCCCAGGCGTAATATTGGATGTGCGCGATTTCGATGCGTTGCGCCCCGACTTCGACCGCGAAGTCGATGATCTCGGGGAGGTGGTCGAGATTCTGCCGGTGCATCGGCGCATTGACGGTGAGGCCGAGGCCCAGCTCACGCGTCCAGCGCGCGACGTCGCGCTTCTTGGCGACGCCGCCCTTGTAGCCGGATATCCGATCGGCGTTGTCCGGGACGATGTCCTGGATCGAAACCTGGACATGGTCGAGGCCGATGGCGGCCAGCCGTTGCAAATGTTCGCGCGTCAGCAGAACGCCCGCCGTGATCAGATTGGTGTAAAGCCCCGCTTCCACCGCATGGGCGAGGATCTCGTCGAGATCGCGCCGCACGGTCGGCTCGCCGCCCGACAGGTGCAATTGCAGCACGCCGGCGGCCGCCGCCTGGCGAAACACTGCGCCCCATTCGTCGGCGCTCAATTCCGTATTGGCGCGCTCCATTTCGAGAGGATTGGAGCAATAGGGGCATTGCAACGGGCAGCGATGGGTCAATTCGGCCAGAAGCCCGGCGGGACCGCCTGCGAAAGGCCCATAGGACCTCGCCGCTTCGGAGAGCGGCGGCGGCGCGAAGACGTCCGGCCCGTCGCGGAGCAGCCGCTTGTCGGAAAGCCCTTGCAGCAGCTTGACGACGTCCCGGGAGATGATTTCGGCGGGGGCCGAATAGATTGCGGCGAGATGCGCGACGATGTCGGCGACGCTCCGCGCGCCGTCGCAAAGCCGCAGCACCGCGACGCCGATCGCATCGACCTCGTAAGCGCGCTCCGGCGCGAGAACGACGAAGCGATCCCTCGCGCGGTCCTGGTGCAGGCGCGCGAAGCGCGTGAAGGCCGGCCTCGACGCCTCGCCGATCACGAAGCGCTGCGCGGCGTGAGAATTATTCATGGCTTTCCCCGGGGCGGAACGCCCCCGGCGGAACGACCCCG
>JBEKGN010000031.1:0-55363 GCA_050012775.1 Roseiarcus sp.
TCGCTTGCCTGCGCTCGGTCATTTCAACTGCCCGCAAGCAGGGATACAATATCTTGCAAACCCTCACCGCAGACCCCGCCCACCTCATCCAACGCCTTGCTCCTTAGGGGCGCCTTGGGAGTTACGCTTCGACGATCTGCGCCGCCGCCTCGAGCCCGGGGATCGTCGGCTCTACGCGTTCTTCCATCCCGCGCTCGGCGACGAGCCGTTGATCTTCGTCGAGGTCGCGCTCACCGACTCCATCCCCGCCGCGATCGCGCCCCTGCTGCAACCGGATCGCGTCGAATTGCAGCGGCAGGCGGCGACGACCGCGGTCTTCTATTCCATCTCCAACGCCCAGCGCGGGCTCGCCCGCGTCAGCTTCGGCAATTTCCTCATCAAACAGGTCGTCGAGGAGCTGAAGCGGGAACTGCCGCGCTTGCAGAATTTCGTGACGCTGTCGCCGGCTCCAGGCTTCGCCGCGTGGCTGCAACGCGAACGGGCGGACGACAATTCCCTCTACCTCACGCCCGAGGCGCGGCGCGCGCTCGCGCTTCTCGACCATGCGAACTGGACGAAGAAGCCCACGGCGCGCGACGCCGTCGGCAAGGCGCTGACGCCGCTCGCCGCCCATTACCTGCTTCACGCGAGAACACGCGCCGGCCGCGTCATCGATCCCGTGGCGCGCTTCCATCTCGGCAACGGCGCCAGGGTCGAAAGGCTCAATCCGCTCGGCGACCTCTCGGCCGCGGCGATCGGCCAATCGCACGGCCTGATGGTCAATTATCTCTATGAGCTCGATCAAATCGAAAAGAACCACGAGGCCTTCGTCAACAAGAACGAAGTCGCCGCGTCCTCCGCCGTGCGCCGCCTCGCGCGCGTCAAGCCGGCCGGCGAGCCCGCGCCCGCATCCAGCGCGAAGCCGGAATCCTGATCGCCGGCGCTGCGCCGCGCCCCCGGGGGCGTCGGATGGCGGCGGCGGCGCGCAAAGTCGCTCCGGAAGCCGAGGGCTGGGAAGAATTCTGAAGGCGCCTCGGGCGCTGCGTCTTCGCCGGAGTCAAGCAAGCCGTCGCCGCAATCGCCGCGTCAGCGCCGCAAGTCGTCCTTCGTTCTTCATTCTTTCTTGGCGCCTCCTTGCGCTAAGCAAGCGTTCTGGGTCGCAGCGCCGCGCAACACCTTTGCGTGATCTGCGACTTTGTTCCTTGCATCCGAAAATTCGGAACACTAATTAGCCCGCGACGTCAGAATTTTTCACGGAGCCGCGCCATGAAGGTCGATCGCCGTTTGCTGCTGTTCGCCGTCCTGCCTGCGCTTTTCATTTCCGCGGAAGCGGCGCGGGCGCAGGCCGCGTCGTGGGACGGCACGTGGACGGGAGCGCTGGGGGGACTTGCCGGCGAAAGTTCGCCCATTTCAATCACGATCGCTGGCGGCAAGGTGACCAGCTACACGGTCCGAGGCGCGCCTTTCGATATCCAGTACAGCAACGTCACGCCGATGAAAGTTTCATTCGGCGACCGCGACCATTACAGCGTGAAGCTTACCAAAATCAGCGATACGACAGCATCCGCCAGAGCTCACGGTCGTATTGGCTACGCTCACGCTTCCCTCACCAAGCAATAGGGTTTGTCGCCGCTCTTTGCCCTCGGCGCCGTTCGGGAGCCTATTCGAGATGGCCCATGCCCGTTGAAATCAGCGGTTACGCCATCGTCTCGGACGACGACAAGATCGCCGGCGCCGATGGGCTTACGCCCGTTTCCCTGCGTAACGAAAAAGACTGGGCTTATTATCAGCGCGCGCTCGATCGCGCCGACCTCATCGTCATCGGCCGCCGCAGCCACGAGGCCGAACCCAACGTTCGCGGTCACCGCCGCGTTGTCGTCTCGCGCACGGCGGCGGGGCTCGAGCAGCGCTCCGACGCCTGGTGGTGGAACCCGGAGCGCGTGGCGTGGCCGGACGTCGCGGCGCGACTGCTGCCGTCCGGCGGCCGCGTCGCCGCGCCGGGCGGCCAGGTCGTGTTCGATCTCTTTCTGAAGATCGGCTTCGACGAATTTCATATGTCGCGCGCGCATGGCGTGACGCTTCCCGGCGGACGGGGAGTGTTCTTCGCATGCGAATCCGGCGTTGCGGCCGAAACCCTGCTCGCCGAGGGCGGCCTCGCCCTCAGCGAAAGGATCGCCCTCGATCCCGCGCACGGCGTCGAAATGAATATTTGGCGGCGCGCCCGTTGAACCCGCCGTCCGAGATAATGGGTTGCGCAGGCGTCATCCTGGATCGCGATTCGCAAGGAAACGCGGGCCGGTCTCGGCGGCGCGTTGGACGGCGGCGCCGCCCACGCTACATGGTGAAGGTGTCGCCGCCGTATCCCGCTTCGATGGGAATTGTCATCGTGTAGCCCGTCTCGGTTTTCACGGCCACGGGCTCGACGGTGACGATGCGACGCGCACGCGCCGCGGCGAGAGCGGAAGCGACATCGTCGTGTTCGGCGAGCATCTGGATATTGAGGCGCGTCGCGAAGACGATCGTGTATTTCCCTGCGTCCGCGTCGCTGAGAGCGCGCGCGGGATTGATCCAGGTCGAGTCGACCGATTCCGAGCCGTCATGCCGCGCAATCTGATCCGAAGGGGCGGCGGCGATATAGAAGTGCGTATCGAACCGCTTCGGCAGGATCGGCGGTGTGACCCAATGGGCGAATGGCGTGAGCGCGTCCAGAGCCAGACGCAGGTCTTCGGCGGCGATCAGTTCGGCGAAGGTCCGGCCGTGCGCCTTCGCGCCGATCGCAGCGCCGCGCGCGCCGTCGAGCAACGCCGTCGATCCGCGCGGCCGCGCAAGGAGCACCCCGCATTCTTCGAATGTCTCGCGTATGGCCGCGACGCGCAGCGCCCGGCGCCGTTCGTCAAGCCCCCCCGCCGGCTCACAACGCCCGGGATCGGCGGCGATCGCGAAATCCCCTGCATCCACGCTTCCGCCGGGAAAGACGAGCGCGCCAGAGGCGAAGTCGATCTTGTGATGGCGCACGACCATGAAGACTTCCAGGCCGCTCGCGCCGTCCCGCACCAGCATGACGGTCGACGCCGGTCGCGCAACGACTCCTTCACCCATTCGAAAACCCTCGCGCTCGATCCGGCGCGCCGCCGGACGATAAAATCCTCGATTCTCGCCGGTTGCCATCTGCGCCGAAACGTCCGCCAAAGGCAATGACGAGGAGCGGCGCTCAGCAGCGCCTCTCCATGGGCCATGTGTCGGACAAGCGGTAGCCCTGGGGATAGGGATCGGCTGGGTCGAGCATGTGCTGGTGCGCGCCGGTGATCCAGGCGCTGCCGGAAATGGTCGGGACGATCCCGGATTTGCCGCCGACGGCGGCCGCGGCGTCGATGCGGCAATCAAACTGAGAGCCGATGAGGGAGCGGCCGATGAAGCGGTCGCCGACCTTCATCTTACCCGTGGCGTGAAGAACGGCCATGCGCGCGGAACAACCGGTGCCGGTCGGCGAGCGGTCGATCTTTCCCGGCCGGATCGCCACGGCGCTCGCGGCGCTGAGAACGCCGTTCTCCAGGGCGACCGGCGCGGCGATCTGGCAGAACGAGATGTGGTCCCATTCCGGGTTCTCGGGGTGGACGAAGCCCAATTGCTCGTTGGCGGCCCTGGTGATTTTCATGCCGCATTCGGCGAGGTCGCGCGCTTCGTCGGGGCTAAGGGAAAAGCCGAGCGCCTGCGCGTCGACGATGACGAAACTGTCGCCGCCGTAGGCCGTGTCGACCGTCAGCGCGCCGAGGCCGGCGACTTCGATTGTCGCGTCGAGCCTGTCGGCGAAGGACGGCACGTTGCGCACGCTGATGCGCTCGGCCTTGCCGTCCCGGCATGTCGCGGCGATCTCGATCAGCCCGCCGGGCGCCTCCAGGATCATGTTCGTCAGGGGCTCCTGCATCGGGACGATTCCCGTGTCGAGCAGCACGGTGGCGACGCAGATCGAGTTCGAGCCCGACATCGGCGGCGTGTCGGCCGGCTCCATGATGATGAAGCCCATTTGCGCCCTGGGGTTTTTGGCCGGCACCAGCAGATTGACGTGGCGAAAAACGCCGCCGCGCGGTTCATTGAGCATGAAATTGCGCAAGGTCTGATCGCTGGCGATGAAGCGGGACTGCTGCCAGAGCGTGTCGCCGGGCGGCGGCGCGACGCCGCCGACGATGACGTCGCCGACCTCGCCGGCGGCATGGCAACTGACGACATGGACGATCTTCGACGTTCTCATGCTTCGCATCCCTCGACGGCGCGGCAGCTTACTTAGCCTCTTATGGCGAGCGGTTGAATTGGAAACGGGGGCTAAGTAAGCTGTCGCCACAATCCCGGAGCCCCGGCGCGGCGGCGGCGATGACGGCGGGAATTGGGGCGACGCGGCGGCGCTCGGCAGGGATCGTCGATTGGGGAAGAGGGTTTCGACAATGACCCAGGTCACCTACCAGGTCGTCGAACACGATGGCGGTTGGGCGTACAAAGTCGGCGACGTTTTTTCGGAGACTTTCGCCACCCGGGAACTCGCGCATGCAGCCGCCGTCCAGGCGGCGAGCGAGCAACGAGCGCCGGGGGAGAGCGGACCCATCGAGTATGAGGATCCTTCGGGTCAGTGGCATGAGGAAACGGCCAAGGGGAGCGATCGCCCGGAGACCGACGTCGAGGACTGATTGACGAACGGCCTCGCGCTCGAGGCGAACCGGCGATCCTGACGACCCGACGCGATCTCCGTCGGAGCCGTCGCGATCGCGCGATTCAGGGCCGCAGTCTCAGCTCGGACGGGTTTGGCCTTTGGGGACATTGGCCTGACGATTGGACTGGCGCGCCGAGGGCGGCGCCATTTCGGGGGCGGACAACGTTCGGAGACTGTCGGTGAAGAGAGCCTTGGCGATCTTGGCGATGCTGCCGCTGTTGTTCGCGCTGGCGGGGTGCGAAGAGCGACCCGAGGTCGACCAGATCGCCCAGCAATCGATGATCGGGCTTTCCAAGAAGAAAATTCTCGCCTGCATGGGAGCGCCCGCCAAGCGCGTCACGATCGGCTCGACCGAGATATGGACCTATCCCTCCGGCTATCTGTGGACGGAAGGTCCGGCCTGGGCGATCGGCCTCAATCTCGGCGCGCCGCCGTTCGGACCGCGCGGACTCTGCAACGTCAAGGTGGTGACGACCAACGCCAGGGTCAGCCAAGTGATCTATTCCGGTCCCGACGGCGGCGATCTGCCGCTGGGGCAGCAATGCATTTTCGCGGTGGAAAACTGCGTGCAGGCGCCGTGAGCGCATTTGTCCGCTTCGCCCGCAAAATCGGCTGATGCGCCCTTATGAATTGCTGCACTGCGCACCACGGCCCGCGGCCAACAAAAAACTGTCGCCCATCATCCCGGTCCAGTTCGTCACCTATCTAGCCGGGCTGAAGGCGAGAACCGCTTCCCGCGAGGGGCGAAGGGGACGAGCGCCGGCCCCGCCGCCTCTCCCCTGCCGCTCTTGCGCGAGCGCGCCCGAGCGGCTAACCCGCTGCCATCCCGATCCCGCCAGGCCGCCATGACCTCATCCTCGCCCCAAAACCTCACTTATGCCGACGCCGGCGTCGATATCGACGCTGGCAACGCCATGGTCGAGCGGATCAAGCCGCTGGTGCGCGCGACGCGCCGGCCGGGCGCGGACGCGGAGATCGGCGGGTTCGGCGGGCTGTTCGATCTGAAGGCGGCGGGTTTCGTCGATCCCGTGCTGGTCGCCGCCAATGACGGGGTCGGCACCAAGGTCAAGATCGCCATCGAGAGCGGCATTTTCGACACGATCGGCGTCGATCTCGTGGCGATGTGCGTCAACGACATCGTCGTCCAAGGCGCCGAGCCGCTGTTCTTTCTCGACTATTACGCGACGGGCAGGCTCGATCCCGCCATCGGCGCGGCGATCGTCACCGGGATCGCGAACGCCTGCGTCGAGTCGGGCTGCGCGCTGATCGGCGGCGAAACGGCGGAGATGCCGGGGCTCTACGCTCAAGGCGATTTCGATCTCGCGGGCTTCGCGGTCGGCGCCGCGGAGCGCGGGACGCTGTTGCCCCGCGCGGGTCTCAAGGCCGGCGACCTGGCGATCGGGCTGCCTTCGTCGGGCGTTCATTCCAACGGCTTTTCGCTGGTGCGCCGCATCGTCGCGCTGAGCGGCCTATCCTGGGAGGCGCCGGCGCCTTTCGCGCCGGGGCGCTCGCTCGCCGCCGCGCTGCTCGAGCCGACGCGGCTCTATGTGAAGCCGCTGCTGGCGACGCTGAAGGCGACGCGCGGCGTGCTGGCGCTCGCCCATGTCACCGGCGGCGGCTTTCCCGACAATCTGCCGCGCGTGCTGCCCGACGATCTCGCGGTCGCGCTCGATCTCGACGCCTTCTCGGCCCCGCCGGTGTTTTCCTGGCTCGCCGCGACGGGCGGGGTGAGCGAGGCCGAAATGCTGCGCACGTTCAATTGCGGCTTCGGCATGGTCGCCTTCGTCGCGGCGGAATCCGCGGACGAGGCGATGCGCGCGCTCGCCGCCAACGGCCTGGCGCCGACGCCGATCGGCCGGCTCGTCGCCCGCGAGGGCGCGCGCGTCCTCATGCGCGGCCGGCTGAAACTGTGACCGCGCGGGCGCGCGTCGCCATTCTCATTTCCGGGCGCGGCTCGAACATGGCGGCGCTGATCGCGGCGGCGCGCGCGCCCGATTTTCCCGCGCAAATCGCGCTCGTCCTCGCCAACAAGCGCGACGCCGGCGGCCTGGAACTGGCGCGCCAGGCGGGCATCGCGACGGAGATCGTCGAGTCCCGGGATTTTCCCGGCCGCGAGGCGTTCGAGGCGGCGATGCAGCAGCGGCTGAGCGCGCATCGCATCGATCTCGTGTGCCTGGCCGGCTTCATGCGCATCTTGAGCGCGCCCTTCGTCGAGAGCTGGCGCGGGCGCTTGATCAACATTCATCCCTCGCTGCTGCCGGACCTGCGGGGGCTTCACACCCACGAGCGCGCGCTCGCGGCGGGCTTGAGCGAGCACGGCTGCACCGTGCATTTCGTCGAGCCCGAACTCGACGCCGGCCCGATCATCGCCCAGGCGCGCGTTCCCGTGCTGCCCGGCGACGACGCCGACGCTCTGGCGGCGCGGGTGCTCGCCGAGGAGCACAAGCTCTACCCCACAGCGCTTGCGCGCGTCGCCGCTGGGCTTGTCCGGGCGCGAGCGAGCGACAAGGCCCGGTGACGGCGGGCGGCGCCGTCTTATCGACGCGTCCGGCGCGTGAGCGCCGCGTTTTTGCGGGGTCGAGGCGGCCCAACGAGCGCGGCCGACGGCCGCGCCGACAAAGCGCACTTGCGCATTTGGCTTCGACGCTATTCTGTCACACTATTGCTCGAAGAGGGAGCGCGGAATGCCGAGGCCGATCGAAGTTCGTTCCGTCATTCCCAGGAGGAGGCGGAATTGGGGCGTCGCGTGGTTAGAACCGTCAGAAGGAGATCGCCGGGCATGAAAACCGCGATGGTTCCGTTGGAGGGCGCCGCGTCCGGCCTGCTGTCCTCGCCCGAGCGTTTCATCAACCGGGAATTGTCGTGGCTGGAGTTCAACCGCCGGGTGCTCGAAGAATCGAGCAATCTCAACCACCCCCTGCTCGAGCGGCTGCGCTTTCTCTCGATCTCCGCCGATAACCTCGACGAATTTTTCATGGTGCGCGTCGCCGGCCTCGTCGGCCAGGTGCTCGCGGGCATGACGGAAACCTCCGACGACGGCTTCGCCCCGGCCGAACAGCTCGAGCGCATCGGTCTGCGCGTCGCCGAACTCGTCGCTTCGCAGCAGCAGCGCTGGCGCGAGTTGCGCGGCGAACTCGAGGGCGCCGGGATCGTCATTTGCGAAGTGGGCGAGCTTCCCAACTACGATCGGCAATGGCTGGAGGATTATTTCCTTCTCCATGTCTTTCCCGTGCTGACCCCGCTGGCGGTCGACCCGGCGCATCCCTTTCCCTTCATTCCCAATCTCGGTTTTACCCTCGCGCTCGAACTGAAGAGCCTGCACGACCACCGCTCGATGAGCGCGCTGGTGCGCGTTCCCGGCAAGATCGATCGTTTCGTCAGGCTGCCGGAGGCGGGCCTCGCGGGCGCGCAACGCTTCGTCTCGCTCGAGCAGATCATCCTGGCGTTCATCGGCCAGCTCTTCCCCGGCTATAAGGTGACGGGGCAGGGCAGTTTCCGCGTCATCCGCGACAGCGACATCGAAGTCGAGGAAGAGGCCGAAGACCTCGTGCGCCTTTACGAGAGCGCGCTGAAGCGCCGGCGCCGCGGCTCGGTCATCCGGCTGGAGATCGAAGCGAGCATGCCCGAGGCCTTGCGCGCGTTCGTCACCGGCGACGTCGACGTCGTCGCGTCCGGCGTCGTCCTTATCGAGGGCATGCTCGCGCTCAACGAATTGTCGCAGCTCGTCGGCCTCGACCGTCCCGACCTCAAGTTTCCGCCGTTCAATCCGCGTTTTCCCGAGCGCGTGCGCGAAAACAGCGGGGATTGCTTCGCCGCGATCCGGCAGAAGGATCTCGTCGTCCACCACCCCTACGAATCCTTCGATGTCG
The DNA here is from genome assembly GCA_050012775.1 of Roseiarcus sp. Lineage (GTDB taxonomy): Bacteria > Pseudomonadota > Alphaproteobacteria > Rhizobiales > Beijerinckiaceae > Roseiarcus. Next base: position 8,551 of record JBEKGN010000031.1, read on the forward strand.
TCGTGCAGTTTCTCGCCCAGGCGGCGCGCGACCCGAATGTCGTCGCGATCAAGCAGACGCTCTATCGCACCTCAGCCGACAGCCCGATCGTGCGCGCGCTCGTCGAAGCGGCCGAGGCCGGCAAATCGGTCACCGCGCTCGTCGAACTGAAGGCGCGCTTCGACGAAGAGGCGAATATCCGCTGGGCGCGCGATCTCGAACGCGCCGGCGCCCAGGTCGTGTTCGGGTTCATCGAGCTGAAGACCCACGCCAAACTGTCGATGGTGGTGCGGCGGGAGGGCGGTTCCCTGGCCACCTACTGCCACCTCGGCACCGGCAATTATCACCCCGTCACCGCGCGCATCTACACCGACATTTCGCTCTTCACCGCCGATCCCGCGATCGGCCGCGACGTGGCGCGCATATTCAATTTCATCACCGGCTACGCGGAACCCGACGGGTTGGAGCTGATGGCGATTTCGCCGTTCACCCTGAGGAAGCGCCTGCTGCGGCACATCGCCGAGGAGATCGCCTTCGCCGAGACCGGCAAGCCGGCGGCGATCTGGGGCAAATGCAACGCGCTCGTCGATCCCGAAATCATCGACGCGCTCTATGCGGCGAGCCGCGCCGGGGTCGAGATCGATCTCGTGGTGCGCGGCATCTGCTGCCTGCGGCCGGGCGTGCCGGGCCTTTCCGACAACATTCGCGTCAAGTCGATCGTCGGGCGCTTTCTCGAGCATGCGCGCATCTACGCTTTCGGCGGCGGACACGGACTGCCGAGCCGCAAGGCGCACGTCTACATCTCGTCGGCGGATCTGATGCAGCGCAATCTCGATCGCCGCGTCGAGGCGCTCGTGCCCCTGCGCAATCCGACGGTGCACGAACACGTGCTCAATCAGATCATGGAAGCCAATCTGATGGACAACGAGCAGAGCTTTCGGGTATTGCCCGACGGTTCGAGCGTCAGGATAACGCCGGCCGAGGGCGAGGAGCCTTTCAACGCGCACAAGTACTTCCTGACCCATCCGAGTCTGTCCGGCCGCGGCCAATCCTTGGCCGAATCGAGCCCGGGTTCGCTGCCTCATCGCAAGCTGCGGGCCTGACGGCGCGCGAGCCTCGACGAGCGAAACGGGAACGGGCTCGCGGAACGATGACGACGGCGGACGGGAATCGATTGTGAAAAGCTCGATCTCGAGAGATCTACGTCGCGGGAAGGCATGAATGTCGGCGCTGGAAGCAAGGGGGCGATTGCCGGGCGAGCCGGTCGCGATCGTCGATATCGGGTCCAACTCGGTGCGCCTGGTCGCCTATGAGTCGCTGACGCGCGCGCTCACCCCGACATTCAACGAAAAGGTTCTGTGCGGCCTTGGCCGCGGCGTCGCCACGACGGGCTTTCTGACCGAGGACTCGGTCGCCAAGGCTTTGGCGGCCTTGCAGCGGTTCCAGGTTCTTTGTCGGACGATGGAAATATCGGACGTACGCGCGGTGGCGACCGCGGCGGTGCGCGACGCCGCCAACGGTCCGCATTTCCTGGAATTGGCGGAGCAGGCGATCGGCTGCGAAATCACCCTGCTGAGCGGGCCGCGCGAGGCGCAACTGGCCGCGCTCGGCGTCGTCTCCTCGATCTACGAGCCCGACGGCGTGGTGGGCGACCTGGGCGGGGGCTCGCTCGAATTGACGGAGGTGAAGGGCGGCAAGGTCAGTCGCGGCGTGACGCTGCCGCTTGGCGGCCTGTCGCTGATGGAGCTCTCCGAGCGCTCGCCGAAAAAGGCGGCGAAAATCGCGCGCGACACGCTCGCCAAGGTCAAGGCGCTCGACAATTTGACCGGGCGGACTTTTTACGCCGTCGGCGGCACGTGGCGTTCGCTCGCCCGCCTGCACATGCGCCAGCGCCAGTACCCGATGAACGTCATGCATAATTACGTCATTCCCGCCCGCGACGCGCTTGACTTCGCCAAGCTGGTCGAACGCATCGAGGCGGAGGCGCTGACGTCGATCGAGTCGGTGTCGTCGGCCCGCCGCCCGCTGCTCGCCTACGGCGCCGCGGTGCTGGAGGAGATCATCCGCCGGGCCAATCCTAGGGAAGTCGTCATTTCCGCCTTGGGGGTGCGCGAGGGATTGTTGTTCGAAGCCCTCGCTCCCGCCGAACAATCGCAGGATCCGCTCATCATGGCGGCGCGGCAATTTAACCTGCTGCGTTCGCGCGCGCCCGCGCACGCCGAGGAATTGTTCCAGTGGACCAGCCAATTCCTCGGCACGACGCATCTCGAGGAGACTTCGGAGGAGATGCGGCTGCGCCATGCCGCCTGCTTGTTGTCGGATATCGCCTGGCGCGCGCATCCGGACTATCGCGGCGAACAATCCTACGATCTCGTCGCCAACGCGGCGTTCGTCGGCCTCGACCATTCCTCCCGCGCCTTCCTGGCGCTTGCGGCGTCCTACCGCCACGTGTCGAGCGATCAGGACGTCAGCCAACAGGCGCGCTCGCTCGTGTCGGCGCGACAGCTCGATCGCGCGCGGATTCTCGGCGCCGCGATGCGCGTCGCCTATATCGTTTCGGCCGCCATGCCGGGCATTCTGCCGCGCACGCCGTTGGTCGCCCAGAAGGGCCGCATCGCCCTGATGTTGCCGAACGATCTCGCCCCGCTCAACAGCGACCGGCTGCAGACGCGGTTGCGGCAATTCGCCCGTCTCATCGGCGGCGATCCCGAGATCCGCGCCGTGGCGTAGAGGGCGCGCGAGGAACGGGCGCGGGCGCGCAACGAGGCCCGAGCGCGCGAAAACCTTGAAGCTTTGAGGCTGTCCGATCGCGCCTGACGGGCGCGAAAGGCTTTTTTTACGACTTCCGTCGTTTAATAAACGACCGACCGCTGCACCGCGCCGGAAGGAGTCGCGCTTCGAATTGCACAGCCTAGCCGTCAGCGCCGTCGAGCGGAGCGCCATCGGCGCCGCAAGGGGATCGGTTCGCCATGAAACTGGAATTGTCGTCTAGCCGGGCCTCCATTCTTCCCCTGCACGAGAGGCGCGAGCCCGGCATCGATCGCGAGCTCGGTCGCCTCGTTTCGCTCAACGGGACCGATGGGATCATTGCTTGTGGCATCACGCCAGACGAGGCCGGCGAACATTGGTCGGTCGGTCATCTCATCACGATCGTGCATGGAAATTCGCGGCTCATCGGCGTGGTTTGCGAGTTGTCGACCGCCAATCGCCTTTGGAGCGACAGCGACGCCAACACCGTCTATGTCAAGATCGAACTGAGCGGCGAGATCGTCGACGACGAATCGGGCGCGCCGGAGTTCTGCCGCGGCATTCGTTCCTATCCCGCGCTCGGCGCCGTCGCGCACCGCATCCGCGCCGACGATCTCAAGGCGATCTACAGTTTTCGCGGCGTCCAAGGCGTTGAAATCGGCCGCCTGACCCAGAACGAATCGATTCCCGCGTCGGTCAGCATCGACGAACTCGTCAGTCGGCACTTCGCGGTGATCGGATCGACCGGCGTCGGCAAGACCACCGCGGTGTCGATGCTGCTGAAGAAGTGCTTGGCCTCGCGGCCGAAACTGCGCGTGCTGATCATCGATCCGCACAACGAATACGCGCGCAATTTTCCCAACGACTCCATCGTTCTCAATTCCGACAATCTCGAACTTCCCTACTGGATGTTCAAGTTCGAGGAAATCGCCGACATCATTTACAGCGGCCGCAAACCGAATTCCGATGAAGTCGACGCGCTTTTCGACGTCATCAAGACCGCCAAGGCCCAGTTCAGCGCGAGTTCCGCCTCCCTGATCGCGGCCAGCCCGCTGCGCCGCGCCACGAATGCGGACGTCGGCTGGGTCAGCGCCGATACCCCCGTGCCCTACCGCGTCGCCGACATGGTGCACATCATCGACGAATGGCTCGGCAAGCTCGATCAACGATATCCGCGCTCGGATCTTCGCTCGCTGAAACACCGCCTGGAAACGCTGAGCCGCGATCCGCGCTTCCGTTTCATGTTCGGCAAAGTCGTCGTCGAAGACAACATGTCCAAGGTCATTTCGCGCATCTTCCGCCTGCCGAAGGCGGGCGCGCCGGTCACCATCATGCAATTGGCGGGTCTTCCCAACGAGGTCGTCAATTCGCTCGTCTCGGTGCTCGCGCGCATGGCGTTCGAAATCGCGCTTTGGAGCGAGGGGAGCTACGAAATCGCGCTGGTTTGCGAAGAGGCCCATCGCTATATCCCGACCGACCGGTCGCAGGCGTTCGGACCGACCCGCCAGGCCATCGGCCGCATCGCCAAGGAAGGACGCAAGTACGGCGTTTCGCTCGGGGTTGTCACGCAGCGGCCCGCGGAGCTCGACCCGACCGTGCTTTCGCAATGTTCGACGATGTTCGCGATGCGCCTGGCCAACGAGCACGACAAGGCGATCATTCGCTCCGCGGTGGGGGTCTCCTCGGCGAGCACCATCGCGTTTCTATCGTCGATCGCCGACCGCGAGGCGATCGCCTTCGGCGAGGCGATCGCCACCCCGATGCGGATGAAATTCGGGGATTACAAGCTGGAGGAGGCGCGCGCCGCCGCTTCCGCCGCCGCCGCGGAGCCAGAGCCGGAGCCCCGAATGGCCCACCTCGACTTGCGTAAGATCGTTTGCCGGCTGCGCGGCGAACACACCGGCGAAGCCTTCGAGCCTCGCTGAGCCGGACACGACCGACCTGTCGGAATCGCGACAAATGTCGGCTTCCGGCCGCGCCGAAAGGCGCGCCGGGATCGACCCCGTTGCGAATGCGCGGCGGCGGCGCGCGCGCTTTCGCTATAGGAGACAGGCACTTCGTGCGATGTCGGCGAGCCCGCGGCGCGGGGCCCGGCGCGCCAACCGACTCGTGCGGCGCCGTGGCGCCGATCGTGCACTCTTCTTGTCTTGGCGACGGTGGGAAAAGCGTCCTCGGCCGGGAGAATGTCCGACCAGGCCGGAGCGCGCTTGCGGTGAGCTCCCAGCGGTTCATAATGCTCGATGACGGCGGGACGGGCGGAGGTCGGCGGCGATGCTCGATCATATCGGCTTTGCGGTGAAGGACGTGGAAGCGAGCCGGAAGTTCTACATCGCCGCCCTGGCGCCGCTGGGCGTCGGCGTGGCGATGGAATTCGCCGGCCACGTCGGCATGGGCCGCGACGGAAGGCCGCAGTTCTGGTTCAGCCAGGGCGATCCGCCCGCCTCGCCCCTGCATCTGGCGTTCAGCGCGAGAAATCGCGCCGAGGTGGGTGCCTTTCACGCCGCCGCGCTTGGCGCCGGGGCCAAGGATAATGGCGCGCCGGGCTTGCGTCCGCACTACCATCCGAATTATTACGGGGCGTTTGCAATCGACCCCGACGGACACAATATAGAGGCGGTGTGCCATAGTCCGGAGCCCTGAGACGCGATACCAGTCGTTCGCGCATCGTTTTTGACCCCCACCGACGGTCCTTGAAACCGTCCAGGCGAGGAGAAGTCCCCATGGCGGCAGTCCAAGAGACGGTCGACCGCGTTCGTTCGATTGAAGTCGACGCCTATAAGTACGGTTTCGTTACGGATATCCAGTCCGACAAGGCGCCCAAAGGCCTCCGCGAAGACATCGTGCGGTTCATTTCGGCCAAGAAGGGCGAGCCGCAATGGCTGCTGGATTGGCGTTTGGACGCCTACCGACGCTGGCTGACGATGGAGAGGCCGCGTTGGGCTCGCGTCGACTATCCCGAGATCGACTTCCAGGATCTGTATTATTTCTCGGCCCCGAAGTCCGCGCCGGGGCCAAAATCCCTCGACGAAGTCGACCCCGAACTTCTGCGAACCTACGCTAAGCTTGGCATTCCGCTTATCGAACAGGAATTTTTGGCGGGGGTCGAACGGCCGAGGGTCGCCGTCGACGCGGTGTTCGACTCGGTTTCGGTGGCGACCACTTTCAAGGCCGAGCTCGCCAAGGCGGGCGTAATCTTCTGCTCGTTCTCCGAGGCCGTGCGCGACCACGGCGATCTGGTGAAGCGCTATCTCGGCTCCGTCGTGCCGCCGACCGACAATTTCTACGCGACGCTCAACTCGGCGGTGTTCTCCGACGGCTCGTTCGTCTACGTGCCGCCGGGCGTGCGCTGTCCGATGGAGCTTTCGACTTATTTTCGCATCAACGAGAAGAACACCGGCCAGTTCGAGCGTACGCTGATCATCGCCGACAAGGGCGCCTACGTCAGCTATCTCGAGGGCTGCACCGCGCCCAAGCGCGACGAGAACCAGCTCCATGCCGCGGTCGTCGAACTCGTCGCCCACGAGGACGCCGAGATCAAATATTCGACCGTGCAGAACTGGTACCCCGGCGACGCCGAGGGCAAGGGCGGCATTTACAACTTCGTCACCAAGCGCGGCGATTGCCGCGGCGCGCGCTCGAAGATTTCCTGGACGCAGGTCGAGACGGGATCGGCGATCACCTGGAAATATCCGTCCTGCATCCTGCGCGGCGACTCGTCGCGCGGCGAATTCTATTCGATCGCGATTTCCAACGGGCGCCAGCAGGTCGACAGCGGCACCAAGATGATCCATCTCGGCAAGAACACCACGAGCCGCATCATCTCCAAGGGCATCGCCGCCGGCAAATCGCAGAACACTTATCGCGGCCAGGTCTCGGCGCACCGGCTGGCCGCCGGCGCGCGCAATTTCACCAATTGCGACTCGCTGCTGATCGGCGACCAGTGCGGCGCTCACACCGTGCCCTATATCGAGGCGAAGAATTCCTCGGCCGTGTTCGAGCACGAGGCGACGACCTCGAAAATTTCCGAGGATCAACTCTTTTATTGCTTGCAGCGCGGGCTCTCGGGCGAGGAGGCGACGGCGCTGATCGTCAACGGCTTCGTGCGCGACGTGCTGCAACAGCTGCCGATGGAGTTCGCGGTCGAGGCGCAGAAGTTGATCGCGATCAGCCTCGAGGGGAGTGTGGGATGACGAAGGCCGGCAATCACGGGGTCGCCTGATGCTCGAAATCAAAAACCTCAGCGTCGAAATCAAGGGCAAGCCGATCCTCGACGGACTGAATCTCAGCGTGGCGACGGGCGAGGTCGCGGCGTTGATGGGGCCGAACGGCTCGGGAAAATCGACCCTGTCCTACGTTATCGCGGGAAAGCCGGACTATGTCGTCACCTCCGGCGAGATCCGGCTCGACGGCGAGAACATCCTCGAACTGGAGCCCGACGCGCGCGCCGCGCGCGGCGTGTTTCTCGCCTTTCAATACCCGATCGAAATTCCCGGCGTCGCGACGATGACGTTCCTCAAGGCCTCTCTCAACGCGCAGCGCCGCGCGCGGGGCGAGGCCGATCTGACGACGCCCGATTTCATGCGCACGGTGCGCGGCGCGGCGCAGAACCTGAAAATCGATCCGGATATGCTCAAGCGTCCGCTCAACGTCGGCTTTTCCGGCGGCGAGAAGAAGCGCATGGAGGTTTTGCAGATGACGCTGCTCGCGCCGCGTCTGGCCGTGCTCGACGAGACCGACTCGGGGCTGGACATCGACGCCTTGCGCATCGTCGCCGAGGGCGTCAACGCGTTGCGCGATCCCAAGCGGTCTTTCCTCGTCATCACGCACTACCAGCGGCTGCTCGAATACATCAAGCCGGACGTGGTGCACGTCATGGCCAAAGGCCGCATCGTCAAATCCGGCGGGCCCGAACTGGCGCTGGAATTGGAGCGCAACGGCTACCGCGATTATGCGTCGGAGGCGGCGTGAGAATGGCATGACCATGCATCGCGCCATCGCCAAGACCGCCGCCGAGACGCGTCTCGCCGAGCAATTCTCCGCCTTGCGCGGCGCAGCGCCCTCGCTGTGGCGCGACGCGGCGTTTCGCCGCTTCGAGGAGGCCGGACTGCCGACGCGCCGCGTCGAAGCCTGGCACTATACCGATCTTCGCGCCGCGTTGGCGAGCGCCGCGCCGCTCGCCAAGGCGCCGGACGCGGCGGCGATCGAGGCTGCGCGCCGATCGTTGGCTTCGCTTGCGCGCGCCGGCGGGACGCGGCTCGTCGTTCTCGACGGCCGGTTCGTCGCGGCGCTGTCCGACGCGCCGCCCGCGGGCGTCGCCGTCGTCCCCTCGGCGCCGGAGGCTCCGACGTTTTCCGACGTCGATGCGATGCTTGCGCTCAACGTCGCGCTGACGCTCGGCGGCTGCGCGATCACGATTGAGCCGGGCAGGCGAGCGCCGCTGATCGAGATCGTCCATTGTTTTTCCGCCGGCGCTCCCGAGGCGGTCTATTCGCGTCTCGCCATCGCGCTCGGCGTGGGGGCGCGCGCCAGCTTCTTCGAGCGATTCGTCGGCACCGGGCCGGGCGCGCAGCGGCATGTTTCGACTTGGATTTCCTTGGCGCCGGACGCCAAGGCGGCGCATGTCGCTTCGATCGAGGACGGCGCGGGCCTGCATGTCGAAAGCCAGGTCGCGAATCTGGCGGAGCGCGCCGAACTCGACGCCTTCGGCTTCGTCTGCGGCGGGGGTCTCGTCCGGCGGCAGGTTTTCGCGACCCTCGCCGGCGAGGAGGCGAGAATCGCGCTCGACGGCCTCGCCTTGATCGACGGTCGCCGCCATGCCGATACGACGCTTGAAGTCGTTCACGCCGCCCCCAGGGGCCAGAGCCGGGAATTGTTCAAACACATTGTGGCCGACGAAGGGATTGGCGTGTTCCAGGGCAAAGTCATCGTCAGGCCCGGCGCGCAGAAGACCGACGGCGCCATGAAGTCCCAGGCGATCCTGCTTTCGCCGCACGCGGCGATGAACAACAAGCCGGAGCTCGAGATTCTCGCCGACGACGTCGTCTGCGGCCATGGCGCGACGGTCGGCGCGCTCGATCCCGAGCAGGTGTTTTATTTGCAAGCGCGCGGCCTGCCGAGAAACGAAGCCGAAGCGATGCTGCTGGAGGCTTTCGGCGCCGAGGCGATCGCCCGCGTCGCCGAACCCGAGCTTGCGGAAATCTTGCTTTCGATGACGCGCGCTTGGCTCGCCCGGCGCGCAGGAGCGGCGCCGACATGACCATCCATCAGAGCTACCCCGCGCGCGCCGCCCCTTACGACGTCGAGGCGATCCGCGCCGATTTTCCGATCCTCGCCGAGCGGCCCTACGGCAAGCCGTTGGTCTATCTCGACAACGCCGCCTCGGCGCAGAAGCCGCGCGCCGTCATCGAGCGCCTGACGCACGCCTACGAACACGAATACGCCAACGTTCATCGCGGCCTGCATTATCTCGCCAATGCCGCGACCGAGGCCTACGAAGCGGCGCGCGAGACCGTGCGCCGCTTCCTCAACGCCGCCTCGAGCGAGGAGATCGTCTTCACGCGTTCGGCGACCGAGGCGATCAATCTGGTCGCCGCGAGCTTCGGCCTCGCCCATATCGGCGAGGGCGACGAAATCGTGCTTTCGGTGATGGAGCACCATTCCAACATCGTGCCCTGGCATTTTCATAGGGAACGCAAGGGCGCCGTGCTCAAATGGGTCGACGTCGCCGACGACGGGTCGTTTTCGCTCGAAGCCTTCGAACGCGCGCTGACCCGGCGCACCAAGATCGTCGCGATCACGCAGATGTCGAACGTCCTGGGCACGACCACGCCGATCAAGGACATCGTGCGCATCGCCCACGCCCATGGCGTGCCCGTGCTGGTCGACGGCTCCCAGGGCGCCGTGCATCTCGATGTCGACGTGCGCGATCTCGACGTCGACTTCTATGCGTTCACCGGCCACAAAGTGTACGGCCCCACCGGCATCGGCGCGCTCTACGGCAGGCGGGCGCTCATGGAATCCCTGCCGCCGTTCAACGGCGGCGGCGAGATGATCCAGGACGTGACGCGAGACGTCGTCACCTATAACCAGCCGCCGCATCGCTTCGAGGCGGGCACGCCGCCGATCGTGCAGGCGATCGGGCTCGGCGCGGCTCTCGATTATGTCGAGGGCGTCGGCCGATCGCGTATCCGCGCGCACGAAGAAGCCTTGAGCGCCTACGCGCACGAGCGGCTGAGCGCGATCAATTCGCTGCGCATCTTCGGCTCGGCGCCGGGCAAGGGGCCGATCCTTTCCTTCGCCATGCAGGGCGCGCATGCGCACGACGTCGCGACCATCATCGATCGCTCGGGCGTCGCGGTGCGCGCGGGCACGCACTGCGCGATGCCGCTGTTGCAGCGCTTCGGCGTGACTTCCACTTGCCGCGCTTCGTTCGCGCTCTACAATACGCGCGCCGAAGTCGACGCGCTCGCCGACGCGCTCGTGCGCGCGCAAAAACTATTCGCTTGAGGAGGGCCTTGGGAATGACCGACAGCCCAATCGTCGCAACGTCGTCATGCCTTTTTCCGGAAAAGCCGCCTTCGACGATGTCGCAAGACGAACTCGAGGCGCTCACGGAGCAGATCGTCCACGCGCTAAAGAGCGTCTACGATCCGGAAATTCCGGCCGACATCTACGAGCTCGGCCTGATCTACAACGTCGACATCGACGACGAGCGCTTCGTCACGGTCGAGATGACGCTGACGGCGCCGGCCTGTCCGGTGGCGGGCGAAATGCCGGTATGGGTCGAAAACGCCGTCGCCGCGGTGCCCGGCGTATCTGGCGTCAAGGTCAACATGGTGTTCGATCCGCCGTGGGATCAAAGCCGCATGTCCGACGAGGCGAGGGTGGCGCTCGACATGTGGTGAACGGGCGGGGCCTCGCCGCCGGAGAGCGGACGACGCCGGCGGTCTGACGACGCGCGCGGGCGTCGTGACGTTGCGAACTCACGCGTTCGGCGACCATACGATCGCCAATGTTGTCCGTTAAGCGAATCACAGAGCCAAGGTCTCGGATTTCACGCGGCGGACGCGCCCTTGGCGTCGCGTAACGCCCCGCGCTCGCCAGCGCGTGGGCGCAGGCGCGCCGAGCCGCTTTCGCATCGTGACCGAGATCCTGGAGGCGGGACGTCGTTGGCCGATCGGCATCGCCGGCCGGCCGCGGCGTTCCCACGTTTCACGCTGCGAAGGAGATTGGAAGATGTGTGACTATAGCTTGCAGCACGTCGCCTCCATTCCCGCCAAAGTCGGCGACCGGCTGGTGACGACGGAATTTGCGAATTCGGCCACGCGGGGATTCTCGGCGATCGGGAGCCCCGGCGTCGCGGTCTGCGTGCGACCGGGCACGGAATTGGCGTTTGACGGCGAGATCCTTTGCGACCGCGCCATCCGTTACTCGCTGTTCCGCCGGAAGATCGCTTCGGGCGTCGCGATCTTCCGTCAAGTGAACGTCGATCAGCCGTATGTCCATCACGACGCGCTGGAGTTCCCGGACGGGCGGTTCGTCATGGTGACCGATTTGGCGCCCGGACAGAACGCCGTCGTGCTGCAATTGCCCGTCACCGGGGTGACCGGCGACAGAGGCGCCGATCTTCATTCGGAACCTGCGGCGCCGGAGTTGGCGGTGGGCTGACAGAGCGCACCGGCGAGGTCGATACGCCTTGTGTCGGGCTCTGGCCGGCTTTGACGATCGGAGGCGCTCGCCTGGCGCGTCGTCAGGGCGCCGCGCCTAACGGCGGGCCGGCGCGCGGCGCGGCGGCTCCGGTTCGACGCGGAGGCCGCCCTTCGCGGTGAGGCGAACGCGCGCGCCCGCGACATTGGCGCCGAAAGCCGCGCCCCTCGCGAGGGCGCGGTGCAAGGCTTGCGCGAGCGTCTCGATCTTTTCCAGGCCGACGCGGCTCGCTTGCCTGCCGCCGACCTTGGCGATCGCCGCCGTCAGCAATCGTTGCACGATCTCGATCGGCTCCGCGAATAAGGCGCGCGCGTCGCAAGCGGCGGTCTCGACGAGGCGCAGCCGGGATTCGGCGGCTTCGGCCTGCCGCGTCACCGCGTCCTCGACCTGGCCGGCCCGGCGCGCGAGCCGCGCCAACGCCGGCGCGTCGAGCCCTTCGGCGGCGAGCGCTTGCCCCAGCGCGCGCAGACGCGTGCGCGCATAGCGCGGATCGTCGTTCGAGGGATCGCGCGCGAAGGCGACGCCTTGCGTCTCGCAATAGGCGATCAACTCGCGCTTGGCGAAGCCGAGCAGCGGCCGTGCGATCGTCACGCCCTCTCGCGACGCGCGCGCCGCCATGGCGCGCAAGCCGCCGATCCCGGAGCCGCGTAAGAGACGGAACAGCGCGGTCTCCGCCTGATCGTCGAGGTGATGGGCGGTGACGACGACGTCCGCGCCGATGGCGTCGGCGCATTCCCCCAGCAGCGCGTAGCGCGCCTCGCGCGCGCGCTCCTGGATGCGGCTCCCAGGCTTCGCGCCGCGCCAGTCGAGAATGCGGTGGGGAACGCCGAGCCTGTCGCAGAGTTCGGCGACGGCGCGCGCCTCATTGGCGCTCTCCGCGCGCAATCCGTGATCGACCGTCGCCGCCTCGAGGCGGGGGCGGCCGGCGCGCCGGCGCGCCCAGGAGGCGGCCATCAGCAGCAGCGCGGTCGAATCCGGCCCTCCGGAGACCGCGAGGAGAATCGCGCTCTCGTCGGCGAGCGGCGCGAAGATCGTTTCGATCGCCAGATCCGAAAGAGGCGGCGGCGGGCTTGTCCCGCGCCTCAACAATGCGCCTTTTGCATCTCGCGCTCCGCCGATTTCTTCACCGCCGGCGCGGCGGTCGGATAGCGCTTGCCGACTTCGGCGAAAGTCGCGCAAGCCTGATCGTTGCTGCCAAGCGCGGCGAGCGACTGGCCGAGCCGCAACATGGCTTCGGGGGCGCGCGCCGACTTGGCGAAATCGGTCGACAGTTTCAAATATTGTTCGGCCGCTTCGCGCGGCCGCGAGCGCTGAAAATAGGTCTCGCCGAGATAGAAGATCGCGTCGGGCGCGAGGCGGTTGGAGCCGTTGGCGGCGAGGAAGGCCTTCAATTGCTCCTCGGCCTGCGGGTATTGGCCGTTGCGATAGGCCTCGATCGCGGCGTTATATTGCTCGCGCGGGCCGTCGGTGAAGCCGACGCCGCCGCCAGGAACGACCGTCGGCCCGGTGTCGGCGACAAGGGGCCCGCTCGGCATCGGCGGGGGATTGGGCTTGCCGGAGAGGTCGAGCGGCGCGCCGGTCGGCGAAGGCGGCTTGGCGAGCGGCGCGCTCGGCGGCGTCGTTCCCAGCGGGCGCGGGGCGCCGATCGCATTGGGATCGTTCGCCGGATCGAAGGCGTCGCCCTTGCGGGCGAGCTTGACGGCGGGCGCGGCGTCCGGCGCCGCGATGGGCGGAGCTGCGGCGGCGGCGGCGTTGGAGCCGGCGCCGCCGAGGCGGAACTCGACGTCCTGTTGGAAGCGCTTGAGTTGATCCTCGAGCCGCCGCTGCTGATTCTCCAGTTCCTCGATGCGGCCGTTGGCCTGCCGCAATTCGTTTTCCAACCGGTCGATGCGCACGTCGAGCGCGCCGGCGTCGCCGGCGTCGACCGAGTCGGTCGGCCCGCCGGGAATGTTGGCGGGGGGGAGCGAGGATTGCGCGGTCTGCTGCGGCGCGTCGCTGTGGAAAGGGTTGAGATCGAACGCGCTCGCGCTCGTCACGCCGAAGAGACCCAGGCAAGCAACGACCGCGCTGGCGCGGCGAAGGCGAGAAAGCGGCGTCAAGACGTCAAACCCCTATCGGTGGCGCGGCGGCGTTCGCCGGATCGGCGCGCGAATTCCGATAGCATAGGGAACGGACGGCCAAAAGTGAGGCGAAGGTTTGGCCGTCGCGCGGCGCGGTTCCGTTTTCCCCTCAGCTTCCCACGGCGCCGGCGAGCACGGTGACGGCGCGGCGATTTTGCGACCAGCAGGAGATGTCGTTGCAGACCGCCACCGGGCGCTCCTTGCCGTAGCTGATGGTCTTGATGCGCGCGATCGAGACGCCCTTGGCGATCAGGTAGTTCTTGGTCGTCTCGGCGCGCCGGGCGCCCAGGGCGAAGTTGTATTCGCGCGTGCCGCGCTCGTCCGCGTGACCTTCGATGGTGAAAGTGTAGCGCGGGTATTGGTTGAGCCAGGCGGCCTGCTTGTCCAGCGTCGTCTGTCCCGTCGAGGTGAGTTCGGTCGAGTCGGTTTCGAAGAACACGCGATCGCCGACGCTCGCAGCGAATTCCTGCACGCTGCCGGGGGCGCCCGCCGCGCCATAGGCGCCGTTCAGAGCGTCGTTATCGGCATTGTTGCGGGCGCAGGCGCTCAGAGCGAGGCCGACGGCCAGCGCCGCCACCAGGGAAAAAGCGCGCGGAAAGGTCGCAGCGAACATCGAAAACTCCAAATCCTGTCACGCGGCCGAGCGCCGCTTTGATCGAGCCTTAGGGGTTAGCTTATTAAGGGAAGGTTTAATCAACCTTACCCGAGTCTTGCCGCCGCGCTTCTCATTGTCCGAAACACGCGCGAGGGTTAACCAAGGCTTAATGGCCACAATGGGGCGAGGAGCGCGCGCGAGGCGAGCGCGATCGTCGTCTTCAGGCGTTCCGCTGACGAAATGGATTGCTTTTCCGCGCGTTGGCGCATTCGAGAGGAAAAACCTTCGATGATCCTACCTTCGCAGCTCCCGATCGTTCAGGCGCCGATGGCCGGCGCGCAAGGCGCCGCCCTTGCGATAGCCGTTTGCGAGGCGGGCGGGCTGGGCTCGCTGCCGTGCGCGATGCTGACGCCGGCGCAGTTGCGCACGCAAATCGCGGAAGTCCGTTCGCGCACGGCGGCGCCGTTCAGCGTCAATTTCTTCTGCCACGCTCCGCCCACTTCCGACGCGCGGGCGCAGGCGCGCTGGCTGGCGGCGCTCGAGCCCTATTACGCCGAAATCGGCCTCGATCCCGCGTCGGCGGCGTCCGGCCCCGGCAGGAGCCCCTTCGACGCGGCGATGTGCGAGGTCGTCGAAGACGAAAGACCCGCCGTCGTCAGCTTCCACTTCGGCTTGCCCGAGGAGGCGCTGTTGGAGCGCGTCAGGCGGGCGGGCGCTCTGATTTTCTCCAGCGCGACCACGGTCGCCGAAGCGCGCTGGTTAGAGGCGCGCGGCGTCGACGCGATCGTCGCGCAAGGCCGCGAGGCGGGCGGGCATCGCGGCATGTTTCTTTCGACGGATATCGACGCTCAGCCCGGACTCTTCGCCCTGCTGCCGCAAGTCGTCGACGCCGTGCGCACGCCGGTGATCGCAGCCGGCGCAATCGCCGACGGCCGGGGGATCGCCGCGGCCTTCGCGCTCGGCGCCGCGGCCGTCCAAATCGGAACCGCCTATCTGCGCACGCCGCAGGCGACGATATCCAACCTCCATCGCGCCGCTTTGGCGTGCGCCGCGGACGATTCCACGCGTCTCACCAATCTCTATACCGGCCGCCCGGCGCGTGGGCTGATGACGCGCCTGATGCGGGAACTGGGGCCGATGAACCCGATCGCGCCGGCCTTTCCGCTGGCGACGGGCGCGATCGCGCCGTTGCGCGCGGCGCATGAGAAATCGGGGAGCGGCGATTTCTCGCCGCTGTGGTCGGGAGAGGCCGGGGCGCTCGCGCGCGAAGAGGACGCCGGCGCGCTGACGCATCGACTGTGGTCGGAGGCGCGGGCGATCGCGGGAGCGCTGCGTTTGCGCGAAGGAGAGCGCTAGGCGAGCCGGTCGCGACGATGGCCGCAAAACTCGCAACGCCTGCGGTCGCGGCGATATGCCCCTATACAATGGCCGTATCGCCTTCACGAGGCGGAGCGATCCCATGTCGACCGCCTACACGTCCGCCTTCATGCGCGCCGACGCGATCCTCAAGATCGGCGCGAAAGACAGCCGCGGCGCCATCGAGGCGACCCGACGCGGCCTCGCCGTCGCGAAGGTCGACGAACTCGTAAAGTCCGGACGCGCCACATTCGCGGAAATCGATCGAGTCGTTCTTCCCCGCAAGACCCTCAGCCATCGCCGCAAGATCGGCGTCCTGACGCCGGAACAGTCCGATCGCTTGATCCGCCTCGTGCGCGTCATCGCGGCGGCCGAGGAAACCTTCGGTTCGCAGGAAAAGGCGGCCCGGTGGCTGCGCCGGCCGACGACCGCCCTCGAGGGCGACGCGCCGATTTCCCTTCTCGATACGGGCGAGGGAAGCCGGCAAGTGGAACATCTGCTCGCCATGATCGATCACGGCCTGGCGGTCTGATGTTCGCTTGGCGCCTCTGCCGCAAGCCCTTCGCCGATCTCTCCGGCGAAGGCGCGCGGCTCTATGGCGGACGCTGGAATTCCCCCAGGCGTCCGCTCGTCTATGCCGCCGAAAGCGCCGCTCTCGCCGTCCTCGGAGTCCGAGTCCATCTCGATCTCGATTGGAGCGTCCTCCCCGACGACTACGTTCTCGTGAAGATCGATCTCTCTACGATCGCTTTCGAGGAGATCACCGAGCTTCCCAGGGATGCCCTCGCAATCGGCGACGCGTGGCTTGCATCCGGTAGGTCCGCGCTTCTCAAGGTTCCCTCGGTCATCGTGCCCGAAAGCGCCAACATCCTGATCAACGTCGCGCATCCCGACGCAAAAAGCGTCTCCATCGATTCCACAAGAGCGTTCTCTTTCGACGAGCGCCTGTGGCGCTCGCGATGAACATCGACAGACTTCAGCCCGGCAGCCCGTCGGCGTCGGGCTTTCGCAGACATTCCGGCGCCGCGGCGCGAACGCATGCCGCGAGCCTGTCGAAGGCGGGCCGGCGCGTCGTATCGCGGCGGAAGATGAGATCGACGCGCCGCGTCATACCCGCGCCTTTCAGCGGCACCGTCGCCAGGGCGCTTCCGGCGTTGCGGTTTTCGACCGCCAGGCGCGGCGCGAGCGTGACGCCATATCCGGCGGCGGTCAGATGCAGCAACGTTTCGAGACTCGCCGCGCTCATGTCCGACGCCGCCGCGCGGTTCGCGGCGCTGCGCGCGCAAAGATCGAGCGCTTGATCGCGCAGGCAATGGCCGTCCGCCAGCAACAAAAGAGTGTCCGGATCGATGTCCCGGGCGGACACGGATTTGCGTCGCGCGAGCGGATGGTCGCGCGCCACGACGAGCAGGAAAGGCTCTTCGTAAAGCGTGAGGCGCGCGAGCTTGTCGTTCGCGGGATCGGTGGCGATCACGGCGGCGTCGATCCGGCCGTCGATCAGCATCGGCAGCAGGCGGTCGGTCAAGTCCTCGACGATCTTGATCGGCGCCAGCGGCAGGTCGCGGATGGCCAGGGGCAGCGCATAGGGCAGGAGATAGGGCGCGACCGTCGGAATGACCCCGAGCCTCAAGGCGCCGGCGAGCGGATTCCTGGCGCCGCGCGCCGCGCTCGCGACGTCGGCGGCGGCGGCGAGCGCGCGGCGGGCGTGATCGACGATCGAGGATGCGCGGCTGGCGACCCTGACCGCGCGGCCCTCGCGCTCGAAGACCCGCACGCCCAGTTCCTCCTCGAGCTTGAGGATCTGGCCGCTGAGGGTCGGCTGGCTGACGTTGCAGGCCGTGGCGGCGCGGCCGAAATGGCCGTGATCCGCGACGGCGACGACATATTGCAGGTCTCGCAGGTTCATGGCGCGCTTATACGATAGTCAGCGCCGATGACAAGACTCGGAACAATCGATTGGAGCGATCGTCGGATTCGGTCTAGGATTGATCGGCAGGCCCCGCCAGGGGACGACTGACGATGGAGGAATTCATGACCGATCGCCTGACGAGAACCGCCGGCTCGCCGATCGCCGACAACCAGAACTCGATAGCCGCCGGCCCCCGCGAGGCTGGACCACTGCTCAAGGATTGACGATATTTACATAGCAAACGGGAAAAAGCGGAACACGATCGGAGAGAACATGGCAAGTGAAAGCAAGTGCCCCGTTACGGGTGGGACCCCCGCACACGCGAATCGTGACTGGTGGCCGAACCAGCTGAACCTTCGGGTTCTCCACCAGCACTCCACCCTGTCCAATCCGATGGGCGAGGCGTTCGACTACGCCAAGGAATTCAAGAGTCTCGACCTGAACGCCGTGATCAAGGATCTCCATGCCTTGATGACGGACTCGCAGGACTGGTGGCCCGCAGATTTCGGCCACTACGGGGGGCTGTTCATTCGAATGGCCTGGCACAGCGCGGGCACGTACCGCATCGGCGACGGCCGCGGCGGCGCCGGAGCCGGCCAACAGCGCTTCGCGCCGCTCAACAGCTGGCCGGACAACGTGAACCTCGACAAGGCGCGGCGGCTGCTGTGGCCGATCAAGCAGAAATACGGCCGGAAAATCTCCTGGGCCGACCTTATGATCCTCACGGGCAACGTCGCCCTCGAGTCGATGGGCTTCAAGACGTTCGGTTTCGGCGGCGGGCGCGTGGATGTCTGGGAGCCCGAAGAAGACATCTACTGGGGCCCCGAAGGCAAGTGGCTGGCGGACGAGCGCTACACCGGCGACCGTGATCTGCAGAACCCTCTCGCCGCCGTGCAGATGGGCCTGATCTACGTGAATCCGGAAGGGCCGAACGGCAAGCCGGATCCGGTCGCTGCGGCGACGGATATCCGCGAGACCTTCGCGCGCATGGCGATGAACGACGAGGAGACCGTCGCGCTCATCGCCGGCGGGCACACGTTCGGCAAGACCCACGGCGCTGCCGATCCGAAACAATATGTCGGCCCGGAGCCCGAAGGCGCCTCGATCGAGGAGCAAGGGTTAGGCTGGAAGAACAGCTTCGGCAGCGGCAAGGGCGATGACACGATCGGCAGCGGCCTGGAAGTCATCTGGACCACGACGCCAACGAAGTGGAGCAACAACTTCTTCTGGAACCTGTTCGGCTACGAATGGGAGCTGACCAAGAGCCCGGCCGGCGCGTATCAGTGGAAGCCGACGCATGGCGCAGGCGCCGATACGGTTCCGGATGCGCACGACAAGTCAAAGCGTCGCGCGCCGTCCATGCTGACGACCGACCTCGCTTTGCGGTTCGACCCTGCATACGAAAAGATTTCGAGGCGATTCTTCGAGAATCCGGATCAGTTCGCCGACGCGTTCGCCCGGGCGTGGTTCAAGCTGACGCACCGCGACATGGGTCCGATCGTGCGTTACCTCGGCCCGCTCGTTCCGAAGGAGACGCTGCCGTGGCAAGACCCGATCCCCGCTGTGGATCATCCGCTGATCGGGGAGCAGGACATTGCCGCTCTGAAGGCGAAAATCCTCGCGTCGGGCCTGGCCGTTTCCCAGCTCGTCTCGACGGCTTGGGCGTCGGCGTCGACGTTCCGCGGCTCCGATAAGCGCGGTGGAGCGAACGGCGCGCGCATTCGCCTCGCGCCGCAAAAGGACTGGGACGTCAACCAGCCGGCTCAGTTGGCGAAGGTGCTGCAGACGCTCGAAGCGATCCAAAAGGCGTTCAACGCTTCACAGTCTGGCGGGAAAAAGGTCTCGCTTGCCGACCTGATCGTTCTCGGCGGCTGCGCGGCGATCGAAAGAGCCGCGAAGGCCGCCGGGCACGATGTGAATGTCCCCTTCACGCCGGGGCGCACGGACGCGTCGCAAGAGCAAACCGACGCCCATTCCTTTGCGCCGCTCGAACCGACCGCTGACGGGTTCCGCAACTATCTCCGCGGCAAGCCGCGCCTGTCGGCTGAGGAGCTGTTGGCGGATCGGGCGCAATTGCTGACGCTGACGGCGCCCGAGATGACGGTTCTCGTCGGCGGCCTGCGCGTCCTGGGGGCAAATGCCGGGAAGTCCACGCACGGCGTCTTCACCAAGCGGCCGGAGACGCTGACGAACGACTTCTTCGTCAACCTGCTCGACATGAGCACGCAATGGCAGCCGTCCGCTGGCTCTGAAGGCGTGTACGAGGGGCGCGACCGGAAGACGAACGAGGTCAAGTGGACCGGCGCCCGTGTCGACCTGATCTTCGGTTCGCACTCCCAGCTGCGCGCCCTCGCGGAAGTCTATGCGAGCGCGGACTCGAAGGAGAAGTTCGTGAAAGACTTCGTGGCGGCGTGGACCAAGGTGATGGACCTCGATCGCTTCGAAGTCGCCTGATCTCCGCGCAAAGGCTTTCGAGGGCTTCGAGAGCGCAGCCGCGACCCAGCATCGGGTGATCAGGGCCAGATCGAGGCTACGCAAATGCTACGAAGCCTTGGGAAAACCTGAACGCGGGCGGAAGCCAAGGACAAGAGAGCAGGGCGGCGTTTCAAAACGACTTGAAATGCCGCCCTGACGCCAGGCCCTCACAATCCGCTGGTCAGAGGTTCGAGTCGTCGTGGGCCTGTTCTCTCAAGTCGTTCCAGCTAGGACGCTCCGTGAGGACGGGTGGGGCGGCAAACCAGCCCTTCGAGCGGCAGGCGGCGCTGTTCGATCGCGTGCATCCGGAATACGGCAAGGGCGGGGCGAGGCGGCGGCGCGAAGCCGTGGCGGCGCCAAACAGGCCGCGGCCGAGTAATCAGGCGCTTCGCCCGCTGATGGGGACAGGCGGCTTCGGCCGCCTGTTTTTCCCTGGGCGGGGCTTGCGGGCTTGATGTCGCCACGAATTGGGTTCACCCTCGCCGCGTTGTTAAAAGGCGGAGGCGGCGGGCGTGCATAACCGGCCGAAAGTTCCGCGGGCGCTGGTATTCGTGTTCGCGCTCGCGTTTCTGTTCGAGACATGGATCTGGGACGGCGCCGTCGCCGTCATCCGGCGAACTCTGGCGTTGGTTCCCTGGATCGCGTTCAAAGCGGCTCTCGTGCGGCTCATCGACCGTCTGCCGGCGTGGGTCGCGCTGCTGATGTTCGGCATCCCCTTCGTCGTCAGCGAAGTCGGCGCCTTCGGCTGCGTGGTGTTTACCGCGACCGGCCACATCGTCGCCGGCGCCGCCGGCTATGTCGTGGTGAAAGTCGTGGGCTTCGGTCTCGTCGTGCCGATTTTCGATCTGACGCGCCATAGGCTGATGACGATGCCCTGGTTCGCTTTGCTCTTTGAAAAGTTCGTCGTCTTTCATGAATTCGCCGAGCGCCTCGTCGCGCCCTATCGCGAGGCGGCGGCGGCTTTCGTCAACGGCCTGCGCGCTCGCGCGCGCGCCTATTGGACGCGGCGTCCCGTCGGCGCGGAGGAAGAGATCGGCTGAGCCGGGCTGAACCAAAATTAATTTCGCCGCTCATCCCTAAGCTTGGTTCGCCCTTGACGCTCTTTCTGCCGCACGACCAATCGTTGAGGCTCGGCTCGCCGACCCCCGTCATGGGCATCGTCAACGTGACGCCGGACTCTTTTTCCGATGGCGGCGCCTTCGCGACGCCCGCGGCCGCCGCCGAACATGGCGAGCGCCTTGCCGCCGAGGGCGCGGCGATTCTGGACGTCGGCGGCGAGTCGACCCGGCCCGGCGCGAGCGCGGTGACGGCGGAGGAGGAAATTTCCCGCGTCGTTCCCGTCATCGCCGCGCTGCGTCGCCGCGTCGGTCTGCCGATTTCCGTCGACACCAGCAAAGCGCGCGTCGCCGCCGCCGCGCTCAAAGCCGGGGCTTCGATGGTCAACGACGTCTGGGGATTTCAGCGGGATCGCGAAATGGCCCGCGTCGTCGCCGACAGCGGCGCGGCGGCCGTGCTGATGCACAATCGGGCCACCGTGGATCCAGGGTTGGACATCATGGCCGACATCCGCGATTTCCTGTCGCGCTCGATCGACATCGCGCTGGCCGCGGGCGTCCTCGAGGAGCGGCTGTTGGTCGATCCGGGCTTCGGCTTCGGCAAGACGCCGGCGCAAAATCTCCAACTGATCCGACGCCTGCGGGAGCTCGGGGCGCTTGGCCGTCCGGTTTTGCTCGGCGTGTCGCGCAAGTCGACTATCGGGATCGTGACCGGCCAGAAGGCGCCCGCCGAGCGCGTCGCCGGCTCGATCGCGGCGGGCCTCGCGGGGGTGATGAACGGCGCGGCGATCTTAAGGGTTCACGATGTGGCGCCGCACGTGCAGGCGCTGCAGGTCTTGCACGCGATAGCCTCGGCGCCATGAGGGAAAGCCGCCAATGAACAACCCAGCTTCGCACGGCGGCATCGGCCGCGGCAAAATCTTTATCGAAGGGTTGCGGCTCCACGCCTTTCACGGCCATTTTGCCCACGAACGCAAGCACGGCCAGATGTTCGAGATCGATCTCGACCTCGTCGTCGATCTCGACGAGGCGGCGGCGGGCGACGATCTCAGGGCGACCGTCGACTATGGCAAGGTCGTGGCGGCGACGCGGCAGGTTTTTTGCGGCGAGCCGCGCAAGCTCGTCGAGGCCGCCGCCTTGGATGTCGCGCGCGCCTTGCTGGAGAAATTTGTGCGCCTCGAGTCGGTCATGGTGCGGGTCGGCAAGATTGCGCCGCCCATCGCCGCGACGCTGCGCGCGGCCGGCGTCGAGATCGAGGTGAAGCGTGGCGCATGATCTGGCCGTGGAGGCGTATCTCGGCCTCGGCGGCAATCTCGGCGACGTCGCCGCGGCCTTCGCTGATGCGCTCGGCCGCCTCGCCGATGCGCCGGGGGCGAAATTGCTGCGCGCCTCGTCGGTCTACCGGACGCCGCCCTGGGGCAAACGCGATCAGCCGTCTTTTCTCAACATGGCGGCGCTTATCGAAACGACCTTGCCGGCGGCGGCGCTGCTGGCGCTTTGTCTCGATATCGAGCGCGCCATGGGCCGTCGCCGCATCGAGCGTTGGGGGCCGCGCACGCTCGATATCGACATTTTGACCTATGGCGAGGCGACCATCGACGAGCCGGATCTGAAGATTCCGCATCCGCGCATCGCCGAGCGCGCCTTCGTGCTGGCGCCGCTGGCCGAAATCGCGCCGCATCTGCGCATCGCCGGCCAGGAGATCGCGCAATGGCTGGCGCTGGCGGATCGCGCGGGCGTCGATATCGAGCCGCAAGCGAGCGCCACGGTGCGCGCCGCCTCCAGAGTCGCTTGAGCGAGTCTCGGCGGCTCCGCGCGGCGGCGGGGCCGGGCGGGATCAGGCGACGACGGGCGCCTGATGGCGATCCGCGATCAAAACAAAAGGATCGCAAAATTGATAGGTCTCAATGAAGCGCGGGACAAATCGAGGTAGCCGAACCGACTCGATGTCGTCGTGCGAGGCCCTGCCTCGAAGCGCGCAGCGAATTTGCGTTTGCTCGCGGCGACGTCGATCGGGCTCGATGGCGGGCCGATGACGAGCGGGACCTGGGCGCCGCCCGGAACTTCGGGGCTCCGCTGACAGCAGAGGGGAAGTCAAATGACCTTCACGGGTTCAAGTCTCAGCGAAATGCAAAGCGCGGTCCGCAAAGCGATCGGACTCCACTGGCGCATCTTTCTATTCCACGGCGTCGCATTGATCGTGCTCGGCGTGCTCGCCGTCGCCGCGCCGGTGCTGGCCACGATCGCCATCGAGATTTTCATCGGTTGGCTGTTCGTGATCGGCGGGATCGTCGGGCTCGTGGCCATGTTCTCCGCCCATGACGTTCCGGCTTTTCTCTGGAGTCTGCTTACGGCGGCGCTGTCGGTCGCGGTCGGCGTGCTGCTGATCTCGAAGCCGATCACCGGCGTGATGTCCCTGACGATCGTGTTGACGGCGTTTTTCATCGCGGAGGGCGTGTTCCAGGCCGTGACGTCGATCGCCTACCGCAGCTCGATGCCCGGCTCCTGGGGTTGGATGCTCGTCAGCGGCGTCGCGGACCTCGTCCTTGCGGGATTGATTATCTGGGGATTGCCGTTCAGCGCCGCCTGGGTCCTCGGTCTGCTCGCCGGGGTCAATCTGATCACCTCCGGCGTCGCGATCACGATGGTGGCGTTCGAGGGGCGCGATCTGGCGAAGAGGATCGGCGCGCTTTGAATCGCGGCGAGACGTCGATCGCATGATGCTCACGCTCGTGTCGAAACGCCCCGTTGAAGCCGCTGGCTTCTTGTAAGTGAGGCCAGCATCGCCGGTGGGCGCGATGGATGGACGTACGTCCATCGCGTGGCGGACCCGGGGCGGGTCGGGGCCGGGCGGCCATGATCCGGTCGCGCCAAGGTCCCGACGTCGCCCCCTGTTTCGCTCGCGGCCGTCAATATCCAGAACCGCCGCTATTTCCTGGGAAACGCTTTCTCCAGCGCAAGATTGAGTTCCAGCACGTTGACGCGCGGCTCGCCGAAAATCCCGAGGCTGCGAGACGTGGTCTGCTGCGCGACGAGAGCCGCAACCTGGTCCGGCGGCGCGCCGCGCGCCTGGGCGACGCGTTGAACCTGAAGAGACGCATTAGCCGGCGTGATGTCGGGATCGAGGCCGGAAGCCGAGGTCGTCAGCACGTCCGAAGGCAAAGCCTTGCCGGCCATGTCCGGCTGCGCGTCGTCGAAGGCCTTGCGGTCGGCGGTCAAGCGGTCCGCAAGGGCCTTGCTGGTCGGTCCCAGATTCGAGGCCGTCGTGTTCGCGGCGTTGTAGGGCGCCGCCTTGGTGGCGTCGGTCGGATCCATCGTGGCCGAGGGACGGCCATGGAACCACTGCGGGTCGTTCCATTGTTGGCCGATCAGCCGGGAGCCGACGATCTGACCGTCGGCGGTCTTTTCGAGACTGCCATTGGCCTGACCGGGCATCAGCGCCTGACCGACCCCGGTGACGGCGAGGGGATAGGCGAAGCCGCAAAGCACGAACGTCACCAGGGAGACGCGCACCGCGCTGCTGACATAGCCGAGCATGTCGCTTTCCTCTCAAACCAGCGGCGCAATCAGCAGATCGATCAGCTTGATGCCGACGAAGGGCGCGACGAGGCCGCCGGCGCCGTAGATCCACAGGTTGCGGGAAAACAGGTTTTCTGCGGTTTCGACGCGGAACCGCACGCCGCGCAGCGCCAACGGGATGAGCAGCGGAATGATCAGCGCGTTGAAGATCAGCGCCGAAAGAACCGCGCTGTGCGCCGTCGCCAATCCCATGACGTTCAACGCCGCCAGGCCGGGAAGCGCGACGATGAACATCGCGGGGATGATGGCGAAGTATTTCGCTACGTCGTTGGCGATCGAGAAGGTCGTCAGCGCGCCGCGCGTGATCAACATCTGCTTGCCGATTGCGACGAGGTCGGTGAGCTTGGTCGGATCGGAATCGAGATCGACCAGATTGGCCGCCTCCTTGGCCGCCGACGTTCCCGAGTGCATGGCCAGACCGACATCCGCCTGCGCCAACGCCGGGGCGTCATTGGTGCCGTCGCCGGTCATCGCGACAAGCCGCCCCTCGGCTTGCTCCTTGCGAACCAGGATCAGCTTATCCTCGGGCTTCGCTTCGGCGATGAAGTCGTCGACGCCCGCTTCGGCCGCTATTGTTCGCGCGGTGATCGGATTGTCGCCGGTGACCATGATGGTGCGGATCGCCATTTTGCGCAGTTGCGCGATGCGCTGACGAATGCCCGGCTTCAACGTGTCGGCGAGAACGACAATGCCCAGGATGTCGCCGTCGACGCTGATGGCGAGCGGCGTCGCTCCCTGTTGCGCCGCCTCGTCGGCGATCCTCTGAAGGTCGTCCGGCGCCGGACCATGGAATGAGTCGGCGACGTGACGAATGACTGAGGCCACCGCGCCTTTACGGATGATTCGGCCGTCCGCAAGGTCGATTCCGCTCATGCGAGTGTGCGCCGAAAAATCCAGACCCCTCGCCTGGTCCAGGCCGGGCGACGCTTGAGCGCCGCGGGCGACGCTGGCCGAGACGACGGATCGTCCCTCCGGCGTCGTATCGAAGTAGGACGCGAGGAACGCGGCCTGAACCAAGTCCTTCTGCTGACGGCCCGCCACCGCGATGAAATCATGCGCCTGGCGATCGCCGGTGGTGATGGTTCCGGTCTTGTCGAGGATCAGCGTCTGGACGTCGCCGGCCGCTTCGACCGCCTTGCCCGACATGGCCAGCACATTGAATCGCATGGTGCGGTCGATGGCGGCGATGCCGATGGCCGAGAGCAGCGCGCCGACCGTCGTGGGGATCAGCGCGACGAGCAGCGCGATGAGATCGGCGACGTTGATCTGCGCCTGCAGGTAGGTCGCCACCGGCGCGATCGTCGCCACGACGATGACGAAAATCAACGTCAGAATCGAGAGCAGCACGGTGAGCGCGATCTCATTGGGGGTCTTCTGCCGCTTGGCGGCTTCGACGAGGCGGATCATCCGATCGAGGAACGTGTCTCCGGGGTTGTTGCTGACGCGGACGAGCAGCCAATCCGAGATGATCGTCGTCCCGGCGGTGACGGACGAGTAAATGTCGGTTCCCGTCTCCTTGAGCACCGGGGCGGATTCGCCCGTGATGGCGGCCTCGTTGACATAGGCGACGCCCTCGACGACCTCGCCGTCGGCCGGAACGATGCTGTCCTTCTCCACCCGCACGAGGTCGCCCTTGCGCAGTTCCGTCGCCGGGATGGTCTCCAGGCGGCCGTCCTTAAGCACGCGGTTGGCGTGGAGGGAGGCGCGGGTCCGCCGCAACGCGGCGGCCTTCGCCTTGCCGCGGCCTTCGGCCAGCGCCTCGGCGTAGTTGGCGAACCAGACGGTCAGGACGAGGATGAACGTCACGACGCCATTGTAGAGGCGCGAGGCGCCCGAGGGTCCGAACAGGTCCGGAACGAACGTCAGCGCGAGAGTCACCAGCGCGCCGAGCCAGACGACGAACATCACGGGATTGCGAATCTGGACGCGCGGGTCGAACTTGCCGAGCGATCCCCGGAAAGCCGCCCACAGCAGATCGGAGGTGTAGGCGCTTGGCGGCGCAACGCCGCGAAATTCCGCGCCGAGCTCGCCGCTCATCCGGTATGTCGATGGTTTCTTTGCCATAACAAGTCTCCGGCGCCCACCTTGGGTCGCGTGCGATGGTTAGAAGAGGAGCCCGCTCTTCATGGCGAAGAACTCGGCGATCGGCCCCAGGACGAGCACGGGGAAGAAGGTCAGCGCGCCCACGATCAGGATCGTGGCGAACCAGAACACGCCGAAGGCGACCGTGTCGGTGCGCAGCGTGCTGCTGGTCGACGGCGTCGTCGCCTTGCTCGCGACCGATCCGGCGACCGCCAACAGGAAGATGATCGCGGGATAGCGGCCGAGGAAGATGACGGCGGCGATCGCCAGGTTGAACCAAGGCGTATTGGCGTTGAGGCCGGCAAAGGCCGAGCCGTTGTTCGCCGCCCCGGAGGCAAACGCGTAGAGGACCTCGGAGAAGCCGTGGATGCCGTTGTTGCCGAGCGAGGAAATGGCGTAGGGCGCCAGCATCGACCAGGCGGTCGGCGTCAAAATGACCAGGGGATGGATGAGCAGGGCGAGCGAGACGAGGATGATTTCAGGCGCCTCGATCTTCTTGCCCAGGAACTCGGGCGTGCGCCCGACCATCAGCCCGGCCACGAACACGGCGATGATGCCGTAGATCAGCGCGTTGAGGAAGCCGACGCCTTTGCCGCCGAACACGCATTGCAGCATCATCTGGCCCAACATCGAAATGCCGGGGAGCGGCGTGTAGCTGTCATGGGCCGAGTTGATCGCGCCGGTGGTGAAGGCCGTCGTAATGTCCGCGAAAAGTGCGCTGCCGGAGATGCCGAAACGCACCTCTTTGCCCTCCATGTTGCCGCCGGGCTGGTCGAGGGTCGCGGCGCTCTCGATGCCGGCGTTCGCCAGCATCGGCGTGCCGCCCTGCTCGGGAAGCACGCAGAGCAGCAGGAACAGCGCCATCAGCGAGCCCATCACGCCATAGAGCACCCAGCCCTGGCGACGGTTGCCGATCATCTCGCCGAAGGTCACGACGATCGAGGCCGGCAGAAGGGCCATCAGCACGATCAGGATGATGTTGGTGATCGGCGTCGGATTCTGGAAGGGATGCGCGGCGTTGACGTTGTAGAAGCCGCCGCCGTTGGTGCCGATGAGCTCGATCGTGCCCTGCGAGGCGACGGGCCCCACGACGATCGACTGGTCGGCCCCTTGCAGGGTGTGGGCGGTGATGCTGGCGTCCAAGGTCTGGACACAGCCGGAAGCGACCATCACGATCGCGATCACGAAGCAGATCGGCAACAGAACGCGCGTGATGAAACGGATGAAATCGCGATAGAAATTGCCGAGGTCGGCTCCGCCGTTCTTGACCGTGAAGGCGCGAATCCACGCCATCGCGACGACGAAGCCGGTCGTCGCCGAGGTGAACATCGGGAAGGTGATGCCGGTCATCTGGCTGAAGTTCGACAGCGTCGTCTCGCCGCCGTAGCTCTGCCAGTTGGTGTTGGTGATGAAGCTGACCGCGGTATTGAAAGCCTGAAAGGGCTCCATCCCGGGGAAGCCGAGCTGGTTGAGCGGCAGGCGATCCTGAAACGAATAAATCGTATAGATGATCAGCGCCATCGCCAGGTTGGTCGCGAGCATGTGGTAGGTGTAGACCTTCCACGTCATCGCCTGGCTCGTCACCTTGCGGCCGATGAGGAAATAGAGGGCGTTGTCGATGGGATCGAAGAATCCGTCGACCCTCGTCTTCTGGCCCATGTTGATCCGGGCCATGTAGCGGCCTGTCGGAATGCTGAGCAGGAAGATCGCGGCCAGGGTGACGATGATCTGCAGCCAACCGGAGGCAGTCATGGGAACTCCTTCGAAGCGCATGGGCCTTCGCGCGCAGGCGTCAGAATTTTTCCGGGTTTATGACGGCATAGAACAGGTAGATCACCAGAAGCACGACCAGCAGGACGAGAAAATAGACCGACGCCATGGCGATCCCCTTTGCGTTACGGGCGGCGGCGGCGCAGCGATAGCGCCGAGTTTCAAAGAGATTCGGCGCGGTCCGCGTTTCGCGCCGCGGCGTCGTCGATCACCGGCACGGCCTGCGGCCTGGCGATGACGTTCTCTGAGAACTTTACGAAGCCGAACATCGCGGCGAAGGATAGAATCAATACGAAGAACATGAGGATGGTGTGGGCCATGACACTTCTCCTGGGTTAGGATCCGATCCATCCGATGAAGCGCGGGTCGACGCGTCTCTATTTTCTCTAGAAAAAGCGGGATAGTATCGACGGACCCCGCGATTGGACCGTCGGTTCGCCGCCAATGCAGCTTTGATTTGAAAAATCTTGTTCCGATTACATCGGATGTCTGTAAGGGCGCAATTCGTTTCGCGGCCGGCCTGCGTAAGCAAGTCATAAAGAGCGGCGGCTCGCGGCGTAAGCGCCCCGCGCAGAACATGACGGTATTTTGTTCGCTTGCGCGTTGCGGAAGATCAAATCGACGCGGCGAACGAATTCAAATCGTCGGCCCGCTGCGCGCGGCGGAGCGCCTGGCCCCCCTCATTGACACGCCGCCCCCTTCGTCCCACATTCACGCCCTAACTCGAGGGGCGCCCGCACCGGGCTGAGACGGCGGTTCACGCCGGACCCTTAGAACCTGATCCGGGTCATGCCGGCGAAGGGACGAGGCTCGCCGATGCACATCGCCGCGCCTGGCCTTCTTCGCCTGCATGGGAGCGAAGCGGAGGCAAGGCCAATGAACGAACTCGCCAAGATCAAGACGCCGGCGGCGCCGGAGAGCGTCACTACCGGGCCGATCGCCGGCTCGCGCAAGGTCTACGCCGCGCCCAAGGGCCATGCCGACGTCGCCGTGCCGTTCCGCGAAATCGCGCTCAGCGACGCCAACGAGCCGCCGGTGCGCGTCTATGATCCCTCCGGCCCCTATACCGAGACGGACGCTCGCGTCGATCTCAACGCCGGCCTCAAGCCGGTGCGCGAAGGCTGGATCGCCAAGCGCGGGTACGCCGCCATTCCCGGCCGCGCCGTAAAACCCGAGGACAACGGCCATGTCTCGGCCGAGCGCCTCGCGCCGCATTGTCCCGCGACGCGAATCTTGCGCGGGGGCGCGCCGGGTCAGCTGGTGACGCAATATGAATTCGCCCGCGCCGGGATCGTCACCGAAGAGATGATCTATGTCGCCCATCGCGAGAATCTCGCGCGCGAGGCGGCGCTCGAGGGGGCCGAGGCGCGGCTCGCCGACGGCGACAGCTTCGGCGCCGAGATTCCCGAATTCGTCACGCCGGAATTCGTGCGCTCCGAGGTCGCGCGCGGCCGCGCGATCATCCCCGCCAACATCAACCACGTCGAACTCGAGCCGATGGCGATCGGCCGCAACTTCCTCGTCAAGGTCAACGCCAATATCGGCAACAGCGCGGTGAGTTCCGGCGTCGCCGAGGAAGTGGAGAAAATGGTGTGGGCGATCCGCTGGGGCGCCGACACCGTGATGGACCTCTCGACGGGGCGCAACATCCACAACATCCGTTCCTGGATCCTGCGCAACTCGCCGGTGCCGATCGGCACGGTGCCGATCTACCAGGCGCTGGAGAAGGTCGACGGCGATCCGCTCAAGCTCGACTGGGAAGTGTTCAAGGACACGTTGATCGAGCAGGCCGAGCAGGGCGTCGATTATTTCACCATCCACGCCGGCGTGCGCCTCGCCTATGTCCCGCTCACCGCAAAAAGAGTCACCGGCATCGTCTCGCGCGGCGGCTCGATCATGGCGCGCTGGTGCCTCGCCGGCCATCGCGAGAGCTTCCTCTACGAGCGCTTCGGCGACATCTGCGACATCATGCGCAAATACGACGTTTCGTTCTCGCTCGGCGATGGCCTGCGCCCCGGCTCGATCGCCGACGCCAACGACGCGGCGCAATTCGCCGAATTGGAGACGCTGGGCGAACTGACCAAGGTGGCCTGGGACAAGGGCTGCCAGGTGATGATCGAAGGCCCCGGCCATGTGCCGATGCACAAGATCAAGGTCAACATGACCAAGCAGCTCAAGGAGTGCGGCGAGGCGCCGTTCTATACGCTAGGGCCGCTGACCACCGACATCGCGCCGGGCTACGACCACATCACCTCCGGCATCGGCGCGGCGATGATCGGTTGGTTCGGCACGGCGATGCTGTGTTACGTCACGCCCAAGGAGCACCTGGGGCTGCCCGATCGCGACGACGTCAAGACGGGGGTCATCACCTATCGCATCGCCGCCCACGCCGCCGATCTCGCCAAGGGCCATCCGGCGGCGCAGATTCGCGACGACGCGGTCAGCCGCGCGCGCTTCGACTTCCGCTGGGAAGATCAGTTCAACTTGTCGCTCGATCCAGACACGGCGCGAAAATTCCACGACGAGACCTTGCCCAAGGACAGCCACAAGGTCGCGCATTTCTGCTCGATGTGCGGGCCGAAATTCTGCTCGATGAGGATCACGCAGGATTTGCGCAAAGAGGCCGAGGCGATCGCGGGCATGGAGGAAAAATCGCGCGAATTCCTCGACCAGGGCGGCGCGCTCTACGTGAAGGCGGCGGAGTAGAGAGGCGGACATGAAACTCGTCGTCAACGGCGTCGAGCAGGACGTCGCCGCCGGGACTCTGGCGGCGGCGCTCGACGCGCTCGAATACGGGGAGACGCTGGTCGCCACCGCCCTCAATGGCGAATTCGTGCCGGCGCGAAAGCGCGCGGAGGCAGTCTTGCGCGAAGGCGACAGGATAGAGATCGTCGCGCCTCGGCAAGGGGGATAGGGCTGGAACGCTTCGCCGCGCTCGCGGCGACGGCGACCGTGCGATGAGCAGCGATATGTGGACTAAGGCTGGGGCTAGGAGTTGGAAGCGATGAAGGTCTATGGCGTCGAGATGAAGTCGCGGCTGCTGCTCGGCACGTCGAAATATCCCTCGCTCGACGTTATGGCCAAATCCGTTCGGGCGGCTGAGGCCGAAGTCGTCACGGTTTCGGTGCGGCGCGAGTCGAGCCAATTTCGCGAGGGGCAGGAGTTCTGGCGCATCATCCGCGAACTCGGCGTGCGCGTGCTGCCCAACACCGCCGGCTGCTACACGGTCAAGGAGGCGGTGACGACGGCGCAGATGGCGCGGGAGATTTTCAACACGTCCTGGATCAAGCTCGAAGTGATCGGCGACCGCGACACGCTCGCGCCCGACGTCTTCGGCACGGTCGAGGCCGCGCGCATCCTCGGCGAAGACGGTTTCGAGGTGTTTCCCTATACGACGGAAGACCTCATCGTCTGCGACCGATTGGTCGAGGCGGGCTGCAAGGTGCTGATGCCGTGGGGAGCGCCGATCGGCTCGGGCAAAGGCCTCAATAATCCCTTTGGCCTGCGCGTGCTGCGGGCGCGTTATCCCGACATGCCGCTGATCATCGACGCCGGCATCGGTCTGCCTTCGCATGCGGCGGCGGCGATGGAGCTCGGCTACGACGCGGTGCTGCTCAACACCGCGGTCGGCACGGCGGGCGATCCCGCGGCGATGGCGCGCGCCTTCATGCAGGCGGTCGAAGCCGGCTACGCCGCCCGTCGCGCAGGCCCGATGCAGCCGCGCGACGTGGCTGCGCCGTCGACGCCCGTCGTCGGCAAGGCGGCGCTGACGTGAGGGGCGTGACTCTTTCCCGTCTCCCGCTTGCGGGAGAAGGTGGCCCGACGGGCCGGATGAGGGGGAGCGCCACGCCCTCACCCCAACCCCTCTCCTGCAAGCGGGAGAGGGGAGGATGATCCTCGACCGCTTCTACCCCATCGTCGATTCCGCCGCCTGGGCAGCGCGGCTCGTCGGCGTCGGCGCGCGGCTCATCCAATTGCGCATGAAGGACAAGGACGAGGCGACGATTCTGAGTGAGACGCGCGAGGCGCTGGCAATCTGCCGCAGCGCCGGGGGGCAGCTCATCGTCAACGACTATTGGCGCGTTGCGATCGAGGCGGGCGCGGACTTCGTTCACCTCGGCCAGGGCGATCTCGACGGCGCGGACATGGCGGCGATCCGCGCGCATGGGCTAAAGGTCGGGATCAGCACGCACGACGAAGCCGAACTCGCGCGCGCCCTGGCGCTGGCGCCCGATTACGTCGCGCTCGGCCCGATCTATCCGACCATCCTCAAGGCGATGGCCTTTGCTCCGCAGGGCCTCGCGCGCATCGGCGAATGGAAGCGGCGCGTCGGCGCGATTCCGCTGGTGGCGATCGGTGGCCTCAACGTCGAGCGCGGCAAGGCGTGCCTCGCCGCCGGCGCCGACGTCGTCTCGGTCGTCACCGACATCACGCTCAACGCCGATCCCGAAGGCCGCGCGCGCGAATGGATCGCGGCGACGCGCGCGCCGTGAGAGCGCGAACTCGAATCGCGCTGACGATCGCCGGCTCGGATTCGGGCGGCGGCGCCGGGATTCAAGCCGACTTGAAGACCTTCGCCGCGCTCGGCGTTTACGCCGCCAGCGCGATCACGGCGCTCACCGCGCAGAACACGCGCGGCGTCAGCGCGATCCACCTCGCGCCGGGAGAAATCGTCGCCGCGCAGATCGAGGCGGTGCTGGCCGATTTCGACGTCGCGGCGATCAAGATCGGCATGTTGGGGAGCGCGGAGATCGTCGGGGCGGTGGCGGATAGCCTCGTCGGCGACCCCTCATCCGGGCCTTCGGGCCACCTTCTCCCGCAAAGCCCGTCGAAGACGGGCGTCCTTCGGACGCCCTATGCCGGAGAAGGGGAGCGCCCCCTCTCTCGCATAGCCCGTCAGAAAGACGGGCGTTCTATCGAACCCCCTGCGCGGGAGAGGGCTGGGGTGAGGGCCTTCGTCATTTACGATCCCGTCATGATCGCCTCGTCCGGCGACGCGCTCGCCGGCGACGGCTTCGTCGATGCGATCAAGGCGCGGCTGCTGCCGCTGGTCGATTGCCTCACTCCCAATCTCGCCGAGGCCGCCGCGCTGCTCGGCGCGCCGCTCGCGCAAGACGAAGCGGAAATGGCGCGCCAAGGCGCTGCGCTGCTAGAACTCGGCCCGCGCGCCGTGCTGATGAAGGGCGGGCATCTCGCCGGCGCCGAGGCGGTCGATCTCCTCGTCGCCGCGGACGCCGTCCATCGCGTCGCGGCGCCGCGCCTCGCCTCGCGCAACTTGCACGGCACGGGTTGCACGCTATCGAGCGCGATCGCCGCGTATGTCGTTCTCGGGCTGGAGCTCGCCGAAGCCGTCGGCCAGGCGAAGGAATTCGTGCGAGCGGCGATCGAGGCGGGGAGCGGCGTGAAGCTTGGCGGCGGCGCCGGGCCGCTGATCCAGGCCAGGCTTCGCCAGAGCCGCCGATTTTCCAGCCCAGGCCGATCGTCTTAGGCTAGCATCGACGCAATCCGATGCGGAGGCGGCGGGGGGTTCCATGACCATTGACGATCCCGACTTCTATGCCTCGATCCCGGTGTTTTACGATTTCGCCGACGCCATGAAGCGCGAGAACTATCGTCCTCTGCCGGACGACTGGGTCGTGGGGTTTTCCGACGTCGTGGGCTCGACGCTCGCGGTCGCCGCGGGGCGCTACAAGGCGGTCAACATGGCCGGCGCGGGCGTGATCGCCAGCGTCGCCAATGCGCTGCGGCGACGCCCGTTTCCCTTCGTGTTCGGCGGCGACGGCGCGAGCTTTGCGGTCGCTCCGCCCGACGCGAACGCAGCCCGCGAAGCGCTGGCGGCGATGGCGACCTTCGCGAGCGCGGAATACGGGCTCGAACTGCGCGTCGCCATGGCCCCAGTGGCGACGATCCGCGCGGCGGGTCGCGACCTGCGGGTCGCGCGCTATGGCGCCTCGCCCGATTGCGCCTTCGCCATGTTCGCCGGCGGCGGTCTCGCCTGGCTCGAAGCCGCCGCCAAGCGCGGTGAGTTCGCGGTCCCGCCGGCCGCGTCCGGCGCGCGACCCGACCTGACCGGGCTGTCGTGCCGCTTTGGCGCGGCGGAGGCGCGACACGGCCTTATCCTGTCGCTGATCGTCGCGCCGCGCGCTGACGAGCCACGCTTCGCCGCTCTGCTCGACGAGATCGTCGGCATGGCGCTCGCCGAAGCCGACGGCGGCCGACCGATCACGCTTGACAACCTCAGCTTGGCTGCGCCGACCGAGGTCGTCCGGCTGGAGGCTGTCCGGCTGGAGGCCGCGGCGCTCCGCACACCGCGGCTGGCGGCGTGGCTCGCTGCGTTCGGCCGTTACGCGATGTCAACGACGTTTCTCTCCCTCCGCCTGAAGGTGGGCGGGGTCGACGCCAATCACTACCTCGGCGAGGTCGTCGCCAATGCCGACTTCCGTAAGTTCGACGACGGCCTGCGGATGACGCTCGACTGCTCGAGCGCATTCGCCGACGCGCTGGAGGCGCGGCTGGCGGCCGCTTCCGATTACGCCGACTACGGGACGTTCCGCCAGGCCGCGGCGCAGTTGACCTGCTACACGCCTTCCGTCCGCGATCGCGGCCATGTGCATTTCGTCGACGGCGCCGGCGGCGGCTACACGATGGCGGCGAAGGCGATGAAGGCGCGGCGAGAGGCGCGGACGACTCCGCCGAATTGACGGCGTGGCGCTCGTCGACGTGGATATCGGGTCCCGCGCCGCTGCGCGCGACGCGCCGATTTGCTAGGCTCGCCGGCATGGACGCCTCCGCCGATAGCCCGCCGCCTGAAAATGCCGCCCCGCGCCTCACGCCGATGATGGCGCAATATTTCGAGATCAAGACCGCCCATCCCGATTGCTTGCTGTTCTATCGCATGGGCGATTTCTATGAATTGTTCTTCGCGGACGCGGAGATCGCCAGCCGCGCGCTCGGCATCGTGCTGACCAAGCGCGGCAAGCACGAGGGCGAGGACATCCGCATGTGCGGCGTGCCGATCGAACGCGCCGACGATTATCTGCATCGCCTCATCGCGCTCGGCCATCGCGTCGCCGTCTGCGAGCAGCTCGAAGACCCCGCGGAGGCCAAGAAGCGCGGCGGCAAGTCCGTCGTCAAGCGCGACGTGGTGCGGCTCGTCACGCCCGGCACGATCACCGAGGAGCGGCTGCTGGAGCCCGGCCGCGCCAATGTTCTTCTCGCGATCCAACGCGTCCGCTCAGGCGAAGGGCGCGCGGTCTTCGGCTTGGCCGCGCTCGACATCTCGACCGGCGCGTTCGATTTGAGCGAGGCCGACGAAGCGGCCTTAAGCCTCGAAATCGCGCGCCTGGAGCCGAGCGAGATCGTCGCGCCGCAGGCCTTGTTCGACGATCCCGGCTTTTCCCGGCTGATCGAGGAAAGCAGGGTTTCCGCGACGCTGCTGGGGCGCGATTCCAGCGACGGCGCGGCGGCGGAGCAGGCGGTGCGCGAGTTCTACGGCGTCGAGACGCTGGAGGGCTTCGGCCAGTTCACCCGCGCGGAAATCGCCGCCGCCTCTCTCGCGCTGCGCTACGTCAAGCGCACGCAGATCGACGCGACGCCGCGGCTCGCGCCGCCGACGCGTCGCGCGCGCGGCGCCGGCCTCGAAATCGACGCCGCGACGCGCGCCAATCTCGAACTCACCCGCACGCTCTCGGGCGAGCGCGCGGGCTCGCTCTTCGCGACGATCGACATGACCGCGACGCCCGCCGGCGCGCGCCTCCTTGGCGAGCGCCTGGCGAGCCCGCTCACCGACGCCCATGAGATCAACGAGCGTCTCGACGCGCTGGCCTTCCTCGCCGAGGCGCCGGCGCTGCGCCAAGCCTTGCGCAAGAGCCTCGCCGCGGCGCCGGACTTCTTGCGCGCGCTGTCGCGTCTCAGCCTCGATCGCGGCGGCCCGCGCGATCTCGCCGCCTTGCGCGACGGATTGGCCGCGAGCGCGCTGATCTCGCAAACGCTCGACGAAGCCGAGGCCTTGCCGCCGACGCTGCTGCGCTGTTTTGCGCGGCTCAGGGAAAACGACGGCGCCCTGGCGCGCGATCTTTCCCAGGCGCTCGCCGAGGACTTGCCGCTCAACAAACGCGACGGCGGCTTCGTGCGCGCCGGCGCGTCGGCGCCGCTCGACGAGGCGCGGGCGTTACGCGACGAAAGCCGGCGCGTCGTCGCCGAGATGCAGGCGCGCTACGCCGAGGAAGCGGGGACGCGCCAGCTCAAGATCAAGCACAACAATTTCCTCGGCTATTACATCGAGACGCCGCAGGCGCAGGGCGAGGCGCTGCTGAAAGCCCCCCACAGCGCGACCTTCATCCATCGCCAGACGATGGCTGGGGCGATGCGCTTCACCACCAATGCGCTGATCGATCTGGAGGCGCGCATCGCCTCGGCGGCCGACCGCGCGCTGGCGCTCGAGCTGGAAGCCTTCGAGCGGCTGCGTCAGGCGTGCCTGGCGCAAGCTGAGACGCTGCGCGGCCTCGGCGCCGCGCTCGCCGAAATCGACGTCGGCGCCGCGCTTGCCGAACTCGCGATTGTGCGCGATTGGGTCCGCCCTCACGTCGACGATTCCCTCGCCTTCACGATCGAGGGCGGGCGCCATCCCGTGGTCGAGGCGGCGCTCACGCGGCGCGGCGAGCCCTTCGTCGCCAATTCCTGCGACCTCTCGGGGGCGGAGGGCGAGGGCGGGCGCATCGCGCTGGTGACCGGCCCCAATATGGCGGGCAAATCGACCTTTCTGCGCCAGAACGCGCTGATCGCGGCGCTCGCGCAAATGGGCGCCTTCGTGCCGGCGCGGCGCGCCCATATCGGCGTCGTCGATCGATTGTTCTCGCGCGTCGGCGCCGCCGACGACCTCGCGCGCGGGCGCTCGACCTTCATGGTCGAAATGGTCGAGACGGCGGCGATCCTCAATCAGGCGACGGTTCGCTCGCTGGTCATTCTCGACGAAATCGGCCGCGGCACCGCGACCTTCGACGGCCTCTCCATCGCCTTCGCCTGCGTCGAGCATCTCAATGCGGTCAATCGCTCGCGCACGTTGTTCGCGACGCATTTCCACGAATTGACCCAGCTGTCCCAGACGCTGCCGCGCCTGTTCAATCTGACGATGCGGGTCACCGAGTGGAAGGGCGCGCTGGTCTTCCTGCACGAAGTCGTTCCCGGCGCGGCGGACCGCTCCTACGGCATTCAGGTCGCCAAGCTCGCGGGGCTTCCCGCGGCGGTCATCAAGCGCGCGCGCGCCGTGCTTGGCGAGTTGGAGGCGACCAAACACCCGGGCGCCGCGCTCTCCAGCCTCGACGCGCTGCCGCTGTTTTCCTACGAACCGCCGCCGCCGCCCGGTCCCGACGCGCTGCGCGAGGCGTTGGACAGAATCGATCCCGATGAGTTGACGCCGCGCGAGGCGCAAGCCACGCTCTATGAATTGAAGCGCTTGGCGCGGGAGAAGCCGCCGTGATCGATCCGAAGATTCTTCTGGCGAGCGCCGTCGCGGCCTATCTCTATGTCGTCTCGCCGGGGCCGGCTTTTCTCGCGCTGTTCACGCTCGCGGCGTCCAAGGGGCGCGCGGCGGGGGCGTGGTTCATTTGCGGCCATCTCGTCGGCGACGTCACCTGGGGCGGCCTCGCGGTCGGCGCGATCGTCGGCGCCAACCGGTT
Organism: Roseiarcus sp.; assembly: GCA_050012775.1. GTDB lineage: Bacteria > Pseudomonadota > Alphaproteobacteria > Rhizobiales > Beijerinckiaceae > Roseiarcus. The sequence goes on from JBEKGN010000031.1 coordinate 46,602, forward strand.
AGGGGCGACTTTGTTCGAGCTGCTCGGCGCCGGCTGCGGGCTCTATCTCATCTATCTCGGCGCGCGCGCGGTGATGACGCGCAAGGACGCGCCGCCGCGCACGATCGGCGCGCGCCGCCCGCTCGCGACCGGTCTCGCCTTCGGCCTCACCAACCCCAAGGCTTACCCGGTCGCGCTGGCGATGTTCTCCGCGATCGTCGCGCCTTACGTGGCTCAGTTGCATATCGAGGACACGCCGCAACTGCTCGGCGCGGCCTTCCTGGGCTTCCTCGCGGCGGACGCGACGCTGATCTTCGCGGCAGGGCTGCCGGCGGTGCGGCGGTTCTTCCTCGCCCACGGCGTAATCGTGACGCGCGTCGTCGGCGTGATGTTCATCGCCTTCGGCGCGAAGTCGCTCTACGACGCGGCGAGCGGGGCGCTGCGGCGGACGTGAGCAAGGGGTGGAAATGAGGAGGCGGGGAGGGGCCCTGCCGACCGGTGAAGGGGGTCGCGCCGCGGCGATCCCATATTAGCGATGAACGAAGCGCCGCCGCAACGCCGATTTTTGCTGGCCTGCGAATGGCGAACCGCGCCGCCTTCGAGAAGTCGCGGGCGGCGCCGAGGCGTCGCCCGACATGTCGCAAGCGTTCCCATCGACGAGCCCGAGCGACGCCTATTGCGGCACGAGCAACGCGTGAACGAAGGCGTAGATGACGATCGGGACCGCGATCACGATGAAGACGCGCAGCACGACCAGCAGGGCCAGGACCCCCCGGCTCAATTTGCGGCGCGGGTAGGGGCGCTTCGTCGCGGCGACGAGTTGGTCGGGTTCAAGCGCGCTGACCAGCGCGGGATCGTATGCCATGGAGATTCCTCTTACTTGGGCAATAGGTTCGGGAAGGCCGTGATCACGCCGTAGAGCGCGCCGACCACGGCGATCGCGACGACGGTCGTTCCTCCGGCCAAGTTGGCCCACCGGCCGTTCGCCAGATCGCCCATGATCTCAGTGTCGTTGGCCAGCAGCAGCAGCAGCAGCAGCGCCGGCGCCATCAGCAATGTCGCGATGACGTTGACCGTCAGGGTCATGGCGAGCAGCGGCGCGCCCGGGATCAGCACGATGCCCGCCGCCAAAACCGTCGAGGCGATCGCGACCCCGTAGAACAGGCGGCCGTGCGCGAAGTCGAGGTTGAGGCTGTGCCGCGCCGGCGCCTTTTCGGCCGCCGACATCGTCTCGGCCAGCGCATAGGACGAACTGGTGGAGATCGTCATCGCCGCGACCAGCCCCGCTTCCAGGATGCCGAGCGCGAAAAGCGTGGCGCCGGTCGAGCCGATCAGCGGAACCAGCGCCGTGGCGAAATCGGCGCCGTTGGCGAACGTCGACACGTCGACCTTCGCGGCGAAAAGCGGCGCCGCCGCCACCAGCGTCGCGACCGCGGCGATGGCGGCCAAGATCGCGCCGATCGCGGTGTCCGTCCGGCCCTGGGGCACGTCGGCCCGGGTCATGCCTTTGTCCACGACCGCGCTCTGCTGGAAAAAGATCATCCACGGGGTCACGGTCGCGCCGACGTTGGCGAGGATCAGCGTCAGGAACGCCAAGGTGAAGCCTCCCGGCAGCGGCCCCCAGGCAGCGAGCGCACGGGACAGCGCCGCGCCGTCGGGATGCGCATACAGGGCCGCGGGAATGAACAGCAGGTTGAACACGGCCAGCCCCATCAGCACGCGCTCCCAGGTCGCGTATCGCCGAAACGTCAGCGAGACGATGACGAGCGCCACGCCGATCGTGACCGAAGCCCAAGAGGGCACGCCGAAGTAGAGGCCGCCGGCCTGGATGGCGATGAACTCGGTGACCAGCGTCAGCAAGTTGCCGAACACGAGGTCGCCCATCGCGAAATAGCCCCAGAACGGGCCGAAACGCTGGAAGATGAGTTCGGCGTGGCCGCGATGCGTCGCCGCGCCGAGGCGCACCGTCATTTCCTGCACCACGAACGCCATGAGGAAGGTGAGAAGGATGAACGGCACGAAGAAGCCGATCCCATAGGTTGCGCCGGTGGTCGCGTAGGAGACCATGCTGGGGCCGTCGTTCTCCCCCAGCATGACCAGCACGCCCGGACCGGCCAGCAGCCAGAGCAGCCGCAGCGAACTCTTGGCGGCGCGGCTCTTGAGGACCTTCAGACGATCTTGCGCTCGCAAGACGTCCTCGTAGGTGATGCGCTCGTCGCCACTCGCGGAGGGCGCTGAAAATCCAAGGTTCAGTGTGTTCTCGCTCACGATGCCTCCAGAGCTGGCAGCCGCGCGCTTTTGCGGCTGACATTTCGATTTCTTTCGCGTAAATTAGCCAAGGCTACAATTAAGTCAATAGGCAATTGTACGACGCAAACGGTCCACTCCGGGCGCTTGGGTTCATAACGGCGCGATGCTATTTTCCGCTACAGGGAATCGCGTGAATCCAAGCCGCGAAGGATTTTGGCCGCCTCGGTTCGCACAGAGAAGGGGCGTCTGGTCGGCGGGCGGTGATCAACTGGAGGCGGCGGCGGTATGACGACGGAAAGAGGAGAAACCCGAGTGAGACGAGCCTCGGCCGCAGCGCGGCCCGTTGCGGCGATCGAGATGCCCGAGGAGCCCACCCAGGCGCTTCGGTTCGGCAAGGCCCGCACGGCGCGGTCGGCCGCCTTGCTCGAGGACTACGTGGAGCTCATCGCCGATCTCCTGGCGGTCCATGGCGAGGCCCGCGCGAGCGAGGTCGCCAAGCGCCTCGGCGTCACGCATCCCACCGCGATCAAGAGCGTCGCCCGCCTCAAGCGCGAGGGCCTGGCGACGGCCCGGCCCTATCGCGGCATCTTCCTGACCGAGGCGGGCCGCGAACTCGCCGACCGCGTGCGCGCGCGCCATCGCCTCGTGGTCAAGCTGCTTCTCGCCGTCGGGGTTCCCGCCGAGGCCGCGGAAGCCGACGCGGAAGGCATGGAGCACCATGCCTCGGAGGCGACGCTGAAGGCGTTCGCCCGTTTCCTCGCCCGGCGCAAGTGAGCGCGGGGCGAGGAAGCGCGCCTCGCCGTCATCGCATTCCTGATCTCTTTTCGCGGGTTCGCGTCGAGCGCCGGAGTCGACGGGAATTTTTCGGCAGGAACGCGCCGTCTACGCAGGAACGGCTGGCGACGACTCGACGTCGCCAAAGTCCATAAATTGCGACAATCTCTGGCCGGGAAGGTCGTCATCCCCCCGACTATGGCTTTTTCGTAACTTGCCGCGGTCGGCGACCGCCTTTATAGATTACGCAAAGTCGAGGGAGAGCGCGGCATGGAGGGCATAGCCCACGTGAGACCGAAACTATTCGGCTCACGCCAATGGATGTTGGTCTGGGGACCTGGCCTGCTGGTGATGCTGGCGGACACCGACGCCGGCAATGTGGTGACAGGCGCCCAGGCGGGCGCGCAATGGGGCTATCGGCTGCTGCCGATGCTGCTGGTGCTCGCTCCGATGCTCTACATGCTGCAGGAATTGACGGTTCGGCTGGGACTCTACACCGGGCGGGGCCACGGCGAACTGATCCGCGAACGCTTCGGCTTGGGATGGGCGTGGCTGTCGACGGCGGGCATGGCGGCGGCGGTGATCGGCTCGCTGATCACCGAATTCACCGGGGTGGCGGGGATCGGAGAGCTCTACGGCCTGTCGCGCGGGTTCACCTTGCCCCTCTCCGCGGCGGCCTTGCTCGCGGTCGTCGCCACCGGCTCCTACCGGCGCGTGGAGCGGACCGCGATCGTCATCGGCCTGTTCGAACTCGCCTTCTTCGTCGTCGCCTGGGCGGCGCATCCGAGCCTCGGAACCCTGGCGGAGGATGCGGTCGACCTGCCGCTGGGCAACCATGAGTTCCTGTACATGGTGGCGGCGATCATCGGCGCGACCTTCAATCCCTGGATGATTTTCTATCAACAGTCCGCCGTCGCCGACAAAAAGCTTCGGCCGGACGACCTCCAGGCCGCGCGCTGGGATACGGCCTTCGGCGCGGTGCTCACGCAGTGCTTGACGGGCGCGGTGCTGGTCGCCGCGGCGGCGACGCTGGCCTCCGGCGGCGCCTCGGCGGGCCTCAGCAGCGTCGGCGAGATCAGCGGCGCGCTGTCGCCGTTTCTCGGGGAGAACGTCGGACGCGCAGTCTTCAGCGCGGGCGTCCTCGGCGCCTCTCTTGTGGCCGCCATCGTGTGCTCGCTGGCGCTGGCCTGGGGGGTGGGCGAAGTCACCGGCTATAAGCATTCCCTCGAATATCATCCGTTCGCGGCGAAATGGTTCTACGGCGTCTATGCGGCCGCCGTCGTCGGCGCCGCCGCGCTCGTCGGGTTCGTCCCGGACCTCGTCTGGCTCAACATCGCGGCGCAGGTTCTGAACGCTTTCCTGCTGCCGCTGGTGGTCGGCTTCCTCGTCGCGTTGGCGCTCAAGGCGCTGCCGGCGCCGCTGCGTCCGCGGGGGCTGTACCTCGGGGTCTTGATCGGCATTTCGGCCGTCGTGATCGCCGTCGGTCTATACGGCGGCGTCTCGGGGCTGATGTAGCCGCTACGCCAAATAGCCGAAATAGCTCAGTATCGCGCCGATGATGAGGTCGACCGCCGCGGCGGCGACGAAGACGCCTTTGAGCGCGATCAGCTTGGCGCCGGTCGACACGATCCATTGCGGCCGGAAAATCGTGACAAGGGCGCGAATGAGACTCGTCCAACCGATCAGGGTGATGAGGACTCGCCAGTCGAGCGCCCAGACGTTGTGAGTCAGCAGCAGCGCCACGCCGGCGAGCAGGCCGAGAAAGCCGGCCAGATACAATAATACCCCGCTTGCGATGAACTCTCGTAGCAGAACGCGGAACGCCTCAGGCCTGGTCAGCAGAGCGACGCCGACGACAAGAAACATCGGCCCCAACAGCTTGGCGATGAAGAGTGACGTTTGCATGCGCGCCTCTCGACGTTCCGAATGATGGCACAAGCAAAGTCGCACTTTTCCGAACTATCGTCATTGCGCGACGTCAACGAGGCGTCGAGCGCGACAAGTTCATCGCGTTCGGCGTTCATTCCTCTTTCGAGGCCGAGGGCAGCGTGAGGCGCTTGCGTTTATGCAAGGGAGGACTACCTATGCCACCCATGGACTTGCAGCGATCGGCGGCGTAACGGCGGGCCGGTCGATGCGGGAAACTAGAGAACGTCGAGGCGCGCATGAGCGAGGTTCGTCAACCCACGATTTTCCTGCCGCACGGCGGCGGGCCGTGCTTTTGGATGGAGTTTCCGCCGCCGTTCGGGCCGCACGCCTGGGACGGCCTGAGGGCCTATCTCGCGGGGATCGTCGAAAGTCTGCCGGAGCGCCCGAAGGCGTTCGTGGTCGTCACCGCCCATTGGGAAGAGGCCAAGCCGACGGTCAGCACCGCCGCGGCGCCGGGGATGCTGTTCGACTATTACGGATTTCCCGCGCACACCTATCAGCTCAGCTACCCCGCGCCGGGCGAGCCCAACGTCGCTGCCGAGGTCAAGCGATTGCTGGAAGCGGCGGGCCTGCCCGTCGGCGAGAACGACAAGCGCGGCTTCGACCACGGCGTCTTCGTGCCGTTCCTGATCGTCGATCCGAAAGCCGAGATCCCCGTCGTCATGCTGTCGATCCAGCGCGACCTCGATCCCGCGCGGCACATCGCCATCGGCAAGGCGCTGGCGCCTTTGCGCGATCAGGGGATCGTCATCGTCGGCAGCGGCATGAGCTTTCACGACCTCAGCCATTTCTTCGATGGCGACGGCCGCGCCTCCGCCGCTTTCGACGCCTGGCTCGACGAAACCACGACCAAGGCCGATCCCCAGGCGCGCGAGGAGCGGCTGATCCGCTGGAAGGAGGCGCCCGCTGCACGCGCGTGCCATCCGCGCGAGGAGCACCTGATACCGCTGATGGTCGTCGCGGGCGCGGCCGGCGACAGCGCGGGAACCCACAGTTTTCGCGACACGGTCGGCGGCAAGGTGATTTCGGGGTTTCGCTTCGGCTAGGGCCCGGCGGCGCCGAGAGAGGCCAGATTGCGCTGAATTGAGCGAGCCGCCGCCACCGACGCGCGCTACTTCGCCTGCGCTCCGGCCAGCTCATCCAGTCGCTTCAGCTCGAGCCTGGCGGCCGAGTGTTGGACGAAACTATACGGGCAATGATCCGCCGCGGATTGGAGCAGCGGCCGGGCGCCCGCCGGCGCGCCTTTCTCGATCTGGAAAACGCCAATGAAGAAATTGGCCTCGCAGGATTGCGCAGCGCGCGCGCGCGGCTGCTCAGCCGCCGAGGCCGCCGTTTGCACGCCGTCGGGATTCATCAAACCAAGAAACAGAGCGACGATGGGCCATGGCCACTTGCTGCGGTCGACGTTCTTTCCATTCGCGGCCATCTCGTCGGCGTCGCTCTGACCGGCGCGCGCGCGGGCGACGTGAAGCCAGATGGCGTAATAGGGGTAGGCGGGTCTGAGCTTCAACGCCATCGCCGCATCGTCCGCCGCTGCGGCGGCGTCGCTCATATATAGTTTGGCCAGCGCACGCCGCCAATAGAATTCAGAATTGTCGGGCGCCTTTCCGATCTGAACCGCTGCATTGAAATAATTCAGGGCCTCCTCAACCCGGCCCAAGTCGAACAGCGCCAGGCCGACCCTGTCGTTTGAAATCGCAAGATCGCGCTGCCAGGCCGCATTGCCGGGATCGGACTTCGCCAAGCGATCCATGATGGCGAGGCTCGCCTGATAGGAGGTCAGCGCGGTGGCCGGGTCGCCCTGCGCTCCCTGCATGCCGCCCAATTTCATGTAGGACACCGCCAGGCCGCGCTGCCAGCCGGCGTCGCCGGGATCGGACTTCGCCAGGCGGTCGAAGACGGCTTGCTCCGCCTGATAGGAGGTCAGCGCCGCCGGCAGATCGCCCTGCGCCGCCTGCACGCCGCCGACTTCTTCGTAGGACACCGCCAGGCCGCGCTGCCAGCCGGCGTTGCTCGCGTCGGACTTCGCCAGGCGGTCGAAGATCGCTTGCTCCGCCTGATAGGACGTCAGCGCCGCCGGCAGATCGCCCTGCGCCGCCTGCACGCTGCCGGCCCTCTCGTGCGACACCGCCAGATCGCGCTGCCAGCCGGCGTTGCCGGGATCGGACTTCACCAGGCGATCCATGATGGCGAAGTCCGCCTGATAGGAGGCCAGCGCGGCCGGCGGATCGCCTTGCGCCGCTTGCGCGTCGCCGACCCTCTCGTACGACAGCGCCAGATCGTGCCGCCAGGCGGCATTGCCGGGATCGGACTTCGCCAGCCGATCCATGATGGCGAGGTCGGCCTGATAGGAGGCCAGCGCGTCCGGCGAATCGCCCTGCGCCGCCTGTACGTCGCCAATCCTGCTGTACGAAGCCGCGAGGTCGCTCTGCCAGCCGGCATTGCCGGGATCGGACTTCGCCAAGCGGTCGATAACGACGAGGCTCGCCTGATAGGAGATCAACGCGTCCGGCAGATCGCTCTGCGCCCGCTGAACGTCGCCGACGTTCTCGTACGACACCGCTAGGTCGCGTCGCCAGCCGGCATTGCCGGGATCGGATTTCGCCAGACGATCGATGACGGCGAGGCCCGCCTGATAGGACGCCAGCGCGGCCGGCAGAGCGCCCTGCGCGGCCTGGACATCGCCGACCTTGGAGTACGACACGAACAAGTCGCGCTGCCAGGCGGCATTGCCGGGATCGGACTTCGCCAGGCGGTCCATGATGGCGAAGCCCGCCTGATAGGAGGCCAGCGCGGCCGGCAGATCGCCTTGCGCCACCTGCGCCTCGCCAATCCTCTCGTACGACACCGACGAGTCGCGCTGCCATTGGGCGTTGCCGGGATCGGACTTCGCCAGCCGGTCCATGATGGCGAGGTCCGCCTGATAGGAGGCCAGCGCGGCCGGCGAATCGCCCTGCGCCGCCTGCACGTCGCCGATCTTGCTGTACGCCACCGCCAAGTCGCTCTGCCAGCCGGCATTGCCGGGATCGGACTTCGCCAGGCGGTCCATGATGGCGAGGCTCGCCTGATAGGAGGTCAGCGCGGCCGACAGATTGCCCTGCGCCACCTGCACGTCACCGGTCTTATTGTGCGACACCGATAGATTTCGCTGCAGGAGGGCGTTGCCGGCATCGGACTTCGCTAGGCGGTCCCTGATGGCCAGGCTCGCCTGATAGGAGGTCATCGCGGCCGACAGATTGCCCTGCGCCACCTGCGCGTCGCCGACCTTCTCGTACGATACCGACAGGTCGCTCTGCCAGAGGGCATTGCCGGGATCTGACTTCGTCAGGCGGTCAAAGATGGTTTGGCCCGCCTGATAGGAGGTCAGCGCGGCCGACAGATCGCCCTGCGCCGCCTGCACGTCGCCGACCTTCTGGTGCGCGATCGAGAGATAGCTCTGCCAATCGGCGGCGCCAGGATTGGACTTCGCGAGACGGTCTCTGATGGCGAGACCCGATTGATAGGACGCCAGAGCGGCTGGCAGATCGCCTTGCGCCGCTTGCACGTCGCCGACCTCGGCGTACGAAACCGACAGATTGAGTTGAAAGTCGGCGTTGTCTGGTTGCTGCGCCAGCAGAGCCTGGAAGATTTCTTGGTCTTGCTTGGCTGCGGCGAGAGCGCTCTGGGTTTCACCGAGCGCGAGAAGCGTAATGGCTGTTTCTCCCAACGCGGAGGCCTGGCTTCGGCGCAGATCCGGGCTCGTTTCGCCCGATCCCAGGAGCTGGTCCTGCAGCTGACGGGCCCGATCGAGAATGTCCTTGATCGTCGCGGCCGGCACGCCGACGACGTCG
>JBEKGN010000032.1:0-54620 GCA_050012775.1 Roseiarcus sp.
GAGCATGATCAACCGTCGTTTCATGATCGTGCCTCTTGCCATGCCTAACCGCGGTCGATTTGAATCGCTCGATCGGGAGCAAAAGAATATTCGTGCCTGCAACTTGAAACGGCGAACATGAGAGTGGTCAAAATCAAACGCTTCGTATCCGACTCGCGTGGCCGCTTTGGGTCGAGTTGCGACCGTCATTTCGCTGGCCGCCGACCTCGGCATGATCGTCGCGATCGGGGGATCCCGGTCGTTCCGGGTTTCGATGCCGTAGCGGCCCGTTTGGCTTCGCGCCGGCAGGTATCTCGACCGAAAGGAAAGCAACGCGCTCTTGTTTGCTACTTGGTACACAGAGGGATATCGTTAATGGACCGTCGTCAGTCCAATTGGGCGGCGCCGGGCAAGAAAAGCGGTTTGGGAGGAATGTCATATGGCGACATTGTTCGTAAGACACACGGTCTCGGATTATAAGGCTTGGCGCAAAGCCTATGACGACTTTGGTCCAATTCAAAAGGCGAAGGCCGTAAAGGCGGAGGCCGTCTACCAAGCGGCGGATAACCCCAATGACGTCACCGTGACCCATGATTTCGCCTCTGTAAAGGAAGCGCAGTCGTTCGTTGCGAGCGAAGAACTGAAGAAGGCTATGCAGAGCGCCGGCGTCATTGGCGCTCCAACCATTTGGATCACCAACAGGGCTTGAGTGGGTCCATCGACCTTCTTTGGAGTGCCTGAAATTAGGTCCTCAACCAGATGAATTCAAACGCTGTCGACCCACGTCATTGCGTCGGCGTGGGTCGATTTGCGACGGTCGCAACGATCGTCTCAGATGGGTCGATTCCGGCCGTCTGCGGCGTGGGAACCAAGCATGTGATTATATCCTCTAGGCGTGCATCCATGACGCAGCCGAGATGGCGGCGGGGATCGTGGCGAAGCGCCTTGTCGAGCGCCTGGAGCGATCGGGATTTGTCGTCATGCAGAGGCCACCAGCGACCACCGCAAGACCCGGAGTGATTGGCATTTTCCCGAACGAGCCGTATAGTCCGCGGACCGCCTGCCGTTGTCCCGCTCGGATCCCGAGCGGAGCGTTGAGCCAGTCATTGGCCGGGCGACGAGTCAGGGGATTCTGTTGATTGTTGTCACGGGGCTGAAAGCAGAAGCCAGGATCGCCGCGGCATCGGGTGTGAGCGTGTTCGCCTGCGGCGGAAATGTCGGACTTCAGGCGCATGCCATCAAGAAAGCCGTGTTCTCCGGCGCGGCGGCGATCGTCAGTTTCGGCATTGCCGGCGGGCTCAACTCGCATTTGACGGCTGGCGATTGGGTTGTCGCAACCGGAGTGATGTCAGGCGATCGATCTATCGAAACCGATATCGAGTGGTCGAGCCGACTTGCGCAACGCCTCCCCGGCGCCGAGTTGGGCGCCATCGCGACCGTTGCGGATGCGGTGCTTCACCCGATGAACAAGCGTCGGCTCCACCTGGATACCGGCGCCATAGCTGTGGACATGGAATCATTTCACGCTGCGGCGCTCGCCGAAGAACTCGGCGTGCCCTTCGCCGCCGTGCGGGTCATCGCCGATCCGATGCATCGCGAAATACCCCCCGCCGCACGATTGGGTCTTCAACCCGACGGGACGGTCGCCATCGCTGCGATCTTGCATTCGCTGCTCAGGAAGCCTTCCCAACTTCCATCGCTGTTTCGCGTCTCGAGTGACGCCATGATCGCTTTCAGGGCGCTGTTCAGGGGCCGCCAAGAGCTTGGGCCCCACTTTGCGTCGGTATTGCACCCAACAGTATTGGCGAACGAGCCGGTGAATTCGGCAGAGCCGGATCGGCAGCGCGGAGAGCCGCTGCCGGCCTAGCCCACCCGGGCGGCGGACCGCGCGCCTTCCATCAGCGTCTTGCCGAGCGACCAGATCGGGCCGGCGACGTTGTGGCTCGCGGCGATCACCGCGTCGAAGGACGTCTCAATCCACCGGCAGTCTTCCGAATCGATCCCCAGCGCCGGCAGCAATTTGATCGTTCGATTGGCGTGCCCAGCCACCTGCACCAGGATCTTGTGGTCCCGGAACAGCGGAATCGTGACGAGCTGGCAGAAAAGGCCCTTGTTCATCGTTTCGAGAAGCGTCCACGACGCCCTCAACTTGAGGGATTTCGGCTCGCCCAGCTCCATGCCGATCATCAGGCCTTTTCCACGCACGTCCTTGACCAACTCGTAGCGCTGCTTCATGCCTTCGAGGCTGGTCATCAGCCTTTGGCCTTGCGCCGCCGCGTTTTCCACGAGCTTCTCGTCCTTGAGCACGTCGAGGGTCGCGATGCCCGCCGCCATCGCCATATCGTTCTTCGCGAAGGTCGATCCGTGAACCACCGCTTTGTCCATGCGGTCGAACACCTTGGCGAACACCTGTTTTTGCAGCAACGTCACGCCGATCGGCACATGTCCGCCCGAGAGCCCCTTGGCGAGCAGGAGCATGTCGGGCTCGACGCCCCAATGCTCTACGGCGAAGAAGCGGCCGGTTCGCCCAAGTCCCGTCTGGATTTCGTCCGCGACGAACAGCGTGCCGTATTTCTTGCAAAGTCCGTGAGCGGATCGCAGATAATTGGGCGAGGGCATGTTCACGCCCTTGCCTTGGATAGGCTCGACGCAGAACGCGGCGACGTCGCGGTTCTTCAGCGCACGCTCGAGCGCGGGAAGATCATTGAAGGGAATTTCGACAAAGCTGGGGACCAAAGGACCGAAGCCCTGACGGTAGATGTCGTCGCCCACCGCGGAAAGCGATCCATAGGTCAGTCCATGGAACGAATTTTCGCAGTGCACGATTCCGGGTCGGCCGGTTGCGGCGCGTGCGAACTTGATCGCCGCTTCGAAAGCCTCCGTGCCCGAATTGGCGAAAAAGGCCTTCTGCAGCCAAGGCGCGTGACCCAGCAGCCGCTGGGCGAGAATCCCGGCCAGCACCGAAACGTCCATTTGAACGAGATTGGGCAACTCGCTGTCGAGCACCGACTGCAACGCCGCCGCCAGGCGCGGATGGTTTCGCCCGATCGCGAACACGCCCCAACCGCTGAGCAGGTCGAGATAGCGCGCGCCGGACACATCTTGCAGATAGGCGCCTTTGCCGCTCACGAAGCGGACGTCGAACCCAATGGTCTTCAACACTCGCACCATCATATTGTTCATATGACGGGAGTGCAGTTCATAACGGTCGGCCTCGCTCGCCAAGAAGAGCGCGCGCATATCGCCGCGCTGATCCGACTGAATCAATTCCAATCTCGGCTCGACGTCCGCCATCGAGATATCCCCCTGGAGAAAGCCGCTTGGCCGCACTCTCTATCTCCCGGAGACGCTCGATATGCAAATGGGACGGCAATGGCTCCAGCGTCCGCTTGCGGTCGACGCCATTGAAAAACTCGGAAAATTAGCGGTCGCGAAAATCTCGATCTCGCACGCTGAACGTCACCCGCGCGGGTCATCGTCACGGCGAGGCCTACGCGAAGACCACACGCGACAATTCCAGCCGCTGCGGCGAACCCTTGGCGGATTTTTCATGAAGCCCGCCTATGGCCTCCTGAATTGTGATCGACGCAAAAATTCGAGTTTTTCAACACAATCGGTCGATTCCCGCCATCTGGGACACAGGAACCAAGCGCCAAATTTTCACCACGAGGAGAGCAGAAGGCCATTCCAACATTGCCTTCGGGAAAATCGGAATTCGTGATATAAATTATTCATTGGCCCTCCCCGGGCCGATCGGTCCCGCCCGCAGGTTTTCAGAGAGCGAATTTCCCCCTTTTCGCCCGCAACTCCTTGATAAGGCTCATTTCCGCCAAGCAATTTCTTTGGAAATCCTTGGAAAAGCTTTGGAAATCCTTGGAAATTCCTTGGAAAAATTTGGAAAACTGCGGAAAACCCTTGGAAAGGTTTGGCGAAAGTCTTGGCCCCGCCGGCGGCCGAAGCTCGGCCCTTAGAGCGTCGAGCGATCGATCGCCTTTTCCGCCTCGGCGATCGATTCCGGCCGTCCGACGTGCAGCCACAGGCCGTCGAGGCGCAGGCCGAACAGGCGCCCTTTCTCGGCGGCCCGATAGAAAAACGGCGCGAGGCGGAAGACGTCTTCGGCGATCCCAGCGAACAATTGCGGCTTGATGATGCCGACCCCGGTATAGACGAAGGGCGCGACATGGCGGGGCTCGCGCGCCGCGAGCCGCCCTTCCCGATCCATGGTGAAATCGCCCGGCCAGTCGACGCCGACGGCGCCCGCGCCCGCCGCCACCATGAGCATCGCGTCCATCGTTTGCGCGTCGAAGGCCTCGGCGAGGCGGCGCAGGTTGGAGCGCGGCCCCTCGATCCAGAAGGCGTCGGTGTTGCAAAGAAAAAACGGCTCGGCGCCAAGGAGCGGCAGCGCGCGCTTGATGGCGCCGCCCTGGTCGAGCAATTGGGCGCGCTCGTCGGAAATGACGATCTCGGGCGTTTGGCGAGCCGCCAGATGCGCCTCGATCTGGTCGGCGAGCCAGTGCACGTTGACGACCGCGCGCTCGACGCCGCCCTCGGCGAAGCGGTCGAGGCAATGGTCGATCAGCGCGCGGCCCGCCACCTTGATGAGCGGCTTAGGGACCGCGTCGGTGATCGGGCGCATGCGCGTCCCCAGGCCCGCGGCGAACACCATGGCGGTCGTGGGCGTCTGCGAAACCATTCGGTCAGGGCTCAGAGGGGGATTCGACGGCGCCGCCAAGGGCGCGCGGCAGATGCGTCTGATACCAGAGCTTGAGCGGCTGAAGCAAGGGATGGGCGAGGTTCTTGGCCAGGCGCCGCTCGATGCGCGGCAGGTGCTGGAGGTATTGCGGCTTGCCGTCGCGCTTGTCGAGCCGCGTGAATATGCCGAGGATTTTCGTCGCGCGCTGCGCGCCCATGATGGCGTAGGACGCCGTGAACGCCCTGGCGTCGAAGGCCGCGTCCGCGCTCGCGCGCCGGCGCGCGTAAAGCGCGAGGAGGCGCAGTTCGAGGTCGTCGGGAACCTCGACGCGCGCGTCCTGCAGCAGCGAGACGAGATCATAGGCGGGCGGGCCGAGCGCGGCGTCCTGAAAATCGATGAGGCCGAGACGCTGGAGCCCCTTGCGATCCTCGAGCCAGTGCAGATTGGGCGAGTGATAGTCGCGCAGCGTCCATGTCGTCGGCTGCGCGAGGATCGGCGCGAGCGCCTCGCGCCACAGCCCGAGGAACTGCATGCGCGCGCCCGAGGGCGGATTGACGCGCGCGACCGTCGGCGCGTACCAGTCGAGCGCGAGTTCGACCTCGACCAGCATCGCCTCGCTGTCGTAGATCGGCAGCGCATAGGTCTCGCCGTCGAAGGTAAGGTCGCCCGGCGGCGCGCGCCCATGCAGATCGGCGAGCAGCGCCGTCGCCTCGGCGTAGCGCGCCGCATTCGGGCCGCGCTCGTCGGCGATCGTCTGCGAGCCGAAATCCTCGAGCAACGCGAGACCGTCGGCGACGCTGTGGGCGAAAACGCGAGGGCTCGAATAGCCGAGCGCGCGCAGGCCCTCCGCCATGGCGAGAAAGGCTCTGATGTCTTGGGAAAGCTTGGCGATCGCCGCATAGGGCTTGCCGTAGCGCAGGATCGGGCCGTCCGTTCGCGGCGGCGAGATCATGAGGATCGCGGTCCGGCCGTCGCTCGCGATCAAGCGCTCGTAGGCGCGCGCCGAGGCGTCGCCCTGGAGATAGACGCGCTGCGCCTCGGCCCAACCCGCTCGCTGGAGCAGCGCCTCGATCGCGCGGGCCCGCGCGTATCGGACTGCGAGCGCTCCGAAGGCGCGCACCTCGGCGCGGCGAAAGTCCGCCCCTTTGGCGAGGTCGAAGACAAACTCGATTTCGAGCCGATCGGGCGGCAGCGCTTCGGCGGCGCGATTCGGCCATTCGACGAGCGTCACGGCGCCGTCGACGACTTCGTCCCAGCCGAGCTGCGCGAGTTCGTCGGCGCCGCGAAGGCGATAGAAGTCGGCGTGCACGACCGGAAACTCCGGCCCCTGATAGACCTGCATCAAGGTGAAGGTCGGGCTCGGCGCCTCGAGTTCGGGATCGTCGAGCAGCGCGCGCAGGAAACCGCGCGCGAAGGTCGTCTTGCCGGCTCCGAGATCGCCGGAAAGCCCGATGAAATCGCCCGGCCGCGCGAACCCTGCCGCCCATTTGGCCAGCGCGAGCGTCGCCGCCTCGTCGGGCAGATCGATCGATTCGACTCCGCCGCCTCCCTTTCGCGCGATTTCCATCTCAGGCGGCCGCGCTCGCCAGGCTCGGCGCGCCGTCGATAGGGAATATGCACGTCACCGTCGTGCCCTCGCCGAGCGCCGAATCGATGTGGATCCGGCCGCCATGAAGTTCGACGAGAGCCCGCACGATCGACAGGCCGAGGCCGGGGCCGCGATGGCGCGAACCGCCGGTGTGGCTCTCGAAGCGATCGAAGACGCGATCCAGCACCTCGGCCGGAATGCCGCGGCCGCGATCGCTGACCTTGAACACGATTTCGCCGCCCCGGCGCATCGCCGCCAAGGTCACGGTCTGGCCCGGCGCCGAAAAACCGATCGCGTTGGAGAGCAAGTTGAACAGAATTTGGCGGATGCGCCGCCCGTCGGCGCGCAGCGAACCGACATCGTCCGTGGCGACGATACGCAATTCGATCTTGGACTCGCTGAGGCGATCCTGCACGCCCTCGGCCGCCGCCTTCATCGCGTCGACGACGTCGACATCTTCCGGGCGAAGCTCCAGCGCCCCCGCGTCGATCGAGGCGAGATCGAGAATGTCGTTGATGATTGCGAGCAGGGCCGCCGACGAAGTCGTGATGAAGCCGGCGTATTCGAGCTGTTTGGGGTTGAGCGGGCCGACGCCGCCGTCGGCGAGCAATTGCGTAAAGCCGATGATGTTGGTGAGCGGCGTGCGCAATTCGTAGGAGACGTGATTGACGAAATCGTTGCGCAGCTTTTCCGCGCTGACGAGCGCCTGGTTGCGTTCGGTGAGCGCGCGCTCGACGTTGGCGCCCGCGGTCGCGTCGAGGAAAGTGAGCAGCGTGGCGCCGTCGGGCAACGGCAGCGCCGCGCAATCGAGCACCAGGCCGTCCTTGCGCTCGACGCGCGCCTCGATTCCGCGGCGCTCCTCCGGCAGGCCGACGATCGTCGCGCGGAGCCCGTCCCACAGACGCGCGTCCGCGAGCAGCGGCGCGCAATGGCGCGCAACTTCGTCGATATGCGGGCGATCGGCGGCGCTCGCGGATTCGAAGCGCCACAGCGCGGCGAAGGCGGGATTGACGAGCTTCATCCGCCCGTCGGCGCCGAACACGGCGACGCCTTCCTTCAGCGCGTCGAGCGTTTCGCCCTGCACGCGGGTCAAGGCGTTGACCTGCGAAGCGAGCGCGTAGCTCTGCGTTGCGTCGTCGAACAGATAGGTCACGCCGCCTTGCGGGTTGGGACTCGCCACGACGCGCAACGCGCGTCCGTCGGGCAGATGCCAGACGTTCTCGATCGGCTCGATCGCCTGATAGGCGGCGAGCGCCTGCGATTTCCAGCTGCGAAAGTCGGCTTGTTCGGGCAGCTGGCGCTTGGCGCGCAGACGATCGAGAATCTCGCCGTCGGTCGGCTGCGAATCGAGAAACGCGGGGTCGAGCGACCATATCTGCCGATAGGCGGCGTTATAGAAGGTCAGACGCTTGGCGCGGTTGAAAATCGCCACCGCTGTCGACAATTGATCGAGCATGCGAGAATAGGCGCCGGTGTGGCGCTCCATTTCGGCGCGAAGCGACTCCAGTTCCGAAAGATCGTAGGCCATTCCCGCCGCGCCGGTCTCCGTGGCGACCTCGACGACCTCGAACATCTTGCGCTCACCCGCCACGACGGCCGGAGCGCGGCGCCGCCACGCGCCCGATCGCCGGCGCTCCGCAAGCGCTTCGGCGCACAAGTCATGATCGAAAAGCTCGAGGCTCCTATTCGCGACCTCGGCGCCGTCCTTGGCTTCGACCGCTCGCGCATAGGCGAGATTGGACCACGCGACGCGCCCCCCAGCGTCGCGAGTCCAAGCGGGATGCGGGATCGCGTCGAGCAGCCCGCGCAGCGCGGCGAGCGCGCCGTTGGCTTCGGCGTGGCTGTCGCGCAAACGCGCCAGTTGCAGGCGGTCGCCGGAGACGTCGCGAATGCGCATGACCGCGTAGCCGGCGATCGCGCGCCCGTCGATCTCGAAATGGCGTCCTCCCAGGCTCGCGGCGGCGATCGAGAACGCCTCGCCTCTGCCGAGCAATCGCTCGACCGCCTGCTGCACCGTGGCGGCGAGCCCCGGCTCGAGCCACGACGAGAACGCGAGCACGCGCCGCGGCAGGGGCGCGTCGGCGACCAGCGCGAAGTCGCCCTCGATGCGAGGGTCGCTGTCGGGCCGATCCCAGGCGACAAGAATCTGCGGCTCGCTGGCAAGAAAAAGATTGGCGCGATCGAGTCCGGCGCGCGTGCGGGCGAGTTCGCCCGTGAGCTCGCTCTCCCGATGCGTCCATCGCCGCCGTCCCACCAAATGCAACGAGGCGGTCAGAACCGAGAAGAACAACAGCAGCAGGATGACGAGGCCGGTGATATCCGTCGTCAGCGGCGCTTCGCCCGAAAGCAGCGCGGCGCCGAGATCGGCGCGCGCGTCCGTCGTCGCCGGCAAAGCGCCCGCGCAACCCGCGACGACCGAAATCGCGCCTGTGCGCCAAACTCGCCGCGCGGACCCGCCCCCGCCGCTTGGCCGGTTTGGCGCGCTCGCCGGTCGCAAAATCCTTTGCAAGCCTCGGCCCCCTGAGACCTTCGCGGCGCGCCCATACCGAATACGCGCGGCCCGCCGCCGACGCCGTCGACCCCTTCCGCCAAGAAGGTCCGAATCAGCTCTTCCCAGATTTACGCAAACCGAGCGAGAAAGTCGTTAACCGATCCTTTTCGCCGATCGCGCGGTTTTCTCAGCGCCGTAGCAGCATGTAGTAGGCCAGCGCGGGCGCGGCTCAACATCTTGCCTTCGCGGCGCATTCCCCGGCGCCGCGGCGGGCTGGCGGCGCGTGAAAAAAAATTTGCGGCGGGCCGGGCTCGCGACAGCTTCGCCTCAGCGAACGAGGCCGACGATGTCCTTGACCGCGTCCATATTGGGCTGAGCGATCATGCGCGCCTTGCGCGCGCCCTCGGCAAGCACGGAGTCGACGTAGCCGGGATCGCCGTTGAGCCTCCGGATCTCGGCGCGAATCGGCGTCAGCTTGGCCACTGCGAGGTCGGCGAGCGCGTTCTTGAACTGAGAGAACTGGCCGCCGGCGAAGCGCCGCAGCACGTCGGCCTTGGTCTCGTCGGCCAGGGCGGCGAAAATGCCGACGAGATTGTCCGCCTCGGGTCGTCCCGCGAGGCCCTCGACTTCGCCGGGAAGGGTTCCGGCGTCCGTCTTGGCCTTGCGGATCTTCTGCACGATCGTGTCGGCGTCGTCGCTCAGCGCGATGTGGGCGTATTCCGACGGGTCGGACTTCGACATTTTCTTCGTGCCGTCGCGTAGGCTCATGACTCGTGTCGCCGGGCCCTGGATCAGCGGCTCGGGCAGCGGAAAGAACGCGTCGCCGTAGCCTTGCGCGGCGATCGAGGCGGCAAAATCGTTGTTGAACTTCTGCGCGATGTCGCGCGTCAGCTCGAGGTGCTGCTTCTGGTCATCGCCGACGGGCACGTGAGTGGCGCGATAGAGAAGGATGTCGGCCGCCATCAACACGGGATAATTATAGAGCCCGATCGAGGCGTTCTCGCGGTCCTTGCCGGCCTTCTCCTTGAACTGGGTCATGCGGTTGAGCCAACCGAGCCGCGCCACGCAATCGAAGACCCAAGCGAGCTCCGCGTGTTCGGCGACGCGGCTCTGGTTGAACACCGTGTTCTTTTCGGGATCGATGCCGCACGCCAGGAACGCCGCCGTGACCTCGCGCGTCGTGCGCCGCAATTGCGCGGGATCGTGCGGCATGGTCATCGCATGCAGATCGACGACGCAATAGAGACAGGGATGGGTCGCCTGCATCTCGACGAAGCGCTTGAGCGCGCCGAGGTAATTGCCGAGGTGCAGATTGCCGGTAGGCTGGACGCCGGAAAACACCAATTCAGGAAACGTGGCCATTTCGATCCGCTCGGCTCAGAAAAAAGCGAGCGGCCTTATCGCAATGCGGGCGCGCGGGCGCAAGGGGACGCGCGCCGCGCCTCCGGCCGAGCGTCCAGGCTTCAGAACGGATGGTACTGGAACATCCAGGTTTCCGTCAGCGTGTCGCCATTGGCCTGCAGGAAGCAGCGCAATTCCACCGGATCGGCGCCATCGACCGTCAGGTCGAATTCCGCGCGCCAGTGGCCCGGCACGTCGTCGGGAACGGCTTCGACGATTCGATAGCCCTGCAGCGAGCCGCGCGAAGCGGTCACCACCATGTCGGGCTTGACACCATAGGGCAGCGTCGAAAGCGGTCCGCCGAGAAACTCCACCACGAACTTGCGCACGCCCTTCGGGCGCGGCAGACCGGGCTGGCCGCCGCGGCCGAGGCGCGTGGCGACGCAGCGGCCGAGCTTGGAGGGATAGGGCTCGTCGGCGAGCCAGTGCAGGCGGTAGTTCAGGGTCAACTCGGCGCCGGCCGGCACGGGCTTCTCCGGCACCCACATCGCCACGACGTTGTCGTGAATTTCGTCGTCGGTCGGGATTTCGCAAAGTTGGATCGCGCCCTTGCCCCAGCCCTCGCCCGCGGAGCCCGGCAACGGCTCCACCCAGACGGTCGGCCGGCGATCATAGAAGACGCCGTCTTGATAATGATCGAAGACGCGGTCGCGCTGACAAAGGCCGAAGCCGCGGGGATTGTTGTCGGAAAAGGCGGAAACCATGATCCGGGGAGGATTGTTGAGCGGGCGCCAGAGCCGCTCGCCATTGCCCGACCACATGGAAAGGCCGTCGGAATCGTGCACCTCGGGGCGCCAATCGATCGCCGTCTCCTTCTTCGTTTCCGAGAACCAATACATCGAAGTCAGCGGCGCGATGCCGAAGCGAGAGACCGCGGCGCGCGTGAACAATGTCGCCTCGATATCCATGACGACGCCTTTGCCGCGTTGCAACGCGAAGCGATAGACGCCGACGATCGACGGCCCCTCCATCAGCGCGTAGATGAGGACGCTATCGTCGCCCTCCTTCGAATCGACGTAAAAGTTCGTGAAGTCGGGGAATTCCTCCGCCCGATCGGCGACCGCGACGTCGAGCGCGATTCCGCGCGCCGACATGCCATACTGGCGCAATTCGCCGATCGCGCGAAAATAGGCCGCGCCGAGAAAGGCGACCCAATCGTTCTTGCGCCAATCGAGCGCGCCGTCGCGCGCTTCCTGGATGCGAAATCCCGCGAAACCAGCCCCTTGCGGCAATTGCCGCGCCACCGAATCGGCGGGCATGTCGAAATAGGATTGATCGTAGATGATCTTCTTGGACTGATCGCCGTCGATCACATGAAAGTCGACCGCTTTCTGGAAGAACAGTCCCAGGTGAAAGAACTCGACCGGGTAGCGGCCTGGGCCGTCGGCGAACAGCGCGTGATCGCTGCGGTAGCGGATCTTCCCCCACTCTTCGTAATTGATCTTCTGCACGATTTCCGGCGCGGGATGCGGAGGGGAGACGTAAGGCGCGTGGGCGTTCTCCCGCGCGCGCGCCTTCAGCAGGTCGTAGGAGAACGCGGCGGGCTCGCCGTAGCCCAGCCCATCGGGGAAGGCCGCCTCGCCCTCGCCGACCGAGCCGATGGCGACCGCGGCGACGGCGGCGCCTTTCAACAGGGTCCGACGATCAAAACTGTCCGGCATGTCAATCCCTAGGCTTTACTCAACGGAAAAGGGTAAACGCGTTTCGTTACCGAATCGCCCACGATCCGGGTTCCGCGCCGCGCCTCATTGGCGGATAAACGTCAAATAGGCCGAAGCGCGGCCCGCGGCGCGCGCTTTGGCTTCGTAACGAGTCGGAGACCAGTCGTCCCACGGAATTCGCCAGTCGTCGGCGGTTCGCGCCGTCCATTGGAAATCCGACGAATCGAGAAAGCGGCTGAGCGCCCAGCCGGCGTAATCGTCGATGTCGGTGGCGAAACGCAAAATCGCCCCAGGCCGAGCCGCGCGCGCGAGCTCGCCGATCATGTCAAGCGAAATCACCCGGCGCTTGTTGTGACGGCGCTTGGGCCAGGGGTCGGGATAGAGGATGAAGATTCGCGATAGGGAGGCGGGCGGCAGCGCTTCGATCAGCGCGCGCGCGTCGCCCGCCCGCAGCCGTATGTTCTCGAGCCCGTGAAGATCGAGCGCCGCCAGAACCTTCGCGACCCCGTTGACGAAGGGCTCGCATCCGATGAAGCCGACGTCGGGATGAGCCTTGGCCTGGGCGATCAGGTGCTCGCCGCCGCCAAAGCCGATTTCGAGCCAGAGTTCGCGCGGCTCGAAAGCGAACAGCGGCGCCCGCGAGGCGAGGATCGCCGCGTCCAGTTCGAGCGCAGGCAGACGCTCGGCGACAAGGCGGGCGTGATGGGCGCGCAAGGCCTTGCCTTTGCTTCGCCCGTAGAGCGCCCGGCGCGCGCGCGCGTCGCTGGTCGTTTCCGTCAAGAGCGCCTACGCGATCAGGGAGCGAAGCGGCTCCGCCAGATCGGTCTTCTCCCAGGAGAAGCCGCCCTCGCTGTCCGGCGCGCGGCCGAAATGACCGTAGGCGGAGGTGCGCGCGTAGATTGGTTTGTTGAGGCCGAGATGTTCGCGAATGCCGCGCGGCGAGAGATCCATGACCTCCATCAGCGCGTTTTCGAGTTTGGATTCGTCGATGTGGCCCGTGCCGTGCAGGTCGACATAGATCGACAGCGGTTTGGCGACGCCGATCGCATAGGAAAGCTGAAGGGTGCAGCGATCGCCCAGTCCCGCGGCGACGACGTTCTTGGCGAGATAGCGCGCGGCGTAGGCCGCCGAGCGATCGACCTTGGTCGGATCCTTGCCCGAGAAGGCGCCGCCGCCATGCGGCGCCGCGCCGCCGTAGGTGTCGACGATGATCTTGCGTCCGGTGAGGCCGCAATCGCCGTCGGGCCCGCCGATATAGAACTTGCCCGTCGGATTGACGTGCCAGACGGTCTTGGGGGTGATCCAGCCTTCCGGCAACGCGGAGATCACATAAGGGCGAACGATCGCAGCGACGTCCTCCGAGCTGAGGTCCTGGTGGACATGCTGATGGGAGACGACGATTTGGGTCGCCTCGACCGGCTTGCCGTTTTCGTAGCGCACCGTCACCTGGCTCTTGGCGTCCGGGCCGAGCGCCTTTTCGCGGCCCGCATGGCGCGCCTCGGAAATCAGACGAAGGATCTTGTGCGCGTATTGAATCGGCGCCGGCATGAGTTCCGGGGTCTCGCGGCAGGCGTAGCCGAACATGATGCCCTGGTCGCCCGCGCCTTCATCCTTGTTGCCAGCCGCGTCGACGCCCTGCGCGATATCGGCGGATTGGGCGTGCAGCAACACTTCCACGCGCGCGTTGCGCCAGTGAAATCCTTCTTGCTCGTAGCCGATGTCCTTGATCGCGGCGCGGGCAGCGTCTTCGATCGCCGTCGGGCTCAATTTTGGGCCCCGCACCTCGCCGGCGATCACCACGCGATTGGTCGTCGCCAGAGTCTCGCAAGCGACGCGAATCTGGTAAGGGTCGAGCCCCGCGCGCGCGCCCTCGCGAAAGAACAGATCGACGATTTCATCGGAAATGCGGTCGCAGACTTTGTCGGGATGGCCTTCGGAAACCGATTCGCTCGTGAACTGATAATTTTGCCGGGCCATCGTCTCAATCTCCAGTCGCGCTGCTTGCCCTCGGGATCGCGCGTCTTGGCGTCGTCGCGCGTCCAGGCTCTCGGCCCGTGCGCGCATCGGCGTCGCGAGCCATGAGAGTTCGCCGCCGCTTCTGACAGGCGACGTTCTTTTCGTCAAGCGAATGGGGAGATTTCGTTCGTTTTACAGAACGACTCGCCGAGACCGGCGGAAGCTATTCCTTCGCCAGCGAAACGACGAGATCGATGATCTTCTTGCGCACTTTGGCGTCGCGAATCAGCGCGAACGCGCGGTTCAGTTGCAGTCCCTCGCTCGTCGAAAGAAAATCGACGACATAGGAGCTTCCCGAAGGCTCCGCGAACGCGAGCTTGCCGGTGTCGGAGGCGGGGGCGCCTTCGAAGAAGAAGGCGGGAGGGACCTCCAGCACCCGGGCGAGCTGCTGCAGGCGGCTGGCGCCGATCCGGTTTGTCCCCTTCTCGTATTTTTGAATCTGCTGGAACGTGACGTCCAAGGCCTCGCCCAACTTGCCCTGACTCATGCCGACCATCATGCGCCGCATGCGAAGCCGCGCTCCGACGTGCTTGTCGATGGGGTTGGGCGTTTTGATCATGTGTGGGGAATCCGCGAAGCCCTTGGCGAGGGGAGAGGCTTCTTCCATCGAACTCCCCCGAATGCTGGATGACGTTAGGGAAATTGTATACGGCACGCGCAATGCGCGCAATGGGCAAAAATTCACCTAGGGCCGCGGCGTTTTCGCTCACCCCCGCTTTCGCGAGACGAAGCAGAAAACCAGAAATGCGACCCCGATCAGGCCGGACGTCGCCGATCCCCAGCGGTATTGCCAGGTCGGAGCGAGAGCCTGAGGCAATGGGCTGTCGAGCACGGCCTCCGTCCCCAGGGGCGCCTCGACCAGAATGCGCCCCAATCCGTCGGTGACGGCGGATATGCCGGTGTTGGCCGCGCGCACGAGCGGCAAGCCGAGTTCGATCGCCCGCAGGCGCGCCTCGGCGAAATGCTGGTAGGGCCCGGACGTCAAGCCGAACCATGCGTCGTCCGTCACGTTGAGCAGCCAACGCGGAGGGTCCGCCTGGACGTCGAAGGCCCTGCCCAGTTCATTGGGAAAAATCGCCTCGTAACAGATCAAGGCCAGAGCGCTCGGCAGGCCGGGAATATGGATCAGACTGGATCCGTCCCCCGCGTCGAACCCGCCCGGGAAATGGATGAACTGGGTGATTCCGACGCGTTCGAGCAGGCGCGAGAACGGCATGTATTCGCCGAACGGCACAAGGTGATGCTTGTCGTAGCGCTCCGCCAACAGGCCGCGCCGATCGACGAGTTCGATCGCGTTGAAGAAATGGAGACGCCCGTCGGCGCGATCGCCCTCTTCCATGCGCGCGGCGCCGGTGGCCAGAATCGCGCCGCCGCGCAAGACGCTGGCGATTTCCGACAACGCCTGCCCCTCGCGCGAGAGAATGAAAGGAAACGCGGATTCCGGCCATACCAGATGCGTGACGTCCGCCACCCCCGAAGTCGCCGGCGAGGTCGCGCGATCGGACAGGGCGAGGTAACGGCGCACGATCGCAATCCCGTTGTCCGGGGCGAAATCCGGGCCTTGCGCGACGTTGGGCTGCATGATGCGCAATTTGACGCCGGGAATCGTGGCGCTCGCCGGCGCGTCGAGCCGAAACGCGCCGAAGCCGACGATCGCGACGAGCGCGAGAGCCGCCAAAATCGTTGGGGCCCAACGGCGCCGAGCCTCGCCCTCGGTCCATAGCGTCGCCGGCGCGGCGAACACCGCCACGGCCGCAAGCGTCAGCCCATGCAGGCCAACGATCGAGGCGATCTGCGCGAGCACGATGTTTTGTCCCAGCGCCATGCCGATTTCGTTCCAGGGGAAGCCGGTGAAGGCGACGCACCGCAACCATTCGCTCGCCCCAAGACCGACCGCGAGCGCCAAGACGCGCGAAGCGCCGGGGCGCCACAACAGCCTGGCGAGCGCGAAGCCGGCCGCCGGAAAGAACGCCAGCATGGCCGGCAATCCCAGGACTCCCAGAGGCAAGGCCCACGCGAACTTGTCCGGTTCGACGAGAAAAGCCGACCCGAGCCACCAAAGACCCGCCGTGAAATATCCGAAGCCCCACCACCAGCCCGCGCCGAACGCTGCGCTGAGCGAAGCCCAGCGCGTCGCCTCGCGCGGACCGCGATCGACCGACCCGTCGATGAGCCAGACGGCGAGCGCCAATGATGCAATCAGGACCGGCGCAAACGACAAGGGCGGCATCGCGAGGGCGCCCATCGCGCCGCCGAAAAAAGCAATGAAGCGTCGCGGCCAGCCCCATGCGAGGATGACGTTTCGAGCGAAGACGCGCAAGACGCCTTCGCGGGACGGCGGCGCCGAATCCTCCAAGGACAATGACGATTTTCCGGTCACGGCGATTCGCATCTGTTCGAACATAACGCGGATGCGGCCCAATTCGAATTCTCGGCCGGCGCGTTCATCGATCGGCGGGCCGCGGCTTGTCGGGAGAAGCCGCATCGTCGCCCTCTTCGGCGTGCGCGGATTCGACGGCGCCCCGGCGCGGAGGCGCGGCGCGCGGAAGGATCTTGAGCCGCTTGACGCGTCGCGGATCGGCGTCGAGCACCTCGAATTCGAAGTCGTCAGGTCCCGTGACGATCTCGCCGCGCCCCGGCACGCGCCCGGCCGCGGCGGTCAGCAGCCCGCCGATCGTATCGACATCCTCGGCGTCGGCGAGCGCGGAAAAATCAAACCCGACGACCTTGGACACGTCTTCGAGGCTGGCGCGCGCTTCGATGACATAAGAGCCATCGGCGCCGGCGACGATCTCGGGCTGATCCGCTTCGTCGTGCTCGTCCTCGATGTCGCCGACGATCGCCTCGACGACGTCCTCCATCGACACGAGACCTTCGGTTCCGCCATATTCGTCGATCACGAGGGCCATATGCGTGCGCGAGGCCTGCATTTTCACGAGGAGATCGAGGGCGGGCATCGAAGGCGGCGCGAACAACACGGGACGCAGGATTCGAGCGGCGGAGAGCGGCGTGTTCATGCCGAGCTCCGCGACCGTCTTTTGCTCCGGCGACGGGCTCGCGGGCGGCGTTTGGTCGACTAGGCCGAATCGCGGCTCGGATGCGAGGAAATCGAGGAAATCGCGGATATGGACCATGCCGCGGGGATCGTCGAGCGTTTCGCCGTAGACCGGAAGGCGCGAATGGCCCACCGTGCGGAAGAGCGCGAGCAGCTCGCTCAGGGTCGCGTCGATGCCGGCCGCGACGATGTCGGCGCGCGGCACCATGACGTCCGCGACCCTGACGTCGTGCAAGCCGAGAACGTTCTTGAGAATCGCGCGTTCTTGCGGCGTGAAGTCGGCGTTCGTGTCGGCGCCCTCGAGCGCATCTTCGATATCGTCGCGCACGGACGCCGAGCCCATTCCGAACAGCGCCCGCAGCCGCTCCATGAGACCCGACGGCGTCTCTCGCGCCGACGGAAGGGACGCCCTGTCGGCGCCGAAGCGCTCGGCGTTTTCCGATTCGCTCACGGCGCGGCGCCCACGAGTTCGCTCGCCCGGTACGGATCGGCGACGCCGAGACGCGCGAGGATCCGCGTCTCCGACTCTTCCATTCGTCGCGCGTCGACATCCGTTTCGTGGTCGAAGCCGATCAGATGCAGGAAACCGTGAACGACGAGGTGCCGATAGTGATCGGCCAACGGCTTCCCTTCGGCGGCCGCCTCGCGCGCGACGGTCTCGAAGCTCAGAACGATGTCTCCGAGAAGGCGAGCCTGGCCGATATTCGCCGGGTCGACCGCGGGAAAGGACAAAACGTTCGTCGCCTTGTCGAGGCCGCGCCAACGCGCGTTGAGGTCGCGAATATGCGCGTCGTCGGCGAGGTGAACGCACAGTTCGGCGCCGGGCCGAAGCGCGACGCCGCATTCGGCGAGGCTCGCCGCGATCGCCTGGCGCGCGAGCGTTCTCGCCGCGAGCGCGGCGCGCCAGCGAGGCGAAGTCGCGACGAACTCGACCTGAAGTTTCATCGCTCGGCTTCCGACCGCGTGGGCTTCGCGCTTTCGTAGGCTTCGACGATCTGACGCACGAGGTCGTGACGCACGACGTCGCCGTGGCGGAAGCGAACGTGGCCGACGCGCTCCAACCGGCTCAAGAGCCCGATGGCGTCGCTGAGCCCCGGCCTCTGCCCCGGAGCCAAATCGGTTTGCGTCGGGTCGCCGTTGACCATCATGCGCGAGCCTTCGCCGAGGCGCGTCAAGAACATCTTCATCTGCATGGCCGTGGCGTTTTGCGCTTCGTCGAGCAGGATCGCCGCCTTCGACAAGGTGCGCCCTCGCATGAAGGCGAGCGGCGCGATCTCGATCATACCGGTCTGGATCCCGCGTTCGACCATCCGCCCTTCCATGAAATCGTAAAGGGCGTCGTAAATCGGGCGTAGATAGGGATCGACCTTGTCGCGCATGTCGCCGGGCAGGAAGCCGAGCCGCTCGCCGGCCTCGACCGCAGGGCGCGAGAGAATCAGGCGTTCGACGATTCCTTGCTCGAGCAGCGACACCGCATGGCCGACGGCGAGCCAGGTTTTGCCGGTTCCCGCCGGCCCCTCGGCGAAGACGAGCTCATGCTTGCGCAGCGCGGCGAGATAACGATCCTGCGCGGCGTTGCGAGCGCGCACGACGCCGCGACGGCGCGTCTTGATATGGCCGAAGCCGTCGCCGGAGGCGTCGAATTCGCCGGGAAACAATGTTCCCTGATAGGAGGTTTCCTCGATCACGCCTTCGACGTCGCCTTCGCCGGCGGGCTGGCCGAGCTTGGCGCGCTCGTAGAGCAGCTCGAAGACGCGACGCGCCTGTTCGCTCGCCTCTCTGGGCCCGCGAATGACGATCTGATTGCCGTTGGCGTTCGCGGTGACGCCGAGACGGCGCTCGATGCGCGCGATGTTTTGATCGTAGTGGCCAAAGACGATGGAAGCCAAGCCGTTGTCGGCGAAAGCGATCGCGATCTCCGTCGATTTAGGCTCGCCGTCGTCCGGCGCGTCGCCGGAGGCGGCGATGGGAATTCTCGGCAACGTCTGGTCTTGGGCTTTCAAATTGGCGGCCTCCCTCCGAATCAAGCAATCAGACTTATTTCGCGTGACGCTCGCGCGACAAGCCGGCCGATCAGCGAATTGGGGCCGACCCCGACGATCTCGACCGCGGCCATGGCGCCGATCAGCGACAAATCGCCCTCGGCGTAGACGGACTGCATATAGGGCGAACGGCCGATGAGCTGACCCGCGCGCCGACCCGGCTTCTCGAACATGACGTCGAACCGGCGTCCGACCAAGCGGCGGTTGAAGGCCAAACGCTGCTCTTCGAGCAGGCCGAACAGCGTCGCGAGGCGCGCCGCCTTCGTCGTCTCGTCGATCTGATGGTCGATTTCCGCCGCCGGCGTGCCCGGCCTGGGGGAATACTTGAACGCATAGGACGAAGCGAACCCCACCTCGCGCACCAGCGCCAGGGTATCCTCGAAATCGGCGTCGCTCTCGCCGGGAAAGCCGACGATAAAGTCCGAGGACAGCGCGATATCGGGACGCGCCCCGCGCACGCGCGCGACGAGATCGAGATAATCACGCGCCTTGTGGCGCCTGTTCATCGCTGACAGAATACGATCCGAGCCTGATTGCACTGGTAAATGCAAATATGGCGCCAATGCCCCGATTTCGCAATGGGCGCGTATCAGATCGTCGCTCATGTCGTTGGGATGCGAGGTCGCATAGCGAAGCCGCAACACGCCGGGAATTTTGGCCGCCGCGGCGATGAGATCGGCGAGGCTGGCGCTGCGCCCGCCTTCGCCGCAGCCGTGATAAGCGTTGACGTTCTGACCGATCAGGGTGATTTCGCCGACGCCGGCGCGCGCGAGACGCTCGATCTCGGCCAAGACCTTGGCGACCGGCCGCGAGGCCTCGCCGCCCCTCGTGTACGGCACGACGCAGAACGAGCAGAATTTGTCGCAGCCTTCCTGCACGGTGACGAAGGCGCTGACGCCGCGCGCCCGGATCGCCTCGGGCGTGCTGGCGGGAAGATGGTCGAACTTGTCCTCGATCGGAAATTCGGTGTCGACCGCGCCGACGCCGCGGCGCCGCGCGCGCAACAGTTGCGGCAGACGATGATAGTTCTGCGGCCCGACGACGAGATCGACGGCCGGTTGCCGGCGCAGGATCTCCGCGCCTTCGGCCTGCGCGACGCAGCCGGCCACGACCAGCGTCGTCTCGCGCCCCTCGCGCGCGCGATGATCCTTCAGTTCACGAATCTTACCGAGTTCGGAGTAGATCTTCTCGGAGGCGCGCTCGCGGATGTGACAGGTGTTGAGGACGATGAGATCGGCGTCCTCGACGCTCGTCGCCTCCTCGTAGCCCTCCCGCTCCGCCACATCGGCCATGCGCTGTGAATCGTAGACGTTCATCTGGCAGCCGAACGACTTGATGAACACGCGTCGGGCGGGCTTGGCCCTTTCCGTCCGGCGGTCGTTCTTCATTTCATTTATCGGCTTCAATGTGGGCAATACGGGTCTCCAACCGAACTTCCCCTCTTCTACGACGATCTGCGCCCGGCAGGAATAGCCGACTTCGCCCGGCGGGCGCGGCCGGCGAGGTCGCGCACGGTCGTTTCCGTCGACCGGGCGATCGTCTTGCGGCCGGATTCCGGCAAAACTCGGATCGGCGCGCCGAAATAGACGTCGCAACCGATCCCCCCGGCCCCCAGGAACCGCCGGAAGTGGGCGAAAAAGGTCATGTCGCCGTACCAGGCGACGAGGGGGCGCTCGCGCCGTCCGACGGGCATGCCGGCGATGCGGGAATAATCGAGGAACACCGGCTGAATCACCGCGTCGGCCCCGCGCTCGCTCGCGGCCGCTTGCCGCACGGCCTCGAAATGCGAGGAGCGAAAGCGCAGCATCCGATTGCCGTCGCCCGTGGTCGCTTCGGCGAAGAGCACGACAGGGTCCCCTTTCGCCATCGCCTCCACGATTTGGGCGTTGACTTGGGGAATGCCGCGCGCTCGCCGACGATCGACGAAGATGACGCCCTGCAATCGCGCGATCTGGCCGCCGAGCGCCGGGGCGCCGACTTCCTTCTTGGCCAGAAACGTCATCGGTTCGATCGAGGCGAGGACGGGAATATCGAGCCATGAAACGTGATTGGCGACGATCAGCCGGCGCGCGGCGCCCTCCGGGCGCCCGTGAACCCTGACGCGCACGCCGAGCGCCGCGCACAGCAGGCGATGGAAAACCGCCGGCGTTCGACGCCCCGCGCGCCAGCGGCGCCATTGGGCGAAGCGGCGCGGCGGTCCGCAGACCAGCAGAAACAGTCCCGCCGCCAGAATGCCGAGCGCGAGGCGCGGATAGGTCATGGCGCGGCGGCGGCGCGGCGAATGACGGGGCGTCGGCTCACGCGAGATCCTTGCGCATGATGAGAGCGGTCGCCGGCTTGCCATCGGGTCGGCGATAATAGCCTTCGCGCCGGCCCACTTTCAGAAATCCGAAGCGCGTATAAAGCGCGATCGCGGCGGCGTTGGCGTGATCGACTTCGAGAAAGATCGCGCGCACGCCCGAAAGCGTCGCCCGCGACAGGTGTTCGCGCAACAGGTCGCGGCCGACGCCCCGTCCTCGCCAGGCGCGGTCGACGGCGATCGTCAATATCTCCGCCTCGTCGGCCGCGAGCCGCGAAATCGCGAAGCCCCGCAGGCGGCTCGTCGCGGGATCGAGCGCGGCCGAGCCGAGAGTCGAAGCGCTCGCCAGCAAGGTCGCGAACTCTCCGGCCGACCACGGATGCGCGAAGGCGCTTTTATGAACGGCGGCGCATTCCTCGGCTCGATCGGCGCGCAAGGGGCGGATGGCTGAAGGCGTCGTGCGACGAAGTCCGAAAACCATGGCGCGGCGTCCGATCATCCTTCCACGCGCGCGATCGCGTCGCCGGTCGCCGGCTTCGCGTCGGGGGGCTTCACGTAGAGCGGGCGCGGCGGACAATCGCTGGGGTTCGAGGCCAGGCCGATCCGCGCGATCGCGACGATGTCGGGATAGGCGGCGGCGCCGGAAGCGTCGCAGGCCAGCGCGGCGCGTTGTCCTTCGAGCGCGAGCGCCACGGCGCCGTCGCCGGCCATGCGCGCGGGCCCCGCGCCGAGCGCCCTGACCGCGTCGCGCAAACTCGCGACCCGCGGCGCGAACAGCGGGCGCCCGGAGGATTCGAACGCCTGGAAATAGACGCTGCCGTGTTTGGCGTCGATCGCCGAGACGATGATCCCCGGACGCGGATCATCGAGCAAGGGCGCGGCGAAGGCGACCAACGTCGAGACGCCGACGATCGGAATCTCCAGGGCGAGCGCCATCGCGCGCGCCATCGCCAGGCCGATGCGAATGCCGGTGAACGAACCGGGCCCCACGGCGACGGCGATCGCGTCGATCGAGGCGAATCCGCCGTCGACCTCGCGCATCAGGCTTTCGACGATCGGGCCGAGCGCCTCGGCATGGCCATGCGCCATCGGTTCGCTGCGCCACGCCACCGGCTCGTGCGACAATCCGTCGACGACGGCGGCGGAGGCCGCGCCGCAGGACGTGTCGATCGCCAAAATCCGCATTGAAATCGCCATTCCACGAAACGCGCGGCGCCAAAACCGGCTCAGCGGGTGATCAGGGTTCCCGCGCCATAATCGGTCAGCAATTCGATCAGCACGGCGTGAGGAATCTTGCCGTCGAGAATGACCACGCCCTCGACGCCCTTCTCGATCGCGTAAATGCAGGTTTCGACTTTCGGGATCATGCCGCCGGTGATCGTGCCGTCGGCGATCAAGCCGCGGATGTCGTCGACCTTGAGATGCTTGATCAAGCTCTTGTTCTTGTCGAGCACCCCGGGCACGTCGGTGAGGAACAACAGACGCTTGGCCCCCAGCGCGCCGGCGATGGCGCCGGCGAAGGTGTCGGCGTTGACGTTGTAGGTTTCGCCGTCCACGCCCTGCGCGATCGGCGCGAGCACGGGGATCAGCTCGCGGCCGAGGATCTGCTCCAGGACGGTGGTGTCGACCTTGTCGGGCTCGCCGACGAAGCCGAGATCGACGACATCCTCGACGTCGCCGCCGCCGCCGGCGCGCAGAACCTTGCGGGCGATCACCATATTGCCGTCCTTGCCGCAAAGGCCGATCGCGCGGCCGCCCTGCGCATTGATCGTTCCCACGATCTGTTTGTTGATGGAGCCCGCGAGCACCATCTCGACGATCTCCACCGTCGCCTTGTCGGTGATGCGCAAGCCGCCGGAAAAGTGCGACTGGATGCCCAGCTTCGCCAGCATCGAGCCGATCTGCGGCCCGCCGCCGTGAACCACGACGGGATTGACGCCGGATTGCTCGAGCAGCACCATGTCGCGCGCGAAATCGCGCCCGGTCGCTTCGTCGCCCATCGCGTGGCCGCCGTATTTGACGACGATGATGGCCTCGTCGTAGCGCAACATGTGCGGCAAGGCCTGCATCAGAATTTCGGCTTGTTCCTGCGGACTGGCTTTGGGCGCGTCGTTCATGGTCTCTCCGGCGATCGGGCGCGGCAGTTCTAGCGGCTCGCGGCGGCAATCTCAAACGATTGGCGGGCGATCGACGCGAAAGATTTCGCGCGAGGCGAGGGGAGCGGTCCCGGTCCATCCCGACGCGGGCCGCGCGCCGTCAAATCTGGCGTCAAGTCTCGACGAGCGGCGTCGAGCTTCGTCAAGTCTCGTCAAGGTTTGTCAAGGATTTTCTTGACAGGCGTTGCAGAAATATCAAGGACTTATAGCCGGAAGGGTCGACGAGGCGCCCACGATGGCCTTGCGCCGCCGGACGGCCCTCGCTTCGCGCGAGCGGCGTCGCGATCGCCGCAGAAAAAGAATAACCCGGATGCGGCCGGTGGGGAAGAAATTGTCGGGACGCGGCTGGGTCGGTCGTCTTCAGGGGGAATCGGCCGCTCGCGGTCGCCACGCCTCGTTGCAGCGACGCCCGGCAAATCCATGAGCGGATCGCCGGCCTGCACGGCCTCATACCAAAGGGGCCCCGCCATCTCTGAATTCGGCCAAGATAAACTCCGCGAATGCGGCGCCGGAACCAGGGTCGCGTCGACCGCCGGCGGCGCCGTCCGCTGACCCTCGGCCGGAAGGCCGATTGGCGATGTCGGGTTGTTCTGAATTTCGGAATCGCCTCTCGTGGATTTTGTGAAATTCTTGATATCGGAACAAAACAAGAACACACTGTCGTTGAACGAATGGGCGCCTTCCGATGAATTTGCCGTTGATCGAAACGTATCGATTGGCCCCACGCGGCGCGGGCGGGCTCGCGTGCGACAAAGCGGGCGTCGCGCTGGGCCCGGCGGACCTCGTGCGCGTCGGCGCCGACGCGGCGGGACGACGGCGTTGCGAGGTCCGACCGCGGCAGGGACTGGGGCGGATCGTGAGCGCCGCCTACGGGCCTCAGCCGGAGGACGTCATTCTTCGCCTTCATCGCGGATTGCGCCGGGCCGCTTCGGCGATCGAGGCGGGCGATCTCTGTCTCGCGGGCATCGAAACCGTCCTGCTCGTCTACCGGACCCGAAGCCTTCGGCGCTCGCCAAACTCGCCGAAGTCGCCGAACTGGAGAAAGGCGGGACGGCCTGGGAAAACGAGCCGCGCATCCCCGCCGGACAGTCCGACGGCGGTCAATGGACGACGGCGGCCGGCGCGCCCGCCGTCGGCGCCGAGCATGCGGCGCATATCTCGCCTCGCGCGCCCCCTTCCAGCGAAAAGCCCCCGCTCCCGCTCGACGACGGCGTCTATCGACCAGGGATCGACGCGCCGCACGTCATCCTTACGGCCGGAGAGGAGGACGAAGCGGAGTCTCGCCGGTCGAACGGGCCGCCGGACGATTTCACGCGTCTCGAAGACGTGTTCCCCGGCCTCAGGGACGCCCCTAGCTTGGCTATTCCCCTGGCGCCCATCGACGGCTTTCTCGGCATCAGCGCCGGCATCGACGCGACCGATGTGGCGATTACATGGGACTTTAGCCGGGCTCTCGTCTGGGAGATCAAACAGGTCGACCCCAGTTTCGTGGACGTTGAACTCTTGCCCATGAGCGGGATCGCCGGCCTCACGTGGCAGGGACGCACCAATCTGATCAACAACCTGCTCATGCAGCGGGCTGCCGCTTATTACCGTATGCGCGGCGACGTCGGTCGCCTTCAGGTCGAGACGCTGCGGTTCTTGCAGAACGCCGTCGACGCCGCTTATGAGGAAGCCGTCAGCGCCGCTGACGCCGGGCGTCTGCAGCCGCGACTGTCGCGAGAGGAGGCTATCGGCAATCGGGTCGATTTCGAAGTTCGAGGTGAACTCAGAGATCTGTTCGCGTCGTTCGGCATCCCATATGGTCCGGGCGCAGACGTGACGATCAACAATCGCGATTACGAGACCTCGGAGGATGACGAAAGCTATAGGATTCCGGATGCGAGACTCAGGGACGTATCTATTGACTGGACGCTTGTTCCGAAGACGATCAGCACGCCGCAAATCCGCGGATTTTTCCGCGCCGACTCGCAGCCGCGCGCGGTCGTGATCATTCGGCCGAGCCAGCTTGGGCCAGACAGCACTTACCTGATACCCCGACCCTCAGACGTTCTATTGTGGAGATGACCCGTGAAGCCGGCGAAGATTCGTGTTCCGCAAAGCATCCAGGAAC
Source organism: Roseiarcus sp. (assembly GCA_050012775.1). Lineage (GTDB taxonomy): Bacteria > Pseudomonadota > Alphaproteobacteria > Rhizobiales > Beijerinckiaceae > Roseiarcus. The sequence continues at coordinate 25,495 of JBEKGN010000032.1, forward strand.
TCTTAGAAGTCACAACCTCCATGCTGCTATCCGCTCCGAGATTCTTGGACAGGACCGGCTATTTTCCATACAAGAATCTAGATTACGCCTTTCGACAACTAAACGAAGGGCTTAGCTATAACCGTCCGATGCTCGGAGAGCAGCGCTACCACGAACTGACGCGGATGTCGGACCAGATGCGGTCGCTCTTCGAGGCCGATCCAGAAGACAAGACGGGCGAAACGGCGGAGGGCTGCAAGATCATCCATCAGATGGAGGACATTCTGAGACAGGTTCGGCGGAAGTCCTGACGCGAGCGGCGAGACGTTCAGTCCCACCAGAAGAACCACCAGTCGCTCGCCATCAATCCGGCGGCCAGCGCCCGATACGAGCCCATCCCTTGATCAATGATGTCGTTGCAATAGAAATACTGCTCGCGAGCGAGCCCGAGAGCCTCTTCGCGCGTCGCAGGCTTGCGCGATACGCGCAGGTTCATCGTGTCGGCGCCAACGCCGATGAGTTCGGCGCCATAACGGTCGCGCCAGGCGCGCAGCGCCGCGACGTGATAGGCTGGCGGAGGGCACTCATTCCAATTCCCGTACCGCATATAGGCGAGGATGGCGGTGGGATCGTCGGTGGGGATCAGCGCAATGTGCACCCTGGGCTTGGGCTGTCCGGTCCGGATATCGTATGCGACGGACAAGGCCGCCCCGTATGAGTTCTCGGCGGGCCACTCTCCCAGAGGCGCCTCACATTCCTTGTCGTCGAAATCGGCCAACGAAGCGATTTGCCTGAAGTACACCTTAGCCTCCGCGAAGGCGTCCCGGCGCCGCTTAAAAAGGTCGTCCGGAAAATGGATGGCTTTTGCGGCGGCAAGGATCTTCTCGACCGGTTCCAGTCGCGCTCGGTGTCTTGGCTCGAACGGGACCAGCAGATTGTCGAGTTCATCCTCCCCGAGCACGACAGGCGCGCCGCGGCCAGCGCTCTTCAATTGCCGCCACGTAGCGAGAGCGTTTTCGCCGTTGGTTTCCACGATCTCGTACGGGAAATTTGCAAACCCCGCCATGTGCGCTCCTCGAGCGTTCTGCTCTTGCCTCGACTCGCTTCGCCCCTTCTCCCAACTTCGCGGGGCTACGCCATTCACACATCTTCGGCCGGCGGCCACATCGGCCCATCGCCGTCAAGCCGCTACGCGGCTGCTCCGCTGCGCTACGCCCGCTTTGCCCGGCCGAACGCTTCGCGTTCGCCTTGCGGTGACAGCGCCGTTCCGATGCGGCGCATTTGATTCCATGATCTTTGCTGAGCGAAGCCGGCCACAGGGCCGGCCCGCGCAGCAAAGATCATGGAAGCCAAAAGCCTGAGCCGCGCGCAGGGGTCAAGGCTTGCGAGTGAAACGAGCAACCCGCGAAGCGGGCCCGGCCTTGATGCCGAGCACAGATCAGGCACAGCGGACCAAGAAGATTTCGAATCGCGATGTGTGAATCCGGTGGGCTTCGCGGGGAGAGGGGCGCTCACGCCTAAATGCAGCACGCTCCAGGCGCTCCTGAGCCCGACCGACTGTCCGTCGCCCCTTCGAATCCATGAAGCCGCGGCGCCTTGGGCGATAGTCCGATCCGTGATCGCCGATGCGCCCTTCAATCTCGCTGTTTCGCGCCGCTACCCCCGCAACGCCTTGTTCTCCGGATCAAACGGGCTGTCGGCGATGACGATCGCGCGACGCGGCTCGCCGAGCACCCGGATTTCCAGTTCGGTCCCCAGCGCCGCGCACTCCGGCCGCACCATCGCCAGCGCCAGCGACTTGCCGGTCCGCCAGCCGTAGCCGCCGGAGGTCGTGCGGCCGACCGAGACGCCGCCGCGCGTCACCGGCTCCGAGCCGCGCGCGTCGGCGTCCCCGACGCCCTGCACTTCGAGGGTGACGAGACGGTTGGAAAAGCCCCGCTCGCGCCAGGCGACCAACGCTTCGCGCCCGAGAAAGTCGCCCTTGCCGAAATCGACGAAACGTTCGAGCCCGGATTCGAGCGCCGCGTATTCGATCGACAGCTCGCGCCCGACCAGTTTGTAGGACTTCTCCAGGCGCAGCGAATCCATCGCGCGAATGCCGAACGGTCTTATGCCGAACTCGGCGCCGGCCGCCATCAACCGATCGAAGACATAATTCTGCATTTCGATCGGATGATGAAATTCATAACCGAGTTCGCCGACGAAATTGACCCGCAGGGCCAAGAGGCCCGCCGCGCCGATCGAAAGCGGCCGCGCCGTGAGCCACGGGAAGGCCTTGTTGGAGACATCGACGTCGGCGACCTTGGCGAGCGTTTCGCGCGAGCGCGGGCCGGCCAAAACCAGCACGCCGTATTGCGTCGTCGCCTTGTCCAGCCGCACGCTTCCGTCCCTCGGCGCGAGCTTGTGCAGCGCGTCGAAATCGTGAGATTCGAGAGCGCCGGCGGAGACGAGGTAGAACTTCTCGGGGCCGATCCGCGTCAGGGTGAATTCGGCGCGCACGCCGCCGCGCCGGGTCAGGAGATAAGTCAGCGTCACCCGGCCGATCGCCCTGGGGATGCGGTTGGTGAGAATCGAGTCGAGCCAGGCTTCCGCGCCGGGGCCGGACACCTCGAATTTGGCGAAGGCCGACATGTCCTGAAGGCCGACGTTCTCATGGACGGCGCGGCATTCAGCGCCGACGAATTCGAAATAATTCGAGCGGCGGAAACTCCACTTCTCGCGCGGGCGTTCGCCGGGCGCGACCGGCGGATGGTTCTCGTTGAGCAGCACGTCGGGTTTGGCGAGGTCGGCTTCGTCGAGCCCATAGCCTGTTGGCGCGAACCAGTTCGGCCGCTCCCAGCCGTACACCGAGCCGAACACGGCGCCGAGGTCGCGCATGCGGCCGTAGCACGGCGTCTGACGCAGCGGCCGGCCGGCGACGCGCTCCTCGTCGGGATAGTGCACGGTGAAGACCTTGGAATAGGCTTCTTCGTTCTTGGCCTCGAGGTAGCCCGCTTGCGCATAGGGGCCGAAGCGGCGCGGATCGACGCCGAGCATGTCGACGCTCGGTTCGCCCTCGACGATCCATTCCGCCAATTGCCAGCCGGCGCCGCCCGCCGCGGTGACGCCGAACGAATGGCCTTCGTTGAGCCAGAAATTCCTCAGGCCCGGCGCGGGCCCGACGATCGGCGAACCGTCGGGCGTGTAGGCGATGGCGCCGTTATAGACCTTCTTGATGCCGACTTCGCCGAAGGCGGGCACGCGCGCGATCGCCGTCTCGATGTAGGGCGTCAGCCGATCGAGGTCTTCCTGGAAGAGTTCGTATTCGCTGTCCGCCGACGGCCCGTCGACGTAGCAGGCCGGCGCGCCGATCTCGTAGGGGCCGAGCAGCAGGCCGCCGGCCTCCTCGCGCATGTACCAGGACGAATCGGATTCGCGTAAGACCCCCATTTCCGGCAGGCCCTGCGCCTTGCGCGCCTGAATCGCCGGATGCGCCTCGGTCACGATATATTGGTGCTGCACGGGAATGACGGGCACGTTCAGCCCGACCATGCGGCCGGTCTGGCGCGCGAAATTGCCGCTCGCCGACACGACGTGTTCGCAGACGATTTCGCCCTTGTCGGTGACGACCTTCCAATCGCCGCTCGGCAGCCGCTCGATCGCGACGACGCAAGTCTGGCGGTTGATTTCGCCGCCGCCGTTTCGCGCGGCTCGCGCCAGCGCCTGGGTCAGGTCGGCGGGCTGGATATAACCGTCCTCAGGGTGCTGGATGGCGCCGATGATTCCCTCGACATTGCACAGCGGCCAGATGTCCTTGAGCTCGGACGGGTTGAGAAACTTCACGTCGACGCCGCCGATCGTCGCGGCGACGCCGGCGTAATAATTGTATTCGTCCATTCGATCGCGGGTGCGCGCCAGGCGAATGTTGGAGACCTGGCGCAAGCCGACGTCGAGGCCGGTCTCCTCGCCCAGGCGTTTGTACAGAGCGACCGAATATTTGTGGATCTGGCCGACGGAATAGCTGAGGTTGAACAGCGGCAGCAGGCCCGCCGCGTGCCAGGTCGAGCCGGAGGTCAGCTCCTTGCGCTCGACCAGAACGCTGTCGCTCCAGCCTTTCTTGACGAGGTGATAGAGCGTCGCGACGCCGACGACCCCGCCGCCGATGACGACCGCCCGAGCCTGCGTTCTCATCTTCCCCATCCCTCGTTGTTTCGCGCCCCGCGATGGATCGCTTGGCGATTCCGAGCCTTCTTCAATACGTCGCGTCCGGCATCGACGCGCGACGCTGGTCGATGAAGGCGCGCAGCGCTTCGTCGCGAGCGGGATCGAGGGCGGGCGGCTCATATTCGGCGAGCATCTTCTTCCACAGCGCGTTGGCGCGCTGAGCGGCGTCCTTCGAGCCTTCCTCCTGCCATTGCTCGACCGAATTGTTGTCGGCGATGCTGGAGCGATAGAACGCGGACTCGAAATTGGCCTGGGTGTGCGCGCAGCCGAGGAAATGGCCGCCCGGCTCCACCTGCTGAAAAGCCTCCATCGCCTGGCCGTTGTCGCTGAGGTCGATTCCCCTGGCCAGGACATGCATGGCGCCGAGCTGGTCGAAGTCCATCACGAATTTCTCGTAGCTCGCGGACAGGCCGCCTTCCATCCAGCCGGCGGCGTGGAGCACGAAATTCGTGCCCGCCAGAATCGTCGGGATCAGGGTTTGCGCGCTCTCGTAAGCGGCCTGCGCGTCGGGAATCTTGGAGGCGCAAAGCGAGCCGCCGGTGCGGAAGGGCATGTTCATGCGCCGCGCCAGCTGCGCCGCGCCGTAAATGGCGAGCGCCGCTTCCGGCGTGCCGAAGGTCGGCGCCCCCGATTGCATCGACAGCGTGGAGACGAACGCGCCGAACACGACCGGCGCGCCGGGGCGCACCAGCTGGCAGAACGCCGTCCCCGCCATCACTTCGGCGAGCACCTGCGTCAAGGTTCCCGCGACGCTGACCGGGCTCATCGCGCCCGAGAGAATGAACGGCGTGATGATGCAGGCCTGGTTGGCGCGGGCGTAGACCTCCGCCGCGCCGAGCATGGTCGAATCCCAGACCAGTGGCGAATTGGCGTTGATCAGGCTGGTGCACACCGTGTTCGCAGCCACGAAATCCGCGCCGAACAGGATTTCGCACATCTTCACCGTGTCCTCGGCGCGTTCCGGCTTGGTGACCGAACCCATGAACGGCTTGTCCGAAAACTTCATATGCGCGTAGACCATCTCGAAATGCCGCTTGTTGACGGGCAGATCGACCGGCTCGCACACGGTGCCGCCGGAATGATGAATGAACGGCGAGAGATAGGCGAGCTTCACGAAATTGCGGAAATCCTCGATCGTCCCGTAGCGCCGGCCCTTGTCGAGATCGTGCACGAAGGGCGAACCGTAATTGGGGGCGAAGACCATGGCCTTGCCGCCGATGACGACGTTGCGCTCGGGATTGCGCGCGTGCTGCACATATTGCGCCGGCGTCGTCGCGCAAAGCTGCCGGGCGAGGCCGCGGGGAAAGCGCACCCGCTCGCCCTTGATATCGCAACCGGCCTGTCTGAACAAGGCGAGCGCTCGCGGCGCCTCGCGGAACTCGACGCCGATCTCTTGCAGCAAGGCGTCGGCATTGCGCTCAATGATCGCGAGCCCCTCCTCATCAAGCATTTCCGTGAGCGGAATGGCGCGGGTGATATAGGGAATCGAGGCGACGCCGCGCTGGGCGCGCGCCGAACGGCGCGCCTCGCGGCCGCGCCGCGGCTCGTGCGTTTCGGCGGGCGGAATGCTCGACATCGGCGACTCCTGCGGCCTCGCGGTCAAGCGAACGCCCTAGTTGCAATTGTGCGCCATCGCGGCGGAAAATTGAACCCTAGAAATGCGCTGGCCGCATGAGGAATAGGCGCCCCGGTCAGCGTTGCCTCGTGCGCCAGTCGGGCGCGACATAGCAGGGCGCGTTCGACGCAGGAAGCGGATCGCGCCCGCGGATCATGTCGGCCGCCTTTTCGCCGATCATGATTGTCGGGGCATTGAGATTGCCTGTCGTGATCGAGGGCATGATCGAGCTGTCGACGACGCGAAGAGCCTCGGCGCCGATGACGCGGGCTTGGCTGTCGACGACCGCGAGCGGATCGCTCGGCGCCCCCATCTTGCAGGAGCAGGAGGGGTGATAGGCGCTCTCGACGCGATCGCGAAGAAAAGCGTCGATCGCTTCGTCGTCGACGATTTTCTCGCCGGGCTGAATCTCGCGCCCGCGATAGGGGTTGAAGGCGGCTTGCGCGAAAATCTCCCGCGTCAGCCGGACGCAGGCGCGCATCTCCTCCCAGTCGTCGGGCTCGCTCATGTAGTTGAAGAGGATGCGCGGCGCCTCGCGCGGGTCGGCGGACTTCAGTCGCACCCAGCCGCGGCTCTTCGAGCGCATCGGCCCGACATGGGCCTGGAAGCCGTGTTCGCGCGCCAGGCCTTTGCCGTCGTAGCTGACCGCCATAGGGAGGAAATGATATTGGATGTCGGGATAGCGCACGCCGGCGCGCGAGCGGATGAAGCCGCCGGCCTCGAAATGGTTCGTCGCGCCGTCGCCGCGCGCGCGCAACAGCCATTGCAGGCCGATGAGGCCGCGCGCGAAGAACCCGGTCTTGCCGTAGAGCGTGATCGGTCGCTTCGAGGCGACCTGGAAATAGAATTCGAGGTGATCCTGCAGGTTCTCCCCGACGCCCGGCCGCGCGGCGACGACGGGCACGCCGAACGCGCGCAGCTCCGCCCCGGGTCCGACGCCGGAAAGCTTGAGTAATTGCGGCGAATTGATCGGCCCGCCGCACAGAATCACCTCGCGCCGCGCGCGCGCCAGCCGGCTGGCGCCGCCGCGCTCGTAGCGCACGCCGACCGCGCGGCGGCCTTCGAATTCGACCCTCGTCGCCAGCGCGTGCGTGACGACGCGAAGATTGGGGCGCTTCATCGCCGGCCGCAGATAGGCGTTGGCGGTGGACCAGCGCACCCCGTCCTTAACCGTCATGTCGAGGCGCCCGAACCCCTCCTGCTGTTCGCCGTTGAGATCGGCGCTGACGGGATATCCCGCCTGCCGGCCCGCTTCGATGAACGCGTCATAGAGGGGATTGCGCTTGGGGCCGCGCATCGTCGCCAGCGGGCCGTCCGCGCCGCGATAGGGATCGACGCCCTCGCGCCAGCGCTCCGCGCGGCGGAAATAGGGCAGGACGCAAGCATAGCCCCAGCCCGCCGCGCCCTCCTCCTCCCAGCGATCGAAATCGAGCGGGTTGCCGCGGACATGGACCAGGCCGTTGATCGACGACGACCCGCCGAGAACCTTGCCGCGCGGGCAATGCAGCCGCCGGCCGCCCAAATGCGGCTCGGGCTCGCTTTCGTAGCCCCAATTGTATTTTTTCATGTTCATCGGGATCGACAGCGCCGCCGGCATTTGGATGTAGAGCGAGCGGTCCGACCCGCCGAACTCCAGCAGCAGCACGCTCGCGCGCCCGTCCTCGGTCAGGCGGTCGGCCAGCACGCATCCCGCGGAGCCCGCGCCGACGATGACATAGTCGAAGGTTTCGGCGCTCGCCTCGTTCATCGCTTTCGCCCAGTCAGGCGCGCAGTTTCGCCGACGCCATATTCGCCGCGCGCTCTTGCGCGGCAAGAGCGATGATTGGGTTCGCCAATCTCTTTTTTGCTGGGGGTCAGATGCGCTCGGGGCCGCGCGAGATGGCGGCGACGCCGGTGCGCGAGACCTCGACCAGGCCGATCCCGCGCATCAGCTCGACAAAGTCGTCGATCTTGCGCGGCGCGCCGGTGAGTTCGAATATGAAGCTTTCCGTCGTCGCGTCGATGACCTTGGCGCGGAAGGCTTCGGCGAGGCGCAACGCCTCGACGCGAGGCTCGCCCTTGCCGCGCACCTTGACCATCGCCAGCTCGCGCTCGATGGCGCGCACCGCGAGGGTGAGGTCGGTGACCGAATGGATCGGCACCAGCCGCTCGAGCTGATGACGCACTTGCTCGATCACTTCGGGCGTGCCCGAGGTCACGATGGTGATGCGCGACAGATGCGTCTCGTGCGCGACCTCGGCGACCGTCAGACTCTCGATATTGAACGACCGGGCGGAGAACAGACCGACGACGCGCGCGAGCACGCCCGGTTCGTTGTCGACCAGCACCGAGAGCGTGTGGCTTTCGGCGTTGGACTTGCCCAGCGGCGAAGAATAGGGCGAGGGGGGATAGGCGGAGGCGGTCTTGTTCACGGGGTCAATCCTTCAAGTCGATGCGCCGGCGCCGGCGCGGGAGACGAGCGTTCATTCGGCCGCGACCTGATAGGTCGGCGCGACCCAACGCTGGAACAGTTCGAAATCGATGTTGCCGCCGGACAGAACCAACCCGACCCGCCTGCCGGCGAGGCGGGACTTCTCCTGCATGGCCGCCGCCAACGCCGCCGCGCCGGCGCCTTCGGCGAGATTGTGGGTGTCGGTCCAATAGGCGCGGATGGCGGCGGCGATTTCCGCGTCGCTGACGAGAACGATGCGCGAGGCGCCGCGCCGGATGATGTCCAGCGCCTGTTCGTCGGGAACCCGCGTCGCCATGCCGTCCGCCAGAGTGTCGCTGCTTTCGGTCGAGACCGCCCGTCCGGCGGCGAACGAGAGCGCGTAGGCGGGCGCCTGCGTCGCCTGCACGCCGACGATCTCGGTCTTCAGTCCGAGCAAGTCGCGCGCGGCGATGCAGCCGCAGATTCCCGAACCCTGGCCGATGGGAACGTAGAGCACGTCGAGGTCCGGTCGTTCGTCGAAAAGCTCCAGCGCGTAAGTGGCGACGCCGAGCGCCAGATCGCGATGGAAGGAGGGCGCGAACTCGAGGCCGCGCGCTTGCGCGAGCCTTTGCGCCTCTTCGCGCGCGGCTTGGAAGTCCGCGCCATGCTCGATGAGGTCCGCGCCGAGCGCCCGCATCGCCGCGTTCTTCTCGACGGAGTTTCCTTTTGGGACGACGATGGCGACGGGGATGCCGAATCGCCGTCCGGCGAAGGCGAGGCTCTGTCCGTGATTGCCGCGCGTGGCCGAAATCAGCCCCGCGACGTTCGGCGCGCGACGGCGGAGCCTGTCGACGAACGTCACCCCGCCGCGCACCTTGAACGCGCCGGTCGGCTGATGGTTTTCGTGCTTGACGACGACCTCCGCGCCAAGACGGCTGGCGAGCAGCGGCCAGGCGAAGGCCGGCGTCGGGCGCAGCGCCTCTCTCACGATCCGATGCGCGTCGCGCAGTTCCTCGAGGCTGAACATGATCGGGCTCCCGTCGCGCCGCGCGTCAAACCAGCATCTTGCCTTTTTCGTCGATGACGTTGCCGATTTCGACGCCGGCGTCATCGCCGAGCTCGGCGAGCAGCATTTCATTGTGCGCCTTGCCCGACGGGATCATCGGAAAACAATTTTCCTTCTGGTCGACGAGGCAATCGAAGATCACCGCCTTCGGCGTCTCGATCATTTCCATGATGGCGTCGTCGAGACGGGCGGGATCGGAGCAGCGGATGCCGTGCGCGCCATAGGCTTCGGCGAGCTTGACGAAATCGGGCAGCGAGTCCGTGTAGCTCTCGGAATAGCGCCCGCCATGCAGCAGTTCCTGCCATTGCCGCACCATCCCCATATATTGATTGTTGAGGATGAAGATCTTCACCGGCAGGCGATGTTGGATCGCCGTCGACATTTCCTGGATGTTCATCAGGATCGAGGCTTCGCCGGCGATGTCGACGACGAGCGATTTGGGATGGGCGATCTGCACGCCGATCGCCGCCGGCAGCCCGTAACCCATCGTCCCGAGGCCGCCCGAGGTCATCCATCGGTTCGGCTCGTCGAAATGGAAGTGCTGGGCCGCCCACATCTGATGCTGGCCGACCTCGGTCGTGATGTAAACGTCGCGGCCTTTGGTCAATTCGTAAAGCCGGCAAACGGCGTGCTGCGGCTTGATGATCGAATCGGAGTTGCGAAAATCGAACGACCTGCGCGCGCGCCAGTGATCGATCGTCTGCCACCACTTGGCGAGCGCCGCCGCCTCGGGTGGCTGCGCGTTGGCGCGCCACAGCCGCACCATGTCTTCGAGCACATGCGCGCAATCGCCGACGATGCCGAGATCGATCTTGACGTTCTTGTTGATCGAGGACGGATCGATGTCGATGTGGATTTTCTTGCTGTGCGGCGAGAAGGCGTCGAGGCGTCCGGTGATGCGGTCATCGAAACGCGCGCCGACGCAGATCATCAGATCGCAATCGTGCATCGCGTTGTTGGCTTCAAAGGAGCCGTGCATGCCGAGCATGCCGAGCCATTGCTTGTCCGACGCGGGATAGGCGCCCAGGCCCATCAGCGTCGAGGTGATGGGAAAGCCTGTCGAGCGCACCAGTTCGCGCAACAGCGTCGAAGCGTTCGGGCCGGAGTTGATGACGCCGCCGCCGGTATAGAAGATCGGCTTCTTCGCCTTGGCCATCATGTCGATCGCGCGCTTGATCCGCACGAGGTCGCCCTTGACCTGCGGCTGATAGGTCTTGTGCTGGATGTTGCGCGAAAACGCGTAGGCTCCGGAGGCGAATTGCACGTCCTTCGGGATGTCGATGACGACGGGCCCGGGCCGGCCGTGCGAAGCGACGTAGAAGGCCTCATGCAGAATGCGCGGCAGATCCTCGATGCGGCGCACGAGGTAGTTGTGCTTGGTGCAGCTGCGCGTGATGCCGGTGGTGTCGCATTCCTGGAACGCGTCCGAGCCGATCAGATGCGTCGGCACCTGGCCGGTGATGCAGACGAGCGGAATGGAATCGAGCAGGGCGTCGGTGAGGCCCGTGATCGCGTTGGTCGCGCCCGGCCCCGAGGTGACGAGCAGCACGCCGACCTTGCCGGTCGAGCGCGCGTAGCCTTCGGCCGCGTGCGCGGCGCCCTGTTCATGGCGCACGAGAACGTGGCGAAATGCGTTCTGGCCGAAAATGGCGTCGTAGATCGGCAGGACCGCGCCGCCGGGATAGCCGAACACGAATTCGACGCCCTGGTCCTTCAGCGCCTCGACGACCATCTCCGCGCCGGTCATTGGCTTCGACATTGCGATCCTCCATTCTTCGTTTCCGCGCCGCTCGTTGCGCCTGTGGCGCGGGAAGCCGGAATTCAAGGCAACAAAAAAGGCCCGCGAGGGGCCTTGAGCATGCGCCAGTCAGCGGAAGCGGGTTCTAAGCCCGTCCACCCTCCAGCGCGCAAGATACGATAAGCTTCCGAGCCACGACGGGCCGCTCCATTCGACAAAGTCACGACAACCTACTCAAGCGCCGACGCGCCGTCAAGGCAGGGGGATTTAGCAGGGGGATCTAGAATTGCTGGCGACGCGTCAATTCGACGCGATCGCCCCCGGCCCCGGTTTCGCGCCGGGCGGGCACTTGCCGAGGATGATCATGCCCAGCACCTCGTCCTTGGTGAGGTTCTCGACCGCGCCGATGCCGACGATCTGACCATTCTTCATCACCGCGACGCGGTCGGCGAGGTCGAAGACATCGTGAATGTCGTGGCTGATGAGGAAAATGCCGATGCCTTCGGACTTGAGCTGCTTGATCAGTTCGCCGACCTGGGCCGTCTCCTGAGGCCCGAGCGCGGCGGTCGGCTCGTCCATGATCAGGATGCGCGCGTCGAAGTGAATGGCGCGCGCGATCGCGACCGATTGCCGCTGCCCGCCCGACAGCGAGATCACCGGATCCTTGAAACGGCGAAAATTGGGATTGAGCCGCGCCATCACCTTTCGCGCCTCGGCCTCCATCGCCGAATCGTCGAGCGTTCCCCAGCGCGTGAGAATCTCGCGGCCGAGATAGAGATTCGAGGCGGCGTCGACATTGTCGGCGAGCGCGAGCGTCTGATAGATCGTCTCGATGCCGTAATGCTTGGCGTCGCGCGGGTTGTTGATCGAGGCTTCCTCGCCGTTGATGAAAATGGCGCCGCCGTCGCGCTTATAGGCGCCCGACAGGATCTTGATCAGGCAGGACTTGCCGGCGCCGTTGTGGCCGAGCAGGCCGACGACTTCGCCGGGATAAAGGTCGAGCGAGGCGCGATCGACCGCCTTGAGGCCGCCGAAGGCGATCGAGACGTCCTTCATTTCGACGAGAGGCGTCTTGCCGTTGGCTTCCATGGCTCACCCCTTGGCGGTGCGACGACGATAGAGCGTATCGATCCCGACCGCGCCGACGAGCACGACGCCGACGACCATTTGCTGAAACGCCGAATCGAAACCGAGCAGCACCATGCCCGACTGCAGCGACTGGATAACGAGCGCGCCGATCAAGGCGCCGTAAATCGTGCCGACCCCGCCGGCGAGCGAAGTCCCGCCGATGACCGCCGCGGCGATGACATAGAGCTCGTCGAATTGCCCGAGCACGTTGGTCGCCGAATCGAGGCGCGCCGACGAGATGCAGGCCGATATTCCCGCCAGCGTTCCCATCACCGCGAAGACGAGCACCGTGATCTTCTTGGTGTTGATGCCGGCGAGTTCGGCGGCCTCCGGATTGCCGCCGATCGCATAGACATAGCGGCCGAAGCGCGTTCGCGTCGCCATGAAGGTCATGATCGCGCCGACGACCAGCGCGATCAGCACCGGAATCGCGTAGCCGGTCGAAATGAACAAGCCGCCTTCCGGCATGGGGATATTGTTCTCGGCCGCATAGCGTTCGGCCACGCGCTCGGGCCAGGGATAGGCGTTCACCGTCCATGTCGCGATCAGCGCGACGAAGCAGCCGACTGTCGCGATCAGCACTTCCGCCCACATCGGCCGCTGCGGAAAATTGAAGCGCGCGCGCCGCCGCCGGCCCGCATAAAGCCCGACGACGATGCCGACGCAGGCCAGCGCGCAGAGAATCCAGCTCGCCGTCGCGCCGATCGAGCCGTGCGGGCCGCCGCCCATCAGCGCGAAACGGCCGTCCAGAGGCGCGATCGTCGCGCCCGCCGTCACCCACCATGCGGCGCCGCGCCAGAACAATTGCGCGCCGAGCGTGACGATGAAGGCCGGGATGGCGAGATAGGCGACCAGGAAGCCGTGGCAAGCGCCGATCGCGGCGCCGACGGCGAGAGCGAGGATCACCGTCAGGATCCAGATCGCGGGGTGATCGAGGCCGAGAAAATGCGGCAGGAAATAGACCTGCGTCACGCCGACGATCGTCGAGACGAAGCCGAGGATCGAACCGACGGAAAGATCGATATGGCGCATCACGATGACGAGCACCATGCCGGTGGCCATCACCGCGATCGAGGAGGTTTGGACGAGAAGGTTCCACAGGTTGCGCGGCGTGATGAAAAAGCCTTCGCCGCTCGACAGCGCGCCATAGAAATGGAAGCCGAGCCAAATCAGCAGCAGCGCGCCGATCATGCCGATCATGCGCGTGTCGATTTCCGTGGCCCGCAGCAGCCTGGGAATGAGCGGCTCGACCGGCGATCCGCCCGCCGCGCCCGGCGTCGCTGACGACATGCTCCCCCCTGTTCGTTCGTCATTGCGGGCGCGCCGTCGTCGATGCGCCGCGTTCCGAAAAACCGCGCCGTCTCGTAGGCGGCGCGGCGATTTCTTGTCTCACCCTGGCAAAGTGAGGTCAACTCAGTTGCAGTAGGCGACCGCGCCCGGCTTCACGCCGGCGCAGACCTCGGCCTTGGTGATCCAACCCTTGTCGACGATCGCGCTGAGGTTGTCTTTGGTGACGGCGAGCGGGGTCAACAGGACGCCGTTGACGGTCACGTGCTTGGCGCCGCCCGAGAAGGGCTTCACGTCGGGAAGGTCGGCCATCTTCTTGCCGTTGGCGAGCGCCACCGCCGATTCGCCGGCGAGCTTGCCGAGATCGCGGCTATCCTTCCAAATCGAGACGGTCTGCGTGCCCAGCGCGATGCGGTTGATCGCGGCATGGTCGCCGTCCTGGCCCGAGACCGGCACGACCCCGGCAAGGCCCTGCGCAGTGAGCGCCGCGACGACGCCGCCGGCCATGCCGTCGTTCTCGCAAACGACCGCATCGACCTTGTTATTGGTCTTGGTGAGGATCTGCTCCATGTTCTTTTGCGCGTTGTCGGGCTTCCAGCCGTCGGAGTAGCTTTCGCCGACGTTCTTGATCTTGCCCGCGTCCGTCGCGGGCTTCAGCACTTCGGTGATGCCCGAAAACAGGAAGTCGGCGTTCGGGTCGCCCTTGTCGCCCTTGATGAAGGCGTAGTTGCCGGCCGGCTTGGCGGCCTCGATCGCCTTCGCCATCATGCGGCCGACGCCGACGTTGTCGAAGGTGAGATAGAGCGCGTTCGGGCTTTCGATTTCGCGGTCATAGGCGATGACCGGGATGCCCTCGTCGGTCGCCTTCTTGACCGCCGGAAGAATCGCTTCCGAGTCCATGGCGAGAATGATCAGAACGTTCGCGCCCTTCGAAATGAGACTTTCGACGTCGGTCAATTGCTTGGTGGGCGAGGCCTGCGCGTCGGCGGAGATGTATTTGGCGCCCGACGGGGCGAGCGCGGCCTTGATCGCGGCTTCATCGGTCTTCCAGCGCTCTTCCTGGAAGTTGGACCAGGACACGCCGACGACGATGTCCTTGGCCAAGGCGGCGTTCGATACGCATAGCGCCGCACAGGCGGCGGCCGTCAACAGGGCTTTCCTCATATTCGTTTCCTCTCCCATCAATGAGCCTGCCGCTGATCCAGGCAGACCCGTTTCGCCAACTCGCACTCTAAACAAACGAGGCCGCGCAAGGCGCGGGGTCACAGATGCCGGTTCGCCAGGTTTTCCAGATATTCCTGGCGACCGGATTGGGGTTGCGGATCGAGCCCTTCTCGCTCCACCCGATCCGCTATATCCGCAAGGTCGCGCTTGCCCGCGAGCATTTCGGCGCCCTCGCCGTCATTCCATTTGGCGTAGCGGTCCGCCACGAAGCGATCGAGCTTGCCGTCTTCGATCATCGCCGCCGCGGCGAGGAGGCCGCGCGCCAGCGTATCGATCCCGCCGATATGGCCATGGATGAGATCGACGGCGTCGAACGACTGCCGCCGCACCTTCGCGTCGAAATTGAAACCGCCCGTGGTCAAGCCGCCCGCTTTGAGGATGGCGTAGATCGCGAGAGCCGTTTCCGGCGCATTGTTCGGAAACTGGTCGGTGTCCCACCCGCTCTGGTAGTCGTTGCGATTGGCGTCGACCGAGCCGAGAATGCCGAGCGCCGCGGCGAGGGAGACTTCGTGCTCGAAGGAATGTCCGGCGAGCACCGCGTGCCCGACCTCGATGTTGACCTTGACCTCGTTCTCCAGCCCATTCGCCTTCAGGAAGCCGAACACCGTCGCGACGTCGTAGTCGTACTGGTGTTTGGTCGGCTCCTGCGGCTTCGGCTCGATGAGGATCGCGCCGCGAAAGCCGATCTTGTGTTTGTATTCGACGACGAGCTGAAGGAACCGGCCGAGCTGCGCCAACTCGCGCTGGAGATCGGTGTTGAGCAGCGTCTCGTAGCCTTCGCGTCCGCCCCACAAGACGTAGTTGGCGCCGCCGAGCCGGTGCGTGACATCGATGGCGTTCTTCACCTGCGCCGCCGCATAGGCGAACACGTCCGGATCCGGATTGGTCGCCGCGCCGGCCATATAGCGGCGATTCGAGAAGAGATTGGCCGTTCCCCAAAGCAGGCGCACCGGGCGCGTTTCCATCTTCGCTGCGAAAACCTCGGCGATTTCGCGCACGTTCCGATTGGATTGCGCGAGTGAATCGCCTTCCGGCGCAATGTCTCGATCGTGAAAGGCGAAGAAGGGAAAGCCGAGAATATCGAACATCTCGAAGGCGACGTCCGCTTTCAGCCTGGCGCTGGCCATGTCGTCGCCGAACCATGGCCGCAGGAAAGTCGGGCCGCCGAACGGGTCCGATCCGTTGCCGACGAAATTGTGCCAATAGCAGATCGAAGCGCGCAGATGGTCTTCCATGCGGCTGCCGAGAACGCGCTTGTCCTTGTCGTAATAGCGATAGGCGAGAGGATTGTCGGACTCGGGCCCTTCATAGCGGATGGGCTCCACATCGCCGAAAAACCCGGTCCCGCTCACGGACGCACCTCCCGAAACGATCTCTTGGCCAAGACATAGTCGACAAAATGATGTGCGTCAATCATTCTCGTTTCAGATGGGGCGCTTCGTAACCCGACGCGCATCGAAATCGTCGCAGGAACGATGGTCGATGTGGGAGGAATGGGCCAAAGCGAGCCGAGCGTTCTCCATTCGTCCGCAGGCCCCTTTGCTTGCCTTGCGCCTGGCCTTTTGATATACGCTCATCAAACGGTAGGGGGGAGGTTGCCGCTGATGGTTCGCGCGACAGTGCATGATGTGGCGAGGGCGGCGGGCGTCAGCCTGGCGACGATCGACCGCGTGCTGAACCGACGCGGCGGCGTGCGCGCGGCGACGATCGAGAAGGTCGAACAGGCGATTTCGCGGCTCGACTATCGCCGCGACTCCGCCGCCGCGATGCTGGCCAAGCAGCATGAGTACCGCCTCGCCTTCGTGATCCCGACCGGCGTCAACACATTCCTCAGCAACCTCGCAGCCGAAGTCCGAAGGCTGGCCGACGTCAGTCGCGCCGATCGGGTTTCCATAGCGATCGTCGAGGTGCCTCCGTTTGACGGCGAGGCGCTCGCCGACGCGCTCAAGCAACTGGAGACGCAGTCGCTGACCGGCGCCGCGGTGGTGGCGACGGACAATTCGACGGTGCGTCAGGCGATCGATCGGCTCGTGGCGCAAGGCGTCTGCGTGGTGACGCTCGTCTCCGATGTGCCGGCCTCGAAGCGCGCGCATTATATCGGCATCGACAACAGCGCCGCCGGCCGAACCGCCGCCAGCCTGATGGGCCGGTTTCTGCGTGGAGAGAAGGGGCGCGTCGCCATCGTCGCGGGCTCCATGCTGCTGCGCGATCACGCCGAACGCCGCTTCGGCTTCGAGCAAGTTCTGCGCACCGAATTTCCCGATCTTGTTCCCTTGCCGGTCGTGGAGGGCTTGGACAACGCCGCCGTCGCCGAGGAAGCGCTGGGCGCGCAGCTCGATCGCTATGCCGATATCGTCGGCGTCTACAGTCTGGGCGCCGGCAATCGCGGCGTCATCGCGGCGCTGCGCAAGCGGGGCCTCGCGGGCAAGATTTGCGTCATCGCGCACGAATTGACAGCGCATTCTCGCGCGGCGCTGAACGACGGCGTCTTCGCGGCGATCCTCAATCAGGATCCGGGCCACGAGGCGCGCAGCGCGATCCGGATCTTGCGCGCGCTCGCCGACGGCGTCGCGATTGATCCGGGTCAGGAGCGCATCCGCATCGACATCTATCTACGCGACAATCTGCCTTAGCGGACAGGGTTGCGGCGGAACGGTCCAGGCGATGCAAGGCTTGGCCGATTGGGAGGCGGGCGTGGCGGGTAAGATTGCGAGCCTCGGAGCCTTGACGGCCGTTGCGCTGCTGGCCGGCGCAGCCGCGGCGCCCGGCGCGAGTTGGGACGAGAAGGTCTTTTCCTCGCACGTCGATTTCGACGCTGTCGCGGCGGCGGGCGCCGCGGCCATTCCCGCTCTGATCGCGCGCGGCCGCGTCCTCTTCAAGGCCAAGTTCACCACCGAGGACGGCGCCGGCCGTCCCAAGGCGACGCAGGCGATCGTCCCGACCCGGCGCAAGAGCGGCGTCAATCCCGCCTTCACGCGCACCAGCGGCCCGGATTCCAATTCCTGCTTCGGCTGTCACAACGACCCGATCGAGGGCGGAAGCGGCGACGTGGTCGCCAACGCCTTCGTTTCCGAAGGTTTCGAGAGCGCGCAATTCGACAATACCGATCCGACGTTTTCCAGCGAAAGGCACACGATCGCGCTGACCGGCGCCGGCCTGATCGAATTGCTCGGGCGCGAAATGACCGCCGATCTGCAGGCGACGCGCGCGGACGCCGTCGCGAGCGCCCGCGCGAGCGGCGCCGAGGTCCGCGCCGACCTCGTCTCCAAGGGCGTGCGTTTCGGCTTTCTCGTGGCGCATCCCGACGGCGTCGTCGATCTCGATTCGGTCGAGGGCGTCGACGCCGATCTCATCGTGCGCCCGTTCAGCCGCAAGGGCGTGTTCACCTCGCTCCGGCAGTTCACCATCAACGCCCTCAACGCGCATCACGGCATGGAGGCGGTCGAGCGCTTCGGCGTTCGCTGGACGGGCAGCCGCGATTTTAGCGAGAGCGGCGTGCCCGACGCCGTGACCGAGGGCGACGTCTCGGCGCTCGTTGCGTTCCAGGCGACCTTGCCGCCGCCGACCGTCAAGGCCGACCTGCCCGAGGATTGGCGCGCCGCCGCCGCGACGGGCGCCAAGCTTTTCGAGTCGCTGGGCTGCTCGTCCTGCCACGTTCCCGCTCTGCCGTTGAAGTCGCTCGTCTTCACCGACCCGGCGCCCTACGACATGGCCGGCACGCTGCGCGCGGGCGAAGTCAAGAAGCCGATCGCGATCGACCTCGCTGAGCAGCCCTTCGCGCGCCGGCTGCTCAAGAACGATAGGGGCGAGTGGCTCGTCCCCGTATACAGCGACCTCAAGCGTCACCTCGTCGTCGACAGCGAGGTCAACGCGCTCGGCAATGAGCTGCAGGCGCAGCGCTTCGTCGAGCGCGATGTGTTTCAGACGGCGCGCCTGTGGGGGGTCGGCTCGACCGCGCCCTACGGCCATCGCGGCGATTTCCGCATGCTGGAGGAAGTCATCGCCGCGCATGGCGGCGACGCCCGTTTCGCGCGCGACGCCTATCTCGCGCTCGACAGGCCGGCGCGGCAGAGCGTGATCGCGTTCCTGCGCGCGCTCGTCATCGAGGCGCGGTGATGCGATCGCTCGCGCTGGCCGTTCTCTTCCTTTTCGCGCTTGGCCCCGCCCTCGCCGACGAGGCCCGTCCGAAACCGCTCGGCGACGTGCCGATCTTTCACGAGGAAGCGGAGGCGGCGGGCGTCACGAGCGTCTACGACGGTCCCTGGGAGTTCTTCGTCGGCGGCGGCGGCGCGGCGTTCGACTGCGACGGCTCCGGCTTCCCCTCGGTCTTCCTCGCCGGCGGCAAGAACCGCGCCAAGCTGTTCGTCAACAAATCCAAGGCGGGCGGGCCATTGAAATTCGAGGAGAAGCCGCTCGACATCGGCGCCGACCCGAGCCTGCTCGACAACGTTATCGGCGCATACCCCATCGACATCGACGGCGACGGCCATATGGACCTGTTCGTGCTGCGGGTGGGGACGAACCTGCTGCTGAAAGGCGGGCCCGACTGCGCCTTCACCCTCGCCAACAAGGAATGGGGTTTTGACGGCGACGCGGGCTGGACGACCTCGTTCGCCGCCGAATGGGAGAAGGGCGAGAAGTTTCCGACCTTCGCCATCGGCCATTACGTCGACCGCAACGCGCCGGGCTCGCCCTGGGGCACGTGCGAGGAAAATTCGCTCTACCGACCGCAACCCGGCGACAAGCCCGACTATTCCCAGCGCACGCCGCTGGCGCCGGGCTTTTGCGCGCTGTCGATGCTGTTCACCGACTGGAACCGCTCGGGCGTTCCCTCGCTGCGGGTCTCCAACGATCGGCAATATTATCGCGGCGGCGAAGAGCAGATGTGGCGGATCGACCCGGGCAAGACGCCGCGCCTCTACGGGCGCGCTGACGGCTGGCGGCATCTCTCGATCTTCGGCATGGGCATCGCCGAGGGCGACATCGACGGCTCCGGCTTTCCGCAATACGCGCTGACCTCGATGGGCGACACCAAGCTGCAGAAGCTCGACCCCGACGAAGGCGGCCGCGGCGAGCTTCCGGTCTATCGCGACATCGCCGGCGAAGTCGGCGCGACCGCGCATATTCCTTACGCGGGCGGCGACCGGCGCCCCTCGACCGGCTGGCATTCCGAATTCGCCGATTTCAACAACGCCGGCCTCATCGACCTGTTCATCTCCAAGGGCAATCTCGCGCAAATGCCCGACTTCGCCGCCTTCGATCCCGACAATCTCCTGCTCGGGCAATGGAACGGCAAGTTCGCCGAGGCCGGGGACCTCGCCGGCATCGCGCTCGACCGTCAGGGGCGCGGGGCGCTGATCGCCGATTTCAATCTCGACGGCAGGCTCGACATCCTCGCGATCAATCGCGGCGCGCCGGCGAGCCTCTTCCGCAACCTCGGCGCCGACGACGGCGCGGGCGGCGTGAGGCCGATGGGCAATTGGAGCGAAATCCGCCTCGTCGAACCCAATCCCAACCGCGACGCCGTCGGCGCGAAGATCGCCGTCAAGACGGGAACGCGCACGCAAATCCGCGCCGTGCAGGTCGGCGGCGGCGACGCCTCGGGCCACGCCGGCTGGGTCCATGTCGGCCTCGGCACGGCCGAGCGCGCCGAAATCCGCGTGCAATGGCCGGACGGCGAATGGAGCTACCCCTACCGCGTCTTCGCCGACCAGTTCGTGGTGCTCGACCGGTCGAAGCCGCAGGCGGAATATTGGTATCCCGGGAGGTAGCGGCGTGAGAGCCCGTCCCGCTCGTTCGGAGACGTCACCCGCGAGTGGACTGCGCCCCTCAGCTGAGACACGGCAAATTCGGTGACGATGACCGGGGCGGAAACCGGCTGAGTGAAGGAATTCTAAGTCCCCGTCCAATCCCGCAATTCGCGTTGCGGCGCCGTGCGGTCGATGAGGGACGGCTGAGTAGTTTCCGACGCTAACTCCGCGGGAATTCTTCGCGCAGAGTGCCGGTGGCCTTTTCGCGAATGGAAGAGCGCCGTTCAGCGCGGTTTGGAGTTCCCTTCGACCGGACGCCGTCGCTTCGGAGGTTGGAATGAAGAACACCGAGCAGCACGGCGGCTTCGTCGTCAGTTGGGAAGAGCCGCCAATAGCCGCCCTGCCATCGAACCATGAATGGTCGTTTGAGATATCCACCGAGCACCCCGGACTCCTGAAAAAGCTGGGCGGCCAGCCTCGCCGCTTTCGCGCTCCCAATCGCGAATACGGGTTGGCGGGCGCGCGATGGTTCGCTGACAGCTTGTCGTTGATCTGATCCGAGTCGCCTCTGCCGCTCGCGCGCGGGATCGGCGCCTCTGGACGCCGGGCGTCATAGAGGGCGCCGAGAGCCGACTCCTCATCGGCGCATGAGCGGGCCAAATTCCCCGCGCCGGCTTGGCGGCGCGACCGATGGTCGCATCCGGCGCGCGGCGCCTCATTTCCGCGCATGTCGGCGCCGATCAAAGAGGGCGGGCGGCGCCCGCGCCAGGCGTCCCCTACCTCGCCGCCACCCCGGCCAAAATCGTCTCGACCACCTGCCGCTTCGCCCGCTCGAACGCCTCGTCGTCCAGCGGGCCTTTTTCCAGCGTCGCGATCTCGTGCGCGGCGTTGGCGTATTGCTGGGTCGTCGCCCAGATCATGTAGAAGAGGAACCTGGGCTCGATCGGCCTGAGCTTGCCCGCGGCGATCCATTTCTTCACCGCGCGCTCGCGCGAGCGCACCCATTGCGTCAGCGTGGTGTCGAGAAAGTCCTGAATCACCGGCGCGCCGCGCATGATTTCGCTCGCCCAGATCCGCGAGCCGAGCGGCATGGTGCGCGCCAGATCCATCTTCGCGCCGATGTAGGAGGTCAGGGCCTCGGCCGGATCGTCGCTGGTGTCGAAGGAGGAAGCAGCGTCGAGCCACGCGATCAGCACGCGCTCGACCACCGCGCGATAGAGCCGTTCCTTGGTGGGAAAATAATAGTGGACATTGGGCTTGGGCACGCCGGCGCGCGCCGCGATCGCCGCCATGGTCGCGCCGCCGAAGCCGTGCTCGGCGAACACCGCTTCGGCCGCGGCGAGGATCACGCGCTCGTTCTCCTCGCGTATGCTCGGCTTGGCGATCGGCCTGTCCATCGGCGCCTCTGAGGGCGCCTCGATCCTGGGCGCCGAAGCGCAGAATTACGGCATTTGACCATTTGGTCAAATTCATAATAGCGTTGCTCATCTTTCAATGCGGAGCGGCGGAATGTCCGACCTGTCGAACGTGCGCGTCAACGGTCAGCGGCTGTGGGACGCGCTGATGGAAATGGCCAAGATCGGCGGGACGCCGAAGGGCGGCTGCAAGCGCCTCACCCTCACCGATCTCGACAAGCAGGGGCGCGAATTGTTCCGCGGCTGGTGCGAAAAGGAAGGCTGCGCGGTCAAGGTCGACGAGATGGGCAACATGTTCGCGCGCCGCGCCGGCGTCGAGGACGATCTGGCGCCGGTGATGATGGGCAGCCACCTCGACACGCAGCCGACCGGCGGCAAGTTCGACGGCGTGCTCGGCGTGCTCGGCGCGCTCGAAGTCGTGCGCTCGCTCAACGACCTCAAGATCAAGACGCGGCGCCCCATCGAGATCGCCAACTGGACCAACGAGGAGGGCTCGCGCTACGCGCCGGCGATGATCTCCTCCGGCGTGTTCGCCGGCGTCTACACCAAGGAATTCGCCTATTCGCGCCTCGACGGCGAAAACAAGAAACTCGGCGACGAACTCGAGCGCATCGGCTTCAAGGGGAGCGAGCCGATCGGCGGGCGGCCGATCCACGCCTTCTTCGAATTGCACATCGAGCAGGGACCGATCCTCGAGGACGAATCGATCGACGTCGGAATCGTCACCCACGGCCAGGGCCAGCGCTGGTACGAAATCCGTCTGACCGGCTTCGAGAGCCACGCCGGCTCGACGCCGATGCCGCGCCGCAAGGACGCGCTGCTCGGCGCCGCGCGCATCGTCGAACTCGTCAACGCGATCGGCCTTTCCAAGGCGCCGCTCGCCGTCTCCACCGTCGGCATGCTCAACCCTTATCCCAATTCGCGCAACGTCATTCCCGGCGAGGTCTTCATGACCTGCGAATTCCGCCATCCCGTCGATGCGACCTTGAGCGAAATGAATGCGGCCTTGCACGAAGGCGTCAAGGCGATCGCGCAGGAGATCGGCCTGACCTACGATCTCAAGCAGGTCTTCTATTACCCGCCGGTCGCCTTCAACGAGGAATGCGTCGGCGCGGTGCGCCGCGCGGCCCAGCATTTCGGCTATTCCCATCGCGACATCGTTTCGGGCGCCGGGCACGACGCTTGCTACATCGCACGCGTCGCGCCGACTTCGATGGTCTTCACCCCTTGCGTCGACGGCGTCAGCCACAACGAGAGCGAGGACATCAAGCAGGAATGGTCGACGGCGGGCGCCAACGTGTTGATGCACGCGGTGCTGGAGAAGGCGGAAATCGTCGCGTAAGCGCGCTTGGAGCGGCGCGCAAACGGAATAATTGCGAAAGAGGAGGCGAAATCATGTCGCTCGTCATCAAAGGCGGAACGATCGTCGCGGCCGACCGCACCTACGCCGCGGACGTCCTGATCGAGGGCGGCGCGATCACGGCGATCGGCGCCGGCCTTCACGGCAAAAACGAACTCGACGCCTCCGGCTGCTACATCATGCCCGGCGGCATCGATCCGCACACCCATCTCGACATGCCCTTCATGGGCGCGAATTCGGCCGACGATTACGAGCACGGAACGCGGGCGGGCCTGGCTGGCGGCACGACGATGATCGTCGATTTCTGCATACCCGGCCACGGTCAGCCCTTGATGGACGCGATGGCCGACTGGGACAAGCGCGCCGAGCGGGCGACGGCCGACTATTCCTACCACATGTGCGTCACCTACTGGTCGGACAAGGTGCGCGAGGACATGGCGAAGGTGGTCGAGCGCGGCGTCACCACCTTCAAGCACTTCATGGCCTACAAGGGCTCGCTGATGGTCAACGACGAGGAGATGTTCGCCTCGTTCCTGCGCTGCGCGGAACTCGGCGCGATGCCGCTGGTGCACGCCGAGAACGGCGACGTCGTGCTGGCGCTGCAGAAGCACTATCTCGCCAAGGGCGTCACCGGGCCGGAGGGCCACGCGCTGTCGCGCCCGCCGGAGGTCGAAGGCGAGGCCACCAATCGCGCGATCATGCTCGCCGACCAGGCGGGCGTTCCGCTTTACGTCGTGCACACCTCGTGCATTCCCGCGCACGAGGCGATCGCGCGCGCGCGATCGCTGGGCAAGCGAGTCTATGGCGAGCCGCTGATCCAGCATCTGGTGCTCGACGAGGGCGAATATTTCAACAAGGACTGGGCGCACGCGGCGCGGCGCGTCATGTCGCCGCCGTTCCGCGACAAGAAGAATCAGGACGATCTCTGGAACGGCCTGCGCGCCGGCTCGTTGCAAACGGTGGCGACCGACCATTGCTCGTTCACCACCAGGCAGAAGGAACTGGGGCTCGGCGATTTCACCAAGATCCCGAACGGCACCGGCGGGCTCGAGGACCGCATGCCCGTGTTGTGGACCTACGGCGTCAATACCGGCCGGTTGACGATGAACGAATTCGTCGCGGTCACCTCGACCAATATCGCCCGCATCCTCAACCTCTATCCGCGCAAGGGCGCCATTCTGCCCGGCGCCGACGCGGATATCGTGATTTGGGATCCGAAGGCGAAGAAGACGATCACCGCGGAGAAGCAGATGTCGGTGATCGATTACAACGTCTTCGAGGGCGTCAAGGTCGAGGGCCTGCCGCGTTTCACCCTGTCGCGCGGCGAGGTCGTGGCCGCCGACGGCAAAGTGTCGGCCGAGCCGGGGCGCGGCAAATTCGTCAGCCGCGAGCCGTTCACCGCCGACGCGCGCGCGCTCGCGACTTTCAAGCGGTACACCGCCGCCAAGGGGGTCGCGCGCTGAAATGTTGGAGCCGCTCGCCAAGCCGCGCGTCGTCGCCCCGACGCAAAGCGTCATCGCCATCGCCGACCTGTCGCTGCGCTTCGAAACGCGCGACGGGCCGGTGCAGGCGCTGAGCGGCATCAGTCTCGAGATCGCACGCGGCGAATTCGTCTCGTTCATCGGGCCGTCGGGCTGCGGCAAAACCACCCTGCTGCGCGCGGTCGCCGATCTGGAGAGCGCGACGAGCGGCGTCATTCGCGTCAACGGCATGAGCCCGCACGAGGCGCGCGTGAAGCGCGCCTATGGCTATGTGTTCCAGGCGCCGGCGCTCTATCCCTGGCGCAGCGTCGCGCGCAACATCGCGCTGCCGCTGGAGATCATGGGCGTCGGCAAGGCCGAGCGCGAGGCGCGGGTCGCCAAGGGGCTCGAACTCGTCAACCTCGCCGGTTTCGGCAATAAATTCCCGTGGCAATTGTCGGGCGGCATGCAGCAGCGCGCCTCGATCGCCAGGGCGCTGTCCTTCGATCCCGACCTGCTGCTGATGGACGAGCCGTTCGGCGCGCTCGACGAAATCGTGCGCGACATGCTCAACGAGCAACTGCTCGGGCTGTGGGAGAAGACCGGCAAGACCGTGCTGTTCGTCACCCATTCGATTCCCGAGGCGGTGTTTCTTTCGACCCGCATCGTGGTGATGTCGCCGCGGCCGGGGCGCATCCACGACATCATCGAAACCAATTTTCCGCGCGATCGCGCGCTGGAAATCCGCGAGACTCCGGAATTCATCGAAATCGCCAACCGCGTGCGGCACGGCTTGCGCGAGGGGCATTCCTATGACGAGTGAACGGCGCGGCGTCGCGGCGCTCCCCCGCCCCGCCCAGGGGGCGCGCCGATGAAGAACGCGCTGCCGGTCGCGATCGTCTTGGTCGCGCTTTTCGCGATCTGGTATGTCGCCGCCGCGCTGATGAACGCGCCCCTGCAGCGCGACGTCTTCGCCAACGCCGACCGCGCGGATTATTCGACCGCCGAGCTCGTCGCCGCTTCGCTCAACATGGAGCGCCCGAAACTCCCCGCGCCGCATCAGATCGTCGCCGAATTCAACAGACTCGTATTCGAGACCTCGCCGACCTCGAAGCGCGGCCTCGTCTATCACGCCTGGATCACGTTGCAGGAGACGCTGATCGGCTTTTTCTTCGGCGCTTCGCTCGGCATCGGCCTCGCGATCCTCGTCATCTCGTTACGCAGCCTCGAGCGATCGATGATGCCGTGGGTCGTCGCCTCGCAGACCGTGCCGATCATCGCGCTGGCGCCGATGATCGTGGTGATCCTCAATCAGTTCGACATCACGGGGCTCGCGCCCAAGGCGGTGATCGCCGCCTATCTCTCGTTTTTCCCCGTCACCGTCGGCATGGTCAAAGGCCTGCGCTCGCCCGATCCGCTGCAACTCGATCTCATGCGCACCTATTCCGCGACGTCGGCGCAGACATTCGCGAAATTGCGCGCTCCGGCGAGCGCTCCGTTCTTTTTCGCCAGCATGAAAATCGGCGCGGCGGCGGCCCTCGTCGGGGCGGTGGTCGCCGAGGTCACCAAGAGCGAGGACGGCGGTCTGGGAGCGCGGCTTCTGGCCGGCTCCTATTATGGCCAAACCGTACAGATCTGGGCCGCGCTCTTCACCGCGGCCGCGCTTTCGGCGGCGCTCATCGGCCTCATCGGGCTGGCCTCGCGGATCACGCTGCGTCGCATGGCGTTCACGCCATGAACGCGCGCGCCGCCGATCTCGCCCCGCCGCTGGCGTTCGGCCTCGCCGTCCTGGCCTTGTGGGAGGCCGGCGTGCGCCTGCTCGGCGTGCCCTCGATCATTCTTCCCGCGCCTTCGGCGATTTTCCTGCGACTCGTCACCTCCGTGCCGACCCTCGCCGCGGATTTCGTGCAGACCATTCAAGGGGTTCTGGCCGGTTATGCGCTGGGCTGCGCCTCGGGGCTGGCGGTGGCGATTCTGATCGACCGCTCGCCGTTCCTGCAGCGCGGATTGCTGCCGCTCGGCAATCTCGTTTCGGCCTTGCCGATCGTCGGCATCGCCCCGATCATGGTGATGTGGTTCGGTTTCGACTGGCAATCCAAGGCCGCGGTGGTCGTGGTGATGACGTTCTTCCCCATGCTGGTGAACGCGACGGCGGGCCTCTCCAGCGCGGGCGCGATGGAGCGCGATCTCATGAAGACCTACGCGGCGGATTATTTTCAGACGCTGCGCAAGCTGCGCCTGCCCGCCGCGGCGCCGTTCGTCTTCAACGCGCTCAAGATCAACACGACGCTGGCGATGATCGGCGCCATCGTCGCCGAATTTTTTGGCACGCCGACGGTCGGCATGGGCTTTCGCATCAGCACCGAGGTCGGCCATTTGAGCATCGACATGGTTTGGGCCACGATCGTCGTGGCGGCGGTCGCCGGCTCGTCGTTCTACGCCATCGTCGCGCTGATCGAGCGCCGCGCGACGTTCTGGCACGCATCCTATCGCGCGAGGGAAAATTAAGCGGCTTCGCGCGGGGCGCGGGCGTTCGCGACCGTTCCCAAGGAGTTGCAGGGTTCTTGCAGCAGTGGAGGTGGTTCGATGAATAAATCTGTTTTCGCACTGGTGAGCGCGGCGGCGATTCTCGCCGCGGGGGTCGCGCAAGCGGCCGATAAGGTGACTCTGCAGCTCAAATGGGTCACCCAGGCGCAGTTCGCCGGCTATTACGTCGCCAAGGACAAGGGCTTCTATAAGGAAGAAGGGCTCGACGTGACGATCAAGCCCGGCGGGCCGGACGTCGCGCCGGAGCAGGTGCTCGCCGGCGGCGGCGCCGACGTCGTCGTCGACTGGATGCCCGCGGCCCTGGCGGCGCGCGAGAAGGGCGCGGCGATGGTCAATATCGCCCAGCCCTTCAAGCACTCGGGCCTGGAGCTGACGTGCCTAGCCTCGACGGGCATCAAGACCCCGGCCGACCTCAAGAACCGGACGCTCGGCGTGTGGTTCTATGGCAACGAGTACCCGTTCCTGAACTGGATGGGCAAGCTCGGCCTCAAGACCGATGGCTCGCCGGGCGGCGTCAAGGTGCTCAAGCAGGGCTTCAACGTCGATCCGTTGATCCAGAAGCAGGCCGATTGCATCTCGACGATGACCTATAACGAATATTGGCAGGTCATCGACGCGGGCTACAAGCCCGAGCAGCTCGTCGTGTTCAAATACGAGGATCAGGGCGTCGCCACTCTCGAAGACGGCCTCTATGCGATGGAAGACAAGCTGAAGGATCCCGCCTTCACCGACAAGATGGCGCGTTTCGTCAGAGCCTCGATGAAGGGCTGGGCCTACGCGCGCGCCAATACCGGCGACGCGGTCAAGATCGTGCTCGACAACGATTCGACCGGCGCCCAGACCGAACATCACCAAACGCAGATGATGAGCGAAATCAACAAGCTGACGACCGGCTCGGACGGCCGGCTCGACAAGGCCGACTACGACCGCACGGTCGCGACGCTGCTCACCGGCGGCTCCGACCCGGTCATTTCCAAGGAGCCCGTCGGCGCCTTCACCTACGTCGTGACCGACAAGGCTGGGATCAAGTAACAGGGCGCTCGGCGAGACTTACCTCTCGCTCGCGTCTCAAAGCATCGGCGCGGCGCCTCGACGGCGCCGCGTTTTTTCGCCGACTCTCGGCGCCTCCGACCTCCTTCTCCGCGACCGCCATATCTTCGACGCGATCGCCCGTTAGACGTTCCCTCAGGGGATGAGGAATGAGAGGAGGAGCCCGTGACGACCTTGCGTGAGATCGTTCGCACCTGTTCCAACGCTCATGTGGCTCGCGCCGCATTGGCCTCTATCGGTGGCGAATTCGCCCAACGCTTCGCCGACAGCGCCTCGCGGCGCGATCTGCCCAGCGGCGTCTTGGCGGCCCGGCTCGTTCGCGCTTTCGCGATCAAGGCCGACGACGAGGAATGGGAAGGGGTCAACGAGGCGACGCGCGGCGCCGATCAACCCATTCTGTCGGGGCTGCGCTATATTCTCGACCGGGGTCTGCGCGGCGAGGCGGCCGGAGCGGACGCTCTGCCCGACGAAACCCCGCCGGCGTGGGCGATTTGCGCTTCGCGTGGAGAATGCTGACGCGACTAGACGGACGGCCGCCGCTCGTGCGGGCGGGCGCTTGTCGCGGCGCGTATTTTCCGCGACATTCGCGCGATGGTCATGCTCGGCATCGATTGCGGCACTTCGGCGCTGAAGGCCGTGTTGGTCGACGCGGACGAGATTGTCCTCGCCTCCGCCGCGCGCGCCTATCGGCCGGACCATCCGCGCGCGCTGTGGTCCGAGCAGGACCCACAGGTCTGGCGCGCGGCGATGCTCGCCGCGATCGGCGATCTTAGAGTCTGTCCGGGAACATCATCTTGCATTGCATAGTTTTCGCGTCATGAGGCGGATAGAAGCGAGCTTGAGAAAGGCGAGCGCCTTGCGATTGAGGCACTCCCAATCCTTGGCGAGCCTTCG
>JBEKGN010000033.1:0-51864 GCA_050012775.1 Roseiarcus sp.
CACAGGCTCCCGATGACAGGAGAAAGCATGCGAAAGCTTGCAGCCAAAAAGCGCGTCCTTGACGGCGCGCCCAAGGCATGAATCAATGTCGCCGTCGGCGACGCGCCCGGCGCTCACGATCGCGTGGAACGCGCGCTCATGATGCGGTGGAATGGCTGCTCACGATCCCGTGGAACGGGCGCTCAGCATCCGTGGAATGCGCAGTCGGTGGACCCGAGGAACCGCTGGCCGGCCGCCGCGGGAGCCGTCATCGCCAACAAGTGCAATTGCGCGATGTCACGAACGTCGACCAGCGAAAAGCCGAACCGCGGCAAAGCGGGCACCGAACCGTCCAACAGCTTCTTTATCGCCTCAAGCGAGGCGGAGAAATCCGATCCAAGCACCGGCCCCAGGACCAGGGCGGGATTGACCGTGACCAGTTCGAGCGCCCCGCCTTCGGCTTTGTGCCAGGCCCACGCGGCGCGCTCGGCGATCGTCTTGGATCGCTCATAGGCCGAAGTATCGTTGCGGTTGGTCTCGTCCGTCCAGTCGGCCTCCGTGAACGGCTCCGCGCGCTCGCCTCGGCCATAGGCAATCGCGGCCATGGAGGAGGTCATTACGACCCGCTTCACGCCAGCGTCGCGCGACGCCTTCAGCACCCGAAGCGTCCCGTCGCGTGCCGGTCGAACCAATTCATCGTCGCTCTTCGGGTCGACTGTCGGAACGGGGGACGCGACGTGGAGGACATAATCCGTAACAGCGACTGCGTCCGCCCATCCTCTGTCCGAATTGAGATCGGCCGATACAAATTCGATCTTTGCGGCATCCGACGCAATCTTGCCGATGGTCGCGCGCACCTCTTCGGCCCGCGCGAGGCTCCTCACCGTCGTGCGAACGCGCCATCCGTCGCTGAGCAGCTGAGCGATGCAGTATCCGGCGATGTAACCGGACCCTCCAGTGACGAGGACGAGACCGCGCGAGTTCGTGGACGTTGTCATGCGTGCTCTCTGTTACGTTTCGCGGGCAGATTTGGGTACGAATTGTTTATGTCGCCAACGCGACGTCAAGACGGTGCCGGCGATCCCCGGCCCATGTCGGATGCTAAAGTCCGCGTCAATTCAATCTTTCCCTGCGAGACCGAGTTCAACCTCTTTCGCGCGGTCCAGTCGGCGCATAGTCGCCGCGAGTTCAGGGCGGGTGGCCAAGTGCCGGGCGTAAATTCTGCTCACCGCTGCGCTCAGCCGGCCGTCGCGACCGAGAAGCTCATCGGCGAACCCGATCATCCGGGAGTTGGGCCACGACTGTGGTCTGATCCGCATTAGGCGATCGACAATCGCGTCCTCGTTCTCGTGCGGGAAAGCCTGCGCCAATATCATCGCCATGGCTGCCGTGGAGCGCGAGATACCCGCGTGGCAGTGGATGAGCAGATGGCGAAGGTCGTCGCCCGCATCGCGGCCGAAAGCCAGGACGGCCTCGACGTCCGCCTTCTGCGGCAACACGATCTCGGGGGCGGGCTCAATCGCATCGTGAAAATACAGCGTGGTGCGTAAGTGCGGATCGAAGGCCAAGAACGCCGCCGGCTCCGGCCATTCCGGGTCGAGAATGGACAGAACATGGCTGACGCCTCGGGCGCTGTGGTAGTCGAGTTCGTCCAAGCCGCAGATGGTCAGCACGGAGAAGGCAGGAGGCTTCATGTCGGAGGTCGTATCACAAGTGCGGATCGGCGGCGATCACGCATGCCCGGCCGTTGCCGCTCGTGCCGCCACGCTGTGCGGCGTTCTGCGAGGCGCACGATCGGTGGCGCGTCGGCCGGGGGTTGATTTGCCCCAGGCCCACCGCAACGGCGCTACACGGCCTTGTGACGGCCCTGTCGGTCGTGGTGTGAAGGATGTTGAGCGCCGAGCCGGCGGCGTTGGTCGGTTTGGGGCGCGGCAGTGTTGCAATCAATTGCACTAGACCCGCGTTTCGACAACCGGTCGACGCATCTGTGTCGCGGCGTCCATCGCGCCGACCACCGTGATTTCGTTGTCCCCCGAGGGCTGAAGAGGGCGTGGCCCTCGGATCGCGCGCGGCGACAGGCTGGCGGGAACAGGGACCTTGCGCCCTCGATGGATCGCCGCCATGCCGATCGCCGTGCTTGCCGCGTGTACCCGGGTACACGGCCGATCGTCATGGACGGAGGGACGGAGTATGCGACCCTGCGACGGTGCCCTACCGCCGTCACACCGATCCAGCTTCCCGGCTGTGTGGGCTCTCGCTCTCGGCTTCATCGGGTCCCGGCGGAGAAATCTGTCGCTTTGCCTCGTTCGCCAGCTCTCGCGCACCTGCGAAGAGAGTCCTGGACGGGAGACATTCGACTGTCTCTTTTCCTCTCCCTAAATGCCCTGAGACACAGCGGTTGTCCCCGCCGGCGACACGTTCGATCGGCGTATCGGGATGACCAGTATCAGACGGGCCGTGATCATCTAGTGCAATTGATTGCAATAGATGCCGCGACGACTTGCCCCAACCGACGTTGCGCGGCTGCATCCTGTGCGGCGCTATCCGGCGGCTTGGGCCTTCCGAATGATCGCCATGATGGCCGCTTCCTTGCCGACGAGGCCGTTGCCCTTCTCGGGCTTGGTCGCGCCGTGCTTCTTCAGGGCGGCCTCGAAGATCGGATACTGGCTCGGGGTCAGCCGGAGCATGATGCAGTGACCCTTCACCGGGGTCTTGACGTGCGGACCCACCTTGAGGATCGCCGGCAGCTCGGCGGCGGTGTACTTCTCGGCGAGGGTGACCTCCGAGCGGGTGGGCTTCTTGCCCGGACGATTGTCGCAGTGCTTGGCCAAGACTTCCAGCTTGGTCGCCCCGACGCTCACGCACTGCGACATGGGCAAGTCGACCTGCTGGAGCCAGCGGCCTACCCTGAACAGGCCATACAACGCTCGCCTCTGGCGGTGCCTGATCTTGACCAGGTCGGCGACGCTACCGGGCTTGGCGTCTTCCAACTCGGCGAGCGCTACGGCCAGTTCGATCCGGTTCGCCCTCGGCGTGTCGGCGAGCTGATTGACCTTCTTCAGCGCCGCCGACGCTTGCTTCATTGGCATTTCCACCTCCTCGAACTCGGGGAGGTTAACCATGAGGCCGTTTACGTCGCCTTACTAGTCAGTGAAGTTGATTGCACTATGCCGACCCCAGCTCTCACTTCCAGGCCGTGGGCGACGCTATCTTCATCTCCTCCGGCGTAGCCGGCCAGTCCGTACAAAATCGCACCGGGGTCCTCCAGCGCCCGGCGCATTGCCAGCCATCGTGCAATTGATTGCAGTCACCGTGAGGCTGCCTCCCCGATTAACCCGACCTGCCGATAATCCGCAGGCGGACGTATCGTTTTCAACGAGGCCCGCGCCCTTCGTCGATGGCAGCACCCGGCGCGTCAACGGGCGGGTGACCCGGATCGCCACATGCCGTTTAGATCAACAGAGAGCGCCGTGGGCACGAAGTTCATATGTTAGGCCGGCCACACCAGCGGCGACCTGTTCATAGGGGTCTGCACGGCGGGCAGGGTGGCCTAGCGTCGATGCCTGGGAGCTGCGTCTAATTCATGCGCCAGTCGCGACACAACTTCGCGGAGTTTAGGACCGACGGCCGGGACGCGGGTAGCACACCCGTGGCTGATGGTGAAGCCCGAGCGCAAGGCCGTCGAGCCAAACAGGTCGAGCGCCAAGTGTCTGGCACAGCAAGGTTGCTAACGACGGTGTCGCGCGCCTCGCCGACGGGCGTAAGGGCGGGCGCGGCAGCCGGCGCGGGCGGGGCTACGCGGCGGGTCGAGCGATCTTCATTTCAGTCCTGACCGTTTCCTCTCACGCCAAGTGACCACCGGATTGATCAAGTGAAGCTAATTGCACTACCTACCGTTTCCTCTCCACTGCGTCTTCATTCGCTCTTTTCGTCCGTTCCTTCCGCATCGGGAAAGATGTTGACGGGTGAGCCCGCAAGCGGAGCGCAGCGGGGACACCCCATGATCTCCATTTACCGTTTCCTCTCTAGACCCCTGTAATGAATGGAGATAATGGGTATGATCCCGTTATAGCAGTGGTCTAGATGAAACGGTAAGTTGTGCAATTAGCTTCGCACGCCCTTGCGCTTACGCCGCTAGGATGCCGAATTTCTTACCCTCTGCCGAGCCTTGTACCTTGGCGACATACAGTTCCACAGCCGCCTTCCAGAATTTCCTGACGACCGGCAAGGTCGGATGATTGAAGAATTTCGTGTCCTGGACCGGAAGGTCGGGGTCGTCCGTCTCGGCGTCCTGCGCCGCTGCCGCCGCCATCTTCGCCAAGACGATGAACCCCGTCCAATCTTCGAGGACCCACTTGAGGATCGCCATCTGATGGCCGTATGGCCACAGCTCGGCCAAGCCGACCAAGCAGCCGTGCTCCGTTTTCGACACCTTGACCTTGCCATCCTCGATCAAGTCGTCGATCTTCCAAGGCGTCCCGGCTTCTGCCGCCGCGGCGATGGCGGCATGGTCGATCCTGCGGTTCGCCCACGCCTTGCGCATTTCGTTGGCGACCCGCTGGGGCGTCTTCCTCGCCTCTTCGCCAGGGCTGAGCACGCGGACGATCTTCACCCGCACGTCGTTAATGAACGCCTTCTCCGAATAAAAGGGCGGACGGTCTAAGTAGTTTCTTACGGTCTTCTCGGACCACCCCGTGCGCTCGGCCCATTCTGCCATTGACACGGCCGCCCAGTTGTAGCCGCCCCGCTCGTAGGCGTTCGCTACGATCTCGCTCTCAACCAATTTGACGATGATTTTGAGCCGCTGGCCCGTAACCGATTTCACAGTCCACCTCGTTTTTCCGGCGCTGAGTGTAAGAAGACGAGATGAACAAATTCCTTGACCTTTCACCACGCCGAGGGCGAAAAAGAGGGGTCTGTTAGCGGTCGAGCAGCGGGGAAAGCGAGGGCGTGCCCCCGGTTCGGACGACCGCACCAAGGTCTCATACACGTTCGGCCGGAGCCTCGACAGCTTCTCGACAGATACGCTCTCGAAATGAACGAAAATCGTCGAGATTGACTGTTCGCACCTCAATCAAAATCATGATAAGTCAGTGTGTTAGCTGTTCAGAGACCCGCTCATAACGGTCTGGTTGCAGGTTCGAGTCCTGCCCGGCCCACCAGGGCGACCCTCTAGGGATAATTATCCTTATAAATCAAATACTCATTGTCGTCCAAAAGCCTTGCGCCCGGCGGCAAGCGTTTTGGCGAAAGCTCGATCGGCATGGCGCTGGCGACCGCTCGAATTTCCTCGGCGCGCTCGACAACGCCGTGGCGCGACTGAAGCGCGCGGGCGCCGAGCCGGGCGGCGGTTGACACGGGCGTGCGGCTCCGTCGCCTCTTACGAATGTGTATCGGCTTCGAATATGATCACTGTGAAGCGGTTCGATTCCGCCATCTCGCCTCGCTTCAAGCGCCTTGCCTTGTTATCTAGCTGTTTGATCGGAGTCGACCCGAAGCGCTTTTGAGGAGCATTGGAAATGAACATTGCGGATATCGTCGCCATCGACGTGCACACCCACGCCGAAGTGTCGTGTCGGCAGCCCGTGGATGCGATGTGGGAGCCCTTCGAGGCGGCGGCGAGCAAATATTTCAAGGTGGGCAAACGTCCGACGATCGCCGAGACCCTGAGCTATTATCGCGAGCGCAAGATCGGCCTGGTGATGTTCACGGTCGATTCGGAATTCCAGATCGGCAGCCGCCGCATTCCCAACGCCGAGGTGGTCGACGCGGCGCGCGACAATGCCGACATCATGATCGCGTTCGCCAGCATCGATCCGCATAAGGGCATGATGGGCGTGCGCGAGGCGCGCGATCTGATCGAGGGCGGCATCGTCAAGGGGTTCAAATTCCATCCGACCTGCCAGGGCTTCTTCCCCAATGATCGCCAAGCGTACAAGCTCTATGAGGTGATCGCCGAGCACAAGCTGCCCGCGATCTTTCACACCGGCCATTCCGGCATGGGCACGGGAATGCGCGGCGGCGGCGGATTGCGCCTGAAATATTCGCAGCCGATCCACATCGACGACGTCGCCTGCGATTTTCCCGACATGACGATCATCATGGCGCATCCGTCCTGGCCCTGGACCGACGAGGCGCTCTCGATCGCGTTGCACAAGTCGAACGTCTACATCGACCTCTCCGGCTGGATGCCCAAATATTTTCCGCCCCAGCTCGTGCAATACGCCAACACGCAGTTGAAGGAGAAGATGCTGTTCGGGTCTGACTTCCCGCTGATCTCGCCGGACCGTTGGATCGCGGATTTCAAGAAAGCGGCGTTCAAGCCGGAGGTGCACGACCTCATCCTCAAGCAGAACGCGATCCGCGCGCTGGGCCTCGGCCCCAAGGCGTGAGGCGTTCCGGACGCGCCAGGCGCCTCGCGACAACTCAGCGATGCGCGCGTAGGCGCCATTGCGCATGAATTGGAGAGACCAGGGGAATGACCGACGCTAACCAAGCGCCTGCGCCCAAGGGCCTGCTTCTCGATTTTGGCGGTGTGATCTCGGTCACTTTGTTCGAGCGCCACGCCATCTCCGAGGCGAAACTTGGCCTCGCGCCGGGATCGCTGACTTGGCGCGGCCCGTTCGATCCCACGGGCGACCGGCTGTGGGCCGACATGATTGCGGGCAAGATCAGCGAGCGCGACTATTGGGCGCGCCGCGCGGCGGAGGTCGGCCGCTTGATCGGCGAGGATTGGGACATGCCGACGCTGATTCGCCGCACGGCGGGCGACGACCCCAATGCTCATGTTCGCCCGGAGGCGGTTGCGACGGTGCGCCGCGCCAAAGGCGCTGGACTGCGGGTCGGCGTTCTCTCCAACGAACTCGAGTTGTTCCACGGGCGCGAAGAGATGGAGGCGCTCGAAATCCTGCGCGTGATGGATTCGCTCGTCGATGCGACCCACACGCGCATCCTCAAGCCGAACCCGCGCGCCTATGCGCTGGGCTGTGAAGCCCTGGGCGTCACCCCTGAAAACGTCGTGTTTGTCGACGACCAAATGCGCAATGTCGAGGGCGCGCGCCGAACTGGGCTCGACGCTGTCTGGTTCGACATCACCCGACCGGGCGCCTCGTTCGCCGAAGCCGAGCGGCGCCTGGGGCTCGCCGCGGCTTAAGGATAGGTCTTGCGCATAGCCGCTCGCTCCGCCAAGCGCGCGCGCGACCGACGTTCCGTCACTTCGCCATGCACCCGCCGTCGATAACCAGGGTCGTTCCCGTGACGAAGTCCGACGCCGACGAGGCGAGGTAGAGCGCCGTGCCCTTGATCTCCTCCGGTTCGGCGATCCGCTTCATCGGCGTGAAATTGGTGATCGCCGCGACGAATTCCGGGTCGTCATAGGGGCCGAGCTTCGTGCGGAAGAAGCCGGGGCAGATCGCGTTGACCTGGATGTTCTTGTCCGCATATTGCAGCGCCAGCTCGCGGGTGAGATTGACGAGGGCGCCCTTGGTCGCGTTGTAGGCGGGCAACGGAAAGACGCTCGAGGAACCCGCCAGCCCCCAAATCGAAGCGGTATTGATGATTTTGCCGCGACCGCGCGGAACCATCAGGCGCAATGCGGCGCGGGCGCAATAGAAGGCGCCCTGCAGGTTGATCGCGACAACCTTGTTCCAATTTTCGGTGCTGTATTCGTGCAGCAGGCCGGGCTCGGGATCGCCTATCCCCGCGTTGTTGAAGAGAATGTCCAGGCCTCCGAAGCTTTTGCCGACTTCGGCGAACGCCGCGTTCACCGCCGCCTCGTCGCTGACGTCGCCGGTGAACAGGCGAACTTCGGCGCCCGATCGCTCGAGTATGGCGGCCGTCTCGGCGAGGCCGTGGGGATCGAGATCGAAGCAGGCGACCTTCGCGCCGCCCTCGGCCATCGCCTCGGCCATGGCGCGTCCAAGCCCGCTGGCGGCGCCCGTGACAAAAGCGACCTTGCCCTCGACGTTGAAAATCTTTCGCGCGCTCATGGCTCCCCCTCCCTTTTGCTTTCATCGCCCTGCCGGCGACTTCGATCGTCGATGGCCGCTCCGCTCGCGGAGCGCGTCGCCGGTTAGAGCGAATAGTCGTGCTGGTTCGCCGCGTAGGCGACGAAGGCGTCGAGCGTCTTCGGATTGGCCATGGCGTTGCGGTTGAGCACCGCGTCGGGCGAGGCGCCCATCAAGATGCGACGCACGGGCACTTCCATCTTCTTGCCGGTGAGCGTGTAAGGTATTTCCGCGACCGCGATGATGCGATCGGGGATGTGACGGGGTGAATAGGCGCGACGCAACGTGTCGACGATCCGCTTCCGCAACGCCTCGTCGAGTTCGACGCCCGGCTTGAGCTTGACGAACAACGGCATGAAGAAATGGCCGCCCGGCAGGTCCAAGTTGACGATGAGGCTGTCGGCGATCGCGTCGATGGCGTCGAGCGTGCGATAGATCTCCGCCGTGCCGATGCGGATTCCGTGCCGATTGAGCGTCGCGTCCGACCGGCCGAGCACGAAACAGCCGCCGCGCGCGTTGATGCGCAAGAGATCGCCGTGTCGCCAGACGCCGGGGAACATGTCGAAATAGGCCTCGCGATAGCGTTCGCCCGACTCGTCTCCCCAGAAAAAGACCGGCATCGAGGGCAAGGGCTTGGTGATCACGAGTTCGCCAATCTCGTCGATGACGCTCGCGCCGTTCTCGTCGAACGCCTCGGCGGCGACGCCGAGCTGGCGGGCCTGAATTTCGCCGGCGTAGACCGGCAGCGTCGGCACGCCGCCGACGAGGCCCGAACAGACGTCGGTGCCGCCGCTGCCGGTCGCCACCCACAAGTCGGACTTGACGTCGCTATAGAACCACGCCGCGCACTCGGCCGAAACCGGCGAGCCCGCCGGCATGATCGCGCGCAGGCGCGAAAGCGCGTATTTTTCTTTGGGGACGACGCCCGCCTTGCGCATGATGTCGACATAACTCGGACTCGCGCCGAAGAAGCTGACCTCGCAACGATCGGCCATGCGCCAGAGCGTATCGAATTCCGGGTAGGCGGGATTGCCGTCGTAGAGAACCGGGCAGGCGCCGGTCATCAGCATGCTGGCGACGACGTTCCACATCATCCAGCCCGTGGTCGTATAGAAGAACGCGCGTTCTCCCGCATGGATGTCCATATGGAAGTGGAGGTTCTTGAGGACCTCGATGAGGATGCCGCCGTGGCCGTGCACGATCGGTTTCGGCAATCCGGTGGTGCCCGACGAAAACAAGATCCAGAGCGGATGATCGAACGCGACCTGCTCGAACGAGAACGCGTTCGCCGACACGGACGGATGATCGATCAGGCTCTCCCAGGACCGCGTTTCGACGCCGACATCGAGCCGACCGGGCGAGGCGACATGCGATATCTCGACGACGAGTTCGAGGCTGTTCAGCCCGGCGACGATGTCGCGCAACTCGTCGCGTCGATCGAAAGTCTTGCCGCCATAGCGATAGCCGCCGACGCAGAAGAGGACCTTGGGCTGCAACTGGGCGAGGCGATCGAGCACGCCGCGGGACCCGAAGTCGGGCGAGCAACTCGCCCAGATCGCGCCGATCGCCGTGGTCGCGAGCATCGCGATCATGGTCTGCGGAATGTTCGGGGCATAGGCGGCGACGCGATCGCCCGGCTTGACGCCGAGCGCGCGCAACTGCGTCGCCAAGATGCGCGCCTCGCTGGCGAAATCCTCCCAGCGAACCCCGACCGGCTCCGCGTCTTCGGAGACGAACAGCACGGCGTCGGCGCCGGCCTTCTCGCGCCGCAGGACGTGTTCGGCGTAGTTGAGCCGGGCGCCGGGAAACCATTTCGCGCCGGGCATCTTGCTGAACGCGAGGACGCGCTCGTAGGGCGCCGACGACTTGATGTCGAAATAGTCCCAGAGCGAGCCCCAGAACGCCTCGGTTTCCGTCACCGACCATCGCCAGAGCGAGTCATAGTCGGGGAACGACAAGCCGCGCCGCTCGCCGAGCCATCGACTGTATTTCGTGATGTTGGCGTTGGCGATCCAATCGGCGCTGGGGGTCCAAAGCAGCTCACCTTCATGGATCATGGCGCACCAAAGCCGACGAAAGAATTTGACGGGACGCTCACGGCGTCCTCCTTGGACATCGATAGCCCCGCCCCGCTCCGCGAAAACCTATCCAAGGGTAGGTCGACGCGGTTCCGCTCGGGAAGGATGCGGGCCTCACACGGCGACGACGACCTTGCCGAAATGGCTCCCCGATTGCAGATGCGCGTAAGCGTCGCGCGCCCTCTCGAAGGGAAAGACGCTATCGATCACGGGCCTGAGCCGGCTCGCGGCGACCGCGGCGTTCATCGCGGCGAACATGTCCCGCGAGCCGACGAAGAGGCCCTGAAGCCGAACCGCCCTGGAGATCAGCTGACGTGGATCGATCTGCCCTGGGCCGGAAACGACGCCGATCATCGCGACCGTCCCGCCGATGCGCGTCGATCGAATCGAACGCTCCAACGTGCCGGGGCCGCCGACTTCGACGACCAGATCGACGCCGCGTCCGCCGGTGAGGTCGGCGACCCGCTTGTCCCAATCCGGCGTCTCCCGATAGTTGATGGTCTCCTCGGCGCCGAGTTCCCGGGCGCGCGCGAGCTTCGCGTCGCTGCTGGAGGTCACGAGAACGCGCGCGCCGTGCAGCTTGGCGAACTGCAACGCGAACAACGACACGCCGCCCGTGCCCAGCAGCAGCACGGTCTCGCCGGCCTTTATCCCCGCCGTCTCGACCACGGCGTTCCAAGCCGTCAGACCGGCGCAGGGAAGCGTGGCCGCCTCCTCGAAACTCAGGTGTTCGGGAAAGGCGATCGCGCCCGTCTCGGGGAGGACGACATATTCGGCCAGCATGCCGTCGGACGAGCCGCCGAGCGCGCGCGCCACGCGCTCGGCGGCGATCCCGCCGGCCGTCCAGTCGGGAAAGAAGGCGCCGGCGACCCGATCGCCGACCTTGAACCGCGACGCGTCGGGCCCAACGGCGACGACCTCGCCCGCGCCGTCGGAGAGCGGGATTACCGATGGCTTCGATCCGCCGCGGTAGGCGCCCTTGGCCACCATCAAGTCGCGATAGTTGAGCGAGGCGGCGCGGACGCGAATCCTGATCTCGCCGCAGCCGGCTTCCGGCGTCGGCCGCTCCGCATTGAGAACGACGCCCTCGACGCCCACGGCTTCCCTGATCTCGTATGCCCTCATGACGGCTTGATCCCTGACGTTATGACTTGAATGCGTCGCAGGGCGGCACGTTCAGACGAGTCCGAATTTGCGCGCCTTGAGCACGGCGACGGACCGCCGGCGTACGTTCAGCTTGGTGAAGATGCCTTGCAAGTACCATTTGACCGAACCTTCGGTGAGGCCGAGACGACCGCCGATCTCGCGATTGGAAAGACCGAGCGAAACCAGCTTGACGACCTCGGTCTCGCGCGCGTTCAGCGACTCCGGCAGCGTCATATCGTTCGCGGGCGAAGGCGCGTTGAGCGAAATCGGCTCCTCGTCGGTTCCGCCGTCATCAGCCGCGAAGATGCGGATGAGTTCGAGCCCGAACGCCGTGGTCGGGCCGAGCACCGCGTCGGCGCCCGCGAACAACTTGACCAGCAAGGCCTCGACGATCTGGCCTTCGTCGATGAAGCTGCGGATGAAACGCGGCCGCGCCGCCTTCTTCACCGCTTCGCGTAGACAGCGCAGCGCTTCGCCCTCGCGTCGATCGTGGGCGAGCGCGATCGCCAGAACGATCAGCAGCCGCACCTCCGATTTCAGAGCGCCGCGACTGCACGTGAAGGCGATCCAGCGCCGCAGCACGCGCGTCGCCTCCGCGAATTCGCCGAGCGTGCAATTGGCCCGGCTCCAGGCGATCGCCAAGGGCTCGTCGCGCGTGGTGGTGTGCGGCCCCGGAGTGAGCGCCCGATCGAGGTCTCCCTGAGCCAGGCCTTCCCTGAGCCGCCGCACGGCGTCGAGGTCGGCGTCGGCGATCGCTCGCCGCATCTCCTCGTGCAGCACGAAGTTTTCCAGGCGCGCGAAACCGTGGCGCGCGGCCGACAGGTGTCCTTCGCGAATGGCCGCGCTCGCCGCGTCCTCGTCGTGCTGCGAAAGCGCCAGGCGCGCGCGCGTGACATAATAGGCGACCAGATGATCGACGAAGCCTTGCTTCTCGGCCTCGGACCCATAGGTTCGGATCAATTCCGCCGCCCGCGCGCATTCGTTGCGCTCGTAGTGGATGTCCGCCAGCAGCAGCGCGGGCATGGCGACCAGCGGCGAGATTTCGCCGTCGATCCTCTCGGCCGTGCGCATGGCCGTTTCGAGCGATCGCTGCGCCATCTGGACGTCGCCGCTGAGGTAGTAGGTCGGCCCCAGCACCGCCTCGTGCCAAACAGTGACGAACAGGCTCCCCGCCTTTTCGTAGTAGTCGCGCGCGTGCACGTCCATGCGCTCGACGTTGTTGAGCCGATATTTCTCGCGCCGGGCATAGATCAGACAAGTTTCGAGGT
Source organism: Roseiarcus sp. (assembly GCA_050012775.1). Classification (GTDB taxonomy): domain Bacteria; phylum Pseudomonadota; class Alphaproteobacteria; order Rhizobiales; family Beijerinckiaceae; genus Roseiarcus. The sequence goes on from JBEKGN010000033.1 coordinate 12,478, forward strand.
TGCCGCGCAGGTAGGGATCGATGTCGGGAAAATCGTTGATCGCGTCGTTGATGAGGCGCTCGGTGTTCGGCGTGTCGTCCATGAGATGGTAGAGCATCAACTTGCGATGTAAGACGATGTGGCGGATATCGAGACCGCCGTCGTGATGCGGCTGCGTCTCCGACCCTCCGTCTCCCTTGACGCGCGCGTCGCTGGCGGCCAGGTCCGCTTCGACCTCGGCGATGATCCGCGCGGCGGCGCTGAATCGCCATGCTAAAATCAAAGAAAAGGCCGCTTGCAGGCGGACGCGGGGGTAGGGCCGCAACGAAGCGGGCGGCAACCGCTCCGCCCAGCGCAAGACCGTCGACAGGCGTCCATTGTAGAGCAGCCGATCGCACGCCTCGTCGAGGATCGCGGCGGCGCGGTCCATGTCGCCCGCTTCGATGGCGTGGCCGAAAGCTTCGTCGACCAATCCATTGCGCGAGAACCACTCGCTGGCGCGGCGATGCAGCAGCGGCGCCTGCGAAGGCTGCTGTTCCGACAGGCGTCGATGCAACACGCTGGCGAACAAATGATGATAGCGATACCAGGTGCGTTCCGCGTCCAGCGAGCTGAGGAACAGGCTCTGGCGCTCCAGTTCGTCGAGTTGCGCGCGCGCGTCGGTCAGGCCTGTCACCGCGTCGCACAGATCCGGGCAAAGCCGCGAAAGAATCGATGTCTTCGAAAGAAACTCGACGGTCGCCGCGGGCAGGCGGTCGATCACGTCGTCGGTCAGATATTCCGAGAGATGGCGATGCCGCCCGGCGAGGAGCGAAAAGAGGGCGTTGCGGTCAGGATCTTGCGCGAGCAGGATCGCCGCGAGCTGGATGCCGGCCGGCCAGCCCTCGGTTCGCGAGACGAGCGTATCGATCTCGGTCAGCGAGAGATCGCCATGCCCGGCCGCGCGCAGAAACTCGGCCGCTTCCTGATTGTCGAAGCGAAGCTGGCCGCAGTCGATCTCGACCACGGCGCCTTTGGCGCGATGACGCGAAAGCGAGAACGGCAATGAGTGGCGCGATGAGATGATGACGCGCACATTCGCCGCCGGCCGTTCGAGCATCGCCTTGACCGCGGCGACGACGTCGGCGTCGACGGCCAGGTGAAAATCGTCGATGAAGAGAAAAACGTTCTCGCCCAGACCCCCGAGGGCGTTCATCACCGTCGCCGTCACGCCGGCGACGGAGGGACGCGCGGCCGAGCCGAACAACAGGTCGAGGCGGCGACCGAATTCGGGGCGCGCGACCTGCAGCGCGCCGACGAGATGTTGTATGAAGCCCATGAGATCGTCGGGCGACGGATCGAGGCTGAGCCATCCGGCGGCGGCGTCGTTTTGGCGAAACTGATCGAACCATTGGCCAAGCAGGCTGGACTTGCCGTAGCCAGCCGGGGCCTTGACGACCGTCAGCATGCGGCTGCGGAATTCCTCGCCATAGCGGTCAAGACGATGACGGTAGACCGTGCCGGCGGCGCGAACCGGCGGGCTCAGGCGCGTGCGAACCAACACGCCTCCCCCGTCGCCCCAACTGTTCGACGCGGCGGCGGCAGGTATTTCGATGGCGAGGGCGGCCGACGTCATCCCGCCGCCTCGCGATGAAGACGGACGAATTCATCGACGGCGACGCGCGCGAACTCGGGCGTGTAGAGATTCAGGTCCACTTCCTTGATCGCGTCCTTGCGATCCAGCTTTTCGCGCAGCCTCCCGACAAACGCGGCGTCGGCCTCGGGGTCATGGATCGGCCGACCTTCGCAGTCGATGGACGACCAGCCGCGCAAGGGAACGAGAAACGTGAAAGGCCCTTTCGACTGATTGAGTCGCGCGGCCATGACCTCGGCCGCCTGCCTCAGTTCGTCGGCGGCGCTGCGCACCTGGATGCGAAACGAGTCTTGGACGTAGCGGGCGCGGTCCTTGGTCGCCTGCAGCTTGTCGGGACGCCCGCCATAGCTGAGAAAGTCGAGGCCGCAGGGCGCGAGAACGGCGGGAATGCCGCGCCGCGCGGCCGCCATCAGCCGATCCGGGCCGGGATCGCGGTTGCCGCCGCAGATGTGCTCGAGGACGCCGCCGGTGCAGAGATCGAGCACGCCCTGGAACAGACCGTCGTCGATCATCTCCTCCATCGCTTTGTCGCCCTTGCCCTGGGCGTGGCAGACGACGGGGATGAAGCCGGCGCCCTCCAGCATTCCGACCGCCGCCTGCGCCGCCATCTCGGCGAAGCCGAAAGACGAGATCGCGACCACGGGGCGGTCGAAGTGAAAGTCGATTCCCTGCGTCATTTCGACCATGCCGCAGATCGCGCCCACCGCGTTGGTGATCTGCGCCTTCAGCAGCGGGTTCATCTTGACGATGTCGAGCACGGTATTGTGCATGGTGATGTCGCGTGTGCCGACGCCGATTTCGACATAGCGCGGATGTCCCGCCATCGGCGTCGCCATCACCTTGGGCATGCCGAAGGGCAGCTTTTGCATGACGGCGGTGGACACCAGCGTCGACGTCGCTCCGCCGATGCCGATCACGCCGTGCACGCGTCCCTGTTTGAGGAGGTCGGCGACGATGGCGCTTACGCCGGCGATCTGATTGTTGGTCGCCGCCTCGCGGTTGCTGCGGTAGTACTGGCGCACCGTCTCGATGGGCAGACCGCCGCGCAGGGCCACCTCCTCGCAGGTGACGTCGCCGGCCAGCGGCGGCGGCTCTTCCATGCTGAAATCGACCAGGATCGCCTCATGGCCGCGGGACCGGATCAAGTCCTTGACGAAAACGATGTCCTCGCCGCGCGTATCGAGGTTGCAAATGATGACGACGCCTTTTCGACTTCCGCTCACCGCGACCATCAAGCTCTTCCCACTCTCTCGACGACATTACCCCGAATAGGTGCGACGAGGGTAGGCCGTCGTCCGCCGTCGACCTTCCACAGTCCCCGCAGGATCGCTTGCGTCGTCGGCGGGGGCAGCAGGCCGATGGCCCGCTCCGCCGCTGCGCCGAGCGCGAGCAGAGCCGCGTCGCCGCCGGCGCGACCGTCGAGTTCCAGCCCCACGGGCAGGCCCGCGTCGGTCAGTCCGGCGGGCAGGCTGACGCCGGGCGCGCCGATCGCGCAGGTCATGCCGGTGTTTCGAATCAGCACCCCGACTTTGTTGACGGCCTTGCCGCCGACGACGACCTCGTCCTCGAATTGATCCCCGCCCGGGGGAATGAGCGGCGCAGTCAGCGGTTCGGTCGGATAGGCGATCGCGTCGAGGCCGTTCTCGCGGAAGATCTCGGCGTATTGCGCTTGAACGCTTTCGCGCAAGGACGTCCGCGCCGCCGCGATCGCCTCCGGCGCGAAATGAGCGTCGCGCGCCATGTCGAACAGGCGCTTGGTGTCCCGGCTCTCGATGCGGTCGATGACCTCGGAGGCGTCGAATTGCGGCGCATGGCGGGCAAGATAGTTCGCCAGATCGCTCTTGAAGCCGTTGACCAGCAGGATTTCGAAAACGGGCCAGGCGGCGGCGGCGAAGGCGGAAAAATCGACGTCGATCACGATCGCGCCCGCCTCGCGCAATCTCACCATCGCCGCCTCGGCGACCTTGCGCAAGTCGTCGTCCAGCGCCTCCCAATGATGGCCGCGCGGAAGGCCGATGCGAACGCCCTTCAGTCCGTTCGTCGGGATGGATTGGCCGGTTATCGCCTCGTGCAGGAACGCCACGTCCGCGATCGTGCGCGCCATCGGGCCGATCGTGTCGAGATCGGCGGCGAGCGGCACAACGCCTTCGTCCGAATAGAGCTTGCGCGCCCCCGCGATCGAAGGCCGCAGCGCCGCCGTGCCGCAAAAGGCCGAGGGAATGCGCACCGATCCCGCCGTGTCCGAACCGAGGCCGGCGGCTACGATCCGCGCCGCCAACGCGGCCGCAGTTCCGCCGCTGGAGCCGCCGGGCGTGCGCGCGGGGTCATGCGGATTGCGCGCGAAGCCGAAGGCGGGATTCGACGAAGTCCCGCCGCCCGCCAGTTCATGCATGTTGGCCTTGGCGAACAGCAGCGCGCCGGCGCGCCAGAGCGCCGCGGCGACCGGGGCGTCGGCCTTGGGCGTCAGCGACTTCAGGCTGGCGGTCCCGGCCGAGGTCGGGAAACCGACCGTGTCGATGTTGTCCTTGACCACGACCGGCAAGCCGCCGAGCGGTCCGAGCGTCTCGCCGCGCAGGCGAGCCGTATCGACGCGACGCGCGGCCTCGAGCAGACGGTCTTCGTCCATCCAGGCGATGGCGGCGAGCGACTCGAGGGCGCGGCGCCGCTCGATCAATCGCGCCGCGTAGGCCTCGGCCTTCATCGCGCCGTCGCGAATGTGCGCGACGGCTTCGCGGGCGGAGAGGTCAATCGCGTCCGACACGTCGCGCTCCCTTGGTTGCTTCAGGCCGCCTCGAACGACGCGCCGCGCGCGAGGATTCGAACGGTCCGCCTTTCCTGTCTCGTGCGGCGGCTCAGCTGACCGTCATGCCGCCGTCGACGACGATCTCGGCGCCCGTCATCCAACCCGATAGATTCGAAACCAGAAACAAGGCCGCGCGAGCGATGTCAGCAGGCACGCCGGTGCGGCCGAGCGGATAGGTCTTGGCCATGTCTTCGCGCGCGGTCGCCTGGTTCGGCAGCATGCCGAACCCGACGAATTCGCTGATCAGGTTCCGGCCCATGTCGGTTTCGACGTAGCCGGGATGAATCGAATTGACCCGGACGCCGTAGCCGAGCGCGCCGAACTCGACCGCCGCGGCCTTGGTCAAGAGACGCACCGCCCCTTTCGAGGCGCTGTAGGCGCCGAGGCCCGGCGTCCCGATCAATCCGGCGACCGAGGACAGGTTGACGATCGCGCCGCCGCGCCCCGCCGCGCCGCCCGGCCGCATCGCCTTCGCCGCGTATTTGTGGCCGAGCAGAACGCCGTTCACGTTGATGTCGATCAGACGTCGCGCGCGGGCGATGTCGAGATCGACGAGATGCGCCGCCTCCTCGATCGCCGCGTTGTTGACGAGGATGTCGAGGCCGCCGAACTTCGCCACGGCGTGGTCGACGGCGGCGGACCATTGCGCTTCCTCGGTGACGTCGTGATGGATGTAACTCGCGCGACGTCCGCCTCCGCTGATTTCGGCGGCGGTCGCCGCGCCCTTTTCGTCGGCGACGTCGCCGAGAACCACGCAGGCGCCGTGTTCGGCAAAGAGACGGGCGATTTCCGCGCCGATGCCGCTTGCGGCGCCGGTGACCAGCGCAACCTTCCCCGTGAGATCGACAAGGCTCATAGGCGTATCTCCCCAATGTCTTTCGGTCGCCGTTGCGGCGAACCTGCGGCGTTCATGGCTCCAGTCCGCGCGGCCTAGTCGTCGGGTTTGCGAGCGAAAATATCCGGCAGCCTCAAATGATAGCCGACCGGCAAAAGGCGAATGCCGAAGCGCCCCTCGATTTCGCCCCACACGCCGCGCGGCATGAACAGCGCGAAGAGAATGGCGACGCTGCCCAACCCGGCCATGTACCAGACGCCGTTCTCGCCGAACTGATCCTGCACGACGAAGAAGAGCAGCGCGCCAAGAATCGGCCCCTCGAACGTGCCCAGGCCGCCGACGAGCGCCATCAGGATCATGTAGGCGGTCCATTGCACGCCGAAATTGGTCTTCGGCTGGAAAGTGACCGAAGTCGCGAGCCAAAGCACGCCAGCTAGAGCGCAACCGAAGGCGGCGAGGATGAAGACGGTCCGCTTTGTCGCGAGAACCTTGACCCCGAGCGCCGCCGCCGCTTCTTCGTCGTCGCGTATCGCCTGCACCGACGCTCCGAACGGGCTGCGCAGCAAGACGAAGATGGCGCCGAGCAGCACGAGCATCGATCCCAGCGCCAGCCAGTAATTGTAGGCGAGGCGCTCGGCGTGCGAGAAGGCGTTGAGCGAGATCATCGAAGTTCCGGTCTCGCCCTGGATCAGCGGGTCCTGGTTGACGAGCAGATGCAGCGCCTCGGCCAGGACCCACATCCCGATGGAGAATTCGCCCCCGCGCAGCCTCAGCATGAACAGGGAAATCGGGATCGCCAACAGCGCCGCGCCGACCGCGCCCCCGATCAACGAGGGATAGGCGGGAAAGCCGTGCGCCGACAGTTGAATGGCGAAATAGGCGCCGATGCCGAAGAACGCCTGCTGGCCGACCGAGACCAGACCGGCGTAGCCGGCAAGCGCGTTCCACATCGCCGCCAGAATGACGTAGACGAACAAGGTCGTCAGCTTGTCGACGACGTTCGCGCCGCCGATCAGCGGCGTGATCGCGAGCACGACAACGATGATGGCGACGGCGACGCCCGACGCCACCGAGGCGCGGGTCCAACGTTCGACGACGAAATTCGTGGGATTGCTCATCGCCAGAACCCCAGGGACGAGCGAAGGCCGCCGCGCGCGCGCGCCCATTCGTTGAACATACGCCCGCCCAAGATGGCGAGGAACGTCAGATGTCCCGCCAGCAGGAACCAGCGCGGATCGAATGTGGCGCCGATCGACTGCGCGAGACCGAGCACAATCCCGCCGAGCAACGTTCCCCACAGCGATCCGATGCCGCCGATCACCACCGCTTCGAAAGCGAAGATGAGCTGCATCGGCCCGGAATACGGATCGAATGTGGCGCGCATCGCCAGCATCGTGCCGGCGAGCCCGGCCGTCGCCACGGCGATGGCCGCGGCGATCGCATAGACCGAGCGCGAATTGACGCCCACGAGTTCGGCCGTGTCCGCGTCCTCGGCGGTGGCGCGGATCGCGCGGCCAAGCGAGGTATGCTTGAGAAACAGCGAGAGCCCGCCGAGCAACGCCACCGCGAGCGCGAAGATCAGCGCGGCGAGATAGCTGATGCTCAATTGGTTGCTGACCTCCAGACTGTCGAACGCGAGATCGCCGATCATTGGCGCGAGCGAGCGCGTATCGGCGCCATAGGCCTCGAACAGAAGGTTTTCGACCGCGATCGAGAGACCAAAGGTCGCCAGCAGCGGCACGAGCATGCCCGAACGCAAGCTGCGCTCCAGCATGCCGCGCTGCATCAGCCATCCGACGGCGGCCATGATCGGCAGCACCGCGACAAGCGCCAGGAACGGAGAGATGTTGAAATAGTCCGAGATCACGAAGACCAGGAACGCGCCGAGCACCGCGAGATCGCCATGCGCGAGGTTGATGATGCGCATGACGCCGAACATCAGCGACAGGCCGCAAGCGAGCAGCGCGTAATAGCCGCCGAGCAGCGCGCCTTGGGCGACGAGATTGACGATGCTCATGCGGTCGCCTTCGTATCGTGGTCCCGGCCGGCGCCGCCGCGGAGGCCGAAATAGGCATCGACGATCTGCTCGCGCGTCACTTCGCCGACGCGGCCGTCAAGGACGATCCGGCCCTCCAGCATGCACATGACCCGGGTCGCGACGCTGAGCGCGCGGCCTAAGTCCTGCTCCACCAAGACGAGCGTCGCATCGCCCTGAAGCAGCGAACGCATCGACCGATAGAGCCCGTCGACGACCACGGGCGCCAGACCGAGCGAGACTTCGTCGAGCAGGAGCAGGCGCGGATTGGTCATCAGGGCGCGGCCGATCGCCGCCGCCTGACGCTCGCCGCCGGAAAGATTGCCCGTCAGCGAGCTTCGTCGGGCGCGCAGCATCGGAAAGAGCTCCATCACGGTTTCCGACGTCCAATAGCCGCGCCGGCCGACCCGGGTGGCGACTTGAAGGTTTTCGTCGATCGTCATGGCGCCGAACAGCCGGCGGCCCTCAGGCACAAGAGCGATGCCCTTGGCGACGCGTTTGTGGGCGCGCAAGCCGGTGACGTCGGCGCCTTCGAATGCGATGCGGCCCGAGGCCGGGATATGGGCGCCGGCGATCGCCCGCAGCAGTGTCGACTTGCCGGCGCCGTTGGCGCCGACCAGAGCGACGATCTCGCCCTTTTCGATCGCGAACGAGACCTCCCGCACGGCCTGAAGGAGGCCGTGGCGCACGTCGAGTCGGTCGAGCGTCAGAAGACTCACGTCGCGCCGCTCCCCAGATAGGCGTCGACGACTGCGGCGTTCGACATGACTTTTTCCGGATCGCCGTCCGCGATGACCCGCCCGGAAACCATGCAGACCAGCCGCTCGACCACTTGCAGAAGCACGTGGACGATGTGCTCGATCCAGACGATGGCCATGCCGCGCCGCCGCATTTCGCGGATCGTCTCGACGAGCTGAACGGTCTCTTCGTCGGTGAGCCCGCCGCCGATTTCATCGAGCAGGACGACGACGGGATCGGTCGCCAGCACGCGCGCGAGCTCCAGGCGCTTGCGATCGAGCAGGCCCAGCGTTTCGGCGCGGCGGTTGGCGACGTGCAGCATGTCGCAGAGTTCGAGCGAATCCATGCAGCTTCGATAGGCTTTCGCGCCGCGGTGACCGCCGCCGTAGGTCGCCGCGACAAATACATTTTCGAACACGCTCATGCCGCCGAACGGGCGCGGCACCTGATGCGTCTTGGCGATGCCGAGACGGCAGCGCTCGGAAACATCTGTCGCGGTCACGTCGGCGCCGCGGAACCGCACGGTTCCACCGGACGCCGGCAGTCCTCCCGCCAGGACGCTCAACAGCGTGGTCTTTCCCGCGCCGTTGGGGCCGACGATGCCGACGGCTTCGTTGGCCCCAACGGAGAAGTCCACGTTATCGAGAACCGTCAACGCGCCGAAGGTCTTGCGAATTCCGGCGCCATCCAAGATGGCGCCTTTCACTTTCGGCATTGCGATGCTCTCCGGCTCAACCGCCGTAAGGCTGCAATTGAGCGCCGACCGGAACGTTCTTGTCGTTGGCGTTCTCGGTGATGACGTAGTCGAGCTTGAATTTGCTGCCCGCCTTCGCCTTCACCCACTGCGTGCCGATGATCGGCGTGTTGACGCAGTTCGGCACCGGCCCCTTGGTGAAATCGACCGTGCCGATGGTCGTGTCGGCCTTGAGCGTGCTGATCGCCTTGGCGACGCCTGCCTTGTCGGTGGGATCGCTGCTGGCCTTCAGCGCCGCGATGCCCGCATCGAACAGCGACTGGGTCGCTCCCAATTGCTGGCTCCACTGCTTGCCCGTCGCTTGTTCGTAGGCGTCGGCGATGTCCTTCGAGGCCATGCCGGTGACCGGCGACTTATAGGGGAAGTCGCGGTGCCAATAGCAGGCGCTGGCGATATTGGGCGCTAGCGAACCCAGCGCCTCCATCGTCGAGGCGAACAGGCCCGTCTTGGCGACCTGGACGATCTTGAAGTTCTTGGCGAGGCCCTGCTGCGCCGCCTGCCGCCAGAACGTGGCGAAGTCCGGCGGGATCGGGAACGTGTTGAGGATCTCGCATTGCTCGGCCTTGAACTTGGCGATCTGCGCCGAAAAGTCCGTCGTCCCGTCCTCGTACGCGCCGGCGTCGACAATCGTGAAGCCGGCCTTGGCGAGAGCCGGCGCCAGATGGGCGCGGATCGCGTTGCCGTCGGCGTCGTTCGGATAGAGCACGCCCACCTTCTTGTTGGTCTTCACAGGGCCGTTCCATTGCGAAAGATAGCACTTGAGGAAGTCCTGCACGCCGAAGCTGAAGAGGTAGCTCCACTTGAAGGGGGAAGGCTCGCCCGGCTTGGCGCCGCGACCGAAATAGAACGCCTCCCACGGCATGACGGTCGAAAGCGAGGGAACGCCCGCGGCCTCGCAAGCGTCGGCGACGGGATTGACCGTCTCGGGCGTCGACGTCGACAGCATCAGATCGACTTTGTCGCGGTTGATCAGCTCCTTGGCGAGTTGGCCGGAGCGCACCGGATCGGACTGGGTGTCCTTGTCTATGATCTCGACGCCATATTTCTTGCCGCCGATGGCTATGCCGCCTTCCAGCGCCTTGCGAACCTGTTGCAATATGAAGGGATCGCTCTCGCCGAAGCTCGCCAGCGGACCGGTGAGCGGACTGAGGAAGCCGACCTTGATCGTGGCGTCCGCGGCGATCGCCGGGGTCGCCAAAGACATAGTTCCAGCCAATGCGAGCCCGCCGGCCCCAAGACCCGTAGCTTTTATGAACTCGCGCCGCGTGACCGCAGCCCCATTTTCGCCTCTCTGAGGCGTGAATATCGACTTACTCATTTCTTCCTCCCGTTGTTCAGGAAGAAACGGAAGCCCCGGGGCGCAACCCAGCTGCCGATACCGCCGTGGAAAACGACGTTTCGCGCCTCGCTCGCACCGTTTTCCGTCCCCTCCCAATTCCTTTTTTACTGATACCACCCCGGAGCGCGAGATGTCGTCAGGATTTTTCGCTCGTGTTCGCATGACGCCGCCAACACTGGCGGTTGGCTTCAAACCGAATATCGATCCCGCCGGAACGGTCGCGAGTTCGGTCTCCCCTCGCCGCGCCGACATTAGCGCCCGCCCCGATCCGTCGTTCACCTATCGAAAGATTGTCGCCGGATGGATAGCGATGGTTTTTGGCGGCCGGCCCCGCGCGGGCGCGGGATCGGCTGCGGCGATACGAACCGGGGGTCCTCGCACGCCCGGCTGGACGCGGCCTCCGAACCGACCCGAGTCCGTTCACACGGAAACGATTTTCTTGGCCGTGTCAAGGGCTTGCGCGGGATTCTTGGCTGTCAGTTCCAGGTGGAGCCCCGGTTTGTCAACGACGACCCGCGACGTGTCGGATCGTCGGACCAGCTCCCGCAGCAGCTTGATCACCGGTTGCGCGTCTGGGTTGTATCGCCTGCGTGCCGGCCCGGCGGCTTTCACCGCGTCCACCTGATCGCCGGGCATGGTCGCGCGAAGCAGGAATTCCTCGTCGGACAGCGAGGGCGAAAACCGGCGTCGCAATTCGGCGAGCGAGGGCGGCGGCGGCTCCTTCTTGATGTCCTCGGCGCGCGGGCTCGAGAGAATGCGGTCCATCACGTTCGGGTCCACGGGACGGGCCGGCCGGCCGAAACGCCCGAGCACATAGCGGATCACTTGGTCCGGAACGGTGGCGTAGCGCTCCTTGCCCATCACGTTGAACATCGCCTGCGTGCAGACGATCTGCGGGAACGGCGTCACCATGATGGGATAGCCGAGCTCGGCGCGAACCCGGTCCACCTCCGCCATCACGTCGGGCAACAGATGGCCGAGCTTGACCTCCTCGAGCTGCCGCCTGGTCGTCGTCATGACTCCGCCGGCGACCTGATGGTGGAAGAAGCGCGCGTCGAATTCGCGCGGCTGGCCGAAGGGAAGACCTTCCGCGCGCGCCAAACGAACCAGGTAATCGTTCATGCGCCCCAGCGCATCGTCGTCGACTTCGACTTTATGGCCGAGCTCGCGCAGATTCGCGACGGTCTGCAACGCCTGGGGCAAGGACGTGCCGCCGCCCAGCGGGCCGACGCCGACATGCATGACGTCGACGCCGAGATCGGCCGCGACGCTATAAGTGTACGGCGCCATTGCGATGGTGCAGTGCGAATGCAATTCGAGGGGCAGCCGGCCTTTCGCCGCCTGGATGGCGGGAATCAGCGTGCGCGCGCGATCGGCCGCCAGAAGGCCCGAAGGGTCCTTGATGTAGATGCGATCGAAATCCGGCGATTTGGCGAGCGCGGCCACCAGGTTCGCGTAGAAGGAATCGTCGTGCGCGTCGCTCAGCGTATAGGTGAGGGCGCCAATGATCTCGGCGCCGCCCTCCTCACGGGCCATGCGCGCGGTGGCTAGCATCGCCTCGAGGTCGTGCATCGGGTCGAGCACGACGAAACGAGACACGCCGTTGCGGACGAGGCAGCGGTAGACGAGCCGCATGACCTCTGCGTCCAGCGTTTCCCACGAGATGAAACGGAAACCGACGCCGATGAATTGCAACGGCGTATCGGGCGTCGCCCGGCGCATCAGGCGGATGCGCTCCCAAGGATCCTCGCGATAGTATTTGACCGCGACGCCCATATGCGTGCTGGCGATGAAGTCGATCGCGTGAAAGCCGACACGGTTCATGACCGGCGCGATCTGCAGGCATTGCCGCGTGTTGAGCCCGGTGGCGCCCCAGGCGCTCTGGTTGCCGTCGCGGATGGAAACGTCGACCAGTCGGATACTCGCCATATCGGGCGTTCCTCTAGAGCGGTCCGCCTGCGGCGGACGATGGAGAGCCGCGTCGTTCCAGGAAACGCTGGAAATAGGCTGTGTCGACGCCGCCGCGCGCGAACTCGGCGTCGTTCAACAGCGCAAGATGCATGTCGCGATTGGTCGTCACGCCGCGTATGTCGCAATCGGTCAACGCCGATTTCAGACGGTCGATGGCGGCGCCCCGTTCCGCGGCGCGGACGACGATCTTGGCCATCAGCGAATCGTAAAAGGGGGGAACGCGCGATCCCGCTTCGATATGGGTGTCGACGCGAATGTTCGGACCCGCCGGAAAAATGGCGGCGTCGACCGTCCCCGGCGCCGGCCGGAAGTCTCGCGTCCAATCCTCCGCATTGAGCCGGCACTCGATGGCGTGGCCGTCGAAGCGGATTTCGTCCTGGCGCAGGCGCAGCTTCCTCCCTTCGGCGATCGCGATCTGCTCCGCCACCAGATCGAGCCCGGTGATCGCTTCGGTGACGGGATGCTCGACCTGGATGCGGGCGTTCATCTCCAGGAAATAAAACTCCTCGCGATTGCGATCATAGAGGAACTCGACGGTGCCGAGGCCGAGGTATTTCAGATGCCGGCCGAACGCGACGGCGGCTTCGCGCATTCCCTCGCGGGCGCGGTCGGGAAGGTCGGGCGCCGGCGCCTCCTCGACGAGCTTCTGGTAGCGACGCTGGACGGAGCAGTCGCGATCACCGAGATGGATGACGCTTTCGCCATCGCCGACGATCTGCACCTCGACATGCCGACCCGAGGCGACGAACCGCTCGAGATAGACCCGCGAATCGGCGAACGCCGCGCCGGCTTCCGCCATCGCCAGTTCGACGGTCTCGATGAGGCGTGAGGGCTCGCTCACCAGTTTCAAGCCGCGTCCGCCGCCGCCGCCGACCGCCTTGACGAGCAAGGGCCAACCAATCTTTTCGGCAAGCGCCTTGGCCTCCGCGGGCGAGTCGACCGGGCCGCCCGGCGCCAGCGGCAGGCCCGCATCCACGGCGTGATCGCGCGCGCGCAGCTTGTCGCCGACCGCTTCCAGGTTCTCCTCGGTCGGGCCGATGAAGACGAGGCCGCGCGCCCGGCAGGCGCGGGCGAGGCGGACGTTTTCGGAAAGAAAGCCGTATCCGGGATGAACGGCGTCCGCTTTCGCCCGCACGGCCGCGTCGACAATGGCCTCTACGTTCAGGTAGCTGTCGCTCGATCGGGGCGGCCCGATGCAGATCGTTCGATCGGCGAGCCGCGCCGGCACCGCGTCGAGGTCGGCTTCCGACGCCGCGACGACGCTCTCGATGCCGAGGCTGCGACAGGTGCGGATGACGCGAACGGCGATCTCGCCGCGGTTGGCGATGAAGACCCGGCGGATGTTCATCTGTCGGACCGCCTTATCCGCATCAGCACTTGCTGGGCTTCGACGAGCTGGCCGTCCTCGACGCAGATTTCGATGACCGTCCCGACGGCGCCGGCGCTGATCGAGTTCATCAGCTTCATGGTCTCGATGATGCTGATCACCGTGTACTCGCCAACTTCGGCGCCGACATCCACGAACGGCGCCGCGCCGGGCTTGGGCGCGCGATAGAACGTGCCGACCATCGGCGCCCGCACCGCCGTCACGCCGGCGACTTCCGCCTCGGCCGGCTCGGACGCCTTCGCGGCCTCGATATTCGGCGCCGCCTCCGCCTTGGCGCCGCCGATCGTGTGCGGCGCGGAGAGCGTATGCGTCTCCTGCGTCCAGCCGGAGGGCGAACGGCGCAGCCGCAGGTCGAACTTGTCGGTCTTGATGTGAAGTTCGTCGTAGAAAGAAGAATCGAGAATGCGGATGATGTCTTCGACGTCGTCGCTGGTCAGAATCATGATTTCTTGCTCCCGCCGAGGAGGTCGAAAACATGCGCGAATGCGTTCGCCTTGGGGGCCGCCGCGGGCTTGGAGTCCTTGTTCGCCCAGATGGTTTCCGGCCGGCTTTGCAAGAGGTAGAGGCTCTCGCCGCCTCCGACGTCGGGCGCAAAGGCCCATTCGATATCCTGAGCGCAATGATAATGCGCCTCGACGAGCTTGCCGATCCGCGCCAGTTCGGCAATTTCCGCGTCGTTGAGGCACGGCGCGTCTCGACGCTCTTCGGCAACAGGAATTTCGCGCACCCCTCCTGCCGCCAGATCGGGGACATGCTCGACGGTCTTGTGGGAAACGGTTCGCTTGACGATTTCGCCTGTGACTTTGCTCAAGACATACTTGTCGGGGGTCACGACGCCGCTGACGACGGACGAGCCGAGCCCCCAACTGCTCTCGATGGCGATGACCGAACGGTCGCCGGTGAGCGGGCTGCGGGTGAACATCACGCCCGAGCAGCGCGAGTTGACCATGCGCTGGATCACCACGCCCATGGCCAGCCCTTCCTCCGGCAATTTGAGCCGAAGCCGATAACTGACGGATTCCGCGCTGTAGAGACTGGCCCAACAATCGCGCACCGCGTGGAGGACGGCTTCGCCGCCGCGAATCCAGAGATAGGTTTCCTGAAGGCCGGCGAAACTCGCCTCGCTGCTGTCTTCGCTGGTGGCGGACGAGCGAACCGCGACCGGCTGGTCGCCCGCGTCGCCGCAGAGTTCCGCATAACCCGCCAGAATCGCACGCTGGATGTCGCCCGGCATCGGAGCGCCGACGATCCGCTCGCGGATGCCTTCGGCGACCTTGGAGATCGTCACAAGATCGCCGGTTGCGAGCCCCTCGATCGCCCGCCGGATCGAGCCCTGCGGGTCGATTTCGGCGATGAAGCGTTCGAAGGCCGCGGTAGCGATGACGAACCCCGGAGGCACGCGAATTCCGGCCCGGGTCAATTCGCCCAGACTGGCGCCCTTGCCTCCGACCGTCGGACGGTCGGCGATGCCGATGTCGCGAAAGTTTAGGGCGATGCCCGCGCCTGTTTGCGTCATGCCGGCTCTTCCTCAGCTCAGTATCGTTACGACGCCGGTGTTTCCATCGACGCGTAAGCGTTGCCCGGTCTTGATGCGCTTTGTCGCGGCGCCGGTGCCGACCACGGCCGGCATTCCATATTCGCGCGCGACGATGGCGGCGTGCGACATGGTGCCGCCGATGTCGGACACGGTCGCCCTGATCTTGCCGAACACCGGCCCCCAACTCGGATTGGTGACCGGGCAGACCAGGATTTCTCCGTCTTGCATCAGACCGATATCGTTGGCGTTCATGAGCACGCGCGCGACGCCCTCGGCGATGCCCGGCGAGGCGGCGAAGCCATGCAGCTCATGCTCGTTGCTGGCGTCGGGCTTGCGCGCCCAGGTGGCGAGGGTTTCCGATGTGATGCCCCAAAGCATCTGCAACGCGGGATCGGCGATGTCCTCGGGAATGGGTCCGAGCGCGGGCGGGGGCGACCATTCCTTGAGCTTTTCCCAAATGCGTTTGCGCTCCTTGAGGATCGGCTTCCAATAGCCGCGACCGGCGGGCGCCGAGCCTGCCGCCCACGCAAGGCTGACTTCCTGCAAGGCGAGGTCGGCTTCCGTGTGATGCAGGTGGAAGAAATCCTCCGGGTCGGCGATCACGTCCCACCGCGCCAGCAGCGCCCCGAATTCGCGCAGCTTGTTGAACCAGATGGTCGTGAACCAGTGCTCGCAATAGAACTTGTGGTCCTCGACGAAGGGGAAAACGAGATGACAAAGTCCGAGCATCTGATCGAAGGCGCCGCGTTCCTCGTCCGTCGCCAGCAGGCTGCGATATTCGGTGATGATGCGCTCCCGCTCCACCTTCAGGGCCGCGGTCGGCCGCTCGATCGACTTCCCGGCCTTGAGCATTTCGGCATAACGCGCGATCGCCGAAAACGGGATCGAGAGATCGTCGTTCCAACTGCGATGATGATGGTAGAACCCGTCGCCCGTCGACATCAGGAACCAGGGATGGCGCGACTCCTGCAACTGATCCAGCCATTTCCGGCCGGGCGCGCCCATCTGTTCGAGCGCGGACAGGATATCGGCGGGATTGGAGCCGTCGCCCAGCTTCCCGTCGATTTCGAGTTCGACCGCCAGACGCGCCAGTTTCTTCAGTTCCTCGTCGGGGCGGAACATGAAGACGTCGATCCCCGCCACCATGCGGGCGACGGTCTGGTCGGCGATCTCCGGGAACGCTTTCTTGCAAAACTCGAAAAACACGAGATAGGCGCCATAGCCCAGCATGAGGAACTCGAAGTGGTGGTGCCACATCTTCGAGAACGCCTCGACGCAACGGTGATAGGATACACGGACATAATGGTTTTGCCCGATGCCGCGACCCGAGGTCACCACCTCGATGTCGTCGAATTCGGGCAACGTCGGAACCTCGATGTCCTCGACCTCCTTGATGAGGGCGAGCATGCGCCCTTTCCACTCGTCATAGAGACGGTTCCAGTTCTGATAGTAGAACCCGGCCCGCTCCTGAAACAGCGCGAGCCGTCGGCCGATTTCGGCGGGATCCCTGACCGGGTTGGCGGTGATGTAGATGCGGCCGTTGACGATGCGATGATCGATGCCGAGGGTCGTCGGAAACGAGAAGACGCGGGTCGTGAAGGCGCCCAGAGCCTGATAGGGAATTTCCGCGGTCACGACGTCGAACGCCGGCATCGGCTCAGGGAAATGCATCGCGTTGTAGAACCAGAAGACCTTGTCGTCCTCCGGCCGGAAACGCGTGAAGTAGGGGTACATGGTCTCCCAGCCTTCGGTTCCCGGGACGTCGCGGATTTCAGAGGGCAGCGGGAAAGCGCGGCTGTTGGCTGACATCCTATGTCTCCTCCCTATCTCGAACTTTGACGGATTTTTTACCGTCGTTTTGTGCGACAATCAGGCCGCGCTCAGGAGCGGCCGAAATCGCCAGCCTGCGGAGTTAGAGCCGCGTCTGTCGAACGAGCACCTATCCAAAGATAGATCGGCTATCCCTTGGCCCGTGTCCGCGTCGTGACGGGAGGGCGCATGCTGGCATAGGCGCGATTGGCCGCCCTGCGTCGACCAGCCGCGAGCCCCCGGCGCGCCCGGCGTCAAATTCGCGTATCTTGTCGGGGAGGCCGTAGGGCGCCGGGGCCGACTTCTCCGTAGCGGCCAGATTTCGGATCGCCTTGAGGAGACGCTTACGATGCCCCAGGAGCACGCCTAGCTTTTCGAAGTCGACCTCAGTCAGCTCAGGCAGAACTTCGATGTCGATTCCATGATCGCGAAACGTCGCCTCATATTGGCTAAGGCCAACGCTTCGCAGCCAATCCCCGACGTCGATGCAAGCATCCCAGCTCGATCGGGACCATGATCGTCTATGTGAAACAGCATGTCCACGGCGACCCTGACGACTGGCCGCTTTGGGTCGATGCTGTCGAAAGCCGCCGTTGATATTCGGAAACCGTCCGATGCGGGCGCATGAATCCGCCTCGTCGAGCTCCATAAGCCGACATGCCTTCGAACCGGCTCACGCAAGTTCGCGGCCGACGCCGGTCAACACCGCAACCTTCTTGAAATGCGCCACCGCCGCGCGGGCGCCGGCCGTCTTGGTGAGTAGATCGAGAGTCGCTTCGTCGTCGTCGCACGCGGGGGTCAGCGCCGCGTCCATATACGCGCCGGCGCGAGGATCGCGGGCGATGGCCAGGCTCCAAACCACGAACCGTGCCGCCATAGCGGCGAGGATCGCCTGTTTCTTCACGGTTTGCCAAGCGAAGCGCGGCCAGAAGATCCAGGAACTTTCACGCGGTAGTTCCGGGCGGCGTTCCGTCGGATGCGTGAGGCGAAGGACGCCGTCTTGCAGCGGATGCAGGTTTTCGAGTCGAACCGCCATGGCGAATCGGACCAACAGCTTTCCCAGTCTGACCATGGGAAGGCCGGTCGCCGCCGCCCGACGCAGCAACGTCTTCATGTGCTCCGGCGAATAGTAGAGCGACCAAGCCTCCCGGTAGATCGCCTCCCATTCCTGCTTGGACATTTTAGGATGGGGGGCGCAGGCGTGCTCCAGATCGTATTTGTTGAGATCGGGCTCCAACGGGACGCCCTTTTTCCACAGCGTCTGGTGGTCCTCGGAACCCGGCAGCGGCGTGAGAAAAAAGAACTCGATCACGTCGAGCGGCAGCTCCTTTTGGATGATCGCAATATCTCGCCGAATCGATTCCGGCGTGTCCGCGGGAAATCCTAGAATATATCCGGCAAGCGTCATGATGCCTTCCGCCTTCCAGGCAAGCAGCATCGTGCGGTACTCGGTAATCTTGTTTTGACGCTTGTTCGCCGCGGCGAGGTTGTCGGGATTGACGTTTTCCAAGCCGATGAAGACCCGGGTGACGCCAGCCTGTTTCGCCTTCTTCACAAAGTTCGGAATCTTGTGACAGAGCGTATCGACCTGGATCATCAGGCCGAGCGGTATGCCGTCCTTCTCCCGCAGGCGGATCAGGCGGTCGAATATCGCTTCCCACTGCCTGTTTCGCGCGAAATTGTCGTCGGTGATGAAGAACTTGTGAATTCCCTCGGCCCAATTGAGGCGAACGAGATGTTCGACGTCGTCGGCCGAGCGGAAGCGCGATTTGCGGCCTTGGACGTTGATGATCGTGCAGAACGAGCACTGATAAGGACAGCCGCGGCCGGCGTCGAAGCTCGTGCTGAGGCCGAGCGTGCGCGCCACATAGGGCTTGGGAAGGAAAGGCGCGGGCGTCCCCTCCATGCCCGGCAGATCCTTCATGAAGTCGTAAACGGGAGCGAGACGGCCATAGGCCGCGTCGCTCAGCACCTGGTGGAGCCGGCCCTCGCATTCGCCGGCGAAAATCGCGACGCCCAAATCCCTGCAGGCGTCGAGATCGACGGCGTGGCCGTCCAACATCGCCAGGCACCCCGACACATGGAAGCCGCCGATCGCGACGGGCATTCCCGCCGCCACGAGTGGTCGCGCGATGTCCAACGCCCTGGGGTATTGGTTCGACTGGACGCCGACGAGCGCGACGAGGCCGAAATCGCCGTGGCGGTGAAAACGCGCTACGATCGCCGCGATATCGATGCGGGTATTTGTCTCGTCGATCGCTTCGATGTCGATGACGACGTCGGGCCCAAGAGCCTGGCGCTCGGCGCAATCGGCTGCAATGCCGTACATGGCGGCGAGCGAATTCGAGGGTATGATCGAGCGCCACCACCGGATGACGTATCCCTCGTCATCGTAGTGCGACGGTTTGATAAGGAACAGTTGGAAGCGCCGCTTTGCAGCCGGCGGGGACTGCGGCACGATACATCTCCGATGTCGGTCGCGCGCCGACGCCGATGCGCCGTGCCGCGAGGCTCTATCAGTGGCATGTTTCGCGGCCGAGGGCGAGAGCGCAAATTCTGACGCAGTCCAGCCGGGCATTTCGATTTGAAGACGGCCGACGAATCGCATGGGGTCGGGAGCATGTCGGATCCGCCGCAGCGTGTATTTTCGATGGAGTTCGAAGAACGAATGGAGATCGTCTTGTCCTCGCACGCGCCGGCCCTCGTTAGCGTCGACTGGGGAACCAGTTCCTTTCGCGCCTTTCTGGCCGGGCCTGACGGGTCCGCGCTCGAGGAAGTCGCGGCGGGCAAGGGCGCCGTCGGCCTGGCGCGCGGCGAGCACGAGGCGTTCCTCGCCTCGATGGTCGGCGCGTGGAAGAGCCGGTTCCCCGATCTGCCGATCTTCATGTCCGGCATGGTCGGCGCGCGCCAGGGCTGGGTCGAGGCGCCCTACGCCGCCTGCCCCGCCGGCCTCGGCGAAATCGCCGCGGCGACGCTGACGATTCCCTCGGCGAAGCTCGGACGCATTCTTCTCGCGCCCGGCCTCAGCGCGCTCGATTCGCATGGCGCGCCCGACGTCATGCGCGGCGAGGAGACGCAAATCCTCGGCGCCCTCGGCGCAAGCGGACGGGCCGACGGATTGTTCGTGCTGCCCGGCACGCATTCCAAATGGGCGCGCGTCGAGGCGGCGCGCATCGTCGCCTTCGAGACCTTCATGACCGGCGAAGTTTTCGCGACGCTCAAGGACCATACCGTGCTCGGCCGCTTGATGACGGAAACGCAGGCGGAGGGCGAGTCGAACGGCTTCGCGCTCGGCGTGCGCGCCGCCGCGGCGCTGCAGCGCCCGGGCGACCTGCTGCACGCCATTTTCATGACGCGCACGCTCGGCCTGTTCGATCGCGTGGCCCCTGGCGAACTCGCCGAATATCTCTCGGGATTGCTCATCGCCGCGGAAATCGTCGCCGGCGCCCGCGAGGCGCGCTCCGCGCTCGTCATCGGCTCGCCCGCGCTCGCCGCGCGCTATCGCACGGCGGGCGAATGGCTCGGGATCGATCTTGCGCCCGCGCCGGGGAACTGCGCGACGCTGGGGCAGATTGCGCTGCTCGAACGCCTCGACGCCGGCGGGGCGTGATCGGCGCCAGGCCGCGTCAAGGATCTCCACGGACGTCAAGAGGACGATTGGGAATATCGAGGGGTTGCCTGGCGTCAAGCCAGACGGGTCGTTTTGGCGAATATCGACCCCGCGCCCGCGGCTTTCGCGCGAGCGTGAAGCCAATGACCGAGGGATAGGCTGGCGCGAATTCCGATTGCCGGAAAGCGATTGCCGCGAGCGGCGCAAGTCGCGCCGACCGGCCGCCTGCCATCGCCGCCATCTCCGCGAAGCATGCTTTTCCACATTTTTGCGCGTTGCATCCCGCCGAATTTCGCCATGCGGCAAAGCGCGTTGATTTGGATCAAATTCCGGGACGGCGATGCATGCAGGCATATTCTATTGTCTAATACGCGCCATTGTTAGCGGGGCGTCCCGTGGAAAGTCATTTTACCGAAAAGCGGAAGACCCTTCCCAGCCTCGATCAAGAAGTTCCATTCTCATTTGAAGAGCTGTTTTTTTCGCGAACCGACGCCAGGGGCGTCATTCTCTCGGGAAACAGCGTCTTCCAGCGGATCAGCATGTATTCCTGGGACGAACTGATCAACAGGCCGCATAGCCTCATCCGTCATCCCGATATGCCGCGGGCCGTTTTCTGGTTGCTATGGGAGACGATAAAAAAGGGAGAGCCGATCGGCGCCTATGTAAAAAACCGAGCCAAGGACGGTCGCTACTACTGGGTCTTTGCGATCGTGACCCCCATAGAGGCAGGCTATCTCTCCGTCCGTCTCAAGCCCAGCGCTCTGCTGTCTGTTGTCGAAGGCGAATATAAGTCCCTTGTCGCCGCGGCGACCAAAAACAAGCTCAGCCCCGGGGAAAGCGCGGCGATCTTGCTGGAGCGGTTGGCGCAACTTGGCTTCCCGGATTACGGGGCGTTCATGGCCGCCGCGTTGAGCAAGGAATTGGCCGCGCGCGATCAGCATTTGCGCCGCGAGCCGGATCGCATGATCGCTTGTTTCGACGAACTCGTGGCGGCGGCGAATTCCTTGCTTGAGCAGGCCGAAGCCATTTTCGCCGCTTACGCCAGGAATAAATATATACCGCTCAATTTGCGCGTTCAGGCCGCCCAGCTCGGCGACGCCGGCGTGACCATCGGGGCGATCTCCAGCAACTACAACGTCATCTCGGCCACAATCAAGAACAACATGAGCCAGTTCATCGCTTCGGCGCAACAGGTTCTCACGACCATCAATAATGGCCTGTTTCTGCTCGGCGTCGCCAAGGTGCAGCAGGAAGTCGCCGAATTTTTCGGCGCCGAGACCTCCTCAGGCAAGCTCTCCCACCAACAGGAGATGCTCTCTCTGCAGCGGCAGCAACGAGCGTATCAAGGAAAAGCCGTCGACGGTCTGCGGGCGATCGCCGAGCAGGCCGGACGTTTCCAGCAGGATTTCACCGAAATGAAGCGACTCGCGGCGAGCCTGGAGGTGACCCGCGTAATGGGCAAAATGGAAAGTTCACGCCTGGCGGTCGCTAGGGATGGATTGGACGAATTGATCGGCGACCTCGAGTCTTTCCAGGCGGCCATCGCCGACGGCTTGAGAAAAATCGAGCAGATGAACCGCAGCATCCAATCCAACGCGGGCCGATTGCTCGAAATCATGGGGAGCTGACCAGGAAGGCGCGTGGGCTGGAGAAGCGCCGTCGATCAAGAGCCCGCGTCGATAGCGGCGACGGGGCGGCGCGGCCCATCCTCATTAGGGATTCAATAACCGATCACCGTGATCCGTAATCCGTAATCGGGGATTTGGCGACGCGCCGCCGCAATCGAAGCGGGCGCGCCGCCAGAATTTCATCCGTCACGCCGGCGCGGAGAATTTGGCGCGGCAGCCCCCTTGCGGCGAGGCCTCGATCGTCAGCGCGGAGTGATATTGGCTCAACACGTCGCTGACGATGGCGAGGCCGAGACCCGCGCCTTCGCCGTCGGCGTTCGCCCGTTCGCCTCGCAGGGGAAGCCGAGCGAGATCGGCGGCGGCGGGGCCGGGGCCGTCGTCGTCGACGACGATCGAGGCGACGCCGCCGAGGACTTCGGCGCCGACGCGCACGTTGGAAGTCGCCCATTTGCGCGCGTTGTCGAGCAGGTTGCCCATGATCTCGCCAAAATCGTCGGGGTCCATGCGCAAGCGCAAGCCCTCGTCGACCTGATTTTCCCAGGCGATCGCATCGGCGCGCGGCATTCGACCGACAAGATCGATCAGGCGCGCGACCGTTTTGTGCGCATCGGTCAAGGTTCCTCCCGCCGCCGTGGCGCCGACAGTGCGCGCGCGCGCCAATTCACGGTCGATGTGACGGCGCATCAGATCGACTTGCTCGTTCAGCAAGGCCGCCGAATCGCCATTGCCGCCGCTCGCCAACCGGCGCGCCTCGCCTTGCAGGATCGTCAGCGGCGTCTTGAGCCCGTGCGCCAGGTCGCCGGCGCGCTCGCGCGCCTTGCGCACGAGGCTTTCCTGGCGCTCGATCATCAGATTGAGATCCTTGATCAGCGGCGCGACTTCGAGGGGAAAACGACCAGCGAGGCGCGGCGCGGCGCCGCGATGGACTTTGGCCAATTCATCGCGCAGACGCCTCAACGGCCGCAGACCGACGCTCGCCTGCAGCCAGGCGCCGCTGAACAGCACGAGGCCGATCAACCCCAGCGCGAATTCCACGTCCTTGACGAACGACTGCCGCAACGCATCGATCGGCGCGGTGTCCAACGCCACGGCGAGATGGAACACCCGCGGCGCGCCCTCGCCGTCGAGCCTGACCTCGCGATCCATGACGTAGACGGTCGAGCCGTTGGGTCCGCGCTGTTCGATCGCCTTGCCGGTCGGCGAGAAATGCACGGATTGCGTCGGCTCCAAATCCTGGTCCCACAGCGAACGCGAACGCAGCGCGACATCGCCGCCCTCGGCGACGCGCCAGTAGGCGCCGCTGGCGGGCAGGCGGTAGCGAGGGTCTGTCAACTCTTGCGAAATCGCCGGTCGCCCGTCGGCGTCGAGACCGAAGGAGCCCGCGAGTTCGCGCCAACGGGTCTCGAGATCCTGCTCCATGAGGCGTTCGACGTGGTCTTCGAAAATATGCGAGAAGGAAAGTCCAGCGACGGTCAGCGTCGCGGCGATCGACAGCGCCGCGAGGGCGAGCAAGCGCAGGCGCAAGGAGATGGGGCGCGCCGTGCGCGGCGCCGCATCCTCGCGAACCGTTTCAGCCGCGGACGAGATAGCCATAACCCCGCTGCGTTTCGATGATCTCCGCGCCGATCTTCTTTCTCAACCGCGCGACGAGCACTTCCAGAGCGTTCGAGCCCGGCTCCTGTTCGGCGCCGTAGACGTGCTCGCCGAGTTCGCTTTGCGAAACCGGGCGCCCTTTGTTGTGCACGAGATAGCGCAGCGCCCGGAATTCGAGCGACGACAGGGCGATCGGCGCCCCGTTGACGGTCGTCACCATTCGGCGCGTATCGATGCGCAAGACGCCGGTCTCGAGCATCGGCGTCGTATGGCCGGCGCTGCGGCGGATGATCGCGCCGAGGCGGGCGAGCAATTCCTCCGGTTGGAACGGCTTGGGCAGATAATCGTCCGCGCCGGCGTCGATGCCGGCCACGCGCTCCGTCCAGGCGCCGCGCGCGGTCAGGATCAGGATCGGCGTCGTCACCGCTGCGGCGCGCAGGTTCCTCACGACCGACAGTCCATCGAGCTTGGGCAAGCCGAGGTCGAGGATGATGCCGTCGAAGTCCTCCGTCTCGCCGCGCAGCCACGCCTCCTCGCCGTCGCCGACGGTCTCGACGACGTAACCCGCCTGCGAAAGCGTCGCCGCGATTTCGGCCGCGATCTTGGTTTCGTCCTCGACGACGAGCGCGCGCATCAATGCCCCTTGATCTGCGTGATCTGATTGCTGCCCGCATCGACGTTGACGTCGCGATAGTAGCCCTGCGGGGTCAAGACGGTGATCGAATACTTCCAACTGCCCTCGACGTCTCGATTCAGCGCGACCTTCAGCACATCCCCAGGGACGGATTCCCGCACGGTCTTCAGGATCGAGGCCAGCGGCACGATTTGCCCCTTCTTGACCGCCTCGCGCGCGCGGTCCTGATCCGAGGCCGAGGCATGGAGGCGGGCGCCCAGCCAGGCCAGCGGCCGGCCGAGCGCCGCCCCGCCGGCGTGGTTCACGGCGCCCGCGGCATGCGCAAGAGACCGCGACGCGTTGCGCATCAGCCAGCGCAGGGGAGCAGGGAGCGGCGAGGCGGCCGGCGCCCTTGCCCTGCGGGCGTCGGCGTGCGGCCGAGACGGGGGCGTCGGGACCGGAAGACCCGCGTTGGCGGCGGCCGGTTCCGTTTCGTCGACGACGCCCGCTTCGCCGGCGGCCGCCTCGGCGGCGCGCTCCGCGGCGGGCGGGGCGACGCCGGCGGCGGCGCTGTCGGCGTCTTTGCCGCCATTGCCCCCGACGGCGGCGCCGCCATCGCCGCTATCGCCGGCCGACGCCGCGACGGGCGCGAGACAGGCGCCGGCGATCATCGCCAAGGCGAGCAGAATCGCGGCGCGCCTGCGCCCTTTGGGGAGCGGATGCTCGGGTCGAATTCTCGTGGCCAGGTTCGTCATGGGCGCCGCGCTGAGCCTAGCGCCATTTCGGCTTTGGCGCCATTCGCGCGCCGCAGTCGCCTTGCCGGGCGGCGGGCCGGCGCCAAGCGGCCCCTTCTCCCCGGCGTGGCGGCGGAGAAGGGGGGCCCAGAGGCGTTCTTGAAGGCGCCTCTTGGGCGCAGGATGAAGATTCGCGGGTTGAACGCGATCTGCGGGTCGCATGCCCTGGCGAATTCTCCATCTCCCGTGCCCCCTCCCACAAACGTGGAGAGGAGGACCTTGACGCAACGTACACATCGCGATCAGAACTCCACACGATCGCTCGAACGGCGCGCGCGGCGCGAACCGTCGTACTCCCTCGGGCCTATGACGAGCCGGTTCTTCGCTGACGATCGGCAGTTGCGGCGGCCGCTGTTTGAGGGGTGGGGAATAGCGGCCCTGCCATCGAAAAGGCGAAGCGAACCCGTTAAAGACCAAGCCGATTCCTTAAGATTTTTGCCCTCCTGATTTGCGCCGACCAACCATCGGCCCGAATTCGTTAACAGAGGTTAACGCGCGGAAACCTGACCGGGCCTGTCAGCCAAATGTCAGGTTGGGTTGGCGCGCGGGGCTGGCGAGAGCGAGGCATGGATGCCGAGGCGCTCCGCGCCGGCCGCGCTCGGCTACAGCCCGCCGCGCCCCAAGCATTTCGCCAAGCTTTTCCAAATTTCCCGGCCTATTCTCCAAGGATTTCCAAAGATTCCTTTCCGCGAATCGGGGAATTTCAAGGGCTTACAATGCGTCCAAACCGGAAACGTAGTTTTGCAAGTCTTTTGCGCTCGCTCGTGGCGTCGTGGGCGTTTCGGCGACCGCGGCTTTCGCGTGACGGACGAGCCAATGACGAGTTGGTAGGCTAACACGAATTCCGATTATCAGAAAGACATTGACGCGAGCCGCGAGGCGCGGGCTCTTTGGTTTTTCAAGTCGTGTCGCCGAGCGAAAGCGGCCCTCGCGCCGCTTTTCGCTAGGCAGCGTGACTTGGTAGCCCATTGTCGCGCCGCACGGGCGCAGTCACCCCGGAGGGGCCGAAGCGCAGCGTAGGAGCGGCGAAGCCGCTTGACGGCGACGGGGCGGCGTGGCTCGCAGTAATTGGGGCTTTGGCAACGAGTCATCGTAACGCGTAACCCCCCGATATAAACCTGTGATGTTCTGGCAGTTTTTCACGGCTGCCGTAATCTATTTGCTGACCGGAGCGACTGGCGTCGCGGGCGGGTTGCCCGTTGAGTCCGGTCTTCCTCTATTGATCCAATCGACCGTAGCCGCCACGGGCCTTGATCCGACTCGCAAATACACACCTGTCAATGGAGGATCGAAATACGGAATTAGTCCGGAAGACAGGTTTGCCGGATCGTTCTGGAAACCGGCTCTGGAAACGCGGTATTCCCCCACGGCCGGACGCGCCTTTGTCAGTGCGTCTGCGAGCATTTCCGCTGCGTCATGCCAGGCAAACCATGGCTGGTTGGGCTCGTCCTTTGTCCACGGCTTGCCTGTCGCATACAATACATCCACCCCATCTGAGATAAAGTCCGACCGCACGTGAGAGCGGCTTTCGTCAATGATTTGCGCCTTCCAGCCAAACTTCATGAGAACGATTGCGATTTCATTCGCGAGGTTTTGGGCCTCCCGGTCCGGGGCGACTTGGATCGCTACTTCTGTCCCGGCGAATCTGTCTATTCCCGCGAAGTATGTTTTTGCCTTCGGTTCTTCGTTAAGCCCGATTAGCCCGACATGCCTCGGCAACAATACCGTTTGCAACGCCAAATTATCTAATTTCAATTTTTCAACTTCTACTGCGGAATTTGTTGCGCGCGCATTCGCTTCGGCCGCGGCCGTTCCAAGTTGCGCCAATTCGGTCGCGTGGATTCGAGACTGTTCAGCTCTAAGCGGCCTTAGCTCTCTGTCTTTGAGCCAATGACTTACGCCCAAAATGAGCTCGCCAGCGACGCCCACCGCTACGAGCAAAGTAAATAAGAGAAGCCAAGTGTCTATCGAAGACATCGACTTCTCGATTGACGAAATAGCGATCTCGACTTCGTCTTTCGTCATACCGAGGCCCTTATTATCCAGAAATTTATAGTTTGTACTATTATTTTCACTAACCCCACATCAGATCGTTCGAATTCGCAATCGGAACCGCGCTCCTCCTCCCCCTCCCCCTACCCGATCGACATCAAGCTCGCATTCCCCCCCGCCGCCGTCGTGTTGATGCACACCGAGCGCTCGCTAACCAGAAAATCGAGCGGCGGCGGATCGCCGCGACGCAGCGCTTCGGCGGAATAGCGGAAGACGCTCGCGATCGGCCCGGTGCGGCCGGCGACAGCGCCGAGCAACTCGACCAAACCCGCGCCCTCGCGGTCGGTGAGAACGGCGTCGATCCGGCTCGCGCTCGCCACCGCAACGACGTCGTCGCGCAGCGCCCGCGGCAGCGCGGCGAGGAGCGTGGCGGCGGGCGGACCCTCGAGCGCGGCGCGATTGCCCGCCGCCAGCGCGCAGGCGATCTGAGCGATCATCGCCTCCTCGCTCGAAGCGTCGCACAGGACGGTTCCGCGTCGACCCAAGGAATAGAGATTGCGCTCGCCGACCGGGCCGGGAAGTTCGAGGCTGACCCCTAGTCGCGAGGCGGGCGCGAGGGCGGCGCAGAGTTCGACCAAGTCCCCTCGGCCGCGTTGGGCCAGCGCCCGCGCGAAGGTCCTGGCCGCGCGGGCCGGCGCGCCCGCCGGCAGCGGCGGCCAGTTCGCCGGCGAAGCGGCGAGCAGCCGCTTGAGATAGAGCGGCCCGCCCGCTTTCGGCCCGGTGCCGGACAGCGCATGCCCGCCGAACGGCTGCACCCCGACCACCGCGCCGATGATGTTGCGGTTGATGTAGATGTTGCCGGCGGCGAGCCTTGCGCTGACCAGCTCGGTGGTCGAATCGATGCGCGAATGCGCGCCCCCGGTCAGGGCGTAGCCCGTCGCGTTGAGCGCGTCGATCAAGTCGGAGAGCGCTTCGCGCTTGTAGCGCAGCACGTGCAGGACGGGGCCGAACACCTCAGCCGCGAGATCGGCGACCGAGTCGATCTCGATCAGCGTCGGCGCGATGAAGAAGCCGTGCGCGGTAGACTCGCCGAGCGGCTCGGCGTGGACGGGAAAGCCGCGCGCGCGCATCGCGGCGACATAGCCCTCGAGATTGGCGAGCGCCTCCGAGGAAATGACGGGGCCAACGTCGGCGCTCAAGCGATTGGGCGGGCCGACGTCGAGCTCGCGCATCGCCAACCCGAGCATGGCGAGCGTGCGCTCGGCGATATCGTCCTGCAGGCAGAGGACGCGCAAAGCCGAACAGCGCTGGCCCGCCGAATCGAAGGCCGAGGCGAGGACGTCGGCGACGACCTGTTCGGCGAGCGCGGAACTGTCGACGATCAGCGCGTTCTGCCCGCCGGTTTCCGCGATCAGGGGAATCGGCGCGCCGTCGGGGCGCAGGCGCCGCGCCAGCGCGGCCGCGATCCGTTTGGCGACCTCGGTCGAGCCGGTGAACATGACGCCGCCGACGCTGTCATGGGCGGTGAGCATGGCGCCGACCGCGCCGTCTCCCGGCAGCATCGTGAGCGCGTCCTCGGGAACGCCCGCCTCGTGAAGGAGGCGCACCGCCTGCGCGGCGATCAGCGGCGTTTCCTCCGCCGGCTTGGCGATCACCGCGTTGCCGGCGGCGAGCGCGGCGGCGACCTGGCCGGTGAAAATGGCGATGGGAAAATTCCACGGGCTGATGCAGACGACGATTCCCAGCGGGGGATGCGTCGCGTTGGCGAAATCGCTGGCGATCCTCGCGGCGTAGTAGCGCAGGAAATCGACGGCCTCGCGCACGTCGCCGAGCGCGTTGGGCAGGGTTTTTCCCGCCTCGCGGCAGATCAGCCCCGCCAGCCATTGGGCTTCGGCCTCGAACAGCGAGGCCGCCTTCACGAGGATTCGCGCGCGTTCGTTCGGCTCGAGCGCGCTCCAGGCCGGCCAGCCCCGCGAGGCGCCGGCGAACGCCTCGTCGACATCCCTCGAATCGGCGTCGGCGACATGGCCGACGACGTCGCGCGCGTCCGCCGGATTGAGAATCGCGCGCCCCGCGGACCGCGCGGCGCCGGCGCGCCAGTCCGGTTCCGCGCTCGCTTCGAGCGCCTGCCCGAGCGCGGCGAGGCGCGCTTCGTTGCTCAGATCGAGGCCGGCCGAATTGGCGCGTTCGGGCGCGAAGAGATCGCGCGGAGCCAGGATTTTCGGATGCGGCGCGCCGAGGGGAACGAGCGCCCGCGCCGCCTCGACCGGGTCTTCGAGCAGCGCCTCGACGGGAACGGATGCGTCGGCGATGCGATTGACGAAGGAGGTGTTGGCGCCGTTCTCCAACAGGCGGCGCACGAGATAGGCCAGCAGCGTCTCGTGCGAGCCGACCGGCGCGTAAACGCGGCACGGCCGGTTGCGGCGCCCGCTGCCGACGATCTGATTGTAAAGCGGCTCGCCCATGCCGTGCAGGCACTGGAACTCGTATTGCCCGGCGTAGAAATTCTTTCCCGCCATCGCATGGATCGTCGCCAGGGTCAGCGCGTTATGGGTCGCGAATTGCGGAAAAATGGCGTCCGGCGCTTCGAGGAGCAGCCGGGCGCAAGCGATATAGGAGACGTCGGTGTGAATCTTGCGCGTGAAGACGGCGAAGCCTTCCAGGCCTTCGACCTGGGAGCGTTTGATTTCGCTGTCCCAATAGGCGCCCTTGACCAGACGCAGCATGATTCGCCGCTTCGTGGCGCGCGCGAGATCGATGATCCAGCCGAGCGCGGCGCAGCCACGCTTCTGATAGGCCTGCACGACGAAGCCGACGCCGTTCCAGCCCTCCATTTCGGGATCGCGGCAGAGCGTCTCCAGGAGATCGAGCGAAAGATCGAGCCGCTCGGATTCCTCGGCGTCGATGTTGATCCCGACGTCGTAGCCGCGCGCCAGAACCGCGAGGCGTTTCAGGCGGGGATAGAGTTCGTTCATCACCCGCCGGCGTTGGCCGCGCGCGTAGCGCGGATGCAGGGCCGACAGCTTGATGGAGAGGCCCGGCCCTTCGTAGATGCCGCGCCCGGCGGAGGCCGCGCCGATCGCGCGCAGCGCCGCTTCATAGGACGCGAGATAGCGCTCGGCGTCCTCGGCGGTCGCGGCGGCCTCGCCGAGCATGTCGAAGGAATAGCGATAGCCGCGCGCTTCCAGCGCCCGCGCGTTCGCCAGCGCCGCTTCGATCGTCTGGCCGCAGACGAATTGTTCGCCGAGAACCCGCATCGCGGTGTCGACGCCGGCGCGGATGATCGGCGCGCCGGAGCGCGCGATGAGGCGGGTCAGCGTCGCGCCCAGCCCGGTGTCGTCGACGGCGCCGATGAGCTGGCCGGTGACGAGCAGTCCCCAGGTCGCGGCGTTGACGAAGGGCGAGGGCGAATGACCGACATGCGCGCGCCATTCGCCGCCGCCGATCTTGTCGGCGATGAGGGCGTCGCGCGTCGCGGCGTCGGGGATGCGCAGCAGCGCTTCGGCCAGGCACATCAGGGCGACGCCTTCCTGGCTGGAGAGGGCGTATTCGCGCATCAGGCCCTGCACCAGCCCCGCCGTCGGCCGCTCGCGCAGCCCCTCGATCAGGCTTCGCGCCAGCGCCCGCGCTTGCGCCCCGACCGGCGCCGGCAGCTCCGCCGCCCGCAACAAGCCCGGCAGACACTCCGTCTCGGGCGCCCGATAGAGGGCGTCGATCGCGGCGCGCCGGCCGTCGTGGCCGAGAACCTCGGCGGCGAAGGCGGCGAAAGGACTTGGGCGCCCCTCCGCGGCTTCGGCGGCGCCGGCGCTCGCGAACGAATCACTGCTGGCGGACATTCGAACTCCCCGGGCGTTGCGATGGGCCGCCGGGAAGCTTACATGGATCGCGACGTCCCTCAAGGAGACCGCGACGGCGCGGCGCGGTCGGCGCGCCGTCGCCGACGAATCCTAGGCGATTAACCGAATTTCGAGCGCGACCCCTTTTCGATTGCTGCACTGCAACATATCTGGTAGCTTGAACACTATGATTTTCTTTTGCCGGGAAGCGCGAGTTTGAGCGGGCTTTTGACATCTCCGAGGACGCGATGAGCACGACCTGGAAAACGAAATGGGGCCCGCGGCGCGTTCGCAAGGATCCGCCGACGATCGAGGAAGCGTTGATCGCCGCGGAAAGTCTGACCGACGACCTGGCGCAGCGCATCGAAATCGCGGCGTCGTTGATGGGCGTTCCCGCCGACGAGGTCAAAGCTTTGGCGGCCAAACAGGCCAGCCTGTCGCGCGGCCGCTCGACGCTCGTCACCGGCCGGAATCGCGCCGTCGTGGTCGAATACAAGCGGCCGCGCACGATCCGTCCGGCGGCGTCGCCGGCGCGGCGCTGAGGTTTTCCCGGTTGCTCGCTTTCGCCACGGGCGGAGCCGCGTCGCGATCACGACTTTTTTAACGTCCGCGCGAGGCGCAGGCGTGGGTCGAGCCAATTGCCGCTTCCCCTTTGCGCGCGGCCGGGATAGCAACAATCGATGCTCGATAGGTCCGAAACACCCAAGCAGCCCGGCGCGAGCCGGCTGCTCCTAAGGCTGCTCCGCGACTTCGGGCGCGAGCACAAGTGGGGCTACGCGCTCAGCGTGGTTCTGCTCGCGTTGATCGCGTTTTCCAACGTTTCCGTCGCGGCGCTGCTCAAGCCGGTGCTCAACGGCATGGTCACGGCCGAGAAATTCGGCGACATGCGCGCGATGGCTTTCGAGGTCCTCGGGCTCTTCGTGTTGCGCGGCGCCGCCACTTACGGGTCGATGCTGACGTTGTCGCGCATCGGCAACGGGATCGTCGCCACGGCGCAGCGACGCGTGTTCGACCGCCTGCTCAATCAAAGCGTCATTTTCTTCCAAGATCGCCATTCCAGCGAATTCATCGCCCGCCTGGCCTTGGCCGCCAATGGCGTGCGCGACACGTTGCAGCTCGTCGTCCAAGGCGCCGCGCGCGACGCTCTCACCGTCGCGGGCCTCGTGGCGGTGATGATCTACCGCGATCCCGTCATCGCGCTGGGCGCCCTTTGCGCCCTGCCGATCGTGACGATGCTGGTCGGACGGATCATTCGCAGGGTCGGTCTGTTCGCCAAGCGTTCGTTCCAGGGCTCGACGCAGATCATGCAGACGATGGGCGAAACCGTGCTCGGCGTGCGCATCGTCAAGGCCTTCAACCTCGAAGGGGAAATGCGCGAACGCATGGCGCGCGCGATCCGCAGCGTCGAAGGTTCGGCCAATCGCATCGCGAGGGGCACGGGACTGACGACGTTCCTGGCCGATTCGCTCGCGGGCGCCGCGATCGCCTTCGCCATTTTCTACGGCTCCTGGCGGGTCAGCGTTCTGCATGCCGACGTCGGCTCGTTCGTCTCCTTCCTCGGCGCGCTGCTGCTGGCCTACGAGCCGGCCAAGCGGCTAAGCCGATTCCCCGTCGACATCCAGAACGGCCTGGTCGGGGCGCGCATGATCTACGAAGTGCTCGACGCGCCGGAGGGCGACGCGCCGGTCGAAGCGGCGCCGAAGCTCGAAGTGTCCGAGGGGCGGGTCGTCATCGAACGCGCGCGCTTCGCCTATCGTCCCGGCGAAAACGTCGTGGACGGCCTCGATCTCGTCGCGGAACCCAGCGCCACGACGGCGTTGGTCGGCCCCTCGGGCGGCGGCAAATCGACCATTCTGGGAATCGTTCAACGTTTCTATACGCTGAGCGGCGGCCGCGTGACGATCGACGACCAGGACGTCGCCGCCGTCGATCTCAAGTCGCTGCGCGCCAAGATCGCTTTCGTTTCGCAAGACGTCTTTCTCTTTCGCGGCTCGATTCGCGACAATATCGCGCTCGGACGGATCGGCGCTTCGGAAGCGGACATCGTCGCCGCGGCGCAAAAGGCCCACGCGCATGATTTCATCCTGCAGTTCGCCGACGGGTACGACACCAACGTCGGCGAACAAGGCGCGCAACTGTCGGGCGGCCAGCGTCAGCGCATCGCGATCGCCCGCGCCATCCTCAAGGACGCGCCGATCCTGTTGCTCGACGAGCCGACCGCGGCGCTCGATTCGGAATCGGAGCGCGAGGTGCAAAAGGCCCTCGACGGCTTGCGGATCGGACGCACGACGATCGTCGTCGCCCATCGCCTGCAGACCATCGTCGGCGCCGATCGCATCTTCGTCGTCGAGAAAGGCCGCGTGACCGAATCCGGCTCTCACCGCGAGCTCATCGCCCGCGGCGGCCCCTATTGCGCGTTCTTCGCCGCGCAGTTCGGCGCCGGCGCGCTGAAATCGCTGGCGTGACGGCGCGCGGCGCGACCCTTTGTCTTGTCGCTCGCGCCGCTCAAAAATGCGCGAGACTGGCCGCCGACGGGCGGGTGGTGCGATATTGGCTGCGCGCCGCGGCGCCCAACGCGATCGCGCTGATCGCAAGCAGGGTCACCCATGTCATTTGCCACGCATCCTGCGCGAGGAACGCGAGCGTGAGGTCGCAGGCGAGCGTCGCCGCGACATAAGGCGCGAGCCGCGGCGGCATTTCGCCGATCGCGCGAAAGGCGAGCCAGACCGTGGCTGCCGCGGCGAGCGCGCCGACGATCCCCAATTCGTACCAAATCTCGAAGACGGCGACGCGCGGGGACAGCGCGGGCAGCAGTCCCGCCTCGACGCCGCGAACCACCGTGTCGATGCCGTGGCCGGTCATCAGGCGAGCCTCGTCGTGCAGGATCAGGCTGGCGGCGGCGGCGAGCGTGGAATAGGGCGCAGCGAGGCTCGCCAGCTTGGCGTGGAACAGCCAGTGCGACAGAGTCGGCGCGACCGCCGGAATCAGCGGCGAAATCAAGATGAGACCGGCCGCCAGCCAGCTCAGGTCGTTGACGGTCCGCCGGATGTCGGAAACCGCGAAGGACAGCACGGCGAATCCGACCAGCAGCGCCGCCGCGGTCGCCGCCGAGCCGATGGCGAAGACATAGGCGAGCGCCAACATCAGGAGCGCGCGCGCATAGCCGTTGCGGCCGCGCGCGGCGAGCCCGCCCAACGCCGGGAACAGCATGACCACCATCGCCATTCCGCCCGCGTAAATCCGGCTTCCGTCCGGCTCGAAGCCCTGCTGCGCCGCGAACCAGAGGACGAGGATCGTCGCCATCGTCAGGACGACGCCGATCGGAAACAGGTAGAGATCCGTCGCGCGCATGTGCTCGCGCCCGCACGCCATGGCGAGAAGCGTCGCCAGCGCCGTGGCGGCGAGCTTGAGCTGGTGCTGCGCGCCCGAAGAGGGAAACGGCGACCAGAGGATGGAAAGCGTGGCCCAGGCGAACAAGGCCGCCGCCGCCCATGTCACCGGCGACATGACGACCCGGCGTACGCGCTCGGCGAATCCGGCGATCGGGTCCAGCGCCGCCGCGACGATGAGCAGCGCGACGCCGATCGGAAACAAAACGAAGATCGCGCGCGAAGACAACGCGACGCCGCTCGGCGCCGCGAGCGCGAGAACGACGTAGCCGACTCGCGACAGCAGCTGGGAAGCGTCTCCCGCGGCGTCGTGGCGCGCAGAGCTTGAAAACTGAGCCATACCGATGAAACCTATGCTCGATTTGGCTCTTATACGGCGCCGCCGGCTGCGCGACTGTGCGTTTATGGCAACAGTGCTGTGGCAAATTGGCGACGCTCGGCCGCCGCGGCTGCGACATTCGTCTATGTTGGCGACAGGGGCAAACTCACCCGGGCCGCAAGCTTCGCCAACTTGACAATCCGCCGCGGCGGGAGATTTGGCCGGCCGCCCTTGACGGGCGAACTCCAGAGCGCATGAAGAACGGAAGCGCCGAGAACGGCGACCTCCACGAATCCGTCGCCATGAACGAATCGACAGTTTTTCCCGCCGCGCAAACGCCAGGCGCCGCGTTCCGCCAGCGGGCGCAGGGCGAGGTCCGCGCCGTTTTCGCGCGAGTGGGCGAGCGCTCCGAAGCGGCGCGCGTGTTCGAGACCGGCGGCCTCCGCTTACGCTTTCCCCGCGCCGGCGCGGAATGCGAGGCGGTGCTCCTCAACACCGGCGGCGGCATGGCGGGCGGCGACCGCGCGAGCGTCGATCTGACGGTCGGACCGCAAGCGCGCGTCGTCGCCACCACCCAGTCGGCCGAGAAAATCTATCGCTCGGAGGGCGAGGCGGTTCGCATTGAAACCCGCCTGCGCGTCGAATCGGGCGGCGCGCTCGCCTGGACGCCGCAGGAGACGCTGCTGTTCGAGGCCGCCCGGCTCGAACGCGGGCTCGAAGCGGAAGTCGCCGCCGACGCTTCGCTGCTGCTGATCGAATCGGCGACCTTCGGCCGCCTCGCGTCCGGCGAGGCGCGAATCGCCGCGTCCTTTCGCGACCGCTGGCGCGTGCGGCGCAACGGCCGGCTGATCTTCGCCGAGGAAACGCGGCTCGAAAACGCCGGCGCGACGCTCGATCGGCCCGCGGTCGGCCGCGGCGCGCGCGCCATCGCCACGATTCTGTGCGTGGCGCCCAATGCCGAGGCGCAGCTGCCCGCGCTGCGGGCGGCGCTCGAGGCGGTCGCGGCGCGCCGGGGAGAGCCCCTCGACGCGGGCGCCAGCGCCTTCGACGGAATGGCGGTCGCGCGGCTCGCCTCGCCCTCGCCGAGCCGATTGCGCGCGGCGCTGATCGAGGCCATGCTGGCCTTGCGCGGCCGCGAAGCGCCGCGCGTATGGTCGTGACGGCGAGAGTCTTGCTTCGCCGCTGACGACGAGGAAGGGGCCCCAGCGCATGAATCTCACCCCGCGCGAAAAAGACAAATTGCTGATCGCCATGGCGGCGATCGTCGCGCGCCGGCGCCTCGAGCGCGGCGTCAAGCTCAACCACCCCGAGGCGGTGGCCCTGATCACCGATTTCGTCGTCGAGGGCGCGCGCGACGGGCGTACGGTCGCCGAACTGATGGAGGC
This sequence comes from Roseiarcus sp., assembly GCA_050012775.1. GTDB lineage: Bacteria > Pseudomonadota > Alphaproteobacteria > Rhizobiales > Beijerinckiaceae > Roseiarcus. The sequence continues at coordinate 48,457 of JBEKGN010000033.1, forward strand.
GGGCGCGCATGTCGTCGCGGCCGACCAGGTGATGGACGGAATCGCCGCGATGATCCACGACATCCAGGTCGAGGCGACGTTCCCGGACGGCACCAAGCTCGTCACCGTGCACCACCCGATCCGCGGAGCCGACGAAAAGCTCATCCCCGGCGAGGTGATCGCCGAACCCGGCGAGATCGTGATGAACGAGGGGCGCGAGACGATCACGCTGGAGGTGGCCAACTCCGGCGACCGGCCGATCCAGGTCGGCTCGCATTATCATTTCTTCGAGACCAACCCGGCGCTGAAGTTCGAACGCGCCCGCACGCGCGGCTTCCGCCTCGACATCCCCGCGGGAACCGCGGTCCGCTTCGAGCCCGGCCAGAAGCGCCAGGTGCGCCTCGTGGCGCTCGCCGGCAAGCGCCAGGTTTTCGGCTTCCGCCAGGAGGTGATGGGGAAGGTTTGAAACTGGCGATAGGCCAGGTATTCGGACGATATAGCAATTGTCGCCCGAATCTGTCTTTGGTAAGGTGTTGTGCCGTTTTGTAAGGAGCCCGCCGTGGACGCGTACCCAGCTACTCTTAGCAGCAAGGGCCAGATCACCTTGCCGGCGGAAGTGCGCGCCCTCTGGCGCTTGCAGCCGGGAGACCAGATCGAATTCTTCCAGGATCATCTCGGCGATTGGCATGTGAGGCCGCTGACAGCGGGGCCGCTTGATTTTCTCAAGCATTTGCCGCCACGCGGGAGACTTGCCGGCGTCGCGAGCGATGAGGACGCGATCGGTCAGGCCGTCATCGAGCGCAACATGCCGCCGGCGCGCCAAAAGGCGGCGGGATGATTGGCCTCGACACCAACATCTTATTGCGCGCGGCGCTCGATGACGACGCAACGCAATCCCCGCTCGCCCGTGAAATCCTATCGCGTCTGACGGCGGAGAATCCGGGCGTCGTGAATGGCGTCGTTCTCGCCGAATTCGCGTGGACGTTGCGAAGGGGCTACGGCTATAGCCGCTCCGACATCGTTCAAGCGATCCGGACCATGCTTCGCAGCCGCGGCTACACGTTTCCGGACCGCCGCGCCGTCTCCCTCGCGCTGTCCCGCTGCGAGTCGGACGGACTTAATTTTCCCGACGCATTGATCGGCGAAATCAATTGCACGGTCGGCTGCAAGGTCACGCTGACGTTCGACGAGAAGGCTGCCAAGTCCAGCGCGTTTCAGCGCGCCCACTAATGCCGGAGCTTCCGATGCCCAAATCCCCCACCGCCCTCTCCCGCGCCGCCTACGCCGACATGTTCGGCCCGACCAGGGGCGACCGGGTGCGGCTCGCCGACACCGAGCTCTTCATCGAGATCGAGAAGGACTTCACCACCTATGGCGAGGAGGTGAAGTTCGGCGGCGGCAAGGTCATTCGCGACGGCATGGGGCAATCGCAGACGAGCAGAGCGCGCGGCGCCGTCGACACCGTCATCACCAACGTGGTGATCCTCGATCACTGGGGCGTCGTCAAAGCCGACGTCGGCCTGAGGGACGGACTGATCGCCGCCATCGGCAAGGCCGGCAATCCCGACATCCAGCCCGGCGTCACCCTCGTCATCGGGCCGGGCACCGAAGTGATCGCCGGCGAGGGCAAGATCCTCACCGCCGGCGGCTTCGACACCCACATCCATTTCATCTGCCCGCAGCAGATCGAGGAGGCGCTGATGAGCGGCGTCACCTCGATGCTGGGCGGCGGCACCGGGCCGGCGACCGGCACTTTCGCCACCACCTGCACGCCCGGCCCCTGGCACATCGCGCGGATGATCGAGGCGGCCGACGATTTTCCGATGAACCTCGGCTTCGCCGGCAAGGGCAACGCCTCCAAGCCCGCCGCGCTGGTCGAGCAGGTCGAGGCGGGCGCCTGCGCGCTGAAACTGCACGAGGACTGGGGCACCACCCCCGCCGCGATCGACTGCTGCCTTTCCGTCGCCGACGATTACGACGTGCAGGCGATGATCCACTCCGACACGCTCAACGAATCCGGCTTCGTCGAGGACACCATCAAGGCGTTCAAGGGCCGCACCATCCACGCCTTCCACACCGAGGGCGCGGGCGGCGGCCATGCGCCTGACATCATCAAGGTCGCGGGGCTCGAAAACGTGCTGCCGTCCTCGACCAATCCGACGCGGCCGTTCACGCGCAACACGCTCGACGAGCACCTGGACATGCTGATGGTCTGCCATCATCTCGACAGCGCGATTCCCGAGGACCTCGCCTTCGCCGAGAGCCGCATCCGCAAGGAGACGATCGCCGCCGAGGACATCCTCCACGACCTCGGCGCGCTCTCGATGATGTCGAGCGACAGCCAGGCGATGGGCCGCGTCGGCGAAGTCATCATCCGCACCTGGCAGACCGCCGACAAGATGAAGCGCCAGCGCGGCGCCCTGCCCGGCGACGGGCCGCGCAACGACAATTTCCGCGTCAAGCGCTATGTCGCGAAATACACCATCAACCCCGCGATCGCGCATGGCGTCTCCAAGCACATCGGCTCGATCGAGAAGGGCAAGCTCGCCGACCTCGTGCTGTGGAGCCCCGCCTTCTTCGGCGTGAAGCCCGACCTGGTGATCAAGGGCGGCGTCATCGCCGCCGCCCCGATGGGCGACCCCAACGCGAGCATCCCGACGCCGCAGCCGGTGCACTACCGCCCGATGTTCGGGGCTTACGGACGCGCGCGCACAGGCTCTTCGCTGACGTTTGTTTCCGGGGCGGCGGTGGAGGGCGGGCTGGCGCGCAAGCTGAAGGTGGCCAAGCGGCTGGTGGCGGTGGAGAACACCCGCAAGATCGGCAAGAAATCGCTGGTGCACAACGGGGCGACGCCGAAGATTACGGTGGACCCGGAGACTTATGCGGTGACGGCGGACGGCGTTCTACTGGTCTGCGAGCCGGCGGACACGCTGCCGATGGCGCAGAGGTATTTTTTGTTTTGAGGGGACGACCTTTGCTTGTCACGAAGAGGGCCGGTGAAGATTCCGCCCCGAGGTCTCGGTCAGACCTCAACACCGTCCTCTTTGTGGCAAATCGCTTACGCGTCCCGGAATTTCAATGCAAATTCACCGTGTGATTTTTCGGCGACGAGTACTTTCGCCTTCGGAAAATTCAAGTTCGTCTTCGAAATAATTTCTCTGCGAAAATCGTCCGAAGCGCGCATTCCAATATAAACACACGCTATTGAGTCGTTTACGATTCTCATACGCTGAATGGCACCGCTCGTCTCATCGTTTCTCCACAGCATTCGCCGCTCACTCTCATACTTCCATTCCTCAGCTTTAGAGCGGTTTCCTATCTGACTGCATCGTAACCCGAGGCGGCGAAATAGTTTTGGCATTCGGTGGGCTTGAAGAGGTCGAGGCAGCGGCCGATGGCCGACCATAATCCATCGACGGTTCGCTCCGC
>JBEKGN010000034.1:0-46708 GCA_050012775.1 Roseiarcus sp.
GCCACGAGGAACACGAATTCCTCATGGCGCTCGCCGCCGATGCCGCCTTGAAGGCCAAGGGCGTCGTGCTGGTCGGCGTCGCGCAGAAGGATTCGCCGGAGAACATCCGGCGCTTTCTGGGCGCCGGAGGCGACCCTTACGCCAAGGTCGGGCTCGACGGCGACGGCCGCGCCGGCATCGATTGGGGCGTCTACGGCGTTCCCGAAACCTTCGTCGTCAAGGGCGACGGCGCCATCGCCTTCAAGCTGGTCGGCCCGATCGACGCCGCTACGCTGGAAAGCGTCCTCAAGCCGGAAATCGCCAAGGCGATGAACTGAGCGCGCGCGTTCAGTTCAGCACCCGCCGCGCCTGCGGGCTGTCGAGCGAGAACGCGGGGATCGCGACCTCGAAAACGTCGCCGTCCTCGCAAACCATGCGGTAGGCGCCCTGCATGATGCCGCTCGGCGTGCGCAACGGGCAACCCGAGGAATAGCGGAACGACTCGCCCGGCGCGAGCGTCGGCTGCTCGCCGACGACGCCGGGGCCGCGAACCTCTTCGAGACGGCCCGCGGCGTCGGTGATCCGCCAGTGGCGATGCGTCAATTGCACCGTTCGATCGCCGAGATTGGCGATTTCGACGGTATAGGTCCAGAAGAAGCGCGGCTCGTCGGGATCCGATCGCTCGGGCGAATAGGCCGGCTCGACGGTGACTTTGATGTTTCGGGTGACGGCGGCGTACATCGCGCCACTCTATCGGGCGGGCGCGCCGCGGCCAAGTCGGCGCGGTCCCGGACGCGCGTCAGGAACTGCACCGGCGCGGGATCGAGCGAAAGTCGAAGGGAATGCGCGCGATTCGGCGCGACTCGGCCAGAAGAGCTACGCCGCCCGCGCTGGCCCCGAGGCCACGCATGCGCCAGCATTGCTCTTGGACCGCTCCGTGGGGGCCGATCACCTGAGGTCTCGGACCATCAGAAACAGCGCGTGGGGATTCGTCAGGAGATAGCGCAGAAACAGTCGCCGCGGCTCGAGACCCACTCTGAACAACCATTCCATTCCGATCCTCTGCATCCACAGCGGCGCGCGCGGCTTGGCGAGCGACAGGAAGTCGAACAACCCGCCGGCCGTCTTGACGATCGCGACGCCCTTCAGCGCGCTGAGATTGCGCGCGCAGAATTGATGTTCCAGCGGCACGCCAAGCGAAACCCAAAGCACGTCGGGTTTCAATTTGACGATCTCTTCGACGATGGCCGCTTCCTCGGCGCGAGGGAAGAAGCCGTTGCGGCGGCCAACGATCCGCAGCCCGGGATAGGCGGCAAGCGCGGCCTTGACCGCCTCGCGATTCACCTCTTCCGCAGCGCCCAACATATAAAAGGTGACGCCGGCCTGAGCGGCCAGTCGCGCCACCGCCGGAAAAAGATCGGTGGTCGCGACCCGTTCCGGCAGCGGGTTGGCGCAGAGGTAGCGCGACAGCAACACCAACGGTTGGCCGTCGGCGTTCACCGAATCGGCGGACAGGATCGATTCCTTCAGTTCTCGATCTTGCGCGCACAGCGAAATGACTTGGCCATTGAGCGACGTCGAATAAATCGGCCGCGTCGCCTTGGCGCGTTCGGCGCTGCGGCAATAATCGACAAAGGCGTGCGCCGTTTCCTGGATATCGACGGCGTCGATCGGAAACTGGCCGATACGGACGATTCTGCGCCTTTCCGGCCTCGATTTCCTGGCCACGAGTTGCATCGCTCCGCTCCGTTCCCTTGCGAGGAAGAGCAAAACGCAAGTCGCAGGCCTCCCGAATCGGGACACCCTTCTTCATTTTTCGCGATGAGCGGCGATCGAGCGTTGGAAACGGGCCGCATCCAATGCGGCGCGTTCGGCGCCACGGCCGTCTCGTCTTGCGCGGCCGCGCCGGGCAAGTCGCATGCGACGGACGGAAACCCTCGCCCGGCCGCGTTCGAGAACGAGGCGTCGTCGATGGCATGATTCTTCCACTGTCGCACCGCCTGACGCCTGCCTGTGTCTCATACCGGGGCGGCTCACGACGGAGGTCGGATGCCAAACAAGGTGAACGACGTCGTTCGTTTCGCGCCGCGCGAGGCGCCATGCGCTGTTGCGGCGTCAAACGACAATCGCGCCGAGTCGCCCTTCGATCGAGCGGACGGACCCCTGGCGAATTTGGGGCGCAAGATCTCTTCGCGCCTGGCGCGCCATGTCGCGCTCGAACGCCGGCGGCTGGTCAATGTCGCGCCGATGGTCAGCTTCACGTTTGACGACGCTGCGACGAGCGCCGGCCTGACGGGCGCCGAACGGCTGGAAAAAATGGGCGGCCGCGGAACCTACTACGTCGCGTCCGGCCTGATTGGGCGAGACGACTACATCTACGCCCTGATGGGTGGCGACAGCTTGCGCGAACTCCACCTCAGGGGGCACGAAATAGGCCTTCACGGCCATGCCCACCGGGCGGCGGGCGATTTTTCCGCGCAAGACTTTCGTGACGACCTGCGGAAAAACAGGGACTGGCTGCTGGCCGTCGACGAAGGCATTCGCCCCGCCAATTTCGCCTACCCCTACGGCCTCGCCTCGTTCGCCCGCAAACGCCAGCTTTACGGACTTGTCGCCTCCAGCCGCAGCATCGCGCCAGGAGTCGTCGCCGGCGACTTCGATCCGCAGTTTCTGCGCTGCGTCGAACTGGCGGACGAACGGCTGACGCCCGAGCGGCTCGCCTCCTATCTGGACGCCGCAGTCCGCTCGACCGGTTGGCTGATCTTCTGCTCGCATGACATTGCGGCCGCGCCGAGCGCGTACGGCTGCACGCCCGGGCTCTTTCAGCGCGCGCTCGACGGCGCGGCGTCGCGCGGCCTCGAAATCGTCACCATCGCCGCCGGGCTCGAACGCAGCTGCGCAGTTGGAAGCGGCGCGCTTTCGGCGAGCGAGGCAACCAGATGGAAACTTTCGTGACGCAATGGTCCTGAGGCGGTCGGCAGCGCCGGAACGGCGCGGGTTCGAGAACGAAGCGAACCGTCTCAATCCTGTTCGACGTGTTATTGGCGGGGAAGCGAAGCTCGTGGTCGCGGCCATGCATGAGGATACGGCTTCAGGCGAAGACGCATCGACCGTCGCGCATCGCGAAGCGGGCTCGGCGAGCCGCGCGTCTCATTCGGCGCCGGAAGCCGTCGTTTGCGTGGCGACCTGTCGACGCCCCGATATGCTCCGGCTGACGTTGCAATCTCTGGTCGACCAGATCGGCCCGACCCGGTTCGCCGTTGTTGTCGTCGACAACGACCCGGTCGGCATGGCGGGCGTTCCGATCGTGAACGCCTTCCTCGACGCAGGCCTGCTGGAAGGCTTCTGCGTTGTCGAGGCGCAGCCCGGCAATTGCCGCGCCTGCAATCGCGCGTTTCAGGAGGCGCGTCGCCGTTTTGCCTCGGCGTCGTACATTCTGATGATCGACGACGATGAAGTCGCCGACCCCGAATGGATCGCTCGCATGATCGCCGCCTGTCGCGAGAGGCAAGTCGACATTGTCGGCGGTCCGGTGGCGCCGCATTTTCCCGACGGCGCTCCCGACGCGCTCGCTCGCCATCCCGTCTACTGGCCGGCCTATAGCCGGAGCGGCTTCGTGCCGATGATCTATGGCTCGGGCAATTTCCTCATTCGCCGCCAAGCGTTCGAGCGGCTGAGCCATCCGGAATTCGACCTGCGTTACAATTTTCTTGGCGGCGGCGACACCGACTTCTTCACGCGCTGCCGCCGCGCGGGGCTGACGTTCTATTGGGAGCAGGCCGCGCGGATCGTCGAGACCGTGCCGAGCGATCGCGTTCGGGCCGCATGGATTCTGCGGCGCGGGCTTCGCATCGGCGCCATCAACTTCCACATCGATGAGTCCTCAAGCCCCTCGGCCGTCGGCCGCGCCCGACTCGTCGCCAAGAACGGCGTTCTCCTCCCCGTCTCGGCTTTTCGATCGCTGAAGCTGCTCGCGCAGGGCAAGCCGGCGCTTGTTTCGGCCCATCCGATGGTCGTGGCGATCGGGCGGCTGATGGCCTGGCTCGGGGTCGAGCCTCAGCAATATCGCTTCAAGCCGGCAGAGCCGAAACCGTGAGCGCATCGGCGGCCAGCTTCCCGACCATCGAGAGCGAGCGCGTTCCGTGGCGCGCGATCGCGTTCGTCGCCGCCCTGGTTCTGACCTGGATCACGCTGCAGCCCTTCGCGGACCTCGGCGCCGAAGACGCGCTCGATCTCGGCGTCGGCCGCGATACCGCGATCTACTTCGCTTTCGCTTTGTGCGCGGCCTTTTGCCTCTATTTGGCGGCGTTGACGGATCGTCGCGGCCTGCGACGCCTCGTCAATCCCGCCTATATCGCTCTGGCGCTCTGGATCGGGCTCAGCAGCGTGACCTCGCAAGACGTCGCGACGTCGCTGAAGCGCGCCGCGCTATGCGGCTTCGTCGCCATTGTCGCCGCGACCTTGCCGCTGTTGCCGCGCGGGCGCGCGCATCTGGCGGCCCTGCTGGGCGTCGCCGCCGGCGCGCTCCTGGCGCTGTCCTATTTCGGCGTGATCTTCATGCCGCACTATGCCGTCCATCAGGCGAGCGATCTCGGAGAGCCGGCGCTGGCGGGCGACTGGCGCGGCGTTTTCGGCCACAAGAACCTGGCGAGCGTCGTTTTCGTTTTCGTCGCCTTCATCGGACTCTACGTCGTGCGCGCCGGACATGCCGTCGCGGGCGCCCTCATCGCCGCCCTTGCGTTGCTGTTCGTGGTCTTCTCCTACGGGAAGACCGCGAACATGCTCTGGGCGCCGACGCTGGCCGTCTCCTTGTTCGCCGCCCGCCACGGCGCCGCACGGGCCTGGCGTATCGCGGCCATGGCGCCCTTCGTGGCGCTCAATGCGCTTGGCGTCGGCTCCGTGCTCTTCGCGCCCGTGGGATCGCTGGTGGCGAGCCTGCCGATCGACCCGACGTTCACGGGCCGCACCGACATCTGGCGCTACGCCCTGGGAAAGCTCGCCGCGCATCCCTTTCTCGGGTATGGGTTTGACGCGTTCTGGGACACCGAGTCCGTCCGCTTCGGCTCCGACGATTCGGCGGCCTGGGTCGCCGGCGCCGCGCACGCGCACAACGGCCTTGTCGACGTCGCGATGTCCATGGGCGTTCCCGGCGTCGCCCTGGCGCTTTGGGCGTTGGTCGCCCAACCGCTCGCCGATATCGGCAAGGCGGTGAGGAACGGCGCCGATCCGGCGCTGGTGACGTTGCTGACGCAAATCTGGCTTTTTGGCCTCTACATATCGTCGCTGGAGTCGTTCCTGTTCGATCGAAGCGACCCGATCTGGTTCACCTTCCTGTTCGCGGTGTTCGGGCTGCGCTACGTCTCGAGTTTTCGGACGTCGCCGCGATGACGCCGGGCCCCGCCGCGACCCGCGGTTTCGTCGTCTCTCTCGCGTCGCCGTCGAAGGCGCCCTGCGGGGTCGAGATGTTCGCGCGCGGTCTCGCGCGAGCCGCCGGCGAAGTCGGCCTCGACTCGCGTCTTGTCGCCGTCGCCGGCCGATGGGGCGACGGGCCCGCGCTTTGGCGCGCTTTGGCCGGCGCCGACGCCCTCGTCGTCAATCTGCCGGTCGTGGCGTGGAAGAAGGCGCTGCTGACGCCGCTGCTGGCGCTGACGATCGCCCGGCTGCGCGGCGCGCGGACTATCGTGGTGGTGCACGAATGGGCGGATCTGCATCCCCTGCGCCGCGCCTTCATTTCCGCCTATCTGTTGCTTGCGCAAGTCGTTCTGTTCTCGTCGCCGACCGTGCGCGACGAATTTCTATCCGGCCCGCTTGGACGCCTGCCTTTCGCCTTGGGTCTCGCGCCGATCCCGCCCAATATCGCGCCGCTGAAGACCCGCCTTCGCTCTCCCGCCGTCGATCGCCTCGAGGCGGAGCGCGCCAAGGGGCGTCTCGTTCTCGGGCATTTCGGCTCGATCTATCCCAAGAAGCAATCGACCTTCGTGCTCGACGTCGCGCGCGCCTTGCAAGCGATGAATCGCAGCGTTTTCGTCGTCTTCATCGGCGGTTTCGTCAAGGCGAAGGACGACGTCGAAACGCGATTCTTCGCCCGCGCCGGAGAACTCGGCCTCGAGGCGTCGATCATGGTCAGCGGCTATGTCGAATCGGACGCGGAGATTTTCGCTTTGTTCGATGCGGTCGACGTCTTCGTCTATTCTTTTGCAGAAGGGTTGACCTCGCGGCGCGGCAGCGTGCTGACTTGCCTGGAATCCGGACGTCCTGTCATCGTCAACGCGGCGAAAAGCCAAAGCGAATTCGACCATCATCCGGTCTTTCGCGGCTTGATCGCGCAGGGCGCATTGCAGGTCGTGCCCACCAACGCCGCGCCGGCGGATTTCGCCCGGGCCATCGAGGCGATCGGCGCCGATCGTCGCGCCGTCGCGCCGGAGATATTCGCGCCGGCCTGGCGGGACGCGGCGACCGCGTTGCGCGCGGCGTTGAAGTGAACGGGGGCTTCAAGCTCGCTTCTGTTGCGCGGGCCGCATGGCGTCGAATCGCACGAGGGCGCGCGCCGTGACTCCGGCGTCGGCGAGCGCCCGCCAAAGCGATTGCGCGCCCTCGTCGCCGGGCGTTTCTTCAAACGCGACGACCGCGTCGACCAAGCCGAGGATCCGCGCCGCGGCGCCGTCGCCCGGATCGGGTCCGTCGCAAATGACCAGTTCGATCGCTTCATCGCGCAGGCGCGTGAGGGACTGCAAGAGTTCGTCGGGACGCATCCGTCCGATTTCGGCGTCAAACCCCTTGGGCAAAGCGAGCAGGACTCGATTGGCGGCGAGATAGAACGCGCCCTGGTTGAGGATCGGCGTCTGCGCGGCGTGTCGGATGGCGCGCGTGAGCTTGGCGTTGCGCTCGGCCGCATCGATCAAAGCGACGTGGACGCCGCGCCGCGCGGCGCACAGCGCCAGATTGATCGCCAGCGCGGTGCGAAGCCCGTCGCCGTTCGAACCGGCGACGGCGATGGCGAGAACGCGCCGTGAGCCTTTGCGCCGGCCGTCGTCAAGACCGAGCGCATCGAGGATCGCGTCGAACTCGGCGCTGTCGGCGTCGGCCGGCAACGCCGGGAAGCCGAGACCGGCAAGGTCCAGGCGGTCGATGGATTGGCTCCGTTGCGCGGTCTCGAGTCGCGAGCGCGGCGTAATGGCGAAGGTCGCGGCGGGAGGCGCGGGCGCGTCGTTCGCCTCGCGCTCCAGCTCGACGGCCGGCGCGTCCGGCGGCGCAGCGAAGGCCCGGCGCTCGCGCGCGAGCGAACCGGCCACGCCGAGCCCCAGGCCGAGCAGCAATCCGGCGGTCGCCATCAGCGCCCCGCTGGGGGGAAAGGCGCGAGACTTGGGAGCGGTGGCGAGCGAAATGATCCGCGATCGCGTGGGTTCGACCTGCTGGATCTCGCCCGCTTCGCGCGAGCGCGTGACAAACAATTCGTAGACGCTGCGCGCCGCGTCGGCTTCACGCTCGAGATCGCGCAGGCCGACCGAACTCTGGCCATTGGCGTTCGACTGCGTCTTCAGTTCGTCGAGTTGGCGGCTGAGCGAGGCTTCGAGTTGCTTCGCGCTCTCGTATTCGATGCGCTGGCTCTGGGCGAAGCGCATGACCTCGGCGTCGACCGCGGCGTCGGCGACGCTGACCCGCGCCCTGGCGTCGATCACTTGGGGATGCCGCGGGCCCAGTTCGCCCGTGAGGTCGGCGAGGCGCTGGCGCGTCAGCGCCTGCTGCGTCCGCAACGCGGCCAGGCTCGCCGATGTGATCTGCGAGGCGAGCGCTGCAATATCGCCGCCGCGCCGGTGGGCGTTCTCGATCTGGTCGAGCCGCGCGCGCGCCTCGGCCGCCTTGGCGCGCGCGATCATCATCTGCGCGTTCATGTCTTTGAGCTGCTGCTCGGTGACGAGGAGGTCGCGGGTTCCCACGAGCCCATTGTCGGCCTTGAAGTCTTCGACCTTTTTTTCCGCGTCGAGGACCCGCTTGCGCAAGACCTCGAGCCGTCCAGCCAGCGAGGTTTCGGTCTGGCGCGAGGCGTCCGATTGCCACGACGACGAAACGTCGATGTAGGCGCGCGCGGTGGCGTTGGCGAGTTCGGCGGCCTTGATCGGATCGCGATCGGAGACGGAGAGATCGATGATGAAGGTGCGCTCCGGGCGCTTGACCTGAATTCTGGTTCCGAGGGCCGCCGCGGCGGCGGCCGCGCGGTCCGACGCGTCCGGCGAAGAACCGAGAAGGGCCGGAAATCGCCAAGCGCCGAAAAAGTCCGGATCGGCGTCGAGCTTTTCATTGGCCACCACGCGCTCGAGCACCGCGCGCGATGTGATGATCAGGCTCTGGCTCTCGACGTAGTTGATAAACCCGTTGGAATCCTGCCCCGGCGCCGGGGCGTCCGTGCCGGCGCCGGGGAGGGCGCCCGGGTCTACGTAGATCTGCGTGACCGCGACATAGCGCGGCGTTAGCGCCTTCGACGCGGCGAAGCCGAGCAACGCGCAGGCCAAGGCGCAACCCAGCGTGAAGGCTTTGTGGCGCTTGGCGATCTCGACGACCGCGAGCGCACGATCGCGCGCGCTGCCGGCCGCGAGCGGCGGCCGGGCGTCGCCGCCGCTCGCCTCGGCGGCCGTGGGGCCATATTCGAACATAAGCTGCTTACCCGCCGGTTTGGATCGCGCCGATACAAGCCCGTCCTGTCGCTGCCGCTGACGAGCGAATTGTCGTTGATCTTGGTTAACGAATAGTCAGAGGACTTCGCCGATGAAAAACGGCGCCCGCCAGCGGAACCTTCGCCGGCAAAGGGGGAGGTCATCACGGCGATTCCGATCAGGAATCGAAGCGGGCGGGCGTGGATGGCTTCAATATTGCGTCATGGCGAGCTGGACTCGCTCGAGTTTCGTTTTGAAACGCGGCGGGCCGCCGAGACGCCGGGAACGAACCTTTGGCAAGACCAGTCGCCCTCATTACGCCAAGCGACCGTGGCGATCTCGCGCGGATGATCGCGGCCGCGGCAAATTCGAGGGCCGCGCTGGCCGGACGGCGGTCCTCAAACACGTCGGTGGCGATGACGCGCCAAGCCGTTGGTCCGTCGCAGGCCGCCGACCCGACCGGATCGCCGGAGCATTTGCATGTGGCCTAGTCGAAAGCCGGTTTCGCCGTCCCTTCGTCCTGTCCGCTCCGAGCTGAGGCTCAACACTACGCGGCTCGGCTCGTTCCCGGTCGCACGGCTGGCCGCCGTTCTTCGGTCGCCGCGCCTGCTGGCGGCGGCCTGGATGCTGGCGACCCTCGCCAGTCCCGTCAGCGCGGCCCCATCCGGCCTGCGGCTTGTGCACGCCGAGGAGTTTTCCACGGCCAAGGATTACGACGCGGCGTTCTGGATCGCGGAGACGGGCTTCTTCCGCAATAAGGAAGCGCAATATTATCGGCCGGCGAACGTCAGCGTGCATGGCGGCGCGCTGGTCCTTGAGGGACGTCGGGAAGCGGTGTTGAACGCCGCCTACGACGCCAACGGCGCCGATTGGCTAACGACGACGCGAAGCGCGGATTACACGTCTGGCAGCATCGTCAGCCGTGACGCTTTCACTTTCGGCGTCTTTGAAGTGGTTGCGCGCCTGCCGCAGGGCGCGGGCGATTGGCCGGCGATCTGGCTGGTTTACGAACAGGGTCTGCCGTATCGCGAGATCGACTTGGTCGAGGCCGTCGGCAACGCTCCGGGCAAAACGTGGACGACGATCCACGCCGGACGAGATCAGCGCAGCCTGAAGTCCTGGCAGGCCGAAACGCCCATGCCAGGCCTCGAACGGGATTTTCACACTTACCGGCTCGAATGGCGCAAGGATTCGATCTCGATCGCCATCGACGGGCGCGACGTGCTCAGAATGAACCCCGACGAGGCCCATAAGGACGGCATCGACCCGCTGCGCGCGCCGATGCATTTGCGCATCAACCTCGCGCTCGGCGGCTCCTGGGGCGGCAGGATCGACGACGCCGCCCTGCCCGCCCGGGTCGAGGTCAAATCGATCAAGATCTGGAGCGTCGGGCCACAGACCCTGACAACTTCCGACTGACGCCGACGGCTTTGAATTGTGACTCGAACGAACCCATTGCCGCGCCCGGGGATAATTGCTCTTTCCGACAAAACCGGGTCGGCCGCAAAGGAGCGACGTCTGCAGATTCATCATGCCGCAAGCTTCGCGTTGACCGGGCGGAAGCAGCGGCTCAATGAGAGACGCGGATGACGTCGCGCGGAGAGGAATTGATCGGGGCGTTGCGGTCATGACGATTTTGCGAAAAATGAAAGACGCCGCGATCGGCGCGGGCCTAGAGCCTTGGCTCCGACCGGTTTCCGATCTGTTGGTCGGGCGCAAGCTCGATCGGGACGATCTGGCGGCTTTCAAGTTAATCGAGGGCTTGGCGAAGGACGCGATCTGCGTCGACGTCGGCTGCCACAAGGGAAAGTTTCTGGACGCCATGCGGCGCGCTGCGCCTGGCGGGCGCTTTTTCGCTTTTGAGCCGGTCCCGTATCTCCACAATCTGTTGAAATCCAAATATCGCGCGGACGCTCGCGTGCAAGTGTTCAATTACGCGCTCTCGTCAAGCGACGGCGAGGCGACGTTTTACGTCAATGAGCGCGATATGGGGCTCAGCGGCTTGAGCGAACGGCGCGAGCGCCTGGGCGAAGACCCGTTGACCAAGGTCAGCGCGGTTCTGCGACCGCTCGACAGCGTCCTCGGCGATCAGCGCGTCGATTTCATCAAGATCGACGTGGAGGGCGCGGAATTCGATGTGCTGCAAGGCGCGCGCGGAATCCTTGGGCGATTTCGGCCTCGCATCCTCTTTGAATTCGGCCTGGGCGGCGCCGAGTATTTTGGCGTCGGAGCCGACACGATGTTTCAATTTTTCGATTGCGCCGGTTATGACCTCTTCACGATGGACAATTTGATCCGGGACAGCGCGCTCACTGTCGAGGGGTTTCGCACTTGTTTCGAACGGAACACAAATTACAATTTCCTCGCCGCGCCGCGGCGGTAAGGCGCTCTGGATATCCCCGAGCGAACGGCTGTTGCGATCTTAAAAGAAACAGCGACCCGGTTTAGCCGACGCGACGAAGCGCTTTCGCGGCGAGCTTCGCCGCGCCGCGGCCAGCGCCGCGATCCAGCGGCGAGCGGGTCGAGCGCAGCAGCTTTTGCGCGAGGCCGCGGGAGACGGCGCGCAGGTCGCCGATGTCCAACAACCAGCCGGCTGCGGCGTAGACAGCGGCGCCCGCCGGCACGAGGACGACGAGGGCCATCGGCCCGAATTCGGCGGTCGCATTCTCGAGAACCGCGACGACGAAGCCCATCGCCGCCGTCGCGGCGACGACGCGCGCGATCCGGCGCAGCGGAAACGGCATCGCAAAGGCAAACCGGCTCAGCAGCAACGCGTTGAGACAACCGAAGACTTCCGTCGCCAGTCGTCCCCAAACCGCGCCCATCACCCCGAAATGGCTGATCAGCACGTACGAGGCGACGAGGTTCCAGACGATGATCGACCCCGTGTTCGCCAGATAGAATCCGGTGCGATTGGAAAGCAGAAAGCTCGTGTGGAAATATTGCTGAGTCAGGATCTGGAACAGCAACGCGGCGGCGAAGACTGGCATCGCGCCGTGCGAGACCGCGCGAAAATTCGGCCCGAGCACGAGAGCGGCGACCTGCGGCGCGACGATGGCGAGGCCGACGCAGGCCGGCAGCGTCGCCGCAAGCAGAATCTCCAGGTATTTTTCAAGGTGCGCGCGCGCGTCCGGCGCGCCCCTTGTCGCGAGCAATCGCACCGTCATCGGCACGAAGGCCGTGGCGATGCTGATCGCCGGAATGATCAGGCTTTGGCGGACGATATCGAGGCTGGCGCCGAATTGACCGGCGGCGCTGACGCCAACCAGGTTGGCGAGCAGAAATCGGTCGGTCATCGCCGACAGCGAAAGGAGCGACAGCGAGATCGTCAGCGGAAATCCGCTTCTGACAATTTCAAACAGGCGCGCGGCTTCGAAGCGCGGCCTCGCCGCGCCCCAGGCCGCCCGCCAGAAGGTCAGCGTCGCCAGCAGATACGCGATCGACATCGAAGCCAGAAGCAGCGCGCCGGTCCTGCCGAACAGCGTAAACGTGATCCCCAGACCCGAGACGAGGACGGCGCGAACGACGGTGCCGCGCATGACGCTCACGGCCTTCTGCTCGGCGCGCAGCACTTCCTGGCTGGTGTCATAAACGGCGATGGCGATGGTCAGCCCGATCGAAGCGATCGCAATCGCCGGCGCGAGATTGGCGAGCCGCGCCGCGACATAGCCGAGCGGCAAAGCGAGACAACACAGAAGCAATGCCGCGAGGGCCGATGGACGCACGTCCGTCCCGTCGCCGCGCGCCTGATCGCGCAGGATCGAAAGCTTGATCGCGCTGGAGAGAAAAGTCGCGAAGACCGTCGCGAAGGCGAAGCCCAGAAGATAGTCGCCGAACGCATCGGCGGCGAAGAACCGCGTGAAGACGACGACGTTAACCAAGCCGAAGACAGCCGAGAACGCGTTCGCCAGAAAATAGAACGCGGTATGCCTGGCCAGCATTACGGGATTCCTAACTCGACCGCACCGGCGCTCGGCGCATCGGTGACCCAAAGTGGCGCCATCGACCCGTTCCGAGACGTTTCAACGAAGCGCCGTCACTCCAGCAAGAAGCGCGCCGCGCGGCGGCGCCCCGGCGATCTCGGCGACGAGTTTGCGGATCATCGCCTCGTCGAAACCATGGAAGTCGTCGATCGGCACGACGAAGGCGCCGGGGCCGCCGATGACGTTGTCGCGGTAGTATTTGGCGAGGCCGCCAGGCGGGTTGGTGTGAAGCGCGAGAAAGCCGCCCTCGCTCGCGGCGCGCCGGTTGAAGATGGCCAGACCGTTGATCGTCACGCCGGCGCTTAAGGCCGCGTCGCGCGCGTCGGTCACGGGTCGGCCCTGGTTGCTGGTTCCGTCGCCCGACACGTCGATGATGGCGCGGTCGGCGACAAAGCCGCTCTCGTCGAGCAGGCCCATGGAGAAGTCGATCGCCGATCCGATCGCCGTGCGCCCGACATAGGAGCGCGGCGCATCCACGAGCGCGGCCGCGAACTTGCGGGCGTCGGCGGCGTCGCCGATCACCGCCCAGTCGATCACGGTCTTCTGCTCGGCCTCGCCGGCCCATTCCACGAAGCTGACCGCGATCGCGCCGTGGCGACCGGAGCGGATCGCGTCGAGCACGGTCGGATTGGCGATCGCGGCGGCATAGCCGCGGCGCTGCAGGGCGAATTCCTCGTCATTGATGCTGCGCGAGACGTCGGCCGCCAACACCAGCGCGACATCGACCGCTTGCGCCGCTCGCGCCGATGCCGCCAACGGCCCGATCGCGGCGGCGGCCAGCGCAACGACGGTCGCGGAAATGGCTACGCAAACACGCACTCCGCGCATCGAACCCACCTGCGAGACCACAGTGCGGCCCTGAGACGTCGATCGGATCGTCAGAAGAGCGCCGGCGAGGCTGGGCGTCAAGGCGGGAGCCGCGACCGAGATGGCCCCGGTCGAGGCCCTTAGAGGTAGCGTTCGCCGATTTCGCTCGCGAAGCGGCTGGGATCTCCCTCCCAGACGATCCGGGCATGTTCGAGAACGTAGACGCGATCGGCGTGGGGCAATGCAAAGGTGACGTTCTGCTCTCCCAGCAGCACCGTGATCGGCGTCGTCTGGCGGAGCCGCTCGAGCGCCTTCGAAATCTGTTCCATGATGACAGGCGCCAAGCCGAGCGTCGGCTCGTCGAGGATCAATAAGTCCGGCCTCATCATCAAGGCGCGAGCGATGGTGAGCATTTGCTGCTCGCCGCCGGAGAGCGTGCCGGCGGTCTGATTCGCCCTGGCTTTCAGGATCGGAAACAGGTCGAACAGCCATTCCAGGCGCTCGAGCCTGTCCTTTTCGTCGAGGCGCCCGCCGCCCATCTCGAGATTCTCGCGCACCGTCATCTCGGTGAAGAGTTCGCGCCCTTCCGGCGATTGCACGATGCCGTCGCGCGCGATCGAGGCCGCCGTCTTTCCGCGCAGGGATCGACCCTGCCGGCGTATTTCGCCGGCGTAGGGCGTCAGGCCTGAAATCGCGTTGAACAACGTCGTCTTGCCGGCCCCGTTCAGCCCGACGATGGCGACGAATTCGCCGTGATGGACATGGATCGACACGTCCTCCAGCGCTTGCGCCTTGCCGTAAAAGACATTGAGCCTGTCGACCGAGAGGAAGGGCGTCTGGACATCGCGAAACGCGGATTCGGGACGCGCCGCCGTCTCCAAGGCGCCGCCGAGATAGACCCGGCGCACGGTTTCGTTTTGCATGACCTCCTGCACGGAGCCTTCGGCGATGCGCTCCCCGACATACATCGCGTAAATGCGATCGACGAGCGCCGAGACGCTCTTGACGTTGTGGTCGACGATCAGCACCGCTCGGCCGTCGTCGCGCATTTCGACGATCAGCTTCGCGAAAGCGGCCGTTTCTCGCGCCGTCAGGCCGGCGAAGGGTTCGTCCACCAGCACCACTTTGGGATTGCGCGCGATGGCTTTGGCGATCTCCATCTTGCGCAGGTCGGCGAACGGCAAGGTGGATGGCCGCCGATCGAGCGCCGCGCCCAGTCCGACGCGCTCGGCGATTTCGCGTGCGCGCTTCTCGACGGCGGGGTCGGGAAAGAAATCCAGCAACTTGTCGGGCAGGAGGCCGAGGATGATGTTTTCGAGAACCGTCTGCCGGTGCAGCGGACGCGAATGTTGGAACACCATCCCTACGCCGAGCCGCGCGATTTTGTGCGGCGGCCAGCCCGCGACCTCGACGCCGTTGATGCGCACCGACCCGCCGTCGGGCCGTTCGACGCCAAGAATCGATTTCATCACCGTGGATTTGCCCGACCCGTTCGGGCCGATCAAACCGAGAATCTCGCCGGCTTTGATGGAGAAGCTGACATCCTTGACGGCGGTGAGCCCGCCGAAACGCTTGTAAAGGCCCTTGACCTCGAGAGGGACGTCCGCCGCGCTCATGTCGCCTCCCGCGCGCCCTTGACCATGCCCAACAGGCCGCCGGGAAACAACAGCACCACCGCAAGCGCAATCGCGGAGACGATGAAGGTCGCGAGATCGCCCAGGGGACGCAGAGCTTCGCCCATGGCGATCAGGAACACCGCGCCGAGCGCGGCGCCGAGGATCGTGCGCCGGCCGCCGAGCACGGCGCCGATGATCACCTGCACTCCGACCGTCACGTCGACGAAGGTTCCGACCGAGGCCACGCCGAGATAGAAGACCATGAGCGCGCCGGCGAGCCCGGAAAAGAAAGCGCTGACGATGAAGGCCGCGAGCTTGTGCTTGGTCACATTGAAGCCGAGCGCGCCGGCCTGCACGGCGTCCTGGCCGCTCGCCTGCAAGATCAGACCGACCGGCGAACGCGACAGGCCATACAGAATAGCCCCGCTGGCGGCCATGAAGCCGAGTGAAATCCAGTAGTTGATCTTGTCGTCAATCGAGATGACGTCCGGGACGGTCAGGCCGATCTCGCCGCCCGTCAGCTCCGCCGCGACGACGATAAAGTTCTGGAGAATCAGAACCGCGACCAGAGTGGTGAGGCCGAAATAGGGGCCGCGCACGCGGAGCGCCGGCAAGGCCAACACGATGCCGCCCGTCACCGCCGCGAACACGCCCGCCGCCACGCACACGAAAATCGGCGGCTGATAGAGGCTGTCGAGGATGCCGGCCGTGTAGGCGCCGAGCCCGATCAGGAAGGTGGGGCCGAAGTTCACTTCGTTGGCGAAGCCGAACAAGAGGTCCCAAGCCATCGAGAAGACGCCGAAATAATAGGCGATGGTGAGAAGCCCGAGAACATAGCCGGACACGTACAGCGGCAGGGTCGAGGCCACGAGGACGACGATCAAGCTGATCCAGACGGGCGGCGATAGGAGAATGCGGCGGAGCATGGTGCTAGCGCCTGCCAAGCAAACCGCGCGGGCGCACGTACATCACCACGACGAGCAGCAGAAGCGCGGGGATGGCTCTGTAGGCCGGCGACACGAGATAGGCGGTGAGGGTTTCGAGATAGCCGACGACGTAAGCGGCGATGAGCGAGCCGGAGACGCTGCCCAGGCCTCCCAGGACCACGATCGAGAACGCGCTCGCGGTCAGCGGGCCGGCGCTGTACGAGGACACGCCGAGGAACATGCCGAGCAGCACGCCCGCGGTCCCCGCCAACGCCCCGTAGATCGCCCAAACCGCGACATAGACGACCGACAGTTCGATCCCGAGCAATGTGACGCCCCGCGGGTTCATCGAGGCGGCGAGCACCGCCTTTCCGGCGCGCGTGCGGTTCACGAAGAGCCAGAGCGCGCCGATGGTCAGCCAGCAAACGACGGCGGTGAAGATTTCGTTCGCAGGCGTGCGCACGCCGACGATCGACACCACGCCGTCGACGATCGGCAGCACCGTCTTGGCGTTGTTGGTGTAGAGATAGGCGATGGCTTCCTGGATCATGATGCCCCAGAGCAGCGTCGCCGTGAGAATGAATATCTCTTTCTCCTCCTCGCGAATCCTCTGCGACCTTTGCAGGCGTCTGACGACGAGAAAATACGTCGCCAGGGAAAGAAGCAGGCCGGTCAGAACCCCAAACGCGGCGCCGAGATAGCTCCCGACTCCCAAACTTCCCGCGGCGGCCCAGGCTGCCACCGCCGCCGCGACCATGATTGCGCCGTGCGACAGGTTGAGCACGCCGGTGACGCCGAAGATCAGCGTGAAGCCCGTCGCGCCTAAGGCGTAGAGCGAAGAGATCGCGAAGCCGTCGATCAGTATCTGCCAAAACAGCATCACTCGGTCCCCGGCTCCGCCGCCCGCTGAAATTTCATTTTTGGCGATTGACGCCCGCTCGGCGTTCCTCAGCCGCCGGCCCCGACCTTGACGAAGGATGGGAACGTCAGCTTGCCCTTGGCGAGATCCGCGGGCCACATGTTGATCTGCTCGCCGTGCTGCCATTGCAGGAACAGGCCGGTGATCAAGCCCGCGCCGATCTTCAGGCCGTGGACATGGGGGTCGCCTTCGGGCAGGAACTGGACCCGGCCGATCGTCCCGACATAATCGGTCTTCTCCAGGGCGGCGACGAGCTTGTCGCTGTCGGTCGAGCCCGCGCGATGGATGGCGTCGGCGATGTAATAGACTTCGTCATAGGCGGTGTAGCCGCAATAGGACGGCGTGTTGCCGAACTTCTTCACGAAGGCGTCGACGAATGGCAGCGTCTTCGCCGTCACCGCGACGCCCGGCCCGGAAACGCCCTGATAGAGCACGCCCTCGGCCGCGCCGTTGGTGTCTTTCCAGAAGGTCGAGTTCGTCGCCTGGGAGGCGATGCCGAACATCGCGATCGGCACCTCCTGGCTCTTCCATTGCACCGTCGGCTGCACGCCGACGTGGGAAATGCCGGTGATGATCACGTCGGGCTTCTCGCCCTCGATCTTATTGAAAATCGGCGTGAAATCCGTGGTGTCCGGGGAGAAGCGGATATGGTCGAGCACCTGCAGGCCGATCTTGGGCAGGCATTCCGCATAGCCGGCGTCGAGCGGCGTCGTCCAGGCGGCGTCCTCGCTCATGATCACCGCGGTCTTCATCTTGAGTCCGTCGACCAGCATGTCCTTGGCCGCGTCGCATACGAGCTGCGACAGCGATCCCGAGGTCAGATAGCCGTGGAACGTATATTTGTTGTGCTCATAGTCCTTGGCGATGTTCGCGGTAATGACGTCGGAGGCCGCGCCCGGCGTCACCAACACCGTTTTCAGGCGCGCCGACCACGGCTCCAGCGCGAGAACGACTTCACTGACGTAACTCGCGATGACCGCATTGACGTGGTCCTCACTGACGGCGCGCTGGAAAGCCCGCACCGATTCCGCCGAAGACGAGTGGTTGTCGTAGGAGACGATTTCGATCTTGCGGCCGTCGACGCCGCCGTTGGCGTTGATCTCGTCAGCGGCGAGTTGCGCGGCCAACGGGATCGACGAACCGGCGACCGCCTGAGCTTCGGCGATCACGCCGATCTTGATCGGGCCCTGATCCTCAGCCCAGGCGAACGAACCCGCCGCGAGGGCGACGACGACAGCACTCGCGCCGAGCATGCCGCGCGTGACGGCGGCAGGCGAAATAACTCCGTTGAATCGTATCATGACTTCCTCCCCAGACGCTTATCAGCGCCGATAAATGGCCGTAGCCGGCCCTCATCGACGGGTTCACGGGGAATGATAGTTCATGGCTCCGCGCGAGGCTAGCGCGGGCGGCCGTCGCGGTTGCGCGGCAGTCCGCGGAATGGCGCGTTTCCACCCGTTTGCCGAAACCCGAACCGACCCGCGACCCCCCCGACCTGGCGACGCGGCCGCAAGCCATCGCCGAGCCGGGCGCCGACGTGATCGCAGAATCGACGCGGCGGGCGTTGCGTTGCCGCGATGTTCGGTCTATCGTTATATTCTATGAGATATAGCGCGGATGCGTCATGGCGAATCACTGCCTCCTGCATAACGATCCGTTGGGCCGGCGCGGCGCCTTTGGCGCTTTCACGGCGCCGGAGCCCGACGCAGCCGACTTCGTCGGTGCGCGGCGAGCCAAGATCTGGGATTTGTCGGGCTCTCTGCATTGCTCGATCGTCGGCACTTGCTTGACGGCTTCCGAGCTGCGGCAATTCTTCGTCCGCCTCGGCGACGCCGACGCGAGGACGGCGAGTGACCACGCGCTGCACGGCCGGGGCGTTCGCGCGGCGTCGCGCCGTGACGAGGGCGGCAAGCTGCTGCACAAGACCCTGGACAAGCGTCACGAGGCGGCGATCCGTCGTTTCGGCAAGGCCGCCACCGCGGCGGAATTGCGCGCGCTGTGGGCGCAGGCGCTCGATCAGGGCGAAATCGCCGGGCCCTATTGGGCCTTGATCACCCATCCGGCGACGGACGGCAAGCTCGTCCAGGATGTGTTCGGCGACGTTCACATGCTTTCGCATCAGGTCGGCGCGTCGGCGCGGCTCGACATCGCGCGCTTGCGCCGGCTGGAGCGCGACCTGGGCGAACGCGACGACAAGATCGCCCGTCAGGAGGCGCGGCTGCGCGCGGTTGCGCAAGAGCGGGAAACATTGCGCGCGGCGGTCGGCCGGCTTGAGGCGTCGCTCGCCAGCCGGGACGCTGGGCTCGACGCCGGCAAGCCGAGCGAAGTCGACTCCTCCGCGCTCGGGTCGCTGCGCCGCGAGCTCGCCGACGAACGCGCGCATGCGGCGGCGCTGACGCAAAGATGGCGATCGAGCGAAGCGCGGCGCGCCCGGGCCGAGGCCGAACTCGCCGAGACCGCCGCCGACGCCCGCGAGCTGCGGCGAGAACTCTCCGCGCTCGAAGACGCCGTGAGGCCCGACGACGCGCGGGACGCCTCGGTCGATCGAAGCCAACAATTGCGCGGTTTGATTGTTCTCTACGTCGGCGGTCGCCCCAGACTGATCGATCAACTCAAGACGTTCGTCGCGTCGCGCGGCGGCGCGCTGCTTTCGCACGACGGCGGCGTCGACGACAATTCGGCGCTCCTGCCGGGCCTTGTCCAGCAAGCCGACGCGGTCTTCTTCCCCGTCGACTGCATCAGCCACGCCGCCGCCGAACGGGTGAAAAAGCTCTGCCGGCGCGTCGCGAAGCCCTGGAAGCCTTTGCGCTCCGCCAGCCTGGCGAGCTTCGTCGCGCAAATTACGGCCGGCCCGGGGGTCGCTGCAGCGCCTTTCGTGGAGGCCGCGGAATGAACGATCGCATCCGGCCCTGGCGGGCGTCGATCTTGCCCAGGCGCCCCTGGCGTCAAAGTCCACTGGCGCGAAAGTCCTGTTGCGCGCTCGATATATCTGATGGAATATAGCGCGGCCGCTGCAATTGAAACCTTTCGCTTTCGCCGAAGGAATTTCGTGAGGCGCGCGCCGGCGGACGACAAGCGCGAGCGAAGGGTTTGCATGTCCGCGAACTAGCCCGCGATGACGCGGGGAAGCAAAAGCGCCCGAACTGGCGAGATGTTTCGCCGGGAACAGGCGATCCGATCTCGGCCCCACGAAGTGGAACGCACGACGCCTAAGGCGCGGCGGAAAAAGGAGGAAATGTCATGTTTCAGCAAGCGTTAGACACGATTTCCAAACAGGTCCTCATCCGACCGACCTACGACAATTTCATCGGCGGCAAATTCGTCGCGCCGGTCGAGGGGCGCTACTTCGACAATCCGAGCCCCGTCACCGGCGCGAAGCTGTGCCAAGTCGCGCGCTCGTCCGCCGGCGACGTCGAACTCGCGCTCGACGCCGCCCACAAAGCCAAGGACGCCTGGGGCAAGACCTCCGCCGCCGACCGCGCCGTCATTCTCAACAAGATCGCCGAAAAGATGGCGGCCAATCTCGATCTGCTCGCCCTCGTCGAGACGCTCGACAACGGCAAGCCGATCCGCGAGACGACCTATGCCGACCTGCCGCTCTGCGTCGATCATTGGCGCTATTACGCCGGCGCCATCCGCGCCCAGGAAGGCGCGCTTTCAGAGATCGATCACGACACCGTCGCCTACCACTTCCACGAGCCGCTCGGCGTCGTCGGCCAGATCATCCCCTGGAACTTCCCGCTGCTGATGGCGGTATGGAAGCTCGCGCCCGCGCTCGCGGCGGGCAATTGCGTGGTGCTGAAGCCGGCCGAGCAGACCCCGCTCAGCATTCTCGTTCTCGCCGAATTGATCGCCGACATCCTGCCGCCCGGCGTGCTCAACATCGTCAACGGCTTCGGCCTCGAAGCGGGCAAACCGCTGGCGCAGAGCAAGCGCGTCGCCAAGATCGCCTTCACCGGCGAAACGACGACGGGCCGCCTGATCATGCAATACGCCAGCGAGAACATCATCCCGGTGACGCTGGAGCTCGGCGGCAAGTCGCCCAACATCTTCTTTGCCGACGTGATGGATGCGGACGACGACTTCTTCGACAAGGCGCTCGAAGGCTTCGCGATGTTCGCGCTCAATCAGGGCGAGGTCTGCACCTGCCCGAGCCGCGCGCTGGTGCAGGAGTCGATCTACGATAAATTCATGGAGCGCGCGGTCGCCCGCGTGAAGAAGATCAAGCAGGGCCATCCGCTCGACATGACCACCATGATCGGCGCGCAGGCTTCCACCGACCAGCTCGAAAAAATCCTCTCCTATTTCGATATCGGCCGGCAGGAAGGCGCCGTGGCGCTCACCGGCGGCAAGCGGGCGCACCTCGAGGGCGAATTGGCCGGCGGCTATTACGTCGAGCCGACGATTCTGGCCGGCAACAACAAGATGCGCGTCTTCCAGGAAGAGATCTTCGGGCCGGTCGTTTCGGTCACGAAATTCAAGGACGAGGCGGATGCGCTCGCCATCGCCAACGACACGCTCTACGGCCTTGGCGCCGGCGTGTGGTCGCGCAACGGCAATACCGCCTACCGCATGGGCCGCGCCATCCAGGCGGGTCGGGTATGGACCAACTGCTATCACGCCTATCCCGCGCATGCGGCGTTCGGCGGCTACAAGGCCTCCGGCATCGGCCGGGAGACGCACAAGATGATGCTCGATCACTACCAGCAGACGAAGAACCTGCTGGTCAGCTACTCCACGAAGGCGCTCGGCTTCTTCTGAGCCTCTTTCGAAGCCGCGGGCGCGGACTTGCGGTTCGCGCCCGCTCTCCGATTCCTTTGCGGACGAGGACGAAGCCGATGACGGCGAGAGTTCTTCTCACGGAAAAAGCGGCCGCGCTCATTGCGCGGCTCAAGGCCCAGTACGGACCGCTAATGTTTCACCAGTCCGGCGGCTGCTGCGACGGCTCGACGCCGATGTGCTTCGCGGCCGGCGAATTCCGCGTTGGCGCGCAGGACGTTTTGCTGGGCGAAATCGCAGGCTGCAAGTTCTACATCGGCGCCGCCCAGTTCGAATATTGGCGCCACACCCAACTCATCATCGACGTCGTGCCCGGACGCGGCGCCGGCTTCACGCTCGAAGCCCCGGAAGGCGTGCGCTTCCTGACGCGCAGCCGTGTCTTCACCGACGATGAAGTCGCGGAACTCGAAGCGGCGGGACCCCCGGCGCACGCGGCGTGATCGCGTTTGCAGGGTTTCAAAGCGTCTTTCGCGATGGCGAGGCGATTGCGCCGGGCTCCGCGCGAATGACGGCTTGCGGCCCCTTCGCCGAAACTCGAACTGACCCACGCCCCCGTCGCCCTCAGCCGTGGCGCGCCGCCGGGCGAGCGGCTATAGATTCCGCCCAGACGGTCAGACGGCGCGAAAGCGCGCTTTAAATGCTCCCTTCCTCCCCCGCGCCCGCCCTGGGGAACGCCATGCGGCGGCGCGCCTGAGATGGACGAAATGTTCGATTTCGTCATCGTCGGCGCGGGATCGGCGGGCTGCGTGCTGGCGGAGCGCCTTTCCGCGAGCGGGCGCCACACCGTCGCGCCGATCGAGGCCGGCGGCTCGGATCGGCGCTTTTGGGTGCAGACGCCGCTCGGCTACGGCAAGACCTTTTACGATTCCGCCCTCAACTAGGCCTGTCACGCGGAAGCCGATCCTGGCCTCGCCGGGCGGTTGGACTATTGGCCGCGCGGAAAACTGCTCGGCGGCTCCAGCTCGATCAACGCCATGGTGTGGGTGCGCGGCGCCGCCGCGGACTTCGACGATGGGGCGGCCGAGGGAAATTCCGGCTGGAGCTATAGGGATTGCCTGCCCTTCTTCAAAGCCATCGAGGACAACGAGGCCGGCGAAGACGCTTGGCGAGGGCAGGGCGGGGCGATGCGCGTCACCGGCCCGCTTCCCGGCTTCTCGCCGGGGCTGTCCAATTGCCGTCCGACCAGTCGGGGCAGCATTCTCGCGCGCGCCGCCGATCCGTCGATAGCGCCCCGCATCGCGCCCAACGCGCTGGCGACGAGCGAGGACGTCGAGGCCTGTCTCGAAGGCGTGAAGCTGTTGCGCCGGCTGGCGGCCCAGCCCGCCCTCAGCGAAGTCGTCGAGGCCGAACTGGCGCCGGGACCGGATGTGGGCGCCGACGCCGAGCTGATCCAGGATTTCCGCATGCGCGCGGGGGACGGTCCATCATCCCGTCGGCACGTGCCGGATGGCGCCGAACGGCGAACGCGGCGCCGTCGACGCCCGCCTCAGGGTCTATGGCGTCGAGGGCTTGCGCGTGGCCGACGCGTCGGTTTTTCCCACGATCGCTTCCAGCAACATCAACGCGGCGGTGATGATGGTCGCCGCGAAGACCGCCTCGCTGATCCTCGAAGACGCGCGCCGACGCCGCTGACGACGAGCCTATCTATTTGAATATTCCTGGCAATTCGGCGTAGACATTGTTCAGGTTCGTGCCGACGGAAGTGAGGGAGACGACGATCGCGAGCACGATGCACATGCATATGAGCGCATATTCCACCGCGGTCGCGCCGGACTGCGAACCAGCGAATCGAGCGATGATTTTCATCCTATTCGCTCCAGACGATGTCCCACGCGCGACCGCCCCGCGCATCTCGCCCCGCGAGGCGCGATGCTAGAGGCGAGCCGTTTCCCTAGAGTTAAGCCCATCGGCTAATTGGGCGCCCACTTGCGTCTCGAGAATTCCGCGCGCCAAAATGCTGAAGAGCGCGTTAACGCCGAGTTTGACGCGAGGTCTTCGCCTCACGCCGCGCCGGCCCTTCGCGCCGCCCGACGCGCTCGCCATTGTCGCCGGATTGGCCAGGCGCAGAGATGCGTCGCGCCCCATCCCCAGACCAGCGCGAGGGCGCCGACGATCAGAGACTCCGGGGTTACGGGGACCGCGGGTTCGAAGTCCCGCAGCGTCTCGCTCGCGATCGAGGAATCGAAATCGCCCGCCATCGCGATCAGGCGCCGCAGCGGACCGGCGTCCCGCAGCTCCGCGATTTCTCGCTCCAGGCGCGATTCGCGCGCGATGTCGCTTTCGATATCCGCGCCGCGCTCGCGCGCCAGCGGGTCCGCGTTGTCCTTGAGCCGGGCGACGCCTTCGGCGGGAGTCAAGGAACGGCTCGCCGCCTCCGCGTCGAACGCGGCGACGACCCGCCTGAGTTCGTCGAGCGCGCCGCCGAGCCGTTGGCGATATTGTTGCGAGAATTCCGGCCATTGCGTGCCGAGGAGACCGCACAGGAGCCCGATCGCCACTGCCAGTCGTCGCGCCAACATCGCAAAGCCCCGCTGAGCCGCGCAAGCTATCGCGCGCTCCGCGAAAAGTCACACGCCGCATTGACGCGGCGGCGCGAAACGGACTGAATGCGCTTCGTCGAAGCGCCGCGCCCGGGGGACAGGCATTGATGAGCGAGAAATCCGCCGCCGCGCCGCCCCGTCCCTGGCCGCTTTTCCAGTCGTTCGCGGGATGGCGCTTCGGCGATCTCGGCGCCGACGCCGTCGCCGGCGTCACGCTCGCCGCGATCGCCATACCCGAACAAATGGCGACGGCGCGTCTGGCCGGGTTCGAGGCGGAGATCGGCTTTCTCGCGCTCGTCGCCGGGGCGGTCGGCTTCGCCGTGTTCGGCGCGAGCCGCCTTCTCTCGGTCGGCGCGGATTCGACGATCGCGCCGATTTTCGCCGGAGCGCTGGCGCTGTTGGCGAGCGCGGGCTCGCCGCACTACGCCGCCGACGCGGCGTTGCTCGCGCTCGGCGTCGGCCTGATTCTCGCGCTCGCCGGCGTGTTGCGTCTCGGCTTCGTCGCCGATCTGCTGTCCATCCCGGTCACGACTGGGTTCCTGGCGGGAATCGCCGGCCATATTCTCGTCAGCCAAGCGCCGGGGCTGCTCGGCCTCGCGGCGCCGCAGGGGGTTTTGGTCGCGCAGGTCGCCACGCTCGCCGCCGGGCTCGGCGCGACGAATTTCGCCTCTCTCGCCATCGGCCTGGGCGTGCTCGCGATCATGCTGGCGAGCGAACGCGTCAATCCGCGCTTGCCCGGCGCGCTGATCGGGCTGGGGGTGGCCACGGCGCTCGTCGTCGCGCTGGGCCTGGAGTCGCGCGGCGTGTCGACGCTCGGCGCGATGGCGGGCGCGACGCCGAAATTCGCGCTTCCCGACGTTTCCCTCAACGATTTCCTGCAAATCGCGCCTCTGGCGCTGATCGTCGCCATCGTGGTCATGGTGCAGACGGCGGCGACGACGCGCAGCTTCGTCTCCGACCCGGCGCGCGGCCCCGACGTCAACCGCGACTTCGTCGGCCTGGGCGCGGCCAATCTGCTGGCCGGCCTCATCGGCGCCTTTCCCCTCGACGCCAGCCCGCCGCGCACCGCGGTCGTCTCGGAGACCGGCGGCGTCTCGCAGCTCGGCGCGCTCGTCTGCGCCGCCCTCGCGCTCGCCCTGGCGGCGTTCGGCGCCGGCCTCATCGCGCATGTTCCGCACGCGGCGCTCGCCGGCGTGTTGTTGTTCGTCGCCCAGCGCATCGTGCGCGTGTCGACGATCCTCGACGTCTGGCGACGCAGCGGCGCCGAATTCGCCCTGATCGTCGCGACGATGCTGGCGATCCTGATCCTGCCGATCCAGCAGGGCGTCGGCATCGGCATCATCCTCTCGCTGATGCACGGCGTTTGGACGACGACGCGGGCCCGGACCGTCGAGTTCGAGCGCATCCCCGGCACGTCGATCTGGTGGCCGGCGAACGCCCTGGAGCGCGGCGAAACCGTGCCCGGCGTGCGCGTCGTCGCGCTGCAGGCGCCGCTGTCGTTCCTCAACGCCTACGAGTTCCAACAGGCGATCCAGGCGCTGCCGAAGCCGGGAACGCGGCTGATCGTCATCGAGGCCAATGCGATCGTCGAAATCGATTACACCGGCGCCAAGATTCTCGGCGAAGTCGTCGAACGCCTGCGCGCCGCGGGGGTGGATGTCGCCTTCGCGCGGCTGGAATCGGTGCGCGCGCAACGAAGCTTCTCCCGCCAGGGGCTGGAGGCGCTGGTGGGCCGCGACCATCTCTTTCACAGCGTGGAGGAAGCGGTAACCGCGCTGACGCCGGGGACTCCGCAGTGACGGCGCCGCGTCACGATACGGTCACCGTTCGGATCGATGACGCATCCTGCTTGGATTCGCTCGGAGGAGAGAGTCGAATGAGAAACTGGACGACGATCGCCGCGCTCGGCGCGTTTCTGGCGACGCTCGGCGCGGGGGCGCGCGCGGACGAAGCGCCCAAGCCGGCGCCGGGGCTCGAGCGCATCCATCATATCATCGTGCTCTATCTCGAAAACCGCAGCTTCGATCAGCTCTACGGCCTGTTTCCGGGCGCGGACGGCCTCGCCAACGCCGGCGCCGCCGCGACCCAGGTCGACCGCGAAGGCAAGCCCTACGACAAGCTGCCTCCAGCTCTCGACACCAATATCAAGGGATCGCCGGTCGACGCGCGCTTTCCGCTCGTGCTCGACAACAAGCCGTACCGGGCCGAGGCCTATTCCGCGCTGAGCGAGACGACGGGCGACCTCGTGCACAAGTTTTACCAGGAGCAGCTGCAGATCGACGGCGGCAAGATGGACAAGTTCGTCGCCTGGTCCAACGCAGGCGCGCTGGTGATGAGCACCTACGACGGCTCGCACATGCCGCTGTGGCAATACGCAAGGGAATTCACGCTGATGGATCATTTCCATCACGCGGCCTTCGGCGGCTCGTTCCTGAACCACCTCTACCTCGTGTGCGCCTGCACGCCGCGTTACGCCAACGCGCCGGCCGACCTCGTCGCCCAGCTCGACGATCAGGGCCGCCTCGTCAAGGACGGCCCGGTGACGGCCGACGGCTATGCGGTCAACACGCTGTTCCCGTTCAACGGGCCCTATCCGGCCGACGCTCCCGCCGCCATGCGGCTGCCGTTGCAGACCGCGCCGACGATCGGCGAACGGCTCGACGCCAAGGGGATCGATTGGGCGTGGTATTCGGGTGGCTGGGACGCGGCGGCCGCCGGCCATCCCGGCCCGCAATTCCAGTTCCATCATCAGGCCTTCGCCTTTTTCGCCGCCACCGCCCTGGGCACGCCCGGCGCCAAGGCGCATCTGAAGGACGAATCCGACTTCATCGACGGCATCGAGAAGGGCGTGCTGCCGCCGGTCGCCTTCTTCAAGCCGAGCGGCGAGAACAACGAGCATCCCGGCTACGCCACCGTGCTGGCGGGCGAATATCACACCGCGCTGCTGCTGCGCCTCATCCAGCGCAGCCCGCTGTGGAAGGACAGCGTCGTCATCGTCACCTACGACGAGAACGGCGGTCTTTGGGATCACGTCGCGCCGCCGGTCGTCGACCGCTGGGGGCCGGGAACGCGCGTGCCGACGCTGCTGATATCGCCCTTCGCCAAGCGCGGCTTCGTCGATCACGCCGTGATGGACACGACGGCGATTTTGAAGCTGATCGAAACGCGCTATGGATTGGCGCCTCTGGCGACTCGCGACGCGGCGAGCCCTGACATGACCGAGGCGTTCGACTTTCAGCAATAGACCTCGCGGCAAAAAGGATTCGAAGTGAGCGAAGTCCCGATCGGCGTCGTCACAATTTCCGACCGCGCTTCGGCGGGTCTTTACGAAGACAAGGGCGGGCCGGGGATCGAGGCGGCGCTGGCGGCGATCCTGGCGACGCCGTGGCGCCCCGTGCGCCGGCTCATGCCGGACGAGCGCGCGCAAATCGAAGCGGCGCTGCGCGAACTCGCGGATGTCGAACGTTGCGCGCTGATCCTGACCACCGGGGGCACCGGCCCCAGCCCGCGCGACGTGACGCCGGAGGCGACGCAGGCGGTCTGCGACCGACTGATGCCGGGGTTCGGCGAATTGATGCGCGCGCGCAGCCTGCTGGAGGTTCCCACCGCGATTCTGTCGCGCCAGATCGCCGGCTTGCGCGGACGCAGCCTGATCGTCAATCTGCCGGGAAAGCCGTCGGCGATCCGAACCTGCCTCGACGCGGTGTTCCCGGCGATACCCTATTGCCTCGATCTGATCGGCGGCGACCGGCTGGAGACGAACCCGCAGGTCTGCGCGGCCTTTCGCCCGAAGGCTTGAGACTTCGCTCGCGCCGGTTTGATGCGCGTCAGTCGGGCGTCCGCGCGCCGCGCTAGGGTTACGGCGCCGAAACGTGAGGGAGCAGTCTGGGATGACGTCCGCGGACTCGACCGTCGCCGCCGCCGTCGAAAGGCGCCGCGGCGACCCCACCTATCTCCTGCAGATCCTGCGCGAGGTGCAGGAGGCGCTCGACTGGATCGCGCCCGAGACCGCCGAGGCCATCGCCTCGCAATTGCGCATTCCGCACACCCAGGTGCAGAGCGCGCTGCAATTCTATTCGTTCCTGTACGACAAGCCGCGCGGCCATTATCGGCTGCTGTTTTCCGACAACATCACCGACAGGATGCTCGGCAGCGTCGCCCTGTTCGAGCATATGCTGAACCGCCTTAAGCTGAAGCGCGGCGAAGTCTCGCCCGACGGGCTGGTCAGCGTCGATCTGACCTCGTGCACGGGCATGTGCGACCAGGGGCCGGCGATGCTCGTCAACAATCGCGCGGTGACGCGCCTGACCGCGCGGCGCGTCGACGAAATCAGCGACCTCGTGCGCGCGCGCATCCCTTTGAGCGAATGGCCGGCCGATTATTTCCGCGTCGACGACAACATCCGGCGCGCCGACGCGCTGCTCGGCGGTTCGTTCGAGCCGGGCAAGGCGCTGCGCGCGGCGATCGCGCGCGGGCGCCAGGGCATGCTCGACGAGATGAAGCGTTCCAACTTGCGCGGGCGCGGCGGCGCCGGCTTCGCCACCGGGATGAAATGGGAAGGCTGCCGCAACGCGCCCGGCGCCGAACATTTCGTCGTCTGCAACGCCGACGAAGGCGAGCCGGGAACGTTCAAGGACCGCGTGCTGCTGCAGACCTACGCCGCTCGCGTGTTCGAGGGCATGGCGATCGCCGGCTTCGTGGTCGGCGCCGTCAGGGGCTTCGTCTATCTGCGCGGCGAATATCGCTTCCTGCTCGCGCCGTTGGAGGCCAAACTCGAGCAGATGCGGCGCGCGCGCCTGCTCGGGCCCGGCATTTGCGGCGCGCCGGGCTTCGATTTCGACATCGAGATTCATCTCGGCGCCGGCGCCTATGTCTGCGGCGAGGAATCGGCGCTGATCGAATCGCTCGAGGGCAAGCCGGGCCGTCCGCGCATCCGCCCGCCTTTCCCCGTGACCTCGGGCTATCTGGGCAAGCCGACGGTCGTCGACAACGTCGAGACCCTGTGCGAAGCGAGCGAAGTGGCGCTGCGCGGCGGCCAGGCCTTCGCGGGCCAAGGCACCAAGCGATCGACGGGCACCAAGATTCTCTCGGTGTCAGGCGATTGCGAGCGGCCGGGCGTCTACGAATATCCCTTCGGCGTGCGCATCTCGCAGGTGCTGAAGGACTGCGGCGCCCGCGACGTGGCGGCGGTGCAGGTCAGCGGCCCCTCAGGGGTCTGCCTGACGCCCGACGAGTTCGACCGCCATATCGCCTTCGAGGACGTGCCGACCGCCGGCGCCTTGATGATTTTCGGCGGGCATCGCGACCTGTTCGAGGTCGCGCGCAATTTCGCGCATTTCTTCGCCCACGAAAGCTGCGGGTTCTGCACGCCCTGCCGCGTCGGCACGGCGCTGGTGCGCGACGTCATGGACAAGATCGCCGCCGGCCGCGGCACGCGTTACGAAATCAACGAACTGATGCGGCTCTACGAACTGCTGCGCCGCACCAGCCATTGCGGGCTCGGCCAGACCGCCGTCAACGCCGTTCACGACACCTGGCAGAAGTTCCGGCCCGCCTATGAGCGACGCCTGCAATGGCGCGATTTCTCGCCGACGGTCGATCTCGAAGCGGCCTTGGCGCCGGCGCGGCGGGTCGCCGGACGCGACGACGCGGACGCTCACCTGGGAGCCGAGGCATGACCAGCATGGAAGCCATCATCACTATCGACGAACAACCCGTGCCGTTCAAGCCGGGAGAGACCGTTCTGGAAGCGGCGCTCGCGGCCGGCGTCTATATTCCGCACCTCTGCCATCACCCCGAATTCGCGCCGCACGGCAGCTGCAAATTGTGCAGCGTCGTCGTCAACGGACGTTCCGTCTCGGCTTGCGCGATGAAGGCGGCGCCAGGGCAGGAGATCGAAGTCGATACGCCGGAACTGCACGCCTACCGCCGCACGCTGGTGCAGATGCTGTTCGTCGAAGGCAATCATTTCTGCCCCGGCTGCGAAAAGAGCGGCAATTGCCGGTTGCAGGCGCTCGGTTACGAGTTCGAAATGATGACGCCGCATTTCGTGCATTTCTTCCCCGATCGCGGCGTCGACGCTTCGCATCCGGACGCGCTGATCGATTTCAACCGCTGCATCCAGTGCGAACTCTGCGTGCGCGCGAGCCGCGACGTCGACGGCAAGGCGATTTTCGCGCTGGCGGGACGCGCCCTGGCCTCGCATCTCGTGATCAATTCGCCGTCGGGCAAGTTGGGCGACACGAATTTCTCTGTCACCGACAAGGCGGCGCATGTCTGTCCGGTCGGCGCGATCCTCGTCAAACGGGTCGGATTCGCCGAGCCGATCGGAACGCGGCGTTACGACCTCGAGCCGATCAGCGCGGAAGCCGCGCAATGCGCGATCGGGGAGGCCTGACATGACCGATGCCGTCGAAGACAAGGCTCCGGTGAAGATCAGGATCGCCACGACTTCGCTCGCCGGTTGTTTCGGCTGCCACATGTCGCTGCTCGACATCGACGAGCGCCTGTTCGAACTCGTCGCCCTCGCCGAATTCGACCGTTCGCCGCTCACCGACATCAAGCATTGCGGGCCCTGCGACATCGCCTTGATCGAGGGCGGCGTGTGCAACGCCGAGAACGTGCATGTGCTGCGCGAATTGCGCGCCAACGCGAAAATTCTCGTCGGCGTCGGCGCCTGCGCGATCAACGGCGGCCTGCCGGCGATGCGCAATCACCTCGACGTCGGCGCGCTGCTGGAGAAAGTCTATGTCGAAAGGGGCGGCGCGACGCAGGTTCCCAACGATCCCGAGCTGCCGCTGCTGCTCGACAAGGTCTATCCCGTCAACGAAATCGTGCGCGTCGACTATTTCATTCCGGGTTGCCCGCCGTCCGCCGACGCGATTTGGAAGTGCCTCAACGATCTGATCCTGGGCCGCATGCCGCGCCTCGAACATCAGCTTCTCCATTACGACTGACGGGAGCCGCCCATGTTCAACCTCGAAACAGCGGAAGCTCCGCACAAGCTGCGCCGGGTCGCGATCGAACCGCTGACGCGCGTCGAGGGCCACGGCAAGGTGACGATCCTGCTCGACGAGAGCAACAGGGTTCATCAGGTCCGCCTGCACATCGTCGAGTTCCGTGGTTTCGAGGCGTTCATCGAGGGGCGCCCCTATTGGGAAATTCCCGTAACGGTGCAGCGCCTGTGCGGCATCTGTCCCGTCAGCCATCACCTGGCGGCCGCCAAGGCGATGGATATCGTCGCCGGCTATGGCGCGCTGACGCCGACCGCCGAAAAACTGCGCCGGCTGCTGCACTACGGCCAGATCGTGCAGTCGCACGCGCTGCATTTCTTTCACCTCGCCTCGCCCGATCTTCTGCTCGGCTTCGAAAGCGAGGTCGCGCGCCGCAACATCGTCGGCGTCGCGGCGGCGTTTCCCGATCTCGCCAGGCGCGGCGTGCTGACGCGAAAATTCGGGCAGGAGGTCATCCGCCATATCGTCGGCAAGCGCATTCACGGCACGGGGGCGATTCCGGGCGGCATGAACAAGGCGCTTCGAGTCGACGAGCGCGACGCGCTCCGGCGCGACGTCGACGAGATCGTCGTCTGGGCGCGCGAGTCGGTCGGCCTCGTCGAGCGGCTGCATGAAACGCACCCCGACTTCTACAACCGCTTCGGCGAATCGCGCGCCAATATGATGGGCCTCGTCGATTCGCGCGGCGCGCTCGATTTCTATCACGGGGGCTTACGCGCTCGCGATCCCGACGGCGGCGCCGTGTTCGATCAGGTTGATTACGCCACCTACCCGCAGCTCCTGCGCGAGGAAGTGAAGCCGTGGAGCTACATGAAATTCCCGCATATCCAGGCGCTCGGCGCGGAAAAGGGCTGGTATCGCGTCGGGCCGTTGGCGCGCGTGCAGGTCTGCGATTTCCTGTCGACGCCGCAGGCCGAGGAGGAGCGGGGCAAGTTCCTCGCGCTCGGGCGCGGCGCGCCGCTGCATGGCGCGCTGCTCTATCACTGGGCGCGCATGATCGAGATGCTGCACGCGGCCGAACTCGCGCGCGAGACGCTCGACGACGCAGATATCGTCGGTACGGATCTGATGGCCGACAAGGGCCCGCGGCGCGGCGAGGGGATCGGCGTCATCGAGGCGCCGCGCGGCACGCTCTTCCATCATTATCGCGTCGGCGAGGACGATCTGGTGAGCTATTGCAACCTCATCGTCTCCACCACCAACAACAATCAGGCGATGAACGAGGCGATCCGCGCCGTGGCGGCGCGCTTCCTCACCGGGCGCGAGGTCACGGAAGGCCTGCTCAACCACATCGAGGTCGCGATCCGCGCCTATGACCCGTGCCTGTCGTGCGCGACGCACGCGCTCGGCCAGATGCCGTTGGAAGTCGATCTCGTCGACGCCGACGGCGCGCTGGTGAGCCGCGCCCGCAAGGGCGGCTGAAATGCGGCTCGTCGTCTTCGGCTGGGGCAACGAGGCGCGCGGCGACGACGGCCTCGGGCCGTTGCTGCTCGCCCGCGTCGCCGCGGCGGGCTGGCCCGACGCGACGATCGTCGAAGACTATCAATTGCAGATCGAACACGCGCTCGACATCGCCGATCACGATTGCGCGCTCTTCATCGACGCGGGGAAGGACACGCCGGCGCCCTTTTCGTTCCGCGAAATCGCGCCGCGCCGCGCGATGCCGCATACGACCCACGCGCTGGCGCCCGAAGCGGTGCTCGACGTCTTCGCTCAGATCAAGGGTCGCGCGCCGCCGCCGGCCTTCGCTTTGTGCCTGCGCGGCGAAAGCTTCGGCCTCGGCGAAGGGCTGTCGGCCGAGGGCGCCGCGCGCCTCGAGGCGGCGTGGGATTTCGTTCAGGAGCTGATGCGCGAGCGATCGGTCGCGGCGTGGGAGAAGGCGGCGCGCGAGGGCGGTTGAGGCGTGGGAGAAGGGCGCCCGCGCCTCACCGCCACATCGCGCGCATGCGCGCCGCCAGGTCCACCTTCGGCCCTTCGCTTGCGCGCAGCGCCGGCTCGGGCGCCGCGAGCGGCCAGGTCCGGCGGTCGAAATGTTTCAGCAGCGGCGCCGGGATGAAGCGCGTGCGGCTGGCGAAGACGTGGGGGTCGCCGTTCTTCGGCTGGCCGTGGACGTAGAAGCGCTGCGGCACGATCAGCGTCAGCTCGTCGCGCGCGCGCGTCATCGCGACGTAGAGCAGGCGGCGCTCCTCCTCGATCTCCTCCGACGAGCCCGTCGCCAGGTCCGAGGGGATGCAGCCGTCGACGCAATTGAGCACGAACACCGATTTCCATTCCTGGCCCTTGGCGGAATGGATGGTGGAGAGGATGAGATAATCCTCGTCGCGCAGCGGCGGCCCCGCTTCGTCGCTGGTCGCATCAGGGGGATCGAGCGTCAGTTCGCTCAAGAACCGTTCGCGCGAGGCAAAGCTCGCGGCGATGCGCTCCAGCGCGTCGAGATCGGCCGCGCGCGAAGCGGCGTTGTCGTAGGTCTCCTCGAGGCTGGCGCGTCGCCAGACCACCGCCTCGCCGAGGTCGCTCGGCCACGGCGCGCTATGCGCGAGGCGGGCGAGCAGCGCGGCGAATTCAGCGAAGCCCTCGCGCGCCTTGGCCGGCGGCGCGAAGCCGGCCAGCGTGGCGAAGCCGTCGTCCGCCGCCGCCGCGGCGACGATTTTTTCCGCGTTTCCCGGGCCGATCCCCGGAAGCAACTGCGCGACGCGAAAACCGGCGACGCGATCGCGCGGATTGCTGGCGAAGCGCAGCAGCGCCAGCGTGTCCTTGATATGCGCCGCGTCGAGAAATTTCAGGCCGCCGAACTTGACGAAGGGGATATTGCGCCGCGTCAGCTCGAGTTCGAGCGCGGCGCTGTGATGGGCGGCGCGGAACAGCACCGCCTGGGATTTCAATGTCGCGCCCGCCTCGCGATTTTCCAAGACTTGGGCCGCGACGTAGCGCGCCTGATCGGCCTCCTCGCCGACCGTGACCAGCGCGGGGGCCGAGCCCGCGGCGCGCTCGGTCCACAGATTCTTGGCGTAGCGCTCGGGCGCCAGCGCGATGACGTCGTTGGCCGCCGCCAGGATCGCTCTTGTCGAGCGGTAATTGCGCTCTAACGTGACCACGCGGGCCGGCGGCTCGAAATTTTGCGGAAAATCCAGGATGTTGCGCACCGTCGCGGCGCGGAAGGAATAGATCGACTGCGCGTCGTCGCCGACCACCGTCAGCCCGCGCCCCTTCGGGCGCAGCGCGAGCACGATTTCCGCCTGCAGGCGGTTGGTGTCCTGATATTCGTCGACCAGGAGATGATCGAAGCGGCCGGCGACGTCGGCGGCGATTTCGGGTTCCGCGAGCATCTGCGCGAAATAGAGCAGCAGATCGTCGTAATCGAGCACGCTGTGGCGCTGCTTCATCTCGACGTAAGCCGCGAACAGGCCGCGCAACGCTTCCTCGTGCGCCGCCGCCCAGGGAAATTGCTTGCCCAGCGTCTCGGCCAGCGGGCTACGCGAATTGACGACGCGCGAGTAGATGGCGAGGCACGTCGCCTTGGTGGGGAAGCGCGCCTTGGTCTGCGAAAGCCCCGCCTCGTGGCGCGCAAGATTCATCAGATCGGCCGAATCCTCGCGGTCGTGGATGGTGAATTGCGGATCGAGGCCGAGCCGCGGCGCATATTCGCGGATCAGCCGCGCGCCGATCGCATGGAACGTGCCGGCGTAGGACGGCGTCGAGCGCGCCGCCGCCTCGGCCGCGAGCTTGCGTTGCAGCAGGCGCTGCACCCGCCGGTTCAACTCCGCCGCCGCGCGGCGCGAAAAGGTCGCGAGCATGATGCGCTTGGGATCGGCGCCGCAGAGGATGAGATGCGCGACGCGATGCGCGAGCGTGTTGGTCTTGCCCGAGCCGGCGCCGGCGATGACGAGCAGAGGGGCGGGGCCTTGCGCGTCGCCGACGCCATGCTCGACCGCGAGGCGCTGCGCCTCGTTGAGGTCGTCGAGCGGGGCGGCGCGAATCAGGGCGGGGGGCATGGGGGAAGGGGATCATGGTTGGGGGGCGGGGGGCAAGGGCGGGGGGCGATGTCATACTTCCTAATTCGAACTCGGCGCGGTGGTGCTAGATTGAATCTTATGCCGCTCGGCGTAACGTGGATGTCCAGTCTCATGCATCCTGCGTCGTGTCAGTTGGGACTAACCATCGTGCTCAAAGCATTCGTAGATGGGAGCGACCCGCGGGAGAATGTTCCCGTCGCGGTTGTCGCCGGTTTTGTGTCGAATGTCGCAACGTGGGAGAGTTTTGAAGCTCAGTGGAACCCTTTGATGAAAGAACTCGGTCTTGCGCGTTGGCACGCGGCCGATTTCCGCAATCGTAAGGGCCAGTATGCGAATTGGCCGTCGGCTCAATTTTTGTATTCAAAGGGTCAGGTCCTGAAAACATTGAACTCATGCCAATTGCTTGGTGTCGGTTGTGCTGTTGATATCAACGTATTTAATGACTGGCGTGTTACTTGCGGGTATTATGTGCATCCGGATCCTTATTACTTTTGTCTGGAAAAGGTTCTCTCTAAGTTGATTCGTGGGATTAGCGAGCCGGTCGATGAGGGCGTCGATATATATTGCGACAGGGATCAGGGGAGAGAACATCTCGGTAAAGATATAGCCCAGTGGCATGAATCGCGGCTTCGACGCCTCCCATACGATATGCCAGTAGGTCCAAGCCGAGGCCGGAGCGTTAGTACGCATTATGTTTCGTCGTTTGACTTTAAGCCGGTTCAAGCGGCGGACGTTTTAGCAAACGATACCTATGTATGCATGAAAGATTTTATCCGCACTAATAAATTTGAAGAACCCGAGTTTATCGCGGGGATGAAGGAAAAATGTTTGATAATGATGGATTATTTCCACGACAAGGAATTGATCGAGATAGACGCGCGATCTAAGCTGCGTCGCGACGAGGTGTGATCTTGGGGTTAGTTTTCTAGATCCTAGACTTCGATTTCGTGATTTCGGATTTCGGTGAAACGCCTGCCAATCACCAATCCCACCCGGCCACGCCGCCCCGTCGCCGTCAAGCGGCTGCGCCGCTCCTGCGCTCCGCTACGGCCGCTTCGCGGTGACTGCGCCGGGCCGGCGCGGCAAGGGGCTGTCAAGTCGCGTTGCTGAGCGAAAGCGGCCGTCGGCCGCTTTTCATCAGCGACACGACTTGGAAACCACTGGCCATCGCCGCCCCGAGCGGTCAAGCCTCGCGTCGGCGCCGCGCCGCGCCGACAGACCGTAATCCGCCAGCGCGGCTTCGCGGATCGGAGGACTTCGCCATGACGCAGCAAGAGATGGAATCCGAGCTGATCAGGCTTCGCGAGCTGGAAACTGCGCGACGGGCGAATTGGCGTCCGATCAGAATCGCCGCAACCTTTTGCGCCCTGATGTTCGCGGTGGCGGGCGTGGGATTGTCCTTGGCTTCGCTCGCGCTGTCGCACGCTCAGCACGAGGCGCTGCAAATGGGGCTGATGTTCATCTTCTCGTCGTTCCCGATGATCCTCCTCAGCACAGCCCTTCGCGATCCCACTCGCTCCCGCTGACCGTCGGGCCGCGGCCAAAATATCGATGTCAAACTGAGCCGCGGCCCCAACGCGTCGCGACACGGCGGCGAGCAAGGCGATGGCGATCGCCTTCGCAGGCGCGGGCGCCGACCGCGCCGGGCGCCGCCGCCGCGATCTCGCGGGAAAAGGCGCTTCGCGCCGGACGCGGTCGGCGCCCGCGTCTACAAGCAGGCTCCCTCAAGCCGCCGCGATCGCCCTCCGCAGCCCCTCCGGATCGCTCTTGATCGCGCGCAGCAGCGTCCGCGCCGGGCCGCTCGGGCGTTTGGCGCCGCGCTCCCATTCCTGGACGGTTCGCACGCTGAATTCATAGGCGGCGGCGAATTGCGCCTGGGTCATGCCGGTGGCGCGCCGGATCGCGCGCACGTCGATTTCGGGCGCCATGTCGGGGGCGGCGTCGGGATTGGCAGCGATCTGCCGGCCGATGTCCGCGTCCGTGATCGCGTCCACCTTGCGCCAATCCGTCGCCGCCAGCGCCTTGCGGGCCGCCTCACTCAACGTCTTGGCCATAGCGCCTCGCCTCTCGTTGGTTCGCCTTGCGCAGCGAGATGATCCGCCGCTCGCCGTTGCGATCGACATAAACGCACGCGAAAAGTCGATCGTTGATGACACCGAAAGCGACCTGACGCGTCTCTCCGTAATCAAAACGATCGTCCGCGATCGACACGTACGGCCGAGCAAACGGAACCTCACCCAGCGCGAGAGAAACCCCATGCTTGGCTCGGTTGACCGCATCCTTGGCGGGGTCGAACGCGTATCTCAGATTGACCGTACTACGCCTCTGGCGTATATCGGGCAAGAGCCTGTATGCCGCCGGCCTCGTTGGGAATTGATGCGCCCCTCCGGCGAGCCAACCTTCATCAGCGGCGAGGCGGCGGAAAGTCGCGTCGTAAGCCCTTGAAAGAAAACTCTCGCGCCGGAAAAACGGCGCCCCCGGCGTTCGGTGACGCGTTCGCCCATCCTCAATCACGGCAGGCCGCGCCGAGCCGTCGCCCTAGTCCGTCAAACGCGATCAAGCATGGCCGGTCAAGCTGCGGTACGCCCTTGCCGGCCACGCGAGCGCATTGGGCAGCTCTTGCACGACGCTCGCGGCGAGCTCGGAAGCTGGAGCGCTATTCCACTTGTCCTTGATCGTGGGCGCTAAGACGACGCCGACGCCGACGAGATAGACGATCACCAGCAAAGCAATCAGCATACGCATCGACCCGTTCTCCGAATGACGAGGGCGCCGCCCGCCGCGGGAGCGAGGCGGAGGGCGACTTTCCCAGACATGGACGAAACCCTTTCGACGAGAGCCCCGGGGCGGCGCACCTTTGCGACGATAATAGCCAAGGCGACGCCGCACCAGGGCCGGAATCTACCCATTGCTCGGCCGCGCTCCGACCAGGGTCCACGCTGAATTACGCCCGCGGACTCATTCCGGATGTGTCGGATCGATCCAGCGCACATTCTCCGGCTTCTCCGCCGGCTCGATGTCGAGGTTGACGGCGATCGCCTCGCCGTCGGAGCGCACCAGCACGCATTCCAGCGCCTCGTCGCGGCTGGCGTTGATCTCCTGATGCGGCACGTAGGGCGGGACGTAGATGAAGTCGCCCGGCCCGGCCTCGGCGACGAATTCCAGCTTCTCGCCCCAGCGCATGCGCGCCTTGCCCTTCACGACATAGATGACGCTCTCGAGCGGGCCGTGATGATGCGCGCCGGTCTTGGCGTCGGGGTGGATCGTCACCGTGCCCGCCCACAGCTTCTGCGCGCCGACGCGCGCGAAATTGATCGCCGCCTTGCGGTCCATGCCGGGCGTCTGGGCGGTGTTGGGGTCGAGCGATCCCGCGGCGACGACGCGCACGCCGTCGTGCTTCCAGGCGGGCGCGGACGGATGGTGATCATGCGACATCACGGGGCCTCGCCGGTGGAGGAGCCGACGCGCCGACGCGCGCCGAGAAGGCGAACATAGCGGCGCGAAGTTGCGGCCGCCAGAGGCTCCCCCGCCGTCGAGGTCGCGCCGCTCACGCCCGCCTCGCGTCCGTCCCCGCGAAATCCTCGCCCTTGAACAGAATCGCGGCGCCGTGAACGCTCGCGCAGGCGTAAGACAGGCAATCGCCGAAATTGAGCTGCGCCGGGCCGCCCCGGCCCTTGCCGAAACGCGCGAACGCCGCGACGGCGCGTTCGCCGACGACCCGGTCGATCGAAACCACATCGATCCCGGCTTCCCCGAACATTTCGAGCACGGCGTCCTTGGCGAGATCCGGCCGCACGCGCAGGATCGACGCCAGCCGCATCGACGCTTCGAGCAAGACGTGGCCAGTGGAAATCGGGTGCGTCGCGGCGGCGATTTTCGCCGACAATTCCGCGGCCTCCGGGTCGCGTGCGAGAATGGCGACCACCGCGGACGCGGCGACGAACATCAACCGGCGCCCCAGAGCGCGTCGATCTCCGCCTTGTCGGGCGTATGGCCGCGCGCCGGCTCCCCCGCTTCGGCGAGCCGGTGCGCGATCCGATCGAGGCGCTCGCCGAGGGGAAGGCGCCGCCTCTCGCGCCTGAGCTCGCTCTCCAGCGCCTGAATGACGGCGTCCGTCATCGTCTGACCGCGCGCTTCGCTCAATTGCCGCGCCAGCGCCACGGCGCGCGGATCGCGAATGTGAAGGGGCAAGGCAAGGCTCCGACCGCAGAGGACGTGTTGGCATATTAGGGTAATGCGACAACACGGGCAATACTAAGCTTCATGTCGCTCTCCTGCCTCCCCGCCAAAATCGGCGCGAAACAGGGAGAAAACGAACCAAGGTTTTCAGAAGCAGGAGATGAATTCGCGAAACACCCATCCCAACGGCAAGTTATTGTCGTGGCGGGCGATATAGACCCAAGGCTTGCCGTTCGCGTCGACGGCTTGATCGAGGACGGAGACGAGCAGTCCATTGGGAAGGGCGCCGACGATTTGCCCGTTCGGGGCCGTTCTCAGGTTCAACGGCGTGCCGGTCGGGTCCATGACGCGGCAGCGCGATTGCGCCATCGCGTTGGATCCCAACGCCATTCCAATCGATAGGGTCGCCAGCAAGAGTTTTCGCATGATGGAGCCTCCGTTTGACTTCGATATTCGCTCGCCAGCCAATGCGGCGGCGTGAGCGCCGACAGGACTTAGAGAACCCACGCAAAGATCGCTTACGG
The DNA here is from genome assembly GCA_050012775.1 of Roseiarcus sp. Classification (GTDB taxonomy): domain Bacteria; phylum Pseudomonadota; class Alphaproteobacteria; order Rhizobiales; family Beijerinckiaceae; genus Roseiarcus. Next base: position 39,930 of record JBEKGN010000034.1, read on the forward strand.
AACGGATAGGCGGCGCGCGTCTCGCCGCTCCTGCGCAGCGGCTTTCTCCGTTCCCCGGAGACGGATGATGCGATAGGTCTTGCATCTGCGCAACCGAGCGCCCGCCGGCCACGCCGCGATTTCGGCAAGCGCCGGCGGCGGAACGAAGCAGCGGAGGCGCCGATGGGCCAAGGCCGAGCCGAACCGCCCAACCCAAGGCGCCTGTCCGCGATCCCGCTCGGCGTCTGGGCGCTCGGCTTCGTTTCATTGCTGATGGACGCCTCCTCCGAGATGATCCACGCGCTGCTGCCGATCTACCTCGTCACCGTCTTTGGGGCGTCGATGGAGACGATCGGCGTCATCGAGGGAATCGCCGAGGCGACGGCCTCGATCACCAAAGTCTTTTCCGGCGCGTTGTCGGACTGGCTCGGCGAGCGCAAGGCGCTGACCGCGCTGGGCTACGGCCTGGCGGCCCTCGCCAAGCCGGTGTTTCCGCTCGCCACGTCGATCGGCTGGGTGATGGCGGCGCGGTTCGTCGACCGCGTCGGCAAGGGCGTTCGCGGCGCGCCGCGCGACGCCCTGATCGCCGATATCGCGCCGTCCGAATTGCGCGGCGCGAGCTTCGGACTGCGCCAATCGCTCGACACCGTCGGCGCTTTCGTCGGCCCGCTCATCGCGATCGGGCTGATGGCGCTGACGGGGAACCAGTTGCGCATCGTGTTCTGGGCGGCGGTCCTGCCTGCGTTTCTCGCGGTGGCGTTGCTGCTCGCGGCGGTGCGGGAGCCCGCGGCGAGCAAAGCCCCGCGCGCGGCGCGATTCCCGCTGAGCGCGGTGGCGCTTCGCCAATTCGGCGGCGCATTCTGGCTCGTCGTCGGGCTCGCCTTCGTCTTCACGCTGGCGCGCTTCAGCGAGGCCTTCCTGGTGTTGCGCGCGCACGGGCTCGGCCTGCCGGTCGCGCTGGCGCCGATGACGCTAGTGACGATGAACCTCGTCTATGCGCTCGCCGCCTATCCCGCCGGCGTCCTCTCCGACCGCTTCGACCGGTTGACGATCGTGACGATCGGCTTCTTGGCTCTGATCGCAGCCGATCTCGCGCTCGCCTTCGCCGGCGGGCTCGTCGGCGCGGCGCTCGGCGTCGCCCTGTGGGGGCTGCATCTGGGAATGACGCAAGGGGTCTTGTCGACGCTCGTCGCCGACACCGCGCCGCCGAGCCGGCGCGGCGCGGCCTTCGGAATCTTCAACCTGGCGAGCGGCGTCGCCCTGCTCGTCGCCAGCCTCGTCGCCGGGGCGCTGTGGGACGCGTTCGGCGCGCGCGCGACTTTCCTCGCCGGCGCGGCCTTCACCGCACTGGCGCTGATCGGCCTCGCCATCGCGGCGCGCGCTGCGCCCGGAGTCCGAGCGAGCGTCGCGGCGTCCAAGCGCGGCGAAAAGAAGCCGAGTTAGTGCGCCGTTTCGCGGCGAGGGCTCGCGGCGCGGCGCCTCGGTCCGACTTTCCCTAGGGGAAGAATATCCTTGGTATCGAAACGAAAGCCGCCTCTCGCAATACTTGCCGCCCTTAAGCAAGATCGAGCGGGAGCCGTAGCGCCCGTGGCGATTCTGTTATACCAATAGGCGGCGGAAACGGCCCGAGCGAGAGGCGCCGAGCCAGGCCCGTCAGGATCGAGCGCAGCAGGGGAGATGACGATCATGCTGAAGTCTACACTTGCATTGGCCTTGTCTATTGGACTCGCGATTCCCGCCCAGGCGGCTATGCAACTCGCGCCGGTCGAAAAGTCCGTGTCGCCAGTCATTTTGGTCTATGGCGGCTGCGGCCCGTACGGACATCGCGGTCCCTACGGCGGCTGCCGGGCTGGCGGCCAATGGGGCGGCTATTGGGCCGGGCGTCCGTGCCCTCCGGGCTTTCACCTTGGACCCTACGGCCGACACTGCTGGCCTAACTGAACGAGTCGCCTGACGGCGGTCGTTTCTTGCGGGCCGAGTCGACGCGCGCGGCGGCGATGGCCGTGCGCGCCGATCTTCGCGAAGGCTCGCCAACAGGCGAACGCCCGCTTGAAGAACGGGGCCGTCGCGGCCCGCGCTTCGGCCGGATGCAGCGACGGGAACGCAACGCGCGCTACGGCGACGCCGTCGGTCCGCGTCCTTCATCGCGACATTCCCATCGCCGAGGCCCGGCCGGAGCGCCCGGCCTGAGCCTCGTCAGAAATCGCCGGGGGCGAGCGGATCGGGACCGTATTTGTTCGGCCCGTCGTTTCCCCGCATCATGAATCCGATGAGCATGGCGATCGCCGCCAAGCCCCCCACGATCGGGATCAATTGCGCGAGATACCACCATCCCGACCAACCGAGGTCGTGAAGGCGGCGGACCGCGACCGCGATCGCGGGCACGACCACGCCCAGCATGACGACGCCCGCCACTATGATCGCCAGTATCCCGACGATCGACATCGAGCCGTCCGTCGATGTCTTAAGCGCCAACGTGATGGCGATCGCGTAGACCACCGCCGAAACCAGCGTCACGAACAGCATGAACCACCAATATTCGGAACGGCGCGCTCGCCCCTGAAACCCCGCGTATTTGCGCTGCAAGCAGGTCTGCGCCGACTCCATGAAGGTCAGGGCTCTTCCCGCGGGCGCGTCGGCGTCGGCGTTCGCCGCCTGGCGCGGCGCAGTCATATCCTTGGTCGCGGTCGGCGCGCCGCCAGTGCGCCCGCCCACGACGATGGCGCCATCGTTATGCGCCGCGCGCGACGGCGGCGGCGGGGGAGGCGTCGGCGCGACGACGGCGGCGGCGAAAATGGCCTTGAGCGACGCCTGGTCGCCAGCCCGGCCCCACGCGTCGGCGCCTTCGGTCCACACCAACGTTTCCGCAGTCAGGCGGCCGTCCCGCGCATAATCCCGAAGCTGTTGGACCGAGTAGGGGCCATAGGTTTCCGGCGGGATGTGAATATGCCATTGCGGCGCGGCCGAAGCCGACGCCGCGCCGGGCGCCGACGAAATTTTGCCTTTCGAAGTCGGATCGACATCACTCACGATTGGGCCCCCGATGCTGAAGAGTGCGTCTCAGCCGACATTTCCCCTATATCCGTCGGTTGCGAGCCAAATCTGCGATTGTTTGTGGTTTCTGGCAAGCCCGAATTGACGTTGCGTAATCGCGACGAGGGGATTGAAGCGCCGCCTCACGCTTGGCCGCCGGCCAAGCGTCGCCTCGACCCGCCGGCGACAGGGCCGGTTGAGATTGGGGATTTACGGGCGTGTCGCTGGAATAGCGAGGCCGGAGGCCGGAAGGACGAATGGCCTCGATCCCGCGTGAACGGGGCGGCGGCAAGATCGCCCCGTTCAGCGATTCACGGTCATTTTCCAGCCGTGACCTTGAACGACGTCACCTGGATGGGCGGGGAACCGTCGATTGCCGTGCTGGAATCTAAGAACTCTCCCATGACGCCAAAACGGAGATCGCCAGTGGGAACCTGGGTCCGAATGGCTTTGACCTGGACGCCATTGAGGTAGACGGTCAACGTGCCGCCCAGCGCGACGACACGCAAAGCATTAGACGCCCCTGGGCCGGCTTTGAACGCCGGGCTCGACGGCGTCTTAAATATGGTGTTCCACTTTCCTGCCTTCTTGCTCCACAGACCTATGGAGGCGTCCGACCCGACCTCCGTCTCCATGAAATTATCATAATCCGTTGCGTAGAACACAATGCCTATGCCCTTCCCGCCGCCCGGCGCGGTCTTTGGCGGGAGAATGGCCTCGAGGCAAAAATCGCCGCTGGTGGCGGTGAATGTGAGATTGAGAGAAGCCATTCCGGTGGCCGCCTTATCAGGCGCCGCCAAGAAATAGGGCGGCTTGATCGTGTTTTCGGGCGGCATTTGCTCCCATCCGCCGGAATCGTCAGCGAACGTATCCTCGAAAACGACGGCGCCAACCTGCCCGTCACAGGCCCACGCCGACGCTCCTGCCGCAATTTGCAGAGCGAAAGCGGCGCTTAGGGTCCGCAGCAGCGCATATTTTCCATTTCGTCGTGTCATTTGACTTCCCCTCTTCCATCAACGGAGCGCCGACGTTTTGGGCGTCGCCCAAGTTCCGCTCCTCATCTATGCGCCATCCCGCCGATCGAGCGTTGCGGCAGGGACGGACGGTCGAGGTCGCCTCAAACGACATTCACTTCGCAATGCGCTTTCAAACACGGCCCCACGCGACGCCTGTCCGTTTTCGTGCCTCGATCTGTCCCGCTCTTCATTGAGACCTGTCAATTCTGCGTTCTTATCTTTTGATTGCAGGATCGCAGCGAGGCGGCCGCGACGGCCCAAATGCCGATGACGAGAACCGCGACGGCCGGCGGGCTCGTGGCGGCGGTTGTCGCCGGCGATGCGGCGGCGCCGGCAAACGCCTGACTTCAGTCCAACCCGTCCGGCCACGGGGCGCCGTGGCCGGGTGGGTTTGGGGGTTTACGGGCGCGTCGTCGCAACGGGCGGCGCCCGCGCGGTTCGAGCCGGGCGTTTCAGGAAATTAAAGGCGCCGCCAGATTTGATCGCGAGTGGAGCCGGGAACAACCAGGCCTTCCAGCTTCTTGAATGTCGCGCGGTATTCAGGGTCGGCCAACAATTTGCCAGTTGTCTCTTCCAACTGCGCGAGATTGTCGTACTGCAAAGTCCAGGCGAGCTCGCCGGCAGGGCCGCCGACAGCGGCGCTGACGCTGACATCTTTGCCGGTCAGCCGTTTGATAAGCGCTGAGATTTCTTTCGCAAAGGCCAGCAGCTCGAAGAATTTTCCCGGCAGCGGCGCCGCCGTTCGGACAAACGTAATCATGGCGCTCTCCTCCTGGAGATGGGCGGGGGATCGCTACGTGAGCGCCGCCGCTTCCCCCAGAGCGCGTGGCGCTCTGCTGAGATCATCACCATTTGGCTCGGACGGCAACGCCTGTCGCACATCCGCCGTGTTCGCCGACATCCGCGCCGCGCAGTTTCGCCTTTCCCGCGATCACGGACGGCGCAGGCGCGTGGCGCCGCAATCCCAAATCGCGTTGAATTTGAGCCGGCAAAATGAGAGACGCTGATCTTGCCCCATCGGGTCCGTTTCGTCCGGGTCTTGATGCGTGGCTCGACTGAAAAGGAGCGATCGATCATGACCCATCATCCGGCCCTTGCAGCGGGGCATTGCGCGGTCATTACAGGCGGAGCGTCCGGCATCGGCCTTGCGGCGGCAAAGCGCTTCGCCGCGATGGGGCTGAACGTGGTGATCGCCGATCTCCTGGGCGATCGGCTCGATGCTGCGGCGGCCGAGGTCGCCGCGGCGTCCACCGCCGGGGAGGGCGGCGTCCTTGCGGCGCCGACGGATGTAAGCCGCCTCGCCGATATCGAGGCTCTCGAGAGCCGAGCGCGCGAGAGGTTCGGCTCGGTCGAGGTGCTGATGAACAATGCGGGCGTCCAGCCCGGCAGCGCGATGTTCGGCAGCGCGGAAGCGTGGCGCCGCATCCTCGACGTCAATCTATGGGGGATCATTCAGGGCGCCCAGGTCTTTGCGCCGAATATGATCGCAGGGCGGCTTCCCGGTCTCATCATCAACACCGGATCGAAACAGGGCATCACCACGCCGCCGGGCGATCCCGCCTACAATGTCTCCAAGGCGGGCGTGAAGGCGTTCACCGAGGCCTTGCAGCATGAATTGCGCAATATCGAGGGATGCCGCGTCTCGGCGCATCTGCTGATCCCTGGTTTCGTGTTCACGCCGCTGACCGCCAACGGCCGGACCGAAAAGCCTGCGGGAGCATGGACGCCGGAGCAGACCGTCGACTTCATGATCGAACGGCTCGAGGCGGGCGATTTCTATATTCTTTGCCCTGACAATGACGTCAGCCGCGCGCTCGACGAGCGGCGCATCGCGTGGGCCGCCGGCGACATCATAGAGAATCGCCCGCCGCTTTCGCGATGGCACCCCGATTTTGCCGAAGCGTTCAAGGCCAGCGTTAGGGATCTATGAGCGGTTTGCCGTCGATGCTCCGTGCTGACCAAGCGAGCAATCCCTGTCTTGGGAATGTTCCGCCTTAGACGCGGGACATCGGTCCGGGCAGTTCATTCCAATCAAGGCCGAGATCGTCGACGATCTGACGCACGATCCTCGGATCGAGCGCCTTGTTCGCGCCGATGTCGGGAAGAACCGCCTTCCGGTTTTCCCGATGAACCGTCACATGGGCGTGCCCATGCGTTTCAGCGCTGTCTTTCCCCGCTTCGAAGCGGCAGCCCCGCTCGGCGAGCCATTTGCGAAAGGTTGCGCTTTCCACCCTTGCCTCCCTTGCTGTGGGCATTACGGCGACACCTCGCCTACCCCTAAACGCGCAATTCCCAAATGGACCGGGCGCGCCCTTGCCGCCGCCGCGGACGTCACGCTTCGGCTTGTCGCGGCGTTCGAAGACGGCAGAGAGGTCTTGCCGTTCTATGAGGACGAGATTCGCGACGCGCTGGAGGCGGTGGGAATCGGCTGCCCCTTGGAATCGAGATCGGGGGCGCCTTCGCCCTAGTGACGCATAGGGGCGCCCCGATGCCGGCCGCCCAACTTGAAGTCGCGCATCAGCGGACCGAAATCGCGCTTTTGCGCATCGGTGAGGCTATCATAAAGAGGCTTGCTCGCATCGGCGACGATCTGGAGTTGCGCCGCCATTTTCTGGAGATGCTCGGACATGATCGTCATGCGCTCGATCGGCGAGGGGCGCTCGCCGCTGGCCATACGCTCTCGCGCCTGACGCCATCGATCCGCGCGCGCCTTTTCGGCGTCGCGGATCGCCGCCTCGAAAGCCGGCCAGT
>JBEKGN010000035.1:0-43981 GCA_050012775.1 Roseiarcus sp.
CTTTCGGCCACGCCATGACCAAGACCTGTCTGCATCAGGAATGGGCGATGGACGTCGATTCGGCGATCGAAGCCGAGGCCCAGGCTCAGGCCATCTGCATGCAAACCAAGGATTACGGCCGGGCGTACCGCGCCTTCGTCGCCAAGCAGAAGCCCGTCTTCGAGGGGGATTGATGGCCGACCGCAGTTTTCTGTCCTGGCCGTTCCTGGAGCCGAGGCACCAGGCGTTGCACGACCGCGTCGACGCCTGGGCGGGCGCCCACGTCGCGGCCTTGAGCGGCGACGGCGAGACGAGCGCCGCCGCCGGCGCGACCGTTCGTCGTCTGGCCGCGGCGATGGGAAAAGAAGGCTTCCTCGCGACCGCCGTCGGCGGGCGCGAGGGATCGCTCCACGGGCCGTTGGATACGCGCAGCCTGTGCATCTGCCGGGACGTGCTGGCCCGCCACGCCGGCCTCGCCGATTTCGCCTTCGCCATGCAGGGGCTCGGCACGGGCCCGATCGGCTTGTTCGGCACGCCCGAACAGAAGGACCGCTGGCTGCCCTCGGTCGCGCGGGGAACGACGATCGCGGCCTTCGCCCTCTCGGAGGCGGAGGCAGGCTCCGACGTTTCGGCGCTCGCGATGCGGGCGCAGCGGGACGGCGACGATTGGCGGCTCGATGGCGCGAAGACGTGGATATCCAACGCCGGCATCGCGGATCTCTATGTGGTCTTCGCCCGCACCGGCGAAGCTCCGGGGGCAAAGGGCCTCTCGGCCTTCGTGGTGGAGGCCGGCGCGCCCGGGTTCTCGGTCGCCAAGACGATCGACCTCATCGCGCCGCACCCGATCGGCGCGCTCGCTTTCGACGGGGTGAAAGCGCGCGCGGCCGACATGCTGGGATCGCCGGGCGATGGTTTCCGCATCGCCATGGCCACCCTGGACGTCTTCCGTTCGACCGTCGGCGCCGCCGCCCTCGGCTTCGCGCGCCGGGCGCTGGACGAAGCGCTGCGCCATGCGCGCACGCGCAAGCTGTTCGGCCAGCCCTTGTCCGATCTCCAGCTCACGCGCGCCAAGCTCGCCGACATGGCGCTCGCCATCGACGCCGCGGCCTTGTTGATCTATCGCGCCGCCTGGACCAAGGACGTCAAAGGCGCCCGCATCACTCGCGAATCCAGCATGGCCAAGCTGTTCGCCACCGAAGAGGCGCAGAAGGTGATCGATTCCGCAGTGCAGATTTTCGGCGGACTCGGCGTCACCCACGGCCATATCGCCGAGAAGCTCTATCGGGAGATCAGGGCGCTGCGGATCTATGAGGGCGCCAGCGAGGTCCAGAAACTCGTCATCGCGACGCGCCTTCTCGCCGAAAGCCAAGCCTAAACCGATCAATGGAACATGCGCTATGATTCTCACTGAACCGCAAACGGTGAGCCCGATCATGGACACACACGAACTGTTCGGTCTTTCCGGTCGCGTCGCGTTGGCGACTGGCGATTCCCGGGGGCTCGGGCGCCTTGTCGCGCAAGGCGCCAAAGTCCGAATTTCGTCGCGCGAGGATTCGGACTGTGACGCCACCGCCGAAGAGCCGTCCAAAATCGGCCCGTGCATGGCGTCGCCCGCCGACGCGTCGACGATCGATGGGGTCCGCAAGCTCGCGAGATTGGTCTCTGGAAGAGAATCCCGCCTGGACGTTTTGGTCAACAATGCCGGCGCCGCCTGGACCGTCGGTTTCGAGGACTTCCCTGGGCACGGCTGGGACAAGGTCTTCAGCCTCGATCTGAAGGCCCCATTCTTCTTGACGCAGGCGCTGCAGGGGCCCTTGCGCCACGCTGCGCGCACGCGTCGAGCCAAAGTCGTCAACATCGCCTCGATGGGCGGCCTATCGGCGAAGCCGCGCGAAAGCGATCCGTATTCCGGCGCCAAGGCAGGCCTCGCGCACGTCACTTGGCGAATTTGAGTGAAATACGGGAGCGTCAACATGAGCAGACTGCTGCCGTCGGCGACGCCGGAAGGATATGAGCCTTGCCCGATGCCAGACGGCGAATTCGGCCAGAGCCTCGGGCCTCTGTATTGGCGACGCGACCGCGGCGGCTTCGCGTTCCGAGTGGAGGCCAGACATCGTAACTACAATGGAAATATCCATGGCGGCATGCTGATGACGCTGGCCGACAAGGTGCTCGGGCTTACCGTGGTGCAGGCGTTGGACGGGCAGCCCGCTGCGACCGTCAGCCTGAATTGCGACATGATAAGCAGCGCTCATCCGGGCGATCTGATCGAGGGCGTAGCGCAGGTGAACCGGGTAACCAGCTCTATCGTGTTTGTACAAGGAACTCTGCGTTGTGGCGAAAGGTTGATTTTATCTGCGAGCGGCCTTTGGAAACGAATTCGCGCACGCTAGTTGGTCGCCTCCCTCCCCTCAGGGGATTCGGCCGCAATCAAGTGAGATCGGGCAAAGTCATCCAATGACGAATCCTCCCCTGCGTTCCAAGAAGCCCCTCGCGCATTCTAATATGGCTTTCGATCAGACGGTGGTCAAAAGCCAGGTCACGGACGAGAAGCTGGTGTTGCGTCGGCGCGAGCAGATCGTAGCCGCCGCGATCGATCTGTTTTCCCACCAGGGCTACTATCGAACGAGCATCCAAGACATCGCCCGTAAGGCGGGGGTCAGCATTGGCCTGATCTATCAATATGCGCAAACGAAAGAAGACGTTTTGCTGCTGTCGTTGATAAGCGTGCTGGAAACGTACAAGCAGGAAATTCCGCTATCGGTCAAACCGACGGATGATCCGCTTGAGGCGCTGTGGACGACTCTTGCCACCTATTGCCGTATTATCGACAGACACCGTAGCGCTGCGGTGCTCACCTATCGTTCGACGAAATCTCTGCGACCGGACCAGCAACAATTCATCAAGCAGCTTGAGATCGAGACCAATGAACTCGTTGCAAAGCGACTTCGCGACTGCATCGCTGCTGGCCTTTTTCGCGAAATCGACGTCGACCTCGTCACCTATCAGCTGGTGCTCTACGCCCACACTTGGGCATTGAAATATTGGCGCCTAAGCCAAATGACGACAATCAAAAGTTATATAGAAAAAGGGTTTGATTTTTTCGTCCACGCGATGGCGACCCCTAAGGGCTTGGCGCAGTATCGCCGGTTCCTTGCCGCAAAGCGTCACGCGCCGTGAAGTTGGACGCTTCTAAATACCTCGCCAATTTCCGCGATTTTTGATTCCGTCGTCTTCGTTGGTTTGGCGATGATTCGATGCGCGGCCAGCCCGAATTTTTCGATGGCGATGACCGATTGAATGGGATGAGCGATCCGGCGGGATCGACGGAAAGCCTTTCGGGGCGCCGTGGATTCCGAGGCGGCCGTCCGCCCTTCGACCCGGCGATGACGTTCAAGCCCCTGGTCATCCAGACGACCGCCAATCTTTCGCACGAGCGCGCCGCGTTCCTGATCGACGATCGCCTGTCGTTGATGCGGTTCATGGGATTGGGGCCGCAAGACCGCGCGCCTGACGCGAGCGCGATTTCTTCGGGCGAGGGGCGGAGGCGCGCGACGAGCGCCCCCGCCTTGTCCTTGGCGTGGATGACGAAGAGCGTCGCGCGCCTCAGTTTTGCGGGACCTGATCCCAGGTCGGGCAGCTTCGCTGGTCGACGGGAACGTCATACGGTCCGAGGTTGGATTTTTCCACCACCACGGACGGCTGCGTCACCTTCTTCGGCACCGGCTCGTGGCGCAGATAGCGGATCGCGATCATCGTGCCGATGCAGCCCTGAACGAAGCCGTTGTAGTCGCCGCTCGCCAGCATCTTGCCGGCCTTGATCGCGTCGACCGCTTCTTTCGTGCCGTTGATGCCGACGATCAGCGCCTTGCTGTTGGCGTCGGCCAGGGCGTCCATCGCGCCGATCGCCATCGCGTCGTTCGCCGCCATCACGCCCGCCACATTGGGATTCGACTGGAGGAGATTCTCCATCACCTGCATCGCCTGCAGGCGCTGGTAATTGCCCGGCTGAGAATCGACGAGCTTGGCGCCGGGAAATTCGGCGATGGCGTCCTTGAAGCCGCGCAGGCGATCCTGCGCCGTGGCGGCGCCGCGCACGCCCTCGATGATGATCACGTCGCCCTTGCCGCCCATCGCCTTGAGCAGGACTTCGCCGGTCGCCTTGGCGATCGAATAATCGTCCGCCCCGACGAAGGCGACGAAATCGCCGCCGGCGCTGCGGTCGGTGACGTTCACCACCGGGATATTGGCCGCATTGATCTTCTGCACGCCGGCGATCATCGCCTTGTAGTCCACCGGCACCATCACGATCGCGTCGGGCTTCTTGGTGACGACGTCGTCGATCTGGCTCATTTGCTCGGGGATGCTGTCAGGCTGCGTCGGCACATATTGCAGCGCCTTGGCGTGCATGTCGGCGGCCGCCTTGGCGGCGCCGACGCGTTCGGCCTGAAAGAAGGGATTGGTCTGGTTCTTGGTGAGAACGGCGATGGTCTCGCCGTCCGCTAGCGCCCGCGGCGCCGTCGCGGCTGTCATGGCGAGCGCCATGGCGATCAATGCTGTGCGTTTCATAGGGTTTCCTCTTTGCTGTCAGCTTCGGATGCGATGACCGCGTAGGTCGAGCCATACCGCGGCGATGATGATCAGGCCGGTCACGAGCGGCTGCCAGTTTCCCTCGACATGCAGCAGGTTCATGCCGTTCAGCACGAGGGTCAGCAGCAGCGCGCCGACGAAGGTGCCGGTCAGCGTGCCGACGCCGCCGAACAGCGACGTCCCGCCGATCAGGACCGCCGCGATCGCCGGCAAGGTCAAGGCGCCGCCGATGTCGGCCTCGGCCGAATCGAGCCGCGCCAGAAAGACGAGCGCCGCAAATCCGGCGGTGAGGCCGCTCAGCGTGTAGACCAGGATCAGCCTGCGCTTCACCGGCACGCCGGAAAGCCGCGCCGCCATCGGATTGGCCCCGATCATCGTGATCTGCTGGCCCCAGACGCTGCGTTGCGCGAACAGCGTGCCGACGAGCAGCAGCGCGGCCATGAGGAGCACGGGGATGGGAATGCCGATGAGATAGCCGTTGCCGAGCTGGCGGAAGCCTCTGGGGAAGCCGTAGACCGTGCTGCCGGCCATGAACGTGTAGGTCAGTCCTTGCAGCACCCACAACATGCCGTAGGTCGCGATGAAGGAGGGAATGCGCAGCAGGCTGACCATCATGCCGTTCAACAGGCCGACCGCGGCGCCGACCGACAGCGCCGCCGCGACGCCGAGCCACGGATCGCCGGTGGACTTGATCACCGTCCCCGCCAAGCAGGCGGCCAGACCGATCGTCGCGCCGACGGAGAGGTCGAGCCCGGCGGTGATCACCACGAGCGTCAGGCCGGAGCTCATGAAGAACAGCAGCGCGGCCTGGCGCAGCACGTTGACCAGATTGACCACGCTGAGGAACGCGCCGCTGAGGACGCTCAGGGCGAGGCCGATGACGAGCACCGCGGCGACCCGCATGAGCAAGCGAATCAATTCCGGGGGAAGGGCGGGGCGCGAAGGCGCGGCGGCGGCGGTCATGGCGTTTGCGTCCGAAAGGCTTCCAGCGTGAAGGTGAGAATGACCAGCAGGCCGATGCAGCACACCTGCAGGGCGGACGAAACCGCCAGTAGGTTCAGCCCGTTGCGCAGGATGCCGATGGTCAGCACGCCGAGCAGCGTTCCCATGAGCCAGCCGTTGCCGCGTTCGAAAGACGTGCCGCCGAGGGCGACCGCCGCGATGGCGTCGAACTCCATGCCGATCCCGGCCGTCGGATGGCCGGAGTTGAGTCGTCCCGCCATCAGCAGGCCGGCAAGGCCGGCCCAGGCGCCGGCGAGGACATAGACCATCACGAGAATCCTTCGCCAGGGCACGCCGGCGAGCGTCAGCGCCTCGCGGTTGCCGCCGAGCGCGAAGACATAGCTGCCGAATCTCGTGCGGTAGAGGAGCGTGTGCATGAGCGCATAGGCGGCGATCATCAGCAGAATCGGGACGCGAACGCCCAGGACCGACCCGCCGTAGACGAAGAGCACGCTGTCGGGCAGCCCGGTGACGCTCTGGCCGCCGGTGACGATGAGGGCGAGGCTCTGCGCCACGCCGAGCGTGCCGAGCGTCGCCACGAAAGGCGGTATGCGAAGGTAGGCGACCAAGCCGCCGTTCAGCGCGCCGATCAGACCGCCGACGAGCAGCGCGACCGAAAGCGCCGCCATGAACGATCCGGTCGCGAGCGCGGTCTGCGCCAGCGCCACCGAACAGAGCGAGAGCACGGCGCCAATCGAAAGATCGAGCCCCTCCGTCAGGATCACGAAGGTCATCGGCAGCGCGATCAGCAGCAGCACGCTCGACTGGAGCAGGATATTCAATAAATTGCCGGGCGTCGTGAAATCGCGGGTCGCGAAGGCGAACCCGCCCAACATGACGGCGAGCATCAGCAGCAGGCCGGGCGCGCGCAACCGGCCGGGAAGCGCGAGCGCGGTCATTGGTGCATCCCCAGTCGCACGATGTTCTCCTCGCTGAGCTCGGCGCGGCCGAGTTCGCCGACTATGCGCTTGCCGCGCATGACATAGGCGCGGTCGCACACATGCACGATCTCCGCCTGCTCCGAACTGATCATCAGCACGCCGGCGCCGGCGGCGACGAGTTCGTCGATGACCGCAAAAATCTGCGCCTTGGCGCCGATGTCGATCCCGCGCGTCGGTTCGTCGAAGATGAAAAGCCGGGCCTTGGCGGCGAGCCATTTCCCGATCACCACCTTTTGCTGATTGCCGCCCGAAAGCATGCCGACCTGTTGCTGCAACGAGGTGGCGACGATGCCGAGCCGCTTGACGATCTGGAGCGCCACGTCGCGCCCCGCGCCGACGCGCAGCAGGCCGGAGGGAAATAGCGACGGCAGGCTGGCGAGCAGGATGTTGTCGCCGACGGTGCGGATCAGCGCGAGTCCTTCGCTCTTACGGCTCTCGGGGATCAGCGCCATGCCGAGCCGGGTCGAGCCGTCCGGCGCGCCGGGATGAACGCGGCCGAACACCCGCACCTCGCCCGAAGTGACCTTGTCGGCGCCGAAGATCGCGCGCGCGACCTCGGTTCGGCCCGAACCGACCAATCCGCACAGGCCGACGATCTCGCCCTCGCGCACAGTCAGGTCGACGCCGGCGACGCCGGACGCGGCCGAGAGTCCGCGCACCTCCAGCATCGTGGCGCCCGGCGCGCGGAAGCGTCTGGGATAGGTCATGTCGACCGTGCGCCCAACCATCAGCCGCACCAGTTCGTCGGGCGTCGCCTCGTGCGGCATCAGGCTGCGCACGCGTTTGCCGTCGCGCAGCACGGTGATGCGGTCGCCAAGCGCGAAGACCTCGGCCATCCGGTGCGAGATATAGACGATGGCGACGCCGTCCGCCTTCAACCGCGCCATCATCGCGAACAGCCGTTCGCTCTCGCGGTCGGAGAGGGAGGCGGTCGGCTCGTCCATCACCAGGATGCGCGCCTTCTGCGAAAGCGCCTTGGCGATTTCGACCATCTGCTGCTGCGCCACGCCCAGCCGATGGACGCTCTCGCGCGGATCGATGTCGAACCCGATCATGTCGAGCACGCGGCGCGTATCGGCATAGAGGCGCGCGCGGTCGATTGCGCCGGGCAGGCGGCCTCGCGGCGCGCGGCCAAGGAAGATGTTGTGCGCGATGTCGAGATGGGGAACGAGCGAAAATTCCTGGAAAATGACCGCGATCCCGAGCCGCCTCGCGTCGGCGGGCGAGGCGATCGTCGTGGGACGGTTCTCGTAGAGAATCTCGCCCGAATCGGCGGACACCGCGCCGCACAGAATCTTCATCAACGTCGATTTGCCGGCGCCGTTCTCGCCGAGCAGCATGTGCGTCTCGCCGGGCCAGATGGAGAAAGACACGTCGTTCAGCGCGCGCACGCCAGGAAAGCTCTTGCAGATTCCGCGCAGTTCCAGCTTCGGCGGAGCGAGGCTCGCGGCCGCCAGCGCTGGCGTTTTCGTCGCCGCGCTCACGCTGCGGCCGCCTCGCCGGCGAGCGGCGCCTCGAGGAAAATCTTGCCGGGATTCATAATGTTCAGCGGGTCCAACGCCTGTTTGATCGCGCGCATCGTCTCAACCGCATCGCCTAGCTCCTGCACCAGATACGCCCGCTTGCCCGTGCCGATCCCGTGCTCGCCGGTGCAGGTCCCGTCGAGCGCAAGCGCGCGCGCGACGAGCCGCGCATGCAGCGCGCGCGCCCGCGCGATCTCGGCTTCGTCGGAAGGGTCGACGAGAAGCAGCAGATGGAAATTGCCGTCGCCGACATGCCCGACCAGCGGCGCGAGCAGGCCCGAACTCTCCAGGTCGCGACTTGTCTCCTCCAGACATTCGGCCAGCGCGGAAATCGGCACGCAGACGTCGGTGATGATCGCCTCCGAGCCCGGCCGCAAGCCGCGCCCCGCATAAAGCGTGTTGTCGCGCGCATGCCAGAGCCGCGAGCGCGCTTCCGGCTCGCGCGCCCATTGCATCTCGGCCGCGCCATGTTCAGTGACGATCGCGCGCACGAGTTCGGCCTGCTCGCCGACCGCGCTGGGCGTCCCGTGAAATTCGATGAACAACGTCGGCTGCTCGGGATAGGCGAAGCCGGCGTAGCGATTGACGCCGCGCATCATCACCGCGTCGAGGAGTTCGATGCGCGCGACCGGAATCGCCGCCTGCATCACCGCGATCGTCGCGTCGACTGCGGCGCGCAACGCGGGGAAGGGACAGACCGCGGCCGCGATCGCTTCGGGGATCGGTTGCAGGCGAAGCGTCACTTCGGTGATCACGCCGAGCGTGCCTTCCGCGCCGACGAAAAGGCGCGTGAGATCATACCCCGCCGCGGACTTGCGGGCGCGACGACCCGTGCGGATCAGGCGCCCGTCGGGCAGCACGACTTCGAGCGCCAGCACGTTGTCGCGCATCGTGCCGTATCTCACCGCCATCGTCCCCGAGCCGCGCGTCGAGGCCATGCCGCCGATCGAGGCGTCGGCGCCGGGATCGATCGGGAAGAACAGGCCGGTGTCGCGTAGCGCGGCGTTCAGCGCCTTCCGACGGATGCCGGGGCCGACCCGCACGTCCATGTCGGCCGCCTGTACCGCGACGACGTGGTCCATGTCGCTCATGTCGAGGCAAAGGCCGCCGTGAACCGCCGCGGCGTTGCCTTCAAGCGAAGTCCCGGCGCCGAAGGCGACGATGGGCACGCGCAACTCATGGCAGGCGCGGACGATCGTTTGCACCTCCCCGGCGTTGGCGGGACGCGCGACGAGATCGGGCGGCGAGGGCTCGCGATAGGCCTCGCTGCGGCCGAACTGCGCGCGCACGCCCGCGGCGTCGGTCACGCGCTCGCCGAGTAACGGACCCAGGCGCTCCGCCAGGGCGGCGACGGCGGGATAAGGCATCGTCATTTCCTCTCTTCGCGCCGCCCTTCGCCGGGGGCTTGCGCAGATTTTTCGTACGACGGCTTAAGGCCGAACCGATAGCGCAGCAGGCGGCAGGGACACGGCGTCGCCTCGCTTTTCACGCCGGCCGAGACCGCGATCATCAGATTGACGGCCAGCTTGGCAGGCGGGCCTCCTCCGCTTCGCCAAGATCAAGATAATGCTGCGCGCGGGAGAAGGCCATCATCGCTGGGCGCGCGACTCGAACGCGGCGCGCGGGCCGCAGGCGAGCGTCCCGGCGCGGGACACGACCCGCGCGGGATGCGCGGTGCAGACGAAGCGATCTTGCATAAGGAGAAGCCGTTTCCTTCCCGCGCTTTCGGCCGCCCTGGGCCGAGAGGCGTTCATCCTTGTTGGCGCGGAAGCTAGGCCCGGCGCTCGAAAGGGTCTAGCGCGCAAATGGTCATTTTGGATATATTGACGTCCATGAACGAATTCGAACTGCTGCGGGTGGTTGAATATCTCGAGCGCACGCGGAGGCCCTACCGCGCGCTGTTCCCGATGGCCGAGGAAGATCCCGTCTGGAACATCCTCGCGCATCTGGTCAAAAGCCATCTGCGCGGCGATCTCGTCACAATTTCGACGCTCGCGTCGGTGGCGAACGTGCCCTATGCAACTGCCCTTCGGCGCATCAACGGCATGATCGACGAGGGGCACATTGTCAGAAGGCCGCGCGGGCCGAAAAGCTTCAGCCTTCATCCCAGCGAGACGACGCTCGCCGACTTCCTTGCCTACGCCCAGCATATCAAGTCTCTGCTGGCGCAGGTGATGGGCGTGCGTCCGGCCGAAGAAGAAGCGGACGACTACTATTTCGGCGGCTCCCGGCTGGAGGCGCAACTGGCGCCGCCGCAAGGCCTCTCGCGCCGGCGCCACGACGGCGAGCGCCTGCGCTTCTTGATCCACGCCGACAACTATTTCGCTTCGCTCCAGAATCTCTGGGCGGATTTCCGCGCCAACCGCGGCTCGCGTCGCGATTTCGACCCGCGCCCGCTGCCCGATCTGTACCGCCGCGCGACCGAGAACGCGGCCCAGCCGGTATCCGACTACGACGTGATCGTGCTCAATGTCCCCTGGCTCGGCGAATTCGTCGAGGCGGGCCGCATCCGGCGCGCCGAACCCTTCGTCTACTCCAGCGGCATCGACAGTCTGGATTTCGATCCCAGAGTCTGGGCGACGGGGCGGTGGAAGGGTCGGCAGGAAGCGGTGCCGGCGTTCTCCTCGATCGAATTGCTCGCCGTGCGCAGCGACCTGATCGACGAAGCGGGCCTCCCCTATCCCAAAACCTTCGCCGACGTTCTGCAGGTAGGGCGCAAGCTGCACGCGCCGCGACAAGGCCGGTTCGGCATCGCCTGGAGCGCGCAGCGCGGCATGCCGTTGGCGTCGAGTTTCGCCTTCCTTCTCGCCTGCTGCGGCGGCGCGGTGCTCCATTTGCCGCGCGGCCGCTCCGACTGGTCGCTCGGCGACATCGACCCTTGCGAAATCGCCGTCGGCGTCGACAGCGAAGCGGGGCGCATGGCGTTGGACTATATGCGGGAATTGCTCGCGATCTCGCCACCCGGCGTGCTGGAGCTCGACTGGAACGGTTCCCTCGAGATCTTCATGACCGGCAAGGCGGCGATGGCCTATTGCTGGTCGATGCGGGCGGCGCGGCTCGAATATGACGTGCGCTCGCGCGTCAAGCGGCGCGTGCGCTATCTCCCGCAGCCCGCCGGCCCTAAGGGCAGCAACGTGTCGCCGCTCGGCGGCTTCGTGCTCGCCGTGCCCTCCAATCTGCCGGAGCCGCGTGTCGAGGCCGCCTTCGAGGCGATCCGCTGGATGACCTCGGTCGAGGCGATCCAGACGCACATCAAGACCGGTTTCCCGGTGCTGCCCCGTTTCAGCATGAGCGCCGATCCGGAGATCGCCGCGGGCTCGCCGATCGTCTATGCGGTCAATGAGCTTGCCCGGCGCGACTTGCTGCAGACCTGGCAGCGCGCGCCATTGCTGCAGTATACGCGGATCGAGGCGGTGCTCGGAGAGGAAATTCACGCCGCCCTGCGCGGCGAGAAGACCCTGGCCGCCGGCTTGCACGACGCCCAAGCGGCGATCGAGGGAATATTGAAGACAGCGCCCAGCGCGCCATCGCATAAGAGCTGACGACGTCGCCGCCTGGACCGGCGCCCAGCGCGACGAAGGCGGCATGATCTTCAGCCGCTTCCGCCTCTCAGATCGCCATCCGGCGCGGATCGGCCAAAAGCGCGGCGTAGCGCGCAAGGAACCGCGCCGCGTCGGCCCCATTGACGACGCGGTGATCGTAAGACAGATCCAGCGGGACCATCGGCACGGGCGCCCATGCGCCCTCCTCCCAGACGGGGACAGTCTCGGTGCGGGTGAGCCCCAGAATCGCAACCTCGGGCGGGTTCACAATGGGGGTGAATGCGCTTCCGCCGATGCCGCCGAGATTGGAGATCGACATGGAGGCTCCCCCCATCTCTTCGGCGCGGAGCTTCCGAGCTTGTGCGCGCGAGGCCAGTTCGGCTATGTCAGCCGCAATCCGCCACAGGCCCTTGACGTCGGCGTCGCGGATCACGGGAACCATCAGTCCATGCGGCGTGTCCACGGCGACGCCGACATGCACATAGCGTTTGAAGATCAGCGTCCCGCCATCGGCCGACAGCGAGGCGTTGAAGCGCGGAAATTCCAAGAGGCAGCGCGCCAGCGCCTTCACGTGGAAAGCCAGCGCCGTCAGCTTCACGCCGCGCGCCGCGGCTTCCTCCGCCAGCGATTTGCGAAACGCCTCGATGCGCCGCATGTCGGCCCGATCGTGATGCGTGACCTGCGGGATCAAGGCGTTCGCGGCCGATAGGTTCGCGGCGGCGATCTGCGCCATGCGCGGCATCGGCTCTTGCGTGACGAGGCCGAACTGGCCATGGTCCACGTCCCAATGCCGGCTGTAATTCGGCCCGGCGGAGGCGGCCTCGGCATCGCCCGACAGGCGCCGGTCGACGTCGTCGCGCGTCAGCGTCGCGCGGCCCGTGGCGGCGGCGAGGGCGCCGAGATCGACGCCCCTCTGAGCGGCGTAGGCCCGCACGGCCGGGCTCGCGACAAAGCTCATTGCGCCCTCCTCACCAGCTGGCCGAGATGTATTGGGTTTCCATGAATTCGAGCATGCCCTCATGGCCCCCCTCGCGGCCCAGGCCCGATTGCTTCGTGCCGCCGAAGGGCGCGGCGGGGTCCGACACAAGGCCCCGGTTGAGGCCGACCATGCCGTAGTCCAGTCGTTCGCAGACCTGCATGCCGCGCTTCATATCGCGAGTGAAGACGTAGGCCACCAGGCCGTATTCGGTGTCATTGGCGCGGGCGATGACCTCTTCCTGATCCCTGAAGGTCTGGATCGCGGCGACGGGGCCGAAGATCTCGTCCGCGATGCACGCCGCGGTGTTCGGCACCTTGGCGAGGACGGTCGGCGGATAGAAGAAGCCCGGACCCTTGGGGACGGTTCCGCCAAGGCGCAACTCGGCCCCCTTGGCGAGCGCGTCCGCGACGAAGGCCGCGACCTTGTCGCGGGTTTGCGCGTTGACGAGAGGACCGACGTCGACGCCGTCCTCCAGGCCGTTGCCCACCTTCAGCGCGGCCATCCTTTCGGTGAGCCGGCGGGTGAAGTCCTCGGCCACGCTCTCGTGCACATAGAACCGGTTGGCCGCGGTGCAGGCTTCGCCCAGATTGCGCATCTTGGCCAGCATGGCGCCTTCGACCGACACCTCGAGATCGGCGTCCTCGAAGACGATCAGCGGCGCGTTGCCGCCCAGTTCCATCGCCGGCTTCAAGACCCGGTCGGCGGCGGCGTGCAGCAGCTTGCGGCCCACTTCGGTGGAGCCCGTGAAGCTGACGACGCGGACGCGGGGGTCGTGCAGCAGATGATCGACCAGCGCGCCGGTCTTCCTTGAGGGGAGAACGTTGACCAACCCCTTCGGCACGCCCGCCTCTTCCAAAAGCGGCATCAACGCAAGCATGGTCAGCGGCGTTTCCGACGCGGGCTTGATGATGACCGGGCAGCCCGCGGCCAGCGCCGGCGCGATCTTGCGCGTGCCCATGGCCGCGGGATAGTTCCAGGGCGTGACGAGCACCGCAATGCCTGCGGGCTTGTGATGCACCACGATCCGCGCGCCCGATGAGGGCGCGCGGGTGATCAGCCCGTCGGCGCGCACGGCCTCTTCCGCGAACCAGCGGAAGAATTCGGCGGCGTAGGTCGCCTCGCCCATGGCGTCGGCGCGGGCCTTTCCGTTTTCCAGCGTGATGAGGCGCGCGAATTCGGGCAGACGCGCGGTCATCAGTTCGAACGTCTTTCGCAACACCTCCGAGCGTTGGCGCGGCGTACGGCCCGCCCAATCCGCAAACGCGGCTTCGGCTGCGTCGAGGGCGGCGTCGGCATCGGCGATCTCGGCCGAGGCGACGGAGGCGAGCACCGCCTCGGTGGCCGGATTGATCACGTCAAAACGTGCGCCCGCGGCGCCTTCGCGCCATGCGCCGTTGATATAGAGGTTGGTATGTTTCATCGGTCTCTCCACTCTCAGAGGAGATGGCGGAGCGGCTCCGCCAGCTGCCCGGCAAATTCGGAAATCAAGTCGACCGCGGCCTCCGGCTGCAACTGGCCGGGCGCGCATTCAAGAGTGACGAGCATGTCGGGACCGTCGCGCGTGACGCTGAGCGCGGGCGCGGCTTCAGCCCCCATCCGTAAGGCGGCGACTCCGGTTCCGCGCAGGTCGCGCAGGATCAGCGCGGGGGCTTGCCCGGGCTCGGCGGTTTTCGCGCGCCCCAGTCCGAGCCGGTCAGGATCGGCGTAAAGGCGCCTTTGGCCAAAGGCCTCGGCCGCGACGATCAGCGGCTCGTCCGACGCGCCGCGCCGCAACGCCGCGGCGGCCATGCCCGCCATAACCGACGTCGCGTCTGGAGAGGCGCCGGTTTCCGCGCGCATCCACTCGCAGAACCCCTGGAAAGCGTCGCCGCGCACGCGGGCCGTAAGGTGGCGCGAAGCTTGCGCCGTCTGCGGCGCCGAAACGGCAAGCGCGGCGGGCAGGGCCCGCAGCGTCTCGAGATCGCTCACGTGAAAGGGTTGTGGGGCGCCGGCCGCGACCAGCCGCGACAGGTCCAGCCCCTGTTCCGCGGCCAGACGTCGCGCCTTGGGCGAGGCGAGGATGCGCCGGCCGATCGCATCCGCCTCTGGTTCGGCGGCCAGTTTCGGGGCGCGTCTTTCGGCGGGGGTCGGCCTCGGCTCCGCCTGCGCGGCTGGGACAGGCGCATCGCTTTGCGCGCGCGCGGCGTCCGCGGGCCGTGGCGCGGGCGCCGCGCCCGAGCCGGCGGGGCTGTCCGAAATCAACGCGACGACATCGCCGACCGGCGCCGCGTCGCCTGCGGCGACTCGGACATCGGTCAGAAAACCGTCGGCCTGGGCCTCGACCTCCATGACGGCCTTGTCGGTCTCGACCTCCATCAGCGCGTCGCCCTTCTTCACCGCTTCGCCCGGCTTCTTCAGCCATGCGACGATCAAGCCGGTGGTCTGCGCCATGCCGAGGGCGGGCATGATCACCTCACGCGGCATAGAACAGCTCCCCCTTCACGCACCGGCGCGCACGCTCGACCACGATCTGGGGCGTCGGCACCGTCAGATCTTCGAGCACCGGCGAAAAGGGCACGGGAACGTCCATGGCCCCGATGCGCTGCACGGGCGCGTCGAGGTGGTAGAAGGCCTTTTCGTTGATCCGGCTGGCGATCTCGGCGGTGACGCCGAAGCTCTGGTGGCCCTCGTCGATGACGATGGCGCGACCCGTCTTGCGCACGGACGTCAGGATCGTTTCCTCGTCCAGCGGCACGATCGTGCGCGGGTCGATGACCTCGGCGCTGATGCCGCTCTCGGCGGCCAGTATCTCGGCCGCCTTCTGGGCCACCTGCACCATCGACGAGGTGGCGATAAGGGTGATGTCGCTGCCTTTGCGCAGGATGTTGGCCACGCCGAAGGGGATCAGGTATTCTTCTTCCGGCACCGGGGCCTTGTCGTTATACATCAGCTTGTCTTCGAAGATCACCACCGGGTTGTCGTCCCGGATCGCGGTCTTCATCAGGCCCTTGGCCTCGTAGGCCGAGGACGGCAGGGCGATCTTCAGCCCAGGAATATGGGCCAGCAGCCCATGCAGCGACTGGGAATGTTGCGCGGCCGAGCGCCGTGTGGCGCCGAGGTTGGTGCGCAGCACCAACGGCGCCTTCAGCTTGCCGCCCGACATGTAATGCGTCTTGGCCGCCTGATTGCAGAGCTGATCCATCACCAGGAAGAGGAAGTCGCCGAACATCAGGTCCACGATCGGGCGCGATCCGGTCATCGCCGCGCCGACCGCGATGCCCATGAAGCCGGGTTCGGAAATCGGCGCGTCGATGATGCGTTCCGTGCCGAATTCCGTCACCAGGCCCGACAGGACCTTGAACGGCGTTCCGGCCTCGGCGATGTCCTCGCCGATCACGAAAATGGTCGGGTCGCGTCGCATCTCTTCGGCGATGGCCTCGTTGACGGCCTTGGACAGCGTGATTTCTCGCATCGTCATCTCCTCAGGCCGCATTGTCCGCGAAAACATGCAGGCGCACCTCGGCCGCGTCCGGGTACGGGGCGGCCAGCGCATAGGCGACGGCGGCCTCGGCATCGGCGCGCACAGCCTTGTCGACGGCTTTCAGTTCGTCGTCGGCAGCGATCTTCTCGTCGATCAGCCACTTGCCGAAATTGGCGATCGGGTCGCGCTTGGTCTTCCAGAACGTCTCTTCTTCCTTCGAGCGGTAGTATTCGCGGTTGATGTCGCCGACGTGGTGGCCGTAGTAGCGGTAGGTGTCGAGCTGGATGAAGAACGGCCCTTCGCCGTTGCGCGCTCGTTCGACCAGGTCTCGCGCCAGCCGATTGACGGCGAGCACGTCCTGGCCGTCCACGACATGAGTCTCGATGCCGAAAGCCGCGGCGCGGGCCGTCAGCGGGCCGGCGGCCATCTCCTCGACCTTGCTGTATTCGCCATAGAGGTTGTTCTCGCAGGCGTAGATCACCGGCAGCTTCCAGAGCGCGGCCATGTTCATGACCTCATACAAGAGTCCCTGACCGAGCGCGCCGTCGCCGAAAAAGCAGACGGTCACGTCCTTCGTGCCGAGCCGCTTGGCCGACAGCGCCGCGCCCGTGGCGATGCCGGCCGAGCCGCCGACGATCGCATTGGCGCCAAGGTTGCCGTTAGCCTGATCGGCGATGTGCATCGAGCCGCCCTTGCCTCGGCAATAGCCCTCGGCCTTGCCCAGAAGCTCGCAGAACATTTCCTTGAACTCGGCGCCTTTGGCGAGGCAGTGCCCGTGGCCGCGATGGGTCGAGGTGATCTTGTCGCTCGCCTCCAGCGCCTCGCAGACGCCGACTTCCGCGGCTTCCTGCCCCGAGCACATGTGCGTCAAGCCAGGCATCTTCGCCGAAAGGTACAGCTGGTTGGCGTGGTCCTCGAACACGCGGATCCGGACCATCTGACGATACATTCGCAAGTAATCTTCTGAATTTGTCGTGTTCGCGGGGCTCATATCCCATCCTCCCACGGAGCGGGCCCGGCCATCGGGGGCCGGGCCCGCTCCGGTCAGTAACGGTTGGCGATCGGCAGCTCTTCGGCGGGGAAGAGGCTGATGACCTGGCAACCCTTGTCGGTGACCACGACCTCTTCCTCGATCCGCGCCGCCGAATAGCCATCGGTCGCCGGACAATAGGTTTCCAGCGCGAAGACCATTCCGGTCTGGATCTCCATCGGGTTCTCCAAGCTGACTGCGCGGCTGATGATCGGGCGTTCGTGCAGCGCAAGGCCGAGGCCGTGCCCGAATTGCAGGCCGAAGGCCGCCAGTTCGTTCGGGAAGCCATAGCTTTCGGCGGCGGGCCAGACGGCCGCCACTTTGTCGGTCGTCACGCCCGGCTTGATCAGCGCGATCGCCGCGTCCAGCCAATCGCGCGCCTTCACATAGGCGTCGACCTGCGCGGGAGTGGACCGGCCTATGTTGAAGGTGCGATAGTAGCAGGTGCGATAGCCCTGATAGCTTTGCAGGATGTCGAAGAACGCCTGATCGCCGGGGCGGAAAAGGCGGTCGGTGAAGTTGTGCGGATGCGGGCTGCAGCGTTCGCCCGAGATGGCGTTGATCGCCTCGACGTCGTCCGAGCCCATTTCGTAGAGCATCTTGTTCGCCATCGCGACAATGTCGTTTTCGCGGATGCCCGGCTTCAGCTCCTCCCAGATCATGTGATAGACGCCGTCGACCATGCTCGCCGCCTGGTTGAGCAGGTGGATTTCGTCCACGTTCTTGATCTCGCGCGCCGACAGCATGATCTGCTGTCCGTCCACGACCTTGATCCCCGCCTCTTGCAGGGCCATGAACATCGCCGTTTCGGCGTAGTCAACGCCCACGGGCATGTCGGCGACGCCGGCCTTTTTCAAAAGGGCGTAGATTTCCTGCGCATAGTGTTTCATCAGTCCGAAAGACGGCGGGATGGTGCCGCGCATGCCGACCACGCCGGCGAGGCAGCGGTCGGGATCGAGCCAGTCGCAATATTCCCGGTGATGGACGGCGGCTGAGCCGAAATCCCAGACAAAGGGTTCCTCGTCCGCGGCAAGCAGGCTGAAACGGCACATCTTGTCCCGTTCCCATTCGCCGATCTTGGTGCCGGTGACATACCGGATGTTGTTGACGTCGAACAGCAGCAGCGCGCCGCAATTGGAGTTCTTCAGCGCGGCCTTGGCGCGGCTCAGACGGTAGCGGCGCAGCCGATCGTGATCGACGCGGCGTTCGAAATCCACAGCGGTGTGACCGAGCGCGGGGATATGTTTGTCCCAGCGCCAGTTCGGGTCGATGTCGCCCGGGCGCAGAATGCGTGGGCTGAGAGCGGTGGTCAGTGTCATGAGGGCCTCCTTCACGCCCGGCGGGCGCCTTAGGTGAGTGTTGGTTTTTACGAAAGGTCGGGCCGGAGCCCTAGGAATCGCTACATGGCCGGGGCGCCGTCGATCACGAACAACGCGCCGGTCTTGCCGTCGGAGTCCGCGCTTGCCGGGAGGGCCGCGGCGCCTCGCGGGGCGTTCAGACTGACGGCCTCCCTTCCGTCGGCATGTCCGATGCGGACATTTTCCATTTGCGCTTCGTTCCCTTTGAGCCTTTGCGGCCGTCGCGGTCGGGGTCGCGGCGGCGCGCGCATCAATTTGTCTGCGGCGACATTATCCAGATCGAGCGGTCCGCGCCCGCGCGAAAAAATCCAAAATGGATATCAATGGATGTCAAAGAGGCAAAGAGGGAGAAAACGCATGCAGAACATGCGAAAGGACTGGCGAAAACCGCTGTCGGTTGCGACCGGCCTCGAAACCCGTAACGCGGAGAGACCGGGCGCAACGGCTCTGCCGCGTCGCCGCCGGTTTGATGGTTCTTTATTCGCGCCGCAGCCAAACGGCGCGAGGAAAATCGGCTGCGCGGGAAGCCTCGCGCCGCTTGGCGTCTCGACGCGGCCTATCTGAAAATCGATGCGCGCATGATCTATCTCTGGCACGCCGGGCAGTAGAAGCTCGAACGGCCGTTCTGCACGATTCGCACGATCGTTCCGCGGCAGCGCGGTCGCGGGCACGCGGCGCCCTCGCGGCCGTAGACGGCGAAGGCGTGCTGGAAATAGCCGAGTTCGCCGTCGGTCTGGCGATGATCGCGTAAGGTCGAACCGCCCGCCGCCACCGCCTCCTCCAGCACGTCGCGAATGGCCTTGACGAGCGCCTTGGCGGCCGGCGTCGGCGCGCCCTTTACGTCGACGAGCGTCCCCGCCTCGCGCCGCGGCGAAAGACGCGCGCGATGCAGCGCCTCGCAGACGTAGATGTTGCCGAGCCCGGCGATCCGCTTCTGGTCGAGCAGCGCGCTCTTGAGCGGCGTGCGCGCGCCCGCCAGGACTGCGGCGAGCCGCGCGGCGTCGAATTCCTGGGAGAGCGGCTCGACGCCGAGATCGCGAAACAACGGATGCTCGGCCAGGCCCTGCGTCGGCGTCAGAACCATCGCGCCGAAGCGCCGGGGGTCGTTGTAGACGACGCGCGCGCCGCTATCGAGGGTGAACACGACGTGATCGTGCGCTTCCTTTTTCGAACGCTCGAAATGGAAGGGTTGGACCAGCGTCTCGCCCTCGCGTTCGACGCGGAACGAGCCGGACATGCCGAGATGCATGACGAGCGTCTCGCCGCCTTCAAGCGCCGCCAGCAGATATTTCGCCCGGCGCGTCAAGGCTTCGATCCTTTGGCCGGTCAGGCGCTCGGCGAAACGATCGGGGAAGGGAACGCGCAGATCGCCCCGCCGCGTCTCGACCCGCGCGAAGCGCTTGCCCACCATCGCGGCGCTAAGCCCGCGCCGCACCGTTTCGACTTCGGGCAGCTCAGGCATCGCGATGGTCCCGGATCACCGCGAGGAAGGCGGCGCCGTATTTCTGCAGCTTGGCGGCGCCGACACCGTGAATCGCGGCGAGATCGTCGAGATCCTGCGGCCGCTCCTTGGCCATCTCGATCAGGCTGCGGTCGGGAAAGACGACATAGGC
This sequence comes from Roseiarcus sp., assembly GCA_050012775.1. Classification (GTDB taxonomy): domain Bacteria; phylum Pseudomonadota; class Alphaproteobacteria; order Rhizobiales; family Beijerinckiaceae; genus Roseiarcus. Next base: position 20,018 of record JBEKGN010000035.1, read on the forward strand.
CGGCTGGTTCTGCGCGCGCGCCATCGCGCCGCGAAGGGCCTTCAGCGCCGCGATGAGATCGGCGTCGGCGTCGCCCGGCTCGGCGGCCGCCCGCTTTTCGCGGCGCGGCTTCTTGGCGACGATGTCCTCGCGCAAAGCGAACGGCGCCTCGCCGCGCAGCACCCTTCGCCCCTCCTCGGTGACGATCAGCCGGTCGCGGTCGGCGCGATCGTGGTCGATCAGCTTGGCCGACAGCAATTGCCTGAGCACGCCGCGCCAGTCGGCGGGCGCGCGATCCTTGCCGACGCCGAAGGTCTTGAGCCGGTCGTGGCCGTGGCGCGTCACCGCCTCGGACGGCTTGCCCGCGAGGATGTTGGCGAGATGGCCGAAGAAGAACCGGCCCGATGTGCGCAGCACCGCCGAGAGCGCTTTTTGCGCGTCGATCCGCCCGTCGATGAGGCGCACCGCGCCCTGGCAGACGTCGCAATGGCCGCAAGGCCCCGATTCCTCGCCGAACATGCCGAGCAGCACCTGGCGGCGGCAGCGCGCGGTCTCGCACAGCGTCACGAGATCGTCGAGCTTGCTCATTTCGACGCGCTTGCGCTCGTCGGGCGCGCCGCTTTCGGCGATCTGGCGGCGGCGCAACTCGATGTCGCCCGCGCCATAGAGCGTAAACGTGTCGGCGGGCAGCCCGTCGCGGCCGGCGCGGCCGATCTCCTGATAATAGGCCTCGATCGAGGACGGCATGTCGGCGTGGAAGACGAAGCGCACGTCGGGCTTGTCGATGCCCATGCCGAAGGCGATCGTCGCGCACATGACGACGCCGTCCTCTTGCAGGAAGGCGTCCTGGTTGTGCGAGCGCACGACGTGCTCGAGGCCGGCGTGATAGGGCAGCGCGCGGCGCCCGCTTGCGGAAAATTCGTGCGCCAGCTCCTCGGTGCGTTTGCGCGAGGCGCAATAGACGATGCCGCTCTCGCCCGGATGCGCTTCGAGCCGCTCGGCGAGCATGCGCGTCGCATTGCCCTTGGGCCGCATCGCCAGAAACAGATTCGGCCGATCGAACGAGCGCACGAAGACGCGCGGTCGGCGCAGGAACAGGCGCTCGACGACATCGTCGCGCGTCGGCGCGTCGGCGGTCGCGGTCACCGCGATCGTCTGCACGCCGCCGAGCGCTTGGCCCGCCTCGCGCAGACGCATGTATTCGGGACGGAAGTCGTGGCCCCATTGCGAGACGCAATGGGCTTCGTCGATGGCGAAGAGGTCGATTCGCGCCTCCTTCAGCATCGCCAGCGTGTCTTCGCGCATCAGCCGCTCGGGCGCGACATAGAGCAGGCGCAGCGAGCGATCGCGTAGGGCCCGCGTTATGCGTTGGCGCTCGGAAGCCTCGGTCGCCGAATTCAGCGCCGCCGCGGAAACGCCGAGCTCGCCGAGCTGGGCGACCTGATCGCGCATCAGCGCGATGAGCGGGGAAACGACCAGCGTCAGGCCCTCGCGCGCCAGGGCGGGCAACTGGAAACACAGCGACTTGCCGCTGCCGGTCGGCATCACCGCGAGCACGTCCTCGCCGCTCAAGACCGCGGCGACGATTTCCTCCTGCCCCGGCCGGAAGCCGGCGAAGCCGTAGACCCGCGCGAGCTCGCCGCGCGCTTTGTCCATCAGGTCTCTGGCGCCGCTCATCGCCCACCCTCCGCCGCGTCGAAAACCGGCGTCCATTGCACGTCCTCGATGCGCTCGGCGCCGCAGGCGAGCATGACCAGCCGGTCGAAGCCGAGCGCGGCGCCGCTCGCCTCGGGCATGTGCGCGAGGGCGGCGAGAAAATCTTCGTCGATCGGATAGGCCTCGCCGTAGACGCGCTGTTTGACCGCCATTTCCTCTTCGAAGCGCCGCCGCTGCTCGCCCGCGTCGGTGAGTTCGCCGAAGGCGTTGGCGAGTTCGACGCCGCAGACATAAAGCTCGAAACGCTCCGCCACTCTGCGGTCGTGCGGCGAAAGACGCGCCAGCGCCGCCTCCGAGGCGGGATATTCCATGAGGAAAGTCGGCCGGCCGAGGCCGAGACGCGGCTCGACCTTCTCGCTCAAGATTCGGCTGAAGACGTCGGACCAGGTGTCGTCGGCGGCGACGCGCAGCCCGATTGCGGCGGCCTGGCGCGCCAACAAATCGCGGTCGGGCTCGCCGCGGCCCTCGCGCGGCAGAGACTCGAAGAGATCGATCCCCGCGTGCCGCAGGAAAGCCTCGCGCACGGTCAGGCGTTCGGGGACGGCGAACGGGTCGGCCTCGCGACCGCGAAAGGCAAAGCGCTGCGCGCCCGCCTCGCGCGCCGCGAGCGCCAGGATCGCGGCGCAATCCTCCATCAGCGCCTCCAGCGGGGCGTCGACGCGATACCATTCGAGCATCGTGAACTCCGGCGCGTGCAGAGCGCCGCGCTCGCGATTGCGAAACACCCGCGCGAGCGCGAAAATGCGCGTCTCGCCGGCGGCGAGCAGCTTTTTCATCGCGAATTCGGGCGACGTGTGCAAATAGGCGGGCCGGGCGCGCCCGTCCAGCCCGATCATGGCGGTGGAAAATCCGTGCAGATGCGCCTCGTTGCCGGGCGAGGCCTGCAGGACGGCGGGCTCGACCTCGACGAACCCTTGCCCCTCGAAAAGGCGGCGCACGGCGCTCGTGATCCGCGCGCGGGCGGCGAGCCTCGGGCGTCGGTCGGCGTGGCGGGTCTTGCTCCAGAAGGGCGAGGCGGAATTCAAGGCATGCGCATCCAGGCGGGCGAGGCGGCAAAGGTTCTCTCGATCTTATCTGGCCTTTGGCCGCGAAATCGGTATGGTGCGCGCCGCATTCGCGCAAGCCAAGGCTTGAAAACAAAGTCGCCGCCGCGGTTTCGCGCGCGCCAATTCTGGGGATAAGGCAAGTGAAAGTCATCGCAAGCTCGATTCGCAAGGGCAACATCATCGAGCGGGAGGACGGTCAGCTCTGCGTCGTTCTTTCGGCCGAAAGCTTCCACCCCGGCAAGGGCACGCCGACGACGCAGATCGACATGCGCCGCCTTTCCGACGGCGTGAAAGTGACCGATCGTTTCAAGACCACCGAGCAGGTCGAGCGCGCCTTCGTCGAGGACAAGAATTACGATTTCCTGTACTCCGACGCCGACGGCTATCACTTCATGAACGCCGAGACTTACGACCAGATCCAGGTTCCCGCCGACGTCATCGGCGATCAGGCGCAATGGCTGCAGGAGGGGATGAAGGTCATCCTGTCCATTTTCAACGAGACCCCGGTGGGCATCCAATTGCCGCCGCGCGTGACGCTGGAGATCGTCGAGACCGAGCCGGCGATGAAGGGCCAGACGGCGTCCTCGTCCTATAAGCCGGCCAAGCTCTCCAACGGCGCGCGCGTCATGGTGCCGCCCCATATCTCGACCGGAACGCGCGTCGTCATCCAGACCGAAGACGGCAGCTACGTCGAACGCGCCAAGGACTGACGCGTTCGTCTTTTGCAAGGGAGGCGCCGCGATGCAGCTCGGCACGATCGGCCTCGGCCGCATGGGCGCCAATATCGTGCGCCGGCTCATGCGCGCCGGCCATTCCTGCGTCGTCTTCGATCGCGATCCTGCGCCCGGCCTGGCGCTCGCGGCGGAGGGGGCGCGGGCGGTCGAATCCTTGAGCGCGCTCGTCGCGGGGCTCGAGGCGCCGCGCGCGATCTGGATCATGCTGCCCGCCGGCGCGCCCACCGAGGCGACGATCGAAGCCCTGAAGCCGCTGCTCTCGCCAGGCGACACCGTCATCGACGGCGGCAACAGCTTTTGGCGCGACGACATCCGGCGCGGCGCGGCGCTTCGCTCCGAGGGCCTGCACTATGTCGACGTCGGCACCAGCGGCGGCGTCTGGGGGCTCGAGCGCGGCTATTGCCTGATGATCGGGGGGAATCGCGAAGTCGTCGCGCGCCTCGATCCGATCTTTAGGGCGTTGGCGCCGGGCCGCGGGACGATTCCCACGACGCCGGGACGCGAGGGACGCGACGCCAGCGTGGAGGAAGGCTATCTGCACGCCGGCCCCTGCGGCGCCGGCCATTTCGTCAAGATGGTGCACAACGGCATCGAATACGGCCTGATGCAGGCCTATGCCGAGGGCTTCGACATCCTGCGCAACGCCGATTCTTCGGGCGTCAGCCCGGAGCATCGCTTCACCCTGGAGATCGCCGACATCGCCGAGGTGTGGCGGCGCGGCAGCGTCGTAACCTCGTGGCTGCTCGATCTGACCGCGAGCGCGCTCGCCCGCGAGGGCGGGCTCGATTCCTATTCCGGCTATATCGAGGATTCCGGCGAAGGCCGCTGGACGCTGATGGCGGCGATCGAAGAGGCGGTGCCGGCCGAGGTTCTCTCCGCCGCCCTCTACACCCGCTTCCGCTCGCGCCAGGGCCACACATATGCGGAGAAGATCATCTCGGCGATGCGCAAGGGATTTGGCGGCCACGTCGAGCCGCCGGCGAAGGGGTGATCCCCCTCTCCCCGCTTGGCGGGGAGAGGGCTGGGGTGAGGGGCCGGGTCGTTCGCCGCTCCGCTGCGGCTCATCGCCCAGCCCCTCATCCTAACCTTCTCCCCGCAAGCGGGGAGAAGGGACGCCGCGCGTCGACCTCATCGCAGAACGCTCTAGCCCCGCGTGATAAGCTTCGGCCTGATACGGACCGAAGGCGCCTTCGGTGAAGTCGTAGATGTCAATGAGATCCGCGCGGGCGCGATCGGAAAGCCGAAAATTAGCCATGCCGTCGCGCGGCGGCAAGAACATCGCCCATGCTCGCGTCGGCGATCCGGTCGCAAGCCGGGTCCGCCAGCGCTTCACGATAGGGATAACGGGATTACGCTGACACGCACTCATTTCCCTTTTTACAACGTCCGGTACACTCAACCCCTCAATAGCCCGGCGTCCGCTAGCCAGCGAAGCCCTCGCCGCGCGACGAACCGGCGGAAACTCGTCACGCAAGCCCTTGAAAGCAACCAAACGCGCGGGAAAACGGCGCCGGCTTCGGCCGGTTCGGTCGGGGCGCGCGACCGGCCCCAGCCATTCAATAGAACCCCACCGGAAAATACTTCAGATAAATCTCCGCGTAGTCGCCGCGCGCCGCCAGGCGCGCCAGCGCCCAATCCATCGCGCGCCGCAAATCGGCGTCCTCCTTGCGCACGGCGATGCCGACGCCTTCGCCGAAAAAGCGGCTCTCGGTGTAGGGCCCGCCCTTGAAGGCGCAGCAATCGCCCGACGATTCGCCGGCGAGCCACACCGCCAGGCTCAAGCCGTCGGCGAAGGCGGCGTCGATCGCGCCCGCCTTGAGCGCGTCGTGCAGCGCGGCGAAGCTCGGATAGGGCTTGGCCGTCGCGCCGGGGAAGAACGTCGCGAGATAGGATTGATGCGCCGAGCCGGCGACGACGCCGACGCTTCTGCCGGCGAGCGTCGCCGGCGTGGCGTCGACGAGAGGGGAATCCTTGCGCGCCGCGAATCGCGCCGGCGTCTGATAATAGGGCTGGGTGAAATCGATCCGCTCGCGCACGGCCGCGTTTCCCGCGATCGAGGCGATCACCGCGTCGCCCTTGCCCGTCTCCAGCGAGTCGATCAACGTGTCCCAGCGACGCGCCTGGATGGTGCAGCCGATGTGCAATTCCTCGCAGATCGCGCGGGCGATATCGACGTTGAATCCCGACAGCGAGCCGTCGGCGAGCGCGAAGTCGAGCGGGGGATAGTCGTCGTCGGTGAGGAAGCGAATCGCGCGCAGGGCGGAAAGGTCCGGGCGCTCCAGATGCAGGCCGGGATCCCAGAAGCTCGGCGCGGGCCCGCGCTCGGCCGCTTCGGCGATACCAGGCGCAAGGCAGGCGGCCAGGAGCGGCATCGCGATAATTTTATGAAGGCGCCCGCGAATCCACATGACAAAACCGTTTCAATCATATTAAATATATTTTACTAAATTGAACGAAAATTTTCAGCCTCGCCTTTGGGCTGTGGGAACGAGCGCGCGAATTCCGACCGTGTTTTCGCGCCGGTTCGTGTTTTGTCGAGTTTCGTAGCGTGGCCGACTGGTTCAAGCAAGCTGTCGCGGACGGCGACGCTCCAGAAGGATCCCAGGACGGAAGAGACCCGTCCCGAGAGCGACGCGAGCGTGCGCGAAGCGCCGGCGAGCGCCACGGCGAAATCGCGCCCGAGATCGCCTTCCTCGCCAATCAGGGCGTCGGGCCGGGCCCGTTGCTGCAGGCCATGCGCATCGCCGATCGCTGCCGGGTGAGCGCCGACGCGGCGCTGCTCGGCGAGGGGCTGCTCGCCGAGGAAGACTATTTTCGCGCCCTCGCGCGGCATCTGCGCGTCCCCTATTTCTGCGGCGAACTCGCAATCGACGACGCCATCGACCCCGCGCGGGCGATCGCGAGCGGGATCGCGCCGCTCGCGCCCAACGGCTTGCGTCTTCGCGCCGTCGTCGCGCCGCGCGGGGCTTCGATCCGCTTTCTCGTCGCCGCCGCGGCGGCCGGCCATTTGCAGGGGGGCTTCGTCATCAGCTCGCCGCAGCGCCTCAGCGCTCTCGTGCGGGCCAAAGCGGGTTCGCGAATCGCGGAAGCGGCCGCCCGCGACCTGGAGCGGCGCGATCCGACCTTGTCGGCCCATTCCGGGCTGAGCCGGCGCCAAATCGCGTGCATCGCGGCCCTGGCGGTCGTCGGGACGGCGCTATGGCTCGTCGCTCCCGGCGTCCCGCGCGCCGCGGCTTCGATACTGCTCTGGCTGATTTTCGCCGCCTGGATCGTCGTGAGGAACCTCGCCGCCGCCGCCGGGGCGCCGCGCGCCTTTGCGCCGCTGGCCGACGAGGACTTGCCGGTCTATTCCATCGTCGCGCCGCTCTACCGAGAGGCGCGCGTCGTGCGCAAGCTGGTCAAGGCGCTCGACGCGATCGATTACCCCAGGGCGAAACTCGACATCAAATTGGTCATCGAGCGGCGCGACGCGGAAACCTTGGCGGCGATCGCGTCGCTGGGCCTGCCGGCGCGATACGACGTCATCGTCGCGCCTCCCGGCCAGCCGTCGACCAAGCCGCGCGCGTTGAACGTCGCGCTGCCCGCTCTTCGCGGCGACTTGGTCGTCGTTTACGACGCCGAGGACGAGCCCGATCCGGATCAATTGCGCCTCGCGGCGGCGCATTTCGCCGGCGATCCCGCCCTCGATTGTCTGCAGGCGCGTCTGACCATCGACAATCCCGAGGATTCCTGGATCAGCGCGATGTTCGCGATCGAGTATGCGGCGCTGTTCGATCTGATCGATCCCGGACTCGCGGCGCTCGGCCTGCCGATCGCCCTGGGCGGGACGTCCAATCATTTTCGCACGCGGACGCTGCGGCGCGTCGGCGGATGGGACGCCTGGAACGTCACCGAGGACGCCGATCTCGGCATCCGGCTCGCGCGCGAGGGCGCGCGCGTCGGCGCGCTCGCCTCGGATACGCGCGAAGAAGCGCCGAACGATCTCGCGCCTGGTTCCGTCAGCGTATGCGCTGGCAAAAGGGCTGGATGCAGACCCTGATCGTCCACTCGCGCCGACCCGTGAAATTCGTCCGCGCGCTCGGGCCGGCGCGCGCCCTGGCCGCGGCGGCGCTGATCATGGGCTCGGTTTTTGGCGGACTGTTCGGAGCGCCGTTGCTGATCGAGGCGCTGTGGCGGGCGTTTCGCGGCGATCTGGCGGGCGCGAGCGTGTGGCGCCTCGCCGGCGACGTCGCGATCTATACGCTCATGGCGTTGGGGCTGATGTCGATCGTCGTCCCCGCGGTGGCGGCGATGCGCCGGCGCGGGCTGGCGGGGCTGCAGGGCGCAATGGCGTCGTTGCCGGTCTATTACGTCCTGATCACGGCCGCGAGTTGGGCCGCGTTGTTCGATCTGGCGATCCGGCCGTTTTATTGGGCCAAGACCGAGCACGGCCGAGCGCGCGCCGCGACGGGCGGCGACGCGTCCGCGCGCCCGCGCGCCGAAGCGGTTCCCTGCGAATAGAATCGCGCGCCGACGGCGCCCCTATCGCCCGGGCGCTCCTGTCGCTAAATCACGGCGTCGAGCGAGGCCCCTGTTCTTCGGCGGGGACGCAGGCCGGCGCCGCTTCGGCGCGAAACGAAAATCGAGGAGAAGCGCATGAGCCCGTTGAGGTTTTCGATGATCGCCGCCGCGGCGCTCCTCGCTTCGGCGGGAGCCGCCGCCGCGCAGGACGCCGTGGCCGGCGAACAAGTCTTCCGGAAGTGCAAGGCCTGCCATCAGATCGGCGAAAACGCCAGGAACATGGTCGGCCCCGTTCTCAACGGCGTCGTCGGCCGGCCCGCCGGCTCCTATCCCGACTATCGCTACTCCGACGCCAACAAGAACTCCGGCGTCACCTGGGACGAGGCGACCCTCGCGGCCTATCTGAGGAACCCGCAAGCGAAGGTTCCCGGCACCAAGATGACCTTCGCCGGCCTGCCGTCCGACGGCGACATCGCCAATGTCATCGCCTATCTCAAGCAGTTCGGCCCCGACGGCAGGAAGCTCTGATCGCGGCGAACGGGAACTGGCCGGCCTGGGCGCGGTTAGAGCGCCGAAAACAGGGGGTCATTCGGCTTCAGGGTTGGAAATTGTCGTGACCGACCTGGATGTACAGTCGTCCCGGACCCATCGGCGTATCGAAACGGGCGTCGGCGCTGACCCCGGTTCGCGTGCGCAGCGCCGAGGTCGGCGCGGCGTCGAACGGGGCGGAATTGTGCGACGCGTAACGCAAGCCGCCGCCGAATTCGGCGCCGGCGGCGACATAGCCGCTGATCCTGATGCAGGCGTCCGAGCCGGAAACCGCGAAGAAACCTTCGCCCAGCGCGCCGCAATGCGCATCGTTCGGCGTCTCCGCCTGCTGCTTCGGCATCGACGAGTCGGCCGCCGCCGCGGCCCCCGCGACGACAATCGCCGCGACCGCGCACAGCGACGACTTCGCTGTCCGCCGCGCAAAAGAGGTCATTCGATCGACTCGACTCATCGCAGGGAAAATGTTGCCACAACATGGCCGCATGAAGGCGGCGCTCGCGCCGGCCAAGCGGTATCGCGCCAGTGTGACCGCCGGGCAACAGCTTCGCCGAATCAACGCCAGTCGCCGTATTGGCTTTGAATGAGCGCCAGGGCCGCGACCGCGGCGGTGTCGGCGCGAAGGATGCGCGGACCGAGGCTGAGACGCAACACGCGCGGCAGGCGTCCGATCGCCTGGCGCTCGAAATCGTCGAATCCGCCCTCCGGACCGACCAGCAGCGTGACGCCCGCCGTCGGCGCGACGCCGGCGAGCGCCGCGATCGGGTTGGCCTGGGGCGCGTCCTCGTCGCAAAAGACGAGCAGCCGCTCCGCGGGCCAACTGGCGAGAACCTTTTCCAGCCGCTCCTCGGCCTCGACCTCGGGCAACCAGATCACTCCGCATTGCTCCGCCGCCTCGCGGGCGTTGGCCCGCAACCGCTCGATATTGACGCGCGTGGCCTGCGTGCGCCGGGTAATGACCGGCCGTAGCCGGCGCGCGCCCATCTCCACCGCCTTCTGCGCGACATAGTCGAGCCGGGCGTGCTTGAGCGGCGCGAAGAGATAGTCGACGTCGGGCGGGTATTCCTGCGGCCGGGTTCGCGCGCCGATCTCGAGCGTCGCGCTTTTTCGGGCGACGGCGCCGATCGAAGCGGCGTATTCGCCGTCGCGCCCGTTGAAGGTCAGCACCCGCGCGCCGGGGCCGAGCCGCAGCACGTTGACGAGATAATTGGCCTCGGCGAGCGAAAGCGCCGCCGTTGCGCCTTCGCGGAGGTCGCAGCCGAGGCAAAGGCGGGGCGTGGTGAAATCGGTGCGGGCCATCGCGAGGGTCTTATGCAAGCGGCGTGTTCGGCGCCAGCTATAGCATGGCCGCGCGGGCGCGAGGCGCGAGCGCGTGTAACGAACCTCGCCTTTGGCGCGAAGCAGGAGAACGCTCGCGTCGCCCCCGCGGCGCGCCGTCGCAGCAGGAGGATCGCATGCGTTCATCCCATCCCTCGCGCGCTCCCGCCCTCCCGGCGCTCGCTCTGGGGATCGGCCTCGCCGGCCTCGCCGCGGCGCCGGCGGGCGCCGCCGACGCCAAGCATCCCCTAGTGATCGAACTGTTCCAGAGCCAGGGATGCTCGTCCTGTCCGCCCGCGAACGCCAACTTGATCGAATTCGCCGCGCGCGAAGACGTGCTCGCGCTCAATTTCGCCGTCGACTATTGGGATCGCTTGGGTTGGAAGGACACTTTCGCCAAGCCGGAGTTCACCGCGCGGCAGTGGGCCTACGCCCGCGCGATGCGGCATGGGGACGTCTATACGCCTGAGATCGTCGTCAACGGGCGCGTCGACGGCGTCGGCGCGGAGCTAAGCGAAATGCGCGAACTGACGCAGCAAGCCGACCGCGGCGCGGCCGGCCCGGACCTGACGTTCGAACCGGGCGCCGTGACGATCGGCGCGGGCCGGGCGCCGCCGCGCGGCGCGGACGTCTGGCTCGCGCGCTACGATCCCGGCGTGATCGATGTCGCGGTCCAGCGCGGCGAAAACGCCGGCCGCACCCTGCCGCACAAGAATGTGGTGCGCGAGATGATCCTCGTCGGCCATTGGAGCGGCGAGGCCGAGCGCCTCGCTCTGCCCGCTCCAAGCCAGTCCGGGCTCGCCAACGCCGTCCTGGTTCAAATGTCCGGCACCGGCCCGATCCTCGCCGCGGCGAAGTATTGACCGGGCGGGAATTCGGCTGACGAAAAGGAAGCCGAGGCGAAGAATGCCCCTTGCCAGAGCGGCAATGTTCTGCAAATGTTCCGTTCGGACGGGGCCGCGGCGACGGGCGGCGGGCGGCGTGGCTAGGCGGGCGGGGGCAAGATGGTTGCGCGCGTTTCGACAGTGGCGTTCGAAGGCGTCGACGTCCGCGCCGTCGACGTTCAGGTGCAGATCGCCAGCGGCAATGTCGCGTTCATGATCGTCGGCCTTGGCGACAAGGCGGTCGCCGAATCGCGCGAGCGGGTGCGCGCCGCGCTGATCGCGTCGGGCCTGGCGCTGCCGGCCCGGCGCATCACCGTCAATCTCGCGCCCGCCGACCTGCCCAAGGAGGGCTCTCACTACGATCTGCCGATCGCGCTCGGCGTCATGGCGGCGATCGGCGCGATTCCCGGGGATGCGCTGGAGGGCTACGTCGTCATCGGCGAACTCGCGCTCGACGGGACGGTGAGCGCGGTGGCGGGCGTGCTGCCGGCGGCGATCGGCGCCAATGCGCGCGGCCTCGGCCTGATCTGTCCGGCCGCCTGCGGTCCGGAGGCGGCGTGGGCTTCCGCCGATCTCGATATTCTGGCGCCGCGCTCGCTCATCCAGCTCGCCAATCATTTCAAGGGAACGCAGGTTTTGAGCCGGCCCGAGCCGGCGATGCGCGCGGCCGGGGGGCCGCAGCCGGACCTTCGCGACATCAAGGGCCAGGAGAGCGCCAAACGCGCGCTCGAGGTCGCCGCCGCCGGCGGGCACAATCTTCTCATGTGCGGCGCGCCCGGCGCCGGCAAGTCGATGCTGGCGCAGCGCCTGCCATCGATCCTGCCGCCGCTCAGCCCACGCGAACTCCTGGAAGTGTCGATGGTCCATTCGGTCGCTGGCAAACTCGCCGGCGGCGCGCTGACCGACCGGCGGCCGTTCCGCGCCCCGCATCATTCGGCCTCGATGGCGGCCCTGGTCGGCGGCGGGGTCCACGCCAAACCGGGCGAGATCTCGCTCGCCCATCACGGCGTGCTGTTTCTCGACGAACTGCCGGAATTCCAGCCGCAGGCGCTCGACAGCTTGCGCCAGCCGATCGAAAGCGGCGAAGTCGCGATCGCGCGCGCCAATCATCGCATCGTCTATCCCGCGCGCTTCCAGCTCGTCGCCGCGATGAATCCCTGCCGATGCGGCCAGGCCGACGAGCCGGGATACGCCTGCCACCGCGCGCCCAACGCGCGCTGCGTCGCGCAATACCAGGGCCGGCTCTCCGGCCCGCTGCTCGATCGCTTCGACTTGACGATCGACGTGCCCTCGGTCGGCGCCGCCGATCTGTTGCGGCCAGCGCCTGCGGAAGGATCGGCCGAAGTCGCGGCGCGGGTCCACGCGGCGCGCCAGATCCAGACCGAGCGCTACCGTGCGCTGGGGCTCGACGGGGTCGGCTGCAACGCGGCGGCGCCGGCGAATCTGGTCGAAACGGTCGCCGCGCCCGAGGCGGCGGCGATTTCGCTGTTGCGCGAGGCCGCCGAACGCATGCGCCTTTCCGCGCGCGGCTATCATCGCGTGCTCAAGCTCGCGCGAACCCTCGCCGATCTCGACGGCGGCGGCGCGGTGCGGCGCGCCCATCTCGCGGAGGCCCTGAGCTATCGCGGCGCGCAGGAGCGCGCCGCCGCCGCCGCGTGATCGAACGCCGGCGGAAGCCTCGAGCGGCGATCGTTCGAATTCCGGCCGCGACGGCAAGAGTTTCTCAACCGCGTCCTGTCATCGTTGGGGCGCCGGGCGGGCGGGACCGGCGACAGGAATTCTCATGATCGAGCCGTTTGCCGATTTGACGCTTTTCGACCTGCGCGTTCTGGCGATCGAGGCGGGGCCGCTTCTGGCGCTCGCGCTCGCCATGGCGGCGGGACTGACGCGGCTGCGCCGCCGCGCCGAGCGCCGCATGGCGCGCGCCGAGGCCGCCGCCGAAAGCCTGCGCGACGAAGTCTGGCGTCTGAAGGAAGCGGCGGCGGCGCGCGATCGCGCCGAGGCGGCGAACGAAGCCAAATCGCGGTTCCTGGCGACGATGAGCCATGAAATCCGCACCCCCTTAAGCGGAATTCTCGGCATGGCCGATCTGCTGCGCGACGCCGAACTCGATCCCGAGCACGCGAGCTACGTCGAGGCGATCCGGGGCTCCGGCGCCGCGCTCGCCAACCTCATCGACCAAATTCTCGATTTTTCCAAGATCGAGGCGGGACGGCTCGAGTTGGTCCGCGAGACGTTCGATTTGCGCAAGCTGGTGGAAAGCATCGTCGAGCTTCTGGCGCCGCAGGCGCAAGGCAAGGGCCTCGAGATCTCGGCCTCGATCGCGGCCGACGCGCCGCGTTTCGTCATCGGCGACAGCCTGCGGCTGCGGCAGGCGTTGACGAATCTGGCCGGCAATGCGGTCAAGTTCACCCAGAGCGGCGGCATCGGCGTCAGCGTCGAAAGAGCCGCTGACGGTCGCGTGCTGTTCAAGGTCATGGACACCGGCCCCGGCGTCCCCGTCGATCGCCGCGCCGCGATATTCGAGGACTTCGAGCAGGGCGACGGCTCGCACGCGCGCCATTACGAGGGAACCGGCCTCGGCCTCGCCATTTCCAAGCGCATCATCGCGCTGATGGGGGGCGATCTCGTCCTGGAAGACAATCCCGGCGGCGGCTCGATCTTTTCCTTCGCGGTCGATTTGCCGGCTTGCGCCGGCGCGCCTCCCGAGGCCGCGCCCGTCACGCTCACGGGCCGTCGCGCGCTGATCATCGCCCATTCGCCGTTCGAGGCGCCGGCGATCGCGGCGCGGCTGAGCGAGGCGGGCGCCGCAGTCGCGCGCGCCGACGGGCTCGAGGACGGGCTCGCCGCACTGAGCGCGGGTTCGAAACCGGATCTTGTGATCATCGATTGCGCCTTGGGCGTGGAGGCGACCAATCGCTTGGCGCTCGCGGCGCGCGTCGCCGGGGCGCCCAAGAGTCTGGTGCTGTTCTCGCCGTTCGAGCGGCGCGCCTTCGGCCAAACCTCGCTGCAAGGTTTCGACGGCTGGCTGGTGAAGCCGGTGCGCGCGCGCTCGCTATTCGATCGCCTGGCGAGCGAGTTCGAGCCCGCATCGAGCGCGCCGGCCCCGGCGCGCGCCAACGCGAGCCCGACCGCGCGCGCCATGCGGGCGCTGCTCGCCGAAGACAATGACATCAACGCCGTCGTCGCGCAAAAGGCGCTGCGGCGACTCGGGTTCGAGGTCGTGCGCGCCCGCGACGGCGAGGAGGCGACGCGGCTCGCCGGCGCGGCGACGCGCCGCGAATCGCCTGGGTTCGACGTCGTCCTGATGGACATCAAGATGCCCGGAATCGACGGCTACGAAGCGGCGCGCAGCATTCGCCGCGTCGAGCGCGAAACCGGCGCCGCGCGCGTCGCGCTGGTCGCGCTGACCGCCAATGCGATGGCCGAGGATCGGCGCGCCAGCATCGTGGCGGGCTTCGACGAATTTCTCGCCAAGCCGGTCGATCTCGCCCGGCTCGCCGAAACGATCGAGCGCCTTCTGGCCGACCCTAAGCCGCTCCCCTCGCCAGCGCGCGCGCGCATGTCATAAATCTGTGCGCCAAGAGTGTTCTGAGATCGGTTTCGCCAAGGCGAATCGGGGGAGCATTCATGGCGCCAGGGTCGATCGTACGGGCGCGCGCCGGCGCGCCCGGCGCCGCGGCGTTCGCGCGTCGACAAGTGCGCGATCTCATGGGAATGCCCAAGACGCTGGCCGCGATCGGCGCGCTGGACGTGCGGCTCGCCACGACCAAGCATGAAATTCGTCGCGCCCAGAAGCTGCGCTATCGCGTGTTCTTCGAGGAGGGCGGGGCGCGGCCCGACCCGACGGCGCGGCTGATCCGGCGCGATATCTGTCGCTTCGATCGCGTCTGCGACCATCTCATCGTCGTCGACAATGCGGTTCCGCGTTACGACGGCGCGCCGACGGTGGTGGGCGCCTACCGGCTGCTGCGCGGGGACGCGGCGGACGCGAATTTCGGCTTTTACAGCGCCGGCGAATTCGACGTCGCCTCGCTCGTCGCCAGACATCCCGACAAGCGGCTTCTCGAACTCGGCCGCTCGTGCGTCGCGCCGGGCTATCGCGGCAAGCGGACGCTGGAACTGCTGTGGCGCGGCATCTGGGCCTACGCGCGCCACCACCATGTCGACGTGATGTTCGGCTGCGCGAGCTTTCCCGGCGCGGACCCGGCGGCGCATGCCCACGCGCTGGGCTTTCTGCGCGGAGATCGCGCGGTCGACGCGCTTTGGGACGTGCGCGCGAACGTGGGCCGCGCGGTCGATGCGGCGCCCGCCGGCGGCGCGGGGCTCGACCCGCGCGCCGCGGTCCGGGCCTTGCCGCCGCTGGTCAAGGGCTACTGGCGGCTCGGCGCCAGATTCGGCCCGCAAGCCGTCGTCGACGAAAGTTTCGGGACCACCGACGTTTTCGCGGTGATGCCGGTCGCCGAAATCGAACCGCGTTATCTCGCCCATTTCGGCGGCGACAGCGCCGCCGCCGCGCTCGCCGCCTGATTGCGCGCCAACGCGAACGCGGGATTCCCAAAGCCGAGAAAATGCTTTATTCAGTTCCGGCGCTTCGGCGCCCGGCACCCGTAGCTCAGCTGGATAGAGCGCTGCCCTCCGAAGGCAGAGGCCACAGGTTCGAATCCTGTCGGGTGCGCCATTTTTCAAGCCGCTCTGCATAAAACTGCGAACACCGTCACGGCAGCGGCGGGTGCGACTGACCGAAAGCGGACGACCGCCTCTCGATGAATTATGCATTCGCATGGTGGGGTCTGGAATTGTCGCGAGCGTTCGTTGGCATCGGCCGCGATTGTTTGGACCATGAATGTCGCAGGCCTCCGCGGCTTCGCTCCGTTTTCGTTCGAGCGCACTGCCGGGCATGAAGGCCCTGTCCGACCTCTCGCGTTCAAACGACGGGCGGCCTGCGCTTCGCAACGCTCTTCCGTTGGCGCGACGCATAGCGTAAGTGCGCCGCAACATCTCCAGGTCCCGCGCGCCCATGATTCGTCTCGAAAACATCAGTAAGCAGAATGGCCATCATATTCTCTTCATCGAGGCCTCCGCGGCGCTCCTGAAAGGGGAGAAGGTCGGTCTCGTCGGTCCCAACGGGGCGGGCAAGACGACGCTCTTTCGCATGATCACGGGACAGGAGGCGCCCGACGAGGGCCAAGTGGGCGTCGATCGGGGCGTCGCCATCGGCTATTTCAGCCAGGACGTGGGCGATATGTTCGGCCGCAGCGCTGTTTCCGAGGTGATGGACGGCGCCGGCCCGGTGAGTTCGGCAGCCGCCGAGTTGAAGGAGCTGGAAGCCGCGATGGCGGATCCCGACCGCGCGGACGAAATGGAAGAAATCATCGAGCGCTACGGCGACGCGCAGGGGCGTTTCGAGGATCTCGACGGCTACGCCCTGGAGGGTCGGGCGCGCGAGGTCCTGGCCGGCCTGAGCTTCAGCCAGGAGATGATGGACGGCGACGTGGGCGCCCTGTCGGGCGGCTGGAAGATGCGCGTGGCGCTGGCCCGCATCCTCCTGATGCGCCCCGACGCCTTGCTGCTCGACGAGCCGAGCAACCATCTGGACTTGGAAAGCCTCATCTGGCTCGAACAATTCCTCAGGGGCTACGAGGGCGCGCTGCTGATGACCTCGCACGACCGCGAGTTCATGAACCGCATCGTCACCAAGGTGGTGGAGATCGACGGCGGCGCGCTGACGACGTACTCGGGCGATTACGATTTCTATGAGCGGCAACGCGCGCAGAACGAGAAGCAGCAGCAGGCCCAGTTCGAGCGTCAGCAGGCGATGCTCGCCAAGGAAATCAAGTTCATCGAGCGCTTCAAAGCGCGCGCCTCGCACGCCGCGCAGGTGCAGAGCCGCGTGAAGAAGCTGGAGAAGATCGACCGGGTGGAGCCGCCCAAGCGCCGCCAGACGGTATCGTTCGAGTTCCCGCCGGCGCCGCGCTCCGGCGAGGACGTGGCGAGTCTGAAGAACGTGCGCAAGGGCTATGGCGCGCGGAGCATCTACGAGGGGCTGGACTTTGTGGTGCGCCGCAAGGAGCGCTGGTGCGTCATGGGCGTCAACGGCGCAGGCAAGTCGACGCTGCTGAAGCTGGTGGCGGGCTCGACGCGGCCGGACGAGGGCGCGGTCGCCCTGGGCGCCAGCGTGAAGATGGGCTATTTCGCGCAGCACGCGATGGAGTTGCTCGACGGCGAGCGCACCGTGTTCCAGTCGCTCGAGGACTCGTTCCCCCAGGCGGGGCAGGGCTCGCTGCGCGCGCTGGCCGGCTGCTTCGGCTTCTCCGGCGACGACGTGGAGAAGAAATGCCGGGTGCTGTCGGGCGGCGAGAAGGCGCGGTTGGTCATGGCGAAGATGCTCTACGACCCGCCGAATTTTTTGGTGCTCGACGAGCCGACCAACCATCTCGACCTGCTGACCAAGGAAATGCTCATCACGGCGCTTTCGCAGTACGAGGGCGCCATGTTGTTCGTCTCGCACGACCGGCGCTTCCTGGCCGCGCTGTCCAATCGCGTGCTGGAACTGACGCCCGAAGGCATTCACAAGTACGGCGGCGGCTACACCGAGTACGTCGCCCGCACCGGCCATGAGGCGCCCGGCCTGCACAGCTGAGCAAACGAGGCGAAGCCGAAGCGCGGCCGCGAGCGCGACGCGTGCGCCCCGAGTGCGCCGACGCAAATTGGCGGTGGAAGATGACCGCGGTTGTTGCGATGATGCCGTACGAAGGCGTCCGCGCATCATAGGTCGAGTCACGTCATGAGTCTGACATCCTGGATTATTGCGGCGCGTCCGCGCACGCTCACGCTTTCGATGACGCCGGTGGCGGTCGGCGCAGCTTTGGCTTGGGCGGCGGCGGGAAGGATCGACGCTCCGGCCGTCCTCGCGGCGCTCCTCGGCAGCACGTTCATTCAGATCGGCACCAACCTTCACAACGACGCCGCCGATTCCGAGCGCGGCGGCGACGGGCCCGATCGCATTGGACCGCCGCGCGTAACCGCGTCCGGCTTGCTGAGCGCCGGCGATGTGAAGCGCGGCGCGGCCCTGTGCTTCGCGATCGCCGGGCTGATGGGGCTTTATCTCGTCTTTGTCGGAGGCTGGCCGATTCTTCTGCTCGGCGTTCTGTCGATTCTGTCGGGCTGGGCCTACACCGGCGGCCCGGCGCCCATCGCCTATACGCCGATGGGAGAGCTCTTTGTGGTGGCCTTCTTCGGCGTCGGCGCCGTGTGCGGCACTTATTGGCTTTGCGCCGCCGATCTTGGCCCGCTGCCGCTCGAGGCCGGTCTCGCGCTCGGCCTGATGGCGGGAGCGGTGCTGCTGGTCAACAATTCCCGCGATGTCGAAGCCGATGCGCGCGTCGGGCGGCGGACCCTCGCCATCGTGGCGGGAAGCCGGACCACGGCATGGATCTACGCGGGACTGATGCTGCTTCCCTTTGCGTTGCTGCCGCTGATCGGTCGGGCTCTGCCGCATGGGCATGTCTGGCTCGCGCTCGCCGCGTTGCCGCCGGCGCTCGCGTTGATTCATCGCTTCGTCTACGAGCCGCGCGGCCGCGGTTTCAACAGCGTTCTCGTTTTCACCGCGCAAACGCAATTCGTGTTTGGAATGCTGCTCGCGCTGGGTCTGCTGTTGTGACGCAGATCAATGCGAGACAAAAAATGTCATCTAGGCTTTCTTCAACTGGCCGTCGATCTCGCGCCACGGCGTCGGAGGCAAATATGGCAAGTCGTAAAGGCGTTTACGTCGTCCCGACGGACACCTGGTACATCGAGCGCACGGTTTGGCTGATCGCCGGTTTCGTTCTGGTGACCGCGACCGCGCTCGCCGTGCTGGTCAATCCGCTGTTCATCCTGTTGGTCGTCGCGACCGGGCTTGTCTCCATCAACGTCGCCTTTACCGGCTTCTGCCCGGTCGGCAATACGCTGTATCTCCTCGGCTTTAAGCCCAGACTGGGGACGCGTCCGCCGACTCCTTGGAACCTCTACTTCATGCAGACCGACAGTTGGTATCTCGAGCGGCGCATCTATATCACGGTCGGGATCAATGTTATTCTTGGCTCGATATTGTTCCTGCTGTACAGCCCATGGTGGGGCCTGTTCACGGGTTTCGTCGGCGCGGCGATGTTTTGGTTCGCCGCGACCGGCTACTGCATCTTGGCCAACATATTGTTTTGGATCGGCGCCGAACCGCGGCTGAATCCGGGCGCGTTGGGCGCCGAAGGCCATTACAGCGATCACGCCAAACACGCTTGACGCTTCGCGCGGGCGGCGATCGTTTTCCTCGATCGCAAAGAACCGGTCCTGACCGGACGCCTCTTATGATGAAACGGGGTTTGATCGCGACGGCGCGCCATACAACTGCCGCGCGCGGCGGTTGAACGCTTGCGCCATCGCTTGGGCTCGCCCGGCGAATGGGCCCCCGATGAGCGCCTGCAGCAGACGCGACCGGAACCTGAAATCAACGCGATACTCGACGTCGGCGCCGCCGTCCGGCGCGGTTTTGAAGGTCCACCGCTGCTCGAAGCGTTCGAGCATGGCGTCGTCGCTGTTGATCGTGATCCGATGCGGCCGCTCCAGCAGCCCCACGGTGGAGAATCGTCGGCGCAGAAAGCGCGTCCCAAGCGTCATATCGACCCAGATGGTCTGACCCTCGCGGCGGCGTATGCGCGCCGCGAGCACCCAGGGCAAAAACTCCGGATATCGCTCAACGTCCGCGATCAGGTCGAACAGTTGGGTCGCCGTGTATCGCAGGTGAACGTGCTCGGTGCGACTTGTCATGACCTGCCGAGAAATTGAACCCACGTTCCTGACGTCGATGGGGGAACCGGTTCGCTGGCGAACGTCGTAGCTCGGCGCCCCTGGAGGGCGCAACGCGCGTGCGCCTCGTTGGCGCCCATCCCGCCGGCGTTCGGCGCCCGACGCGGCCGGCGCTCAGCCGGCCGTTAGGCTTCCGGCGAACCCGATCGCCATCATGATCAGCAGCGCCAGGCCGACGCCCACGAGACCGAAGCCCAAAATCTTGGAGCCGAGCGCAAGCGGCCGCGACGGCGCGTCCACCAGATGCTGCTGGAGCTGCCCGGTCTCCACCAGGCGCTCATATTCGACGCCATATTCCCGCTTGAACTCTTCGAGCGGCATCGAGCCGGTGAAAATGACGACGTCGAGCGGGAACTTGTCCGGCCGCCAGTGATTGACGAAATAGTGCACCGTGAACAGGTAGGCCGCGGCCAGCACGGCTTCGTCGCCATGGGCGACCTCGGCGATATTGAACGCCCATCCCGGCAGATACGCGGCGGTGAGCGTCTTGAACCACAGCATGGCGCCCGTCGCGGCGAGCATCGCGATGCCCCAGAACGGCGCCCAATAGTCGACCTTCTGCTGATAATTCCAATGATCGAACGTCGGCCGCGGACGCTTGCCGAAGAACCATTTGACCATGGCGGCGATGTCCGCGGCGTCCTGCCAGTTCGGCATCAGCGAGTAAGGCCCGAACACTTTGAACGTCTTCCAATTGCGCGCGATGTGGATGGCGGCGTAGACGATATGCGCGGCGAAGACCGCGCACATGATCACGGCGGCGACTCGGTGGATGAGGCCGGCGATTGTCGGTCCGCCGAGCGCCCGTTCGAGCGGCGGCGCCCAGGAAGTGTTGGGATAGAGCAACGTCACGCCGGTCATGACCAGCAGGATGATGCTGACCGCAAAGAGCAGGTGCGCCCATCGCCACAACGCGCTCCAGCGCTCGTAATAGCGGCCTTGATCTTGCGGCGGCGCCTCCACGCGCACATGCGGCCTCGGCTTGCCCTGCTGGCGGTCGCGAAATTCGCGGTAGAACCAAAGCGCTGAATGGATCCAGAAGATCACGAGCACGCCGCCGACCGCCAAATTCACGAATTTCGCGGCGATCCACACATAGGGATAATGAGCGAAGTCGTCGGTGACGGCGTGCGCCTGGAACGTCGCAAACCCCGGCGTCGCGTCCTGATGGCACTTCTGGCACGTCTTCAGCAGATTGGCTGGAGACAGTCCCGAAGCCGGATCGCCGACATAGCGGATCGTATGGCTGCCGTGGCAATCGGAGCAGGTGGCGACATTGGCGTAACCCAAGGCGGCGACTTGGCCGTGGTAATTCTCGGTGTAGCTCTTCGAGGCCTGTGCATGGCAATTGCCGCAGTTCTTGTTGACGGCGAGCCGCGCCCGGTCCCACTCGGCGAGCGTTGCTGGCGCGTTCTGATGCGGCGCCTTGGTGATCGTCGTATGACAGGCGATGCATGGAAGCGCGCCATGTATGCTGGCGGCGAACTGGTCCGCCGGCACGAACAGCGAGCGCGTCTGTCCGCCCGCGAGCGGTATTTCGATTCCTGGCGCTCCGTGGCAGGCGAGGCACGTCGCGTTGTCGAGATTCGCGTCGCCTTGAGCGCGCGCGGCTTGCATGCCGACAAGGGCCATCGCCAACACGATCGCCCGCATCGCAAGGACCAGCAACCCCCGCATCGCCATCTCCCGCCGGTCGGCCGGTCGGCGCCTCGGTCGCCCCGGCGAAAAAATCCCCTGAACCGTCGGGTCGAACTAATCAACCAAATCGCGCTGCAGGGAATGATCCGGATCAAAGCGCTCGCGCTATTGGACTCGCGGTTGCGGCCAGCTCTGCGGCCAGCGACCGATTCAAAGGCCTTTGAGCGAGTGGATATAGGCCACGACGTCCCAGATTTGCCGATCGCTGAGCATCGGCCATGACGGCATCGCGGTCCCCGGCACGCCATTTCGGATCGCGCCATGCATCTCAGCGGCGCTCGCCTCGTCCGACCACGGCGGCAGCGTGAGATTGGCGGGCGGCGGATTCATTGCCTCCCGGCGTTGGCCGCGGCCGTCGCCCTTGGCCCCATGGCAGATCGCGCAGTCGGCGGCAAAGACGACGCCGCCGGCGTCCCGGGCCTCGCGCGACGTCAGCAGTCCAGCCGGCGCCTTCGGCGAACTGCGCTCACATGCCGAAATGGTGGGTAAGATCGCGAATAGGGCGACGCCGGCCTTCATTCTCGGCTTCGTGAACCATCTCGTAGCCAAGGCTCTGCACCTCGCGCACAATGGCCTCGACAAGCTCATCGAGACTCGCGTCGACGGCGTTCGATCGCACCACGCTCAAATCGATCGATTCCGGCGTCAGCCCCAGCAGCGTCACCGTGGTCGGGTAGCAGTCGATGAGGCGCGCCGCGTCCAGGAGATCGGCGACCCCGATTTGATGCGGCGACAGACGCTCGCGGACGGCGTCCATGACCTCTTCTCCATCGATCCGGACCAAGGTTCCCGGCGCGCTCCCGGTGCGAACGGCGTCGACGAGGATCACGCGATGCGATTCCGCGAGCAATCCCAAAAGGGACAGGCCAAGCGTCCCCCCGTCTTCCAGGCGCACGCCCGGCGGGATGCGATAGCCGCGCTCGATGCGAGCGAGCGCCGCGGCGCCGAGTCCATCGTCGCCGAGCAACACATTACCGAGTCCGAGAACGAGGACGCCGATCGCCTTCCCCGCAGGCTCCTGGGCGGAATTGCCGCTCACCGGACGCCTGCTTTTCGCTTAGACAAAAACTTGTAACCGGAAACGATCGAATCGAACGTTCCGATGCGCTCGGCGAGCGAGGCGAGCACCACGAAGTAGATATGCATCACGGCGAATATCAGCACGATCCACATGCCGATATGATGGATCAGCGCCGCGATCTGCAGACCATAAAACAGCGGTATCAAGAATTTGAAGACCTGGAACGGCGAAGTGGAGGAAGCGTCGACCGTGTAGAGCGCAAGGCCGGTCGCGATCATGAGGAGATAGACGCCGTAGATCATGGCGTAGCTCGAGCCTGCCAGCGCGTTATGACCAGCGCACTCCTCCGCCTCGCGGCGCATGAAGGAATAGAACATCATGGCTTCCCAGAAGCTGCGAAACCGCTCGCGCCCGAGCGGGATGAGCTGCGTCAAGCGGGCATAGCGATTGCCGACGAACATCCAATAGATGCGCGCCAACACCGACAGCGCGAACACGATCGCCGCATACAAATGAATGACGCGCGCGGTCCCCATCACAAAATGATCCCGCGCCGGACCGGCAACGCTGATGAAGGGATGACCGATAAAATACCCGGTCGCAGCCAAGGCGAGGAATGAAAAAAAGATCAGCCAATGCGTCAAGCGGACGGGCAGCTGCCAAATATAGACGCGTTCAACGTCGGCGTTTGTGCAATGCGATTTCGCCATGATGCTCAC
The DNA here is from genome assembly GCA_050012775.1 of Roseiarcus sp. Lineage (GTDB taxonomy): Bacteria > Pseudomonadota > Alphaproteobacteria > Rhizobiales > Beijerinckiaceae > Roseiarcus. Next base: position 43,022 of record JBEKGN010000035.1, read on the forward strand.
ATGACCCTCACCCGGGCGAGTTCGCGTTTCGTCGCGTCGACCACGTGGACGCCGCAGGCCATGCACGGATCGAAGGAATGCACGGTTCGCAGGATTTCCAGCGGCTGCTCCGGCTTGGCGACGGGCGTGCCCACCAGCGCGGCTTCGTAGGGGCCCGGATTTCCCGAGGCGTCGCGCGGACCGGCGTTCCAGGTGCTCGGCACCACGCACTGGTAGTTCACGATCGAGCCGTTGCTGATATGCACCCAATGACCGAGCGCCCCGCGCGGCGCCTCGAGGAAACCGACGCCAAGGCAATCGCGCGGCCAGCTGCTAGGATCCCACTTCGAATTGTCGTGGATGCGGGTGTCGCGGCGCGCCATGTTGTCGGCCAGGTCCTGGATCCAACGGCCCATCGACTCGACCAGCGTCTGCGTCTCGACGGCGCGCGCGGCGATGCGGCCAAGGGTCGAGAACAGCGCCGCGGGCCCGACGCCCAGGGTCGTCAAAACCTTGTCGACCAGGACCTTGACGCCGGCCGGGCGGCCCGCGCCGTAGGCGACCAGCATACGGGCCAGCGGCCCAACCTCCATCGCCGCGCCGTCATAGCGCGGCGATTTCAGCCAACTGTATTTCTGCGTGAGATCCAACCTCTCGTAAGGCGGCTTCGGGCCGGTATAGTGAGGCGAGGTCTCGCCCTGGAATGGGTTGAGCGCCTTGTCGTCGCCGACCGAATAATCGTACCAGGAATGGGCGACCTGCTCGGTGACCTTGCCCTGATCGACCGCGTCGAGTTTCGTCAGATCCCGGTTATGGATGATGCCTCTGGGCAAAAGCAGCTGGGGATACTCGCTGTCGTCCTCCGGGTAATCGCCATAGGCCATGTAATTGCCGACGCCGGCGCCGATGGACGCCCAGTCTTTGTAGTAGGAAGCGATCGCCAGCACGTCCGGGATGTAGACGCGGCTGACGAAGTCCCGG
>JBEKGN010000036.1:0-41738 GCA_050012775.1 Roseiarcus sp.
TTCGCTTGCCTGCGCTCGGTCATTTCAACTGCCCGCAAGCAGGGATACAATATCTTGCAAACCCTCACCGCAGACCCCGCCCACCTCATCCAACGCCTTGCTCCTTAGGGGCGCCTTGGGAGTTACACATTTCCTTGTTTCGCGCGCCAAGCCCTTGAAATCGCGCGAAACGGCCAAGGAAAAGGCGATTATATCTTTTACGAACCACGGATTCATGATATGACTCCCGCATGGAATCGCTCATTAAATATTTTGCCGGTGAGGGTCGCGTGATCCTCCGAGCTCCGGCCACATTTGCGATAGCCCTCGCCATCCTCGGAGGGGCCATTTGGGCGGCAATGAACTGGACCTACTCGTCCCAAATCACCAATCTGCAAAGTCGCCTATCGCTAAGGGATGACCAGATCGCTGATTACAAGACGAAATTGGGAGGCGCCACACCGGACGAAGCGAAAAAACGATTGGATGCGCTGGAGCTTCAGGTGAAGGCGCTTTCACCGCGCCGACTAACCGAAGGGCAAAAGGCTAAAATTGTCCAGTCGTTAAAGGGTTCCTCGGGAATCATCGAAATTGTACAAGACATGGGAGCTCCAGATGCCAAGGCTTATACAGGAGATTTAGCTCTGGTGTTCCAAGCGGCAGGATGGGTCGTTAGCCTGCCCGCAGCGTTAGGACTTGGAAATCCCCCTCCAAGCGGCGTCGGGCTAATGGTAGCAAATCCCGCTGCGATGCAGCCTATCGAATTAGCCACGAAGCGAGCTTTGGAAGCTGCGGGGATTGCGTTTGATATCCAGCAGCAAAATAGGCCACAGAGACCGACTCTCCCGCCAATTGTCCCCGCATTGCCGCCGCAGCCTAACGTTGGCTTGCTGATAACAACTAAGCTGAATTAAAGGCGTTTCGTCCGTTTCTCCGGCACGGCCTTCGTCCCATTCGTGGCGTGGTTGGGCGCCTTATGCCGCGCGACCTTTGCGAGCGCTGCGTCGAAATGCTCCTCGGATTCGTCGCAGCCGAGCGCGCGGGCCGCGCCAACGAACGCTTTTCCTTGACTCTTAGCCGGCGCATTCTTCAATTTGGTCATATGGGCAATCCGCCAATCGTTTCGCCGACGTACGAATATATAGCCTATATCGATGAGTCCGGCGATCCCGGATTAACGAAAGTTCGCCCTATCGATCCTGGAGGCGCGAGCGAATGGCTTACTCTCGGGGCCGTGGTTATTCAGGCGGAATTTGAACTGAAAATCGTCGGTTGGGTTCGCAGCCTTCGCGACACCATACGCGACAATCAAGGGCCAGCATTGCATTTCAGAACTTTGTCTGACGAGCGCAAGCGTCTCGTTGCGACAGGCCTTGCAACGTATCGTCTCGGCGGCTTTGCTGTGCTTTCTCACAAGCCCAACATGAGACAGTGGCGGAATCCGGCCGCTGAAGCGGCCCTCGGGCCGCGCGGATGGTTCTACAATTGGTGCGTTCGATTGCTACTTGAACGCGTCACGGATGCCGTTGAACGTCATTCCCTTAACCGCTATGGCGAACCGCGATGGGTTAAATTGGTGTTCAGCCAACGCGGAGGCGTAAAATACAATTGGTTGCGGGTTTACATAGAAGTGTTGAAAAGACAGGCAGAAAAACAAACAACGATACTCACAAAACGACAGATAAAACCCGCGGTAATACATCCTAACTTATTTGAATCAATCCCATCGATACAAAGCGCCGGTTGTCAGCTTGCTGATGTCGTAACTAGCGCGTTTCATTGCGCGGCTGATGCGCGTGGACCAAGGTGGAATATAGCCGCTGCGGAGGCACTTCGACCAATCATGGTGAAAGAAAACGGACACTTTGTTGATTATAGCGTGGCACTTCAACCAACACCAATATGGCGTGCGGCCCGCGGCTTGACGCGTGAACAGAAAATGATCTTTAGATCGTATCATTATCCTCTTTAGCAAAAGCGGCGGGCCCTGGTCTCATTTACCGCCATCGGTCTTATAGATCGCCTCCTACGTGCGATCGTCCCGACAGTTGTCCTTGCTGCAAGCCACAAGAACATGAGCGATTTCCAGCGTTTCCCGCCTGACAGACGATACGCGATTCGCTCTGAAAAATCAATAGCTTACTAAATCATTGGCGGGACTCGATTTTTGCGATTAGGCGCGGCTATCAGTGCCACGATAGGTAAGCCGCTTCCCATGAATGCCGGCAAGCGCCTTGCTGGCGCGCTCTTGATCCTCGACGCCGAGCGCCGACCGGCTGTTGTACCGGAAATCAAATTCGGCGACGTAGCGGTGAAGGTGTTTCTCGGCGCAATGCTGATAGACGCCTTTCATGCCACGCTTGAAAATCGAATAGTAACCCTCGACCGTGTTCGTGTTGATCTTCACGCCCGTCTTGCGTTCCGTGTAGCCATATTCGCCGCGACCATGGTCAACGGCGTCATGCTGAGCGAAATCATCGCCGAGCTTGGCGTATTGGACAGCTTCGTCCGTCATAACGCGAGCCTCGCGAACGATGTTCGCGCGCACGATCGGCAACACGTCATCTTTGCGAACGCTATCGACATGGAACGAGCGAACCGAACCGCCGCGCTCGACAAGCGAGAGAACCGCATTCTTGTGGCCATAGCCGGCCTTGGCTTTCTCGACGCCTTCCTTGCGACCGATGAAGGTTTCGTCGACCTCGACGATAGAGCCGGCGCCTCCCATCGGGGCAAGCGAGCCATCGCGCATCGCCTCACGGATGCGATGGCAGAGAAACCACGCCGATTTATAGGTGATTTCAAGAGTACGGTGTACCTGATGCGCACTCACGCCCTTCTTAGAGGCAGACATGAGATAGATGGCCTGGAGCATCTTGTTCAGCGGGATATGAGCCGACTCGAAGACCGTGCCGACCTTGACCGTGAATTGCTTGCGACAATCCGAGCACTTGCGCAGGCCGACGCGCGTCTTGCGAAGGTCGTAATGCTTCCCAGAGACAGAGCCGCAATGGGGGCAGACCGGGCCATTTGACCACAGAACCGACTCCAAATGCTCGAAAGCGGCGGCGTCGTCGTGAAAGTAGGGCTTTGACAGGACGGACATAGCTAACTCCTTGATTTAGAAGCTATCACGCCTGTCGTGGTTTGTCAACTATATAATCGCCAAGGAAAAAGTTTGGAAAAGTTTGGAAAAAGCTTGGAATTTCCTTGGAAAAGCTTGGAAATTCCTGGGAAAAGCTTGGAGGCGGGGGCCGCTTACGCCGCCCCCTCCGCCGCCTTCGACCGCTCCGCGCGCTTGCGGTCGTTGGGGTCGAGCAGCGCCTTGCGCAAGCGGATCGATTTCGGCGTCACCTCGACGAGTTCGTCGTCCTGGATATAGGCGAGCGCCTTTTCCAGCGTCATCTGCATCGGCGGGGTCAGGCGCACCGCTTCGTCCTTCGAGTGGGTGCGGATGTTGGTGAGCTTCTTGCCCTTGAGCACGTTCACTTCGAGATCGTTGTCGCGCGTGTGCTGGCCGACGATCATGCCCTGATAAACTTTCCAGCCCGGCTCGATCATCATCGGGCCGCGATCCTCGAGGTTCCACATGGCGTAGGCGACGGCCTCGCCCTTCTCGTTGGAGATCAGCACGCCGTTGCGCCGTCCCGCGATTTCGCCTTTCCAGGCGCCCCAATCGTGGAACACGCGGTTCATGATCGCGGTGCCGCGCGTGTCGGTGAGCAATTCGCCGAGATAGCCGATCAGGCCGCGCGTCGGCGCGAGAAACACCAGGCGCAGGCGGTCGCCGCCGGAGGGGCGCATCTCCACCATCTCGCCCTTGCGCTCGGACATTTTCTGCACGACGACGCCCGAATGCTCCTCGTCGACGTCGATGACGACCTCCTCGATCGGCTCCAGCAGTTCGCCCGCTTCGTCGCGTTTGAACAGCACCTTCGGGCGCGAAACGCCGAGTTCGAAGCCCTCGCGGCGCATCGTCTCGATGAGGATGGCGAGCTGCAATTCGCCTCGCCCGGAAACGACATAGGCGTCGGAATTGGGCGCGGCGTCGACGCGCAGCGCGACATTGCCCTCCGCCTCCTTGAAGAGGCGGTCGCGGATGACGCGGCTCGTCACCTTGTCGCCCTCGGTTCCCGCCAGCGGGCTGTCGTTGACCGAAAACGTCATCGACAGGGTCGGCGGGTCGATCGGCTGGGCGAGCAGCGGCTCGACCTCCTCCGGGCTGCACAATGTGTCGGCGACGTTGAATTTTTCCAGTCCCGCGATGGCGACGATGTCGCCCGCCGAGGCTTCGTCGATCGGCGAGTGCTCGATGCCGCGAAAGGCGAGAATCTTCGACACGCGGCCCGTCTCGACGAGATGGCCGAGCCGGTCGAGCACCTTGACCGGCGCGTTAGACTTAATCGTGCCGGAGAAGATGCGCCCGGTGATGATGCGCCCGAGATAGGGATTGGCCTCGAGCAGCGTGCCGAGCATGCGGAAGCCGCCGGCGCCGACCTTGGGCGGCTCGACGTGCTGGAGCACGAGGTCGAACAGCGGCCCCATGTCCTCCTTCGGGCCATCAGGCGAACTCGCCATCCACCCCTGCTTGGCGGAGCCGTAAATGATGGGAAAATCGAGCTGTTCGTCGGTGGCGTCGAGCGCGGCGAAGAGGTCGAAGCATTCGTTGACGACTTCGGAAGGCCTCGCGTCCGACTTGTCGACCTTGTTGACGCAGACGATCGGCTTGAGGCCGATTTTCAGAGCTTTGCCGACGACGAACTTGGTCTGAGGCATCGGCCCTTCCGCGGCGTCGACAAGCACGATCGCGCCGTCGACCATCGACAGGATGCGTTCGACCTCGCCGCCGAAATCGGCGTGGCCGGGCGTGTCGACGATATTGACCCGCACGCCTTTCCACACCACCGAGGTGGCCTTGGCCAGAATGGTGATGCCGCGCTCGCGCTCGAGGTCGTTGGAATCCATCACGCGCTCGGCGACGCGCTGGTTTTCGCGGAACGCGCCGGATTGTTGCAGCAGGCGGTCGACGAGCGTCGTCTTGCCGTGGTCGACGTGGGCGATGATGGCGATGTTTCTCAGTTTCATGGAAGTCCAGGCTTTCGGCGCGGCGCGAATCGGGAAAAGCGGCCGATGGCCGCGCCTTCCCTCGATTGCAGACATGACGGGAGTGCGACGAAACGCGAGCCCGCGAAGCCGCGCTTCCGATTTGTGCGGCGCAATACACGAAATGCGCGAAGAAGGGAAGGGCGTCGCGGCGCGGCGATCCCTCGCGGGCGCCGCCGACGCCGGCGGTCGGCGCAACGTCGGCCGAGACGGAGGTTTTCGTCGAGATCAAATTGCGGGGCAGCGAGGCTCGTCTGTCTGCGCCGGCCTGCCGCCGTGAGAGCGGGTTTCCCTCGCGCGAGGCGCCGCGCGATAGGATCGACGCCTTGGACCCATGGGATTCATGCGCGCTTTACGACTGTCGGCTAGGTTTAGCGCCGGCGCCGGCGCGGCCCGCGCCGATGGTTTGGACAATGACGATCGCAGTCTCGCAAGGCGCTTCGCCCCGCACCGACGCCCTCTTCGTTCGGCGGACGCCGGCGTCGCCGACCGCGCTCGCGCTGACGATTTTCGTCGTGGCCTCAGCGTGGACCGGGCTCGTCCGCCTGCCGCTGTTTCGCCTGGATTGCCTCGACGACGCGGGCTATGTCGGCCTCGCGCATTTCTGGCTGCGCGGCCTGCTGCCCTATGCCCGCATTTTCGATTTCAAGCCGCCGGGATTGTTCGCTCTGGTCGCCCTCGCGCAGATCGCGCTCGGGCCGACGCTCGAGTCGCTGCGCGCGGTTTCGATCGCGAGCGACGCGGTCGCCGCAACCGCGCTCTTCTTTCTCGCGCGCCGGTTCGGCCATCCCGCGGTGGGGCTCTTCGCGGCGATCCTCTATCCCGTCCTGTCCGAGATCGCCGTCGGCAACGACGCCTATTGCCCGCTCGCTGCGCTGACGATTCTCGCCTTTCTCGCGGCGCTGTCGCCGCTTTCGCCGCTGCGCGGGGCGGTTCTGGCCGGCCTCGCGATCGGCGCGGCGGCGACGGTCAAGCAGACCGCCGGCTTTGAAGCCGTGGCGCTGCTGACGATCCTGACCCTTGCGCCCGACGCCGGGCGAGGCCGCGCGCGCGCGGCGCTCGCCTTCGCCCTTGCCGCTATGGTCGCGCCGCTCGGCTTTCTCGTCTATTTCGCCTGGCACGGCGCAGCGGGCGCGCTGATCGCCGACACGGTGGTCGGCGCGCTCGCGCGCCCCGCCAGCGCCTCCGAGGGCTTGTCGTTCGTCGGCGGCCTGTTGCGCTTCCTGCCGCTGCAGAAAGGACTGCTGCCGCTGACCGGGCTCTGCGTCCTCGCGCTCGCGCGCAGGCGCGCGCTGGCGGCCGCGGCGCCGCGCTTTCCCCTCGGCGCGGTCTGGGCGTGGTTCGCGGCGGCGAGCGTCTCGGTGATCGTCCAGCGCTCGTTCGCGCAATCCTATCTCGGCCCGATGCTCGCCCCCGCGCTGCTGCTCGCCGGGTTCTGCACGGCGCAGGCCATGCCGGAGCTCGCGCGAATCCCGCAATGGGCGCGGCTCGGCGCGCTGGCGCTGCTCTCGCTCGCCGCGGCGATCGCCGCGCCGGGCGTCGATTTCGTCCGCCGCCAGGACGTTCCCGCCCTCGCGGCCGCCGCGCGCGCGATCGAGGCGAGCGGCCCGGCGCCCGAGGACAGGCTCTATGCCGTCAATCGCGGCGCCTGGCTCAACAGCATGGTCGATCTCGCCCCGCCGACCGAATACTTCTTTCCCTTCCAGACGCTCTGCGCGTTTCCCGGCGCCGGAGCGAACGGCGTCGCCCAAATCCTGGCGGCGCGCCCGCGCTACGTCGTCATCGCCGATCGGCGCTTGAAATACGCTTGCGAACTGCCGGAAAGCTGGCGGCTGATCGACCAAGCGCTCGCCGAGTCCTACCGCCGCCTCGCCCGCGCCCAGGGCGATTTCGACGCCTACGACGTCTACGAGGCGCTCGACGCGCGGCGGACGGGCGGCTAGCGGCGGCCGCCTTTCCCCGCCGCCTGCCGGGGATTCGACTTTGCCGTTCGCGCCGCCGCAGCGACGAAGGCGCCGTCTCGCGGCAAGTCCGCTCCGTCGGCCGACCGTCGCGAGGCGCTCGCAAGGCCCGCGCGCCCGCGCACGCGCCGAAGCCGCGCCGGCCAGAAACGGTGAAAAAGCGCGATGCCGTAATTCCCGTTTTCACCCTCTACGATTATATCTTTGTTGACGTTACATCTTCAGCCGCGCTGACCAAACGTCGTTTCGATTTGGAAACCATCCGTCGAGGCTTTGGTCCACACCCGTGGTTTCGACGATCGTAGAGACGGGCCGTTTACGGACCCGCGCTAGTTTCCAGCCGCCGCAAGCACGGGCAGTTCGGAGTTTCCTCATGTTCAGGAAATTGGCGCAAGTCAAGAGCCGCGGCGACGTGCTCTTGGCCGTCCTCGCCATAACCGCCGTGTCCATCGTTCTGGCGGTGGGGCTGACGGCGTGGGCGACAGCGGAGCTGGATTCCGCGAGGCGGTTCGGCGCGATGGTCATGGCGGCGAAAATTTCCGCGTTCGTCGCCTTGATAATGTCCTATTGGATCGTCGATTCGATCCGCGGCATCGTGCAATTGAAGAATTCGGTGGAAAGGCTCGCAAGGACGGACGACCTCACCGGCCTCGACAATCGCCGCGCGTTCCTGGCGGGCGCCGCGCGCGAAATTTCGCGCGCCGAACGGCAGGGCGACGCGCTCGCGCTGCTCATTGTCGATCTCGACTACTTCAAGCGCGTCAATGACCTCCACGGCCATCGCGTGGGCGACATGGTTCTCGTCGCCGTGGCGGACGTTCTTTCCCGATCCGTGCGCGACGGCGTCGGCGCCGTGGGCCGCCTGGGCGGCGAGGAGTTCGCGGTTCTGTTGGCGCGCTGCGACGAAGACATGGCGCTGCAAGTGGCGGAGAGCATTCGCGCCGCGATCGAAGCCATGCGGGCTTCCACGCCGGCCGGAGAGATCGTCATGACCGCGAGCATCGGCTGCGCGCCGATCATGGCCGGCGATAGCCTGAACGGGGCTCTGCAAAGGGCCGACGAGGCGCTCTATGCGGCCAAACGCGGCGGGCGAAACCGGGTCGCGGCCTGCACGAGGGGGAGCGGCGGATCGGACCCTCGCGAACGAGCGGAGCGACAGCGGCGCGAGCCCGTCGCGCGCGAGCCTCTCAAGCGGTCGGCTTGAGCGGCGAAGCCGCGTCGATCCATTCGAGGCGACGCTTCGTCCCGGTTGTCGATTGAGCTGGCGCCGGTTGCAGGGGATTGCCTTGGTGCCGGTTGCAGGAGTCGAACCCGCGACCAACGGTTTACAAAACCGCTGCTCTACCAACTGAGCTAAACCGGCTCGCCTCGGCGGCGCAAGAGGCCTGGTGATGGCTAGCAGCGCGCTCGAGCGGAGGCAAGGGGCGCGTCGCGCGGATTTACGGAACCGTCGCGCGCCAGGGGCCGGCGACCGGGAACGCTTCGTCGGCGCCGGGCCAGGGCGGCATGGTCACGGCGAGGAAGGCAAGCGGCGCTTGCGGCTCGGCGCGGAATTGGAAATGGGTCCCCAGCGGTATCGTCAGGCAGAGGCCGGGCGCGATGTCGACGACGCTCTCCTCGTCGCCTGCGCGCCGCCAGATCCGCCCGCGTCCCGCGAGAAAATACCAGATCTCCTCGACGCTGCGATGGGCGACGGCGTGCGACACCGCGCCGGCCGGCAGTTCGAAATGCGCGAAGCTGCCGCCGGCGAGCGCGAGGAGCAGGCGCACCTGCGTGCCGTCGGGCGCGATCGCGTCGGGCCTGTCGCCGAGGGTTTTGGTCTCAAAGGGGCGCATCGACAAAGGCTCCGCGATTTCGCCGCGAAATCTTGCGCGGGGCCGTCGACCGCGCAACCCCGGCGGGACGCCCCCGACAAAGTTTTTGCGCGCCGCCGCCGGCCTGCTATGAAAGCGCGATGGACGCTTCGCTCGACCTCACTCCCGAACAGACGCTCGACGAATTCCGCGCCGCCGGCGCGCTTCTCGAGGGGCATTTCATCCTGTCCTCGGGACTGCGCTCGCCGGTCTTTCTGCAAAAGATGTTCGTCTTTCAGGACCCGGCGCGCACGGAGCGCCTGTGCCGCGCGCTGGCGCGCAAGGCGCGCGCCGCCTTCGGGCCGATCGACGTCGTCGCCTCGCCGGCGGTGGGGGGCATCGTTCCCGGCTACGAGACCGCGCGCTGGCTCGGGGCCAAGGCGATCTTCGTCGAGCGCGAGGACGGCGTCTTCAAGCTCCGGCGCGGCTTCGCCATCGCGCCCGGAGAGCGCGTGCTGATGGTCGAGGACATCATCACCACCGGCCTGTCCTCGCGCGAGTGCCTGGCCGCGCTTCGTGAGCATCCCGGCCAAATCGTCGGCGCGGCGTGCCTGATCGACCGCTCCGGCGGCAAGGCCGACATCGGCGTTCCCCGCGTCGCGCTCGCCACGCTGGACATTCCCGCCTATCCCGCCGACGCGCTGCCGCCGGAACTGGCGGCCCTTCCCGCCGTCAAGCCGGGAAGCCGCGCGCTGGCCGGGGCGAGCTGATCGCATTTCACTGGGAAAGGACCGTTCGATGGCGGCGTTGCGTCTGGGGGTCAATGTCGATCACGTCGCGACCGTGCGCAACGCGCGCGGCGGCGCCGTTCCCGATCCGGTGCGCGCGGCGCTGCTCGCGATCGAAGCCGGCGCCGACGGAATCACCGCGCATTTGCGCGAGGATCGCCGCCATATTCACGACGAGGACATGCGCCGCTTGAAGGCCGCGATCTCGAAGCCGCTCAATTTCGAAATGGCCGCGACCGGGCAGATGCTCGACATCGCCTTGCGCATCCGCCCGCACGCCTGCTGCCTCGTGCCGGAAAAGCGCACCGAGCGCACCACCGAGGGCGGCCTCGACGTGATCGGCGGGCACGATTCGCTCAAGCCCTTCGTCGCCGAGCTGAAGAGCGCGGGGATCCGCGTCTCGATGTTCGTCGAGCCGTCGGTCGACGCGCTCGGCGCCTGCGCCTCGCTGCGCGCGCCCGTCGTCGAGCTGCACACCGGCGCGTGGTGCGACGCGCTCACGCAGGGGAATCGCGAGCGCGCCGATTACGAATTCGGCCGCCTGCGCGTCGCGGCGGCCGAGGCCGCGGCGCTGGGTCTGGAGTGCCACGCCGGGCACGGCCTCGATTACGAAACCGCGCGCGCGATCGCCGGCCTGCCCGAAATCGTCGAACTGAACATCGGCCATTTCCTCGTCGGCGAGGCGATTTTCGTCGGCCTGGCGCAGAGCGTGCGGACGATGCGCGCGGCGATGGACGAGGGGCGCGCGCGCGCGCCCGGCGGGCCGCGATGATTCTGGGGATCGGCAGCGATCTCTGCGACATCCGCCGCATCGAGGAGACGCTCGAACGCTTCGGCGAGCGCTTCCTCGCGCGCTGCTTCACCGACGTCGAGCGGCGGCGCTCGGAGCGCCGGGCCGGGCGCGCCGCCTCCTACGCCAAGCGCTTCGCCGCCAAGGAGGCCTGCGCCAAGGCGCTGGGCACGGGCCTGCGCGACGGGGTGTTCTGGCGCGACATGGGCGTCGCCAACCTGCCCTCGGGCAAGCCGACGATGCTTCTCACCGGCGGCGCGGCCAAGCGCCTCGCCGAAATCACGCCGGCGGGCGCCGAGGCGTTCATCCATCTCACCATCACCGACGAAGGGCCGCTCGCCCAGGCTTTCGTGGTGATCGAGGCGCGGTGAGGCATCGCCGGCCGGCGGTCAGACCGCTTCGTCGACGATTCCGAGTTCGGCAAGCAACGGCCCGAGAAACGCCTCATAGGCGCGCCAGCGTCCCACCGCGCTCTTGTAGATGGGCTGGCGCACCTGAATCACGCTTGCCGTTTGAACCGATCGTTTCGTTTGGTGGAAGCTGAGGCAACGGGAGTCCCATTCCAGTCCGCAATGGGCGACGATGCGCCGGGCCTGCCCTTCCAAATCGGCGACGACCTCCTCATACTGCACTTCGAGCATCACGTTTGCCGGCAGCGCGCTGCGCCAATGCGCCATCGTCGCCTCATAGGCGCGGTAGTAGCGGCCGAGTTCTCCCAGGTCGAAAGCGTAGGGCACGGTGTCCGTGAACATCTGCGAAAAGCAGGACAGGCAAGTGTCGATGGGATCGCGGCGCATGTGGATGATGCGCGCGTTCGGCAGCGCCAGATGGATGAGGCCGATCAAGCGGAAGTTTTCCGGCGTCTTGTTGATGATCCGCGCCGCCGCCGGCGCCAGGTCTCTGATGCGGCCGAGGTAGCTTGCGCCGAGTCGACGCAATTGCTCATCCGAAACCTGAGAAACCGCCTCGGGGGAATGCAGCGCCTCCCCGGCGGCTCCGCCGAGCGCCATTGTCGCCTGGTGAAAGTGGCCGATCTCGCCGGCGCCGAAAACTTGCGGGTGGCTGGCCAGGATTTGTTCGACCAGGGTGGTTCCCGACCTCGGCATGCCGAGGATGAACACCGGAAGGGAGGAAGGATCGCCTCGCCCTCGATCGCCGCGCATCAGCTCCGCGGCGTATGCCCTCCGCGTGCGCTCCAAGAATCCCAGAGCGGCGGCTTCGTCGTAGGCGGATTGCTTGCGCTTCAACGCGTTGCCCGCGATCAGGCGCTGAAACGACCGCGCGTGATCCTCGTTGTCGGCGAACGCCTTGGCCAACGCAAAGTGCAGGGCGATCTGATCGTCCGTGCCGAGCGAAGGCATGTCTTGTGCAAGTTCCTCCATGGCGCGGAGGCGCGGATCGCCGGGCGACAACCGCTTGGACACCGTCAATATATGGTAAAAGCTCGCCCGCTTCGGCGCCAAGTCGATCGCTTTTTCGATCGCATGGCTTGCCTCGACGAGGCGGCCCCAGTCAAGCAAAACGATTGCCTTGCGGTTATGCGCCTCCGCATGATCGGGCGCGAGGGCGATCGCCTCGTCCAAACTGGTCACGGCCTCCTCGAGGCGGTTGAGTTCGCGAAGAACGATGCCGCGACCAAACCAAGCGCTCGCAAGGGCGGGGTTGATCGTCAGCGCCTTGTCGTAGGCAGCGACAGCTTCGTCGTGACGTTTTCGTAGGGCGTATAGGTTGCCCTTGTTGAGATATGCATCGGCGTAATTCGGATATATCTTTATCGCGTTGTCGATACTGGCTATTGCAAGTTCATAGTTCTTCATTTCGGCAAGAACGAAACCCCTCTCATTATGCGCCGCGAAATGATTAGGCTGAATCAGGAGAAGTCTGTCAAATTGCATCAGCGATTCCTGAAATTGTCCAAGTTTAGACAATGAGGCGGCGCTTACATATAACAATGATATATTATTGCCATTGAGCTTAAGCCCTTTTCGACAAATTTTGAGAGCGCCAATGTAATCCGCGGTCTGGTATAACGCGGTCGCATAATTTTCCATAAATTGAATGTTTGGCGGCTGTATCGACAACGAGCGCGCCATAAGAAGTTTGGCCCGTTGCATATTTCCCGAGTGCGCCTCGATAAGCCCTAGGAAATGGAGTGCGTGAAAATTATCGGGATTTGCGCCTATTAATTCACGATATAACTTGGCGGCCTCGTCGAGGGCGCCCTTTTGGTGCAGGGAATGCGCGGTTTGCAGTTTTCGCTGATCGTCAACCCTTGGCATAGGAAACCCATTTCCAGTTCTGCGGTCCATGGTGGCCTTATACCAGCCGCCAAACGCATTGACTCGTCATGGCCGGGCTTGTCCCGGCCATCCACGCGGTGAAGCTGCGTGCCAGTGGCTGAAAAAGCGACAAGTGTGCGGCTTTTTTCAGCCACGCGGCAGCTTGTCGGCGTGGATGGCCGGGACAAGCCCGGCCATGACGGCGGTCGCTATTTCCGGCTGCCGCCATGATAACCAACGAGAGCCGATCCGAGAAGAACGGAATCACGGCGGCGCGGGCGAACGCCGCGCCGAAATCACGCCGCCCGGCGCCAAGGCGCTCATCCATCTCGCCATCAACGACGAAGAGCCGCTCCGGCAGGCTTTCGTCGTGATCGAGGCGCGGTGAGGGGCTCGGGTGATTGGCCGCAGGCGCTAAAGACTCGATCGCCCCTCGATCGTCTCCAGCACGCCGTCGAGATTGCGATCGACGTCGTCGTTGCCGACGCGCGTGATTCGATAGCCTTGCGCGCGCAAGAAACTTGCGCGCCGCTCGTCGCCGCGGATTTCGTCGTCCGTCGAATGCGTCGCACCGTCCGCCTCGACGACGAGTGTGGCCTCGCGACAGACGAAATCCACGAAATAGGGTCCGATCGGCTCCTGCCCGACGAATTTGAACCCGTTGAGGCCGCGCGCGCGCAAGCGGCGCCAAAGCAGGCGCTCGGCTTCCGTTTGCGCCCGACGTAAGGCGCGCGCGCGGTTTGTCTCGTGAAGGCGCAAGCCGCGCGTGGTGGAATTCCAACGGCGCGGCCAACCGCCCCGCCCCTCACCCTAACCCTCTCCCCGCGGAGCGGGGAGAGGGGACCACATCCAACAAAAAAACCCCGGAGTTTTCGCTCCGGGGCCAGATATTAAGTCCGAACCAGACGCGATCAGAAGTCGCGAGTGATTTCCAGACGGCCTTCGAGGCCCTGCGAGGTCGACTTCCAGGCGTTGCCGGTCGTGGTGGTGTTATTGACGATGATATCGCCAGACCAAGCAGCCGGCCGCGACATATTGCTGCTCTGGTAGAGCAGCTCGAGGTTGAAGTCGAGATGCGCAACCGGATCCCAGTGGAACACCGCGCCGCCCATCCAGCTCGTCGTGCTGGTGGAAAGCACGCCGTACGTCAAGCCGCTCCAGTTGAGCTGACCGTAGCCGACTTCCGGATCGATCATGAAGGTCGGGCCGAGGTGGAATTCCCCACTCGCCGCGATCGTCCACGCTTCCGGCGTCGCCCAGGTGCCATTGTGGTTCGAGTAGGCGTCCGCGACCGGCATGCCGACGCCGTTGCCGTTGACGCCGCCGCCGGCGCCAAAGCCCCACGCCTCATCCCACATCGCGCCGGGAAGACCGGAATACCACGTGGCGTTCCTGGACCAGGCGCCCTGCAACGAAATCTCGTCGCCCGCGCCGATCGTCGGCAGGTTGAACTTCAAGCCGCCGTCGATCGCCCAGCCCCAGGTGTTCAGGCTGTTGCCAGTCCCCTGATACGAGGTGCCGTACCAAACCGAGTCGTTCATGTTCACATTGTGCGCGACGCCCGCAATGTGGGCGCTGCCCCAACCCTGAACGAGGTCGATCGCCGCGACGATGTCGGGAGAACGAAGGCCCTGATAGCCGGAGTTCGCCGCGATCGCCTCGTCGACGCCGAGGCCCGACGGGCCGCCGACGATCGGATCCTGCAGCGAGATCGTCGCCGAGAAGCCGCCGCCGAAGGTCGCGGTATAGGCCAGCAAGAGAGGCTGGTTGTAGCCCTGCTGATCCGGCGAGAACAGGTTCGCCCAGCCTTCGCCGCCGCCGAAGGCGGAGAAGAACGAGTTCGCCTTACCAGCGGTGATGCCGGCCCAGTTCAAGAAGCCGTGGTTGATGAAGCCGTTGCCGGCGCCGGTGTTGTCGAAGCCGCTGCCATAATTATACTGCATATCGATGTCGGAAGTCAGCACGCCATAAGCGGTGTTGGTCTTCGCGATGAGTTCGACTTCCGCACGCGTGGTGAAGCCGACGTCGGCGCGCGCCGAGGCCGGGATCGCAGCCAAGGCAGTCTCGTTGGAATAGGTGGAAGGAGCGCCATACGCGGGGCCGGCCGTCTTACTCCCGCCCGCAAACGCATAACCCGTATCAAGATTGCCCGCCGTCACCTGCCCGGTGAGATAGCCGGTGATCTTCAAGCAGGTGTCCGAACCCGGGATGACGAAACCGGCCATGCCGTCGATTTTGCAGACCTTGACGTATTCAGCAGCGGGCGCGCCCTTCTTCGTGGGAAGATCGGCGGCCTGCGCGCCGGCGACGACGACCAAAGTGGCCGCCGAACCGAGCAGAAGGCTCTTAATGAGCGTCATTTGTGACCTCCAGTAATTGACAAGTGGGAGTTGGTTGAAACCTTGAACCTTATTTCGCCGACCAAAAACGCGTGCCGAGTCAAAGGTGTTAAGCGCCCCTCTTCCCGTTTCAGCGAACCTCGGGCGTTTTGCGCTGGTCCCCCAGCAAAGGACGCCGTCCGTCCGACTCGCGACCGGGAAGCTCCCGTTCACATTAGGCAACATACAAGCGTCCGGCCCCGCCTCAAACCTGAAAATGCCGAATTTCGGCCCCAAAGCGCGTTTCCCCGCGCCATGTTGCAGAAAGGTCACGAAAGCGGCGCGAAAACGGCGCGCGAGGCGCCGCCGGCGTCCTGGAAGAGGCGTTAATCTATTGATAACCTGTCTAATTCGCTGCCTCCGCCGGCGCGGCGAACGAAGAGCAAAAGGGCGCCCGTGCGGGCCGCGCCGGGCCGCGACGCGGGGGGTCGCGCAAGCGCAAAGGGCGCGCCTTCCGGCAGTCGCGCTCCTCGAGACTTGCTATAAGGCGGCGATGGCGCATCAAACGCGAATCCGGGCGCTCGGGCTCATGGCGCTCCTGGCGCTGGGGCTCGTCGGGACGCTCGCCGAAGTCGGCCCGGTCGAGTCCGATCTGACCAGCCGCGCCGCCGCCGCGCTCGGCGGCGCTGGGCTGGAGAGCCCGGCGCTGCTCGTGGCCGGACGCGACGCGGCGATTTCGGGCGCGGCCTCGAGCCCAGGCGGGCGGCGAGGCGCCGTCGACGCCGTCGCCGGCGTCTGGGGCGTGCGGAAAGTCGACGCCGCGCTGGTGTGGGTCAAGCCTGGGGCGAGCGCCGAGCCGGCCGCGCCCGCGCCGCGAGCCGCGCCAGACGCCGACTTCCTGTCGTATGACTTTTACATTCTCTGGCCGTGGTTGCTGCCCGCCGGGGTCCTCGGCGCCGCGATCGAATGGCCGAAAGCGGGCGACGCGGAAGCCTCGGGCCGTCGCCGCCTTGGGCCCGCGGTCTCATTGGGCGCGGCCTCGATCGCCTTCGCGGCCGGGCTCGCCGCCGCCGCGATGCGATGGCCGCCGGGCCGGCCGGGCTTCTGGCTGGAGGCCGGGGTGCTCTTCCTCGCGGCCTATTGCCTCGGTGGGTTCGCCGGGGAATCCTTCTCCCGCTTGCGGGAGAAGGCGTCACGCGAAGCGTGACGGATAAGGGTTCTTGGGGCGAGGCCCTCACCCCGGCCCTCTCCCGCATAGGGCGTTCGGAAGAACGCCCGTCTTTCGACGGGCTACGCGGGAGAGGGGGTCGCGCGCGATAGGGCTTGCGCGTCGCGACGGGCGCCTCGATAGTGCAGGCGCAGGCTCCTATATTTTTCCTGATCGAAGCGAGGCCCGACCCGATAAATGATGCGGCAGTATGAACTGGTTGAGCGCGTTCGCCGCTACAATCCCGAAACCGACGAAGACCTGCTCAATCGCGCCTATGTCTTCGCGATGAAGGCGCATGGGGCGCAGAAGCGCGCTTCGGGCGATCCGTTCTTTTCCCACCCGCTCGAAGTCGCGGCGATCCTGACCGATCTCAAGCTCGACGACGCGACGATCGTCTCCGCCGTGCTGCACGACACCATCGAGGACACCGCCGCCACCCGCGCGGAGATCGATGCGGTTTTCGGGCCGGAGATCGGCGGCCTCGTCGAGGGGCTCACCAAGCTCAACAAGCTCGATTTCGCCTCCAAGCACGCCCAGCAGGCGGAGAATTTTCGCAAGCTCCTGCTCGCCATCGCCGACGATGCGCGCGTGCTGCTGATCAAGCTCGCCGACCGCCTGCACAACATGCGCACGCTGAATTTCATGCCGGAGGCCAAGCGCGCCCGCATCGCGCAGGACACGCTCGACATCTACGCCCCACTCGCCGGCCGCATGGGCATGCAGGGCATGCGCAGCGAACTCGAGGATCTGGCGTTTCGCTGCCTCATGCCCGAGGCCTACGGCCTGATCGTCGCGCGGCTCGAGGAATTGAAGACCAAGAACGGCGCGCTCATCGCGCGCATCGCCGCCGAGCTGACCGACCAGTTCGCGCGGCGCGGCATCAAGGTCGAGGTCAAGGGGCGGCAGAAGCAGGCCTATTCGATCTGGCGCAAGATGGAGCGCCATTCGATCGCCTTCGAGCAGCTCTCGGACATCTACGGCTTCCGCATCCTCGTCGCCACGGTCGCCGACTGCTACGCCGCGGTCGGCGTCGCGCACACCACCTGGCCGAGCGTGCCCGGCCGCTTCAAGGACTATATCTCGACCCCCAAGCAGAACGACTATCGCTCGATCCACACCACCGTCATCGGCCCGGGCAGCCAGCGCGTCGAATTGCAGATCCGCACCCACGACATGCACGAGATCGCGGAATACGGCATCGCCGCGCACGCGCTCTACAAGGATCGCCACGGCCAGCCGGAAGCGATCGACGCCAGCGAGAGCCGCGCCTATCGCGGCCTCCGGCAGACCATCGAGACGCTGGCGAGCGACGATTCGGAAAAGTTCCTCGAGCACACCAAGCTCGAACTGTTCCAGGACCAGGTGTTCTGCTTCACGCCCAAGGGACGCCTGATCGCCCTGCCGCGCGGCGCGACGGCGATCGACTTCGCCTACGCCGTCCACACCGACGTCGGCAATTCCGCCGTCGGCGCCAAGATCAACGGCCGCATCGCGCCGCTGATCTCGACGCTGCGCAACGGCGACGAAGTGCTGATCACGCGCTCCGACAGCCGCACGCCGCCGGCGGCCTGGGACAGCCTCGTCGTGACCGGGCGCGCGCGCGCCGCCATCCGGCGCGCCACGCGCGAGGCGGCCAAGGCCCAATATGGCGGCCTCGGGCGCCAGATCATCGAGCGCGCCTTCGCGCGGGCGGGGCGCAAGTTCAGCGACGCCAAGCTGAAGAGCGCGCTGTCGCGCCTGGCGCGCAGCTCCGTCGACGACGTGTTCATCAGCGTCGGGCGCGGCGAACTCTATTCGGCCGACGTGGTCCGCGCGATCTACCCCGATTTCAAGGAGGAGCGCAAAGCCGGGCCGGCGCTCGCGCCCGGCGAAAGCGGCTGGTTCGGCCTCGCCAAGGCGGCCAATCTGGTGTTTCGCGTGCCGGGCAAGGGCGAGAACGGCGCCGCATTGCCGCTGCGCGGCGTCGAATGGGACATGCCGGTGCGATTCGCGCCCAAGGGCGGCGCCGTGCCGGGCGAACGCATCGTCGGCATCCGCACGCCGGGGGAGGGGATCACGATCTATCCCATCCATTCTCCCGCGCTCGTCGCCTACGACGACAAGCCGGAGCAATGGCTCGACGTCCGCTGGGATCTCGACACCGCGACCAAGGCGCTCTACCCCACGCAGATCCTGGTGACGACGCTCAACGAGCCGGGGGCGCTCGGAATCATCGCGACGACGATCGGGGAAGCGGGCGCCAACATCGACAACGTCGCGTTCAACCCCACCGGGCCGGATTTTCGCGAAGTGCGCTTCGACCTGGAAGTCTCCGACATCCAGCACCTCAACGCCGTCCTCGCGCAATTGCGCGACAAGAGCGTCGTCAGCAAGGTCGAGCGGCTCAGCGGTTGAGGAGAAGCGATCGATGCCGCTCTATTTCGCCTATGGCGCGAACATGGACGTCGAGGCGATGGCGGGGCGCTGCCCGCGCTCCAAGCCGCTGAACGCCGCGCGCCTGATGCGCCACCGGCTCGCGGTCATGCGCGAGGGCTGGCTGACGGCGACGCGCGACGCCAACGCCAACGTCGACGGCGTATTGTGGGACGTCGCGCTCGCCGACATGCGCGCGCTCGACCGCTACGAGGGGCTGGGCGAGGGCCTCTACGTCAAGGCGGCGCAGCCCGTCGTGGTCGCGGGCGGCGCCAAGCGGGCGCTGATCTATTTCGGGACGAATTGCGGGCCCGGCGTGGCGCGAGCGGATTATATCGCCGGCGTGCTGCTCGCGGCGCGCCGCTGGAATCTGCCGGACGCCGCGATCGCGCGCCTCGAACGTTTCGCCGCCGAGGCGGGAGTCGCCGCCCCATCCGGCGGCGTCGGGGCGCCGGCGCCGAAGCGCGTGCGACCGCGCTTCGCGACGCCGTTGGACAGGGCGTGAGGGCTCAGCGCCGGCATTTTCGGGCGCTGTTGTAGGCGCGGCCGCTGGCCGCGCTCGTGCGTGCACGCTGGCGTCGGCAGAGTGACGCGCTCACGCTTCGGACGCCACCCGCGGTCGCGTCTGCAAGGCAGCGCGGGCCGCTACGGCGCGCCCGCGGCGGCCTCGCTCCAGCTCATGCCCTCCCGGCCCCTGATGTAGCCGTTGACGAACGGCGTCGGTTCGACGAGGGCGCGCAGGCCGGCGAGAGCCTCCTCGGCGGCGATTCGGCGGTCGAGGACGCCCCGATACAGCTCGGCCACCCTCACCATGTCGGTCGTCTGCGGCGACAGCCGGAAGTGCGTCACGCCCGCCGACTGCAAATCGTCGAGTTCGCTCAGCAGCGCGGCGTAGCCGTGCGACATGGTCTGCGTGCCGTTGACCGTCAGCAGGCGCTTGCCGTCGAGCTGGTCGGCGTAGAGACCGTCCGGATCGAGCTCGCAGACGAACTGGCAGGCGTCCTTGGTCAGCCCATAGGCGCGCGCGTGATAGCAGCGCATCGAAATCGAAAGCGGCTGGCGGCCGAACACCATCGCCTCGGTCTCGACCGGATTATGGCGCGCCAGCGTCGCTATCGCCGCCGCCGACAGCTCGACCGGCATGTTCACCCTGACCGCGCCGCCGCGCACGAGGAAGTCGAGCGTCGCCTCGTTGAAGACGTTGATGAACGGGCCGGCGATATGGCGCGCGCCCGCGAGCAATCTGATACTGGCGACGTCGTTGGCCTCGATCATCATGTCGCCGCCGCAGTTCTCGCGAATCGCCTCCATCTCGCGGTCGGTGGTGACCAGCGCCAAGGTCGACAGCGCCACCTGCTTGCCGGCGGCGCGCAGCCGCTTCGCGATGACAGGCAGGTCGTCGACGAAAGACGGCTCGCGTTTGGAGCACACGACCTCGCCGAGATAGACGCAGTCGACCGGCGCCTCGTCGGCGATGCGGAAATAGAAGTCGCGCCGTCGCTCCGGCGTCCAGTTGAAGAGGATCGGTCCCAGCGTCAACGCGCTCATCGCCAGCCTTTCTTGTAAGCGCTCAAAGTGACGCGCCCGCCCTCGGCGATGGCGTTGAGGTCGCCGATCGCCGCCGGCGTTTCCTCGCCGCGCGCCAACGCGTCGATGACGGCGCGGAAGGCCGCGACGACCTGGCCGACATAGGCGCGGCTGCGCTGTCGCCCCTCGATCTTGAGCGCGGTCACGCCGGCCGCCTTGAGTTGCGTCAGGATCGACGCGGCGTTCAGCCCCACCGGCTCCTCGAACAGATAGGAGGCGGCGCCGTTGGTGACGAGGCGGCTTTTGCAAGGGGTCGGATAAGCGGCGTTCTCATGCCTGGCGTAACGGTTGGTCATCACTTCGCCGAGCCGCGACACCATGAACTCGCCTTCCTCACGATAGGAAACGAACTCGGCCGGCGCGCAGACCCCGTCGCAGCTCGGCGAGCGGCCGGTGATGTAGGAGGACAGGTAACAGCGCCCTTCCACCATCGTGCCCAGGGAGCCGAAGGCGAACACTTCGGCTTCGACCTGCATCCGCGCGATCAGCGCCGCGACCTCCTCAACCGACAGGACGCGCGGCAAAACGACGCGGCTGATGCCGAAATTCTCGCGGTAGAAGTCGATCGACAGCGGATTGGAGGCCGCCGCCTGCACCGAGAGGTGCCGACGCAGACCCGGATGGCGGCGGCTCGCGTAGTCGAGCACGCCGATATCGGCGAGAATGACCGCATCCGCGCCGAACTCCGCCGCATTGTCGACGGCGCGGAGCCAAGGCGCGGTGTCGCCGGCGCGCGGAAAGGTGTTCACGGCGACCAGCACGCGCCGTCCGCGCGCGTGAGCGTAGGCGATGCCCTCGCGCATCTCCTTGAGGTCGAAATTCAGACCGGGATAGTTGCGCGCGTTGGTGCAATCGCGAAAGCCGCAATAGACCGTGTCGGCGCCGGCGTCGACCGCCGCGTGCAACGCGGCTGGCGTGCCGGCGGGGCAGACCAGTTCGAGATAATTCGGGGGTCTCACGCCGCCTGTCCCTCCTTGCGACGCTGGCGCGCTTCCAGCTTGCTCAAGCGCGTCTTCAGCGCCTCGATCTCGGCGCGAAGATCCTGGTTTTCCGCCGCGTCGCGCTCGGCCTGCGCGAGGCCGTCCGAAGCGGCGCGGACGGGCAGGAGAACATCGCGCAGACGCTCGATTCGCCGCTCCCAGCTCAGAGCGCCGGCGCGAGCGAATCGCCGCAGCGGACCGAACAGCGAGGAGGCCTCGTCGAGCACGCTGATGATCTCGCGGTCGAGGACGTTGCGCAACGCCACCACCGCCGACGTGTCGCCGGCGATGACGATCTCGCGGGTGAAGAACAACGCGTCGCTGTCGATGCGCCCTTCCAGCAGCGCCAGCAGCGCCGCCAGCGACCCCTTCACGCTGGCGTCCGCCGGAGCGTCGTTCGCGCCCGCCAGCTTCAGCGACGGCGCCCCGTCGCCGAATTGCAGCGAGAAGCTGCGAGGCAAATCCGTCAGCTCGATGCGGATGACGGTGCGGGGGAACTCGGCGAGGACTTGGAACAAATCGGGGTGGCTGCGCCCCATCTTGCGAAGAAGCGCGGCCGCGCCGAGATCGAGAAGGGGCGACGGCGTCGCCGCGATCAACCCGCGAGCCAGGATCGTCGGAAATTCAGCCTCTTCCATATCGCTTTCCCGCAAGACCACGCCCGCCGCGACGCCGCCCGTCGCGCGGCCCGGCGCGTCGTGAGCGCCTACGGGCCGCGCTTCGGGCGTTCCCGCCGCCAAATGCTGAAAGGCACGAAGCATTTTTTTCGTCGACGGCGTTGATTTACGTCAACGCGCGCGAAGTCGCCACAGCGGCGCGGGGAGGGGGGCGTCGAACGACGGGATTCGCGCCCCAGCGCAGGGCGAAGGAGCGGCTAAAGCAACATCGTGAAGCAATCGCGCCCATTAGCGAATTATATACTGAAACGGCCGGGAGCGCCGCGCGAGCGCTGGAAAAGCGCCGAGTTTACCGGCGCGCCGCCATCGCCTTTACCAAATTTTTGCCGGCGGTCGGCACTCTGGCGGGCACGTTCCGCGGGCCTCGCGCGAGGCCAATGGCGGCAGGTGCTCCGATGCTCAAGAATTCGTTGATTTTCGCGGTTGCGGCTTTGGCCATCGCGTTTTCGGCTCCATCCCTGTTGCCGCAGCGCGCCACGGGCGTCAGCGCGCCCGCCGTCTCCGGGCCCGTCGCGCCCGCGCCGGTCGCCCCGGTTGCGACGACCGCCGCCGCGGCCGGCGATTTCGGTTATCGCCAAGCGTCGATCACGGCGGACGCGGGCGGCCAGTTCCACACCAATGCCTTGATCGATGGGCAAGACGTCAGCCTGGTGGTCGACACTGGCGCGACGATGGTCGCCTTGACGGCGGACACCGCCGAGCGCCTCGGCGTCGTCGTCGATCCGTCGACGCCGAAATTGCGGGTGAACACGGCCAACGGCGTTTCCTTCGTCTCGCCCGTCGTCCTCAGGCAAGTCAGCCTCGGCTCGATCTACATGGACGACGTGCGGGCGGTGGTGATGCCGCCGGGCGCGGGAACCGCCGATCTCCTCGGCGCGAGCTTTCTCAAGCGGCTGGTCAGCGTCGAACAGCGCGACGGCGTGCTCGTGCTCAGGCAATAGCGCGATCGCCTCGCCGGGACGAAGCGCGGCGACGGGCTTTTTATCGGACCGCCGATCGGCTAGGCAGAAGCGTCGCTCTCCTTCGCCCGAGGCCGCCCTTGCTTCCCCAGCCGCAACCCCAGCTCAGCCCCAACACCTACGCCTATGAATCGCGGCCGATGGTGAAGCCGACCGGCTTTCGCGAATATGACGCGCGCTGGCTCTACGAGCGGGAGATCAACCTGATGGGCGTGCAGGCGCTGGGCATGGGCCTCGGCGCGTTGCTCGGCGAATTGGGGGTCGCCAAGGAAATCGTCGTCGGCCACGATTTTCGCTCCTATTCCAGCGCGATCAAATACGCGCTGATCTGCGGATTGACGGCCGCCGGCGTCAGGGTCCGCGACATCGGCCTCGCCATCACCCCGATGGCCTATTTCGCCCAGTTCGCGCTCGACGTTCCCGCCGTCGCGATGGTCACCGCCTCGCACAACGACAACGGCTGGACCGGCGTCAAGATGGGGGCGGCGCGGCCGGTGACGTTCGGACCGGAGGAAATGGGCCGCTTAAGCGAAATCGTCCTCGCCGGCGAATTTCGCCCCTGCGAAGGCGGCGCCTATGAATTCGTCCAGGATTTTCCCGCCCGCTACATCGCCGACCTGACGGCGCGGCCGAAATGGAAGCGCAAGCTCAAGGTCGTCGCCGCCTGCGGCAACGGCACGGCGGGGGCCTTCGCCCCGCAATTGCTCGGCGCCCTGGGCTGCGAGGTCGCGCCGCTCGATTGCGATCTCGACTTCACCTTTCCGAACTACAATCCCAACCCCGAGGATCTGCGCATGCTGCACGCGATGGCGGCGGCGGTGAAGGAGACGGGCGCCGATGTCGCGCTGGGCTTCGACGGCGACGGCGACCGCTGCGGAATCGTCGACAACGAGGGCAACGAGATTTTCGCCGACAAGATCGGCGTGATGCTCGCGCGCGATCTCGCCAAGCTGCACCCTTGCGCGACCTTCGTCGTCGACGTGAAATCGACGGGGCTGTTCGCGACCGATCCCGAGTTGAACGCGCGCGGCGTCAAGGTCGACTATTGGAAGACCGGCCATTCCCATATCAAGCGCCGCGTGCGTGACCTCAACGCGCTCGCCGGCTTCGAGAAGTCGGGGCATTTCTTCTTCAACGCGCCGGTCGGGCGCGGCTACGACGACGGCTTCGTCACCGCGATCGCGGCGCTCGACATGCTCGAGCGCAACCCGGAGAAGTCGATGGCCGATCTCTATCGCGAACTGCCCAAGACCTGGGGTTCGCCGACCATGTCGCCGCATTGCCCGGACGAAGTGAAATACGCCGTCGCCGACCGCGTCGCCGCGCGCTTCAAGGACATGGAGGCGAGGAGCGTCCTTGTGACGGGCCAGCCCATTCGCGAAATCGTCACCGTCAACGGCGTGCGCGTGACGGTGGAGGACGGAACCTGGGGTCTCGTGCGCGCCTCGTCCAACAAGCCCGAACTCGTGGTCGTCGTGGAGAGCCCGGTCTCCGAGGCGCGCATGCGCGAAATGTTCCACGCGGTCGACGCGGTGTTGCGCGAAAATCCGGAGGTCGGCGCCTATAACCAGACGATCTGAGACGCGCGCGCTCAAAGCCCCGATCCTGCCGGACGTGCTGGCGCCCGGCCTTCGCCTCGTGTTCTGCGGGACGGCGGCCGGCGCCGTCTCGGCGGCGCGCGGCTGCTATTACGCCCATCCCCAGAACAGGTTCTGGCGCGCGCTCTACGCGGCCGGCCTGACGCCGCGCCTGCTCGATCCCTCCGAGTTCGCCTTGCTGCCGCGCTTCGGCCTCGGCCTCACCGACATCGCCAAGACCGTCAGCGGCATGGACAAGCAACTGCCGGCCGGCGCCCTGGGGCGCGCCGCCTGCGACGCGATGGCGCAAAAGATCGCGCGCGCGCAGCCCGGCATTCTCGCCTTCACCAGCCTGACGGCGGGCCGCCGCTTCCTGCGCGTCGACGCGCAATTTGGCGAACAGAAAGAGACGATCGGCGCGACCCGCCTGTGGCTGCTGCCCTCGCCCTCGCCGGCGGCGAACTGGAACTGGGACGAAAAATGGTGGCGGGCGTTGGCGGAGGCGGCGCGGGGCGGCTGAGGCGGCCAAATTTTTCCCAGCTTTTCCAAGGATTTCCAAACATTTCCAAGGAAAATCCAAGCCTTTCCAAGCTTTTTCCAAGGAAAGTCCTTGGCGATTATAACCTTGACAAAGCCACGGGGTTTTGGTATGAAAGACGGCATAGGAGCTTCCCATGTCCGCCATCCTTCAAAACCCGATCTTCATTGACGAAACCAAAGCCCGCGAGTGGCTTGAAACACGGGTTTGGCCGAATGGCGTCGTTTGCCGTCATTGTGGCAATGCGGACGCCTCTCGCATTGCCTTATTGAAGGGCAAAGCTCACCGCCCCGGCGTTTATCAGTGCGCGGAATGCCGCGAGCAATTCACGGTCACGGTAGGAACGGTTTTCGAGCGCTCCAAAATCCCGCTGACCAAATGGCTTGCGGCGCTGTTCCTGCTTGTCTCGTCCAAGAAGGGCATGAGCGCGCATCAAATTCACCGCTTGCTCGGCGTCAGCTACAAATCAACGTGGTTCATGTGCCATCGCCTTCGCGAGGCCATGCGCACTGGCGGCTTTGTCCCGATGGGCGGCTCGGGTTCGATCGTCGAAGTCGACGAGACGTTCATTGGCCGCAAGGAAGGCGTCGAGAAGGCCAAGGCCGCCTATGGCCACAAGAATGCGGTTCTCTCGCTTGTCGAGCGCGGCGGTTCGGTCCGTTCGTTCCATGTCGATAGCGTTCGCAAGCAAGACGTTTTGCCGATCATCGAAGCGAACATTGAACGCGAAACGCGCGTTATGACCGACGAAGCGGTCCAGTATCAGCGCCTTGGGGATACGTTCGCCCAGCACGATGCCGTCGATCATCATCGTGGCGAATATGGCTACACAGAACGAAAGACCGGCGTGAAGATCAACACGAACACGATTGAGGGCTTCTATTCGATTTTCAAGCGCGGGATGAAAGGCGTCTACCAGCACTGCGGCGAAAAGCACCTGCACCGCTATGTCGCTGAATTTGATTTCCGATATAACAACCGTTCCGCAGTCGGCATTGAAGATATGGAACGAGCTGACAAGTTGGCGCTTGGCATCGTCGGAAAGCGACTGACATATCGGCGAACTAACGAAACAGTTGCCTAAGAAGCGCTAGGAGGATGAAATGCCTTATGCCGATATCGGGGTGCTTATTCTAGGTGTAACCGCCGTGTTGCAACTGGTATCAATCGCAGCCTCCGCACGCCATATTGTTTCCGATCTTCACTTTATTAAGACCGAAATCGCGGCTCTTCGGGCTCGCTATGCACCTGAATGAATGGCCTATTGGACAAGACGATGAGGGAACGATGCTTAAGACTTGGGAGCAAATGACCGATAAGGAAAAGATCGAAGACCTACGCCGCGACATGAAAAACATCATGGACACAGTAAACGTATGGATTGAAAACCAAAGACAACTGGGTCAGCTCCATAATGATCTTATGAAAAAGGTGTCCGAGGTTTCAGAGGCTGTTCGAATCCTGACGGCGCGGACCACGTAGGCAACGCGGCGCATTCTCGCGCAATCCGCGCGGCCTCGTCAGCTATCGATGGGGTCTTTTTTGTGCGATGCTGCGGGGGCGCCTTGACCACAACATCAACGGCGCGCTCGAATGTAGCCCAGTCGCCATCCTGATTCTCAATCTTGGGCGTGTTTGACATGCCTCGACAACCTTATCTTAGACATCCGACCATTCGTCGGCATAAGGACGCGCCCGATAAATGGTCGATGGGTTCCGCTGCTCGATTGGAACGACCCGATCATATCGCAAAAATCGGAGAATGCCTTACGCTTTGGCCAGATGTGGATACTCAGCTCGCGCTGCTCCTAGCCGCGCTGACTAAGGCCAATACCAGCGGCATTGTTGCCGTTTATTCCATTCTTAGACGTTCAACCGGACGGGTCGAAGCCATTAAAGCAGCAGCTGGTGCTATGCTTGACGGAGAAGGACAAGAACTTATTTCCGCTATTATGGTATTCTTGCAAACCGTAGAAGCGGCTCGAAATGATCTCGCTCACGGCCATTGGGGTTGCTCTCACCTTATACCAGAAGGAATCCTATGGCTTGATGGAACATACACAATAAATTTTCATGTCAAACATCGTCAAACAGTCATAATAGAACGTCGCGAATTTCCTACAGATATTTTATCTAATATGTACTATTATCGAATAAAAGATTTTGAAGAAATAAAAAAGCAAATCCTCATTTTATGCGAAGTTATTTTCACGATGCGCGTTTACGTCGACTCTTTTCACGCGAAACCGACTTATCACACAAACGATGCAATATGCGCGCAACTAAGGTCTTACGGTCCCATTCGTCAGGCCCTAGCTCAAAAAGACGTGCGCGCAAATTTGCCCAATCGGCCAATATGAAATGTATAGCTTCTGCGATCTGCTCCGCCGAAAATAAGTCACTGTTTTCGTTCGGCTTTGTCATCGTTATAATCGCCAAGTCCTTGGCGGTTTCCAGCGAAATCAAGGGCTTGCGGGTCGCTTCGCTTTGCTCGCAATGACGCCTGTAGCCAGTCTTCCCAAAGACATCTCGCCCCCGAGTTGGAACGGCGCGCAGCCGGCGCGAAAACCCTCGCCGAAGCACGCTTTCAGATTACCGCGATTTCCGGTTTTCCGGAAGAGAATGTCGCCGCGGTCCGACGGGCGCGGTCCAGTTGCCGCTCTCAAATTATAGGCTAGCATGAAGGCGCCGGACGCGACGTTCTGGAATACGGGCATGACTTGCATGACCGTGCTTCGCCACTGCGGCCAGGGGGGACATCATGCGGAGAATTTTCATCGGATTGCTCTTGGCGCTTGTCGCGTTGCCGGCCTGGGCGCAGACGGCGCCGCCCGCGGATCGGGCGGCGCTGGCGGCGACATGGCAGGGCGCCTGGACCCGTCCCGGCTACGTCTATGAGGCCGAGCTCCATATGACCGTGAGCGCGCAGAACATCGTCGACGGAAACATCCACTGGACGCTGCGCCAAACGCCGGTCGCCGGGGCGCAAAGCAAGATCGGCCTCACCGGCACGGAATATATCCGCGGCGCCTATCTGCCGGCGGCGCGGCTGCTGCGTTTCGACGGCTACAAGAAGGACGACCCGAATGTGATCCTCGGTCTCGACAAGTATCGCCTGGTGCTGTCGGACGACGATAAGGTGATCGGCGGCATCACCTGGGCCAACGGCGATTGGGCCGGACGGTTCTCTCTCGGGAGATAGCCAGCCGTACTACAGCGAAGGAAGGCGCCTCGAAGGCCCTGGCGACAGCCGGAGTCCGCGACAATCGGCTTGTTGACTACGCGGCGCCACGAGCGCGCGTGCGCTCGTCCACGGCCATGGCGGACTCATAGCGTCGATCCTTGAGGGCACTATCGCCGCCCCCCTAAATCGACCCCGCCTCCACCATGTAATTGTTCGCCGTGCACATCGCGGAATCGTCGGCGGCGAGGAACAGCGCCATGTTGGCGAGATAGGCGGGTTCGATCAGGTCGGGCAGGCATTGGCGCTCAAGGTGGCGGGCGATCGCTTCCGGCTTGGCCCACAGGGTTTTCTGCCGCTCGGTCATCACCCAGCCCGGCACGATGGTGTTGACGCGGATGCGGTGCTTGCCGAGTTCGCGCGCGAACGAGCGCGTCATGCCGTGCACGGCCGACTTGGCGGTGGCGTAGACGGGCAGGCCGCCGACGGCCTCGAACCAGGAATTGGAGCCGAAGTTGATGATCGAGCCCTTGCCCGCCGCGATCATGTCGGGGGCGACCGCCTGGATGGCGAAGAACATATGGCGGAGGTTGGTCGCCATGCGCTCGTCGTAATAATCGGGGGTCACGTATTCCCAGCCGTGCCGATCGTCGCGCGCTGCATTGTTGACGAGGACGCCAGCCGGACCCAGGGCGCCCTTCACACGGGCGAAGGCGGCGCGAAGCGCCTCGATGTCGCGCAGGTCGCACGGCTCGAACCACGCCTTCGCGCCGGCGCCGGTCAATGCGTCGGCGAGCGCGCGCCCGCCTTGCTCGTCGATGTCGACGAAGCCGACCTGCGCGCCCTGGGCCGCGAAAGCCCGGACCATGGCCTCGCCGATTCCTGCGGCGCCGCCGGTGATGAGCACGACGGCGCCGTTGAGACTGGGGTATCGAGCGAATGGCAAGTTTTTCTCCCTGGACAGAACCCGATATCGGTTGCGGCGACGGCGCGCCTGTCTTGCCTCTGCATCCCGTTGACGGGGCGCTTATCACGCTCCGCTCGGCGACCGCCATGGCGAACCGACAGCGTCAGCAGTTGATTGCATTTGCGCGGGAACTCCGGCTTCGCAATTCGGGCCTGCTGCGCCGTCCGCGCCAGCCCGGGGGCCACTCGTGAACTGACATTCCCCCTGGACCGGTCGGTGGGGACTGATCACTCTAGGGGAAAGACGAATAGCCGATCAGCGGAAGCAAACGCGTCACGATCGAAGCAAGACAAAGCAGCACCACAAGCAACTTTAGAAGCTGCGACAGCCGCGCGTCAGGACTGAACTTGTCGATGGCCCAAAAACAAATGGCGCCGACGACGATGGTGATAAGAATTCCGATTATCAGCGCCAGCATGATGCCTCCCATTATTTCGGCGGCGATATGATCCCGTCTCGCGCCGGCTACGCCCGCCAGAGAACTCCCGCGCCACGACGCCCGCCCTCGCTTCCTTCCGGACATGCAGCCGGGCGGGGCGCCCATTTCTCTTTGGTCGCGTCCTCGAGGGCGCCGACGGCGCCTTGAGCCTTGCCCTCGACATTTTCAATCTTGCCTTCGACTTCCCGCTTCCGGTCGCCCACCGCCTTGCCGACCGCCTCCCTCATGCCGCCCTTGATTTCCTTCGTCTTTCCGACGATGCCGTCCTTGTCGATAACTTTTCGCACCGGATGCGGCAGGGCGCAGGATCGAAGCGCTTTGCGTAATGATAACGGTAAGGCGCGAAGTATTGGCCGCCTTGATCTTCATCAACCGGGATTTGTTTAAACAGGCTGAGCGCCGGCTGCTCCCACGAGCCGCGCGCGCTCGGCCGGCAAGCGAGCTTGTCCGTCGGCGCAATCGCGGTCCCAGAGCGTTCTTGCCTGCTCGCTGGTCGGGACGGCGAGGCGCTGCCGTCATGACCGAAATCGGCGGCTCGCGATTGCAGGTCGTTGGCGGCTTTCGGCGCGGATTGCGCCACGTCAATGCGAAGACAAAATGTGGCGGTTGATTGTGAGAAAGTAGTGGCCTGCGACAAAATCACTTGGAAGGAATCCAACCATGTTTCGGAATGTTGCTCTCGCGCTCGCTCTTGTGGCCGGCGTTACCCTTCCGATCGCGAGTTCCGCGGAGGCGGCGGTCGGCGACAGCGGTCTCGGCGCGCGGCTGCGGTTGACGCAGCTCGCGCCAATAGAAAAGGCGCAGTTTTTCTTCGGCGGTTACAATTACTGCTGGTATGACGACGGCTGGCAGGGCCCCGGCTGGTACTGGTGCGGTTACGCCTGGAATCAGGGTTACGGCTGGGGCGGCGGATACGGTTGGCACGGCTGGCGAGGCGGCCATGCCGGGGCGGGCAAGGTCTATGGCGCCAAGAGCTTTGGCTCCAAGAGCTTTGGCTCCAAGAGCTTTGGCTCAAAGAGCTTTGGCGCCAAGGGCTTCGGCGGGAAGGGGCCTGGCGGCAAGGGGCCTGGCGGCAAGGGCCCTGGCGGCCCCAAACATTGAGCAAGACTTCATGAGGAAGGCTTCGGCCCTCGGGCCGAAGCCGCTCTGATCGGCGCCGCCATCTCGACGGCCGTCGCCTCGACGAGAGCCAAGGGACGATGGTCGCGGCGCGGTCGGCGAACAGGGTTACGGGTTACCGCGACGGCGCGCATATCCCGCCCCCGCTCGGCGAGCGCCACCAAGAACTCATAGGCGTCGCCTTCCCAATGCCGCTTGACTCCGAGCCCCAGGGGGCAGATATTAACCATAATTGCCTCGCCAGACCAAAGCGTTAGGCTTCCAGCCAAATCACATGTCGATCGGGACCCCTTTGAGCGTCCCTTGGCTTCGTTACGACGCATGTCGAACGAAAGGAAGTGACATATGCGCAACCTCGTCCAGCCCCCGCCGTCCCTGCGCTGCGCGCTCTGTGATGGCGAACTACGGTTCAAAACGATTGAGCCAGACGATCCGGTCTTCGATATGGAAGTCGAGATATTCGTTTGCTCAAAATGCGGCCATGAGCACTTTTGCAGAGTGATTCACGACCCCTATGTCGCACACCCCGCGAGCCGTATCCCGCCCGGCGACGCGGATCGGCCAGACCGGGTCCGGCGGCAATAGTCACGATTGACGCGTGGTCACGGATTCAGCTGACCTCATCGCGAAGTCAACCGCCAAAACGTGATGAGCGCGGACTCGATAAATTGATGCGGCGATCCGTTCTTATTCGCGGCCATCTGCTTATCTCGCCTCCGCTCGGCGCCCGCCATGCGAAACGCAAAGGATCGGTAGCTCGGCGCCGACGCGCCCGCGCTCATTTGCAGCCGTTCGACACGAAGGCCAGCAGCGGGTTGAATTCCGCCGACGTCAGATAGGCCGCGCCCTCGCCGCCGGGATAGGCCAGAAACTGAAACGAGGTCACGGCGATCAGGATGTTCTTGTTCGCGCCCTCGCTGGCGCTGAAATTGGCGATCCAGGCGCCGCCGCTGGTGCCTTCGGTGAGGTCGGTGATCGGCGCCCATTGCACCACGATGTTCGGGTAGGATTTCGGCAACATCGGAATCGCGTCGGCGAAAAACACCGCGCCTCCCGATTTCTGGACGATCTGGCCGTCGAGGATGTCGCCGGCGTAACCGACCCGGGTCACGTAGCTGACGTTTCCATTCCGGCCGAGCGCTTCGGACGCCCCATTGTGGGCAGTCGCGGGATTGTTGACGCCGACGCTCCCTTTCCAGTCGAGCGCATAGGGCATCACGCCGGTCGGACTGGTTCCGTCGACGAGGATCATCGCAAAATCATGCTGAAAGGCGGTCCGCTGCGCGTCGGCCTGCTCGGCCGCCTTCATCGCGCCGTAGTTCGCCGGAAACGCCCAAAGCGGATTGACGGCGCCGCAGAGGATTTTGAACGGCGTGCCCTGTTGGTTCTGGTACTGCAGCCAGAAAGTCCCCTTGGTCACGTCGGGCCACGGGCCGGCGGGATTGGCCTGGAGGTCCCTGAGGCAATGCGCCGCGGTCAGCAGCACGTTCGGTTTGATGAATTGAGCGGTGCATTCCAAAATGGAATTGGGATCCTTGTCCGTGGGCGTGGGAATGACCAGCATTCCCACCCATTTGAGCGGCGCCAGGCTCGGGTTGCCGGTGGTCGCCTCGGGCGGGGCGGTGTCCGGCACCAATTGGGCCACGCGCATTTCATCGCCGCGCGCCTTCGGCGGGCCGCTCGTATCCGCGCCGACGGCGTTCGCCCGCATCTCGCCCGCGCCCGCCGCGATCGCGATCGATGCAACGGCAAGGTGGAGCAAGCGCATCGATTCCCCCTCGTGTCCTTGCGCCGCCGAACCGGAATGTGGCGGCGAAGGATTCGATGCAGGCACAATAGCCGGGGAGGGGGCTCGGCAAAAGGTCAATTCGCGGGCGCCGCGGGCTCAGGCTTCGAGGGCGACGAATCGCCTCGGCTTGCGCAAGGCTCGCTTCATAAGGCCCTGGCGCCAGCGCGCAGATGCAACCTATAATCTGCGAGCTTTCGTCGCCGAGGGCGCCGGCGCAAATGAAGGGGAGCGCGCATGATGAGGAATATCGCTCGCGGCGTCGTCGCCTGCGTGTCGTCGCTGATCCTCCTGGCCTCGATCTCGGCTCCCTCGTTCGCGCAAACGTCGTCGAAGTCGCTGATGGACCAGTTGACCGGCCACTGGCGGCTGGTCTCGATCAGCATCGGCGATTCCCAGCCTTACGGGGCCAATCCGCAAGGCTCGATGTTTCTCGACGCCGGCGGCCACTATTCGGTCATCGTGATCACCGGCGGCGGCGCGAGCAGCATCTCTTATTTCGGCACGTACACGGTCGACGACGCGGACGCCTCGATGACGATGCACATCGCCGCCAGCAGCCGCGCCGGCGCCGCCGGGCGCGACGAAAAGCGGCTCGTGACGTTCAGCGGGAACGAATTGATCGTGGAGAATCAGAAGTCGGCCCACGCCCTGGGCTTGATCAAGTTGACGTGGATGCGGGCGAACTGAAAGTTCTCGACAACGACTCGATACGGTTACGCCGTTGCGCCATCCCAGGTGATTCCATAGCGAAACGGGTCGGCCGGATCTTCGTAGAGCTTCGCCTCGCTGCAGATGAAGGCGCGCCCGCCGATGCGGGGGATGATGCGCCCGGGGCCGCTCTGCCGATAGCTCGCCTCGAAGCGGCTGCCGATCACGCTCTCCTGAATCCAGCGCTGGCCCGGCCGAAGCTTTCCGTCCGCGGCGAGGCAGGCGAGTTTCGCGCTGGTTCCCGTTCCGCACGGCGAGCGATCGTAGGCGCCGCCGGGGCAAAGCACGAAATTGCGGCTGTCGGCGTCGGCGCAGAGGGGAGGGCCGAAGATCTCGACATGGTCGATTTCCTCGCCGCCCGCCCCCCTGACGCCTTGCGCCGCGAGCGCCAGCCGGATGTCGCGCGCCGCCCGGGTCAGGATTTCGATATTGCCGCCGAGCAGGGGACAGGGCGCGTCTTGCGTCAGGAAGAACCAATTGCCGCCCCAGCCGACGTCGCCCGTGACGACGCCCAAACCCTCGACCGCGACGCGAACGCCCGTCAAATGCCTGAAACTCTCAACGTTCTCGACGGCCGCATGGTTTCTGTCGATCAATTCGACGGAGACGACCCCGACCGGCGTCTCGAAGCGATGGCGGCCGGGGCCGATGCGGCCGAGATGCGCCAGCGTCGCCGCGGCGCCGATCGTCCCATGTCCGCACATGCCGAGAAAGCCGACGTTGTTGAAGAAGATCAGCCCCGCGGCGCAGCTCGGATCCTCCGGCTCGCACAGCAGCGCGCCGACCAGCGCGTCGAAGCCGCGCGGCTCGTTGACGACAAGTCGCCGGACATGATCGAATTCCCAGGCGAAGCGCTGGCGCCGCTGGGCGAGCGGGCCGCGGCCGAGCGGCGGCCCGCCCTCGACGATGAGCCGCGTCGGTTCGCCCTCGGTGTGGGAATCGATGACGCGCATGGCCTTAGCCCTCGGCGCCGCGCCAATCGGCCCACCAAGCCTTGAAGAGCCGGAGCTGCGTCTCGGCGAAGCGCTTCTGGCTGGCGCTCAATTGGTCCGATTCGTTGAAATGCAGCGCATAGTCGTCATCGCCTTGCAGCGTCATGAGATGCTTGAAATAAAGCACGAGGTCCGCCCCTTCGTCGAAGCTCGACAGGACGCTGAGAGCGCTCTCGAGTTCGAGCGCGCGCCGCCGCGCCTGCGGATCGCCCAGCGCGGCGCGTCGGCAGAGTTCGACGAGATGCAGCACTTCGCGCGGCAGCACGTTGCCGATGCCGGTGATGGCGCCGCTCGCCCCGCAATTGACGTAGCCGTGGAACACTTGCGTGTCGACGCCGACCATCAGCGTGATTTCACGCGATTGACCGGCGATGTGCTCGGCGGCGTAGCTCAGCGACTTCGCGCCGCCGAATTCCTTGAAGCCGACGAGGTGCGGATATTGGCTCCGGAGATCGAAGAAAAGTTCGGCGCGGGTCTCGAAGCCGTAATAGGGACTGTTGTAGATGACCGAGGGAAGATCGACCGCCGCTTCCAGGACGCCCGCGAAATGCGCGCGCTGGGCGGGCGCCGAAGTCCCGCGCGACAGCACCCGCGGGATGATCATCAGCCCCTTCGCCCCGATGCTCTTGGCGTGGGCGGCCAGGGCCGCCGCGCGCTTCGAGTTCTGCGCGCCGGTTCCCACGATGACGGGAAGGCCTGCCCCGACGAGCCTGGCGACGCCCTCCATTCGCTGCTCGTCGCTCAGCAGGGGCCAGTCGCCCATCGATCCGCAATAGACCAGTGCGGACATGCCGCTTGCCACGAGCTCGCGTCCCTTGCGCACGAGCGCGTCGAAGTCGGGCGTGCGGTCGGTTCGGCAGGGCGTCATCAGAGCCGGGATCACGCCCGTGAAGATGTTCGAGGCCATGGCGGGCGCTCCTGTTTCCGTTGGCGAGGAAGAGAAATGCGGACGAGACGCAGCTTACCGCCGGCGGCCCCGCCGGTCTTGCCGGAATCTCTGGCGGAAAATAGGGAATCCGCACAATATCCCCGCCCATGAAATCGTCGGTCGATCTCGGTCAGGATTTTCTCGCGGCGCTCGGCCGCCCGTTTCTCGGCGAAGAGCTGTTCGACCGCATTGCCGACACGGCGTTCTTTCTCAAGGACCGCGACGCCCGCTATGTCGCGGTCAACGACACGTTGGTTCGACGCTGCAATCTCGCCGACAAAGCCGATCTGATCGGGCGGACCGCGCGCGAGGTCTTTCCCGCGCCGCTCGGCGCCGGCTTCGACGACCAGGATCGGCGCGTGTTGCGCGAGGGGCTCTCGATCGCCGGGCGATTGGAGTTGCACGTGTATCCCGATGGCGGCCACGGCTGGTGCTTGACCTGGAAGGAGCCTTTATCCGATCGGCAGGGCAAGATCGTCGGGCTTTCCGGCATATCGCGGGACGTCCCCGACTTGGCGGGCGCGCATCCCGATGTCGCCGCGCTGTCCCAGGCGCTCGCCTATGTCGACGACCACCTCGACGCGCCGCTGCGAATCCCCGATCTCGCCCAGCGAGCGCGCTTGTCGGCGTTCCAATTCGACCAACGCATCCGGGCTCTGTTCGGTCTTTCCGCCGGACAATATCTGACGCGGGCGCGCATCGAACGCGCCTGCGATCGTCTGCGGCGAACCGACGCGCCGATCAGCATGGTCGCCCAGGAATGCGGCTATGCCGATCAGGCCGCCTTCACCCGGCAATTCCACAAGTCCGTCGGGCTCACGCCGAAGGCGTACCGAATCGTCGCGGCGAAGCGCGCCGGGCCTCGCGGGGGCGGATAGGGCGGTCCGGCGCTGTCGCCGGAACCCGCCGCAGGCTCGAAGCGGAAAGGTCGCCGCCATCCGTCCGAGCTTTTCGTTCCTCGATCGGAATGCGCTACGATTGGCGAAAGAAAGACGGGAAAATCCTGTTGCGAAAATGCGTCGGCCTCGGACAAGTTAGCGGACTGTCAATGAATTCCATGAGTTGAGGCCTTTCCAGGAGGCGACGAGCGTGGCCGAGGAGCGCCTCCAAAGGAGGCTCGCAGCGATCCTAGCGACTGACGTCGTAGGCTACTCGCGCCTTATGGGGATCGACGAAGTCGGGACCCTGGCGCGTCTCAAGGCGATGCGGCGCGACCTCATCGATCCGACAATCGCGGCCCATTCGGGCCGGACGATCAAGCTTATGGGCGACGGCTCTCTGGTGGAGTTCGCCAGCGTCGTCGACGCCGTGACTTGCGCATTCGAGATCCAGAAATTGATCCGCGAGCACAATGGCGACGGTCGGGATGACAAGAAAATTCAGTTTCGAATGGGCGTCAACGTCGGCGACGTCATCGTGGACGGCGACGATATCTACGGCGACGGCGTAAACATCGCGGCGCGAATTGAGGCGCTCGCGGACCCTGGCGGCATCTTTATCGCGCGCGGCGCCGCCGACGAAGTGCGCGACAAGCTGCCGATCAGATTAGAGAGCCGCGGGGAGCGAAGCGTCAAGAACATCGCGCGCCCGATCGAGGTCTTCAGCATCACCGCCGAGGAGCCCGAGGTCGGCGCGGCCGCCGTCCTCGACGCTGGGAGGCGCGGCCAGCCGTCATTTATCGCCTGGCCGCCCGAGACCGATCGCGAGCGGGCGCCCTATCGCGGATTGAAGCCGCTCGAAAGCGTCGACGCCGGAATTTTCTTCGGTCGCGATGCGCCGATCGCCGAAGCGACCGATCGGCTGCTGGCTTTAAGCGCGACCGCCGCGACGCGGCTCTTGGTGATCCTTGGAGCCTCGGGGGCGGGCAAATCTTCGTTCCTACGCGCCGGGCTCTTGCCGCAACTCGCCCGCGACAGCGGCAATTTCCTGCCGTTGCCGGTGATCCGGCCTGAGCGGTCTGCGCTATTCGGCGAGAATGGCCTCCTCGGCGCCATCGAAGCGGCCCTGCCGAATCGCACGCGGGCCGAAATCCGCGCGGCGATTCGCAGCGGCGCGGCGGGCGTGCGGCCAATGCTGGTCGAACTCTGCAATATGAGTCTCCGACGGATGCGGGCCGGGAACGAAGCGGCCAAGCCGCCGGTCGTCGTGATGGCGATCGACCAGGCCGAGGAACTGTTTCGCGCCGAGGGCGCCGAGGAAAGCGCCGCGCTGCTCGGCCTCATCCGCGACCTGACTGTTGAAGATCGGCCGGCGGTGATCGCGATCTTCGCGATCCGTTCGGACTCATATGACGCGCTGCAGCACGCGAAGGCTCTCGAAGGTCTGCCGCAGAGCACGCTGCCGCTGCTGCCGCTGCCGCGCGCCGCCTACAAGGATGTGATCGAGGGCCCCGCGCGTCGCTTCGTGAGTGCAGGCGGTCGGCTCGCGATCGAGCCACAGCTGACCCAGCGCCTGCTCGCCGATATCGAAAAGGGCGGCGGCAGCGACGCGCTGCCCTTGCTCGCCTTCACTCTCGAAC
Organism: Roseiarcus sp.; assembly: GCA_050012775.1. Lineage (GTDB taxonomy): Bacteria > Pseudomonadota > Alphaproteobacteria > Rhizobiales > Beijerinckiaceae > Roseiarcus. The sequence continues at coordinate 37,593 of JBEKGN010000036.1, forward strand.
AGCTTTTTATCGAATATCGCCGGGCCGGCGCCCTGCGGCTGGTGAATTACGAGGAATTCGGCGGCCTGAAAGGCGCGATCGACGCGGCGGTGGAGCGCGCCTTTCGCGCCGCCGACGCCGACGCCCGAATCCCCCGCGAGCGCAAGGCGCGCGAATTGCTGCTGCGACGCGGGCTCATTCCCTGGCTTGCCGGCATCGATCCGGACACCAGGAGCCCACGTCGGAACATCGCGCGGCGCGCAGATATTCCCGAGGAAGCGCGGCCGTTGATCGATCTCCTCGTCGAGGAGAGGCTGCTGGCGACCGATACGCAGGCGATGAAGGACCCGCAAACGGGCGCGGAGAGCCGGACGGTCACGATCGAGCCGGCGCATGAGGCGCTTCTGCGGCAATGGGGTCTGCTAGAGGGATGGATCGCCGAGGATTTCGGGCTTCTCGCGACGCTGGAAGGGGTGAAGCGCGCCGCGCGCGATTGGGAAGCGAACGGAAAGGCGGAAGGGTGGCTCGCGCATCAAGGCGGCCGGCTTGCCGAAGCGCGCGCACTCGACGCCCGCCTCGATCTGGCCGCGCAATTGGAGCCCCGGGACCGCGCGTATCTGGAGAGCTGCGGCGCGCGCGAGGCGGCGGCGGCGGCCGAGCGCGAGAAGGCGCGCGCAAACGAACTGGCGCGGGCGAAGGCGGAGGCGGAACAGGCGACGGCGCGAGCGCGATTTTCGCGCAATCTGTCGCGGGTCGTGGGGGGCGCGGCGATACTTCTAGCGCTTGTCGCCGCCGCGAGCATCGCGCTGGGCGTGCTCGCCAAGAGAGAAGCCACGAGAGCGGAAGAAAGCTACCAAATCGCGAGACAAGCGGCCGATAGCCTTGTCATCGACATCGCTCAAGGGCTGCGCAACGTCGAAGGGATGCCAACCGCTTCGGTAAAGCGCATCCTGGAGACGGCGAAGGGCGTCGTCGATCGCCTCACTTCGGCCGCTCCCGACGACCTCGAGTTGAAAACGAGCCGCGCTGTGATGCTGAGACAGTTCGCCGTCAATTACGTCGCGCTAGGCGATCTCGCCACTGCGCTGGATTTTTCCGAAGCCGGCGTCAAGGGCGCCCGCGAAATCCTCGACTCGGAGGCGAACGTCGCATCCATGCGGCTTCTGGCGTCCAATCTCTTGGCGCTGGGAAGAGTGCAAGCGTCCAGAGGAGCCAAGGAGGCGGCGCGCGCGGCCTATGACGAGGCGGCCAATATCGGCGACAAGATCGGCGTGGCCTCTCCGGGCGATCCATCCGCGAAGCAAATCAGGGCGCAGGCGCTGATATGGATAAGCGACCTCGAGGTGATGCGCGGCGACACGGCGAATGGACTGAAAGCGGCGAACGCGAGCGTCGGCATCGCCCGTGCGTTGAGTAGCGCGGAGCCGTCCAACAAAGAGCGGCAAATGCTGCTCGCGGACGCCCTCGAGCGATCTGGCAATATCAGCGGCGGGATTACGACCGCAATGACCGCGCCGACGCGACTCGACCCGGCGCTCCCCGTCGATTCCGATCAGGTCGGGAGCGACTATGCGGGCGCCCTCGCCAGCTACGAAGAGAGCAGCAAGATATTCCGCGCGCTCGTCGCTCAAGATCCAACCAACACGGACAACCTCGCCCGACTCGAAAACATCCTGATCCGAATCGGCGACTTGAACGTCGCGACGAGTAATATCGCGAACGCGCTGTCGGCGCATAAAGAGGCGTTGGCGATCAGCAGCGACTTGCTGTCGAATGACTCGGGAAATACGGAGTGGAAGCGACGAGTCGAAGTCAACTATCAGAAGTTGAATTCGGTATATGTCGCGCTCGGCGATTTCGATTCAGCGCTCATTGCGGCTCAAGAGGCTTTGGACATCGCCAAGCGGTTGACCGATATCGATTCGAAAAATCTGCTCTGGCGGCGCGACCTCTGCGCGCGCTACCGCGGAGTCGGCGGCGCTCAGCGCGCCAAGGGCGACGAGGTCGATGCGGCGGACAACTACGCCAAGGCGCTCGCCATCTGTCGGGAGACCGCGTCCCGTTATGCATCTGATCCGGCGGTGCGCATTGAACTGGTTTTCACCTTGTATCGGGCCAGCAGAGGTCAATCAGCGGACAAGGCGGCGCCGCTCTTGCGCGAAGCGCTGAGCATGCTGGAAGACCTCGATCGCGTTGGCGCTCTTCCCAAGGCGAACGCCAATTGGCCGCCTCTCATTCGCGACAAAATCGCAGCGCTCGGGAATAGCGGCGCTTCTAAATGATAAACCGCTTGGAGCACGGCGAGGGCGCTGTTTCGAGAGACGCGTCTTGTCAAAATCCGTCCAGAACGGCAGTCTGAGCGCAGTCGAAGCCGTCATCAGTGGATAATTGACGCCGTAACATACGAGAGACGTGAGATTATCTTCACGCAAAAAGGAGGGAGAGGCATGCGTTGGCTGGGTTTGGCTCTCGTTGTCGCGCTTTTCGGCGCCGCGGCAGCAAAAGCGCAGGTCGTCGCCTTGGGCGACAGTTCCACCAGGGGGTACTTGCTACCGATCTCCGACGCCTGGCCCGCCAAGCTCGAAGCGTTGTTGCGCCAACGCGGGCTCAACGTCAGCGTGGCCAACGAGGGAATCAACGGCGATACGTCTGAAGGAATGCTGGGGCGCCTCGATTCCGCCGTTCCCGAGGGAACGCGCGTCGTGATCTTCGGATGTTGCGGCAACGACAACAAAGATAAAAATCATAAAGTCTTCGATCACGAGGGCAATATCAGGACGATTATCAGTCGGCTCCGCGCACGCGGAATTGCCGTCGTCTTCAGTTCGAACAGCGGCCCATCCGACGCCGCCACCGCGCAAAACGCGGGCGCGCCATTGTGCGGAGGAATGTACCAAGGCGTCCCTCCGGAAGAATTAGAGGATTCGAAAGCTGGTCGCCACCCAACTCCGAAGGGCCACGACATTATCGCCGCGCGTATGCTTCCGTGTGTGATGCGCGCATTGGGACGCAAGAGTTGAGTTCCGGCGTCTCGCTCAAGTGAAGATAAAAGCGGACCGCCTAATCGGCCCGGCCGCCAGTTGAGCACGACGAAGCCGCCGATTCGTGAGCGGCGCGGTCCGCTGATCCTTTTCGGAAACCGTAATCCACGGCATATTCTCACTTGAAAAGGCGACAATCCAGGGAGGGGCGGATGAGAAAGCTAGTTCTGGGGAGCGTCCTTCTGATGGCGCTTCGGGCGTTTTTGGCGACCGCGCGTGCGGAAGAGGTCGTCTCTCTGCCCGGCGGCAATGCGGTGTTGAACGCGCCGAAATCCGTCGTCGCCTCCGTGATTCTCGTGCCCGGGGGCGATCGCCAGGTGGCTATCGACAGCTCCGGGCCCCACAAGATGTTGGGGCACCCGACGGTGTTTACGCGCCATGCGTACGCAGCCTTTGGCGTCGCTTCTTTGCTTATCGATGCCGACGTTTCCGTGCCCGCGGCGGTCGAGTACATGCGCCATTTCGGCAAGCCGGTCGTTCTTGTCGGCATGAGCAATGGCTCGCTCAAGATCATGGACGGGCTCGGTTCCGGCCCCGCCGGCATTGTCCTCTGGTCGGCCCGACTTCGGGACGTCCAAGGCCAGCTAGGAGGTTCTTCCGGCCCCCCCATTCTTGTGATCGCTAATCACGATGACCATTGTGATAAGACGAGCGCCGACTATGTCGATACGTTCAAGAGCTGGGGCGGAAGCCGGGTCAGGGTCGTCTGGGTTGGAGGCGGGGACCCATCGGCGGACGATCTATGCAGGAACCACGCCGCCCCTCACTTTATGGTCGGCCATGAAGGCCAGGTCGTCTCGGCTATTGCCTCATTCGCGAAATCCGTTCGCTAGCGACCTCCGAGCGAATGGGTGTGAAGCCCGCGGCGAAGCAACCTGCGTCGCGGCTTCATTGACGGGATAATCGAGGCCGTAAGGCACGAGGCGCGCGAGTTTGTCTTCGCGCAAAAAGGGGAGGCTTCGCCGTGCGGTGGCTGGGTTTGGCTCTCATTTTGGCGTTTTTCGTAACTCCCAAGGCGCCCCTAAGGAGCAAGGCGTTGGATGAGGTGGGCGGGGTCTGCGGTGAGGGTTTGCAAGATATTGTATCCCTGCTTGCGGGCAGTTGAAATGACCGAGCGCAGGCAAGC
>JBEKGN010000037.1:0-38194 GCA_050012775.1 Roseiarcus sp.
TTTCGCTTGCCTGCGCTCGGTCATTTCAACTGCCCGCAAGCAGGGATACAATATCTTGCAAACCCTCACCGCAGACCCCGCCCACCTCATCCAACGCCTTGCTCCTTAGGGGCGCCTTGGGAGTTACCCGAAATCGCGTTTTCTCCAATTTCTGCGCCGTCTCGGCTGCGGGACGAGCGGCCTGGCGGTATGCTGACGGGCGCGCTCATCAGTCAACATAGCGCGGATTCTGATTATCGGAAAGGAATTGTCGGCGCGGCTTGCCGTGGACTCCTCGTAGCGTGACTTTATGGACGTACTGCGACACCTCGCTCGATAGATCTAATCGTCGGCCCATCCGACGACCCGCCCGGATTTGGCCTCCCGCCGACCCACCGCGCCGTCGACCTCATGGAGGCTAAAACTTCCGAAGCCGGAAGGCTGTCAAGGGCGCGCTCATAGCCCGTCGAGAGACGGGCGTCTCTCGACGCCCTATGCGCGCGCCGCCGCAGGCGGGCTTCGCCCCTTGACAGCCTTCCGGCTTCGGAAAAGGGACGCTTCCATGAGGTCGACGGCGCTCCCTGCCGAACTTGCCGCGAGCGCCTGTAGCTGCGCGCCCCGCCTCGACGGCGTCGAAGCGCCGAAACGCAGCCGCCGCAGCGCCGCGAAGAGGCAGACCGTAACGCCATCAAGGGGCGGATGCGTTTCCGCAGGGAATATTGGCGCCTTTCGGCGTCCAACATTGACTCCAGTCAAGGCGTCGGACCTGGAAACGGCGATAGCAGCTCACAATACATTCGGCGGCCTCCGTGTCGGACGCCGAAAGGGGCGCAAGCGCGACGCCGCTTCGCAATCGCCATTGAGGAAATCATCGAGAGGAGTGGGACAATGAAAGCTGTCGCTCGGAATACGGCCGCACTTGTCGTCGGGGCCGCGCTGGCCGTTTCCTGCATGACGAGCGCGGAGGCGGAGTCTCGACGCGCCTATTGCGATCGCCAGGCCCACGCTTACGCCGACCAGCAGGTGGCGGGCAATACGGTCGGCGGCGCGGTCGGCGGCGCGCTCCTGGGCGCGGGAGTCGGCGCCCTCGTCGGCGGCCACCATGCGGTCGGCACGGGGGCGGCGGTCGGCGCCGGCGTCGGCGCGGTCGGCGGCGCGGCGAACGGCTCCGCCCAATGGAACGACGCCTACGGGTGGAGCTTCAACAATTGCATGCAGGGCTATTGATCGAAAAGCCGGGCGCCTCGTCAAGCCGCGCGCTATTCGCGCGGGGCTAGAGCTTGTCTCCAGCGCCGAGCCCCATCGCCCCGCGCGGCTTCGCCTGGGAAGCCCTAAGAAGTCCTACGGCAAGTTCATCGACGCGCCTTGAGAGCCTGACGCGATTCGATGGAATCGCCGCCGATGTCATTCCCGCTTAAGCGGGAATGACATCGGCGAGCGCATCATCGGTTTCGTCTTAAGGCAACGCGCCGCAGCGCCTCACGGCATTCCCGCATTTCGGAGCGGGCGCGCCGATCGTTGATCCCGGGCAATGTCGCGGACGATCCTTTCTGGCATGAGATCGTTTGCCGACGGCTACGTCGAAAGGGAGCCGAGTCATGGATCCGAAGGAGCGCAAGCAATCCTGGACGATATGGTACGTCCTGATCGCCTTCCTGGCGGTGGCTGTTCTGCAGCAGTTTTGGACTACGCTCGCGCAGACCGAGATGATGCCCTACAGCCAGTTCGAGCAGCTGGTCTCGGCCAAGCAGGTCTCCGACGTGGTGATTTCGGCCGATACGATCCAGGGCACGCTCAAGACGCCGCTCGCCGACGGCAAGACCCAGTTTTCGACGGTGCGGGTCGATCCCGCGATCGCCGACAAGCTCGAAGCCGCCGGCGCGAAGGTGACGGGCGCGGCGCCCAGCGGCTTTCTTGTCGCGATCCTTTCCTGGGTTCTGCCGCTCGTCGGCTTCTATTTCCTGTGGACCTATCTGTTCCGCGGCTTCGCCGAGAAGCAAGGGCTCGGCGGCATGATGTCGATCGGCAAGTCGCATGCGAAAATCTATGTCGAGACCGACACCAAGGTCACGTTCAAGGACGTGGCGGGCGTCGACGAGGCCAAATTCGAGTTGCAGGAGATCGTGTCGTTCCTGAAGGACACCAAGTCCTACGGCCGGCTCGGGGCGCGCATGCCCAAGGGCGTTCTGCTCGTCGGCCCGCCGGGAACGGGAAAGACGCTGCTGGCGCGGGCGGTGGCGGGCGAGGCCGGCGTTCCCTTCTTCTCGATCTCCGGCTCCGAGTTCGTGGAAATGTTCGTCGGCGTCGGCGCCGCGCGGGTGCGCGATCTGTTCGAGCAGGCGCGCAAGGCGGCCCCCTGCATCATCTTCATCGACGAACTCGACGCGCTCGGCCGCAGCCGCAGCGCGGGCGGCGCCATGGGCGGCTACGACGAGAAAGAGCAGACGCTCAACCAGCTGCTCGCCGAACTCGACGGATTCGACCCCACCAGCGGCGTCGTGCTGCTGGCCGCGACCAACCGGCCGGAAATCCTCGATCCGGCCTTGCTGCGCGCCGGCCGCTTCGATCGTCAGGTGTTGGTCGACCGTCCCGACCGTCGCGATCGTCTGGCGATCCTGAAAGTGCACGTCCGCAAGATCGCCGTGGACCCGGGCGTCGACCTCGACCAGATCGCCGCCATCACGGCCGGACTGACCGGCGCCGATCTCGCCAATCTGATCAACGAGGCGGCGATCGTGGCGACGCGCCGCGCCGCCGGCTCGGTGACGCTGGCCGACTTCACCGTCGCGCTCGAGCGGGTCGTCGCCGGCGCCGAGAAGAAGAGCCGGGTGTTGACGCCCACGGAGCGCCGCCGCGTCGCTTTTCACGAAATGGGGCACGCGCTGGTGGCGGCGAGCCTGCCCGACGTCGATCCCGTCTTGAAAGTCTCGATCATCCCGAGAGGCGTCGGGGCGCTGGGCTACACGATCCAGCGGCCGACGGAAGACCGCTTCGTGCTCGCCGGCAGCGAGTTGCGCCACCGCATCGCCGTGCTGATGGGCGGACGCGCCGCCGAGGTCTTGATTTTCGAGGGCGACGCCTCGACGGGCGCGGCCGACGACCTGCAGCGCGCGACGCAAATCGCCCAGGAGATGGTCACCCGCTACGGCATGACGCAGGCGATCGGCCAGCGCATTTACGCGCATCTGCCGCCCAGCTTCCTCAACGTCGGCGCCGAGGAGCGGCCGAACGCGTCGGAAACGACGATGCGCGAGATCGATCTTTCCGTCCGCGACATCGTCGCCCAAGCCTTCGACGAGGCCCAGGCGATCCTGGTCAAGCGAAGGTCCGATCTCGACAAGGGCGCCGAACTGCTGCTGGCCAAGGAAGTGCTGACGGCGGACGAATTCCCGGCGTTGCGGCGCGCGGAAGCCTCGCCCGGGTCGGAGAAAAAGGTCGCCTGAGCGCCGTCCCGCCTTTATGACCCGCTTATTCGCCCGGTCCACCTTCGGCATGGACCCTTTACGCCGTTCGAGCGCAGTCTTGCCAGCGCGGCGGGATCGTCCCGCCGCGTTAGCAAGACGATCACGCGGGAGCGGTTCCCCTGACCGGGCGCGCTCGAGAGAGACGGTTCTTACCGCGTCGACTGGCGGGTCGGCGCACGAACTGGATCGTGGTCGTCGATGGGGCGCAGGTTCCCTGCGATCGTGTTTCGATCGCCTGATTCCGCCGGAGAACCCGGCGCCCGTCGCCGATGGAGATTTACTTGTTCGACGCCAATATCCCAGAAGAAGAAGTCCCTCCCGAACCCGTTTGTTTCGTGCTGGGCCGCGATCACGGCGGCCTCTGGATTGTCCGGGAAGCCAATGGCCTCTGCGGGGGCCTGTTCGCCAGCGAAAAAGCCGCGGTCAGCTACGCCAAGTTCGAGAGCGCCGGCCGCAGAAGCGTCATCCGCCTCGTCCCCGATCCCATCGAATTGAACTGTTCGTCCTGACCGCCGCCGCGCGCCGGCGCGGCCTTCGCGGTCCCTCCCTAGCCGAGGACGCCGAAGCGATGGACATTCAAACCTCCCAGAATTGGACTCCCCTGGCCTGCGGGACGAGTGACGAGCACGCCGCGCGACGCGCTTGCGGGTCGACGCGCGACGCCGCATAACCCCAACACGGCCAAGCGCCAGACGGAGAAAGCGCCATGACCATCGTCGGCTGGCTGCAAATCGTTTTGGTCCTGGCCCTCGTGGTCGGTCTCGCCTACCCGCTGGGCGGCTACATCGTCGAACTGTTCGAGGGAAGGCGCACCTTCCTCTCGCCCGTGCTCGGGCCGGTGGAGCGCGGGCTCTACCGGCTCGCAGGGGTCGACCCCGCGATCGAGCAAGGATGGCTCGTTTATACGCTGTGCATGTTGGCTTTCACGGCCGGCTGCTTCGTCCTGCTCTACGCGATTCTGCGGCTGCAGAACGTGCTGCCCCTGAACCCGCAGGGGTTCGACGCCGTCCCGCCCGATCTGGCGTTCAATACGGCGGTCAGCTTCATCACCAACGCCAACTGGCAAGCCTACGCCGGCGAGACGACGATGAGCCATCTCACGCAGATGCTCGGCCTCACCGCCAACAACTTCCTCGATGCGGCGGTCGCCACCGCGCTGGTGATCGCCGTCATCAGGGGCATCGCGCGCGGCGGAACCAAGACCATCGGCAATTTCTGGGTCGATCTGACGCGCGCGACCCTCTATCTCTATCTCCCGCTCTCCATCGTCGTCGCGCTCGTCTTCGTGGCGATGGGCGTCCCGCAGACGCTTCAGGCGTCCGTCGAAGCGACGACGCTCGAGGGCGCCAAGCAGGCGATTTCGCTCGGTCCGGTGGCGAGCCAGGAGGCGATCAAGCTGATCGGCACCAACGGCGGCGGCTTCTTCAACGCCAATTCCGCGCATCCCTTCGAAAACCCGAATCTATGGTCGAACATGCTGCAGGCGTGGTCGATGCTCGTCGTGCCCGTGGCGCTGGTTTTCGCCTTCGGGCGCATGGTCGGCGATCCGCGCCAGGGCCGCGCGCTGCTCTATACGATGGGCATATTCTTCCTGCTCGGTCTCGCCGCGCTCTACTACGCGGAGAGCGCCGGCAATCCGATCCTGACGAGCCTCGGCGTCGATTCCTCGCTCGGCAATATGGAAGGCAAGGATCTGCGCTTCAGTCAGGCGCAAAATTCGCTGTTCGCCGCCGCGACGACCGGCACCGGCACGGGGGCGGCCAATGCGACCTACGACACGATGACGCCGATCGGCGGCGCGGCGCCCCTGTTCTTCCTGCTGATCGGCTGCATTTCGCCGGGCGGCGTCGGCACGGGCCTCTACGACATGCTCCTCATCTCGATCATCGCCATCTTCATCGCCGGGCTGATGGTCGGGCGCACGCCGGAATATCTCGGCAACAAGATCGAAACGCGCGAGATGAAGCTGGTGATATATGCGATCCTCATCACGCCCTTCTTCATTCTCGGCTTCAGCATGATCGCGGCGATGGCCAAGTTCGCCCTCGACAGCCTCGGCAATAGCGGCCCGCACGGCCTGACCGAGATCCTCTATGCCTATGCCGCCACGGCGTCCGACAACGGCTCGGCCTTCGGCGGCCTCAACGCCAATACGCCGTGGTTCAACACGTCGACGGCCATCGCCATGTTGGCCGGGCGCTTCCTGCATGGCGTGCCCGTGATGGCGCTCGCGGGGGGGCTGGCCGCCAAGACGCGCGCCGCGCCCTCGGCCGGGACGTTCCCGACGCACGGTCCGCTCTTCGTCGGCCTGCTGGTCGGCGTCATCGTCATCGTCGGGCTGTTGACCTATTTCCCGGCGCTGGCGCTCGGCCCGGTCGTCGAACACCTGCTGATGCTCGGCGGCAAGACGTTCTGACGGCGCCGACTCGGGTCCGCCGCGAGACTCGCGATCCCGCTGGGCGCATCGATCGTATCGTTCTCGGACAATCGAGGGAGGCGACAATGGCGACCCTACCGGCGGACGAGGACTATGCGAAAGCCGTCCTGACGATCTTCCGCGCCAGGGATGTTCGGGCGGGCCAAAGTTTGCCGGCGCGTCAAGTCAGCGCCGAATTTCTGGCCGGGAATATGGGCCGGGCCGCCGATTACGAGGCGGCGCTGAGCTACGCCGCGGATCGGGGATGGCTGACGGTCGAACTCGAGAGGATACGGCTGACGAAAACCGGCTTCGCCGAAATGTAGATCGGCTCGAGGCCGCCCGATCCGGTCGCCCGCTTGGGCCTTGCGCGCCGTTCGCGGCGGCGCTCGGGGGCGAGAAAGGCGCGACCCGTTACGAGCCCCATTGACACGCGAGGGCGGGTTCGCTCCGTTACCAAATAGATTCGCGCGCCCGGGGGTTTGCGGAATGGCGTTGCTGCGTTCTTTATCTACGTTCAGGCCGGACAATTTCACGCTCGCGATCGTCGGCGCCGTGGGTCTCGCGAGCCTGCTGCCGGCGGTCGGCGGCGCGGCCGACGCTGTCCATGTCGTGACGATTCTGGCGATCGCGCTGCTGTTCTTCCTGCACGGCGCGCGGCTATCGCGGGAAGCCGTGCTGTCGGGCGCGCTGCATTGGCGGCTTCACCTGCTCGTGCTGTGTTCGACCTTTGTGCTGTTTCCGCTGCTCGGCGTGGCGGCGCGCTATGCGTTCGCGTCCGTTTTGCCCGACTCCTTGCTCGTCGGCCTGCTGTTCCTTTGCCTGCTGCCCTCGACCGTGCAATCGTCGATCGCCTTCACTTCGATCGCCCATGGCAACGTGGCCGCAGCCGTATGCAGCGCCTCGCTGTCCAATTTGATCGGCATTTTCCTGACGCCGGCCCTTGTCGCGTTGTTGATGAATCTGAAGGGCGGCGTTTCGCCCGGCGCGGTCGGCGCCATCATCCTGCAATTGCTGCTGCCGTTCCTCGCCGGCCATTTTCTGCGCCCGTGGGTCGGCGCCTTCGTCGCTCGCCATCGCGCCGCCGTCGGCTTCGTCGATCGCGGATCGATCCTGCTGGTCGTCTATCTCGCCTTCAGCGAGGCGGTCGCCAACGGCATTTGGAACGTGGTCGGTCTTGGCGACCTCGTAAAACTACTGGTTGTCTGCGCGGTGTTGCTGGCGATCGTGCTCGCGACGACAACGGTCGTGGCGCGGCAGCTGGGCTTCGAGCGCGCCGACGAAATCGCCATCGTGTTCTGCGGATCGAAGAAAAGCCTCGCCAGCGGCGTGCCGATGGCCGGCGTGCTGTTTCCGCTCGCCCAGGTCGGCATGGCGGTGCTGCCGCTCATGCTGTTCCATCAAATCCAATTGCTGGCCTGTGCGGCGCTGGCGCGACGCTACGCGAGTTCAAGGCCGGCGCCCGCGCCCGAGCCACGCACGGCGTAACGCCGCCCTCTACGCCTGCTCCAGCTCGATCAACGTCCCGTTGAAGTCCTTCGGGTGCAGGAACAGCACCGGCTTGCCGTGCGCGCCGATCTTCGGGCCGCCGTCGCCGAGCACGCGCGCGCCCGCGTTTTTCAACTGGTCGCGCGCGGCGAGGATGTCGTCGACCTCGAAGCAGAGATGATGCATGCCGCCATCGGGATTGCGTTCGAGGAATTTGGCGATCGGCGAATTTTCCCCCAGCGGCTGAAGCAATTCGATCTTCGTGTTTGGCAGCTCGACGAACGCCACCGTGACGCCGTGCTCGGGCAGCGAGGCCGGCGCGCTGACGCGCGCGCCGAGGCCGTCGCGATAATGCGCGGCCGCCGCGGTAAGGTCGGGGACGGCGATGGCGACGTGATTCAATCTTCCGATCATGAGCTCCCCCAACAGCGCCTCGGCGCTCGATGCAGCGATCCCCCTCTCCCCGCCGCAAACGCGTAGCGTTTGTCGGGCGCAAGCGGGAAGAAGGGACAGCTTCCCTAAATCTCGACGATCAGCACATGCACCGTCGGCTTCTTGCCCCAGGCGGCGTTGACGGCGTTGCGAACGGCGCGTTCGATCGCGCCGCAGACGAAGTCGGCGTCGCGCCGCTTGCCGCGCGGCAGGCTCTCGAAGGTCTCGAATATCGCGGAATCGACGATCTCGTCGAGGCCCGCGCCTTGTCGCGTGCGATTGGGCAGTCCGGCGATCATCACGTCCGGATCGCCCGCCATCTCGCCCTTGGCGGTCAGGGCGATCGCGATCGAAACGATTCCGGCGAAGGAGAGCTTGCGGCGCACGCCGACGCAATCGTCGCCGGTCGGCAACAGGATTTCGCCGTCCTTGAAGAGCCGGCCGTGATCGACATGGCCGACCACCCGCGCGTCGCCGTCGGCGAGGCGCACGACGTCGCCGTTGAACGCGCGCACGACCTGGCCGACGCCCTGCGCCTTGGCGAAGGCGACGTGCTCGGTCAGATGCAACGGCTCGCCGTGAGCGGGGACCGCGATCTTCGGCTTGAGCCAGGCGTACATCTTGGCGAGCTCCGCGCGGCGCGGATGGCCGGAGACATGCACGAGCTGCGTCCGGTCGGTGACGACCTCGACGCCTTGCGTCACCAGCCCGTTGACGATCTTGCCGACGCCCTTCTCGTTGCCGGGAATGGTGCGCGAGGAGAAGATGACGAGATCGCCGCTCGTCAGGCTGGCGTTGGGGTGTTCGTCCTCGGCGATGCGCGCCAGCGCCGCGCGCGGCTCGCCCTGGCTGCCGGTGGCGAGCGCGAGCACCTTGGCGCGCGGAATGCGCTCGAACGAGTCCTGCCCGAGCAAGGGCGGCACGCCGTCGAAAAAGCCGCATTCGCGCGAGACCGCGACGACGCGCTCCATTGCGCGGCCCATGATCATCACCTGGCGGCCGTTGGCGAAGCCCGCCTCCGCCGCCGCCCGCAGGCGCGCGACGTTGGAGGCGAAGGTCGTGATGACGACGCGGCCCTTCGCCTTGCCGACCAGGGCGGAGAGGTTCTTGGCGACGTCGGCTTCCGAGGGGCTCTCGCCCTCGCGCAGGACGTTGGTCGAATCGCAGATGAGCGCGAGAACGCCTTCTTCGCCCAGCTCCCTGAGGCGGCGCTCGTCGGTCGGCGCGCCGACCAGCGGCGTGGCGTCGATCTTCCAGTCGCCGGAATGAACGACGAGGCCGGCCGGCGTGCGGATCGCCAGGGCGCAGCTCTCGGGAATCGAATGCGCGACCGCGATGAATTCGACGTTGAACGGGCCGATGTCGAGCCGCGCGCCCTGGGCCACGATCTTAATCGGAATCTTCGGCGCGCCGGGTTCGGCGAGCCGGCGCGTCTCGGCGAGGCCCGCGGCGAAGCGCGTCGCATAGACCTGCACGCCGAGGCGCGGCCACAGATCGGCGAGCGCGCCGATATGGTCCTCGTGCGCATGCGTGATGATGAGGCCGACGAGGTCCTTCTTGACCTTCTCGATGAACGCGATGTCCGGCAGGATCAGGTCGACGCCCGGCAGGTCGTCGCCGGCGAAGGCGACGCCGAGATCGACCATCAGCCACTTCCGGCTCCGCGGCGGGCCGAAACCGTAAAGCGCGCAGTTCATGCCGATTTCGCCCAGACCGCCCAGGGGCGCGAACACGATTTCGTTGTCATCGCTCATCGGTCGAGGCTTTCATCGAGAACTTGGGCGCGCGGCGCCGGGTCGTCCCCCGCGTCGGCGGACTGGGGCGTCAGGAAGAGATCGGCGGCTTCGATGGTCTCGATCGCGCCGGCCGTGCGCATCAACAGGCGGCCGTTCGCGTCGAGGCCTTCGAATATTCCCTCGCGAGACCCGCGCGGACCGACGACGCGAATCGCGCCGCCGAGCCCAGCGGCGGCGGCGAGCCAGCGCGCGCGGATTTCGGCGAAGCCTGCGCCGCGCGACCATAGGCCGATCGTCTCGTCAAAGCGAGCCGCCAGCCGGCGGAACAGGGCGTCCGGCGCAACGACGCGCCGCAGCGCGGCGTTGAGATCGGTGGTCGCGTAGGCGAGCCCCTGCGGCGAGGAGGCGCAATTGACGCCGACTCCGACGGCGTAGGCGAACCCCCGCCCCGGCGCCGCGATCCCCTCGACCAGCAGTCCCGCGAGCTTGGCGCCGTTCCACAGAAGGTCGTTGGGCCATTTGAGCGCGACGCCCGCGCCACCGAGATCCTCCACGGCCGTGACCAGGGCGACGCCCGCGACAAAGCCGATTTGCGGCGCGATCGCAGCCTCGCAAGGGTCGACGACGAGGGCGCTGGCGTAAAGATTCCCCCGCGGCGAGCTCCAGGAGCGCCCATGCCGCCCGCGCCCTTGCGTCTGTTCGCCGGCGACGATCCACAGGCGCCCGGGATCGCCGAGAATCGCGCGGCGGCGCGCTTCGTCGTTGGTCGATCCCAGACGAGCGTAGCGCGCGACCCGCCAGTCCGCGAACAATGGCTCCGGCTCTATGGTTTGACGATCGAAAACGTTCAAAACAGCGACTTGGCGGCGGCCATCGCCGCGTCGGTCAGGGGCGCGGGCGCCAGCGCGTAGAAGATGACGACCGCGGTGGAAAGCGCGAGCACGATGCGCGCCGCCGCGCCGGGCGGATCGAAGGCCTTGGCCGGTTCGTCGAAATACATGATCTTGACGATGCGCAGATAGTAATAGGCGCCGACCGCGCTCATCAACACGCCGATGACGGCGAGCCCGTAGAGATCGGCCTTCATCGCCGCGGCGAAAACATAGAATTTCGCGAAAAAGCCGGCGAGCGGCGGAATGCCCGCGAGCGAGAACATCATCGCGCCGAGGAAGAACGCCATCGGCGCGTTGGTGCGCGCGAGCCCCGCCAGATCCGAGATGTTCTCGACATAGGCGCCGTCGCGCCGCATCGAAAGAATGCCGGCGAAGGTTCCCAGCGTCATGGCGAGATAGATCGCCATATAGACGACGACGCCGTGCGCGCCCTCGACCGTGCCGGCGGCCAGGCCCACCAGCGCGAAGCCCATGTGGCCGATCGAGGAATAGGCCATCAGCCGCTTGATGTTGGTCTGGCCGATCGCGGCGAAGGCGCCCAGCGCCATCGAGGCGATCGAAATGAACGTCACGATCTGCCGCCAATCCTGCGATATGCCGGGAAACGCGGTCATGGCCACGCGCACCAGAATCGCCATCGCGGCCATTTTCGGCGCCGAAGCGAAGAAGGTCGTCACCGGCGTCGGCGCGCCCTCGTAGACGTCGGGCGTCCACATGTGGAAGGGAACGGCCGAGATCTTGAAGGCGAGCCCGGCCAGCACGAAGACGAGGCCGAAAACGACGCCGAGGCTCGAATGTTCGTGCAGCGCCGTCGCGACGCCGGCGAAGCTGACCGTGCCGGCATAGCCGTAGATCAGCGAAGCGCCGTAAAGCAGCATGCCGGACGACAGCGAGCCGAGCACGAAATATTTCAATCCCGCTTCCGAGGCGCGAAGACTGTCGCGGCGATAGGCCGCCACGACATAGAGCGACAGGCTCATCAGTTCGAGACCGAGATAAAGCGCGATGAAGTCGCTCGCCGAAATCAACATCATCATGCCGAGCGTGGCGAGCAGAATGAGAATGGGAAACTCGAAGCCGCCGATCTTTTCCTTGCGCATGAAATCGATCGACAGCAATAGCGTCGTCAGCGAGCCGATCAGCGCCAGCGCCTTCATGAAGCGGCCGAAGGCGTCGTCGGTGAAGGCGCCGTAAAAAGTCACGCCCTTGTCGCGGTGATTGGCCAGCACCGCGACGAGCGCGGCGGCGAGCAGCGCCGCCGCGATTTCCGTCACCAGCCAGGCCGAGCGTTCGCCGCGCAGCGCCCCCAAGAGCACGAGCGCCAGCGCGCCAGCCGCGATTATCAACTCGGGCAGGACCATCGGGAGTGAGAGAGCCGTCACGTTCATTTGCTGATCAATCCCAATTGTTGGCGCGCCGTCGCCCTTAGAGCCCCGCCGTCTTCGTCACGGCGAGCGCAGAATCGAAGCCCTTGATGAGCGCGTCGATCGAGGCGGCGCTCGCATCGATGATCGGCTGCGGATGCACGCCGTAATAGATCGTCAGAACGAGCAACGGCGCGAGAATGGCGATCTCGCGCCCTGAAAGATCGGAAATGGCCGTCAGGCTCGGCTTTTCGAGCACCCCGAAGATCACCCGGCGATAGAGATAGAGCGCATAGGCCGCCGACAGGACGACGCCGGTCGTGGCGAAGAACGCGACCCAGGCGTTGGCCTGGAACGTCCCGATCAGCGTCAGGAACTCGCCGATGAAGCCCGAGGTGCCGGGCAGGCCGACATTGGCCAGCGTGAACACCATGAACGCGACGGCGTAGCGCGGCATGCGCTGCACCAGCCCGCCATAGGCGGAGATCTCGCGCGTGTGCATACGGTCGTAGACGACGCCGACGCAGAGGAACAGCGCGCCCGAAACGAGGCCGTGGCTGATCATCTGGTAGACCGCGCCCTGCACGCCCTGCGTATTGGCGGCGAACAGGCCCATGGTGACGAAGCCCATATGCGCGACGGAGGAATAGGCGATGAGCTTCTTCATATCCTCCTGCACCAGCGCGACCAGCGAGGTGTAGACGATCGCGATGATCGACAGCGCGTAGATGAGCGGCGCGAAATAATGCGACGCGTCGGGGAACATCGGCAGCGAGAAGCGGATGAAGCCGTAACCGCCCATCTTCAGGAGAATGGCGGCCAGGATCACCGACCCGGCGGTCGGCGCCTCGACATGCGCGTCGGGCAGCCAGGTGTGCACCGGCCACATCGGCATCTTCACCGCGAAGGAAGCGAAGAACGCCAGCCACAGCCATTTCTGCATCGCCGGCGCGAAGGCGGTCTTCAGCAGAACTTCGATGTCGGTGGTGCCCGCCGTCCAATACATCGTCATGATCGCGAGCAGCATCAACAGCGAGCCGACGAGCGTATAGAGGAAGAACTTGAACGCCGCGTAGACGCGCCGCTTGCCGCCCCAGACGCCGATGATGAGGAACATCGGGATCAGGCCGCCCTCGAAGAACAGGTAGAACAGCACCAGATCGAGCGCGACGAACACGCCGATCATCAGCGTCTCGAGGATCAGAAACGCGATCATGTATTCCTTGACGCGGTTCTGAATCGAGGTCCACGACGCGGCGATGCAGATCGGCATCAGGAAGGTCGTCAGCAGCACGAAGGGCATCGAAATGCCGTCGACGCCCAGCTTGTAGAGAATGGCGTGGCTGAACCAGTCGCGCTGCTCGACGAGCTGGAAACCGGGCAAGGCCGAATTGAAACGCTCCCAGGCGACGAGGCTGAGACCGAATGTGATCAGCGTCGTCCACAGCGCGATCCAGCGCGCATTGTTGTTGGCGGCTTCGTCTTGTCCGCGCAGGACGAGGATGCACGCCGCGCCGATGAGCGGCAGAACGAGCAGCCCGGAGAGGATCCAAGAGCCGGACATCAGCGGATCCCCCCGAACAGGTACCAGGTGGCGAAAATGGCGACGCCGAGCAGCATCGCGAAGGCGTAGTGATAGACATAGCCCGTCTGCAGGCGCACAACGTTGCGCGTGACGTCGAGCACGCGCGCCGAAACGCCGTCGGGGCCGAGGCCGTCGATGAGGAAGCCGTCGCCGCCCTTCCAGAACAGGCGACCGACCCAGAACGCCGGACGGACGAACAGGAAATCGTAGAGTTCGTCGAAATACCACTTGTTGAGCAGGAAGCGGTAGAGCAGCGGATTGGCGTTGGCGAGCGCCTTCGGCGCCGCGCGGTTGACCATGTACATGTAGTACGCGACGAGGAGACCGCCCGCCATCATCAACGTCGGCGAGAGCGAGACGAGCCAGGGGACCGTCTCCATATCCTCGAGGATCTTGTTGGTCGGGCCGAGGAACAGCGCGTGCTTCCAGAAGCCTTCGAAGCCGCCGCCGATGAACCAGGAACGGAAAGCGACGCCCGCGAACGCCGCGCCGAGCGCGAGCGCGGCGAGGGGAACCAGCATCACCATTGGCGATTCGTGGGCCGCGTGATGGCGCCCGTGGCCGCCGTGCGCGGAATCGTCATGGCCGTGAGCGGCGGCGCCGAGCGAGGCGGCCCAGTCGCCGCGCTTGCCGAAGAAGGTCATGAACAGCAGGCGCCAGGAATAGAACGAGGTCAGGCCCGCCGCGATCACCACGCACGCGAAGGCGTAGGTGGCGCCGATGCCGTGCGAGGCGTAGGCGGCCTCGATGATCGCGTCCTTCGAGACGTAGCCGGCGAAGCCGATCGAGGTGAAGGGAATGCCGACGCCGGTCAACGCCAGCGTGCCGATCACCATCATCCAGAAGGTGAAGGGGATTTCTTTGCGCAAGCCGCCCATGGCGCGCATGTCCTGCTCGTGATGCATCGCCTGGATGACCGAGCCGGCGCCCAGGAACAGCAGCGCCTTGAAGAAGGCGTGCGTGAAGAGATGGAAAATGCCGAGGCTGTAGCCGCCGACCCCGAGGCCGACGAACATGTAGCCGAGCTGCGAACAGGTGGAATAGGCGATGACGCGCTTGATGTCGTTCTGCACGAGACCGACGGTCGCGGCGAAAAACGCGGTCGTCGCGCCAACGATGGTGACGACGCCCAGCGCGATCGGCGCGAGGTCGAATAGCGGCGAAAGCCGCGCGACCATGAACACGCCGGCGGTGACCATCGTCGCGGCGTGAATGAGCGCGGAGACCGGGGTCGGCCCCTCCATCGCGTCGGGCAGCCAGGTGTGCAGCAGGAACTGCGCCGACTTGCCCATCGCGCCCATGAACAGCAACAGACAGGTCAGCGTCAGCGCGTCCCAGTCGGCGCCGAAGATATGGATGGTCTTGCCGGCAAGGCCGGGCGCGGCGGCGAAAATCTGCTCGAGGCCGACCGACCCGGTCAGCTGGAAAAGCAGGAAAATGCCGAGCGCGAAGCCGAAGTCGCCGACGCGGTTGACGACGAAGGCCTTGATCGCCGCGGCGTTGGCGGCGGGCCTTTCGTACCAGAAGCCGATCAGCAGATAGGAGGCCAGACCGACGCCTTCCCAGCCGAAGAACATCTGCACGAGATTGTCCGCCGTCACCAGCATCAGCATCGCGAAGGTGAACAGCGAGAGATAGGCGAAGAAGCGCGGACGGCCCCGATCCTCGGCCATGTAGCCGATGGAATAGACATGCACGAGAAACGAAACGCTGCCGACGACGACGAGCATCACCGCCGTCAGCGTGTCGATGCGCAACGCCCAGGCGATGGCGAGCTTGCCCGAAGTCAGCCAATTGGCGACGGGGACGACGAGCGCCTGCTCCTCGTGGCCGGCGCCGACGGAAAAGAAGGCGATCCAGGAAAGGAGCGCGCTGACGCCGAGCAGGCTCGTCGTGACGAGCTCCGAAGCGCGCGAGCCGATCTGCGGCCCGAACAGGCCGGCGATCAGGAAGCCGAGAAGCGGAAGGAAGACGATCAGGTCGTACATGCGTCCTCAGCCCTTCAGCGCGTTGATGTCTTCAACCGCGATCGAGCCGCGATTGCGATAATAGGCGACGAGAATGGCGAGCCCGATCGCCGCTTCCGAGGCCGCGACCGTCAGAATGAACAGCGCGAACACCTGGCCCGTCAGGTCGCCCGTGTGGGTCGAAAACGCGACGAGGTTGATGTTGACGGAGAGCAGGATCAACTCGACCGACATCAGAATGACGATGATGTTCTTGTGGTTGAGGATGATGCCGGCGACGCCGATCGTGAACAGGATCGCCGCGAGCGTGACGTAATGGGTGAGGCCGATGACCATGGGGCGGATCCTTCAGATGCCGGCGCGCGAAGGGACTTTGCGCAGCTCGATCGCCGTGGCGGGACCGCGCGCGACCTGCGCGGCGACATTCTGCCGTTTGACGCCCTCCTTATGGCGCAAGGTCAGCACGATCGCGCCGACCATCGCGGTCAGCAGGATCATCCCCGCCGCCTGGAAGAAGTAGAAATACTGCGTGTAGAGCACGCGGCCGAGCGCCGCGGTGTTCGACAGCATCCCCGACGGCGCGGCCGCGGCGGCGGCCTCGGGCGAGCGCGTCCAGCCGACGGCGACATAGCCGAGCTCGAAGGCGACGAGCAGCGCGATCAGCGCGCCGATCGGCAGATATTGCACGAAACCTTGCTTCAATTCGGCGAAATCGACGTCGAGCAGCATGACGACGAAAAGGAACAGCACCGCCACCGCGCCGACATAGACGACGATCAGGATCATGCCGAGGAATTCGGCGCCCATCAGCAGGAACAGCCCGGCGGCGTTGACGAAGGCGAGAATCAGAAACAGCACGGAATGCACGGGATTGCGCGCCATGATCACGGCGAGCGCCGAAATGATCAGCACGCCCGAGAACAGCCAGAAGAGAATCGCGTCGGCCTGCATGGTCCTGTCCCTCACCCTGACCCTCTCCCGCATGCGGGAGAGGGAACTAAGACCCTTCTCCCGCGAGCGGGAGAGGGGGCGATTACCGATACGGCGCGTCCATCGCGATGTTGCGCGCGATCTCGCGCTCCCAGCGCGCGCCGTTATCCAGCAACCGGTCCTTGTCGTAGAACAATTCCTCGCGCGTCTCGACCGCGAATTCGAAATTCGGCCCCTCGACGATCGCATCGACCGGGCAGGCCTCCTGGCACAGGCCGCAGTAGATGCATTTGGTCATGTCGATGTCGTAGCGGGTCGTGCGGCGCGTGCCGTCGTTGCGGCGCGGTCCGGCTTCGATGGTGATGGCCTGCGCCGGACAGATCGCTTCACAGAGCTTGCAGGCGATGCAGCGCTCCTCGCCGTTGGGATAGCGGCGCAACGCGTGCTCGCCGCGAAAGCGCGGACTGAGCTGCGATTTCTCGTGGGGATAGTTCAGCGTCAGCTTCGGCTTGAACATGTAGCGCACGGAAAGCGCCAAAGCGGCGACGAACTCGCCCAGGAAAAGCGATCGCGCGGCCGAATCGAGTCTCAGCGCCATGGAAAAGTCCTCACGATGAGCCGCCCCATTAGTGATGCGCTCCCCAACCCGTCGCCTCGAGCACGCCGGCCACCGCCACCACCATGAACAGGGAGATCGGCAGGAATACTTTCCAGCCGAGCCGCATCAATTGGTCGTAGCGATAGCGCGGCACGAACGCCTTCACGAACGTGAACATGAAGGCGACGGTCCACGCCTTGACCAGGAACCAGACGACGCCGGGAATCCAGGTGAAAGGCGCGAAGGGAAGCGGCGACAGCCAGCCGCCGAGGAACAGGACCGTCATGATCGACGACAGCCCCAGGATCGCGACGAGCTCGGTGAGGAACTGCAACAGGAACAGCGAGGCGGAATATTCGACCATGTATCCCGCGACGAGCTCCGATTCCGCCTCGGCCAGATCGAACGGCGGGCGGTTGGTCTCCGCCAGCGCGGAGACGAAGAAGATGATGAACATCGGGAACAGCGGCAGCCAGTACCAGCCGAGGAAGCCGAACCGCGAGTCCTGCGCGTGGACGATATCGGTCAGGTTCAGCGAGCCCGCGCACAGCAGCACGGTGACGATGACGAAGCCGATCGAGACTTCGTAGGAGACCATTTGCGCCGCCACGCGCAGCGCCGACAAGAACGGATATTTCGAATTCGACGCCCAGCCCGCCATGATGACGCCGTAGACGCCGAGCGAGGACACCGCGAAGAGGTAGAGCACGCCGACGTTGATGTTGCCGACCGCCCAGCCGTCGGCGACGGGAATGACCGCCCAGGCCGCGAGCGCGCAAATCACCGAGACCAGCGGCGCGATGACGAACACCCCCTTGTTGGCGCCCGCCGGGATGACCGGTTCCTTGAGAATGAACTTCAGGAAATCGGCGAAGGGCTGCAACACGCCCCAGGGGCCGACGACGTTCGGCCCGCGCCGCAGATGAATCGAGCCCCAGATCTTGCGTTCGCCGTAAATGAGCACCGCCGTCGAGACCAGCACGCAGACCAGCAGCAGCAGGCTTTCGAGGACGTAGCGCACGAAGGCGCCGAGCGCCGAGGCGTGCATCCACGCGCCGAACGCCGCCGCGTAGCCGTCGGCGAAGAACCAATAGACAACCGCGACAGCCAGCACGGCGATCGCCAGCAGGACCACGAGCGCGGCGACGACGAGCCAGTTGGACTGCGCGGGACGGGAAGGAATGGCGCTGCTCATCGTTCGTCCTATTCCGCCGCCTGCCGCATCTGTCCCTTCGCCAGGGCCGAGCATTCGGCCATGACGCGGGAAGCGCGCGCGATCGGGTTGGTGAAATAAAAGTCGGAGACGCTCGAGGCGAACGGGGCGTGATCGAGCGCGCCGCCGAGGCCGGCCAGCGCGCTCAGCGCGCCGGCGTCGGCCGGCGCGATCCGATCGATGTCGACGAGATCGGGATGGGCGCCGCCAAGCGCGGCGCGCAGGGCGCCGAGCGAATCGAACGGCAGCCTGGCGCCGATCGCGTCCGACAGCGCGCGCAGGATCGCCCAGTCCTCGCGCGCGTCCCCCGGCGGGAAGACGGCGCGCTCGGCGAATTGCGGGCGCCCTTCCGTGTTGACGTAGGTTCCCGTCTTTTCCGTATAGGCGGCGCCGGGCAGGATGACGTCGGCGCGGTGCGCGCCCTTGTCGCCGTGCGCGCCGACATAGACGACGAAGGCGCCGGGCTCGATCGCGATCTCGTCGGCGCCGAGATTGAAGAGAACGTCCAGCGCCCCGGCCTTGGCCATCGCGAGCGCGGCGAGCCCGCCCTCACCCGGCGCGAGGCCGAGATCGAGGCCGCCGACGCGCGAGGCCGCGCTATGCAGCACGTTGAAGCCGTTCCAGCCGTCCTTGACCACCCCGAGCGACAACGCCGCCTTGGCGGCGAGGCTGAGCACCGCGGCGCCGTCCGGCCGCGCGAAAGCGCCGGCGCCGAGAATGAACATCGGCTTCGACTTGTTGGCCGGCGGGTGCTCGGCGAAAGCGGCGAGCGATTCGGGGCCGGCGCCGAGGTAATTGTAGCTATAGGTCAGATCGGCCTTTTGGCCGACGACGCCGATGAGGCAATCGCCCTTGAGCCAGCGCTTGCGGATGCGCGCGTTGAGCACCGGCGCCTCGATGCGCGGATTGGCGCCGATGATCATGATCGCGTCGGCCTCGTCGATGCCGGCGATCGAGGAATTGAAGAGATAGGAGGCGCGGCCGAACTTCGGATCGAGCTTCGAGCCGTCCTGGCGGCAATCGACGTTGACGACGCCGAGCTTGTCCATCAGGCCCTTGAGCGCGAACATTTCCTCGACGCTGGCGAGATCGCCCGCGATCGCGCCGATGCGCGCCGCGCTCGTCGCCTTGACCTTGGCGGCGACGGCGGCGAAGGCCTGCGGCCAGGTCGCGGGCTTCAGCTTGCCGTCGATCCTGACGTAGGGGCGATCGAGCCGCTGCGTCTTCAGCCCGTCGACGATATGGCGCGTCTTGTCGGAAATCCACTCTTCGTTGATCGCCTCGTTGACGCGGGGCAGGATGCGCACGACTTCGCGGCCGCGCGAATCGACGCGGATCGCGCATCCCAGCGCGTCCATCACGTCGACCGATTCGGTCTTCACGTATTCCCATGGCCGGGCATGGAACTCGGTCGGCTTGGAGGTCAGCGCGCCCACGGGGCAGAGATCGACGACGTTGCCCTGCAACTCGGAGGTGAGCGCGCGTTCGAGATAGGTGGTGATCTCCATGTCCTCGCCGCGCCCGATCGCGCCGAGCTCGGAAATGCCGGCCACTTCGGTGGTGAAGCGAACGCAGCGCGTGCAGTGGATACAGCGGTTCATCGACGTCTTGACCAGCGCGCCGATATATTTGTTCTCGACCGCGCGCTTGTTCTCGGCGTAGCGCGAGGAGTCGACGCCATAGGCCATCGCCTGATCCTGCAGATCGCACTCGCCGCCCTGGTCGCAGATCGGGCAATCCAAGGGGTGGTTGATGAGCAGGAATTCCATCACGCCCGCTCGCGCCTTGCGCGCCATCGGCGAATTGGTCTCGACGACCGGCGGCTCGCCCTTCGGGCCGGGGCGCAGATCCTTGACCGCCATCGAGCACGACGCCGTCGGCTTGGGCGGCCCGCCCTTCACCTCGACGAGGCACATGCGGCAATTGCCGGCGACCGACAGGCGCTCGTGGAAGCAGAAGCGCGGCACTTCGGCGCCGGCCATCTCGCAGGCCTGGAGGAGCGTATATTCGGCGGGAACGTCGAGTTCTTTGCCGTCGATGATGATCTTGGACATCGCCCCTACTCCGCCGCCACGCGCACGGGATCGCTATGCGGATTGGCCGCGTATTGGTCAATGCGCCTTTCGATCTCGGGCCGGAAATGGGCGATCAGGCCCTGGATCGGCCAGGCCGCGGCGTCGCCGAGCGCGCAGATCGTATGGCCCTCGACCTGCTTGGTGACGTCGAGCAGCATGTCGATCTCGCGTCTCTGCGCCCTGCCCTCCGCCATGCGCGTCAACACGCGCCACATCCAGCCCGTGCCCTCGCGGCACGGCGTGCATTGGCCGCAGCTCTCGTGTTTGTAGAAATAGGCGAGCCGGGCGATGGCGCCGACGATGTCGGTCGACTTGTCCATCACGATCACCGCCGCCGTGCCGAGGCCGGAGCGCAGCTTGCCGAGCGAATCGAAATCCATCGGGCAATCGATGATCTGCGCGGCGGGAACCATGCGCACCGACGATCCCCCGGGAATGACCGCGAGCAGATTGTCCCAGCCGCCGCGCACCCCGCCGCAATGCTTTTCGATCAGCTCGCGGAACGGGATCGACATCGCCTCTTCGACATTGCACGGCTTGTTGACGTGGCCGGAGACGCAAAATAGCTTGGTGCCGACGTTGTTGGGAGCGCCGAAACTGGAAAACCACGACGCGCCGCGGCGCAGAATCTCCGGCGCGACGGCGATCGATTCGACGTTGTTGACCGTCGTCGGGCAGCCGTAGAGACCCACGTTCGCGGGGAACGGCGGCTTCATGCGCGGCATGCCCTTCTTGCCCTCGAGGGACTCGAGCATCGCCGTCTCTTCGCCGCAGATATAGGCGCCCGCGCCGTGATGGACATAGAGGTCGAACGGCCAGCCGTGGACGTTGTCCTTGCCGATCAGCCTGGCCGCGTAGGCCTCGTCGACGGCGGCCTGAAGGCGCTTGCGTTCGAGAATATATTCGCCGCGCACGTAGATGTAAGCGACGTTGGCGCCCATCGCGAAGGAGGCGAGGAGGCAGCCCTCGACCAGCGTATGCGGATCGTTGCGCAGGATTTCGCGATCCTTGCAGGTGCCCGGCTCCGATTCGTCGGCGTTGACGACGAGATAGTGCGGACGCTTGGGATCGACGACCTTGGGCATGAACGACCATTTGAGGCCGGTGGGAAAGCCCGCCCCGCCGCGCCCGCGCAGGCCCGAGGACTTCATCTCGGTGACGATCCAGTCGCGGCCCTTGTCGATGATCGCCTTGGTCCCGTCCCAATTGCCGCGCGCGCGCGCGCCCTTCAGGCCGCGGTCGCCGAGGCCGTAGAGATTGGTGAAGATGCGGTCTTTGTCCTCAAGCATCGCTCAAAATCCCGTCTTCACGCCTTGGCCGGCGCTTGCGCGGCGACGCCCATCGTCCCGCCGCCGCGTTCCTCCGCCGGCGCCGGCCGGCTCTTGCCGTCGGCGCCATAGAGCGTCGTCAGCGCGGTGAGCCCGCCGTCCGGCTCGGACGAGACGCGCCCCGTCTGCGATCCGATCTTCACCGGGCGTCCCGCCGCGAGGTCGTCGAGCAGCGCGGCGAAACTCTCCGGCGTCAGGTCTTCGTAATAATCGTCGTTGATCTGAACCATCGGCGCGTTGCAGCAGGCGCCCAGGCACTCGACCTCGACCCAGGACAGCGCGCCGTCGGCGCTGACTTGTCTTTCCGCCCCGATGCGGTTCTTGCAGACTTTTCTGATCGTATCGGCGCCGCGCAATTGGCACGGCGTCGTGCCGCACAGCTGCACGTGATGGCGCCCGACCGGCTCCAAATTGAACATCGTGTAGAAAGTCGCGACTTCGAGCGCGCGGATATAGGGCATGCCGAGAATGTCCGCGACCTTTTCGATCGCGGGCTTGGGCAGCCAAGAACCGCTCTGCTCCTGAGCGCGCCACAGCAGCGAAATGATCGCCGAGGCCTGACGGCCCTCGGGATATTTGGCGATCTCCTTCTCCGCCCACGCGCGATTTTCCGGCGTGAACTCGAAGCTCTCGGGCTGAACCTCGGCAAGACGGCGAACGGACATTTAGCGCAACCCCAGTCTTTTGATCGTCGCGAGTCTCTTGATCGTCGCAAGAGCGCGCGCCGACGGCCGAGCCGACGCGAAAGCGAGGCGGGCGGCGCTCATCGCGCCGTGCCCCCGCGCCGGCGATACGTGTCGTTCATGACGAAAAACGCGGCGACGAAGATGAATCCGATGACGAGTCCGATGTCGGCCGAAGGCTGAACCAGCGGCTCCCCGCCCGACCAGCGCATCAGCGCCAAGACCGCGAGAAACGAAACAAACCCCGCCGCGAGGAGGCCGGCGCGGCGCCTCAGCGATTCGACGACGCTCATCGGTCGACCTCGCCGAACACGATGTCGAGCGAGCCGAGGATGGCGCTGACGTCCGCCAGCATGTGCTTGCGGCAGAGGAAATCCATCGTCTGCAGATGCGCGAAGCCCGGCGCGCGCAGCTTCACGCGATAGGGCTTGTTGGTGCCGTCGGAGACGAGATAGACGCCGAACTCGCCCTTGGGCGCCTCGACCGCCGCGTAGACCTCGCCGGCGGGAACCTTATAGCCCTCGGTGTAGAGCTTGAAATGGTGGATCAGCGCTTCCATCGAGCGCTTCATGTCGGCGCGCTTGGGCGGCGCGACCTTGCCGTCCTCGGTCGAAACCGGCCCCTCGCCGCCGGCCGCGTTCAGCTTCTCGCAGCACTGTTTCATGATCTTGACGGCCTGGCGCATCTCCTCCATGCGGATGAGATAGCGGTCGTAGCAGTCGCCGTTCTTGCCCACGGGGATGTCGAAATCCATCTCCTCGTAACACTCGTAGGGCTGCGCCTTGCGCAAATCCCAGGGCGCGCCCGAGCCGCGCACCATCACGCCGGAAAAGCCCCAGGCCCAGGCGTCCGCCAGCTTGACGACGCCGATGTCGACGGTGCGCTGCTTGAAGATGCGATTGCCGGTGAGCAGCGTCTCCAGGTCGTCGCACGTCCGAAGGTAGGGATCGCAGAAGGCGGCGATGTCGTCGACCAGCTTGGCCGAAATGTCCTGATGCACGCCGCCCGGGCGGAAGTAGGCCGCGTGGAAGCGCGCGCCGCTCGCGGCCTCATAGAACACCAGCAGCTTTTCGCGCTCCTCGAAGCCCCACAGCAGCGGCGTAATCGCGCCGACGTCGTTGGCGAACGTCGTGATGCTGAGCATGTGCGAAAGCAGGCGGCCGATCTCGCTGTAGAGCACGCGGATGAGCTGGCCGCGGCGCGGAACCGTGATGCCGAGCAAGCGCTCGACCGCCAGCGCATAGGCGTGCTCCTGGTTCATCGGCGCGACGTAATCGAGGCGGTCGAGATAGGGCACGTTCTGCAGATAGGTGCGCGCCTCCATCAGCTTCTCGGTGCCGCGATGAAGCAAGCCGATATGCGGATCGACGCGCTCGACGACTTCGCCGTCGAGCTCCAGCACCAGGCGCAGCACGCCGTGCGCCGCCGGATGCTGCGGGCCCCAGTTGATGGAGAAGTTGCGAAGATGATTCTGCTCGGTCATGGGAGCGCTCTGGGGTGCGGGGCCGAATGCGCGGGGCTATGCGAATGGCGAGTAGCGAATAGCGAATGGCTCGCCGTCATGATCCTGCCTCTTCATCGAACCCACGGGACTTTTCCTGCAATGAACGAATCAAACGACGCAGCATACGGCCCAGCGATTCACATCGAACGAGAATCGGCTCCACCGTCGAGGGTTCCGCAACCTGGACTTGTCCCGCTAACAACAAGTGCGTCTCCAACTCTTTCAACGATCCCTGCGACATGCGCAAAAACTGTACGAACGACCCCGTGGTTTCTCTGCCATGTCCTTCAGCGACGTTCGCGGCTATCGAAACCGCAGCGCGCCGAATTTGCGCGGTCATCCCATAGATTTCGTCTTTCGGAAACGCTTTGGTCAAGACGTAGCAGGCTGACGCTACGGCCATGGCTTCCTGCCACACCCGCAAATCCCGATACGACTTTATCCGCGCATCTCCCAACACCTCACCCCGTTCACCATTCGCCATTCGCTATTCGCTATTCGCTATTCGCAACGTCCCCCTACTTCGCCTTCTCGTCGCCGGGCAGCGGCGCGCCCTCCCACGGGCTCAGGAAATCGAACTGCCGGAATTCTTGGCTGAGCTGCACCGGCTCGTAGCGAACGCGCTTCTCCTCGTCGTCGTAGCGAACTTCGACGAAGCCGGTCATCGGAAAGTCCTTGCGCAAGGGGTGCCCGTCGAAGCCATAATCGGTCAGGATGCGGCGAAGGTCCGGATGGCCTTCGAACAGCACGCCGAAAAAGTCATAGACTTCGCGCTCATACCAATTGGCGGCGGGAAAGACGGAAATCGTGGAGGGAACCGGCGTCGCTTCGTCGGTCTCGATCTTGACGCGGACGCGCTGATTGAGCTTGGGCGAGAGCAGTTGATAGACGATCTCGAAGCGTTTCTCGCGCTCGGGGTAATCCGCGCCGCTGAGGTCGGTGAAACAAATGAACTGACAAGCGGCGTCGTCGCGCAGGAACGTCAGGACCTCGACGATGCGCGCGGCCTCGGCCGTCAGCGTCAATTCGCCATAGGCCATACGCGCGCCGATGACGGCGCCCGGCAACGTCGCGACGGCTCTGTCGCCGATGGATTTCAACGCGTCGTCCATTGCCCCTCGCGTATCCCCTTCTCCCGCGCCGGACGAACGCTCCGCGTTCGCCGTGGGGAGAAGGCAATTACCTCTCGATCGTCCCGGTGCGCCGGATCTTCTTTTGCAGCATCAGCACGCCGTAGAGCAGCGCCTCGGCGGTCGGCGGACAACCGGGAACATAGATGTCGACGGGGACGATGCGGTCGCAGCCGCGCACCACCGAATAGGAATAGTGGTAATAGCCGCCCCCGTTGGCGCACGACCCCATCGAAATCACGTAGCGCGGCTCGGGCATCTGGTCGTAGACCTTGCGCAGCGCCGGAGCCATCTTGTTGGTGAGCGTGCCCGCCACGATCATCACGTCGGACTGGCGCGGGCTGCCGCGCGGCGCGAAGCCGAAGCGCTCGCAGTCGTAGCGCGGCATGACGAGCTGCATCATCTCGACCGCGCAGCACGCGAGGCCGAAGGTCATCCACATCAGCGAGCCCGTGCGCGCCCATTGGATGAGGTCGTCGGTCGAGGTGACGAGGAAGCCCTTGTCCGCGAGCCGATCGCTCATCGCGCCGAAAAACGGATCGTCGGCGCCGATCGGCTTGCCGGTCGAAGGATCGAGAATTCCGCGCGGCGCCGGAGCGACGACGGGGCCGGCGTTCAATCCCATTCCAGCGCTCCCTTGTTCCATTCGTAGACGAAGCCGATGGTCAGCACGGCGAGGAACAGGATCATCGACCAGAAGCCGAACGCGCCGATGTCATGGAAGGCCAACGCCCAGGGAAACAGAAACGCGACTTCGAGATCGAAAATGATGAACAGCAGCGAGACGAGATAAAAGCGCACGTCGAACTTCATGCGCGCGTCGTCGAACGGATTGAAGCCGCATTCGTAAGCCGAGAGCTTTTCCGGGTCGGGGTTCTTGTAGGCGACGATGAACGGCGCGATCAGCAAGGCGACGCCGATCAGCGCGGAGAGCGCGATGAAGACGACGAGCGGCAGGTAGTCGGTGATCAGACTCGGCACGGAGCCTCCGCTGGACATGACGATCGGCGGCGAGCCGCCCGGCCTCACGCGACGCGCCGAGCGGTCATCCCGGCCGCGACGCGAAGCGAACTGGCGAAGGCCTATCGCAGCGCAGCGAACCACGCAAGGCGAAACCCGCTTTTAGCGATCAATCCTTAGGGGCAAATTGTCGCCGCCAGGGGTGAATGGCGCAATTGAGCGGCAGCGGCGCGGTGATTTCGATCAAGGGGAAAAATGGCGAGAGAGACGGGACTTGAACCCGCGACCTCCGGCGTGACAGGCCGGCGCTCTAACCAACTGAGCTACTCCCCCATAAGGGCGTTGAGCGGATAAGACACGGCGCCGCGCAAGTCAAGGGCGACGCGGGCGCGAACGGCGCCCCCGCGCGCGCCGGGTTCTCACAATCGCGCCGCGCCCAGACGCCAGCGCGCGATCTCGCGCGGGGTGAGGACATGGAGCACGCCGGGCGAAAGCGATTCGGCGCACCAGACGAGGGCCGGATCGACGCCCATGCGCGCCGCGTATTTGGCCAGCACGGCGACGAGACGAGGGTCGGCCAAGTCGCGCCTGCCGGACGCGGCGCCGCGCGCTTCGCCCTCCTCGGGCTGAACGATCGACATGCGATGCAGGCCGACGCGACTCGCGCTCGGCACGACGCGCCGAAACGCGCCCATGAGGGCGTAGACGCAGGCGGACAGGCACTGCCCGGAAACCGGACCGGAACGTCCGCCCTGCGAGGCGAATCCCGCGACGATGGCCGCCGAACGCAGGCGGCGAAACGCGATTCCCAGCTCCATCGAAGCGACGACATTGCCGCCGGGCGAATTGATGAAGATGACGCTTCGCAGCCTCTGCGAGAGGGAAGCGTCTCTGGCGAAATCGACGAACGCCTGCGGCGTGCCCTCCTCGATCACGCCGTCGGCGACGATGACCTCCGGACAATTCAAGCCGCAATCCGGCGTATCGAGTCTGACCGCGCGGAACGTCATCGGCGCTTGTTCGGCCCGCGCGGCCGCGCCGCCGATCGCGCCCGACGCCAGCGCGAGCAACGCGGCGACCCACAGCAATTTGCGCGCCGCCGCCCCGAGGACTCCCTCGCCTTGACGCCGGCTGGTGGGCGGTGACGGGCTCGAACCGCCGACCCTCTCGGTGTAAACGAGATGCTCTACCAACTGAGCTAACCGCCCTTGAATTTCGCGGCGCCGCGCGTCGCGCGGAGCAACCTACACAGTCGCGCTTCGCAGGCCAAGTCTGATCCGACGTGTCCGATCCGACGTCATGGCGATCAATGAAAAGGGCGGCCTGGGGCCGCCCTGGAGACACGTCGATCGCGCCGCTCTTCGGCCGCGCCGATTTGCGCTTATTTCTTGACGGCCTTCTTGTTCAGGCTCGCCTTGAGCGCGGCGCCGGCCTTGAAACGGGCGTTCTTCGAAGCCTGAATCTTGATTTCCTTGCCGGTCGCCGGGTTGCGGCCCTTGCCGGCGGCGCGTTCGCGCACCGAGAACGTGCCGAAGCCGACCAGTCGCACTTCGTCGCCCTTCTTGAGCGACTTGGCGATGCCGTCGAGAGTGGCTTCCAGCGCCGCGGCGGCGCTCACCTTGGTCAATTCCGCTTCTTTTGCGATGTGCTCGACGAGCTCGAGTTTGTTCATTTGGCCTCTCCTTTGCCTGTTTCGACGTAACCGCGACGTCGCGCGCTTTCTCCCCGTCAATTGCCTGAAGCCGGCCGTCGCCCGCTTCGGCGAATCGACGCCCGAGGTGATATCATTGCTCGCCAATTGGCCGCGCAAAAGCAAGGCTCTGCCGAGGTTTGACCCACAAAAATATAGGTCTTCCCGGCGATTCGAGGCGCTTGAATGCAAAAAAGCCGCGAATCCGGGGGGGATTCGCGGCTCTTTTTTCGCACGGCGCCCAATCTGCGCCGGTCGCCTCGACTTTAGTGCGCGAGGATTCCGGCGCCCTCGTCATCGGCGGCCGGGGGCGCCACGACGGCCTTGGCGCTCTCATCCCATTCGATGGCCTTCGGCTGGCGCACCAGCGCGTGAGCCAGCACTTCCTCCATCCGCGACACCGGAACGATCTCGAGGCCGTTCTTCACGGAACTCGGGATATCAGCGAGATCCTTGGCGTTGTCCTCGGGGATCAACACCTTCTTGATGCCCCCGCGCAGCGCCGCCAGCAGCTTCTCCTTCAAGCCGCCGATCGGCAGCACGCGGCCGCGCAAGGTGATCTCGCCCGTCATGGCGATGTCGCGCCGAACGGGAATGCCCGTGAGCATGGAGACGATGACCGTCGCCATCGCCACGCCCGCCGACGGCCCGTCCTTCGGCGTCGCGCCTTCGGGAACGTGGACATGGATGTCGCGCCGATCGAACGACGGCGGCTCGATGCCGAAATCGACCGCGCGCGAGCGCACGTAGGACGCCGCCGCCGAAATCGACTCCTTCATCACGTCCTTCAGGTTGCCGGTCACGGTCATGCGTCCCTTGCCCGGCATCATCACGCCTTCGATCGTCAACAGCTCGCCGCCGACTTCCGTCCAGGCGAGACCCGTCACCAGTCCGACCTGATCGTCCGCCTCGATCTCGCCGTAACGGTATCTCGGCGCGCCGAGATATTCGGCGACGTTGGCCGCGGAGACCACGATCTTCTTCTTCTTGTTGGTGAGGATGTCCTTCACCGCCTTGCGCGCGAGATTGGAGATCTCGCGTTCGAGGTTGCGCACGCCCGCCTCGCGCGTGTAGCGGCGCACCAGCTCCATCAGCGCGCTGTCCTCGACGACCCACTCCTTCGCGTCGAGGCCGTGCTTGACCATCGAATTGGGAAGCAGGTGCCGCTTGGCGATTTCGACCTTCTCGTCCTCCGTATAGCCGGCGATGCGGATGATCTCCATGCGGTCCATCAGCGCCGGCGGGATGTTGAGCGTATTGGCGGTGGTCACGAACATCACGCCCGAGAGATCGTAGTCGACCTCGAGATAATGGTCGTTGAACGACGCGTTCTGCTCGGGATCGAGCACCTCGAGCAACGCCGACGACGGATCGCCGCGGAAATCCATGCCCATCTTGTCGATCTCGTCGAGCAGGAAGAGCGGGTTGGAGGTCTTCGCCTTGCGCATCGACTGGATGACCTTGCCGGGCATCGAGCCGATGTAAGTGCGGCGATGGCCGCGAATTTCCGCTTCGTCGCGCACGCCGCCGAGCGACATCCGCACGAATTCCCGCCCCGTCGCCTTGGCGATCGATTTGCCGAGCGAGGTCTTGCCGACGCCGGGAGGGCCGACGAGGCAAAGAATCGGCCCGGTCAGCTTGTTGGCGCGCTG
Source organism: Roseiarcus sp. (assembly GCA_050012775.1). GTDB lineage: Bacteria > Pseudomonadota > Alphaproteobacteria > Rhizobiales > Beijerinckiaceae > Roseiarcus. The sequence continues at coordinate 29,088 of JBEKGN010000037.1, forward strand.
CTGCACCGCCAGATACTCGACGATGCGTTCCTTGACCTTGTCGAGGCCGAAATGATCGGCGTCGAGCAGCGCCTGCGCGGCGGGCAGATCCTTCTTGATCTTCGACTTCTTCTGCCACGGAATCGACAGCAGCCAATCGAGGTAGTTGCGCACCACCGTCGCTTCGGCCGACATCGGCGACATCTGACGCAGCTTCTTCACTTCGCCCAGCGCCTTGTCGCGCGCTTCCTTGGTGAGCTTGGTCTTCTTGATGCGATCCTCGAGCTCGGACATTTCGTCCTTGCCGTCCTCGTCGCCGAGTTCCTTCTGGATCGCCTTCATCTGCTCGTTGAGATAGTACTCGCGCTGCGTCTTCTCCATCTGGCGCTTGACGCGCGTGCGGATGCGCTTCTCGACCTGCAGAACCGAGATTTCGCTCTCCATCAGGCCCAGGCACTTCTCGAAGCGCTTGACGATCGAATGGATCTCGAGAATCGCCTGCTTGTCGGCGAGCTTGACCGCCAGATGCGAGGCGATCGTGTCGGCGAGCTTGCCGTAATCCTCGATCTGCGTGACGGCCGAGACGACCTCGGGCGAAATCTTCTTGTTGAGCTTCACGTAATTCTCGAACTCGGACACGACCGAGCGCGACAACGCCTCCGCCTCGATCGGATCGATCGGGTCGTCCGCCACCGCCTCGGCTTCCGCCTCGTAATAGCCCTCGGTCGGCAGATACGCTTTGATTCGAGCGCGCGAATCGCCTTCGACGAGAACCTTCACCGTGCCGTCGGGCAGCTTCAGCAGTTGCAGGACTTTGGCCAACGTGCCGGTGGCGAAGATCGCGTCGGTCGCGGGGTCGTCGTCGGCCGCGTTCATCTGCGTGGCGAGCAGAATCGGCTTGTCCGCCTTCATCACTTCCTCGAGGGCGCGAATCGACTTTTCGCGTCCCACGAACAGAGGCACGATCATGTGCGGGAACACGACGATGTCGCGCAGCGGCAAAACCGGATAGGTTCCGAGCGAACCAGGGGTGATAGTCTTGCGGGTGCTGGTCATGGACGATCCTGTTTCTTTGTGACCCGGGCGCGGGCAAAACGCCGCCCCGAGCTTGAAACGTCAATCAGCCGACGAGTCCCGACCCAGATCAAACCGGCGCCGAATTTCGCCTCCCTACGCCGGCCGGGATCAAAATCCCGCGCCCGCGCTTTGACGCTTAACAGAGTCCGCATCGCGTACCGACGCAAAAACCGTCACCGAGCAAGATGGCGGCTCGCCGCGCGAGTTTCAAGCGTCAAAGGCGCCCATTCTTCCGCGCGGACCTTCGTTCAGCCCACCTTCTCGGCGCGCTCGGAATAGATGTAGAGCGGCCTTGCCTTGCCCTCGACCACTTCGGGCCCGATCACCACTTGCTCGACCCCGTCGAGGCCGGGAAGATCGAACATCGTGTCGAGCAAAATGCCCTCCATGATCGAGCGCAGTCCGCGCGCGCCCGTGCGCCGCTCGATCGCCTTCTTGGCGATGACGGTCAGCGCCTCGTCCTGCAAGGTGAGGTCGGTGTTCTCCATTTCGAACAAGCGCTGATATTGCTTGACGAGCGCGTTCTTCGGCTCGGTCAGGATCTTCTTCAGCGCGTCCTCGTCGAGATCCTCGAGCGTCGCGATGACCGGCAGGCGGCCGACGAATTCCGGGATCAGGCCGAACTTGAGCAGATCCTCGGGCTCGACATGGCGGAACACCTCGCCGGTGCGCCGATCGTCCGGCGACTGGACCTTGGCGGCGAAACCGATCGACGTTCCCTTGCCGCGCGCCGAGATGATGCGTTCGAGGCCCGAAAACGCGCCGCCGCAAATGAACAGGATGTTGGTGGTGTCGACCTGCAGGAATTCCTGCTGCGGATGCTTGCGCCCGCCCTGCGGAGGCACGCTGGCGATCGTGCCCTCCATGATCTTGAGCAGCGCCTGCTGCACGCCCTCGCCCGACACGTCGCGCGTGATCGACGGATTGTCCGACTTGCGGCTGATCTTGTCGATTTCGTCGATGTAGACGATGCCGCGCTGCGCGCGCTCGACGTTGTAGTCGGACGCCTGCAGCAATTTCAGGATGATGTTCTCGACGTCCTCGCCGACATAGCCCGCCTCGGTCAGGGTCGTCGCGTCGGCCATGGTGAAGGGCACGTCGAGGATGCGCGCGAGAGTCTGGGCGAGCAAGGTCTTGCCCGAGCCCGTCGGCCCGATCAGCAGGATGTTCGACTTGGCGAGTTCGACGTCGCTGTGCTTGGTGGCGTGATTGAGGCGTTTGTAATGATTGTGCACCGCGACGGAGAGCACGCGCTTGGCTTGGGGCTGGCCGATCACGTAATCGTCGAGGACCTTGCAGATTTCGCGCGGCGTCGGAATGCCGTCCTTGCTCTTGACGAGCGCGGTCTTGCTCTCCTCGCGGATGATGTCCATGCACAATTCGACGCATTCGTCGCAAATGAACACGGTCGGACCGGCGATGAGCTTGCGCACCTCATGCTGGCTCTTGCCACAGAAAGAGCAATACAGCGTGCTCTTGGCGTCGCCTTCGGCCTTGGCCATTGTCATTCTCCGTTCCGGCTGCTCCCGTCGATGCGATTCAGCGGACGCCCGACTGCACAGCGTAGATAAAGCATCCTAACAAACCGTAGCGCCGGACGTGTCCGCTCCGCCCCCGCCCGACGCGCAACCCGCCATACGCTCGACGCCGGCGATCCGGAAGCACGGCCTTGGCGACAAGCAACCACCAATCGCCACGCAAAATCAAGTCCAACGCTCCTCCGCCCCCCGCCGCAAGCGGCGCGGGCGAGCGCTCCCTTGTCCGATTCGAACGCTCCGGCGCCTCGCTAAGGCGCTCTTATCAGATCGGTTTCGCCTCTTCCGGCTCGCTCGCGCGCTTGGAGACGACCTCGTCGATAATTCCGAAACCCTTGGCCTCTTCGGCCGACATGAAATGGTCACGATCCAGCGTCCGCTCGATCGCCTCGTAGCTTTGCCCGGTGTGAGCGACGTAGATCTCGTTGAGGCGCCGCTTCACCTTGAGGATGTCCTCCGCGTGGCGCTGGATGTCGGACGCCTGCCCTTGGAAGCCGCCCGAGGGCTGGTGGACCATGACGCGCGAATTGGGCAACGCGTAGCGCATGCCCTTCTCGCCGGCGCACAGCAGCAGCGAGCCCATCGAGGCGGCCTGGCCGATGCACATCGTCGTCACCTTCGGCCGGATGAATTGCATCGTGTCGTAGATCGACAAGCCGGCGCTCACCACGCCGCCCGGCGAGTTGATGTACATCGCGATCTCTTTCTTGGGATTGTCCGCCTCGAGAAACAGCAATTGCGCGACGACCAGCGAGGCCGAGCCGTCCTCGATGCCCCCAACCACGAAAATGATGCGCTCCCGCAACAGGCGCGAAAAAATGTCGAACGAGCGCTCACCCCGCGCCGACTGCTCGATGACGATCGGAACGAGTTGGTTGGTGTAATAATCGACGGGATCGCGCATGGGTCTCGCTTTCAGGGAATCAGTCGGCGTCGCAAAGCTGTAAGATAGGGGCGTCGTCGCCATTGTGAAAGGGGCGCGATCGAGCGCCCCTTTGGGAAGGCGAAAGCGCGGGCGCCTATTTCACCGCGACTTCGTCGTCGTCGGCTTGCAGCAGTTCCTTGGCCGTGACCTTGCGGTCCTCGACCTTGGCGAGGCCGAGGATGTGGTCGACGACCTTTTCCTCGTAGATGGGCGCCCGCAGTTCGGCCAGCGCCTGCTGATTGTTGCGGTAGAAGTCCCAGACCTGTTTTTCCTGGCCGGGGAAGGCGCGGGCGCGCGCGACGAGCGCCTGCGTCATTTCCTCGTCGCCGATCTTGACGTCGGCCTTGGCGCCGACTTCAGCGAGCAGCAGCCCCAAGCGAACGCGCCGCTCGGCGATGCCCAGATATTCCGCGCGCGCCGCCTCCTCGGTGGTGTTTTCGTCGGCGAACGTGCGGCCCGAGGCCTGTTGCTCGCGCTCGACCTGCGCCCAAATCGAGGCGAACTCCTGACTGACGAGGCCCTCCGGCACTTCGAACGAATAGCGCGCCGCGAGCGCGTCGAGCAACTTGCGCTTGACCTTCTCGCGCGAAGCGCGGGCGTAATCGGCGCCGATGCGCTCGCGCAGCGTCCGCTTGATCTGATCGAGGCTTTCCGCGCCCAGGCTCTTGGCGAATTCGTCGTCGACGGCGAAGGGCTCCGGCGCCGCGACCGCCTTCACGGTCACGTCGAAATCGGCCTTCTGCCCGGCGAGCTTGCGCACCGCATAGGCCTCGGGAAACGTCGCCTGGACCGCGCGCCGCTCGCCCGCGACCGCTCCGAGGAGCTGTTCCTCGAAGCCGGGAATGAAGGTGTTGGAGCCGAGCACCACTTCGATGCCCTCGCTGGCGCCGCCCTCGAAAGGCTCGCCCTTGATCGTGCCGACGAAATCGACCGTGACGCGATCGAAATTCTCGGCCTTGGCCCCCTCGGGCTTGTCGGCATAGACGCGCCGATCCTGGGCGAGGCGCTGGAGCGCGGCCTCGACTTCGCTTTCCTCGACGTCGGCGACCGGCCGCTCGAGCGTCAGATCGGAAAACTCGCCGACCTCGAATTTCGGCAGCACCTCGATCGCGACCTTGAAATTGAGGTCGCCGCGCGCCTCGAGGGCCGCCTCGATCGCGTCCTTGTCGGTCGGCAGCTCGATCTTGGGCTCCTGGGCGAGGCGCAGGCCGTTGTCGTCCACGATCTGCTTGTTGGCGGAATTGATCGCCTCCTGCACGACATCGCTCATCACCGAGCGGCCGTAGACGCGCTTGAGATGCGCGACCGGCACCTTGCCCGGACGAAAGCCGTTGATCTTCACCTTCGTCTTGAGATCGGCGAGCTGCGCGTCGAGGCGCGAGGCGAGATCGCTCGCCGAGAGAACGATGTTGTATTCGCGCTTGAGCCCCTGGCTCAGCGTCTCCGTGACCTGCATTTCAAACCGCCCTATATCAAAAGCCTAATACGCGGCCGCGCCGCACGCGCCGATCGAACCCTAGAGAACCCCCGAAGCGGAGGGCTGCGATGCGCCCGAGCGAAGATGGTGCGGGCGGAGGGGCTCGAACCCCCACGACTTTGGGTCACCGGAACCTAAATCCGGCGCGTCTACCAGTTCCGCCACGCCCGCATCCCGCGCGCTCCGCAGGAGAGGCTGGTCTGCTTCGGGCGCGGTCTATATCAGCTTGCGCCGCGCGCGCCACAGAAAAATGCACGGCCCCCGAGCCCGGCGCGGCCGATCAATCCTTGATGCAGGCCGCCAGCGCGATGGTGAAAAGCCCGCCCGCGAGCGTCAGGGCCGTTGCGCCGCCGGAGCCGTTGTCTATGAATTGCGAGCAGGCCGCGAAAATCGCGACGAGTGCGAGACCGAGGACCAGGCCAGGGAATGCGATGAATTTGCGCATGGAACGGCTCCAAACGTCTGTCCCGCGACGGCGCCGCGGCGCTAGGGACGAAGCTGCGCGCCCGCAAAAGCGGCGCCGGGAGCGACGTCCCGAAATGGCGCAGGCCTCGACGGGCGGCCGGGCATGAGCGTGAAACGTTTGGGCGCAACCCGGCGCGCGTTGCTCGGCGGCGGCGTCGCGGCGAGCTTTTGGGCTTGGGGGCGCGCCGCGCTCGCGCAGGCGCCGGCGCCGCCGGACGGCTTTCGTCTTCTCGAGGCCGCTGCCGCGTCGGCTTGGTTCGCGGCCCCGCCGGCGCCGGCGACGCGACTCTTATCTTATAATGGCGCCTCGCCCGGCCCGGCGCTGCGCCTGCGCAAGGGCGAGGAGCTGAAGCTGCGGCTGGTCAACCGTCTCGACGAAGGCACGACGCTGAGCTTTCCCGGCCTGCGAGCGGCGAACGCCGTGGCGGGAATCGGCGGTCTGACGCAACCGCCGACCGCGCCGGGCGCCAGTCTCGACATTCGCTTCACGCCGCCCGATTCCGGCTTCAACCTCTATCATCCCGACGCCGGCGGCGCGACCGCGCGGCAGATCGGAAGCGGGCTCTTCGGCCCGATCGTCGTCGAGGAGGCGAGTCCGCCCGCGGCGGATCTGGAGGCGATCGTCGTCCTCGCGGACTGGCGGCTCGACGAAAAGGGGGAGATCAAGGACGATTTTTCCGATTCCGCCGTCGCCCGCGCCGCCGGGCGGCTGGGCGCGCTTCTGACCGCCAATGCGGCGCCGGCGCCGCTGACATTGACCCCCGCGCCCGGCGCGCGCATCCGCCTCCGGCTGGCCAATGCGGCGACCGCGCGCGTCATGTCGATCGGCGTCACGGGGGTCAAGCCGCTGATCGTCGCGGTCGACGGCCAGCCGAGCGAGCCGTTCGAACCGTTGCGCAACGTCTTTCCCATGGGGCCCGGCGCACGCTTCGAATTGATGTTCGACATGCCGCGCGAGGCCGGCGCCGCGGTCGGCTTCATCCTGCGCGGCGGCGAGGCGGCGGCGGTTCCCGGCGAGCTCGACCGGCCGATGGCGGTTTTCGAGGCCAAGGGCGAGGCGCTCGCCGCGCGCCCCGCCATCGCGGGTCTGGCCGCCAATCCGCTGCTGCCCGCCGAGATCGATCTGGCGCGCGCAACGCGCTTCGATCTGACGATTTCCGGCGGCGGCGCGGCGCCCTTCGCGATCAACGGCGCGAGCTTTTCGGATTGGGGCGCCAAGCCGTCGTTCGCCGTCCCGCGCGGGGCCCCGGTCACGCTCGGCTTCGCCAACAAGACCGCCGTGACCCAGGCGATGCGCCTCGGCGGCCATGTCGGGCGCCTGCTGCACGCGCTCGACGACGGCTGGGAGCCCTATTGGCGCGACACCGTCCTCGTCGCGCCGGGCCGGACCGTCCACATCGCCTTCGTCGCCGACAATCCCGGCAAATGGCCGATCGGATCGGCGATCCCGGAACACCGCGCCGCCGGCGTGATCGGCTGGTTCCAGGTGGGGTGATGCGGTTTCCGGTCGATTGGCGCCGGACGGCGCTTCCTCATTCGCCGAACAGGGATCGCAGCACGCCCGGCAGCGCCTCCGGCAAATCCTCAGCGATGAGGCCCGGCCCAAACGCCCGCGCGCAGGCGCCGTGCAGCCAGACCGCCGCGCTGGCGGCTTCGAACGCCGGCATCCCCTGCGCGAGGAGGCCGCAGGCGAAGCCCCCGAGGACATCGCCGGAGCCGGCCGTGGCGAGATTCGGCGGCAGATCGAAGCCGATCGCAGCGCGCCCGTCGGGCGCCGCGACCACAGTGTCGGAACCCTTCAGGGCGACGACCGCGTTCAGCGCCGCGGCGGCGGCGCGGGCGCGCGCCAGCTTGCTCGGCTGCCCGAGGATTTCCGGACGGCCGCGGAACAGCCGGGAAAACTCCCCTTCGTGCGGCGTGAGGATGGTCGCGCGACGCTGCTGGGCGATCAGGACGGCGAGGCTCGCCGCATCGCCGGAAAAACTCGTCAGCGCGTCGGCGTCGAGCACGATCGCGCGCGCCGCCGCGCTCGGCTCGCCCAAGGCCGCCGCGACGAGGGCGCGCGTCGCGTCGCCGACGCCGGCGCCGGGACCGATGAGAACGGCGTTGCGCCTGGGGTCGGCGAGCAGCGCCGAGAAACCCGCGAGGCCGAAGAACGGCGCGACCATCACCGCCGTCGAATGGGCGGCGTTGACGAGAACCGCGTCGGGCGGGCTGGCGAGCGTGACGAGCCCTGCCCCGACCCGCAGGGCGGCGCGCGCCGCCAGCCGCGCCGCGCCGGTGCGATGCGCGGCGCCGGAGAGGACCAGCGCGGCGCCGCGCGAATATTTGTGCGAAGCCGCGCCGGGGCGAGGCAGCGCGCAAAGCCAGATCGCCGGCGCGTTGAGATAAGCGCGCGGCGCGATTGTCCGCAGCGCGCTCGCCGCGCTGCCGATTTCCGCCAGCGCCAGACGTCCGCACAAAGCGCGGCCCGGCAGCAGCAGATGGCCCGGCTTCAGACGAAAGAAGGTGACGCTGGCGCTCGCTTCGACGCCCAAGCCGCGCACGGCGCCGGTCTCGCCGTCGACCCCGGAGGGGACGTCGACGCTGAGCACCGGCTTGCCGCCGCGCGCGAAGGCGTTGACGGCCTCGACGCAGGCAAGCGCCGCGCCGTCGAGATCGCGCGAGAGGCCGGCGCCGAAGAGAGCGTCGACGACGAGATCGGCGGCGCCGAGATCGAGCGCCTCGGCGGGCGCGACCGGCCCCTGCCAGCGCGCCGCCGCCAGCGCGGCGTCGCCGCGCAGCGCCGCGCGCTCGCCCAGGAGGCCGAGGCTGACGCGATAGCCGCGTTGCGTCAGAAGCCGCGCGGCGACGAAGCCGTCGCCGCCGTTGCCGCCCGGCCCGCATAGCACCGCGACCTGGCCCGCGCTCGGCGCCCAACGCGCCGCTTCGTCGGCGACGGCGGCGCCGGCGCGCTCCATCAGCGCGATGCCCGCAACGCCGCCGGCGATCGTCAGCCGATCGGCCTCGGCCATTTCGGCGGGCGTCAGCAATTCGCAGCAGCGGCGGGGATCGAGCATGGCGCGAAGAGTGGCGCCGCGACCGCGCGGCGGCAAGGGCCGACGACGATATTGCGAATTTGGAGCTTTTCATCGCGCGAATTTCTGCTATATCGCGCCCTCGCATCCGGCCTGATCCCCGATAGCTCAGCTGGTAGAGCATTCGACTGTTAATCGAATGGTCGCAGGTTCGAGTCCTGCTCGGGGAGCCATTCAACAATCTGATGTTATTGGCATATCGGCGGTCGCCGCGGCGTCGGCCAATCTCAAGGACGCTGTTGGGGGCGCAAGGCGGGCGCGAACCACGCTGGCGCGCCGTCTCTCGCTGCCGCGTATCCACTGAGCAGCGGTCGCAGAGCGAACGATGCTTGAGCCGCGCCGACGGCTTTGGCGGAATTTCTCGAAAAGCGTTTGGGCCGCGGTCCGTCAGGCGGGCCCTTTCCAGGGGGCAAGACGGGCGCATACGAGTCAGACTCAAATTCCACGCCGATGGGGTGGACGCCCCTCCGACGGCATCGATGTGCCAAGGTCGTGGTGTTTAGGACCGCGACAAGAGGAGAGGCGTCCATGGAGAATGTTAGCATCATCGGGCTCGATTTGGCGAAGAACGT
>JBEKGN010000038.1:0-37220 GCA_050012775.1 Roseiarcus sp.
CGCGCAAATCCTGAGAGTAAGCTCCAGCCATCCCCGCTGGCCTCCATCCAGCCAGCAGGTTGAATCAGAGCCGCGTCGATTTGGGAATCCCTCCCGATTCAGCCTAACGTCCGAGCGCTCTAGCGCGAGGCGTGAAGGAATGGCGCGAGGCGAGCTGTGCGGGCGCCTCGCGTACAACGAAGGCCTGTTGAAATATTGGTTCCAGCGTCCTCGCTGCGCGCAATCCGCTGTAAGGTCCGGCGACGGATTCGGCGGGGGCGATGCGGGACAAAGAGCTAATAAGCGAGCCGACGAAGCTCGGGCGCATCGCGGCGATCGACGTCGCGCGCGGGCTCTCGCTCGTCGGGATGGGCGTCTACCACCTGATTTGGGATCTCGCTCATTTCGGCCTGGTTCCGGCGAGCCTGCCCTTTGCGCCGGCGATGCGGCTGCTTTCTCATGGCGTCGCGAGCGCGTTTCTGGCGCTGGTCGGCGTCTCGCTCGCGCTGGCCCATCCCCACGGGCTGCGCCGCGCCGCCTTCGCGCGCCGCTTCGCAACGATAGCCGGCGCGGCGTTGCTGGTGACGCTCGCGACCTTTCTTCTCGACCGCGACGAGCCGATCCTGTTCGGCATTCTTCATTGCATCGCGATCGCCAGCCTGATCGCGGCGCCGTTCGTCGGCGCGCCAGCCTGGGCGGCTTTGGCGGCGGGCGCGCTGGCGCTGGCGGCGCCGCTGGCGTTGACGAGCGAGAGCTTCAATTCCCCCGCGCTGATCTGGCTCGGCCTGGGAACCGTCGCGCCGGCCAGCCTGGATTGGCGCCCGCTCTTGCCCTGGGCGGGCGTGGTTCTCCTCGGCCTCGCGCTCGCGCGCCTTTTTCTTTCGCGGCTGGCGCGCTCGGCCGTGGCGCTTTGGCGCCCAGCGGCGATCCCGGGCCGCGCGCTCGCCTTCGCCGGTCGCCACAGCCTCGCGATCTATCTCGCGCATCAGCCGATCCTGTTCGCGGCGTTGTTCGCGCTGGCGAACCTGACCGGACTCGCGGCGCGGCAGGAGCGCGAGTCCTATCTCGCGGCATGCCGGCCGGCCTGCGTCGAGGCCGGCGGCGAACTCGCGGCCTGCGCCAAGGCCTGCGCCTGCGTCGCGGATCGCGCGGGAGCGGCCGGCCTGTCGCTCGGCGTAGCGCGCGGGCAGGGCGGCGAGGACGAGCGCAAGCGGCTCAAGAGCGTCGTCGACGCCTGCGGCGCCGAGGCGCGGTGAAGCGTTTGTCGCGCCGAAGAATGCCAGCGGTCGAAACAATTGACCGTCGTCATGGCCGGGCTTGTCCCGGCCATCCACGCGGTGAAGCTGATTTCACTCATCAGGAAGAGGCTGGGACTGCCCGGCTTATCGTCTTGCGAAGCGGCGGCTCGACGGCGTGGATGGCCGGGACAAGCCCGGCCATGACGAGTAATTATATTCTGCCGCCGGTATAAATCGTCACGTCATCAGCCATTCGTGCGCGGGGTCGTTGTGGAAGCGCCATATGCGCTTCGGGCCCGCCATGGTGTTGAGATAGTAGAGGTCATAGCCGTGCGGCGCGCCGACAGGGTGATAGCCGCGCGGCACCAGCACGACGTCGCGGTCGCCGACCGCCATCGTCTCGTCGAGGCTGCGATCGTCAGTGTAGACGCGTTGCAGCGCAAAACCCTGTGGCGGCGAGAGGCGGTGATAATAGGTTTCCTCGAGATAGGATTCGTCGGGCAGGGCGTCGCGGTCGTGCTTATGCGGGGGATAGCTCGACCAATGGCCCCCCGGCGTGATGACTTCGACCACCAGCAGGCTTTCCGCCTCCGCGGTCTCCGGCAGGATATTGCGGATGCGGCGCGCGTTCGTTCCCTGGCCGCGCGTCAGGGTTTCCACGTCGCTCGGCGCGATGACCCGCGCAGGATATCGGCCGACCGCCGGCGCCGAGCAAATCGCGAGTTCGCAATCCTCGACCGCCTCGATCGCGACGCTGGCATGCGCAGGCGCATAGACCGACCAGGGCAGACCCGAGAACACGTCGGCGCGCTCGCCGATCACGCCGGAATCGAAATCTCCTGATTTCACCCGCGCCTTGCCGGAGAGGATGACGACGCAGATTTCCCGCTCGCCGGTTGGCGTCGTAACCTGCGCGCCGCGCTTCATCGCGCGCGTCTCGAATCCGACATAGCGCCAACCCGCGCTTCGCGGCGTGATCCGGTGCCGCACGCCGTCGGCGGACAGACTGGGATGAACGAGCAGATTCGAATGCGCCATGATCGCTCCTTCGCGTCGTCTCAGCCGAACCCGCTTTCGCGCAGCGCCGCGCGCAAATGCGCCACGCCCTTCTTGGCGTAAGGCAGCGTCGGCGCTTTTTTCGGGTCCTGTTCGGCTTCGATGATCGCCCAGCCCGAATAGCCCTTGAGTTCGCGGAACGCCGCTGCGAAGTCCACCATGCCATCGCCGGGCACGGTGTAGACGCCCAGTTCCGAGCCGAGGCCGATGATCGCGTCGAGGAAGCTCAGGTCCTTCGCGTTGGCCTCTTTCATCTTCGCCTCGCGCACGTCCTTGCAATGCACGTGCCCGATTCGGTCGCGATAGCGACGGGCGAGCGCGGCGGGGGCCGAGCCGCCCCAAGTCGCGTGGCCGGTGTCGAGCAGCAGATGCACGGGCGCCTTGGTCGCCCCCATGAAGGCGTCGATGTCGGCCTCGGATTGCACGACCGTGCCCATGTGGTGATGATAGCAGAGCTTCAGACCGTCGTCGGCGACGCGGCTCGCGAACTCCGTCATCCGCGCGCCGAACTCCGTCCAGTCGCCTGTAGCCAGCTTCGGGCGCTTCGAGAGCGGCTGGGCTCGATTGCCGTGGATCGTGTTGGAGCATTCCGCCGCGATCATCACGTCGGCCCCGGCGCCCCTCGTCATCGCGATGTGGGCCTTCGCGTTCTCGAACTCCTCGCGCGCAGAGCGGCGCAGCAATTCGGTCGAGTGCCAGCCGCCGACGAAAACGAGGCCGAACTCGGCGAGCTTGGCCTTGAGCGCGGCGCCGTCGTTGGGCAATTTGTTGCCCTTCTCCATGCCCTCGAAGCCGGCCTCTCTCGCTTCGGCGAGGCAGGTCTCGAGCGGGATGTCGCCGCCGATTTCGGTAAGATCGTCGTTCGACCAGCCGATCGGGTTCACTCCGAGACGAATCGTCATCCTCAATCCCCTAAACGCTGCGCTTCCAGCTGCTTCTCATAGTCCTGGCGCGCCGTGGCGACCTGCGGGCGCTCCGACGCCGCGGGCACGGCGACGTCCCACCAAGCGCCGCCGGCGTCGGTGGAGGCGATCGGGTCGGTTTCGATGATGATGACCTGCGTCGACGGGGCCGCGCGCGCGCGCGCGAACGCGCTCTCCAGTTCGGCGATCGAATCGACCTTCACGGCTTGCGCGCCCAAGGCGCGGGCATGGCCGACGAAATCGATCGCCGGCAGGACTTCGTGGCGCGCGTCGCGCAGAAGATTGTTGAAGGATTCGCCGCCGGTCGCCATCTGCAGGCGGTTGATGCAGCCGAAGCCGCGGTTGTCGTTGACGACGACGATCAGCTTGCAGCCGAGCATCACCGAGGTGGCGATTTCCGAATTCATCATGAGATAGGAGCCGTCGCCGACGACGACGATCACCTCGCGTTTCGGAAGCGCCATTTTGACGCCGATTGCGCCGGCGATCTCGTAGCCCATGCAGGAATAGCCGTATTCGACGTGATAGCCGAGCGGCGCGCCGGCCTGCCAGAGCTTGTGCAATTCGCCGGGCATGCCGCCGGCCGCGCAGACCACGACGTCGCTGGCTGAGCCGGCGCGCTGCAAGGCGCCGAGCACCTGGGCGTCGGTCGGCGCCACTGCATTGGTCGCGGCGCGATAGCGCTCCGCGGTCGCCAGCCATTGCGCCTTGCCTTGCGCCGCCGCCTCGCGCCATTGGGCGGGCGCCGTCCAGTCGCCGAGCGCCGCGTCGAGCGCGGCCAGCCCAAGCCGCGCGTCGCTCACCAGGGGCAGCGCGCGGTGCTTTGCGGCGTCGAACGGCTGGACGTTGAGGCCGATGAAGCGGCGCTCGGGATTCTTGAACAGCGCCCAGGACCCGGTGGTGAAATCGGCGAGGCGCGTGCCGACCGCCAGCACGACGTCGGCTTCTTGAGCGCGCGCGTTGGCGGCGCCGGTTCCGGTGACGCCGATCGCGCCGAGATGAAGGGGATGGTCGGCCGGCGTCGCCGATTTGCCGGCCTGGGTCTCGGCGAGCGGAACGCCATGCTTCTCGCAGAACGCCATCAGCTCCTGTTCCGCCTGGGAATAGAGCACGCCGCCGCCGCAGACGACGAGCGGCTTCCTCGCCGCGCGCAGAGCCGCGACCGCCTCGGCGAGTTCGCGCGCGTCCGGTCCCTGGCGCCGCTGGCGATGCACGCGCTTGGCGAAGAACGACTCGGGATAGTCGTAGGCCTCGGCCTGCACGTCCTGACAGAAGGCGAGCGTCGCCGGGCCGCATTCGGCCGGGTCCGTCAACACCGCCATCGCGCGGTTGAGGGCGGGCACGATCTGCTCGGGGCGCACGATGCGGTCGAAATAACGGGAGACCGGGCGGAAGCAATCGTTGGCGCTCACCGCGCCGTCGCCGAAATCCTCGACCTGCTGCAACACCGTGTCGGGCCGGCGGCTGGCGAAGACGTCGCCCGGCAGCAGTAGCACCGGCAAGCGGTTAACATGCGCGAGCGCGGCGGCGGTGACCATGTTCGTCGCGCCGGGGCCGATCGAAGTCGTGCAGGCCATCATGCGCTGGCGGCGCGAAGCCTTGGCGAAGGCGATCGCGGCAAGGGCCATCGCCTGCTCGTTATGAGCGCGGAACGTCGGCAGGACGTCGCGCACGCCGTAGAGCGCTTCGCCGAGCCCGGCGACATTGCCGTGGCCGAAAATCGCGAACACGCCGGCGAAGAGCGGAACGATCTCGCCGTCGATTTCGGTCATTTGCGCGGCGAGAAAGCGGACGGTCGCCTGCGCGGCGGTAAGACGGAGAGTGGTCATGAGCGGCGATTCCGTTTCTCGGCCTTTTCAAGCGTTGAGCGCGCGCGCCGGGCGCAGCGCCCGCAACGCCGCCGGCATGGAGGAGTCGATGAACGCGCTGATCGCGCGCTGTCGGCGTTGCAGCCGGATCCCGGCGAAAATGACGCCGAGGCCGATCGCCGACAAGACGAAGGTGAACGCCAGCACGTCCTTGAAATAGTCGAACGCGAGGTAGCCGAGATAGCCGCAGACGCCGATCGCGCCGAGTACGGCGTAAATGCGCCGGTTGAGGAACAGGCCGAACGCGATCACCCCGATATTGGCGGCGCAATAGGCCGCCTTGCCGAACTCGTCGCCCGAGCCGGAGGAGAGCGCGCCCCAGAACGTCACCGCGCCGAACAAGTGCAGCCAGAAGCCGAAGTCGCCGAGCGCCGCCCATTTGAGGTCCATCGTCCAGCCGAGCGCGATCATCGCGACGCCGAAGATCAGCGACACCTGACGGCGAAATTCCCACGAGTCGCCCCAAATGCCGGGATCGCGGTGAAGAATGAGCCAGGCGAGATCCATCGACAGGAACCACAGCGCGACCGAGGCGACCATCAGGATGAACGGGAAGGGGAAGAAGCGCAGCGCCAGCGTGGCGGCGGCGATCGTCGCGACTTCCATATAGACCCAGCTCGCGTTCATCAGCGGGAAGAAGTCGCGATATTGGCCGGGCTTGTCGCCGAGCGACCACAAGTTCAGCGCGTCCTGAATGCCGTAGACCGCCAGCGGCGCCATCGAAACGGCCACCGCGATGGCGAGGCCGCCGGGCGTTCGCGTCTCCGGGGCCGACCAGAGCCGGCGCCCGAGCACGGCGAAGCCGGCGGCGTAGAGTACTGCGGTCGTAGTCAGCGCCCAGCCGCCCAGGGCGTTGAAGGCGGTGGTGGAGAACAGCCCCATCGCGCCGATGACGATCAGCGCGCCGGCGTAGTAGAGCGCATGGACGGCGTCGAATTTGGGCGCGGGCGCCGTACGCGCCGCGGGCGTTCGCGCCGCCGCGCGCGCCTCGCCGCGCTCGCGCGCGAGAGCCAGCAGCTTCGCCTTCGTGTCGTCGCCGATGATTCCGGCGGCGACGGCCGCTTGGAGATCCGCTTCCTCGATCATCGCGCGCCTCCGGGCGCCGCATCCTGCCACAACGCGCACAGCCGTGCGAAGGATTCGGCCATCCCGCGCACCGCCTCGGCGTCGTCGATGCGGCCGGCGAACCAATTCAGCGCCGGGTCGACGAAAATCGTGCGGCCGACCGCGAAGCCGCGCACCAGGCCGCAGCCGCGCGCGATGCGGAACGCCGTCGCCAGGTTCTCTTCCGGCGCTTCGAGCCCGAGCAGCATGATCCCGCGGCACAACGGATCGTTCGCTTCGACGACCGCGGCGACATTGTCCCACGCCTTGGCGCTCGCCTGCCCCTCGAGCTTCCACCAGTCGGGCTTGATCCCGATGGCGTAGAGCCGGTCGAGCACGCGCGAAACCGTGTCGTCCGCGATCTCGCCGTTCTTGCTCGCGATGATTTCGATCAGCAGCTCGCGCCCGATTGTTCGCGCGGCGTCGGTGAGGCGCAGCAATTCGCGCTCCTGGCGCGCCTTCATCTCGAGCGCGTCGTCGGGGTGGTAGAAACACAGGCACTTTACGGTATGCGCGATCGGCCATTCGATCAGTTTGGCGCCGAGCGAACCGCCGCATTCGAAATCGAGCGGTCGGGAGCCCGGCTCCTCGACCGGACGGCCGATCCAGAAATCATGGTCGGCGGCGCGGAACAGCGCCTCGCGGCCGTACTTGCCGTCGAGCAACATGCCGAAGCCGGGACGCCCGGCGGCGACTTCGGCGGCGGCGTCGACGGCGAGGCGCTTGAAGCGGGCGATGCGTTCGCGCGGCGCTCCCGCTTCGTCGGCGATTTTCTCGAGCTGCGCGCGATGATCGATCGCCAGCGCCATCAAGCCCGGCGGTTGCGGGCGCCGCGTCGTCGCCCAATGAATATGGTTGAGCGTCTCGTCGCGCCGTAGCGCGCGCTCCGGCGAGCCCGCCTTCAGGAAACGCCGCAACTCCGGCCAGGTCGGATATTCGGCCGAACACAGGAGGCGCGAAACGGCGAAGGCGCCGCCGGCGTTGGCGAAGGCGCAGCAGGTCTCCAGCGGCTCGTCGCGCAGCCATCCCCGGAGGAATCCCGACATGAACGCGTCGCCGGCGCCGAGCACGTTGTAAACCTCGACGGGAAAGCCCGGGCCTTTCACGCCGTCCTCGATCGATTCGGGGATGGCCCCGGGGAACACGACGCAGCCCATCGGCCCGCGCTTGAGCACGATCGTCGCGTGAGTGAGCGCGCGCACCGCATGAAGCGCGGCGAGCGGCTCCTCGGCGCCGCCGGCGATCATGATCTCCTCTTCGGTGCCGACGACGAGATCGCAAGCGGGCAGGATCTTTTGCAAATGCGCGGTCACCGCGTCCGATTTGACGTAGCGCTCCTCGCCCGCGCCGTGGCCGGCCAGGCCCCACAGATTGGGGCGATAATCGATGTCGAAGGCGATCCTGCGGCGATGTTTGCCGGCATAAGCCACCGCGAGAGTCTGGGCGGCGGCGGTGTTCGCGCGGGCGAAATGGGTTCCGGTGACGACGATCGCCTTGGCGCGGGCGACGTAAGCCTCGTCGATGTCGCTTTCGTCGAGCGCGCTGTCGGCGCAATTGTCGCGATAGAAGATCAGCGGAAATGTCTTGTCGTCGCGAACGCCGAGAACGACGAGCGAGGTCAGGCGCCTGGGATCGGTGTGAACGCCCGTCACGTCGACGCCTTCGCGGGCGCATTGCTCGCGGATGAAGCGGCCCATGTGCTCGTCGCCGACCCGCGTGATCAGGCCGCTCTTCAACCCCAGGCGCGCGGTTCCGATCGCGATGTTGGTCGGGCAGCCGCCGACCGCCTTGGAAAAACTCGCCATGTCCTCGAGACGCCCGCCGACCTGCGCGCCATAGAGGTCGACGGACGAACGGCCGATGGCGATGACGTCGAGGGTCGGATCGGCCAAGCGGGTCAACTCCGGAAAGGGGCCTTACGCGCGAAGATCGCGTCGCCTTTCATAAGGCGTCATGGCTCCAGCGGCGGATCGCCGGCGCCGACGACATTCTGGTCGAAATCGATGTTCGAACCCGTCATCAAGCCGGACTCGCTCGAAGCGAGATAGGCGCAGGCCCGCGCGACTTCGTTAGGGTCGAGCAGGCGTCCGAAGGGCTTCGTCTTGGCGGCCTCCTCGAGCCAGCCGTCCTTGGCGCCGTGGTAGGTCTTCATGATCCGATCCTCGCCCGGCGTCGCCATCCAGCCGATGTTCAAGCCGTTGACGCGGATACGGAATTTGAGCAGCGAATGGGCGACGTTGCGCGTCAGCGTGGCGAGCGCGCCCTTGGAGACGCAATAGGCTGATATGAACGGCTGCCCGCCGTGCGCCGACATCGACTGAATGTTGACGATCGAGCCCTCGATCTTCTCGCGCTTCATGATCTTGACGGCTTCCTGGATCAGGAAAAACGGCGCGCGGACGTTGACGTCCATGATTTCGTTGTAGCGCGCCTCGGTCGTATCGAAGATGTTGCCGCGATCGGTCAGCGCCGCCGCGTTGACGAGCACGTCGAGCCGGCCGAAGCGACGATCGGCTTCCGCGATCACGGCGCGGCATTGCGCGACATGGGCGAGGTCGGCCCTGACGAAGTGGGTCGGGCATCCCCGCGCCGAGATTTCCGCCGCGACCCTTTCGCCGTTCGCCGGGTTGCGCCCGCAAATGACGATCCCCGCGGCGCCGCGCTCGGCGAACAGTCTCGCGATCGCTTCGCCCAAGCCCTGCGAGCCGCCGGTCACGACCGCGATCTTGCCGACGAGGTTCGCCGCGCCGGTGGCGTCCTTGCGGACCGCGGCAGGTTTTTTCGCCATAACGCTTCCTCCGAGTCGCGGAATCCGATCGGTTTCTCGGACCCGGGCGCGCGCGACGCGCTGGCGCCAGCCCCTTGATCCCGGCGCGCCCGTTTCGCGTATGAAACAAAAATTCTATTCAAAAGTCAATATGGAACGTGTATTCTTTTTTGACGCAGCGAGCGTCGTCGGAAGAGAGGCGGCCCGCCGATCTCGCTTGGGAGGAAGGCATGCGGTTTGGGATTATCGGCGCTGGGCGCATCGGCAAGATTCACGCGGCGAACGTCGCCGCGCGCGCGGATTGCGCGGTCCGATTCGTCGCCGACGCCGACGCGGTCGCTGCCGAGGGCCTGGCGCGAACGACGGGCGCAGCGGTCGCCTCGATCGACGCGATCATCGGCTCCCCTGAGGTCGACGCGGTCGCGATCTGCGCGCCGACCGACATGCACGCCGACCTGATCGAGAAGGCGGCCCGCGCCGGCAAAGCGATCTTTTGCGAAAAGCCGATCGACCTCGACGCCGGGCGCATCCGCCGCTGCCTCGACGTCGTCAAGGCGAGCGGCGCGACGCTGATGGTCGGCTTCAATCGCCGCTTCGACCCCAATTTCGCCGCGCTTCAGGCGCGCATCGCGGGCGGGACGATCGGCGATGTCGAAATCGTTTCGATCGCGTCGCGCGATCCCAGCCCGCCGCCGATCTCCTATATCGCGCGCTCGGGCGGCCTGTTCCGGGACATGATGATCCACGATTTCGATATGGCGCGCTTCCTGCTCGGCGAGGAGCCGACCGCGGTCAGCGCGATGGGCTCGGCGCTCGTCGACAAAGCGATCGGCGAGGCCGGCGACATCGACACCGCCGTCGTCGTCATGGAGACGAAATCGGGCAAGGTCGCGCAAATCTCGAACTCGCGCCGCGCAACTTACGGCTATGATCAGCGCGTCGAAGCGCATGGCTCCAAAGGCATGATCCGCGCCGGCAACATTCGCGAGACGACGGTCGAATTCGCCGGCGCGCAAGGCTTCGTCGGCGACAAGATCTTGAACTTCTTTCTCGAGCGCTACGCTTCCGCCTATCGCGGCGAACTCGACGCCTTCGTCGGCGCGGTGAAGTCGGGCGGCAAGCCGCGCCCCGACGGCGAGGACGGCCTCAAAGCCAATCTTCTGGCCGACGCCGCCTACCTTTCCTGGCGGACGCGACAGCGCGTTGCGCTCGCCTAGACGCGCTTGCCCGGCGCGCGCGCGAGGCTTATAGGCCGTCTCAGGCGAGGAGAACGGGCCGGGCATGGCGCAGCAGACCAAGGAACGCCCGCCCGGCGACGAGGATGCCCAGGACCGCCTGTCGGCCGATTCGGCGGACCGTCTCGCCCGGTGGGCCGCAGCGGTCCATGCGCGTCGGCCGCTGTTGCGGCGATTGGGATTGGCGTTCAGCCTGCTGATCATCTCGGTTTCGATGGTCATCTTCATCCGCACGCTCCTTCGAATCGATCCCAGGAAGTTCGAAGCCGCCTTCGCCGCGACCGGCGGCGACCAAATCGCGATGGCCTTCGGGCTTTCCGCCTTGAGCTATCTCGCCCTGACCGGCTACGACGGCCTGGCTCTCAAGCATCTCAGGGTTCGTGTGCCGTATCGCCTGACCGCGCTCGCCTCCTTTACGAGCTATGCCGTTTCGTTCACCCTCGGCTTCCCCTTAGTCACTGGCGGCGCGGTGCGTTTCTGGATCTATGGTCCGGCCGGGCTGTCGGCGGGAAAGGTGGCGAGCCTGACCGTCGTCGCGGGCGTCACGTTCTGGCTGGGCATGGGCTTGATCCTCGGGGTCGGCTTCATCGGCGACGCCGCAGCGATCAGCGGAATCAATCATTTCAACGTGCTGGCCAATCAACTCATCGGTCTCGCAATGATCGGCGCCCTGGTCGTTTATTTGATATGGGTGCAACGCATGCGACAGCGGGGCAAGCCGATCTTCCTGAATTTCAGCTTGCCGGGTCCCGCTCTCACGCTCGCGCAGATGGCGCTCGGCGTCATCGACGTCTGCTCCGCCGCGGGCGCCCTCTACGTGCTGCTTCCCAAAGGCCATGGCCTTGGTTTCCTGGCCTTCAGCGCGCTCTATTCTTTCGCCGCGATGCTCGGTATCGCCAGCCACGCCCCCGGCGGCCTTGGCGTTTTCGAGGCGACCATGCTCAATGGCGTCGGCGCCTCGAGCGATCAGTTGCTGGCCTCGTTGTTGCTGTTTCGCGGCATATATTATGTCGCGCCCTTCGTCCTCGCGATGGCGCTTCTCGGAGCCTATGAGGCCGTCCGCCGTTGGCGCTCGCTGCGCGAGGCCATGGCGGCGCCAAATCCGGAGGACGAGGAATAGAGCGGGCGCGCCTCATCGCCGCGTCCGTCCGGGTCGAACGCGTTGGATCGGGAGACATGGCCTCGAAAGAAAAAAGCGCGCGCGCTCTTGCCGAACATCTTCAGTCGCCGTTCGCCGCCAAGCTCGTCGGCGCGATGCCCGAACCGGCGGTGATCGTCGGCGCTGACGGACGCCCGGTCGCAGCCAACAAGCCGGCGTTCACGCTGCTGCCCGCCATCAAGATCGGCGAACCCTTCGTCCTCGCCCTGCGCACGCCCGACGTCATCGACGCGTTGCGGAGGGTCATGGCGAGCGGCGAGGCCGAGACGGTGCTGTGGAGCGAGCGCGTGCCGATCGAGCGGCTGTTCGAAGTCTGCGTGGCGCCCCTGGCCGCCACGTCCGGCGAAGTCGTCGCGACTCTGTTGACGCTGCGCGATCTGACGGAATCGCGGCGCGTCGAGCGCATGCGCGCCGACTTCATCGCCAACGCCAGCCACGAATTGCGAACGCCGCTGGCCTCGATGCTCGGCTTCGTCGAGACGCTGCAGGGCTCAGCGCACGACGACCCGCAAGCGCGCGACAAATTTCTCGCCATCATGCGCGAGCAAGGGCGCCGCATGGCGCGCCTGATCGACGATCTGCTCTCGCTTTCGCGCATCGAACAAAAACAACACGTCCGCCCCGAGGCGACGGTCGATCTGACGCAGACGGCGCGCCATGTCGCGGATACGCTCGCTCCGCTCGCGCGGGAAATGGGCGTGGAAATCAAGCTGTACGCCGACCGGCCCGTCGTCGTTACCGGCGATCGCGACGAACTCCTGCGCGTCGCCGAAAATCTGATCGAGAACGCCATCAAATACGGCGCGCGGCGCGACGAATCGGGAGGCGACCGTGTCGAGGTCACGGTCAGCAGAAATTCCGTCGAAGGCTCGCTCATCGTGCGCGACTTCGGGCGCGGCATCGCCTCCGAACATCTGCCGCGGCTGACCGAACGATTCTATCGCGTCGACGCCGGGCAGAGCCGCGCCAAGAACGGCACCGGCCTCGGCCTCGCGATCGTCAAGCACATTCTGACCCGCCATCGCGGGCGCCTGACCATCGCCAGCCGCCTCGAGCATGGCTCGACCTTCACGGCGGTTGTCCCCTTGCATCACAAGTAGACGAAAATAGCGATTAATATCATATGCTTAAACTGTCATTCCTTCGTCGTTCGATCGTCATATAAGCATGGTGGGCGACGCCTATACGTTCGCGTCTCGATGCGGCGCGCCGAAAAGCGAGTGCCGGATGCGAGCTCCAGCAACAAATGAGAGGCGTCAATGTTTATTCGATCCTTGATGAGCGCGGCGATCCTCGCGGCGAGCGTGAGTTGCGCCTGGGCTAGCGACATTTCCGGCGCGGGCGCGACCTTCCCCTTCCCGATCTACGCCAAATGGGCCGACGCCTATAAGAAAGAGACGGGCAACGGCCTCAACTATCAGTCGATCGGTTCGGGCGCCGGGATCAAGCAGATCAAGGCCAAGACCGTCACCTTCGGCGCCACCGACGCGCCCCTCAAGGCCGCCGACCTCGAAACGTCGGGCCTCGAGCAGTGGCCGATGGTGATGGGCGGCATCGTGCCGGTCGTCAATCTCGCAGGCGTCAAGTCCGGCGATCTCGTCATCGACGGCCCGACGCTCGCCAAGATCTATCTCGGAACGATCACCAAGTGGAACGATCCGGCGATCAAGGTTCTCAATGCGAAGGTCGACCTTCCCGATCTGGCGATCGCCGTCATCCATCGCGCGGACGGCTCGGGCACGACATTCAACTTCACCGACTATCTCTCCAAGGTCTCGCCCGACTGGCAGTCCAAGGTCGGCGAGTCGACCTCGGTCGAATGGCCGACCGGCATCGGCGCCAAGGGCAACGACGGCGTCGCCAACAATGTCGCCGGCACCAACGGCGCGATCGGCTATGTCGAATACGCCTACGCCAAGCAGAACCATCTGACCTTCGCCGACATGGTCAACAAGGACGGCAAGACCGTCGCCCCCACGGTCGAGGCCTTCCAGGCCGCCGCCGCCAACGCCGACTGGGCAAAGGCGCCCGGCTTCTACATCATCCTGTCGGATCAACCGGGCGCCAATTCGTGGCCGATGACCGCCGCGACCTTCATCCTGATGTACAAGAAGCCGGTCGACGTCGCCGCCTCGAACGACGCGCTGAAGTTCTTCACCTACGCCTACGACAAGGGCGCCGCGATGGCGAAGGAACTCGACTACATCCCGATGCCCGACAACGTGATCGCCCTGGTCAAGAAGGCCTGGGCGGCGGACATCGAACAGAAATAATTCGCCGCGCCTGAGGGCGGGCGGCTCGCCCGCCCTCACGTCGTCGAAGAAATGAATTCACCTTGCGTTGGATTTCGGATTGCGAATGGAACGGGCGATGACGGCGTCGGCGATCGAAAATCCACAGGCCGCGCACAGCCTGCCGATGGACCGCGCGCGCGCGCTGGGGCGGCTGAAATTGGCCGACGGCGGCTTCCGCGTCATGACCGTCGTCTCGGCGCTGGTGGTGCTCGCCTTGCTGCTCGGCGTGGCGATATCGCTGTTCATCGGCGCCTGGCCGGCGTTTCAGCACTTCGGCCTGGAATTTTTCGTCAGCGACGCCTGGAGCCCTCCGAAAGAGCGCTTCGGCGCCGCGGCGGCGATCTACGGCACGCTTGTGACGTCGATCATCGCCATGCTGATCGGCGTTCCCGTGGGGCTCGGCATCGCCGTGTTCCTGACCGAACTCTGCCCGCCGCTGCTGCGCCGGCCGATCGGCGTCGCCATCGAGCTGCTCGCTGGCATCCCGTCGATCATCTATGGCATCTGGGGCGTCTACTATTTCAAGCCTTTCATGCAGGCCTACGTCCAACCCTTCCTCATTGGGACGCTCGGCGAGGTCCCCGGCGTCGGCTATCTGTTCGCCGGACCGCCGCTCGGCTATGGCGTGCTCACCGCCGGTCTGGTGCTCGCGGTGATGATCCTGCCCTTCGTCACCGCGATCTCGCGCGACGTGTTCGACACGGTCCCGGCCTTCCTCAAGGAGGCGGCCTATGGCGTAGGCGCGACTAAGTTCGAGGTCGTGGGCAATATCGTCATCCCCTACACCCGCGTCGGGGTCATCGGCGGAATCATGCTGGCGCTCGGCCGCGCCCTCGGCGAAACGATGGCGGTGACCTTCGTCATCGGCAATGCGACCAAGATTTCGGCCTCGATCCTCTCGCAGGGCACAACGATCTCGGCGATGATCGCCAACCAGTTCGCGGACGCCGATCCCGGATTGTTCACCGCCTCGCTGCTCGCGCTGGGGTTCATCCTCTTCATCATCACCTTCATAGTTCTGGCCCTGGCGCGCTGGATGCTCGCGGCCCTCCAAGTGAAGGCGGGAATCTGATGGCCGATCTCTATCCCGGAAGAAAACGCCGCAACATCGTCTGGACTTGGCTCGCCTATGCGGCGACGGCGTTCGGACTGAGTTGGCTCGTTCTCATCCTCGGCGCCCTCTTCTGGAACGGTTTCGGTGGGCTCTCGCTCGACGTCTTCACCAAGATGACCGCCCCGCCCGGCGTCGCCGGCGGCCTACTGAATTCGATCGTCGGCAGCCTGATCCAGACCGCGATAGGACTGGCGATCGCCGCGCCGCTCGGCATTCTGGCGGGCACGTATCTGGCCGAATACGGCCGCTACGCGCGCATCGCATACGTCATCCGCTTCATCAACGATATTCTGCTTAGCGCCCCGTCGATCGTCGTCGGCTTGTTCATCTATCAGTTTTGCGTCGTGCCGTTCGGGCATTTTTCGGGTTACGCGGGCGGGATCGCGCTCGCCGTCATCGCGACGCCGATCATCGTCCGCACCACCGAGGACATGCTCAATCTCGTGCCCAATACGCTGCGCGAGGCGGCGTCGGCGCTCGGCATGCCGCGCTCGCTGGTAATCCGCCATGTCGCTTACCGGGCGGTGCGCAGCGGCATCATGACCGGCATTCTGCTCGCGATCGCGCGCATGACCGGCGAGACGGCGCCATTGATCTTCACCGCGCTCGGCAATTCGTTGTTCGTGGTGGATCCGCGGGGGCCGATGTCGAGCCTGCCGCTGATCATTTACGAATTCGCCCGCAGCCCCTATCCCGAACAGCAGAAGCTCGCGTGGACGGGCGCGCTGATCGTGACCCTGGCGGTGCTGACCCTCAGCATCACCGCCCGCGTCCTGTCCGCCTCGCGCGGCGCGGACAAATGAAGCCTATCGGCCTAGAGAAGAGCAATCGCATGAGTGACGCCAAAGCGCAGTTGCAAAGCCCCGGCAAATCGGCCGAAGCGATGAAAGACAAGGTCGTCATTCGCGACCTCAACTTCTTCTATGGCCCGTCGATCGCCTTGAAGGAAGTCTCCCTGCCGCTGCACGAAGGCAAGGTGACCGCCTTCATCGGCCCCTCGGGCTGCGGAAAGTCGACGCTCCTGCGCGTCCTCAACCGCATGTACGACCTCTACCCCAACCAGCGCGCGGAGGGCGAAGTTCTGCTCGACGGCGAGAACATTCTCGCGCCGGACCTCGACGTCAACCTGTTGCGCGCGCGGGTCGGGATGGTGTTCCAGAAACCGACGCCGTTCCCGATGTCGGTTTACGACAACATCGCCTTCGGGATGCGGCTTTACGAGAAATTGTCCAAATCCGAGATGGACGAACGTGTCGAATCGGCGTTGCGCCGGTCCGCGCTATGGGGTGAGGTGAAGGATAAGTTGAGCGCGAACGGCCTCAGCCTCTCCGGCGGTCAGCAGCAGCGCCTCTGCATCGCCCGAACGGTTGCGATCAGCCCGGAGGTGATCCTGCTCGACGAACCGTGCTCGGCGCTCGATCCGATTTCGACCGCCAAGGTCGAAGAGCTGATCGACGAATTATCGAGCGATTACACCATCGCCATCGTCACGCACAACATGCAACAGGCGGCGCGCGTGTCGCAGTTCACCGCGTTCATGTACCTCGGCGAAATGGTCGAATTCGACGAGACGAGCAAGGTCTTCACGTCGCCGCGCGACAAGCGCACGCAGGACTACATCACCGGCCGGTTTGGCTGAGGGAGCAAAAGCCGTGGTCGATCACACCGTCAAGTCGTACGATAAGGATCTCGAAACGCTGGAGCGGCACATCGCCGAGATGGGCGGCATCGCGGAGAAAATGGTCGTCGACGCGATGGACGCGCTCAGCTCGGCGGACGTGACGCTCGCCCAGCAAGTCGTGGCGACCGATCCGCGTCTCGACGCGCTGCAGCGCGAGATCGAGGAGGAGGCTGTCCTGACGATCGCGCGCCGACAGCCGATGGCGGTGGACCTTCGCGAAATCATCGGCGCGATCCGCGTCGCGGGCGATCTCGAACGGGTCGGCGACCTCGCCAAGAACATCGCCCGGCGCTCGGTGAAGATCGGCCTCGAGGCGCGCGTGCCGCGGGCGATCATCGGCCTCAAGCATATGAACGACGTGGCGACCGAGCTGATGAAAGACGTGCTCGACGCCTACGCTCAGCGCGACGTCGAACTCGCGCGCGCCGTTTGGGAGCGCGACGCCGAACTCGATGCGCTCGAAGACTCGGTGTTTCGCGACCTTCTGACCCATATGATGGAAGACCCCCGCAACATTTCATTCTGCGCGCATCTGTTGTTCTGCTCGAAAAACATCGAGCGAATCGGCGATCACGCCACCAATATCGCGGAGACGGTGTTCTATCTCGTCACCGGCTCCAATTTGCCGGCGGAGCGACCGAAGGGCCGCCATACTTACGACGCCGACACCACCGGGACGAGCACCCCATGAACGAAGCGCGTCGAGAGCCGCCCCGCCCCAGCGTCGCCACCGCGCCGCGCATCCTCGTCGTCGAAGACGAGGCGGACCTGGCGCTGCTGCTCAATTACAACCTCGAAGCCGAGGGCTATATCGCGGAAAGCGTCGAGCGCGGCGACGAGGCGGAATTGCGCCTTGTCGAATCCCCGCCCGATCTGGTGATCCTCGACTGGATGCTGCCGGGCGTCTCGGGCCTCGAAATCTGCCGCCGGCTTCGCGCGCGCGAGGCGACCAAGACTTTGCCGGTGATCATGCTGACCGCGCGGGGCGAGGAGGTCGAGCGGGTTCGCGGCCTTTCCGTCGGCGCGGACGACTATGTCGTCAAACCCTTCTCGGTGCCGGAGCTGATGGCGCGCGTGCGCGCGCTGCTGAGGCGCAGCCGGCCCGAGCGCATCGCCGAAAAGCTCACCGCCGGCGATCTCGATCTCGACCGCGAGACGCGGCGCGTGCGACGCGGCGCGCGCGACGTCCACCTCGGGCCGACCGAATTTCGCCTGCTCGAATATCTCCTGGAAAAGCCCGGCCGGGTGTTCTCGCGCGCGCAGCTTCTCGACGGCGTTTGGGGACAATCCGTGGAGATCGACGAGCGCACCGTGGACGTCCATGTCGGACGCCTGCGCAAAGCGCTTTCGCGCGGCCGGGAGCGCGATCCCATCCGCACCGTGCGCGGAACGGGCTATTCCTTCGACGAGACCTTCGGCAAAGCGTAGGCGGCTCGGGTTCGGGCGCGGCCTATCGGGCCAGGGCGCGCCTTTCGCGCTCGCGCTCGCGCCGGCGATCCTGGACCGGCTGGTAGGCGAGCTTGCCGTGATGCGCGCAATAGGGGCCGACGCCCGGCGAGGGCGATCCGCAATAGCGAAAGTCCGGCGACGTGGGATCGCCCAGCGGCCATCGGCACATCGCTTCCTTGAGTTCGACAATCGTCACCCGCAGCGACATCGGCACGACCACGTCCTCGTGAAACACCGGCCGCGTGTCGAGCATCGGCTCGGACGACAGGGCGAGCGCCGTATTGCCGCGAACCGCGGCGCGCGCGCCGCCCCCTGAACTCGGCCGCGGCGCGACCCGCTGCGTCGGGGCCGGCCGCGGCGGCGAAGCCGCGGACGACGGAGATTTGGCGCGTCCGGCGAGGCCGAGCCGATGAACTTTGCCGATCACGGCGTTGCGGGTCACCCCGTGGCCGAGCTGCGTCGAAATCTGGCTCGCGCTCCTGCCGTCCAACCACAGCTGGCGCAAGAGTTCCACTCTTTCATCCGTCCAAGACATTTTTGGCCTCGCTTCTTGGCCTCCGTGGGGTCGGGCGAAAGGTCCCCATGGCCGCCGATCGAAAATATTCCGGGCCGAATCCGGCGCCCCCGCCTAGCCAGCCGCGCTGGCAAGCGTCACGCACCGAAACGCTCTCATGAAGGGCGCCCCACGACATCTCGTGGTGCGCAGGAGACAAACTACACTAGTCGTTGAATCTCGCGCAAGAGTCGCATGGGGTCCACGGACAAGCTTTTCCCCAGCTCTGACGGTCGCTGGCGTCGGCGCTGCGAGGCGCGGCGCGCGATTGCCTGAGTGGGATCAACGTCTTAGCGCGATTTCCCGCGGTTTGAGCGGGCGCGATCGAGATTCGTTTTTTTGCCTGGTCACGCGCGAATTGACCAAAACGGCGGGTTTCCCCTATGATTGCTTTTCGTCAGAGGCCGTCCCAGCGGGGCGGCGTTTTTGTTTTTGCGCTGTCCGGCGGCCTAGCGGCCGGAGCCTTCGAGGGAGCGAGCCAATGCCATCCGCAATCGTGCCGATCTATGCGAGGGCCGATGTCGCTTTCGAGCGCGGCGACGGTTGCTGGCTGACGGCGACGACGGGCGAGACCTACCTCGACTTCGGCGCCGGCATCGCCGTGGCCTCGCTCGGCTATTCCCATCCTCATCTCGTCGAGGCGCTGACGACCCAGGCCGCCAAGCTCTGGCATACCTCCAATCTCTTTCAAATGCCGGAAGGCGAGCGTCTGGCGGGCCGGCTGGTCGAGGCCACCTTCGCCGATCTCGTCTTTTTCGGCAATTCGGGCGCCGAGGCCAACGAGGCGGCGATCAAGATGGCGCGCAAGCGCCAGTCGGTCGGCGGCCATCCGGAAAAATATCGTATCCTGACGTTCGAAGGCGCCTTTCACGGGCGCACGCTCGCCACGCTCGCCGCCGGCGGCCAGGCCAAGTACATCGAAGGTTTCGGGCCGAAGGTGGACGGCTTCGACCAGATCCCGGTGACCGACCTCGACGCCGTGGAGGCCGCGATCGGCCCCGGCGTCGGCGCGATCATGATCGAGCCGATCCAGGGCGAAGGCGGCGTGCGCATGATCGCGCCGGATTTCCTCAGGGGCTTGCGCGCGCTGTGCGACAGGCACGGCTTGCTGCTGATCTTCGACGAAATTCAGACCGGCGTCGGGCGCACCGGGCGCTTCTTCGCCTACGAGCATTCCGGCGCCGTTCCCGACATCATGACCATCGCCAAGGGCATCGGCGGGGGATTCCCGATGAGCGCCTGCGTCGCCACCGCGGACGCCGCCAAGGGACTGACTTTGGGAACCCACGGCACCACTTTCGGCGGCAACCCGCTGGCGATGGCGGTGGGCAACGCGGTGCTCGACGTCGTGCTGGCGCCGGGATTCATCGAGCGGGTCGCGCGCCTCGGCCTGTTCGCGCACAAGAGCCTGGTCGAGCTTAGGGATCGGCGCCCCGACATCATCTCGGAGATCCGCGGCGAGGGTCTGATGCTCGGCCTCAGGCTCAAGGTCCCGCCTCAGGATTTCGCCGCCGCGGCGCTGGCGCACAAGCTGTTGACGATTCCGGCCGGCGACAATGTCGTTCGCGTGGTGCCGCCGCTCGTCATCACCGAAGAGGAACTGACCGAGGGCGTGCGGCGGCTGGAGGCGGCCTGCGTCGACCTCGAGGGCGCGCTCGTGACGACGAAGAAGGGCGCCGCCGCATGAAGTCGTCCTATGCGTCCGGGCTCGCGCGCCACTTCCTCGATCTGCTGGACACGCCGGCCGACGAGCTGCGCGCCATTCTCGACGCCTCGAAGGCGATGAAGACCGCGCGCGTCAAGGGCGAGCGCGCCGCGTCACAGCCGCTGGCGGGCAAGACGTTGGCGATGATCTTCGATCGTCCCTCGACGCGCACCCGGGTCTCTTTCGATCTGGCGATGCGCGAACTCGGCGGCGAAACGATCATGCTTACGGGCGCCGAGATGCAGCTGGGCCGCGGCGAAACCCTCGCCGACACCGCGCGCGTTCTTTCGCGCTATGTCGACGCGATCATGATCCGCGTTCTCGACCATGCCGACATGGAGGAATTGGCGCGCTACGCGACGGTTCCGGTCATCAACGGCCTGACCAAGAAGTCCCATCCCTGCCAAGTAATGGCGGACATCCTTACCTTCGAAGAGCATCGCGGTCCGATCCGCGGTCAAAAAATCGCCTGGAGCGGCGACTATAACAACGTGCTGTCGTCATGGATCGACGCTTCGCAGCGCTTCGACTTCCGGCTCGACATCGCCTGTCCCAAGGAATTGCAGCCGCCCCCTCAGCGCATCGAGGCGGCGCGCGCGGGCGGCGCCAACGTGATCTTGCGCGAGGACCCGCACGCCGCCGTCGTCGGCGCCGCGGCGGTGATATCGGATTGCTGGGTTTCGATGGGCGACGAGGACGAGGGGCGCCGCCACAATCTGCTCGCGCCCTATCAGGTCAATCGCGCGCTGATGAGCCGCGCGAGCGCCGGCGCGATCTTCATGCATTGCTTGCCGGCGCACCGCGGCGAGGAAGTCACCGACGAAGTGATCGACGGACCGCAGTCCGTGGTGTTCGACGAAGCCGAGAATCGGCTGCATGCGCAAAAGGGCGTGCTCGCTTGGTGTCTAGGAGCGCTGAACTGATGATCCCCGCCGCGCGCGACGTCTCCGACGTCGGACACGACGACATCGTCCTGCCCTACACCGTCGAGAGCCTGAGCACGCGCGGCCGGCTGGTGCGGCTCGGGGCCGCCATCGACGCCATCCTCAAGCGCCACGCCTATCCCGAGCCGGTCGGCCGCGTGGTCGGCGAAGCGGCGGCGCTCGCCGTGCTGCTGGGCTCGACGCTCAAGCACGAAGGCCGTTTTCAGCTGCAGACGAAAACGACGGGTCCGATCCGCATGTTGGTGGTCGATTTCGACGCGCCGTCGAATTTGCGCGCGTTGGCCCGCTTCGACGAAGCGGCCCTGGCCAAACGCCTCGAGTCGGGCGCTCCGGGCGATCTGCTCGGCGAGGGGCACCTCGCCTTCACCGTCGATCCCGGCGGCGAAATGTCGCGCTATCAGGGCGTCATCGCGCTCGAGGGCCAAGGCCTCGAACACGCCGCGCACGCCTATTTCGAGCGCTCGGAGCAGATCCCGACCCTGGTTCGGCTCGCCGTCGGCCAAAGCTTCACCGCGCATGGCGCGGAATGGCGGGCGGGCGGGCTGCTCGCGCAATTCCTGCCGGATTCGCCGGAGCGGCGCCGCCAGATCGATTTCGATCCCGGCGACGCGCCCCAGGGCGCCGCGCCGGCCGCCTCGCCCGAGGACGACGAATGGGTCGAAGCCAAGGCGCGCGCCGCGACCACCGAGGACCACGAACTCATCGATCCCACCTTGTCGAGCGAGCGCCTGCTGTTCCGCCTGTTCAACGAGCGCGGCGTGCGCGTCGGCGAGGCGACGCCGCTGAGCGACTCGTGCCGTTGCTCGACCGAGCGCATCGACGCGATGTTGCAGAGCTTTTCGCCGGAGGAGCGCCGGGCGATGGTCGGCGACGACGGCGTGATCGGCGTCACCTGCGAGTTCTGTTCGACCAAACGCCTGTTCAATCCCGCCGATTACCCCGACTGAACGCGGGCGCCCTTGGCTCCCATGGACGTCAACGCTTTCGCCGAGCGGCTGGCGGAGGTCGGCCCCGAGACGCGCGAAGGCGAGCCGGCGGCCCCGGCGCGCCTCCTCGAAGCCATGCGCTAGGGCGTCCTGGGCGGCGGAGCGAGCGGGAAGCCATTGGCTTGGAATAGGGTCGACGCCGGTCAGCGTCGTCCGTTCGCGTTGTAGTAACAGCGATAGCCGATGGGAGCGGCCGTAACGGGCCCTGGACCCCAGACCGCTTCGGCTAGCCAGGGCGCACAGTCATTGGCGTTGCGGACGACGACTTGCACGCGTCCCGCCGAATCGATCACGCGATAGGGGCGATCCGATCCAACGGCGCCGGCGTGCACGGCGCGAGGACCTTCGAATAGGCCAACGCCGACACAAACGGCCAAGAGCGCCGGGATCGAAATCTGAGGCCGCTTCATGATCTTCTCCTCCAAGCCGCTGGATTGACGCGCTGTGGGGAACGCCGGCGTCCAGCGCGCTTGTTCCGCCCGTCGATTGTTTAGGTGAGCGCTCGGCGCGCGGGCGCAAGGCGCCGCGGCGGCGATTTTCGCCGAACGCGCTGGCCTTCGTCAGGCGCTCCGATGTCGCGCCGGACGTCAATGGCTCGACCTCGCGCGCGACAAGGCGACGCTCGTCGCGCGTCAGGATCACGCTCCAAGCCGAAAAGCGCTCAGTTTCTCGCTACGCCATCGGTCCGAACCGTCCTCGGCCGAAGGTCGTCACGCCTCCGCTCGCAACTGCTTGAGCAGCGCGTCGCGAGCGGCGTTCAGCTCCTTGGAAAAATAAGCGGACCCGCCGACGTCCGGGTGCACGCGTTTCATGAGGCGGTTATAGGCTGCGTGAATGTCGTGTTCGCTCGCCCCCACACTTATTCCGAGGATTTCGAGGGCTTGCGCGTCGCTCATGCCGTCGGACGCCGCATCGCGGCGACGATCTTGCTCCTCCTGCCGCCTCTGGCGCTCTCGCTCCGCGGCTTCCCTTTGTCGTTCGTGTTCCTCTTGCCGCCGCCTATGCTGCGCTCGATCGGCGGCTTCCCGCTGCTGTTCCCGTTCCTCCTGCTCTTGCCTTCGGCGGTCTCTTGCATCGGCCCAGCCTCCAAACAAGCGTGAGAACAGCCCCCGACTTCCGGCGAGCGCGGCCTGAGCGGATGCGTCTCCCCGGTCGACGGCCAGCTTGAAAAGGCGCGCTGCTTCGCGATGGTTCTGCCGCAGGCCGCCGCGGCCTTGCTCAAAAAAGACCCCGAGGTGGTACTGCGCCGCGGCGTGTCCCTGATCGGCGGCCAGCTTGTAAAGACGCGCTGCTTCGCCATCGTCCTGCCGCAAGCCGCCGCGGCCTTGCTCAAAAAAGACCCCGAGGTGGCATTGCGCGTCCGCCAATCCCTGGTCTGCGGCGAGTTTGAAAAGGCGCGCGGCCTCGCCCTCGTTCTGCGGCAGCCCGCCACGACCCTCCTCGTTGAACGCCCCGAGGGCGTATTGCGCCACGGCGTTTCCCAGGTTGGCGGCATATATATAGCAGCGCGCGGCCTCGTGATCGTCCTTGGCCAGCCCGCCACGTCCCTTCGAATAGAATTGCCCGAGATTGCCGAGCGCCGCGGCGTGACCCTGCTCCGCGGCGAGCCTGAAAAGGCGCGCGGCCTCGTCATCGTCCTGCGGCAAGCCGCCGCGGCCTACCGCGAAGAAGACCCCCAGGTTGTATTGCGCTGTCGCCAATCCCTTGTCTGCGGCGAGCTTGAAAAGGCGCGCCGCCTCGCGATCGTCTCTCGTCAACCCGCCACGGCCCTGCGCATAGAAAATTCCGAGGCCGCACTGCGCCGCGGGGTCTCCCCGGTCGGCGGCTAGCTTGTGGGCGTGAAGGTCCGCGCGTTCGTCTGGCATCGTTCTTACCTGTTTAGCCGGCGGCTCGCGGAGTTGATCGCGGATTTCCGCAATCCCGGGAATGCCCAGGAAACGAAGGTCCGTCTGGCGATGCGCGCGGGTTCTGCCAACAGGGAGCTTCGCAGCTTGCATCGATCGAGGCGGCGGCCCCCTTTCGCGCACACCATTAAAGGTCGAAGCGTCGGCTCGCGCCGTAGGTCGCAGGCGTTTCCGCTAGGCGCGGATCTATTGAATTCCGTTAAACAAGCCCGCCGCGTAAGTGATCTCCCTAAGATTGAAATTCCAAACTGTCCTGCGGCTAAACGGAGTTGCGTCGACTCAATCGTGGCGAAAATTTTGCGCTTCCGCGAACACAACAGAGATTTTTAGTCCCGACTTGTTGACGAATTGTGTACGGGCTGACATCGGCTCGCTCGGCGCGGACACATACACAGAGATGTGGGGCTAATTGTCATCGAGGTCTTGCCAATGTCTGCAAAGCTCGCAACTGCCCCGGCTCATCTTGCCCGCGACAACCCGCGCCAGCTCCTCCCCTTACCTAGCCCCGCCCATCTCCTCCACCGCCCGCGCCAGCTTGCGCAAATCCGCCCAGGCCTGGCGCTTGGCGGCGGGCTGGCGCAGCAGATAGGCGGGGTGGAACATCGGCAGCGTCTTGATCGCCACGCCGTCGTCGCCCTCGTAGTCGCGCCAGATGCCGCGCGTTCGCGTGATGCCCTCCTTCACCCCGAGCAGCGTTTGCGTCGCCGATCCGCCGAGGCAGACGAGAAGGCGCGGGGCGACGAGGGCGATCTGGCGGCGCACGAAGGGCAGGCAGATCGCGGTCTCCTGGGGGGTCGGCGTGCGATTGCCCGGCGGGCGCCAGGGCACGACATTGGCGATATAGACCTTGGTGCGGTCGAGCCCGATCGAGGCGAGCATGCGGTCGAGCAATTGCCCGGCGCGGCCGACGAAGGGGCGCCCGATGCGGTCTTCGTCGCCGCCCGGCGCCTCGCCCACCAGCATGATGCGCGCATCGGGCGCGCCGTCGGCGAACACCAGTTGCGTCGCCGTCGTCTTGAGGCTGCAGCCCTCGAAGCGTTCGAGCGCCGCGCGCAGCTCCTCGAGATTGCGCGCCGCCGCGGCGGCCTCGCGCGCCGAACGCGCGGCCTCGTCCGGCGTCGCGGTCGCCGGCGGCGCGAGCTTGGCGCCTTCGGGCGTACGGGGGGGCGCCGCGGCGACGGGCGCCGGCGCTCTGCGCGCCGCGGGCGCCGCGCTCTCCGCGAAACGGTCGTGCGGCGTCTCGTCGAGCGCGAAATCGACGCCCGCTTCGCTCCACCAACGCAACGCCTGCGCCGCGTCTTGCGCGGTCAGCGCGCGGGAATTTGTCGGCTTGCTCATGCGGAAAGACCGGGTGGCGATTTCTATCCTGGAGCGCCGCGCGCTTCCCCTCTCCCCGCATAGCCCGTCGGAAGACGGGCGTTCTAGCGAACGCCCTATCCGGGGAGAAGAGAGCAGCACTAGCACGCCGCGGCGGCGCGTCGAAAGTGGGATCGACTTTCCCCTGGGATTCGCGCAATTAGGGCTTGAGTTTTCTGCGCCGGGCGGTTCTGCTCGCGGATGTTTTCGACGCCTGAGAAGAAAAATGGCCGATGAAACCGAGCTGCCCGCCCGCGAGGCGATGGATTACGACGTCGTCATCGTCGGCGCCGGGCCGGCGGGCCTCTCCGCCGCGATTCGCCTGAAGCAACTCGACGCCGATCTGTCGGTCGTCGTCGTCGAGAAGGGCTCGGTGGTCGGCGCGCATATTCTCTCCGGGGTCATTGTCGACCCGATCGGCCTCGACCGCCTCATCCCCGATTGGCGCGAAGACCCGGAGCGGCCGCTCAAGACCGAAGTCGCGTCCGATCGCTTCCTCCTGTTGGGACCGTCCGGCGGGATCACGCTGCCGAATTGGCCGATGCCTCCGCTGATGAACAATCACGGCAATTTCATCGGCTCGCTGGGCGCGCTCGCGCGGTGGCTCGGCGCGCGGGCCGAGGGGCTCGGCGTCGAGATTTATCCCGGCTTCGCCGCGACCGAACTGCTGTACGGCGACAAGGGCGAAGTCGTCGGCGTGGCGACGGGCGACATGGGAATCGGCCGCGACGGCGCGCGAAAAGCGAATTTCACCCGCGGCATGGAGCTGCGCGGCAAATATGTCCTGCTCGGCGAAGGCGCGCGCGGCTCGCTGACCAAGCAGATCGTCGCGCGCTGCAAACTCGACGACGGCCGCGATCCGCAGAAATACGGCCTCGGCCTGAAAGAGATCTGGCAGGTCGATCCGGCCAAATTCAGCCCGGGGCTGGTGCAGCACAGCTTCGGCTGGCCGCTCGGCAAGGGATCGGCGGGCGGCTCTTTCCTCTATCATTACGACGAGGGATTGGTCTCGGCCGGTTTCGTCGTTCACCTCAACTACCAGAATCCGACGCTCTCGCCGTTCGACGAATTCCAGCGCTTCAAGACGCATCCGCTGATCCGCGGGACGTTCGAAGGGGGCAAGCGCCTCGCCTATGGCGCGCGCGCGATCTCGTCGGGCGGCTGGCAATCCGTGCCCAAGCTCGTCTTTCCCGGCGGGGCGCTGATCGGCTGCGCGGCCGGCTTCCTCAATTACCCCCGCATCAAGGGCTCGCACAACGCGATTCTGTCCGGCATGCTGGCGGCCGAGAAGGCGCATGAGGCGCTCGCCGCGGGACGGCGGAACGACGAACTCGCCGCCTACGAAGATTCCTGGCGCGGCTCGGACATCGGCCGCGATCTCTTCAAGGTGCGCAACGTCAAGCCGCTGTGGTCCAAACTCGGCCTCGCCGTCGGCGTCTCCTGCGCCGGCCTCGACATGTGGACCAACCAACTCCTGGGCTTCTCGTTCTTCGGCACGCTGAAGCACGGCAAACCGGACAGCGCGACGCTGAAGCCGCTCGCCGAGGTCAAGCCGATCGTCTATCCCAAGCCGGACGGAAAGATCGCGTTCGACAAGGCTTCCTCGGTTTTTCTTTCCAACACCAACCACGAAGAGGACCAGCCGGTTCATCTGCGCCTGCGCGATCCCGCCGTTCCCATCCGCGACAACCTGCCTCGCTACGGCGAGCCGGCCCGGCTCTATTGTCCCGCGGGCGTCTACGAAGTCGTCTACGCCGACGAGGCGAAGCGCTCCGACCCGCGCTTCGTCATCAACGCGCAGAACTGCGTGCATTGCAAAACCTGCGACATCAAGGATCCCGCTGAAAACATCGACTGGACGCCGCCGGAGGGCGGCGGCGGTCCGAATTATCCCGATATGTAGGCGCCGGTCCGCTCCTTGCGCCGACGGCCCGAAAGCGCCACTTTTCCCTGGGATCGTTTCTCCTGCTAGGACATCCGTTCGTCGCAGCGTCGCCCTCGTCGCTCGGCCGATTTTGAGAAGGAAAATCACCATCGTGCCAGTCAAGCTTTCGCTGACCCGCGGCAGGGGACGGCTCCTCAACGCGCTTCTGGCGGCGAGCGCGCTTTTCGCGCTCGGCGCGGCGACGGCCGGGGCGGGCGCTTCGCCTTCGGATTCCGCGCCCGTGCAGGTCGGCGATAGCCAGGCGGGCAATTATTTGGCGGCGCTGGTCGCCGGCGCCGATCGCGACACCACCGCGGCCGCGGTGTATTTCCGCGAGGCCCTGCGCGCCGATCCAAGAAATCCGGATCTCGTCGAGCGCGCTTTCGCCGCCGCTCTGGCCGACGGAGACGTCGCCAACGGTTTTTCGCTGGCCGATCGCCTGGTCGCGCGCGATCCCAACAACAGTCTGGCGCGTCTGGCTCTTGCCGTGCGCGCCATCGCGGAGGGACAATTCGTCGCCGCGCGCGCGCAACTGGGCGCCGGCGAAGCGGGCAAGGCGCACGACGTGACGACGACGCTGTTGGCCGCCTGGAGCTATGCCGGCGCCTTCGATCAGCGCCATGCGTTCGAGGCGCTCGACCGGGTGCGCGAGCCCAGCATCGCCGTGTTTCGCGATTATCACGCCGGCTTGATCGCCGATTTGCTCGGCAATGCGCCCGAGGCGCAGCGCCGTTTGAAGGCGGCCTATGACGCCGACAAGAACACCCTGCGGCTCGCCGACGCCTATGCGCGCTTCCTCGCCCGGCACAACGACGTCGAGGGCGCGAAGAAAGTCTACGCCGACTTCGATCGCCTCATTCCGCGCCATCCCCTGATCGTGAGCGCGTTGGCGGATCTGGCGGCGGGCAAACCGCTCGCGCCGGTGATCCGCAACGCCAAGGACGGCGCCGCCGAGGCGCTCTACGGCCTGGGCGGCGCGGGAACCCGGCAAGGCGACGAACTGGCCGCCCTGATCTATTTGCGTCTCGCTCTGTTCCTGCGCCCCGATCACGATCTGGCCGCGGTGACCGTCGCCAACCTGTTCGAGGATCTCAAGCGCAACGACGAGGCGATCCGCGCCTACCAGCTCGTTCCGGCGGCCTCGCCGATGCGCGAAAGCGCCGAGATTCAGGCCGGATTGGAATTGGAGTCGATCGGGCGCGCCGACGACGCGATGGCGCGGCTGCGGGAAATCGTGGCGGCCCATCCCAACGATTCGGAGGCCTGGAGCGCTTTGGGAAGCCTGCAACGCTCGGCGAAGAAATTCGAGGAAGCCGCGGCGTCCTACGACAAGGCGATCGAACTCGTGGGAACGCCGGACCGCAGCAGCTGGACGCTGTTCTATTTCCGCGGCATCTGTTTCGAACGCGCCAAGCAATGGCCGAAGGCGGAGACCGATTTCAAGAAGGCGCTCGAATTGTTCCCCGACCAGCCGTTGGTGCTCAATTACCTCGGCTATTCCTGGGTCGATCAAGGCGTCAATCTCGAAGAAGCCTTCAAGATGCTGCGCCGCGCCGTCGATTTGCGGCCGAGCGACGGCTATATCGTGGATAGCCTGGGCTGGGCGCATTACAAGCTCGGCCATTACCAGGAAGCGGCCGAAGAGCTGGAAAAGGCGATCGACCTCAAGCCGGCCGACCCCGTCGTCAACGATCATCTCGGCGACGCCTTTTGGCGGGTCAACCGCAGGATCGAAGCGGGCTTCCAGTGGAACCACGCGCGCGACATGGGGCCCGAGCCGGAAGACCTTCCCAACATTCTCAAGAAGATCGAGTTCGGCTTGCCCGACGAGCCGAGCAAGGACGCGCCCGCCGCTCCCGACCAGAAGAGCGGCGGCTAGGTTTGCTCGCGCCGCCGTCGTCGTCCCGGCTCTGGCGGGCGCCCGCCAAAGTCAATCTGACCCTGCATGTCCTCGGGCGTCGCGCGGACGGATGGCATGAGCTCGACAGCGTCGTCGCCTTCG
Organism: Roseiarcus sp.; assembly: GCA_050012775.1. Classification (GTDB taxonomy): domain Bacteria; phylum Pseudomonadota; class Alphaproteobacteria; order Rhizobiales; family Beijerinckiaceae; genus Roseiarcus. The sequence goes on from JBEKGN010000038.1 coordinate 29,242, forward strand.
CCGGCTGCTGCGACTGGCTGCGCTTCGAGCCCGGCGCGCCGCTGTCGCTCGTCGTCGACGGGCCGACCGGGCCATCGGCGGGGCCGATCGAGGACAACCTCGTGTTGCGCGCGGCGCGGGCGCTGGCCGAACGCGCGCCCGGCCTGCGGACCGGCCGCTTCCACCTGCGCAAGGCCTTGCCGGTCGCCGCGGGGCTGGGCGGCGGCTCGGCGGACGCGGCGGCGGCGCTGCGCGCGCTCGCCCATGAAAACGGCCTCGCCGCCGACGACGCTTCTCTCTGGGCGGCGGCGCGCGCCGTCGGCGCGGACGTTCCGGTCTGCCTGGCGCCGCGTGCGCGCGTCATGGCGGGTCTGGGCGAGCGGCTCGGTCCCCCGCTCGATGCGCCCCCGCTCTTCGCGGTCCTGGCCAATCCCGGAATTCCCGTGGCCACGCCCGAGGTCTTCGCCAAGCTCGGCCTCGAGCGCGGCGCGGCGACCGGCTTCGCTCCATGGCCTGCGATCGGCGCGCCGGTCGACGGGCCGAACTTCCTCGCCGCGCTGCGCGGCGGTCGCAACGATTTGCAGGCGAGCGCGATTGAGATCGCGCCGGCCATCGCCGACGTGCTGGACGCGTTGTCGGGCGCCGAGGGCGCCCGTCTGGCGCGGATGTCGGGTTCTGGCGCGACTTGCTTCGCGCTCTACGACGATCGCCGCCTCGCGGCGCGAGCGGCGAGAGCTGTCGCGCGCGCGCATCCGGCCTGGTGGGTGCGGGCGACCATTCTGCGCTGAGCGGGACGCCGGGAAAGCGGGAGCCGGCCTCCCCATGCGAATCCTGTTTTCTTGAAGGGCCCCGCTTCGGCCCGCGCCTGCCTTCCCCGCGGTCTTGCCCGCTTTGCGGCGCGCAAGCGCGGCCCTATAAGACGGCCTTCCCGCCCTGCGAGCCACAAGCATGCGTCTCGTCTCCACCCCTGACAATCCAATCCCGATGGGGGCGATCGTCGCCTCCGCTCGCGCGGTCGACGGCGTGAGGCTGCGCACCGCGCGCTGGGTTCCCGCGCGCGCGCCGCGCGGCACGGTGGTGATTCTGGGCGGGCGCGCGGAATTCATCGAGAAATATTTCGAGACGATCCAGCAATTGCTCGATCGCGGTTTCGCCGTGGCGACCATGGATTGGCGCGGACAGGGAGGATCGGCGCGCCAATTGAAGAACCCGCGCAAGGGCCACATCGACGATTTCTCGCTTTACGAACGCGATCTGGACGCGCTCGTCAGCGAGGTTCTCGATCCGTCGTGCCCGCGGCCGTGGTTCGGACTGTGCCATTCCATGGGCGCTGCGATCCTGCTCGCCGTCGCGCGGGCGGGGCGCTGCCCCTTCGACCGGCTCGTCCTGACCTCGCCGATGATCGCCCTCGCCATGTTCAAGCGACCGCGCGCCGCGCGGCTGCTCATCGAAGCTCTCGACGCGCTCGGCCTCGGCGGCGCCTTCGCGCCGGGCGGCAGCTCGAAAATCGTCGCCTTGAAGCCCTTCGCCGGCAATGTCCACACTTCGGACCCCGTGCGCTATGCCCGCGTCTCGGGCGTCGTCGCGGCCGATCCCGAACTTGGTCTCGCCTGGCCGACGGTCAGCTGGCTGCACGCCGCCTTTCGCCTCATGCGCGAGTTCGAGGACCCGGATTTTCCCCGGCGCGTGTTGACGCCCATCTTGGTCGTCGCCTCGGGCGCGGACCGGGTGACCGACACGCGCGCCGCCGAACGTTTCGCCGCGCGCTTGCGCGCCGGGCGGCTCATCGTGGTCGACGGGGCGGAGCACGAGCTGATGATGGAGCGCGACGTCTTCCGCGATCGATTCTGGGCGGCGTTCGATGCGTTCATCCCCGGCGTCGAAGGCGAAAAGGCGCGGGCCGCGCAGTGATCGCCGCTCCCGATCGCGCTCCGAGCCCCGACGCGAGCGCCCGCACGGCGCTCGCTCTGATCGGCGCTTTTGCGCTCGCGCGCCTCGCGCTCGCGGCCACGCTCGGCCTCGGCGTCGACGAAGCCTACACGATCGTCGTCTCGCGCCGGCTCGATCTCTCCTATTTCGATCATCCGCCGCTGCATCAATGGATCGCTCATTATGCGGCGCTGGCGTTCGGCGAGGGCGCCGCGACGCGGCTGCCCTTCGTCGCGCTGTTCGCGGCGACGGGCTGGCTGACGTTCGCGCTGACGCGGCGTCTGTTCGGCGCGCGCGCCGGCCTCGTGGCGCTGTTCGCGCTCAACGTCTCGCCCTTCTTTCTCGCCTCCGCCGGCGCCTTCGTCGTGCCCGACGGGCCGCTGCTGCTCGCGCTCGCCGGCGCGGCGCTCGTGCTCGCCGAATTGTTTTTCGACGAGCCGGATTCGCGCGCCGCCTGGCGTCTTTGGCTCGCGGCGGGCGCGTGGCTCGGCCTTGCCGGGCTGTCGAAATACAGCGCCGCGCTGTTTGTGGTCGGACTCGTCGCCTTTGTCGCGCTGAGCCCGCGCCAACGCCATTGGTTCGCGCATCCCGCGCCCTATCTGGCGGCGCTGCTCGCCCTGGCGATGGTCTCGCCGGTCATCGTCTGGAATTGGCGCCACGGCTGGGTCTCGTTCGCGTTTCAGGGCGAGCGCGGCGCAATGGCCGGCGCGTGGCGCCCCGCGCAGGTCGCGGCGATGCTCCTCGGCGAGATCGCATTCTTGACGCCGTGGATTTTCGTTCCGCTCGCCGGCGCGCTCGTCGCGGGCGCGCGCCGAGCGTTCGAAGACGAAAAGCGTCTGTTTCCGGTCTGTCTTGCGCTGCCGCCGATCCTCGTCTTCACGCTGACGCCGCTGTGGGGCGCGCGCGGACTGCCGCATTGGCCGATGCCCGGCTGGTTCTTCGCCTTTCCGCTGATGGGGGTCTGGCTCGGCGAGCCCTGGGCCGCGCGTTACGACCTCAGGCGCTGGGCGATCGTCTCGGCGGGGCTGATCGGCGCGATCGCGATCCTCGTCGTTTCGCAGGCGGCGACGGGTTGGGCGACGCGCCTCGTCCCGGCGCCCGCGGGCGTTGTCGACCCGACGCTGGAGACGCTCGACTGGGGCGCATTGCGCGCGGCGCCGGCGCTACGGGACGCCGCCGCCTTCGTCGTCGCGACGAAATGGTCGGAGGGCGGCAAGATCGCGCTCGCGCTCGGCTCGCGAACGCCCGTCTTCGTCTTTTCCGACGATCCGCGCGGCATGGCGTTTCTCGACGACAGCGCCCGCTTCGTCGGACGGGACGGGGTCGTCGTGGTTCCGCAGGACCGTCTGGATCAGACGCTGGCGCAATTGCGGCCCTATTTCTTGCGCCTCGATCCGCCGCAATCGCTCGCGTTGGGCCGCGCCGGGCGCGACGAAATCGTGATTGCGCTGGTTCCCGCGCATGGCTTGACGCGCGCCTTTCCCGTGCCGTATCCGCACTGACGTCGCCGCGCGGGAATCGCCGCGCGCGCCTTATGAGCGCGAAATGACTTCTGATCCGGCGATGCCAGAGGCGCGGCCGACCCTTTCGGTGGTCGTGCCGACCTATCGCGAAGCGGCCAACGTTCCCGTCCTTTTCGAGCGGCTCAAGGCGGCGCTCGCCGGCCTGCCCTGGGAAATGATCGTCGTCGACGACGATTCGCCCGACGGCACCGCCGATGTCGCCTATGCCCTGGCGGCGCGCGATCCGCGCGCGCGCTGCATCCGGCGCGTCAACCGCCTCGGCCTTGCGGGCGCGGTCATCGAGGGCTGGTTGTCGTCGAGCGCCGATCTGGTCGCGGTGATCGACGGCGATCTGCAGCACGACGAATCGATCCTGCCGAAGATGTACGAGGCGCTCGCCGCCGGCCGCGGCAATCTCGCCATCGGCACTCGCGTCGCCAATGAGGCGGCGCCGGGCGGCCTGTCGCCGATGCGCCAGAAGCTCAGCGATCTCGGCGCCTGGTGTTTTCGGCGCGTGGCCGGGGTCACGGTTCGCGATCCCATGAGCGGATTCTTCATGATCCGCCGCGAGATCGTCTCGCGCCTCGCCCCGCGCCTGTCGCCGGACGGCTTCAAGATCCTCGTCGACGTGATCCTGTCCTCGCACGGCGATCTCGAGATCGTCGAGACGCCCTATGTCTTTCGCAAGCGTCAGGCCGGCGAATCCAAGCTCTCGCCGCTGGTCGGCCTGGATTTTATCGGCCTCGTCGCGCATCACGCGACCGGCGGGTTGCTGCCGATCCGCTTCGTGCTGTTCGCCTCGATCGGCGCGATCGGGCTCGTCGTGCACCTGCTCGTGCTGATGGCGCTGATCGATTGGCTGGGTCCGGCGAATTTCGTCGCCAGCCAGATCGTCGCGACCCTTACGGCGATGGCGAGCAACTTCTTGCTCAACAACGAAATCACCTATCGCGCCCATCGCTATCGCGGCTTCGGCCTGCTCGCCGGCTTCGCGCAATTCGCGCTGCTGTGCAGCGTCGGCGCGCTCGCCAATATCGATATCGCGTCGTCGCTTTTCGCCCGCGAGCGCGTCTGGTGGGCGGCGGGTCTGGCGGGCGCCTTGATCGGCGTCGTCTGGAACTACGCGGCGAGCTCGACCATCGTCTGGCGCAAACGGCGCACGGTGTAGGAGGTGGTGCGCCTGAGTGGACTTGTCTCGACCGCCACAACCGTCATTGCGAGCGGCAGCGAAGCAATCCAGACTTCGGGATTGCGGCGGCGGCTTAGTCTGGATCGCTTCGCTTTGCTCGCGATGACGGCCGAGATTGTTTCAACGTAAAGACGACGCGATCTCGGGTGAAACGCGCAACAACGGAAGACGGCATGTTCCAGGATGCGCTCGACAGTCTCGGCGACATTTTTTCGCCGCCGTTTCGCCGTGTCATGGCGAAGTCGCTGGCCTTGACCGCAGCGGTCCTGGTTCTCGCCTGGATCGGCCTCGACCGGCTTGCGCTGTCCCTCGTCCGTGTCGAGCCGCCCTGGCTGGCGACGATGATCTCGCTTGTCGTCGGGCTCGGTCTTGTCGCCGGGCTGATGTTTCTGGCGGCGCCGGTCTCCTCTCTCGTCGCCGGATTCTTCCTCGACGAAATCGCGGCGCACGTCGAGCGTGAGATCGATCCGGCGGGTCCGCAGGGACGGCCCGCGCCCGCCGTCGAAGCCGCGCTTTCCGCGCTCCGCTTCGCCGGGCTTTCCGTTCTCGTCAACCTGATCGCGCTCGCCCTGCTGTTCGTCTTCGGCCTCGGCGTGTTCGCTTGGATCGGAGCCAACGGTTATCTGCTCGGGCGAGAATATTTCGAACTCACGGCTATGCGCTTCCGCTCACCGTCGAAGGCGCGCGCGATGCGTCGGCACTATGCGATCCCCGTCTTCACGCATGGCCTGCTGATCGCCGGCTTCGTCGCCATTCCCTTGCTCAACCTGCTCACGCCGCTCTTCGCGACGGCGCTGATGGCGCGGCTGCACAAGCGGCTGTCGCGGGCGGGGTAGGGGATAAAGCGAATTGCTCGGCGCCCAGACCAGAGCGCCGCTCGGGGTGGAAGCGGACATTTGCAACAGAAATTGGCAACGGTTAAGCGGTTGATATTGTTAGGGTCTCCGCGTGTTGCAAATATCTTGAGATATGCACGCGCCCGTCATTTCGGAGCGAGTTCGCCGTACCAATAGGCAGCCGTGACCCCGCCATCCATGAGGAAGTCGCTGCCGGTGATGAACCCACCGTCCGGGCCCATGAGCAGCGCGCCGACGGTTCCGACTTCGTCCGGGGTGCCGCCGCGTCCAGCCGCCGACACTTCGATCATGCGCCGGTATCCTTCGCCGCGAGGGCCGCTCAATTCGTCTCTGGCGAGAGGGGTAAAGATGATGCCGGGGCTGATCGTATTAACCCGCGCGCCACGCTTGCCCCAGCGTACCGCCTCGGCCATTACCCGCAGCGAATTTCCGCGCTTGGAGAGCTGGTAGGCGTGAAGGGGGTCATTCACCTGATTCGGCTGGAGCATCGGGAGGGTAAGCAATTTATCAGCCGGTGTGGTTGCGAGGGCCGCGTTCTGCTCGGCGGTCAACGCCGGCAACCGGTGCCCGGACTGTGACGCGATGACGACGCCGGCGCCGCCGCGCGCGATGACATTGCCGAACTCTTCGAGAACGAGCGCGGTCCCATACAGATCAACCTTGAGGATCGTCGCCGGCGAAGCCTGCGTAGGGGAGACGCCTGCGGCGTGGATTACGCCGGTGACGTCGCCGAGCGCTGTGGCAGTCTGGACGAGCGCATGAACCGATTCGCGTGAGGACACGTCGACCGTCGCGGTGCTTACCTCGAACCCCGCATCCTTAAGGACATTTGCCGCTGCTTCTGCGTTTTGCTCGCGCAGGTCGGCGAGCAGCACGTGCTTGCCTGCGCTAACCCTTCGCGCGATCGCCTGACCGATTGACCCGGCTCCGATGACGACAATCACATCGGTCATGGCGGTTCCCTTTTTCCTTAGCGCACCGTAGGGGGTCAAGATCAACGAAAAGTGCTTACAATACAAGACTTTGTTGCATGGTGCATAATTCTTGAATTCTGCACCGCTTCAAAATTGACGCGGATTGGAGACGCCGAACCGTTCCGGTTGGGTTTCAGGTTTTGTCGACCCTTCACGACCGACGCGGCAATAATTTAGTGACAGGGAGGGCCGGGCGATCGGCGCAAAAACCCGGTCGTCGCCGACATCGCCGCTTGCTTGTAAAGGTCCAGCAACGCTTTGAGGAAGACAACTTCGACTTCGCGTCCCGATTTCTTCTGTAGCTCGATCGCTTGCCTGTACAACTGCTCAAACTCCGGGTCAGAGTCTTCTGCAAGTGCGAATTCGTCGGGATGCCGTATGACCATCCAGCAATGGAAAGCAGCCATTGCCGGGGTGAAAGCGCCCTTCAGCTCGCGATACAACAGAATACCAAATCCGATGCGCCAATCGTTTTCTGTTGAATCGAAAGCCGGAAGAATTCCGGTCGGGTCTCGATCCGCGTGCTTCAAGAATGCCGACGCCCCTCGAAACCGTTCCGTGCCAATTGTCGTGAGATATGGCTTCATCCCAAATTCGTAAAACGGAGTCCCTTTCGCCAAATCCATAAGGATCGTGTATGCCGCCATCGTAAGCGTATGCACGGCGAGTTCGTCGTCTTGGTTCACGACGAGTCTGACTGCACACTCTATTTGCCTGCGGGCCGCGTCAATTTTATTGATCATCTAGCGATACCTAGCGCCGCAATTTCGGAGGCCATTGACTGAGGATTATTTGTACCATCCCCCCATTCCGTCAGAGGATTGATGCTCTCCATTTGGAAGATAATAACCGTCTAACCCATCAGAACTAGCGTGGCCTTGGGGCGTATAATATCCGCCCATGCCATCCGAACTGATTTGGCCTTCCCCACTATACCACCCTCCCATTCCATCTGAGCTTTGGTGACCTCCATTAGGAAGATAGTATCCCCCCATCCCATCAGAACTAGCGTGCCCTTCCTGAGTGTAATATCCCCCCATGCCGTCTGGTGTAATATGATCGGCGAATGAAATAGCGGGCACTAAGACAACGAAAGCCAGAGCTGTCAAAAGAACGCGCATGTTAACCTCCTATTCGGTCGCGGAAGCGTCCCGGCTCGCGGCAGCAAATGACACTCGCGAGCAAACTCAGGCCCAACCACTCAAATTCTACAGCATCGGGGAGTTTCTCAAAAGTCCCCGATATCCGGCTTGAATCGCGGGGCTCAGATTCCTTGATATCTGAAACGCGCCGAACGCCCGCTCAGGCTCGATTCCTGCCGCCGCCGGCGCCAAGCCTAGGATTCATCCACAAGCTCCCGCCCGCTCTCCGCGCGCCGCCGATACTACAGTGCCAGCTTCGACTCTTCGCGCGAAGCCGTGTCGGCTAGAGCGTTCTGCATTTAGGCGTGGGCATAGCCTGAATTGGCGAGATAGCTGGCGCATTCGTTAGGGGAGAACTCGGCGAGCGCGTCGGCGAGGGTGTCGGAGACGGCGTCGAAGGTGCGCGG
>JBEKGN010000039.1:0-32641 GCA_050012775.1 Roseiarcus sp.
CTCATTTCAAAATTGGGCGAGCGACATCGAGAGATAATCGTCAAGCCAGCCGGCTCGCTTGAACTTGCCATGCAAGGATTCTTCGGATGGCCTTGTCACGTTGTTGGATCAAGATCGTGAAAAGGCGCCCTTCCAAAAATTTCAAGCTGCCGCGACTGCTGTAATGGCTTTCGGCGCGCAACGCGCCCGGATTCAGCCGCGGTTCGGCGCCGATCCAAAACAATACGTTGGCCAAGATGCAGTAGCCGGTCGCGGCGACCAAAAGGATGCACAGCGGATTGACCGGCACGGCCAGCGCCGTGGCGGTCACCAAAACGAAACCGGCGATCAGCCACACCGTCCGCTCGATGTGCCAGCGGTCGGTCGGGACGACGTAAATGCCTCTGCGACTTGCCATCATTTTTATTTACCTCCGACGGCTCGCTGCAAGATCGGCGGCTAATTTCAACAAAACCTAGATGATATTTTTTGGCGTCGCATTGATCTGCGTCAGAACATCAGAGCCAGCGCGAGCAGCAGGCCGAACAGGAATGGAACCGTTCACATCCCCCTATACGCGACATCGTATTATACGCCACATCCTCTTATACGCGACATGGACACCGCCCGCTAGCAAGTCGTTAGCTTTGCTTCGCGCCCGCGCCCCAAAATGTGGCGATCGCGGTCCGGCGGGAGCGCCCGAGGCTCGGCGGCGCCCCGAACGGCTTGGGCCACGGAGGCGAACGCATCGAGCGCGCGCTCGTCAGGGGACGTCCCTGCCAGGGGGCGCCATTCCGGGAACGAAGAAAGGCCGACGACGACGATCTTTGCGTCGACGTCCGCTATCGCCAAGCCGAATTGAAGACCCCGGCGTGAGTCGAGCCAATCCTCATAGTCATGATAGCCTGCCAATTCGGAGATCGCGGCTCGCGCGCGCTCAAATTCGTGTTCGGCAATAACTCCAATGGTCGCGCCGACCAGCCGTTTCGGCTCGCCCGGCGAGTTCGGCGAGTTCATCGAGCGCTGCCACGATGAAGGCGTCGGCGCTCTCCTCGCCTTGCGCTGAACGGCAAGGTCGTGGAAGTTTGGCGCCGTCAACGGACGGGGAACGCATGAGCGAGGCCTTTATCGGCGTCGATGTGGGGACGGGGAGCGCGCGGGCGGGCGTCTTCGACGCGCACGGGAGATTGCTCGCCAGCGCCAAACGGCCGATCGCCCTCTGGCGCGAACCGGGCGAGATTGTCGAGCAGTCTTCGCGCGACATCTGGAGCGCGACGTGCGCCGCGGTGCGCGAGGCGGTCACGCTTTCCGGCCTTGCGCCTACGGCCATCGGCGGGGTCGGGTTCGACGCGACCTGTTCGCTCGTCGTTCTCGACCCGGCGGGCGCCTCCCTGCCGGTCGGCCCCAGCGGCGATCCCCAGCGCGACGTCATCGTCTGGATGGACCACCGCGCGATCGAGGAGGCCGGTTTCATCAACCGCGGCGGTCACGAAGTCCTGCGCTACGTCGGCGGCGCGATCTCTCCGGAAATGCAGGCGCCGAAGCTGCTCTGGCTGGCGCGGCACGCGCCGCGAACCTTCGCGAAGGCTGGGCATTTCCTCGATCTCACGGATTTTCTCACCTTTCGCGCCACTGGCGCGCTCGCGCGCTCGGCGTGCACGGTGACGTGCAAATGGACGTATCTCGCCCACGCGCGACGTTGGTCGCAGGCCTTTTTCGACAGCGTCGGCCTGGGCGCCCTGGGCGGCGCAGGGTTCGAACGGATCGGCGCCGAGGTGGTGGAGCCGGGAACCGGGCTCGGGCGTGGCCTCAGCGCCGAGGCCGCACGGGCCTTCGGCCTGACGCCGGGAATTCCCGTCGGCGCCGGGTTGATCGACGCCCACGCCGGCGCCATCGGAACGATGGGCGCATCGCTCGACGGGCAAGCCGCCGATCCGCGCAAGCGTCTGGCGCTCATCCTCGGCACCTCGGCCTGCTGCATGGCCGTCGCCGACGAGGCTCGCTTCGTTCCCGGGGTGTGGGGCCCCTATTTTTCGGCGCTGACGCCGGGCCAGTGGCTGACCGAAGGAGGCCAATCCGCTTTCGGCGCGGCGATCGACCATTTGATGCGCATGAGCCCGGCCTTCGCCGACCCCGCGCGCCGGTCCCGCGGCTTCGACGCCATGGAGAGCGAAATCGTCGCGCGCGCGGGCGGCCCGTCCGAGGCGGCGCGTCTGGCGCGCGACCTGCACGTCTCGCCCGACTTTCTCGGCAATCGCTCGCCTTTCGCCGACCCTTCCGCCAGAGGCGCGATCGTCGGTCTCGATTTGCGCGACGACGAGGACGGCGCGCTGTCCCTCTATGTCGCGGGCCTGTGCGGCCTCGCGCAGGGGCTCGGCCAGATCATCCGCTCGCTCGAGGCGGGCGGCTACGATTTCGACATGCTCGTGGTCAGCGGCGGCGCCGGCCGCAGCGCGCTGGTGCGCCAGATCATCGCGGATGCGACGGGCAAGCGGGTCGCCGCGCCCGAAACCAGCGAGCCGGTTCTGCTCGGCGCGGCGATGCTCGGCGCGGTCGCCGCCGGGCGCTGCGCGATGGGCGGCGCGATGGCCGCGATGTCCCGGCTGAAAAGCGTCAACGAGCCCGTCGGCGGCGAAATCGCCGCGCTGCACGCCAAGAAGCGTTGGGCGTTCGAGACGCTGCAGGACGCGGAGCGGCGCATGCGAGAGGCGATGCGGGCGCCATGACAGGTTGGCCGGAGGTCGTCATCTTCGATTGCGACGGCGTGCTCGTCGACAGCGAGCCGATCGCGTTGGCGCGCACGCGCGAAGCGCTCGGACGCCTCGGCTTGACGCTAAGCGACGACGAAGCGCGTGACCGCTTCCTCGGCGTCAGCGCCCAATCCATGCAGGGCATCGCCGAGCGCGACCTCGGCGCGTCGCTGCCGCCGGATTTCCAGCGCCAATTGGCGCGCGAAATCCTCGCCGATTTCGAGCGCGAGCTCAAAGGCGTGGACGGCATTCGCGAAGCGCTGGCCGAGCTCGGCGCGCGGGTCTGCGTCGCCTCGTCGAGTTCGATCGAACGGATCCGCGCCTCGCTTCGCATCGTCGGCTACGCCAGACTTTTCGAACCGAATGTGTTTTCCGCCACTGAGGTCGCCAACGGCAAGCCGGATCCCGATCTCTTCCTGCACGCGGCCGCTCGCATGGGTGCGAAGCCGGGGGATTGTCTGGTGATCGAGGACAGCGTGCCCGGCGTCACCGCCGCCGAGCGCGCGGGGATGACCGTGTTCGGGTTCATCGGAGGAACGCATATCTCCGGTCCGGAGCACGGCGATCGCTTGCGCGCGGCCGGCGCCGCGCTGGCGTTCGACGACATGCGCGAGCTGCCGCGTCTCATCAGGGAGCAACGGGCGCGCCGCCGGGCTGGCTCGCCCGCTGCGGACGTCGCGACAGGGAGCGCTCATGGCAAGAAGCGGTGACGGCGACAACGCGCGCCTCGACGAGGCCGCCCGCGCCGGCTGGCTCTACTATGTCGCTGGCAACACGCAGGACGAAATCGCCAAAAAGCTCGGCGTTTCCCGACAGACGGCGCAGCGCCTGGTCTCGCTGGCGATGAGCGAGCGCTTGATCAAGGTGCGCCTGGACCACCCAATCGCGCGATGCATGGAGCTGTCGTCCGCGCTGCGCCAGCGCTACGACCTTCGCTATTGCGAAATCGCCCCGAGCGATCCCACGTCGAGTTCGTCGACGCTCGGCATCGCGCAAATCGCGGCGGCGGAGATGGAGCGCTGGTTGCATCGCGCCGATCCGGTCGTCATCGGCATCGGCACGGGCCGAACGATGCGCGCCGTCGCCGACCAGCTGCCGGCGATGGAATGTCCGCGACACCGCCTCGTCGCGCTCGTGGGCACGACCAAGATCGACGGCTCGGCTTCGTTCTACGACGTCATCATCCGCGCCTCCGACACGGTGCGGGCGCCGCATTACCCCATGCCGCTGCCGGTCCTCGCGCGATCGGCGGAGGAGCGCGATCTGTTGACGAGCCTTCCTTCGGTCCGCAACGTTCTGGCTCTGGTCGAGCAGGCCGACGCGACTTTCGTCGGCGTCGGCGCGCTGGGCGAAAATTCGGCGTTGCTGAAGGACGGCTTCATCACACCCGAAGAGAACGACTCGCTGCGGCGCGCGGGCGCGGTCGGCGAGATCACGGGATGGGCGTTCGACGCGCGCGGGCGCGTGATCGTCGGCCAAATCAATGACCGCGTCGCCAGCGCTCCGCTGCGCCAGCCGACGAAGCGCCTGATGATCGGCGTCGCCATGGGCCCCTCGCGCCGCGCCGCGATCCACGGCGCCCTCATCGGCAAGCTGATTTCCGGCCTCATCACCGACGAGATCACCGCGGAACACTTGCTGCGCCGCTGAGACCGATCCGTCGATCCCTTTGAATCGACAGAACTTGCGCATTTTTGCTGCGCCGCAGCGACGATTCCGAATTGACATGTCAGGCCTCTATCGCGAATATTCGCCCGCACGGAAGGCAAATGCTCACACGTGAGCGCGGCCCCGCACATGGAGGAAACACGCATGACGACTCTCCTAAGGAGTCTTCTCGGGGCTTGCGCCCTGACCACCCTCTCCCTTTCCGCCTACGCCGAAACGACGCTGACGATCGCCACCGTCAACAACGGCGACATGATCCGCATGCAGAAGCTGACGGACGATTTCACCAAGGCCAATCCCGACATCAAGCTCAACTGGGTCACGCTCGAAGAAAACGTCCTGCGTCAGAAAGTGACGACGGACATCGCCACCAAGGGCGGCCAGTTCGACGTTCTGACCATCGGCACCTACGAAGTGCCGATCTGGGGCAAGAAGGGTTGGCTCGTGCCGCTCGACAATCTCGGCGCCGACTACGATGTCGACGACCTCCTTCCCGCGATCCGCGCCGGCCTCACCGTCGGCGGCAAGCTCTATGCGGCGCCGTTCTATGGCGAGAGCTCGATGGTGATGTATCGCAAGGATCTGATGGACAAGGCGGGCCTGAAGATGCCCGACGCCCCGACCTGGAACTTCATCAAGCAGGCCGCCGACAAGATGACCGATAAGGCCGACGGCTTGTACGGGATTTGCCTGCGCGGCAAGGCGGGCTGGGGCGAGAACATGGCGTTCCTGTCCGCGACCGCCAATTCCTTCGGCGCGCGCTGGTTCGACGAGAAATGGAACCCGCAGTTCAGTACGCCGGAGTGGAAGGCGACGCTCGACTTCTATGTCCCGCTGATGAATGCGGACGGCCCGCCCGGCGCGTCGTCGAACGGTTTCAACGAGAATCTTGCGCTGTTCGACGCGGGCAAGTGCGGCATGTGGATCGACGCCACGGTCGCCGCGTCCTTCGTGACCGGCAAGGACTCGAAGGTGGCCGACCAAGTCGGTTTCGCGCTGGCGCCGGACAACGGCCTGGGCAAGCGCGGCAACTGGCTTTGGGCGTGGTCGCTGGCCATTCCCGCCGGTTCCGGCAAAGTCGTGGACGCCGAGAAGTTCGTGGCCTGGGCGACCAGCAAGCACTACACCGAACTCGTCGCCTCGAAGGAGGGCTGGGCCAACGTCCCCCCGGGAACACGCACCTCGCTCTACAAGAACCCGGACTATCTGAAGGCGGCGCCCTTCGCGCAGATGACGCTGGATTCGATCAACTCCGCCGATCCCCTGCATCCGACCGTCAAGCCCGTCCCCTATACCGGCGTGCAATTCGTCGCGATTCCCGAATTCCAGGGCATCGCCACCGATGTCGGTCAAGACTTCTCGGCCGCCTTGGCCGGGACGACCTCCGTCGACGCGGCGCTGGCCGCCGCGCAGGCGAGCACGGAAGCGGCGATGAAGAAGGCCGGTTACATCAAGTAGCCGGCGCGCCGCGGCAGGGGCGTCCTCCCGCCTCGACCCCTCCCCGTTCGCGGGGAGGGGAGCGACGGCGGTAAGAGCGCCAGACCAAAACGCTTCGCTATAATTGTCGCTGTCCTTCATTCGCGCGGCGGGCGGCGCGATGTCGAAATGCGGTTGAGGTGAAGACGTGCGCGACCCCTTGCCGCGTCGGTCGCGAAATCCTTCACAGGAGTTAGGGCGATGGCGACGCAACAGACGACGATCGCGGGGCGCATCTTGGCGGCGCCGTCGGTGATCCTGCTTTTTGCATGGATGATCGTGCCGCTGGCCATGACGCTGTATTTCTCGACCCTGCGCTACAGCCTGCTCGACCCCGACAACGTCAGTTTCGTCGCGCTGCAGAATTATACCTATTTTCTGTCCGACCCGAACTTCTTCACGGCATTGGCGAACACCCTTGTTCTCGTCATTTCGGTGCTCGTCATAAGCGTGTGCGGCGGCGTCCTCGTCGCCTTGCTGATGGATCAGCAGATTTACGGGCAAGGCGTCGTCCGCCTCATGGTGATCGGGCCCTTCTTCGTGATGCCGACGGTCAGCGCCCTCGTTTGGAAGAACCTGTTGATGAACCCGGTTTCGGGTCTGTTCGCCTGGATCGCCAAATTGTTCGGCCTGCCGGCGGTGGATTGGTTCACAAATTGGCCGATGGCGTCGGTGATCATCATCGTCTCATGGGAATGGCTCCCCTTCGCGAGCCTGATCATGCTGACCGCGCTGCAATCGCTCGACGAGGAACAGAAGGAAGCCGCCGCGCTCGACGGCGCGAAGGCTCTGCCCTTCTTCTTCTATATCGTGCTGCCGCACATCGCTCGCGCCGTAACCGTGGTCATCCTGATCGAGACGATCTTCCTGCTCAGCGTGTTCGCGGAAATTCTCGTCACCACCGGCGGCGGGCCGGGCACGGCGACCACCAACATCGCCTTTCTCGTCTACAAACAGGCGCTGCTGAACTTCGACGTCGGCGGCGCCTCGGCGGGCGGCATCGTCGCCGTCGTTCTCGCCAATATCGTTGCGATCTTTCTGATGCGCATCGTCGGCAAGAACCTGGAGAGCTGAGCCATGGCGCTGAAGCAAACCGCGGGCAAACGCATCGCGATGACCGCAGCCGCCTGGCTGGTCGGCTTCCTGATCTTCTTCCCGATTCTGTGGACGTTTCTCACCAGCTTCAAGAGCGAGCTCGACGCGTTCTCCATCCCGCCGAAATTCCTGTTTTTTCATTGGACGGCGGAGAACTATTTCGAAGTGCAGTCGCGCTCGAACTATCTCTTGTTCGCCTACAATTCCATCGTCCTCTCGGTCGGCGCCAATGTCGTGGCGCTCCTCATCGCCGTGCCGGCGGCGTGGTCGATGGCCTTTGCGCCGACCAAGCGCACCAAGGATCTGCTGATGTGGATGCTCTCCACCAAGATGATGCCGGGCGTCGGCGTGCTCGTGCCGATCTATCTCTTGTTTCGCGACCTTCACTTGCTCGACAATCGCCTCGGCATCGGCTTCGTCCTCATGATGTTGAACCTGCCGATCCTGATCTGGATGCTCTACACCTACTTCAAGGAAATCCCGGTCGACATCCTCGAAGCGGCGCGCATGGACGGCGCTTCGCTCGTCAACGAGATCATCTATGTCTTGACGCCGATGGCGATCCCGGGAATCGCCTCGACCATGCTCTTGGCCATCATCTTGTCCTGGAACGAAGCCTTCTGGACGCTCAATCTCACGACGTCGAACGCGGCGCCGCTGACGGCGTTCATCGCCTCTTATTCAGCGCCCGAAGGCCTGTTCTGGGCCAAGCTTTCCGCGGCCTCCACGCTCGCGATCGCGCCCATCCTGATCCTCGGCTGGTTCTCGCAAAAGCAACTCGTGCGCGGCTTGACGTTCGGCGCAGTGAAATAGCCCCAGGCCAACCCGGAGCACACGACCATGGGCAGCATCCAACTCGTCAATGTGCGCAAGGAATTCGGCGGCGTCAAAGTCATCAACGGCGTCGACCTCAAGATCGAGGACGGCTCGTTCACGGTGTTCGTCGGCCCGTCCGGCTGCGGCAAGTCGACGTTGCTGCGCCTGATCGCCGGCCTGGAAGACGTCTCGTCGGGTCAGGTGCTGATCGACGGGCTCGACATGACCAAGGTCGGTCCGGCCAAACGCGGCCTCGCCATGGTGTTCCAGTCCTACGCGCTCTATCCTCATATGAGCGTGCGCGGCAACATCGCCTTCGCGCTCAAGATGGCCAAACAGCCCGCCGACGTCATCGAGCAGAAGGTGAGGAAGGCCGCCGGCATCCTCAACCTGACCGATTACCTCGATCGCAAGCCGCGCCAATTGTCGGGCGGCCAGCGTCAACGCGTGGCGATCGGGCGCGCGATCGTGCGCGAGCCCAAGGCGTTTCTGTTCGACGAGCCGCTGTCCAATCTCGACGCCGCGCTGCGCGTGCAGATGCGGCTCGAGATCGGCGACCTGCATCAGAAACTGAAGACGACGATGATCTACGTCACCCACGATCAGGTCGAGGCGATGACGATGGCGGACAGGATCGTCGTGCTCGAGAAAGGCGAAGTCGCCCAGGTCGGTTCGCCGCTGGAGCTCTACAACAAGCCCAATGGCCTGTTCGTCGCGCGCTTCATCGGTTCGCCGACGATGAACCTCGTCACCGGCCCCTCGGCGACGAGGCGCGGCGCGACGACGCTGGGGGTTCGGCCCGAGCACGTCGATCTCTCCACGACCGCGGGCGAGTGGCCGGCGCAGGTCCTTCACGCCGAACATCTCGGCTCCGACACGTTCCTCTACGCGCAGGCCGAAGGCGTCGGAGCGCTGACGATCCGGCTTGCCGGCGAAGCTTCGCTCCGGGCGGGCGACAGAATATTCGTGACGCCGCAGGAGTCGCGCATTCACCTATTCGACGAACAGGGAAAGGCGAAAGCGCAATGAAACTTCGCAACAAGACCGCTGTCATAACCGGGGGGGCGCGCGGCATCGGGCGCGCGATCGCCGAGGCCTACGCGGCCGAAGGCGCAAATGTCGTGGTCGCGGACCTACTGACTGCGGAAGCCGAAGCCGTCGCCGCGGCGATCGGCCGGCAAGCCCGCGCGGTCGCGCTCGACGTCACCAAGCCGGCGTCGATCGCGGCGCTGGCGCCCGCCGTCGAAGCCGCGTTCGGCGGGATCGACATTCTCGTCAACAACGCGGGAAGCTTCGACATGGGGCCGATCGTGGAGGTGACGGAGGCGAGCTTCGATCGGATCTTCGCGATCAACGTCAAGGGCCTCTTTTTCACTTTGCAGGCGGTCGCGCGCCATATGATCGCGCGCGGCGCCGGCGGCAAGATCATCAACATGGCCTCGCAGGCCGGCCGTCGCGGCGAGGCTCTGGTTTCGATCTACTGCGCCTCCAAGGCGGCGGTCATCAGTCTCACGCAATCGGCGGGCCTCGACCTCATCAACCATCGCATCAACGTCAACGGCATTGCGCCTGGAGTGGTCGACACGCCGATGTGGGACGAAGTCGACGCGCTGTTCGCCAAATACGAAAACCGTCCGCTCGGCGAGAAGAAGCGTCTCGTCGGCGAAGCGGTGCCGTTCGGACGCATGGGTCTGCCCGGCGATCACACCGGCGCGGCCGTCTTTCTCGCTTCCGCCGACAGCGACTACGTCGTCGCGCAGACGCTCAACGTCGACGGCGGCAATTGGATGAGCTGAATTCCCGTCAAATCAGGAGGGCCGCGGCCATGTATCTCGAACGTTTCAATCTCAAGGGCCGGGTCGCGGTCGTCACCGGCGGCGCGCAGGCGATCGGCCTCGCCTGCGTCGAAGCGCTCGCCGAGGCGGGCGCGCACGTCTACATCGCCGACCGCAATCCCGTGACCGGCGCGCAAGGGCAAGCGGAGATGAAGGCGAAGGGCTATTCCGTCGACTTCATCGAGATGGAGGTCACCGATTCCAAACAAGTGGACGCCGGCGCGGCGCGCGTGATGAAGGAGCGCGGCCGGGTCGACATCCTCGTGTGCAACGCCGGCATCGCGCGCTCCGAAACCCGCGCCGAGGACGTCGCCGACGAACACTGGCTCAACGTCATCGACGTCAATCTCAACGGCCTGTTCTGGTGCTGCCGCGCCTTCGGCAAACCGATGCTGGCGGCGGGCCGCGGTTCGATCGTCAATATCGGCTCGATGTCCGGCTTGATCGTCAACAAGCCGCAGCCGCAAGCCTATTACAACGCGTCGAAGGCGGGGGTGCACCATCTGACGAAATCGCTGGCGGCCGAATGGGGCGCGCGCGGGGTTCGCGTCAACGCGGTGGCGCCGACCTATATCGCGACCCCGCTCAACGCGTTCGTGAAATCGAACCCGGCGATGTACGACGCCTGGATCGGCGGCACGCCGATGGCGCGGCTCGGCGAGTCCGACGAGATCGCCGCCGTGGTGCTGTTCCTCGCCTCCGACGCCGCGAGCCTGATGACCGGCTCGATCGTGCTCGCCGACGGCGGCTACACCTGCTGGTGATTGGCGTGACGCCGCGCCAGGCCCGCCTGGACGGGAATAAAAAATCGTGACGAGATCACTTTGCGCCGTCTGCGCCGCCAAGCCGCTTTTCGCGCCGGCTCCACGCGTTGACCCCGCTTCGATCCAATTTCCACAATGCCGCGCTAGCGAAGCAATCGCAACATCGCGTCGACGTGACAATGACCGGCGCCGACCGGCTTCCCTGGCGTCGATCCTAGCGCGACCGCGAAGTTTGCGACGCGTTCGTTTCGAGGAAACAGAGCGCGCTGGAAGGCGGTCGCTGAAATGTCCAACCAGGGGTGACGACGTTGCGCATCGACGGATCAAAGACAGCATCGCCCGAATCACGCGATCAAACGCGGCCGCCGAGTTCGTCGTCGACGTGCGCGCGAATGATTTCGTCGAAGGACGTTTCCGCGCGGAAGCCCAGCCCAAGGGCGCGCTTGGCGTCGAAGTCGCGCGGCCATCCCGCTACGATCGCCTCGATCTTGGGGTCGCGCTCGCGCCGGATGAGCGCCGCCGCGTTGGCCCCGGCCACACGTGTGAGTGCGGCGATCTGCTCGCCGACCGTCGCAGAATAGCCGGGCATCGTCAGATTGCGACGCGATCCGAGCTGCGAGAGGTCCATAGTCGCTGCGCGGACGAAGAATTCGATCGCGGCGCGCGGGCTCGCGTGCCAGTGGCGCACGTCCTCAGAGACGGGAAGCACAGCTTCCTGTCCCACCAATGGCTCGCGAAGGATGTTCGAGAAAAACCCCGAGGCCGCCTTGTTCGGCTTGCCCGGACGAATGCAGATCGTGGGAAGCCGCAGGCCTACGCCGTCGAAAATGCCGCGCCGCGAATAGTCCGACAGCAGCAATTCGCCGATCGCCTTTTGCGCGCCGTAGCTGGTGAGCGGAGTGGCGAAGAAGTCGTCCGCGATTTTTTCCGGGAATGGCGCCCCGAAGACTGCGATCGAGGAGCTGAACACAACGCGAGGCCGATACGGCGATTTCGCGCCTTCCGCCCGGATCGCGTCGAATAGGAACCGTGTCCCGTCGAGATTGATCCGATAGCCTTTGTCGAAATCCGCCTCGGCTTCGCCGGAGACGATGGCGGCGAGATGGAAAATCAAGTCCGGCCGCGCCGGCATCAATCCGCCGACTTCGGCTTGCGAGGCGATGTCGGCGGCGCGCGCGACGGTCTTTCCGGCGAACCCGGCGGGGACTTCGGGCGCGACGACGTCGATCAGCGTCAGTTCGGCGACCGCTTGCCCGTCAAGCCGCCCCAACTGAACCAACTTCTGCGTGAGCTTTCGGCCGAGCATTCCGGCCGCGCCGGTGATGAGAATATGCATGATGCGCCCTTGCGATGTGGGTATGGCGTGTCAGCTGAGCCGCAGCCGGGCGACGGCATAAGCGTCCAACTCGATTTCGCTTCCCGCCAGCGGCTTTGCAAGGCGGTCCAACGCGTCGGCATGCTCGGCCGCCGCGACGAAGCTGCCGGCGTCGAGGCAAGCGATGCTCCCCGCCGCGGATCGCGTATGCAGGTTCACGCGCCGAGCCTCGCCCATCAGATTGGCGAGCCATATTTCCTCTCCGTCTTGCGCTGAAACGGCGAGCGCCTGGATCTCACGCGGGGCCGAAATCTCGACGCGCCGCAAAATCCTGCCTTTGAGCCGCGCGAGTCCGCTCACGACATGGAAGATGGGGAACAGGCCGCCGTGCTCGTCGAACCACGGTTGCGGATAGGGGGCGGGCGCATGGGCGAGGCCGAACGGCCCAAGGGCGCCGCCCAGCGCGATCGCCTGCGCGCCGCCTTCGGCGAAATGCGCGAAATATGCGAGATTCCAGGCTGCGCCCAATAAGCCGCGCTGGCGCGGATCGTTGCGGTTCATGGCCTGACGGATATTGTTCGGATTGGCCATCGGCGCTTCGCCGTAGGGATTGTCGCGCATGCCGATCGCGCTCGGGCCGACCGAATAGGGTCGTTCGCCGATGAACGCGCGCACGCTTCTGGCGATATGGGGAAGCGACTCCAGCCCCTCTGCCACCGAGCGATCGTCGCCGGCATGGACGAGCGCCGATGTGGTGAAACTCACGAAGTCGATATTCGCCAATGGCGGGCGCTTGCGGTTGAGTTCGGTAAAGTAACTGAACATGCCGCCGCCGAGTCGGGCTTCTGGAAAAGCCCGACGCGCGGCAAGATAGAGTTCGTCGGCGGGCGGGCAAGGCGGCCAGGGACTGCCGGGCAACGTGCATTTCAAATCGGGAGCGGGAGACATCAGCACGACAGGAAAAGGCGAGCCCAGCCTCCGCACGGTCTCTCCGAGCGCGGCGATCTCCGCGCGAAAGCCCTCGACTTCGGCGATCACCGCTTCGAGCCAAGGCGTGGCGCCCAGCGCCTTCGCCACGTCCAGCGACCGCCGCAGGGTTTCGCTGTCGTGGCCGCGGCGCGGGTCGAAATGGCAGACGAGATGCGAAGCGCCGACATGGCGCAAGGCGGCGGCGCGCGCGAGGGTCGCCGCCGCGTCGTCGGGATCGAGCCCCAGCCCCAGCATCGGCACAGGGCCGGCCGACTCGCCGACGCGCACGGAAATCGGGCCGGCGCCGCTCGCGCCGGCATCGCTCCGGCCAGAAATTGTCAGGGTCACCGACTGGTCGATTTCAGCGCCGGCGTCGAGCGTATAGGGCCAGGGCAGCGCGAGCGGCCGCACGTAGGTCTTGTAGGAGGCGTCGGTCCAGTTGCGCTGGTCCTCCATCTCGTAGGCGTCGCCATCCATGCGGCATTCCACCGTCGCCCCGGGCGCGAATTCGTGCCGGATCGAGCGCAGGTTCATCATCGGCTGCACCGGATCGATCAGACTGGGGAAGCGCGTCTCGACCGATTTGCCGTCGACATCGACGATCTGCGCCCGCTTGCCCGCGAGATCGGCGATCGGATGCAGGACGACGAAACCGGTTCGGTTGGTGAGGAAGCTGCTGACCGCCCGGCCGCGAGCGGCAAAGCGCAACATTCCGTCGGCGCGGCCGACGATCTCGGCGCTATATCGGAATTCCTGCGACGCGTCCTTGGCGACGGCGGAATATGCGACACGGAAGCTCTCCCCATGTTCGGCAATGACGAGGTCGCTGATCATGGGATCATAGGTGCCCCAGTTCTTGTCGCGAACGATGAACGAGATCGCCCGGATCACCTCCGCTCCGCCGAACCGAATGTAGCGCAGATTGCCGGCCTCGAATTCCGCTGACAATTGTCCTGCGCGCAGGAGTCGCGCCGGCGGAGCGGGCTGCTCGGTCCCGAACAGGCGGATGGATCGAGACGGTTCACCAGTCATGGATAGACCTCCCTTTTGCATCAGCGCGAACTAACGTCGCGTTCTCGGACTGAGCAGACGTTCCGCCAGGACGGCGGCGATGATGATCCCGCCGATGGCGGAACCCTGCCAGAAGGGCGAAACGCCGAGGAGATTGAGCCCGTTCCGGATCATCACCATGATGAAGACGCCGATAAGCGTGCCGATGATCGTGCCGCGTCCGCCGTAGAGACTGGCGCCGCCGATCACCACGGCGGCGATCGCGTCGAGTTCCAACAGACTGCCGGCGAGCGGATCGATCGAGAGGATCTGCGCCGACATCAAAGTCGCGGCGATCGCCGAAAGCGCGCCCGATATCACGTAGGGCAGGATGCTGTAGAACAGCACGTCGAGTCCGGCGGTGCGCGCGGCCTCGCGGTTCGAGCCCACGGCGTAAATCGTGCGCCCGCCCTTGGTGTAGGTCAGGTAACCCCAGGCCAGCGCGTAAAGCGCGAGCAGGGTCAGCACGTTGCTCTGGATGCCGAACAAGGTCGTATAGACGAGATCGTTGAGCTCCGGCGGAATGTCGGTGATCGAGGTCTGGCCGGAGAAAATATAGGCCAGGCTTCGGCCGATCGCCATGACGCCAAGCGTGATCACGAAGGCGGCCAGATCGAAATAGGCGATCAGGAATCCCGAGAACAATCCGATGCCGGCGCCCGCGAGCACGGCGAGGCCGGCGGAAATCGGGATCGGGAAATGCCGGAGCGACAGTCCCAGTACGACGCCGGTGAGGCCCGCGACCGACCCGACCGACAGGTCGATGCCGCCGGTCAGGATAACGAACGTCATCCCGATCGCGACGATGCCGACGACGACGGATTGATCGAGCAGGTTGAGGAGATTGGCGGTCCTGAGAAAATACGGCGAGAGGATCGACAAAGCGATCGCGATGACGAGCGCGAGGCCGAGCATCCGCACCTCGAGGCGCGAGAACAGCTTGAGCGCTGATCGCGGAGGCAGCTTCGATTCGGAGGCCTGGGACGGCGTCGTGATCGTCATGCGAATTTCAATCCTGAAGCTATACCGTCGCGCGGAAACGTTCCACGATGGCGGCGCGAAGCGCCGCTGCTGGGGGCGTCGGCCGGGTGGGGTTGAGAACCAACCCCACCGATCCAAGTTCGTGGCCGCGATGGCTCCTTACGTCGACCAGCAGACTGCGCAACCCGCTTTTGGGATCGACGACGAAATCCTGAGACCGGGCCGCCAGCGCCGCGCAGATCGGCGTCTCCTCGAACCGCGCCGTCGATCCGGCGCGAAAGTTGAGATCGGTCGCGGCGCTGGCCGCGACCGCATTGAGGCAGAAGATGCGCTCGTCATCCAGGATCGCCCAGAACGCCGCGCCGTCGTGCTCAACGGCGAGGTCTTGCAGCACGCGCTGATTGCGCGCCATCGAACTGCGCGGCGCGGCGAGCAGCGTGAGCTTTTCCTCGTCGAGATAGGCGCTCGGCACGTCCGCGATCGACATGCCGTCACTCATCACGATTACGCGATCCGACAGGCCGAGCAACTCCTCGAATTCCGAGGAGATCAGCAGAATCGCCGTGCCGCGCGCCGCGATGTCGCGCAGGATTGCGTAAATCGACGCACGGGTGCCGATGTCGACGCCCTTGGTCGGCTCGTCCAGGATGAGGATCTTCGGCTCCAGCAACAACCAACGCGCGATGATGATCTTCTGTTGCATGCCGCCGGAGAAATTCAGCAGGTTGTCATCCGCCAGCCGATCCGGCGAAAGCTCTAATTTGATCAGCAGCTCACGCACCTTTTCGTCCATCGCGCGATAGCCGAGGCCGAAGCCGGAGCGGGCGCCGAGATGGCCGAGGAGCAGATTTTCGCGCACGGACAAATCGGGGACGATGCTCTGACGACGCCGATCCTCCGCGACGAAGCCGAGACCCGCGCGGATTGCTTGCGTCGGCGTGCGCGGCGCGAAAGGCATGCCCTCCAGAGTCAATTCCCCGCTCGCTCGCGGGCGGAGCCCGAACAGCGTTTCGACCGTCTCCGACCGCCCGGCGCCCACGAGGCCGCCCAATCCCAGCACCTCCCCGCGATGCAGGTCGAACGAGACATCGCGCACCAGCGGCGGCGCGCTCAGGCGACGAACCGAAAGTATCGGATCGTTCCGCATGGCGTTCCCAGCCGTCGCCCCGGTATAGATGGCGCCGAGATCGCGCCCGACCATCAACCGCACCAGCTCGGTCTGATTGAGCGAACTCGTAGGACGCGAGGCCGCGACGGTCCGCCCCTCTCGCATGACGGTGATTTCGTCGGAAATCGCGAACACTTCCTCCAGTCGATGCGAAACGAACACCACTGCGCAACCGGAAGCCTCGAGCCGGCCGATCACGTCGAACAATCGCTCGACTTCGCTCGGGCTCAGCGACGCCGTCGGCTCGTCAAAAATGATGAGACTGGATTTGAGCGCCAGCGCCTTGGCGATCTCGACGAGCTGGCGCTGCGCCACCGATAGATCGCGCACCTCGGAATCCAGCGAGACCGCGCGATCCTGCCCGAGATCAGCGAGGATCTCGTCGGCGCGGCGCCGCATCGTGGGAAACGAAAGCCGGCCAGGGCGGCGCAGTTCGGGCAGGAAGATATTCTCGACGACCGAGAGATCGGGCGCGAGGCTGGTCTCTTGCATCACCATCGCAATGCCGGCGTCGAGCGCTTCGCGCGGCGACTTCAGGTCCAGCGAACGGCCGTCATAGAGGATAGCGCCGCTATCCCGGCGCACATGTCCGGAGATCACCCGCGACAATGTCGATTTGCCCGCGCCGTTTGCGCCGAGCAGGGCGTGCGTCTGACCCGAACGCAGAGTCAGCTCCGCGCCCGCGAGCGCTTTGGTCGCCGCGAAGCTTTTCGTTATGTCTCGAGCTTCGAGAAGAATGGAGCCTGAGGTCGCCATCGCTCGCTCGTCCGATATGTCCGGCCGGAGCTGGGCTCCGGCCGGACATTGTTTCAGGGCAGTTCGTTCGCGAACACCGTCTGCTTGATGGTCGGCAGGATCTGATCGATATTCTTGCTCGTCGCGATCACGATTGGAACAAGAATTTCCTTGTCGGGTTTGCCGCCGGAAAGCGCGGTCAGCAAAGCCTCGCCCGACTTTTCGCCCATCAGATACGGCTGCTGCATGCCCGAGGCGACGATTTCACCCTTCTTGAGCAAATCCACGAAGTCCGGGATGCCGTCGAAGGCGGCGACGAGCAGCGTGCCGTCGCGATGCGCGGCCTTGATCGCGCGCAAGGCGCCGATCGTCGGCTGGTCAGTCTGGATGAACATGCCGCGCATGTCCGGATTGGCGGTCAACATGTCTTGCGTGAACCTGAAGGTTTCGTCGGCGGTGTAGGACTGCATCTGTTGCAGGCCAGCTTCCTTCGTGATCCCGGCTTCCTTCATGGCGTCACGGAAGCCGCCCGTGCGAGCCTGTCCGTTTTTGCGCGCCTGCGAGATCGTGATGAGGCCGATCGATCCGTCCGTCCAACCTTTCTCCTTGAGCGCCTCGGCGAGAGCCACGCCGACGCCGTGGGCGCCTTCCTTGTTGTCGGAAATCACGAACGAGACATATTCGCCGCTGTTGGTGCCGATGTCGGCGACCACCACCGGAATATGGGCGCGAGCGGCGAGCGCGAGCACGCTCGGCGCGGTCGAACTGTCGGTTGGCGAAATCGCAATGCCCGCGACGCCGCGCGCGATGGCGTCCTGAGCGTTCTTCAATTGAGTGTCGGCGCTGTTGTGAGAATCGAGCGCCGAATAGGAATATCCGCCCTTCTTGGCGGCTGCTTCGATGCCCTTGGAAAGATAGCGCCAGAAGGGCAGGTCGAGGCCCGGCGTCAGATATACGATCTCCTTGGTTTCCGCCCAGGCGCTGTCGGCGCTTGCAAGGCCAAGGCTTGCCGTCGCCGCGATCGCCGCGATCGTTGAGATAAGCATGCGTCGATTCATTTTTGCTTCCTCCACTGTGCCGAAGTTTCGGCGGTTAAATCAGTCGTTTCGGGCGCGTCGAGCGAACTTTCGCGACGTCCGCCGGCGCACCTCCGCTCACGGGTCTAGCCGCGCCGCTTTGGTCTCGATGATCGCGATGGTCGTCGTGTAGATGCGGTCGATGTGCCGACCGAAAGCCTCGGTCACCGCTTCGGGATCGCGCGCGCGCAACGCCTCGTAAATCTCGATATGGTCGCGGTAGCTCCGCTCGATTGCGCCGGGCTGCGAGACGGCGACGCGCCGGTGATCGAGCATGAACGTGTAGAGATCGATGACGAAGTCCGCCAGCAGCGGATTGGCGGAGCAGCGATAGATCGCGAGATGGAATTCGCGGTCGCAGATCAGAAAGTGAATTGGATCTCGCGTCGTCTCTTTCTGAATGGTCAGCGATTGTTTGAGACGTCTCAGCGTCTCGTCGTCGATCCGAAGCGCCGCCTCGGCGACGACGGCGCGCTCGACCAACAAACGCGCCCCATGAACGGCCTCGATGTTGTAGCTGTTGATGGCGCTGGGGCTCGTGACGCCGATTTTCGGCATCTCGATGTTCTGGTTGACCACACGCGTGCGGGCGCCCTGGGAGACTTCCAGAATCCCCTTTGCCGCGAGCGTCTGGATCGCCCCACGTATCGTTTCCCGGCTGACAGAGAGGAGCGAGGCGAGTTCGCGTTCGCTCGGCAGTTCGTCTCCGAGGTGAAGAATGCCGGACGCGATGAGCGAGGCGAGCTTGTCGCTGATTCTTTCCCTAACCGTGCGCTTGCTGATCTCGGTCCAGAGGCCCGGAGCTTGCCGAAAGACAGGCTGTGCTTTCAGGCGGGAGGTCATGCGGGCCGTCGCCGGGTTGGAGCTGAACTAATGGTTGGGCAAGTAGACCAGTTTAAGCGCACCGAGGCCGCGGGTGTCAATCTTGCGGGCGCGAAGGCGCGATGGTGCAGCGCAGCGAACACTGGGCGTCGCCTGAGTCCGCAATCAAGTCGCACAGGGGTTTCTGGCGGGCGAGACGCTGCACGGTGTGGCGAACCGCCACGACCTTTCGCGCAATCCAATGCGCAGCCGCTTGCCAGACTCGCCTGCCGAGATTTACTGTTTGCATGCGAATGAACGCGTCGACCGTCGAGGGTCGGCGCGCGCGAGAGGCTGAACGCGGCGCGCTATAAGGTTTTAGGAGATTTCATGGCCCATGACGAAACGGCCGCTTCGGGAGCGCCGGCCAAGCTGGTGATCAAGAACATTGGGCTCATGCTCAGCGGCGACCTTGCCATGCCGATCCTCGACGCGGATGCGATCATCGCGGTCAACGGCCGTATCGCGGGGATCGGGCGCGCGGCGGACCTCGACTTTTCCGGCGCGACGACGACCATCGACGCTCATGGCGTGGCGATCGCGCCGGGTTTGATCGACAGCCACGTCCATCCGGTGGCCGGCGACTGGACGCCGCGGCAGAACCAGCTCGGCTGGATCGATTCCTGCTTGCATGGCGGCGTCACGACCATGGTGTCCGCCGGGGAGGTGCACACGCCCGGCCGGCCCCGCGACATCGTCGGACTCAAGGCTTTGGCGATCACTGCGCAGCGCTGTTTTTCGAATTTTCGCGCGAGCGGCGTGAAAGTCCATGCCGGCGCGCCCGTCATCGAGCCGGGGATGGAGGAGCACGATTTCCAAGAACTCGCCGCCGCCGGCGTTCGCTACCTCGGCGAGGTCGGCCTCGGCGGAGTCAAGGACGGCCCCACCGCCCGCAAGATGGTCGCCTGGGCGCGAAAGTACGGCCTCAACAGCACTATTCATACCGGCGGCCCGTCGATCCCCGGCTCGGGCCTCATCGACAAGGATATTGTACTCGAGGCTGATACCGACGTGATCGGCCATATCAACGGCGGGCACACGGCGCTGCCGGACGATCAAATCGTCTGCCTCTGCGAAGGCTGCAAGCGGGGCCTGGAGCTCGTCCACAACGGCAATGAACGCGCGGCGTTGTTGACGTTGCGGACCGCCAAGGAGCTGGGCGAATTGAACCGCGTGATCCTCGGCACCGACGCGCCCGCCGGTTCGGGGGTTCAGCCGCTCGGGATTCTTCGCATGGTCTCGCTGCTCGCTTCGCTGGGCGAGGTTCCGGCGGAAGTCGCCTTCTGCTTCGCGACGGGAAACACCGCGCGCATGCGGGCGCTCGATTGCGGCCTCATCGAGGTCGGGCGCGCCGCCGATTTCGTCTTCATGGACCGCGCGCAGCATTCGGCCGGCAAGACGTTGCTGCGAAGCGTCGAGCTCGGCGATCTGCCGGGTGTGGGCATGACGGTCATCGACGGGATCGTGCGCTCGCAACGAAGCCGCAACACGCCGCCGGCGGAGAAGGCGCCCACGGTCGTCGCGGGGTAAGGCGCTCGGCGCGTCGCCGCCGCCGGCGAGCCGCCGCTCAGGTCAGCCGCCGCAACAGGGCGATGAGCGTCGAGCGTTCGTCTTCGTTGAGCGGTTCGAGCGTTTTGGCGGTGATGATTTCGGCGATCGGCGCAGCCCGCTCGTAGAGCGTGGAGCCCTCGTCGGTCAGGTCGACGAGCAGCCGCCGGCCGTCGGCAGGGTCCGGACGCGTGGCGGTGAAGCCGCGCCCGGTCAGCCGGTCAATGACGCCTTTGATCGTCGCCGCGTCCATCGCGGTCAGGCGGCCCAGAAGGTTTTGCGAACACGCGCCGCATTCCCTGAGTTTGGCCAGCGCCGCCCATTGGGTCGGCGTCAGCCCCTCGATCATCAGCGCGGCGAAGATGGTCGTATGGCGCTGCTGGGCCTGCCGCAAGACGAAGCCGACTTGGGAGTCGAGGATATAACCTTCCTCCCGCTTGCGGCGGCCTTTGATGGCGGGCTCGATCATCGGCGAATGGGGTATCACAGCCTCCACGGCCCTGCTAGGGAGCCTCATAGAGCGAGATAGGCGTCACGGATATCGGGCCGCGCGTCGAATTCCTCCATCGTTCCGGCGAAACGAATGCAGCCCTTCTCGATGACATAGACGCGCTCGGCGACGAGGCGGGCGAAATTGAGGTTCTGTTCGCTCACCAGAAGGCTGAGACCCTCGCGCTTCATTTCGCGGATCGCCTCGATCATCTGTTCGACGATCCTGGGCGCCAGCCCTTCGGACGGCTCGTCGAGCAACAGAAGCGAAGGGTTGCCCATGAGCGTGCGCGCGATGGTGAGCATCTGCTGTTCGCCCCCCGACATGCGCGCGCCCGCGCGGCCGCGCAATTCGCGTAAGTTTGGAAAGATCGCGAAGAGGCGCTCGAGCGTCCACGTCGGCGCGCCCGCGCGCGGCGCTTGCCGGCCGACCATGAGATTCTCCTCCACCGTCAGGTCGGAGAAGATGCGCCGGTCCTCTGGAACATATCCGAGACCGCGACGTACGATGTCGTAGGTCGGGAGCGCCGAGACATTCTCGCCGTCGAAAACGATCGTGCCGCTGCGATTGGCGACAAGGCCGAGAATCGCCCGAAACGTCGTCGATTTGCCGGCGCCGTTGCGCCCGATGAGCGCGATCGCCTCGCCGGCCGCGATGTTAAGCGCGACGTCGAACAGGACGTGCGCCTGGCCATAGGCGGCATTGAGCCCCGATACGGCGAGCTTGGCGGGAGCGGCGATCACGGCTTGGCTCCGTAGAGCGCGCCGGCGCCGAGATAGACCGCCTGAACGTCGGCGCTAGCGCGCACCACTGACGGCGCGCCTTCCGCGATCAGCATTCCGCGATTGAGCACGAGAACGCGGTCGGCGTGCCCAAACACCACATCCATGTCATGCTCGGTGAACAGCACGCCGATCGTGCGCTCGCGCGCGATGCGAGCGGTGAGATTCATCAACGCGTGCCGCTCCCTCGGCGCCATTCCGGCCGCCGGCTCGTCCATCAGCAGCAGCCTCGGATCGTTAGCGAGGGCGATTGCGAGTTCGAGCCGTTTCAGATCGCCGTAGGCGAGTTCGCCGCAACTGCGTTCCGCCTGATCGGCCATGCCGACGAGTTCGAGCAGGCGCGCCGCCTCGCCGACATAATAGCGCGCCGCCCATCGAAGCGCTGGCCAACGGCGGCGATGGTGCGAGAGCAGCGCCATTTGGACATTCTCCGCCACAGTCATCGAGGCGAATGTCGCGGTAATCTGAAACGTCCGCCCGACGCCGAGACGCCAGATTTCGCGCGGCGTCATGCCGTCGGTGCGCCGACCGAAAATTGTGATGCGCCCGCTCGTCGGAGCAAGCTGGCCGTTGATCATATTGAAGCATGTGCTCTTGCCGGCGCCGTTCGGCCCGATGAGCGCGAGCATCTCGCCGGCTTCGAGCGCGAAGCTCACGTCTCTAACCGCCTGGAAGCCGGAATAGGCTTTTCCGAGCCCCTCGACCGCGAGAATGCTCACGGGCGTTCCTCACGGACGCGGGCGGGTCTACGTGCGCTTCGCCAGGTTTCGAACGCGCCGACCAGGCCCTTGGGAAAAAGCACGACAAGCAGGATGATGAGGATGCCGAGCACGAGCTTGGAATAGTCGGTGTGGCTGATCACCCAGATCGACAGCGACTTGTAAAGCGCGGCGCCGAAAATGCCGCCGGAAACCGTGCCCACGCCGCCCAGCAAGACCATGACGAGACCGTCGATCGACAAGGGAATGGCGAGGTTGTCGGGAAAGACGCTGCCCTTGAAGAAGGCGTAAAGGGCGCCGGCCAGCGCCGCGAAGCCTCCCGCGATCACAAAGCCCATCCATTGGATGCGCCGTCGTTCGAGGCCGATCGTCTCGGCGCGCAACGTGGAATCGCGCAAAGCGCGCAGGCCATAGCCGAACGGCGAAAAGAGGATCACGCGCAGCAGCGCGACGCCGCCGCTGACGAGCGCGAGCGTCAACCAGTAGAAATGCGCCGGCGCGGCGGCCCAGGCGCTCGGCCAGACCCCGACGAGGCCATTGTCGCCGCCGGTCACGTCGGTCCACTGAAAGGCGACGGACCAGGCGATCTGGGCGAAGGCCAGGGTCAGCATGGCGAAATAAACGCCGGAAAGACGCACGCAGAACCAGCCGAATACGATGGCGCCGGCGAGGCCGAGGCCGATCCCCGCGACGAGCGCGGCTTCCATGCCGAAGCCCAGGAATTTGAGCGCGAGCGCGGCGCCATAGGACCCCAGGCCGAAATAGGCGGCGTGGCCGAAGGAGACGAGGCCTCCGGCGCCGATGAGAAAATGCAGGCTCGCGGCAAAGAGGACGAAGATGAGCACTTCCGTGGCGACGCCGATGAAATAATTGCCCGCCACGAGAGGCATGCACGCGGCGACGGCGAGGCCGAGCCAGACGACGAGGCGGCCGGTCGGCGCGAGGGGGCGCCAACGCGCGACATCGGCGCCGCTCGCCGCGCGGACGGCCCCTTCGGGGCGCCCCAGCAGGCCCCAGGGACGCAGGACGAGCACGATCGCCATGACGAGAAAGACAAGAACCAGCGAAATTCCCGGGAAAACCAGGATTCCGAACGCGTTGAGCTCCGATACGATGATCGCGGCGAGGAACGTGCCGGACACGCTGCCGAGCCCGCCGATGACGACGACGACCAGCGCTTCGGTGATCACTTGCAGGTCCATCGTGTGGCTCGCCGCCTCGCGCGGCAGTTCGAGCGCGCCGCCGAGCGCGGCGAGAAAGACGCCGAGCGCGAAGACGCTCGTGAACAGCCATTTCTGATTGACGCCCAGCGCCGCGACCATTTCGCGGTCCTGGGTCGCCGCGCGGACCAACACGCCCCAGCTGGTGCGGCGGAACAGCAGCCAGAGCCCCCCGAGCACGAGCGGCCCCAACGCGATCAGCAGCATATCGTAACTTGGGAACGGTCGACCGAAGAGATCGATCGCGCCCTTGAAACCCGGCGCGCGCGGTCCGAGCAGTTCGTTCGGCCCCCAGATCAGCAATACGAGGTCCTCGACCGCGAGCGTGACGCCGAAGGTCGCGAGCAGTTGGAACAATTCCGGCGCGTCATAGATGCGGCGCAACAGGACGATTTCGACCAGCGTGCCGATCGCCGCGACGACGATCGCGGCGAGTCCGATCGCGCCCCAGAAGCCGATCGCGCCGCTCAAGCGATCGGTCAGCGTGAAGCCGACATAGGCGCCGAGCATGTAAAACGCGCCATGCGCGAAATTGACGATGCGGGTGACGCCGAAAATGATCGAAAGGCCGGAGGCGACAAGAAACAGCGAGCAGGCGCTCGCGAGCCCTGTGACGAACTGAACGAAATAGAAGCTCAATTTCAGGCGCCGCCGCTGGAGAGGTCAGCCGGGAGGCGAGGTCGCCTCCCGACGAGCGATCAGTTCTGCGGGCGCAGAGCTTTGACCTCGGCCTCGGAAGGAAGATATTTGGCGCCGTCGTGGTAGGTCACGTCGACCATGACGCCCTTGCCGTCCTTGAGCGCGGTCTTGCCCACAAAGGCGCCGAGCGTCGACTGATGATCGATTGCGCGGAACGTGATCGGCCCGAACGGCGTCTCGACGCCGATACCTTCCGCGGCGTCGACGAGTTTCTCGCTGTCGGTCGAATGGGCCTTGGCGAGGATGGCCGCGGCGGCCTTGACCATGGAGTAGCCGACCACCGAGCCTAGGCGCGGATAGTCGTTGTATTTGTCCTGATAGGCCTTGAGGAAGGCCGCGTGTTCGGGGATCGCGACATTGTTCCAGGGATAGCCGGTGACGATCCAGCCTTCCGGCGTTTCGTCTTTGAGCGGGTCGAGATATTCCGGCTCGCCGGTCAGGAAGCTCACCACCGAGCGGTCCTTGAACAGGCCCCGCGTATTGCCTTCGCGCACGAGTTTGACGAGGTCGGGGCCAAAGGTGACGTTGAGAATCGCTTCGGGCTCGGTCTTGGCGATCGCCTCGGCCACGGCGCCGGCGTCGATCTTGCCCTGCGGCGGCCATTGCTCGCCGACCCATTGAATGTCGGGCCGCTTCTGCGACAGCAGCGTCTTGAACACGGCGACGGCGGACTGGCCGTATTCGTAATTGGGCGCGATCGTCGCCCATTTCTTGGCGGGCAGCTTGGCCGCTTCGTCGGCGAGCATCGCCGCCTGTTCGTAATTGGCGGGCCGCAGGCGGAAGGTGTAGCGATTGCCCTTGGACATCGTGATCGCGTCGGTGAGCGGCTCGGCCGCGAGGAACAGAATTTTCTTCTGCTTGGCGAAGTCCGACACGGCGAGGCCGATGTTGGAGAAGAAGGTTCCCGCGAGCATGACGACCCCGTCGCTCGCGACGAGTTCGTTGGCCGCCGTCACGGCGTCGGCCGGCTTGCCGCCGTCGTCCTTGGAGATCACCTCGAGCTTCTTGCCGTCGACGCCGCCGCTGGCGTTGATCTCGTCGAGCGCGAGGCGCCAGCCCTTGCGATAGGGCTCGGTGAACGAGGGGAGACCGGAGTAGGAGTTGATCTCGCCGATCTTGATCGTGTCCTGGGCGCCCGCCGGCGAGCTTGCGCCCGCGAGGCCCGCGACGAGGACGACGCCTGAAAAAAACGCCGAAAACATTTTCATGTTCGATCCCTCCGATTGGATATCAGAATCCGATCCGCAAGCGCGTCGCCTGGGTCTAGCGGAGCCCGTCGACCCCTTTGATTTCGCTCTTGGTCAATCCGCCGACGCGCGGATGCGGGCGCCCGGAATCGGTGACGGCGACCGCCACGACGATTTCGTTCGCCCGCGGCGCGTCGGCGATGCGCACTTCCATGCCGTCGAAATGGCTGCGCACGAAAGCCGCGTCCTTATGGCCGAGCGGCACGTCGAGCGAGACGCCCGGTCCGCCGCGCTTCTTCGACGAGGGAATGAGGGCGGCGCCTTTGCCCAGCACCTTGCGCACCGGCGCGCCGAGTTTGGGATGCAGGATCGCCGCGGCGTGTTCGAGTTCGCCGTTCTCGCCGACGGCCGCCGCCTTGCCGTAGCTTTCGGCGCGCGGTCCCTCGATTCCGAGCGCCGCGACGGCACGCCCCGCGAGCAGATCTCCGAGTTCCTCGCCGATGTCGATCAGCAAGGAGAGGTCGTCGACGTAGCGACCCGCGAACGGGTTTTCGATCACCGCGACTGCGGCGGCGCGACGCGTCGGCGGCTCCACAGCGCGGTCCATCTCGATGCGCGTTTCCTCGACGATCGTCACGATCTTGCGAATCTTCGCTTTCATCTCAGACCGTCCAATCCCTTGATCTCGGACGCCTCGAGGCCGCCGGCGCGATTGTGGACCCGCGCGCCCGTGGTCATGGCGAGGGCGAGCAGCATTTCGTCGGCGCGCGGCGCGTCGGCGACGCCGACTTCGATTGCGTCGAAATGGCTGCGCACATAGGATGCGTTGATATGCGTGATCGGCACGTCCAGTCGCGCGCCCGGGCCGGCGACTTTCTTGGCTGAAGGCACGATCGCCATTGCGCCGCCCAGCGCCTCGCGCATGGCGTAGCCGCCCGGAACATGCCAGAGCGCGCCATGCTCGATCTCTCCCGCCGCGCCGACGATCGCGCCCTTGCCATAGCCCTGGATCGCCCTCGGGTCGCCGCCGAGCGCCGCGATCAGCGCCGTCGCCATTTCCAAGCCGAGCGGTTTCAGATCATCGGAAAATCCGACGATATCCTCGACGTAACGACCGGCGAACGGGTTTCTTATGATCGCGAGGATCGCGGCGCGCCGATAGGGGATCGTCGCGATGGGACCGCCCTCGTGGAAAATCTCCTCGACGATGGTGACGCGCTTGCGAAGCTCAACCGACGGCATGGCGTGCCTTCTTTTCGTTGCCAAGGAATGGGGCGCGGCTGGCGACTTTGTAGAGGTTCGCCTCGCCCCCGACAAGGCGCGACCCTTCGCCCAGGCGAAGCGCGGCGGCCTCGATCGCGCCGGCGCGGCGCCAAAGCTCGGCTTCGATCGCGCCCGACGAAAGCGCAACGTCGATTTCTTCGCTCGTGAGCGCTCCGACGTCTATTGTGACGAGCCGATCGCCGAGATCGCTTTGCGGATCGACATCGCGGGCCGGCGCGCGAAGAATGGCCGGATGGCCCGGAATATCCACCGCATTGGCGATGAGCGTGGCGGCGGCGTCGGCGATCGCGGCCGAGGACGCGACAACGGTGACCGCGTCGGCGACGCCGAGCGAGAAGCTGCGTCCGCGCCAGCCCGAGGTCGCGACGCCGCGCACGCGATCGCGTTCCGTGATCGTCGCGCGGCCGAAAAGGCTCGGCCGATCCGGTCGCTCGACCATGCCGATCGTGAATTTCGCGCGCGGGCTCAGATGCAGCGCGATGTCGCCGCCATTGTTGACATAGGCGCGTTCGAGCGTCGCGGCGGCGGTCATCGCCGCCAGGATCTCCTCGGCGACCGCGCCGGCGACCGCGGCCATCGGCGTGAGGAAGCGCCGTTCGCGGAACGGCGCGACGGCGCCCGCCATCCGATGCGCGACTCGTCCCTCCATAAGCGGGCCTCCGGGGCTCGAGGGCGCCCGCAGGAGCGCTAATTCCGTGCAGAGTTCGTCGAGGATCGTGGCGAACCGTCGCCCGGCCGCGGCATAGGCCGCTTCGACCGCTTGGAGCTCGCCGAAGGCTTCGATAATGAGATCGATCGGGCCGTCGTGCAGGTGCAGACGTCCGTCGCCGAGGCGTCGACTTTGCGGCGGCTCTCTCATGCCTTGCCCCTCGGGACGAGCGCGCGCTCCACGGCGCCGTTGGCGAAGACGTTGTATGGCCGCTTCGCATGCTGCGCGACGACCTCTTGCAGGGGCCTGATTTCGTCGA
The DNA here is from genome assembly GCA_050012775.1 of Roseiarcus sp. Lineage (GTDB taxonomy): Bacteria > Pseudomonadota > Alphaproteobacteria > Rhizobiales > Beijerinckiaceae > Roseiarcus. Next base: position 27,436 of record JBEKGN010000039.1, read on the forward strand.
TGTGGCCGCCGAGCGCCGCGTAATCGTCGAGCCGCAGCGTGAATTCGATCGGCGCGACGAGAGCCGGCGTCGGAACGTAGCCAAAAGACTTGTCGGGCAGCAGCGTGACGTCGACCATGAACGTGATGCCGCCGCCCGGCCAAACAAAGACGGGCGCCCCGCCGGCGGTCACGGTGGTCAGAGCCTGGCTCACCGAGCGCGTCAGGCGCACCGGGTTTTCCGTGACGCCCGCGCGCAAGGAGCCGCCGGCGCCCGCCATGAACAGGACCGAGCAGAGCGCCGGCTCGCAATTTTCGCGGATGCGCTCGACCGATTCGCGCAAATTCTCGGGCAGCGGCGTCTCGACAGGGCGCAAGGCGTCGTCGAGCCGGTAGAAGGCGTGTTGCTCCCCGGTGGTCGAGACCATCAGCATCGTCATGCCGCTCCACGCGATCTTGGGATTGAAACCGGCGACGATGTCGAGCGGGTCGGAAACATTGGTGCCGCCCCAGCCGGTCCCCGGCTCGGCGACGTGGAAGTAGCGTCCCGGCGTCGAGCGGCGCCCCTTCATCCGGATGCCGGTATCGCGCGCGCCGAGCAGCTTGCCCGCCTGATGCTCGGAGAGGACGCCGGTGATGTGATCGTCGACGACGACGACCTCGTCGACCTTGTCGCGCCATTGCTTGGCGAACATGCCGATCGTCGCCGAACCGCAACCGACCCGCATGCGCTCTTCGAGCTTGCCGTTGATTACCGGCGCCTTGCCCGCCGCGACGATCACGCTCGCGCCGTCGTCGACGGTCAGTTCGACCGCCTTTCCGTTGCAGAGGTCGAGCAGGGTCTCGCAGGTGACGCGGCCTTCCTTCTTCCCGCCGTGAGTGAGATGATTGACGCCGCCGAGCGAGAGCATCTGCGAGCCGTATTCGCCCGTCGTCACATGGCCGACCGGTTCGCCCTTCGCCCGCACCGTCGCGCATTCCGAGCCGAGATGGCGATCGGTGTCGATCTTCACCTTGACGCCGCAATAGCTGTAGATTCCCTCGGTGACCACGGTCACCATGTCGACGCCATCGACCTTGGACGAGACGATGAAAGGCGCGGGTTTGTAGTCGGGATAGGTCGTGCCCGCGCCCACGGCGGTCACGAACGGGCCCGGCGAGTTGACGATGTCGCCGCTCCAAACGGCGCTTCCCTCGACGAACGGCACGACCTTGCCGCCCTTGCTGACGGTGCGGTCGAGCAGCACGTGCGGATCGACTCGCACCAATTGGCCCGCCTGGTTGGCGTAGCGGTCGCAGGCGCCGGACATGCCCGGCCGGATGAAGCACATCACCGGGCAGGCGTCGCAGCGGATCTTGTCGTCGACCTCGTTCATATCAGGGCTCCCGCCGCGCGGCGAGGATCGCCTGGCGCACGCGGTCCGGCGTCGCCGGCGCGCGCCGGATCCGGGCGCCGGTGGCATGATGGATCGCGTTGAGGATCGCCGGCGCGGTCGGAATGAGCGCCTGTTCGCCAATGCCCTTGGCGCCGAACGGACCGATGGACGACGCGTCCTCGATCAGGATGCACTCGATCGGCGGCATGTCGCCGATGGTCGGGATGAGGTAGTCGTGCAGGTTCTCGCCCTTGCCGGGGAAGAACTCTTCCATCAGCGCGAGACCGAGGCCTTGCGCGGCGCCGCCTTCGATCTGGCCTTCGACGAGCGTGGGATTGATCGCGCGTCCGACGTCATGCGCGCAGACGAGCCGCAGCACCTTTACGCGCCCAAGGTCCAAATCGACCACGACCTCCGCCAGATGAGCGCCCGAGCCGAAAACCGCATACGGCTCGCCCTGGCCGTTCTCGTCGAGCGGCGTCGTCGGCGGATCGAAGGTCTCAGCGACTTCGACGACGAAACCGGAAGCGTCGACCGGCAGGTCCGTCAACACGATCCGCCGCTCGCCGCCCGCGCCGACGATCGATATCGCGCCGCGATCGTAGCCGAGCGTCGCCTCTTCGCCGACATTCGCCAGGCGAAGGATCGCCGCGCGCATCGCTCGCGCCGCCAGAATGACGGCATTCCCCGAGACGAATGTCTGGCGCGAAGCGGAGGTCTTGCCGCAGTCGGGCGTCACATCCGTGTCCGCGGAAAGCAGATCCAGCAGCGCGATCGGCGCGCCGAGGGCGTCGGCGCAGATCTGCGCGATCACCGTATTCGAGCCTTGCCCGATGTCGACCGCGCCCTGGAACAGCGTGAACCGGCCGTCGGGCTTGAGGCCAAGGCGCATCGTCGACGGATTCGAGAGCGAGGTGTTGCCGCAGCCGTACCACATGCCGGCGACGCCGACGCCGCGTCGCAGCGGGCCCGGCGCAGCGGCGTTGAAAGAGGCGGCGGCGGCGAGCGCTTCGCGCCAGCGCGGACGCAACGCTTCCAGACACGCCTTGAAACCGACGCCATCGGCGAAGACCTGCCCGGTGACCGTGGAATCGCCGGCCTCCAAGGCATTGAGAATGCGAAACTCGAGTCGGTCGAAGCCGAGCCGCTCCGCGAGTTCGTCATATAGCTGTTCCTGCGCGAGGGCGCTTTGCGGCACGCCGAAGCCGCGAAAGGCGCCGGCCGGAACGAGGTGCGTGTGAACCGCGCGCGCGATCGCGCGATAGTGCGGCATGCGATAGGGGCCGGAGGCATGGACCGGCACGCGATTGGCGACGGTGGGGCCCCAGGAGGCATAGGCGCCGGTGTTGAAATCGGCCGAAAAATCCATCGCCCTGAGGCGCCCGTCGCGCGTCGCGCCGACTTTGGCGTGGATACGCGCGGGATGGCGCTTGGTCGTGGTCATGATCGACTCAGGCCGCGAATAGACCATTCTCACCGGGCGGTTGAGGCGCCAGGCGGCGAGGGCGACGAAGGGCTGAATCGACAGGTCGAGCTTGGAGCCGAAGCCGCCGCCGACCGCCGTCGGAAGAATGCGCACCTGCTCCGGCGCGAGGCCCAGAATTTTCGCGACATCGTCGCGGTCCATATAGGGCGCCTGCGTGCAGGCCTGGATTTCGATGCGATCGCCCACGCGTCGCGCGAAGCCCGCTTCCGGCTCGATGTAGGCATGCTCGACGAAGCCGGTGTCGAACGCGCCTTCGACGACGATGTCGGAAGCCGCCAAGCCCGCCTCGACGTCTCCGCGCGCGACCCGCCCTTTTGTCAGGATATTGCCGGGACGGCGCGCATGGACGCGTTCGGCGCCGGCCGCGAGCCCCTCGTCGAGCGTCGTGACCGCGGGGCGAACGTCCCAGGACACCGGGAATGTCGAGAGATCGAGCCGGCGCATCGCCTCGTCCTCGCCGACCACCAGCGCGACCGCCTCGCCGCGAAAGCGCGCGACGCCCTCCGCGAGCGCCGGCTGATCGGCGAAAGCCGCGATGACGCCGAAGCGATTGACGCCCGGCACATCCTCGGCGGTGAACACGGCGACGATTCCGGGATGGCCGCGCTTGAACGCTTCGACGTCGCCGAGACGGAATCCCGCGTGGGGATGGGGCGAGCGCACGGCGCGCGCGGTCAGCGCGTCGGCCGGCCATTCGTCGGCGCCAAAGATTTCCGCGCCGGAAAGTTTCCTGGCGCCGTCGAGTCTGGGAAGGCGCCGGCCGACCGCGCTTTGGCTAGGCAAGTCAGCGACGACATTGGGGCTGAAGAGGTGCGCGTCGCGCACCGCGTCGAGGATCGCGCGATAACCGGTGCAGCGGCACAACACGCCGCCGAGCGCGTTCAACGTCTCGTCTTCGCTGGGCCGCGCTTGCCTGCGCAGCAGCGCGACCGCGGCCAGCAGAACGCCCGGCGTGCAGACGCCGCATTGCGCGGCGCCATGAGTGTGGAAGGCGGCGCGAAGTCGGGCGACGATATCCTCGCTGTCGCTGAGGCCCTCGATGGTCTCGACGGCCCGTCCCTGGACCTGGCCGACGGCGGTAAGGCACGAGCAGACGGGCTCGCCGTCGATGAGCACGGTGCAGGCGCCGCAGTCGCCGGCGTCGCAGCCGACCTTGACGCCGGTCGTTCCGCACTCCTCGCGCAGCGCATGACTGAGCCGCGCGAGCGGCGAAGCCGTGATCCACGTGGGCTTGCCGTTGAGCGTGAGGGCGACGCCGGGCGCGCGATCGAGCATCAGAGCGCGCCTCCGGCTTGGCCGAGGAGGCAGGCCTCGATCGCCCGACGCACCAGCGTGAGAGCCGCCTCGCGTCGGTATGGGGCGGAAGCGCGTAGGTCGTCGATCGGCGAAAGCGCCGCGAGGTCTTGCGCCTCGATCGCATGCCCGAGGCCGGGGCGCGCGGGCGCGCCGATCAGGCGGCGCTCCGCCGCCCCGATCCTTTCGGCCGTCGCCGAACACGCGCCGACCGCGATGCGCGCCTCGCGCACCCGGCCGTCGTCGATGTCGAGCAGCGCCGCGACCATGGCGATCGAAATCACGAGATAGCGGCGCGCGCCCAGCTTCAGAAACGCCGAACGCGCCGTCGGCGCGGGCGTGGCGATGACGACGGAGGTCAGGATCTCGTCGCCCGACAGCGCGGTGCGGCGATTGCCGGTGATGAACGCTCCAAGCGGCAGACGGCGAACGCCGCGCTTCGAGGCGAGTTCGACCTCTGCCTCCAAGATCAGCAGCGGCGGCACGCCGTCGGCGGCGGGCGAGGCGTTGCATAGGTTGCCGCCGATCGTGCCGCGGTTTTGGATCTGCACGGCGCCGATTTCCCGCGCCGCGGTCTTTAAGGCGTCGAACGCGCCCGGCAGGTTCGCATTGGCGATTTCGGTCCAGGTCGCCGCCGCGCCGATGCGGACGCACTCTTGATCGACGCGCACGCCGCGCAATGACGGGATATTCGAAACATCGACATAGCTCCCCTGCAGGGGACGCTCGCCCACGGCGGGAAAAATGTCGGTGGCGCCGGCCATGACGCGCGCCCCGCCCTCGGCCAGCAACCCGAGCGCTTCGTCGAGGTCGGAGGGGCGAGCGTACATGAGATCGGCTCACGCGTCGAGTTTGTTTGTATACAAATGATCATGCCGAACGCGTTCGATGTCAAGGACCATGAGATGAACGGTTCGGCCCTGGCCTGTTGAGCGGCGCAGGACTTTGGCTCTGACGCATATGTGGAACGGCCCGATCGGCAAGGGTTTTCACGAGTTCTGAACAGCGCGGGACGGTGCGGTCATATGTCCGGCCTTTAGGTGCGGATTTGACCGCTGGCCATGATGAATTCC
>JBEKGN010000040.1:0-32400 GCA_050012775.1 Roseiarcus sp.
CGACCCGATCCTATCGAAGAGACGCGATGACCACCCTTAAGCGCCGGTCCGGCGGGCTCCGCTATATGCGGAGCTCCGCCCGCCGGACCTCAGCGAAAATCTCCACCACTTCCGTGGACGCTAACCTTTGACGGCGGGGCTTACCTTAAACTCAAGTTTCCGAGGCGATGAAGCTTGCAATGTCCGAGCAAAAGAACATTGAGTTATGGCTGCAAACGTGTTTGCGTTTTTTCGCGTCCGACGATCTGTCGCTTGTCTCGTTCTCTTCCAGCACGATCTCCGGAATGCCGAACTACACGCTTGAGCGCTGGCAGCTAGCGGTCGACATGATCTATCGCTGCGTCGTCAGCGGCCTCTTGGAGTTCACGTATCCGAACTACCGCGACGACCACGATGCGTTCTTTCAGGCGATCAGGACACGAAGTCCGTTCGACGAAAGCGGCGGCGTGTTATGGAACTGGGAGCAGTTCTATGGAACCGACAAGCTCGTCGCCTTGGTCAACGGGCATTTTCCTGACGCCGCCGTCGCGTCCCATGACGCCGTGGACCCCGCTTTCATTCAGGAGTTGAAGGATATTTTCGCGGAGCACAATGTGCCGTGGTCGGACGCGCCGCTGCTGCCGATCATCACGAATGACCATTCCGCGGGCGCCTGAAGCCTCGGCGTCGTCGCTCGTAGTCGAGCGGCGACGCTGCTGCTGACGGCCCCACCAGCACGCCGCTGATCGGCGAGGACGGGCGATCGCCTGAAGCGCCCGACCCCGCCTACCAGCAAATCCTGCACGGCGTGCCCGCGGCGGACTTCTCCGCCGACGAACTGCTCTATCTCCCGCGCAACGTCCGCGCCCATCGGCTCTACGGCATGTGTCCGGTCGAGCAGATCGCGCTCACCGTCAACATCGCGCTGCGCAGGGACGCCGCGACGCTGGATTACTACCGCACGGGTTCGACGCCCGACGCCTTCGCCACACTGCCCAGGGAATGGACGGTCGATCAGATCCGCCAGTTCCAGGATTATTTCGACGCATTAATGAGCGGCAATTCGGCGCGCCGGCGGATGATGAAATTCATGCCGAGCGAATTCCGACTGGTCGAAGCGCGCCAGCCGCCGCTCAAGGACCAGTACGACGAATGGCTCGCGCGGGTGATCTGCTACGCCTTCTCGGTTCCCGCTTCGGCCTTCGTCAGCCAGGGCAATCGCGCGACGAGCGAAACGCTACGCATGCAGGCGACGCAGGAGGGCCTGGTTCCGCTCAAGGCCTTGGTCAAGAGCGCGCTCGACCACATCATCCAAGTCTACCTAAACCAGCCCGATCTCGAATTCGTCTGGGTCGGCGACGACGCAGTCGATCCGCTGCAACAGGCGCAAACTCTCAACATCCTCGTCTCCGCCGGCATCAAGACGCGCGAGGAGGCGCGGGCCGATTTGGGGCTAGTCAGCCTTGTCCGAGCCCCGCTTGCACGTAGGCCAAGCTCGCTCTGATGTCGGCTTCGATCGTCGCGCTGTCGTGGACCGAAGCGGCGAAGGGCTCGAACGAGATCGCGCCGCGATAGCCGCCGGCGCAACGCTCGCAGTTGCGCGATATTGCCGATGCGATCATCGGCGTCGACCAGGACGCGATGGGGATCGCGCATCGTCGCCGCGGTCGCTGAAGGATCCGTCACGCCGGAGATGTGGACGAGGCCGGTATGCCCAGCCGCGCGGCGACGCGCTCGGCTTGCGCCGCGTCGACGTCGCTGACGGCGACGATGCTCGCGCCCGCGAGGACGCTCGTCAGCCGCCTGATGTGATCCTGGCCGATCATTCCGACGCCGATCACGCCGACATTCACCGTCATCCGTCCTTCGGGAAACGAGCTTGCGAGCCCAAGCAGCGTCAGGCCTTCGCCTTGCCCTTCGGCTTGCCCCAATATTTGTCGACGTAGCGCTGGATCTCCTCGCGCATGAAACGCCCGGATTGGTCGGCCCGCTCCTCCCGGGCGAACACGCAGGAGGTAAGGATGCCGTCGAAGCCAACCTCGGCGAGGCTGGAGAAGAACACGTCCCAGTCGATCTCGCCCTGACCGATGTCCATGTGCTGGTGCACGGTCACTTGCGCTCCAGGCGGGTTGCAGATGTAGCGCAGGCCCGATGAGGCCTTGTGATTGTAAGTGTCGGCGACGTGCACATGCGCGAGCATGGGCGCGGCGTCGCGGATCATCTTGGCCATGTCGGCGCCGAAGTAGAACGTATGCGGCGCGCAATAGAGAAACTTCACGTTGTTCGAGCCGATCATGCGGATCATGTCGACCGCCGGATGCAGCGTCTCGACGAAGTCCTCCCGGTGCGGCTCGATGTGGAGATTGACGCCTTCGCGCTCAAAAATCGGCGTGAGCTCCTCCATCGAGCGCCACCACGCCGTTTCGCTCGACTCGACGGTGTAGCGGCCGCCGCAGCAATTGGCGGCGTGCGAACGGTCGGGCGAGGGCCCGCGGCCGAATTCGGAATTCATCGTGTCGACGCCCATCTCGACCGCGATCTCGATCGCCTTCTTCCAGTAGCGCACCGCGGTCTGCCGCTCGTCTTCGTGCGGGCTCGCCCAGCGGTACATCGGCAACAGCGAGGCGATTTTCACGCCGTGATCCTTCAGCGCCTTCTTGAAGTTTTGGATGCGTTCGGGAAAAGCGCGCGGGTTCACCCACCACGCGAGAAAATCGTCGCGCGGCGAAAGCTCGATATATTCGTAGCCGCGCTCGGCGACCTTGCGCGGCAGCTCCTCGAGCGACAGATGCCGATGCATGTAGGGATCGAGCGCGATCTTCATGGCGGTTCCTCCCTGTGGGACCTTTGCCCGTTGGCCGGGCTTTGACGATTTGGCCGGCGCAGCGGAATGGCTCGGCGCCGCGGCGAAGCGACGCCGTCGCAGGCCCAAGACCTATCGGGCGGGAATTTCGCCATCAAGGCGCGCTTGCAATTTTGCGTCAAATTCTGTCACGCGGCGGCGCAATCAAATGAAAGCCCGCATCATGCGGGTGGATTTGGCGCATTACTGCCGGCTCGACGCCGAGCGAAGGCGGTTCGCGGAGCGGCAAAATCGCCAGGCGTCGTTCGGCGCGTCAGACCCGGTTTGCCGAAGAGAACAAATCACGAACATTCTCTTGCCTCGTTACGCCGTTCACGGCATAATGTTCAACAATGGGGAGATGGCGCCGCGGCGGCCAGGCCGGTCGCCGCGCTAGCGCGACGCCGGCGCCCCGCCATCGCCAAATAGCCCGACGACGCGCGCCTGACGCGCCCCATCCCCGCCCCTTCCCCTTCATCCCCCCGTCAATGGAGCCAGCGACGCATGTCGACGCTTGATCTCTTCTTGTCTCTCGCCAAGGTCGATCTCGACCAGCGCATCGTCCAAGGCGTCGCGACGGCCGAAGTGCCCGATCGCGTCGGCGAAATCTGCGACTACGCCTCGACCAAGCCCTATTTCGAGACCTGGTCGGCCGACGCGCTCGCCGCCAGCGGCGGCAAGTCGTTCGGCGCGGTGCGCGCGATGCACGGCCGCGTCGCCGCCGGCAAACTCACCGACATCGCCTTCGACGACGAAGGCAAACGCATTCTCGTGGCGGCGAAGATCGTCGACGACGACGAATGGCGCAAAGTGACCGAGGGCGTCTACACCGGCTTCAGCCAGGGCGGCCGCTACGTCAAGCGCTGGCCCGATCCCGACAGCGGCCTGACGCGCTACACCGCCGAACCCAGCGAAATTTCGCTCGTCGATCTGCCCTGCCTGCCTGGCGCGACCTTCGAAGTCGTCAAGGACGGAATCGTCGAGAAGCGCGCCTTCGCCGCGGCGCGTCAGGAGGCGCAAGAGACGCCGGCGGTCCCCGCCGCCGAGGCCGCACCCGTCATCGCCGCCGATCCCCCGCGCGCTTCGGCGCCGAGCCCCTCCGACGCGCTCGCCAAAGCCGCCCAGGCGCTTTCGCAGGCCGCGCAGAAACTGGAACGGGCGATCGAGGAGAACTCGGCGCTGCGCAAGTCGCTCGCCGACCTCTCGCCCGCAATCGCCGACCTCGCCAAACGCCTCGCCGCGCTGGAAGCCCGGCCGCTGCCCGCCAGGGCAGCGCTGCGCGCCGTGCCCAAGAGCGCCGATTCCTTGAGCGAGCCGGGCGGCGGCGTCGACGAAGCGATCAAGCGCCTCGCCGCCCTGCCCGCGCAGGAACGCGCGCTCGCGCTCACCAAGCTCAGCCTCGCCAACCCGATCCCGCCGCGCTTCTAAACCGGGAGCGTCGCCATGCTCGTCGAAACGCTGCGCGCGGATTGGACCGCGCGCAGAGCGAACGCGCGCGTCTCAGCGCTGCCGGAATTTGCGAGCGGCTCCCTCACGCTCGGCGCTGGCACGAAGATCGCCGAGCCGCGCGGCGTTTCGCGTGACGAGGCGGCGGAGGGCGAGCGCGCCGTCGCGCTCGTCTCGACGGCGATCGGCCGCCCGCTCGACGCGTCAGCCGCTGCGCATGTGCGACGCGCATTGGCGAAGGCACGAGAGGGCGACGCGCCGCTCGCGCTGACCCATCTCGCGCTCGCCGGCGCCGGGCGGCTCACAGAACCGTGCGAAGATGCGCGGCGGCTTTTCATGGCCGACGGCCTGATGAAGGCCGGCGTGCCGCCGTGCGCGATCCTCGAAGCGCTCCGCGATAAGCCGCTGACGCCAGCCGATCTCGACCGCGCCTACAACCCCGACCAGCCGCGCGTGCCCGCCGGCAACGGAATCATAAGCGGCCGATGGACGGGCGGCGACTGGCAAGCCGAAGCGAGCGCCTCGCCTCAGGCCAAGAACCCGCGCGTACAACTGGCGGACGCCTCGACCACGCAAGGCCAAGAGGTCAGGTCCGACGCCTCGCCGGCGTCGAGCGCGCCCTCCGCCCCTGAGCAACCTTCGGCCACGCAATCGCTTCTGGCCAGTTTCTGGAACGCCGTCCCGGGGACGCATTACAGCGCTCTTGCGGTCCAGGCTTGGCATCGAGGCGATTACGTCCAGTTCGGCCTCTATGAAGCCGCCGCCACCCTCGAGGCTGGGCTCTTAGTCGTCCCTGGCGCCGGGGCGGCGGATGAGACCGCAGCCGAGACGTTGACGCTCGCGGAGCGACGGGCGATTCAACTGGCGGCGAACAAGCTCGCTGGGCAGGCGTTCGAAAATGAGGTCGAGCAAGGCATTGAGCGGTCGGGATCTGAACTCGCCGCCGAGGTGACGGCGCAAACCTCAAGTGGCGTCAAGACGCGCCTCGATTTCATGACTCGCGATCCGACGACTGGAACGATTGGGTGCATAGAGTGTAAAGCTTCGGCGACGGCGCCCTTGACCGACAACCAGGAACTCGCGTTTCCTGAGATCGAACAGAGCGGGGCGACGATCGTCGGCGCCGGCAAGCCGGGGTTTCCCGGCGGGATGAAAATTCCACCGACAACAGTCCAAGTGATTCGCGGCCCCAAGTGAAGCGCGGATCGTAGGAGTACTCCATGGCGATCGATCAGCAGGAAAAAATCGACTTCGTCTCCACGGAGCGCGCGACAGGCAAGGTTCTCCTGACGATCAGCGACCACCTGCCGTGGATCGTCGATGAGATCGATCCTCTCTACGACGAGGGGGATCATCTATACATGCTTCAAAACAAAGTGTATCGATACCTAGATTTTATTGAATCAGGCGAGCTGTACGAGAGATTTCCGCAGACCAAGGGCTTGCCGGTCGTAATCAACATTTGTTCGCTTCACCCGTTGAGCGAAAACGGTCGGAACCTCGTGAACAACCTGACGCGGTATCTCGGTGGCATGGGCGTCGAGGTGCGGTGGGAGCTTTACGAGCCAAAGGCGGCGTCCTGCGGCGCCCCTACGCCCAACTGAGTTGCCTTTACGGAAATCGAGGAAAGCGGGGCGACGATCGTCGGCGCGGGAAAGCTGGAATTCGTGTGCGGGCCTATCAATACCCCGGCGGCGATTTCGACTAGGGATCAGTCGGATGAAGAAACCCACAACGGAAGGCCGGTCCCCAAAATCCGGCGCGGCCGATCAAAATCCCGTCGGGCGTTCGGAATCAGCGACGCAAGACGAGCCGCCGACGATCGCCGGCGTTATCGGCGTCGTTCGCGGCGAAGTGTCGCCCGAGGAGAAAGCGCGGGCGAGGCAAATGCTGAACGGGCTCCAGCAAGTCCGCGATCGGTCCCCGGCTTCGTCCCCGCAGAGCGTGGACCCGCGGGCGCGCGAGGGTGCGAACGCCGCCTCCAGCGACTCCAATCGGAAGCGTGTGAAACTCGATCATATCCTCGCCCCCGCCCTCGCGGAGGTCGGCTACAAGAAGGTCGCCAAACTGACTTATCGCGCCAGTTGGAGCACGGACGACGTCGAGCAGTTTCTGTCGTTCGATACTTACGGCAATCCCAAGCAATATCTGACCGGCGACGCCGGGTTCCGCAATGTGAAAGCCGAAGCGTTCGCGGAGCAATGTCAGCAACGATACGCGGGCAAGACATATTTCTTATGCATGCCGAAAGGCGGCTATGTCTACCCGCCGTATTTTTGCCTCATGAACTTCCCGATCGGATGGTTTTTCGGTTAGGGACTTTCCGCCTCGATCGACATGTGGCCGCTCTCGCAAGACGAACTCGTCCGCGCGGTCGTCGAGCCGATTCGGTCCAAACTGATTCCCTACGTCGGCGGCATTACGACGATCGAGCGATTGCACGACGTTCTCGCGAACGACCAAGAGCCGCTGCGATGGTTGAATGGCCCCTACTACCGCGCCGCCCTTGTCGTCTTTCTCGCGCGCCAACTTAGCGTCCCGCGGCAGAAGACGAAGGCGTTGTTGCTGACCCACGCGAGGGATATCGAAAACGGCATCGATAGGACGCGCCTCACAGCGGAATCCTACATCGATCACATTCTCGACGACGCCGAAGCAGCCGTGACGCAAGCGGCGACCTAGCCTCCCGCCGACGCGCGCTACGCTGAACCTCGCAGCCTCAGATACACACCCGCCCAACCACCCGCGACGCTTATCGGCGCCGTGGCCGTCGGCGCGCGCCGTTTTCGACGCCGCCTCCCCTCCAACCCACGAGGAAGCCCCATGAACATTGCCCAGACCACGCAAGAAACCCTCGGCCTGATGAAGGAATCGCTCACCAAGAGCGTGACGCTCGCCACCGGCCTGACCGCCTACGATCTGATGGCGCCGGCCAAGAATCTCTATCCCATCATCACGCCGCTGAGGAATTCGCTGCCGCGCGTCGCGCGCCTCAACCCCGGCGACGCCGCGCGCTGGCGCACCATCACCTCCGTCACCGGCTCTGGCTATGACGCGATGGGCTGGGTGCCCGAGGGCCAGCGCACGGCGAGCATGTCCTATGCCGCGCAGCTTCAGGTCGCGCCCTATCTGACGCTCGGCGAGGAGGACACGGTGACTTTCGAAGCCGAAGCCGCCGCGCAAGGCTACGAGGACATCGACTCGACGGCGACGCTGCGCCTGTTGCAGAAGACGATGCGCAAGGAGGAGACCGCGCTGCTCGGCGGCAACAATGCGCTGGCGCTGGGAACGCCCGGCGCGCCGACGCTTTCCGCGTCGGGCTCCGGCGCGACCCTGCCCGCCGCGACCTATTCGGTGATCGTCGTCGCGCTCACCTTCGAAGGCTACCGCAACTCGAGCGTCGCGGGCGGCGTCGCCACCACCAAGACCATCACCGGCAATGACGGCAACACCTATACGCTCAACGGCGGCTCGTCGAACAGATCGAGCAATACCACGCAAGCCGTCACGCTCGGCCAGACGCTCTACGCCGCGGCGCCGATCGTCAACGGCGCCGTCGCCTACGCCTGGTACGTCGGCGCCGCCGGCTCGGAAACGTTGCAGGCCATCAGCACGATCAACAGCGCGGCCTTTTCCGCGCCGCTCGCCGCGGGCCAGCAGGCGGCGAGCGTCATCGCCGCCGACAATTCGTGCAACGCGACGCTCGCCTTCAACGGTCTCCTCACCGTCGGCTTCAACCCCGCCAGCTCCGCCTACGTGCAGGCGCTGGCCTCGGGAACGGCGGGGACCGGCACGTTCCTCACGTCTTCCGGCCGCGGCTCGGTCGTCGAGATCGACAACATGCTGGTGCAGATGTGGAACACATATCGGCTTTCGCCCACCGTGCTCTACGTCAACGCCCAGGAGCAGAAGAACATCACCAACAAGTGCCTGACCAACGCCTCGGGCCCGCTGATCCGTTACAACGTCGCCGCCGACAGCGACAACGGCGGACCCTACGGCGTCTCGGCTTCGGGCGTGGTGCGCTGGTATTACAATCCGTTCAGCGTCGACGGCGGCTTCGACATTCCCGTCAAGGTCCATCCCGACCTGCCGCCGGGCACGATCCTCGCGTATTGCGAGCGCCTGCCGGTCTGGTACCAGTCCAATCAGACGCCCAATGTCGCGGAGGTTCTCACCCGCCGCGACTACTACCGCGTCGACTGGCCGCTGCGCACGCGCCGGCGCGAATTCGGCGTCTACGCCGAGGAGGTCCTCGCCGTCTACGCGCCGTTCGGCATCGGCATCCTCACCAATATCGGCAACGGATGACAGACGACAGAGGACGGAGGACGGAGGACGGACAAGAGCCCGTCCTACGCCTCCGTTTTCTGTTCTCTGTCCTCCGTTCTCTGTCCTCCGACCTCCGAGCAGCCATGTCGCCTTACGATCTCACCAATCTTTCCCAGCTCAAGGCCTGGCTCGGCCTGCCCGCGGGCGCCTCGCCGAACGACGCGACGCTCTCCGCGCTGATCACGGCCGCGAGCCGGGCCATCTACGCCGCGCTGAGCCGCCCCGGCCTGCTGCCGCAGCGCTACAGCGAGGTCATCGACGGCGAGAGCGAGCGGCTGTTCCTGCGTCATTGGCCGGTGTTGCAGGTGACGTCGGTGACGCTCGACGGCCAGGCGATCCCGCCTGCGGCGCCCGCAGGCGCCCTGCCGACTCTCGGCTATCTCTTGCGAGCCGACGACGGCGCGCCGCCGGGGCGCCAGCAGGCGCTCGACATCTTCGGTCGGCGCGTGCGGCCCGGGCGACAGAATCTCGTCGTCGGCTACACCGCCGGCTACGCCATGCAGGGCGAGGCGCAGGTCGTGCCAGCGGCGACGCCGTGGAGCCTCAACGCGCTCGCCCCCTACGGACCCTGGGCGTCGGACTTGGGCGTCGTCTACGCCGCGACGGGCGCCGCGCTGAGCGCGGTTCCCGCAGCGCCGACGCTCGGCCAATACTGCGTCGCCGGCGGCGCCTATGCGTTCAGCGCCGGCGACGCGGGCGCCGCGGTGACGATTTCCTACGGCTACGTCCCGCAGGACATCGCGCAAGCCGCGCTCGAACTCGCCGCCGAGCGTTTTCGCGCCGCCGAGCGCATCGGCCTGCGCTCGAAATCGCTCGGCGGACAGGAGACGATCGCCTACGACGTCTCGGCGATCTCGGCGCCGGTGCTGGCGCTGTTGCAGCCCTATCGTCGGGTGGCGGTCTGATGCTGAGCCTCTCGATCGACGGCGCCGAGGCGCTGCAAGCGCGGCTCGACGCCTTCCCCGCCGCCGTGCTGAGCGAGCTCGCCGTCAAGGCGCAAGCTTTAGGCGAAGCGCTGGCGGACAAGGTCAGAAACGAGAAGCTTTCAGGCCAGGTGTTGAACGCGCGCTCGGGCGCGCTACGCGACTCGATCGGCGCCGAGGTCACGAGCGGCGGCGATGAGGTTTCGGCCTCGGTCGGTTCCTATGGCGACGTCAAATACGCGGCGATCCAGGAATACGGCGGCAAGACCGCCGCGCACCAAATCCTGCCCACTAAGGGAAACGTTCTCGCCTTCCTCGTCGCCGGCGCGATGCATTTCGCGCGCAGGGTCGAACATCCCGGCTCCGTCATTCCGGAGCGTTCCTATCTGCGATCGAGCCTTGAGGAAATGAGCGCCGACATCGTCGCCGCGCTCGCCGCGACGCCGACCGAAACTTGGGAGGACGCATGAGCCGCGAAGCCGCCTTTTCCGCCCTTTTCGCCGCCGTCTCGGCCGCCTATCCCTGGGGCCTCGCCTCGCGGCGGATGAAGCTGTGGAGCGAAGTCCCCGCCGCGCTGCGCCCGGCGCTGTTCCAACTGGAATCCGGGCCGGAGACCTATCAATGGGCTTCGCCGGCGACGCCGAAGCGCACGTTGGAGGCCAAGCTCTTCCTCTATTTCGACGCGCGCGATCCCACGACGCCCGGCTCGAGCGCAATCAACGCCGCGCTCGACGCGCTCGACGCGGCCCTCGCCCCGGCGCTGACCGATCTCGCCTTCGGCCGCCAGACGCTCGGCGGCGCGGTGCATGATTGCAAGATCACCGGCGTTCCCGTGCGCGACAGCGGCGATCTCGACGGCGACGGGCTGGCGGTGGTGAGCATCAGGCTGGTGGCGCCGTAGGAGCGAGGCTGCAAATATGCGGATCGAGGACTTGCGCAAGCGCTGGGACGAACATGCGACGAAGCATCCAATCGTCCCGGAAATGACCTTCGCCGACGGATTTCTTGTCTTGGGCGCGGGAACGCGCCTCGCCAAGGTCGGCGCACCTCTCAATGATCTGCGCCTTGCCGCACGGCTCGCCGCTGCGCATCGCCGGCCGATCGAGGCTTCGCCGCTGCGTTATATCCAGCGCGCCCTGGCGGCCGCACACAACGGCGACGGCCCGCTGGCTTTCATGCACATCGCCCTGAGCCGATTGGGGAAGCTCGCCGATCCGCGGGAAGATGCACGCTGGTTGTTCATGATCGACGCGCTGTTGGAGGCGGGCGGCGATCCCTTGACGATCGTGAGAGAGCTCGGAACCGATCCTGCTGCCTGCGGCCTGTCGCTGGAAAAATACAGTCCCGACCAGCCACGCGTACCGGCGGGCAACGGTCGGCCGAGTGGACAATGGGTTGGCGCCAATTCCAGTGGGTCAGCAACGAGTCCGCCTCCGAAAAACAAGCGGCCAAGTCTCCTGCCCATCGTCGAAACTGCCTACCAAGGCAAGTATCATGACATCGTTCGCGATTACTTCGCTGATAGCTTGAGGGCCGCGGGCAACACCGTCCTCACAGAGGTTCCGCTTGTGATGGCCGGAAACCCGCCGCCGCCCTCCGCTCGCATCGATATATTGCTGCGGAATGCCAACGGGCTGCTGTTCGCTATCGAAGTGAAAACCGGCGACGATCCCCAATTTACCGCGGCGCAGAGAATCTTATATCCTCACATCGAGCCTGGCGGCGTCATCATTTCGCCCGACCCGAGGGTGGCGCAGTTGGGTCTAGCACCGTTCGAACCGTGGCCGCCGATCGAAGCGGTGGTCCTGTACGCTCCAGGCCCAGGATCGCGAATGCATTTCGAGCCGATGTCTAGCTTCCTGAAGCCTTGACGAGCTTAGTCACACGATCTGGGGATTTCGGATGGCACTCGAACCGACAGCGGCGTATCCGCGCTCGATGACTAAAGAGCCGACGCGCGATGGGTCCGTGACCGCTCGCATCGCGATTGGGCAGCAATTGATCTCGCGCGAGACGGCTCTGGCGATTTGCAAGATGTTGATCATCGACTGGGAAGGCGAGGCCGAGTACCGGGCACAGCAACCCTTGATCGTCGAAGATGGGGCAAACGTCTGGAACATTCGCGGCGGCTTGGTCATGAAGCCGGACGCCATTCCTGGCGACCCCACGCCGATCCAAATGTCGATCTCGAAGTTCGACGGCGCGATCGTGTCTCTTACTGGATCGGGATGCCGAGTGGCGCCAGGGGCACCGGGCGATCCGGCCTCCCAACAATTTCCGTGGGACAAGCAGTCTTGAGCGACCGGCGGACGCTCGCCGCGCTCTATTGCGCGTGGCGCCGAGCCTCGGCGGTCTCGTGACCGGCCGCCGGAGGCTCGGCGGAGCCGGCGCATAATTGCAAGATCGGCGGCGTGCCCGTGCGCGACGCGGGCGATCTCGACGGCGACGGGCTGGTGGTGGCGGTGAGCGTGAGGCTGGTGGCGCCGTAGCGCCGTAGCGCCGAACGTAGCCGTCGCCCGCGCATTCTCCCTTTGCTCAAGGAACAGACCGCATGTCGCTTCAAGGCCAGCAAACGCCCTTGCCCCCGAGCCTGTTCCAACGCCTCGCCGCGGCGGCGCGCTACGCCATATCAGGCGTCTCGCCGGACGGGTGGTTCGGCCCGCAGCAGCCGCTCAGCCCCCAGGCCCCGCCCGAGGTCAAGGGCCGGCAATGGGACTATCCGTTCGGCGTCAACCTCTCCTATGTCCCGCGCGCGACCTGCGGCATCTCCTTCGCCGAGCTGCGCGCGCTCGCCGACGCGCTGCCGCTGCTGCGCGCCGTCATCGAAACCCGCAAGGACCAGATCGCCGGCTTGAGCTACGCCGTGCGCGCGCGCGATCCCGCCGGAGCGCAAGACGCGCAGGCGCGCATCCGAAGCGCGCTCGATTTCCTCGCCCGCCCCGACCGCCGCCATGCCTTCGCCGCCTGGCTGCGCATGCTGCTCGAGGACATGCTCGTCATCGACGCGGCTTGCCTTTATCCGCGTTTCACCCGCGACGGTTCCCTCTATAGCCTCGACGTCATCGACGGCTCGACCATCACCCCGCTGATCGGCGAGGACGGGCGCTCCCCTGAAGCGCCCGACCCCGCCTATCAGCAGATTCTGCACGGCGTGCCCGCGGCCGACTTCTCGAGCGACGAATTGCTCTATCTCCCGCGCAACGTCCGCTCACATCGGCTCTACGGCATGAGCCCGGTCGAGCAGATCGCGCTGACGGTGAACATTGCGCTCAGGCGCGATGCGGCGACGCTCGACTACTATCGCACCGGCAGCGCGCCCGACGCCTTCGCCACCCTGCCCAAGGAATGGACGGTCGATCAGATCCGGCAGTTCCAGGATTATTTCGACGCGCTGATGAGCGGCAATTCGGCGCGGCGGCGGATGATGAAATTCATGCCGAGCGAGTTCCGCCTGATCGAGGCGCGCCAGCCGCCGCTGAAGGACCAGTACGACGAATGGCTGGCGCGGGTGATCTGCTACGCCTTCTCGGTTCCCGCCTCGGCCTTCGTCTCCCAGGTCAATCGCGCGACGAGCGAGACCCTGCGCATGCAGGCCACCCAAGAGGGCCTCGTGCCCCTAAAGGCGTGGGTCAAGAGCGCGCTCGACCACGTCATCCAGGTCTACCTGAACCAGCCCGATCTCGAATTCATTTGGGTCGGCGACGACGCGGTCGATCCGCTGCAGCAGGCGCAGACGCTGAACATCCTCGTCGCCGCCGGCATCAAGACGCGCGAGGAGGCGCGGGCGGACCTGGGGCTGCCGCCGGAGGGCGGGAAGGCTACGGCGAGCGGCGTAGCGAAATGGAGCTTCGATCCCGACCAGCCGCGTGACGAGCGAGGACGGTGGACCGCCGATGGCGGGGACAGCGCGACGGAATCGAAACGACCCGAGGGCGTGCAGGTCGCATTCAATGACACGGCGGCGATGATGACAGACGCCGGCGGGCCGGGGATCAACTCCGATACCCTCGCCGAAGTTATCCCCATCTGCATCGCACATGGAATTTCCGTTGCCACGGATCAATACGGTAATAAGCTGACAACTTGTCATTACGAGTGTTTTGGCGGGTTCACATTTTCGCGCACGACCAGGGGAGCCGGCGGCTGCCCACCGCTTCTAGCCCCATGACAGTGGGCGTCACAGGCATCGCGAGGCCGACTCTCGGAGGCGGATAAAACATGTCGAATGGAGATAACACTCTCGGATTTAGCCATGACGATTTCGCGCCGCGTGGCGAGATCGCCCTTTCCCCCGACGCTCTCGATCAAGCGAGAAAATTCCGCGCCAACATGGAAAAGTATGACCCGACGTCAAAATGGATCGTCGGATTTTCCTGGGCCGACGACAGGAAACTTCGCCCAGACTCGCATTCCGACTGGGTCGACATCGGACCAGGCGTCGATCTCTGCGGCTACAAACCGTCGGATCTGCCGAACGATGTCGTCGAAATTCGCGATGGGCTCGAGGTCGTTTTCCTTATCCCGCGAGACATAATTCACGCCGCCAATGAGAAAAAGATAATTTCCGTGAAGAGCATTCGGGGAAATCCCGCCGTTAAGCTGGTCTGAATTTTCGATCGTTGGGATTGATCGCCTGCCCAAGCTACGCCGTGCGCGCGCATCATCTTCTACGCCCTCTCGGCGCCCGTCTCCGCGTTCGCCAGCCAGGTCAAGGTTCGCCACCAGCGAGACGCTCCGCACGCAGGCGACGCAAGAGGGCCTTGTGCCGCTCAAGGCGTGGGTCAAGAGCGCGCTCGATCACGTCATCCAGGTCTACCTGAACCAGCCCGATCTCGAATTCATCTCACGTCGGCGACGACGCGATCGATCCGCTGCAGCAGGCGCAGGCGCTGAACATTCTGGTGAGCGCCAAGGACCAAGACGGGCGCGGGCGGATCTGGGTCTGGCGCCGGAGGGAACGTTACGGCGGGATCGGAGCGGCGCTCGCCCCGGCGCTGACCGATCTCGCCTTCGGCCGCCAGACGCTCGGCGGCGCGGAGCATGACTGCAAGATCGTCGACGAGCCGGCGCGCGCCCTAGCCCGGCGAATGATCCATGTGGCTCGCCAATAACCGCAGCAGGAAATGAATTCAGGCGAGGGGAAGGTGAAGGGCGCGACGGTTTGGGCGCTTCGTATCCGGTGGGCTTGCGCGCAAACCTTCCTTGATTCTGCCAATAAGGGCGCATAGCTACGAAACACGAGGTCTCCCTTCCAGAGGACGAGAGGGTTGGACAGATCGCAAAGTTGGGTTAGGTTAAGGACGTCTCGTTCAGGTCGCGTTTGGCGTGACACCCTCAGTTGAATGACTGCGACAAGTTGGAGAATTCTCCAACCTCTGGTGGTTGCAGGCGGCAAGCCGCCTGCGGTTTTCCGTTGCAGTTTAACGTTCAATCAAGGGAGATGAGAGACAATTAGGGGGACGGTTATGGCAGCCACAGCAGAGAAGCGCACGATGTCTGCATCAACAGTTTCGCGTTCGTTTGGCCGATGGTCCCCACCTCCGGACAGCCTTCTGTCCGAGGCGGCTGCCGGACGCGCGGTTGAAGACCTGACAGGTGGCCTTATTGGCGTAGGGATGCCCCTTGAAGAGGCTCAGGCAATAACCAAGGCAGTCAAGGAATTCCTATTGGCCTTCCCCGGATATCGGGAACGGGCGCTTAAGGAAGTGATAAATGCCGGAGTTCCAGCCGATGAAGCCGATAAGGTGATCGAGCAAATTGGTCAGGCAGTTCACACCGGTGAGTCGGTGAGCACGTAGTTCGGAGCGATGTGTTGGCTGGCGAGCCCCCAAAAGACGGCCCGGGCGGCGACCCAGCCGGCAAATCGACAACCAGCGGGGTTGCGCTCAACCCCGCGGCGTTAGATATTTTACGTCGAACAGTAGCACGCTACAGTACCGAGCGTAAGCAACTGAACCGAACATATGGTGACGGTGGTCGCTTTGGAGAGTGGATTGGTGGCCTCGAATATCAGCCGGGGCATATTGCGCTAGTTACGATCATTGGCCTACTGCTGATCTTACTCGTGGCGGTTCTCGGAATTGTGTTCGCGTCGGCAGATTTGCCTTCTGGCTCCGCTAAAATCGAAAACATAAAAAATGTCATATTGTCGATATTAGGGCTCACAGGAACAATTTTGGGGTACATCTTCGGAAAAAGCGGGGCGCTAGATAAACGTGTGGGTAGGGAAACTACGCCAGAATCAAAACCTGACCGTCCTCAGCAACCGAATTGACACAATCCGATAATTGCGCTGCCGAGTGTTGCGGCGAGCAGCCGCAAAAATCCGGGCTCAGCTCGCGCCCCATGGCGAACCCGATGATGTGCGCGGCCTGATCGTCGTTTGACAGTTCACTGGCGCTACGACAATGCAGACCTATTTCAGTACGGCAAATTCGCGCGAAACTTCGTCGTAACGCCCTTGTTTTCGGAGCAACCCTGTTTTCCAGGATGGCGGCGACCGCTGAACGCGTGATTGTACGAACTTGGCGCCGTAGACCGAAAACCAAGGTCTTGTAGTTCGGGCGGCGAACCACGTCGAAATTCCGAGGGCTATGCACCGTCGGACACTCCCACGTTATCTCAGTAGCGCCAGCACCCGACCTACACGCACTGCACGACGGCGCGAGTCGCGCCGCATTGTCGCCACGCTATATCGACCCCTTCCCTTCCCCACAGGAGACCTCCCCCATGTTCGTATTCGGCTCCGGCGTGCTGATCGGCACGCCGCAAGGCGGGACGCCGATCAATTTCGGCCTCGCGCAGGAAATCTCGCTCAACGTCGCGATGTCGACCAAGGCGCTCTACGGCCAATATAACTTTCCCGTCGCCATCGGCTCGGGCACGCGCAAGATGACCGGCAAGGCCAAGCTCGCGCGCATTTCCGGCCAGGCGCTCGGCTCGCTGTTTTTCGGCGTCAGCCCGAGCGCCGGCGGCGTGCAGACGCAGTTCGGCGAGGCGGCGAGCGTTCCCTCGTCCTCCCCCTACGCCTACACGACGAGCCTGCACACGACCTTCGTCGCCGACCAGGGCGTCGTCTACGCCGCGAGCGCGCTGCCCTTGAAGCAAGTCGCGTCGAGCCCGACGACCGGGCAATATTCCGTCTCCGCCGGCGTCTACACCTTCGCCGCCGGCGACGCGGGCGCGGCGGTGCTCATCTCCTACACCTACACGGTGGCGTCGAGCGGCGAGAGCATCGCGGTCGCCTCGGCGCTCATCGGCCCGTCGATCACGTTCTCGGCCAATCTCTTCGCCTCCGACCCGACGACCGGCAAGCAGTTCTCGGTGCTGCTGTACAATTGCGTCGCTGACAAACTCGCGTTCGGCACCAAGCTCGAAGACTTCATGGTGCCCGAGCTCGACTTCGCCTGTTTCGCCAACGCGGCCGGCCAAGTGTGCCAGCTCAACTTCGGAGACGCCGCGTGAGCGAGGAAACCTTCGTCATCGCGCTCGCCGGGCGCCGATGGGCGCTGCCCCATCTGCCGTTCCGCGCGATCAAGGCGATTCAGCCGGCCCTATTCCAGGTCTACGCCGAGGCCGGCGGCGCGGACCTCTCGACCGCGAGCGTCGCCCGCCTTGGCGAGGCGCAATTCGACCGCCTCGCCGAGGCGACGTGGCGCGCCATCGCCGTCGTCGATCCCACGCTCGGCTACGAAGAGTTTCTCGAACTGCCGTTCTCGGTCGGCGAATTGATCCAGGCGTTTCCGGCGCTGGCCAAAGCCGCAGGCCTGCGCGCCGCCGAGCCCTCGGATGCGACGCGGGAGGCGTCGCCCCATGCGGGAAAATCGACTTCGACCGTCTGATCGCCCACGTCGTCGCCAACACCGGCTGGACCTGGGATCAGACGCTCGATTGTCTGACCGTGCCGCGCTACCTCGCCCTCGCGGCGGAGTGGCGCGCCAACCCGCCCGCGCACTGGCTCCTCGCCGCCGCGCTGAAATATCGCCCCGCCGATCGCGACGCCAAGTCGCCGGCGCGTCAGCCGACGGTCGCGGAAATGAAAGCCGCGTTCCCGAGCGGCAAGCTTTGACCCCGCGCCGCCAGGAGGCTAGCCGATGACCGACGCGAATGTCGCCGTCAACTTCACCGCGTCGGTAGGCGATCTCGTCTCCGGCGTCGCCGACGCCAAGGACGCGCTGACTGGCCTTTCCGAGCCGTTCGCGCAACTGAACGGCCAATACGCCGCGCTCGGCGCCTCGATCGGCGAGGCGTTCGCTCCGACGCGCCTGCAAGGCTTCGACAGCGCGCTCATGACGTCGGCTTCGCTCGAAAAGACGCTCGCCGCCGCCCATGCACAAACCGCCGAGGCGATCCGCACAAGCGACGAGGCCACATCCGCCGACGCGATCCGAACGGCGAAACTGGCGATTTCCGAAGAGATCAAGGCGGTCGAAGACGGCCTCAAGCAAAAGCTCGCGCTCTATGCGGACGAGGCGCGCCAGCATCAGATCACCCAGATGCAGAAGGTCGCGCTGTCGCGCCAGGCCCTCGACGAGGAATATGGCGCGCAGATTTCGGCGTTGCAGCGCGAGGCCGCGCTCGACGATCAGTCGGGCGCGCAAAAGCAACGCATCGACGATCAAATGCTCGACGCCGAGCGGCGCCACCAGGACCAGATGACGGCGCTGGTTCGCAACGCGGTCAACGAACAGGAGCGCGAATACCAAGCGTTCGGCAATACGGTCACGCAAGCCTTCAATTCGCAATTGCACGGCCTGCTCTCGGGCACTGAGAACTGGCACACCGCGTTCAAGAATGTTCTCGAAGACCTACTGATCAAATTCATCGAATGGGGCGAGGAAACCGTCGTTCGGCAGATAGCGACCGAGGCGGCGAAGACGGCGGCGACGACCGCCGGCGTGACCGCGCGCACCGGCGCCGAGCAGGGGGGCGCGGCGGCTTCGCTGGCTACGCAATCGGCGACGATCGTTCGCTCGATCCTTTCCTCCGCGGCAGAAGCCTTCGCGGGCGTGTTCGGCTTTCTCGCGCCGATCATGGGGCCGTTCGCCGCCGGCCCGGCGACGGCCGCGCAGGCGACGGTCGCCGGCATGGCCGGCGCGGTCGCCTCGGCCGACATCGGCATGTGGCAAGTCCCGCAGGACATGCTGACGCTGGTGCATCACAACGAACTCGTCATGCCCGCCGCGCAGGCCGGCGCGCTTCGCGAAATGCTGTCGGGCGAGGCGCCGGCGAGCGGCGGCGCGCAGGGCGGCGCTGTCCATATCCACCCCACGACGAATTTTCATGTCTCGGCGGTCGATTCCGGCTCCGTCGCGCAATGGATGAAGGCCAACAGCTCGACGATGCTGAAGGCGATCGACGAGGCGGTGCGCCACGGCGCACATCTCGGCCTGCGTCGCCTCGCCGGCGCTTGAGGCAAGGCCATGGGCGCCGTGCTGGGAGTTCATCTTCTGCCGTCGACGGGCGAGTTCACCTATGACACGGTCGCACACCAAGGCGCGACCTCGGGCGGCGCGCTGGCTGGGCTCAACACGTTCTATGCGCCCGGCGGCTCGAAGACCGATTATTCCTATGCGATCGACCAGTTGCAGGCCGCGCACCCGGAATGCACGACGGTCTCGGTCGTCTGCGCATGGTTCGGCAATTCGCTCGACTCCGCGAACTGCCAAATTTTTCCCTCGACGAATTTCATCGGCGGGTCGTTCCAGCAATGGAACGGCAGCGCCTATGTCGCCGACAGCTGGCGCGTGTCGAGCCTGACGCAATCATCGAGCGGGCTTATCGCGATCCCGGCGCTGCCCGGCGGCGGCGCGGTCTACGGCGGCACGCCGTCCGATCCGAGCATCGTGCGCTGCATCCGAGATTTGAAGGCGCGCGGCTTCAAAGTCATTTTCTATCCGTTCCTCTTGATGACCGCCTCGGGCTATCCCTGGCGCGGGCTCGTCACCTATTCGCCGGACGTGAGTTCGGCGGCGACGAGCGCGGTCGCGGCGTTTCTCGGCGCCGCGACGACGTCGCAGTTCACGCCTGATGCGGTCAATCTGACGGTGGCCTATTCGGGATCGGCGACCGATTACACCTATCGCCGCATGATCCTGCATTACGCATGGCTGTGCACGATCGCCGGCGGGGTCGATTTGTTTCTGCTCGGCTCGGAACTGCGCGGGCTGGAGACGATCCGCGGCCCCGCCTGGACACCAGCGGGAACGACGGACGGCTCGGGCTGCGCGGTGTGGGACTATCCGTTCGTCGCCGGGCTGCAGGCGCTCGCCGCCGACGTGCGCGCGATCTTCGACGGGCAAGGCCTGACCAAGAACCTTTCGACCCTTTCGAATCTCATCGCCTATTCCGCCGATTGGTCGGATTGGATGGGCTTTCAGCATCCGGGCGCGAACGGCCAGTGGCCGCATCTCGACGCGCTGTGGGCCTCGTCGGATATCGATCTCGTCGGCTTCGACAATTACCTGCCTTTGTCGGATTGGACGACGGGAATCGGCGGGCTCGACGCGATCAACTGGCTGAACCCGGCGCCGTCCGGCGCCTGGCCCCCGGCGCCGACCGCCATGAGCGGCCTCGGCCTCTCCGGCGCGCCGACGATCTACTCGCTGCCCTATCTCAAGGCCAATATCGAGGGAGGCGAGAAGTTCAATTGGTACTACAACGACGGCGACAACGACGCGCGCGGGCTCGATCCCAACGGCTCCGATCTTCTCGTCTCGCTGCCCGAGGGCGATCGCCTGACGCAGGCGCGCAATCCCTATTTCGCCAATCAGCAATTGCTCGCCAACAAACAGCTGCGCTGGTGGTGGAACAACACGCACCGGGCGATCTACGACGACGGCGACGGCAATGGCTGGGCGCCGCACGGGCCGCCGACGGAATGGATCGCGCAATCGAAGTCGCTTTGCTTCATCGAATATGGCTTCCCCGCTTGCGACAAGGCGACCAATCAGCCGAACGTCTTCTTCGACCCGAAATCGAGCGGCAGCGCGACCCCTTATTGGTCGATCTGGCAGTCGATTCCCGGCGGCGGATATCTGCCGCAGCGCGACGACACGCTCGCGAGCCTCGCGCTGCAAGCGGTCTACGAATATTGGAACACGGACGGCCACAACGCGGTCTCCGGCGCCAGCCTGCCGATGGTGCAGTTCGCCTTCTCCTGCGTCTGGAATTGGGACGCGCGGCCGTTCCCGATCTTCCCCCTGCTCGCCAGCCAATGGGGCGACGCAGGCGACTGGCAGACGGGCGATTGGATCGGCGGCCGAGGGCCGGCGCTTCCGCCTGTGGCGCCATCGCCGGCGCCGACGCCGGGGCCTTTCGCAAGCTTCCCGACGCTCGCGACGGCAGGCTGGTCGGCGCATGTCAGGCCAAGGTTCGGCACGGACATTGCCGATCACGTCTCGGGCCGGTCGAGCCGGCGGCCCCGCTACGCGTCCGCCTATTACGACGTCGAACTGACCTATGACCTGCTGCGCTCGGACGAAGCGCATCTCGAGATGCAGGCGATCGCCGGATTTTTCGAGCAAATGTCCGGAGCGGCGACGCCGTTCTGGATCGCGCCGCCAGGGCTGTCTGACGTCACCGGACAAATCCTCGGCGTCGGCGACGGGACGACGATGTCTTTTGCGCTCGTGCGCTCGTTCGGGACTTACACGGAGCCGGTCGCGGGAACGTCGGGCGTCGCGGCCGCCTATCTCAACGGCGTCACGCAGCCGGGCTCGAGTTGGTCGATTTCCAGCGGCTACGCGCCAGCGATCGTCTTTGGCGCCGCCCCCGCCGCCGGCGTCGTCGTCTCGGCCGATTTCGGCGTCTTGTGGCTCTGCCGCTTCGCCGACGACGCACTCGATTTCGAGGAGTTCATGGCGATGCTGTTCACACTGACGACGGTGAAACTGACGACGGTGAGGCCGTGACGACGCCGCCATCCTTCCCGACGCTGCCCGGCCAGGGCTGGAGCGTCCACAAGACGCCGAGCTTCGCCACGATCGTCGCCGGCCACGTCTCTGGCCGCGAAGTGCGCGACGCGCTCTATCAAAACCCGATCTGGCGGTTCGAGTTGAGCTTCGACGGGCTCGCGTCGGATTCGGCTTCCTATCCCGGCCTCGGCGCGCAATCGCTGCAAAGCCTGATGGGGCTGTTCTTGCAATGCCAGGGGCAGTTCGGGACGTTCCTCTACACGGACCCGACCGACAATTCCGCGACGAGCCAGTCCTTCGCGACGGGCGACGGGTCGACCACGACGTTCACTTTCGCACGCGCGCTCGGCGGCTTCCTCGAGCCCGTGGGATGGGTGACGAGCGTTTCCCAGGTCACCGTCGCCGGCGTCGCGCAGAGCACGGGCTGGTCGCTGTCGACGCCGAACAGCCTCGTCTTCGCCACAGCGCCGGCGAGCGGCGCGCTGATCGGCGCATCGTTCGCCTACGCCTTCCAATGCCGCTTCAACGACGACGCGGCGGATTTCGAGCAGTTCATGCAGAACCTCTGGATCCTGCAAAGCCTCAAATTCCGATCGGTGCGCACGTCATGAAAACCGCGTCGAGCGCACTCATCGCCTTTCTCAACGCCGCGCGCGCCAACCCCGACGCGCCGATCGCCTTCGCCGATTGCTTCACGTTCACGCTCGCGACGGGAACGATCCTCACCTATACGAACATCGATCAGCCGGTCATCTACAACGGCTTCACTTTTCTCGCCGACGGCCCGCTGGTGCAGGGGCTCAAATACAAGGCTTCGGTCGGGCTCGAGGTCGACAAGCAGCAGATCACGATCGCCGCGCGGCCGACCGACCTCGTCAACGGATCGCCGTTTCTCAACGCGCTGCGCGATGGCGCCTTCGACGGCGCGATCGTGCAACGCGACCGCGTGTTCATGAGCGCGCTGGGCCAGACGCCGATCGGCGGCGTGACGCTGTTCCACGGCCGGGTGTCGACGATCGATCAGGTCGGACGCACCAGCGCGACGATCACGGTGGCGTCCGACCTCGTCGTGCTCGACTATGACATGCCGAGGAATCTTTATTCGCCGACCTGTCTGCATACGCTCTACGACTCCGGGTGCGGCGTGGTGCGCGGAACGTACGCCGCCAGCGGAACGGTCGGCGCCGGTTCGACGGCGAGCCTCATCGATTTTTCCGGCGCGCTGGCGAGCCACGCGCAGGGCTCGATCGTCTTCACCTCCGGCGTCAACGCCAATCTGCGCGCGACGGTGAAGAGCGTCGCCGCCGGCGCCTCGCTATCGCTAATGTATCCCCTGCCCTCGCCGCCGGCGACCGGCGACGCCTTCACCGTCTACGCCGGCTGCGACCATACGCAGGCGACCTGTTCGTCGCGCTTTTCCAATCTCGCCAACTTCCGCGGCTTCCCCTTCGTGCCGCCGCCGCAGATCGCCTACTGAGCGGTCGGCAGTTTCCCTCGCGGAGCGCGAAAGAGCGGTCGACGCGCGCAGATACAATGAGCGACGCCAACGCCCTGCCCTCGACCACGCCTATCGGCGCAAGCGCGGCGCCCTCGCGGTCGATCCATCCAAGAATGCGAGATGTGCGATGCTTTTCGAGCAATTACGCAAGCAATGGGACGCGCACGGTTCGCGCGCACCGCTGCATGCTGCGCTGACCTTCGTCGACGACTGGCTGGTCCTTGGCGCCGGGACGAGGCTCGCCTTGGCGAAGCGCGGCGTTTGCTCGCCGGCAATCGACGACGCCCGCGTCAGCGCGTTGCTTTGCGCCGCCTACCAACGGCCGCTCGAACCCCGCGCGCTCAGCTATATCGGGCGAGCAATCGTCAAGCACGGCGAAGGCGATACGACGCTCGCCTTGATGCACTTGGCGATGACCGCCCCGTGGCCTCTGACCCAACCGAAGCAAGCGGCCTACCGGCTATTCATGGCCGACGCCTTGATGAAGGCGGGCATGACCACGCGCGACGTCTGGCATGCGCTCGGTTTCGACTCGGCGCTGATCGAGCGGATCGAAAAATACTCGCCGGACCAGCCGCGCGTGCCCGCCGGCAACGGCCGCCCCAGCGGTCAATGGACGCGCGACCGAGCCGAAAATGCCACGGCTCCGGGCCGATCCGCCGGCTCGGGAGCGGGAAACGACAGGCCACCGGAACCGCAATCATCGGCCGGCGGGAAGGCAGGCTCAAGCGGTTCGCATAATTCTACCGAAATCTCCGTAACGCTTCACGAGCCATCTCAACCCGATCAGATTCTCAGCGACGCCAATCCTGATTCGATCCAGCCGGGAGAGCAATACGCCCAAATCGCGATCGGCAAGGTTCCCTCCAAGGGCGATCCTCGGATCGATGGGACGACCAGCGCGTTGGTGGACATTCTCGCGGCGGTCGACACCGCCATCCCGAGAGGCGTCGGACCGCTCTACGGGATTGCAGTGCATGTGGCATTTGCGAACGCTGTGCGCGCGGCGAACCTTCCCGGCGTCGGAACTGACAGCGTCGAGCAGAGCTTCAACCTGAACTACGTGGTCGATTATGGTGTAGACGGCAGCATCAGAACCGACGTCTCGCTCTGGGACGATGCCCACGAAAACGTTATCGCGATTTACGACTTGAAGACCGGTGGGGCAAAGCTTTCCAACGCGAGGGCGGAGCAACTGAGGAACGGGGTGACTCTAGAAGAAGGCGCCGACAAGCCGGTCGTCTTCGAGCTTCGGATTAAGCGCAATTAGGTTGAGACGCGGGGCGGCTTTCGCCCTCCGTCACGGTCGAATCCACCCCCTCGAGACAATCGGCGATCGGCGGAAGGCGAGCTTGTCTCCGCCTAGCGTCGATTATGCGACGAACCGCGGCGCGAAATTGCGCCGTATCATCAAGGAGTGCAAGCAGCGCCGCTGCTTCAGAATGCAGCTTTACCCGCCGCTCGTCGTCGGCGGGATAACTGAGCATTTCATGAAATCGCTTGCGCGACAGCTCAACTTCATGGTTGAGCCCCGCTGCGACGGCGGCGCTGAACATATGGATCAACTGCCGATTTGGCACTGCGTTGAGAAATCGGGAGATCGTGGCGATCGAAGCGAATTTTGCTCTCATGGCCAACACTGCTTCGGCCGCCTGAGCCGCCATCCTTTCGATCAAGGGGCGAAACTGCTCGGAATTCTCGAAGGATATGAAGCCGGCGCGCGCCACTCGATAGCCGACATTAAACGCCAATCCGGGCATCTCGTACCACAACCAGCTTGCGCCGACATTCAGATAGGAGCCCCTGGAGAAGCCGCTGGGCTGGAATTCGATCATGATCGCCCAATAACGCTGGTCGGAAAGCCAGACGCGCGATTGCCCGCGGCGCACGCATCCGATCGGCGCCAAGGCCGCTTTCGCCGCCGCGGCGATCAAACGGCCATGTTCGTTCTGCGTCGCCATAAGATTTCAGTCCCGTCCCGATCGGCGGGCGACCGTCGAATCAATAGCGCCTTCGGAGCGACGCCTCAACACGGCGGATTCGGTCGAGATTCAGCAACCTCGCCAACTTCCGGGGCTTCCCCTTCGTGCCGCCGCCGCAGATCGCCCACTGACCGGCGCTCGCTGAAAATCTTCGAACGCGCGAACGGCGGAGTTCGCCATGATCCCGCATGAGTTGGAGAAGGCCTGGGCGGCGCGCGCTTCGCTCGGGCCGCTCCTCAGCGCGCCGACCTTCGCAGGCGATCGCCTGATGCTCGGCGCGCAGACCGAGATCGCGGTCGCGGGCCGGCGAAGCGCAGACGGCGAAGCGCGCATGATCGCACTGCTGTCGGCGGCCTACAGCGCGCCGGTCTCCGATCGCGCGCTCGCCCATCTTCGCCGCGCCCTCGAAAGACAAGCCGAAGGCGACGCGCTGCTGTCTTCGACGCATCTCGCGTTGGCCGGCTACTGGCCGTTACGAGATCCGCTGGCGGCGGCGAAGCGCGTGTTCTTCAGCGACGGCCTGACGAGATGCGGCGCTGCGCCGGCGATGATCCTCGCCGCGCTCGATCTCGACCCGCGCCGGCTCGATGGTCTCGAGCGCTTCGACCCCGCCCAGCCGCGCGTGCCCGCGGGCAACGGCGTCGAGAGCGGCCGCTGGACCAGCGACGGCGGCGCAACCGGCGGGAACGAGGTCGCCGTCGGCGACGAGCCGCGATCGGACGAGGATTCGCTGTTTTCGGAAAACCTTCCGGCGCGTGTCGTCCAAGGTCTCATACGGCTTGCGGCGCGGAGCAGCGTTCCGTCGATCGTGTTCGACACGTTGTTCGTGCCGTCGGCCGGCAAAAGCGGCGTCACCGAGGGCGATGTTCCCGGCCGAACCGGTCTGCAATATTCCTGGGACAAGCCTGCCGGACAGGTCCTCTCTCGCGTCTTCATCGACGGCCACTGGGTCACGCTGACTGGGGGCCGCGACAACCTCAACCAGTTCTATCGCGACGCCGACGGCAACGTCATCGCGCGCGCCGCCGGCGACGCGCTGGTCGTCGATTTGGGGTCGCTCGATCGCGCGCGCGAACGGCTTGCCGAAGGCTCCGGCGGTCAGCCGCCAAGCGACCCCTCGTCGCGCGAACCCAAGCTCTGCCCAGACAAGTCGCGCGAGGATATAACCGGTCGTTCGGAAGCCGCACTCGCTTATCAGGAATACGTCAGCGGTCTCCCGCGGGAATTCATCATAGAGTTCAATGGCGTTGAATACGACGGGTGCGATCAACTCACGGGTCTATTGAAAGAAGGCAAGGGGAACTACGCACACCTATTAACGAAAGACGGCACTTGGCAGGATTGGGCGTCAGATTCCAGAGATGATATTCAGAACCAAATAATGCGGCAGTCCAAAGCCGCGGCCCTCAGCGGCCGGCGCGTGGCGTGGTATGTTCAACAGAACCCGGTCGCCAATATTTTCCGCGAATGGGTGAACGATCTAGGCATTACGAATATTGACGTATATTACGATCCGGGGCCTTAGCTATGAGCGACGAATCCTACCGTTTGGCCGCCTGGTGGGGCAGCCGGCAAATAACCATAGAGCAATTTGCCGACGATTTCGGGGCATTCCTCAACACCCTGCCCGAAATCGATTCGATTTTCCTCAGTTGGCTCAACTATCGACCTTCCGATAAGCCGCGATTTCCCGTGCCGATGGCCCACGAGGACACGATTTGCGCCGCGACGAAAGCGCAATCGCGTTACGACAAACCGAAAGACAAAATCTGGCCGGAAATGGGCTTTCACTTGAGCGGCCGCCACGCGGGCTCGCCTGAATACTTTCGACGCCCGGAATTTGAAATGTCGACCATAGTTTGGGCCGGCGCCTACGGCGGCAACAATCCTCACTGCAATCACGTCGAAATTCAAATTGGCACGAAACGGATCTCTACGGGGCAACCCTGGCGCGCTTCGGAACTGATTCCGCTCATGAAGCTCGTGCTGCGTATCTGGCAGCCCCGCGAAATGAGCGTGGACTGTTGGCGCTACGGCGACCTTAGGGCGTCCGTGCCGGACGCGGTGGGTGCGGCGCGCCATGCAGCGCTTTCCCCTCGCTTGCAGCTTCTCAACCCGCTTCAAGATCGGACGTTACTCCCCTGGGTCGGCTGGCTGACCTATCTGCCCGCGGACCTCGCCGCCAAAGTGACGATCCCTGGGGAAATCGCGGTCGAGCGCCTCGACGACGGCGGGATCATCGCCACGCTCTGCGACGAGCCGTTCACCATCGACAATCCCATCCACACGGCGCGCGCGCGAGCGATGGAGGCGGCGATCAGGCCGGTGCAGTCCTAGGCCTTGGGCGCGGCGCAAGCCGGAGTCGGCACACGGCAATTCAAGATTGAGCGTCGCCTGCCGAGCGAGCGCGGCAATTTTTTCGAATGCCGGGCGACCGCAAAATTGGTAGCGTCGTTTCTCAGCCCGACGCCCGAAGGCAAGAACATGGCGCAAACTCTGTACAGCCTCAACGGGTTTTGGAGTTCGCAGCGTTTGACTGCCGAGGAATGCGCGGAGAGATTTCGTTCGTTCGTCAACGAGCTTCCGAGTATCGACCCCATATACGAAACTTGGCTTCGTATGTCGCCGTCGAAGAAACCTTTTTGTTCCGTCCCGATCTCGCTCGACGAGGCGCGTCGGCTGGTCGAGAAGGGTCGATTGCGCGCCGTTGTGGCGGAGAGATTTTCGCAGGAAGGCGGCTTTCATCTCGGCGGCCGCAACGTTGGACCGCATCCGCGTGACGACGTCGGGCCATCTGACGCCATGACGGAAGTGCGCGCCGGAGTGTGCTGTCCTGATGTCAGTCAGTGCAACTTCATCGTCATGCACCTCAGCAGAGTCCGCCTAACCACGGGACGCCCATGGCGCGCTTCCGAGATTCGCCGGTTGATGAGACTGGTTCTTCGCGTCTGGTCTCCCCGCGAAATCAGCGTCGATGGCGGACAACACCTCTACATGGCTGCCAAGACGGAATTCATTAACTCGATCGGACAAACGCGAACACGGGTGCTGATCCCGCGCATCGGTTGGCTCACCTATCTGCCTGCCGACCTCGCCGCTAAGGTGAGGCTGCCGGCGACCGTCGACGTCGAGCGCCTCGATGACGGCGGAGTCGTCATTTCAATTTGCGAAGACCTCTTTCGGTCGACAACCCTGATCACATGGCGCGAATTCGGGCGGTCGAGCACGCCGTGCGTCCGATTCAATCCTGACTCATCTCGGTGACCGGCAACACGCTCCGCACCAGCTTACTGTGGGCCTACGGCTCGCCATTGCACGGCGGCGCCCTAGCGCCTCTATTTCCGGACATCACCATGACAATCTCTTACGATCGCGCCCGCGTCGTCGCCGCGGCGCGCGAATGGATCGGCACGCCCTATCACCACATGGCCGACGTCAAGGGCGTGGGCTGCGACTGCGCCATGCTGCTGGTGCGCGTCTTCTGCGATCTGAAACTCGTCGAGCCGTTCGACCCGCGCCCCTATGTCAGAGACTGGCATCTGCACCGCGGCGAGGAGCGCTATCTGACCTTCCTGCTGGCGCGCGCGCATGAAGTCGCCTCGCCGCTGCCCGGCGACGTGATCCTGTTCAAATACGGCCGCTGCTTCAGCCATGGCGGAATCGTCACCCGATCCGATCCACTGACGATCGTCCACGCGTTTCACCCCGCGCGGGTCGTCCTCGAGGAGGAGATCGCGCACAACGTCGAAGTCGCCGCGCGGCTGCCGGAATCCAAGTTCTTCAGCTACTGGGGCGCGGCGACGCCCGCCAACCAAGGGGTTGCCGGGACATGAGCTGGTTTCGCCAAAAGAACGGCCAAAAGCCCGATTACACCGGGCTGCAACTGCAAACCTCGGTCAACACGCTGCCGATCCCGATCATCTGGGGCCGAACCAAGGTCGCGGCGAACGTGATCTGGTACGCCAATTTCCAGACGCACGGCAGCAGCGGCGGCGGCGGCAAGGGCGGCATCTTCAGGTCGCCGACCAGCGGCTACACCTACAGCGCCGACCTGATCATGGCGCTGTGCGAGGGCCCGGTGTCCGGCATCGGCATCATCTGGCGCGACCAGTCGACCTATACGCTGGCCGAACTCGGCCTGACCTTCTTCGAAGGCGCGACGCCGCAAACGACCTGGGGCTATCTCCAGGCGAATTATTCGATCGAAGCGCTCGCTTATCAGGGCACGTCCTACGTCTGCGCGGCAAGCTACGCGCTCGGCGACAACGCCGACATCGGCAACCACAATTTCGAGATCATCGGCATTCTCGCCGGCACCGGCGTCAATGGCGTCGACGCCGATCCAGCTGAGGTCATCAACGACTTTCTGACCAATCCGCAATATGGCGCCGGCTTCTCTGGCGCCAGCATCGACGCGACGACGCTGTACGGCTCGGGCGGCGACGCGAGCTTGCAAACCTATTGCAAGGCGCTCGGCATCGCCTTCAGCCCGGCGTTGGTCAACCAGGAACAGGGATCGAGCATCCTGTCGCGCTGGTTGCAACTTCTGAACTGCGCCGCCGTCTGGAGCGGCGGAATGCTCAAGTTCATCCCTTATGGGGACGAAGTGATATCCGCCGGCAATGTGACGAAGACGGTCCAGTATCCGGTCCCGACCCCGGTGCAGGAGGGTTCCGGCGTCATTACGCCGCCCTCGATCGCGGTCTGCACCGCCGCGCAATTCTTCTCCGACGGCGGCGTGAAATATGCCTTCACCGGCGTCGCGCTGACCTATATCGGGGCCTCGCAGCCATCGTCGGCCGGGACATACGGAATTTCGCCGGCGGGAACCTATCTCTTCGCCGGCGGCGACGAGAACCAGGTCGCGCTGATCTCGTACACATTCGCCAACGCGACGAGCTACGTCCCCGACCTCACGCCGATCTACAATCTGACGGACCTCGATTTCGTCGACGAAAAAGGCAATAAGGATCCGGTCCAGGCCGCGCGCGTCGATCCCTTCTCGCTGCCGACGATTCAGCGGGTCGAATGCCTGTCGCGCACGAATCAGTACGGCGCCACGCCGGTCGAGGCGCGCGATCAATCGCAGATCGAAATCTACGGCCCGCTCGTCGGCTCGACGATCCAAGGCCACGAAATCTGCGACGAGATCAACGTCGGCCCCATCGTCGCGCAGACTATCCTGCAACGCCAGCTCTATGTGCGCGCGCATTTCGCCTTCAAGCTGTCGTGGGAATACGGCCTCCTCGATCCGATGGACGTCGTGACGATCAGCGACGCCAACCTCGGACTCTCCGATTATCCCGTGCGCATCACCGCGATCGAAGAGGACGACAAGGGCCTGCTCACGATCACGGCCGAGGAGTTGACCGTCGGCGTCTCGACGCCCGTTCTCTACCCCAATTCCGGGCCGTCGGGGTTCCTGCCGAACCAGGGCGCCGCCGCCGACCCGGTCAACGACGCCCCGCTGATCTACGAGCCGCCGGCCACGCTGACCGGCGGGTCGCCCCAGATTTGGGTCGGCGCGGCGGGCGGCTCGGGCGGCGTCGCCGATCAGAACTGGGGCGGCGCCAATGTCTGGATATCGCTCGACAACGTCACTTATTCGCAAATCGCCGTCATCGCGCAGCCGCTGCGCCAAGGGATCCTGACCGCCGCGCTCGCCTCGGCGAGCGGATGGGATGCGACGGACACGTTGAGCGTCAATCTGGCGGAGAGCGCGGGCGCCCTCTCGGGGACATCGCAGGCGTCGGCGCAGCAGGGCGCTACGCGCTCGCTCGTCGACGGCGAACTCCTCGCCTATGAGAGCGCGACCTTGACGGGGACGAGCGCCTACAATCTGACCGGCCTGCAGCGCGGCCTCTACGGGACCGCGCCAACGGCGCATTCGTCGGGCGCGCCCTTCGCGCGGCTCGACGGCGCCGTCGTCGCTTACGATCTGCCGTCGAATTACATCGGCCAGACGCTCTACTTCAAGTTTCAAAGCTTCAACGTGTTCGGCGCTGGCGTGCAGAGCTTGTCGACTTGCGCGGTCTATACCTACGTGCCTGCCGGCGCGGGAGTCGCCGATCCGATCGCCGCGCAGCTCGCGGGCGGAATGCCGCTCGATCTCGGCTTTGTCAATCTCACTCCGGCCCTCGCGGACGATTTCGGGACGGTCGGCCCCAGCGTCGTTCTCGGCGCGCTCGATCTTGGAACAGCCTGATGACGGAACAGCTTCAGCTTAGACGCGGAACCGCGACGCAAGTCGGCGCCTTCACCGGCGCGCAAGGCGAGGTCGTGGTCGACACGACGAACAATCGCGCCGTGGTGAACGACGGCTCGACCGCGGGCGGCTGGCCCGCGGCCAAGCTCAGCGAGGTCGTCACCAACACGCGAACGGCGGTGTCGGACGCAGCGTATTCGGCGCTCGCTGCCGACCGGCTGATCGCGTACACTGCGCTGACCGGCCCGCGCGTCGTCACGCTGCCGGCGGCGTCGGCCTACCCGACAGGGACGGCGCTGACGATCGTCGACGAGACCGGCAATTGTTCGTCGAGTAAAACGATCACGGTCGATCGCGCCGGCGCCGACACGATCGATGGGGCGACGAGCTTCGTCATCAACGCCGCCTACGCCGGCCTTGAGCTCGAAAGCAACGGGTCGGGCGCCTGGACGATTCTGTCTCCGAAGCCCAACGTCATCGCCTCGCTGGTCGGCGTCGGCACGGCGCCGGACCCGAACAATCCGCTGTCGGTTTATGGACCGAGCGCTCTGTTCAACGGCGCGACGAACATGAATGTGACTGTCAACAAGGCCGCCAGTGCGGACACGGCGTCGCTCATCTTCGAGGATGGGTTCTCCGGCCGCGCCCAGCTGGGCCTCAACGGCAGCGACAATTTCAGCTTCAAGGTGTCGCCGAACGGATCGAGCTGGACCACCGCCATCGCCCTCGACGCGACGACCGGCGTCGCGACCTTCGCCAACCAGCGCACCGCCGTCTCCGACGCGGCCTATTCGGCTTTGGTCACCGACCGGTTGATCGCCTACACCGCGCTCACGGCGGCGCGCATCGTCACCCTGCCGGCGGCGAGCGCGTTTCCCGCGGGCCAATCGCTCACCATCGCCGATGAAAGCGGGTCTTGCTCGGCGACCGATACGATCACTGTCGCCGCGGCGGGAAGCGACACGATCAGCGGCGGTTCATCGAGCGTCCTCAACCAGGCCTATGCCTTCGTCGCGCTGGAGAGCAACGGCGCCGGCAAGTGGACGATCGTCGCGGCATCGACGGCCTCGTCGTCCGTCGCGGCTTTCACCAGCGGAACGATCAATGGCGCGAGTATCGGCGCGTCGAATCCTTCGACCGGCGCCTTCACCACGCTCTCGCTCGCGCGACACGCCGTCGCCGACGCCGCCTATACCGTCGCCGCCGGAATCTCGACCGTCGCCTACACCGCGCTGACCGCGGCGCGCGTCGTCACCCTGCCTGCGGCGAGCTCCTTCG
>JBEKGN010000041.1:0-31741 GCA_050012775.1 Roseiarcus sp.
GCGGAGCGAACCGTCGATGGATTATGGTCGGCCATCGGCCGCTGCCTCGACCTCTTCAAGCCCACCGAATGCCAAAACTATTTCGCCGCCTCGGGTTACGATGCAGTCAGATAGGAAACCGCTCTAACGGTTCCGGCGCCAGCTCGGCCCCGGACGGTTCGCGTGCGCGGGAATGCCGTCGCCGACGGCCGTCATCAGCCAGTCGGTGACGATGCGGAGAGGTTGGAATGAATGTCCTCTATCCCCCCACAGCGGCCCTACGATTTGGACGCCAAGCGTTTGATTTCATCCACTCGGACGAGACCGCGCATATTCGTGGGCGTTGTCACGTGCGTTCCCTGTTGCGCGCCGCGAGCAGGCGCGCGAGCAAATTCAGTATACCGCTAACGGCGGGTCGATCAGGCGCCTGCGAGCGTGGCCCGCGCCGCATGCCGGAGCCCCTTCAATTCAGTCCTTCCCTGCAAGACCGAGTTCGACCTCTTTCGCACGGTCCAGTCGGCGCATGGTCGCCGCGAGTTCGGGGCGGGTCGCCAAGTGTCGGGCGTAGATGGCGCTCACCGCCCCGCTCAGCCGGCCGTCGCGATCGAGAAGCGCGTCGGCGAACCCGATCATTCGGGAGTTGGGCCACGCCTGTGGTCTGATCCGCATGAGCCGATCGACGATGGCGCCCTCGCTCTCGTGCGGAAAAGCCTGGGCCAATATCATCGCCATGGCCGCAGTGGAGCGCGAGATGCCGGCATGGCAATGGATAAGCAGGTGGCGAAGATCGTCGCCAACATTGCGGCCGAAAGCCAGGATCGCCTCGACGTCGGCCTTCTGCGGCAACACGATCCCGGGGGCGGGCTCAATCGCATCGTGAAAGTACAGCGTGGCGCGCAAGTGCGGTTCGAAAGCCCAGAACGCCGCCGGTTCCGGCCACTCCGGGTCGAGTATGGACAGAACGTGGGTGACGCCCTGGGCGCTGTGGCCGTCGAGTTCGTCGAGGCCGCAGATGGTCAGCGCGGAGAAGGCAGGAGGCGTCATTTCGGAGGGCGTAACACAAAAGCGGATCGGCGGCGAACCGCGAGCGGCCTTCCTGTTCAACTCAGTCGGTTCCGGTGAGCGCCGCCCTCGCCCTTCGAGGCCGGTTCCGCCGGCGCCTCGGCATGATGGTTATGTATCCCGGGCCTTCTAAGCGACGCCGCGCGTGCGGCCTTGCCAATAAGGCGCGCGCAGGACTTTGCGATCGACCTTGCCGACAGCGGTGACCGGGATATGATCGACAAAGTCGATCGACTTCGGCGACCAGGGCGCGCCCCGCTTGTCCTTCACATGCGCCTGCAGCGCCGCCGCCTCGACATTGGCGCCGCCTTTCAAAACGACGAAGGCCTTGACCGCCTCTCCCCACTTGTCGTCGGGCACGCCAATCACCGCGGCCGAGGCCACCGCGCCGTGCGCCATCAGCGCATCTTCGACTTCGCGCGGATAGATGTTGAAGCCGCCGGAGATGATCATGTCCTTGGTGCGGTCGACGATGTAGAGATAACCCTCCTCGTCCTTCACCGCGACATCGCCGGTGTGCAGCCAGCCGCCGCGAAACGCCTCCTCGGTCATGTCGGGCCGCTTCCAGTATCCGTCCATCACCAGCGATCCGCGCACGCAGATTTCTCCCGGCTCGCCAACGCCGACTTCGTTCAGCTGCGCATCGAACAATTTGACGTCGACGAGCGGGCTCGGCCGACCGCATGAGCCGAGACGTCTGGGCTTCGCCGGATCGTGATCGATCTTGCGCAGCGTCGTGATGCATTGCGGCGCTTCGCTCTGGCCGTAGAGCTGAACGAAAACGGGACCGAATATCTTCATGCCTTCGAGCAGGCGATCCGGAGACATGGGCGCGGCGCCGTAGACGATCATATCGAGCGACGACAGATCGTAACGCGCCCGCACCGCGGCATTGTCGATCAGGCCGTAAATGATCGTCGGGACGAGGAAGGTCGCGGTAATCTTCTCCGCCTCCACCGCGCGGCAATACGTTTCGATGTCGAAGCCGGGCAGCAGGCGGGCGAAGCCGCCGCGCATCATGATGGGGTAGAGCGTGATGCCCGCCGCATGGCTGATGGGCGTCGCCGCGAGATATCGAATCTCGCGCGGCCAATCCCAGTCGCTGTAAATAATCGCCGACATGGCGGCGATCGAACGATGCGGAAGCCTGACGCCCTTCGACCGTCCGGTCGTGCCGCCGGTATAGGCGAGCCAAGCAATCTCCTCCGACTCGCTCTCGTCGACGAGCGGCGCGGGCGCGATATGCGGCAGCTCGGCGAGCAGATCGCGCGCGCCCTCCACGGGGCCAAAGGACAAGAGATGTTTCAGGCCGGGCGCGCGCGCGCGAATCGCCAGGCCGCGCGGTGCGAATTTGCCCGCCTCGACAATCAAGGCGTCGATCTCCGCGTCCTCGACGATGAAGGCGTGATCGTCCTCCGCCGCCAAGGGATGCAGCGGGGTGTAGCGCAGCCCCATGATCATGGCCGCGCCAATGACGGCCCACGATTCCGCGCGATTGCCGGAAAGAATCGAAATCGCATCGCCCTTCTTCAGACCCACGGAGCGAAACAGCGCAATAAAGCGCCCGACGACATCGGCGAGTTCGCGGTAAGTCCAGCGCGTCGTATCGTCCGCGATCGCCAGACGATCGCCGAACCGCGCGAAGGCGTTGATGAAGAGCGCCCCAAGCGCGCCGCCGGTATGTAGCCCTGCCATCGTTCTCTCCTGATCGTCGCGCCGGATTCTTTGTGGCGACCATAAGGGCGACCTTCGGCCGCAAGCAAGGCCACGCGGCGCAAGCACGTGGTTGACGAACGGCGAAGCGCCGCCTTGTGAGTCAGCGCCGTCCCGGGACCCCGGCGCCGGAGTCGCGCCCGGATCGAGCAGGCGGTCGGCAAGATCGCGCGCTTCAAACCTACCGCGCTACGCCGGGAGCAAACAGCCGGAAATTACCGCCTCTTCACCGCGCTCGCATGCGCCTTGATCTCGCTCAAATCCGCCCGCAGGGCCCAGTCGGTCAATGCAACCTCTCCAATTCCGCTATGGTCAATGCTTTGAACGATATCGTCCTCGGCAAAGAACCTATGACTTTCCGGCAGCCACGCGCGCCAATCCGGCGGCTTCGAACTCGGACTAAATTTTATATTAGTTGAGATTGCCCGCGCGTCGCGGCAATTGTGGTGCGCCGATCGACGGCTGAGTAGTGGGCCCACAGTTGACGGACGGAGCGACGGTTCATGGCCCGATTGAATACTTGAGCCCTAAGGCTTCGTCATTCGACGATAGTCGCGAACTTCAAATCTCAGCGGCGTTTTGACCTTAACGCGCGACGCAGCGCGAACGAGGCGCCTTGCCCAAATGACAAGCGGAGATGTTCGGATGACGAAATTGAATCTGACGACGCGCGTTCAAGTGTCCCGCAACGGCCCCACGAAATGCACGCCTCCCCTGGGGAGCGCGATGTCGACCCGGAGTCATTGCCGCCGAATCAAGACGTAATGAGCGCGCATCGGGAGCAATTCGGCTCGGCTATCAGTCGCCTTGTCGGCGCGCGAACAGAGAAATACAGAGGAGAAGATCATGAAACAGCTTCATCTGACTATCATTACACTATTGTGTATTTCTTCCGCGGCTTGCGCCCAAAGCGGACCGCGCGTGGCCGGCGCGGCTTCGTCAGGCGGCCAGAATTCCGCCGTCGCGTCGACGGCGCCGGGAACATTCGATCGAATGGTCCACAATGCGAACGACTGTATTCCCGGCCATGCCGACCCTGTTTGGGGCGCAGGGACGGCTCCTCTCGGTTACGCCTGCTCTTCTGACAGCGCGAACGGAAACTGACAAATCCCTGGGCCGCGGTCGAGGCGAACGCCTTGTTGAATGGAGCCAATCAGGGGTCATTTTTGCTCGGCTCCGGACCCGCGACGGCGCCCGGTTCGCGTAAACATACGTAAACATAGATGAATAGTTTCAAGACATCGCTCGGGCATATGCCCGGGCGGCCCGTCTCTCTCGAAGCCTGAACGGAGTTGGCGCGGGCGCCGATGCGTCAACCCTCGGCATTCCCCGTATTCGCCGACGCGCGAGATCGCCGGCAGTCCCGTCAGATCGGAGACCGTGCGGCGAAGTCGGGCATTCTCGCCTTCCCGTTCCTTCAAACGCTTCACCGGATCGCCCTTCAGCCGCCGTATTCAGACCGGCGGCGGCGATACATGACTTCCGTCAGGTCTATCGATCGGCCGGCTTCAGCGATCGGCCGCCCTTGCGACGTCGGCGCGTCAGCCTGACGCAGCGTCGCGACAGTCTCCTCGGCCGTGCGTCTCTTCCTCGGCCGCGAGGCCATATTTCCGGGAGGACCGCCTTTCAGCGGCGGACCAGTCGACCAGCGGCGCGACGAGCGTGAAGCGCCGCGACAAAGCCGCATCCCTGAATGTCCGCGCGACAAAGCCCGTCAGAGCGTTTTTTTGCCGGCGCCGGTTCACA
The DNA here is from genome assembly GCA_050012775.1 of Roseiarcus sp. GTDB lineage: Bacteria > Pseudomonadota > Alphaproteobacteria > Rhizobiales > Beijerinckiaceae > Roseiarcus. Next base: position 4,501 of record JBEKGN010000041.1, read on the forward strand.
TCGGGGATCGAAAAGAACATCGCCATTGCGCGCGCCAATGTGTTGCAACCAGGACACACTCGCTATCGAATCATGGCGACACGGCGGCGGCGCGAGGTTCGTTTTGCGTCAGCGCCACATATGCGTCACATATTCCGCCAAGCGTATCTCGGCAATATTCCGGCGCTTATGGATGTCATGGTTCTGTTACACTTGATCGTCTGGCAATCTATGTGTCACATGGCCATAGTATTTGCTGGGATATCGAAACTGCGTTATGTGGACGCAGTGAGTGTCGAGCAACCCAAGCTTATCCCACTCAATCGGATTTACGAGAAACGCGCGCGCCGCCGGCGAAGCGCGGCGGAAATGGACGAAGCTGCAATTCGCCGCGAGATCAAAATTCGGCGCGGCCAACAAAACTGACGGGGCTGATTATGCGATTTTTGAGACATTTGCTCTTGGCTTCGGCCGCCGGGCTGTTGCTCGTCGGCGGCGCGCAAGCCGCCGATTTGCCGACCAAGAAGACGCCGCCGGCCCCGCCGCCGACGTCCTGCTACGCCAGCTTCTGGGATTGGATGAATGCGAGCGCCACGGACTGCCCGCTGACCTACGGCGGCTTTACGGTCTACGGCACGATCGATATGGGCGCCGGCTACGAAAGCCACGGCGTCGCCTGGAACAACCAGTATCCCACCGGCGTCGAGGAACTGATCTCGAAGAACAGCCAGGGCGGCAAATGGACTGTGGTTCCGGGCGGCCTCAGCCAGTCCAACGTCGGCATCAAGATGTCCGAACCGCTGGGTTCGACGGGCTGGAATATCGTCGGCAACGCTCAGACCGGGTTTGACCCCTATTCCTTGCAGCTCGCCAACGGGCCGGGCGCGATGTCGCAGAACTCGTCGCTCGCGCTGCCGTTTCAAAACGGCAATGGCGACTCGAGCCGCGCGGGCCAGTGGGACAACTCGCTCGCCTATCTCGGCGTGAGCAACGCGACCTTCGGCACTCTGACGTTCGGCCGCGAGTACTCGCTGACCCTGGACGGCGTGAACGCCTATGACCCGATGGGCGGCTCCTACGCCTTCTCGCCGATCGGCTACTCCGGCAAGGTCGGCGGCGCCGGCTCCACCGAAGACACGCGCCCCAACACCGCGTTCAAGTATAACGTCACTTTCAACAATTTCCGGCTCAGCGGCCTTGCGCAGGTCGGCGGATACGAGCAGGGCAACGCTTCGAACGGCGAATACGAGTTGGGCGTGGGCGCGGACTTGTATGGCTTCTCGTTCGACGCCATCTACACCTACATCAAGGATCAAGTGAACCTCTCGACCTTTAACGGAGTGGTTGCTGGCGCTCCGCCGAACGACTTGGGCGCGACCCTTTCCGACAACGACAGCGTGATGTTGCTAGCCAAATATACCTATGGCCCCGTGAAATTCTTCGGCGGCTATGAATACATTAAGTATATGAACCCGAGCGATCTTTACGCCGGAGGGTTTACCTCTATCGGAGATTACCAGGTTTACGGCCCGAAGGTGAACAGCACCGCGTACACCGACAACCTGAACTTCCAGGTCTTCTGGCTCGGCGCGAAGTACTCGATCCTCAGCAACCTCGATGTGACCGGCGCCTACTACCACTACAACCAAGCCAACTACGACACGAACCCGGGCGCGCACTGCGGTCCGAACACCGTGCCCCCGGCCACGGGCTACGCGCCGCAGGGCACCCTCAAGAGCGATTGCGCCGGCACGCTCGACGCCGTGTCGGGACTGATCGACTGGAAGCCCTTCAAGCGGCTCGACGTTTATGCCGGCCTGATGTACTCGCAGGTCAATGGCGGTTTGGCTTCCGGCTATCTCCACACCAACAACGTCGATCCGACGGTTGGCCTGCGCCTGCAGTTCTGATCGAGGCTTGCCAATATCCACGCGATTTCGGACCCCGGGCCTCGAGCCCGGGGTTTTTCTTCGCCGCAGCGGCCGGTTGATCCCAGCGGCCGATTTGACGCTTCGCCAAGGGGCTCGCCGCTGATGCCGGCGCGATGTCTTGGCAAGACGACGAGTTGGCCTCGCCAAGGGCTATCGGACCGGCGGTCGCGTCAACGTCGACCCGACGGTCGGCCCGCGCTCCTCCATGAGCGGGTCTCTTCCACCGTCGAGGGCTTGCCGCAATCGGAGCTTCCTCTCGGTTTCAGCAACCCGCGGCAATGCGCCGGCTCCTGTCGGGATTCGCCCTCGCCATCGGCGATCGCCATCTGCCGACGGAGAAACCAAGAGGAGGCTGTTGGGGGGCGCTTCGCCAAACATCCGATATGATGAAACAAGGCGGGCGCAGCGGAATGGCGCAGCTCATCGCGTGGCGTCGCTTATCCCAACGCATCGAGCGCGCAAAAGCTTGTGTTGCATTGCCAGCTGCCGCCGACCGTCCTGGCGGGGCGCGGGTCGTCGCCGCGGCGTATGCTGTGACATTCGGCGCGAAGCCGAAGGAACGCCCGCGTCCCCGACTCAGGTCGCCGCGCTTGCTGCGAGAGGCGACTTCTCCCGGCGGGAAACCGCGGGGGCGGAGAGCGGTTCCGAGGCGCCGTCCTGGCGAGCCGCGGAAGCCGGGGCGTTGAGCATCGCCTCGACGAGGAGCGCCCTGAGCCGCCTGTTCTCCTCTTCCAGCTCCTTGAGCCGCACGGTGAGGGACGGCGGAACGCGTCCGTGTTCGGCCTTCCAGCGGTAGAACGTGCGGACGCTGATGTTGTGCCGGCGGCAAAGCGCGCCCACGTCCGCGCCCGCCTCGTGCTCGCGCAGCACGCCGACGATTTCGTCATCGCTGAATTTGCAGACGTAAACCATGCACCGACTCGTTGACCTTGATAAGCAATCGTATCGCAGGAACGACGACGATTGCGCGACAAGTCGCAGACGCAATCATAAAAAATCTTTTATAAAAGGAAATTTATAAACATAGTTTTATAAAATATCCGGGCGATTGTTGTTATAGTTATTATTGTCGTGTCTGTTGGTTTGCAACAACGAGCGAAAATGCCGCATAATGTTAGTATGGCCGATATACACGGGCGTTATAGCTTGATTGCGTTAATCTATTCTTGTTGTCAGGCTATGCCGTGGCCCGGACGATTTGCCGGGCTAGGGCGCGGCCAGCACGAAGCCGATTCGGCAAGCGGCGGTCGGGCTCTGGGACACGATCGACAAGGCCGACTTCCGCCTCACGAGAGCCGGCGCGCAATATTCGCTCACCCGGCGCGACGCCTTCGCGGGCGTGGGCGGCGCGCCTTAGACCGACGGGAACATCATTATGACAATCTTGCGATAGCATCCGTACCAGGCTTGTAAAAGCGAGGATCGAACGGCGCGCCGGCGTATTCGGCGCCCGGCTTGGCGAGAGGATTGGGCGATATCCATGCTCATGAGGGCGGATTCAAACGTGAAACCTTCTGTTCTCGTCATTGAGGATGAGCGTGATCTGGCGGAGGAAATTCGCTCCGAACTCCAGGCCAGCGGACATGTCGTCCAACTCGCCGAGAACCGCGAGGAGGGGTTGCGCGCCGCGCGCGCCGGCGGCGCCGCGGTGATGGTCATGGACCGCATGCTGCACGGCGAGGACGGTCTGGCGATCATCGAAACATTGCGCAATGAGGGCAATTCGATGCCGGTGCTGGTCATCAGCGCGCTCTCTTCCGTCGACGACCGCATTCGCGGGCTGAAGGCCGGCGGCGACGACTATCTCGTCAAGCCTTTCGAGTTGCGCGAACTCACCGCTCGAGTCGAAGCGCTGTCGCGGCGCGCGGGGGACGCGCGCGCGACCCGGCTGCGCGTCGGACCGCTCGAGATGGATCTGGTGGAGCGCACGGTGCGCCGCGGCGATCGGCGCGTCGATTTGCTTCCGCGCGAATTCAAATTGTTGGAATATTTCATGCGCCACCCCAATCAGATCGTCACCCGCGCCATGCTTCTCGAAGACGTTTGGAACTTCAAGTTCCTGCCACAGACGAACGTCGTCGACGTTCACATCAGCAATCTGCGCCGCAAGATCGATGAAGGCGGCGAGGCGCGCCTCATCGTCAACGTGCGGGCCTCCGGCTTCAAGCTGCATGTGGACGATTGAGGTTCTGCGCGCGCGCGCCTTCCGCCTCGCCCTCGCCTTCGCGCTGACGATCACGCTGGCCACGTCAGGCGCCTTCTATCTGATTTACCTGCGGGTGACGACCGCGGACGTCGCCTGGGTCGAAGCGCTTCTGATCGACGAGTCGGCCAAGAGCGTCGGCGACAGCGAGGATCGTTTGCGCCGAGCGCTGGACCTGCGCCTCACGCGCGATCTGCGACGGCTCGACTATGTCGCGCTGTTCGACGGGAACGGCGCCTTGACGACCGGCAACGTGCCGACGATGCCGGCGATCGCGGTCGACGGCCGAGCGCATCTCGTCCGCGAATTCCCCGTGCCGGGCTCGAACGACAGAACCGATTCGGCGATTTTCGTCGCCCGCAGGCGGCCTGACGGAGGGGTGCTGCTGCTCGGACGGAGCCTGCTGGAGGTCTATGCGCTGCGCGAGGCCGTTTCGCGCGCGCTGGCCATCGCGCTCGCGCCGACGGTCCTGCTGATCCTCGCCATCGGCTTGTTTTTCGCCGGCCGCGGTTCGCGACGGCTGGCGCGAATTCACAACAAGATCGCCGACATCATGAACGGCGACCTCGGGGCGCGTCTGCCGGAAACCGGCGAAGGCGACGACGTCGACAAGGTCGCGAGCGCCGTCAACCTGATGCTCGACGAGATCAACCGGCTTCTCGATCAGTTGAAGAGCGTCGGCGACAACATCGCGCACGACCTCAGATCGCCTCTCGCGGTGGCGCGCGCCAAGATCGAGGGCGGCCTGGCGCGCGAGGCGACGGTTGAAGATCTGCGCGCGGCCATGGCGGACGCCTTGGATCACCTCGACCGCGCCGCGGTGACGATCGCCGCGCTCCTCAGAATATCGGCGGTGGAGAACGGACCGCGCGAAAAGACATTCGAAGAGGTCGATCTTTCCGCGATTTGCGCCGGCGTTTTCGACTTTTACGAACCTCTCGCCCAGGCGAACGCGCTCGACCTGACGCTCGACGCGCCCAAGCCCACTCTCGTTCGCGGCGACCAGGATCTCATGCGCGAGGCGATTTCGAACCTCGTCGACAACGCGATCAAGTTCACGCCCGCCGGCGGCAAGGTGCGCATCGAGGCGGCGACGGTCGACGGTCGACCTTTGGTGCGCGTGAGCGACACCGGCCGCGGCATACCGCCGCAGGAGCGGGAGAGGATTTTCCGGCGCTTCTATCAGGTCGAAAGAGACGGCCGCTCGTCCGGACATGGTCTGGGACTGAGCATCGCAGAGACCATCGCCAAGCTTCACGGGTTCAATCTCACAGTGGAGGACAACAATCCCGGCGCGCGTTTCGAATTGCGCGGCGCGGACAAGGCGTCGCTCGCCCTGGAGACGGCGCGCTCGTAACCCCTGCGCGGCGCTCTCCCCCCGCGAAAGCGGGGATTCGCGAGCGATGTCAAAATTTTATTTAGTGTTTCGCGTCGTCGTCCGACGGTATCACGCCCCCGCAGGCGGGACGGCGCGCCCGTCGACCCGACGGCGCCGCGCGCCTCTTCGCGCGCCGACTGACGATCCCCTCTCGCGCGAACCCATTCATGCTTGCAATCGTCCGCATCGCCCTCAGTCGCCCCTATACGTTCGTCGTCATGGCGATGCTGATCGTCATCTTCGGCGTGACGGCCTGGATCAAGACGCCGGTCGACATCTTTCCCAACATCGGCATACCGGTCGTCGCCGTCGTTTGGACCTATAACGGCCTGCCGCCGGACGACATGTCGGGTCGCGTCGTCTACTATTACGAGCGCACGCTCAGCGCGCAGGTCAACGACATCGAGCATATCGAGTCGCAGTCGCTGCCGGGTTACGGCGTGGTGAAAGTGTTCTTCCAACCCACCGTCAACATCAACGCCGCGCTGGCGCAGATCACCGCGGCCTCGCAGACGGTCCTGAAGCTGTTGCCGCCGGGGATCACGCCGCCGTACGTTCTCCAGTTCAACGCCTCGAGCGTGCCGGTGCTGCAACTCGCGCTCTCCAGCGAATCGTTGTCCCAGGCGCAAATTTTCGACGCCGGTCAGAACTTCATTCGTCCGCAATTGGCGACCGTGGCCGGCGCCGCCGTGCCGTCACCCTATGGCGGCAAGGTCCGCCAGGTTCAGATCGACCTCGACCAGCAGAAGTTGCAAGCCTACGGGATCGCCGCGCAGGACGTCGTCGATGCGGTCGCGCGGCAGAACCTCATCACGCCGATGGGCACCGAGAAAATCGGCGCCTTCGAATATATCGTCGCGCTCAACGACTCGCCGACGCAGATCGCGGAGCTGAACGGCCTGCCGATCCGTCAGGTCGACGGCGCGACGGTTTTCGTGCGCGACGTCGCGCATGTTCACGACGGCAGCCCGCCCCAGACGAACATGGTGCGCGTCGACGGCTCGAACGCGGTGCTGATGACGATTCTGAAGGCGGGCTCGGTGTCGACGCTCGACGTGATCGACGGCGTGAAGGCGTTGCTTCCCAAGCTGCGCGAGACCTTGCCGAAGAGCTTGCATCTGGAGGCGGTCGGCGATCAATCGGCCTTCGTCAAGGCGGCGGTGTCCTCGGTCATGTCCGAAGGCGCCATCGCCGCGGCGCTGACGGGACTGATGATCCTCGTCTTCCTCGGCAGCTGGCGCTCGACGCTGATCATCACCATCTCGATCCCGCTGGCGATTCTCGCCTCCGTCGCGATGTTCTCCGCCATCGGCGAGACGATCAACGTGATGACGCTGGGCGGTCTCGCGCTCGCGGTTGGCATTCTCGTCGACGACGCCACGGTGACGATCGAGAACATCAACTGGCACCTCGAACAGGGCAAGGACATCGAAAGCGCGATCATGGACGGGGCGCGCCAGATCGTCATTCCCGCCACCGTCTCCTTGCTCTGCATCTGCATCGTGTTCGTGCCGATGTTCAGGCTCGGCGGCGTGGCCGGCTATCTCTTTCGCCCGATGGCGGAAGCGGTCGTCTTCGCGCTGATGGCCTCCTATGTGCTCTCGCGCACCCTGGTGAATACGATGGCGCGCTATCTCCTGGCCAATCAAGCCACCCACGGCGATGGGGAAGCGGCGGCCCCGACGCGCAATCCCTTCGTCATGTTTCAGCGTGGATTCGAGCATCGCTTCGAGCGCACGCGCGCCGCCTACCGGCGGCTTCTCGCGACCGCGCTCGGCGGACGGCGGACTTTCATCGTCGGCTTTTTGGCGGTGGTCGCAGGCTCCTTCGCGCTGACGCCGTTCCTCGGTCAAAACTTCTTTCCGCCCGTCGAGGGCGATCAGATCAAGCTGCATGTGCGCGCGCAGACCGGCACGCGCATCGAGGAGACGGCGCGTCTCTGCGATCGCGTCGAAGCGGCCGTGCGGGCGACGATTCCGCCGGACGCGCTTGTGAACGTCGTCGACAACATCGGGTTGCCGATCAGCGGGATCAACGCGGCCTATGGCAATTCCGGCACGATCGGCGCGAACGACGCCGACATCTTGATCAGCGTGAAGCCCGACTGGGAGAGCAAGGTCGACGACTTCGTCACGCGGCTGCGCGAGCGATTGCCGCGTCAGTTTCCCGGAACGAGCTTCGCGTTCCTTCCCGCCGATATCGTGACCCAAATTCTCAATTTCGGTCTGCCGTCGCCGATCGACGTTCAGATCATCGGCCCGAACATGGACGCCAATCGCGTTTACGCGGACGCCTTGTTGCGGCGCGTCGCCCGCGTGAGCGGCGTCGCGGACGCGCGGATTCAGCAAGCCTTCAACGCGCCGACGCTCAACGTCACGGTCGATCGGGCGCGGGCGAGCCAGGTTGGATTGAGCGAACGCGACGTCGCGACGAGCCTGCAGGACACTCTCGCCGGCAGCATCCAGACGGCGCCGACCTTCTGGTTGAACCCGAAGAACGGCGTCTCCTATCCGATCGTGGCGCAGTCGCCGCAGTATTGGCTCGATACGCTGTCCGGCTTGGAAACCGTGCCCGCCTCGCAAGGCGATTCGAAGCAGCTTCTCGGCGGCGTCGCGACGGTGACGCGCGGCTATAGCGACGCGGTCGTTTCGCATTACGCAGTGCAGCCGGTCATCGACATTTTCGCGACGAATCACGAGCGGGATCTCGGCGCCGTCTCGCACGACATCCAGAACATCCTCGACGAGACGGCCAAGGACGCGCCGCCCGGCTCGACCGTCGTGCTGCGGGGCCAAACCTCGACCATGACGTATGCGTTCACCCAGCTCTACGCCGGTCTCGCGCTGGCGATCGTGCTGATCTACCTGCTGATCGTCGTCAACTTTCAGTCCTGGCTCGATCCCTTCGTCATCGTCAGCGCTCTGCCGACGGCCCTGGCGGGCATCGTGTGGATGTTGTTCGTCACGCGTACGACGCTTTCGGTTCCCGCTCTCACCGGCGCGATCATGTGCATGGGCGTGGCGACCGCGAACAGCATCCTGGTGGTGAGTTTCGCGCGGGAGCGGCTCGCGGACGGCGCCGACGCGCTGACGGCGGCGATCGATGCCGGCTTCACGCGTTTCCGCCCGGTGCTGATGACGGCTTTGGCCATGATCATCGGCATGGCGCCGATGGCGCTCAGCGCCGAGCAGAACGCGCCGCTCGGACGCGCCGTGATCGGCGGCCTGATCTGCTCGACCGTCGCCACGCTGTTCTTCGTGCCCGCGGTGTTCCGGCTCGTCCACGCACGACTGCACGGCGCCGCGCCGGACGCCTCCCCAGGACTTCAAGCCCAGGCTGAGCCGATATGAACGCGAACCCACCATCTAAGATCGACGAGATCACGAAAGAGCGGAAGCCGATGAAGATCGGGCGCGCGCTCGTCGTGCTTGCCGTGGTCGCGGTGGGCGCTGCGATCTGGGGGGTCTCGTTGCGACGCGACGACGAAACGAAACTCGCGCAATGGACGCTCGATCGGGCGGTTCCAACGGTTGCGGTCGTCGCCCCCGAACACGGCGGCGGGGCGCGCGAGCTGGTTCTTCCCGGCGATGTCGACGCCTTCTACAACGCGGTCGTTCACGCGCAAGTGAGCGGATATGTCCATGCGTGGTACAAGGACATCGGCGCCCACGTGAAGGCGGGCGACGTGCTCGCCACCATCGACACGCCGGAACTCGACCAGCGCCTCGCCGAGTCTCGCGAGCAGCTGACCAAGGCCAAAGCCAATCAGGCGCTGGCGGCGGTCACCGCCGACCGCTGGAAGTCACTGCGCCAGTCCGGCGCGGTCTCGCAGCAGGCCGCCGACGAGAAGGTCGCCGACGCGGCGGCCAAGGACGCCGAGGTCGCCGCGGCGAGCGCGAATGTCGATCGCTTGAAAGCCCTTAAGGCCTTCGCCAATATCGTCGCGCCGTTCGACGGCGTCGTCACGCAGCGCAACATCGATATCGGTTCGCTCGTCAGCGATAGCGCCAACGCGAACAGCGGCCTCTTCGCCGTCGCCGACGTGCACGAAATGCGGGTTTACGTCGACGTGCCGCAAAGCTTCGCGGCCGACATGCACGAAGGCATGAAAGCCACGCTCAAGCTGCCGCAATACCCGGATCGAAGCTTCGAGGCGACGATCACGACCACTTCGCAAGCCATCTCCGCGAAGTCGCGCTCGCTGCTCGTGGAGCTATCGGCGAAAAACGGCGACGGCGCGTTGCAGCCGGGCGCATTCGCGGAGGTTCGCTTTCAAATCCCGGAGGCGGCCGATGCGCTTACGCTGCCGGCGAGCGCGATGATTTTTCGCGACAAGTCGGTCGAAGTCGCGACCGTCGGCGCAAACAATCGCGTGGTGATGAAGAAAGTCGAGATCGCTCGCGATCTCGGAAACGAAGTCGCAATCGCCAGCGGCCTGTCGGCCAGCGACCGGGTGATCGCCAACCCCCCCGACTCGATCGACGAGGGCGACGAGGTGCGCATTCTTTCCCCGCCGGGCGCCGGGCGCCCGGAGAGCGGCAAAGACGGCGCGTCGTCGGGACAGACCAGCGACGCGGCGGACCAATCGGTCGTCCAGGACGCGCGAGGACATGCCGAATGAAGGCGCGGTCCCTGCTGGCGGCGTCCGCGGCATTGCTCCTCGGCGGCTGCGATCTCGCGCCGAACTACACGCCGCCAACCCTGGCGCTGTCGGCGCGATTCAAGGAAGCGCCCGCCGCGAGCGACGGAGTTCTCGACGCGACGGGCTTCTGGTGGCGAAGCTTCAACGACCGGACGCTCGACGATCTGCAGGATCAGGTCGACGCGGCCAACCCGAACCTCGCCGCGGCCCTCGCCGCGAACGATCAGGCGCGCGCCTTCGCGGCGGCCGCGCTGGCCGGCCTCTATCCCGAGGTCGACGCCGGCTCGAGCCTCTCATACAACAAGCAATCCAACAACCGCCCGCTTCGCTCCAAGGACCAGCCGACCTACTACGGCGCCAATCAGCTCGGCGCGCAGGTGGCGTCTTACGAGGTCGACATCTGGGGGCGCGTGCGCGATCTCATCAAGGCGGCGAACGCCGACGCCGAAGCCAGCGCCGACGCGCTTGCGCAGGCGCGCCTCGAGCTGCACGCGGAACTCGCGAGCGCCTACATTCGCCTGCGCGGTCTCGACGCCGAAGCCAAGCTGCTTTCCGATACGATCGCCAATTATCAGTCGGCGCTTAACCTGACGCGCGAGCGGCTCGCCGCGCAGATCGCCCCGCCCATCGATGTCGAACGGGCGGTGACGCAACTCGAGAACGTCAAGGCGCAGGCGTCCGATCTTGTCGTACAGCGCAGCGCGCTGGAGAACGCGATCGCCGCGCTCGTCGGCAAATCCGCCGCGTCGTTCACGATCTCGCGCGCCGCTGCGCCGATGACATTTCCCAGGCGGCCTCGCACCGTTCCTTCGGACGTGCTGAGCCGCCGCCCCGACGTCGCCGAGAGCGAGCGGTTCGCCGCCGCGGCGAGCGCGGAAATCGGGGTCGCGCGCGCGGCGTTCTATCCCAAATTCACGTTGAATCTTCTCGGCGGGACGCAGGACACCGGGATCGCCTTGCTGACCCCGGGCAACAGCATGGGCTCGCTTGGGCCGACCGTCTCCGTGCCGCTGTTCGACGCGGGATTGCGGCAAGCCCAACTCGACGCCGCGACCGCCGCCTATGCCGAGGCGGCGGCGCGCTATCGCGCCGCGATTCTGCGCGCGGTCAGGGAAGTCGAGGACAATCTCTCGGCGCTGCGCTGGCTCGCCGAAGAGGCGCGCGAAACCACCGCCGCCGCCGACGCCGCGCGCAAGGCCGCGGAAATGGCGATGTCTCTCTATCGCGACGGCGCGGCGTCCTATCTCGACGTGGTCACCGCGCAAAACGCCGCGCTGGACGCGGAACGTGCGTCGATCGCCTTGCGCACGCGCCAACTCGACGCCAATGTCGGGCTGATGCTCGCGCTGGGCGGGGGATGGTCGTCCGAGGCGAGCGCGAATGTCGAGAGCCGTTGAAACATCGGAAAGACAAGCAAGGGGGACCGCCTTGAACGACGCACCGGAGATTCCCGCCGATTGCGCCCATTGCGCGTTCTGGCGTCGCATGAGGGAATATGAGGGCTCCTGCCGCCGCCGCGCGCCGGAGGCCGACCAGCGCGCCGAACAGGTCGCGCATTGGCCGCAGACCCACAGTCGTCAATGGTGCGGCGAGGGCGCTATCGCCGTCTCGCCCACGCCGGCCTCGACATGCGCCGACTGTCGCTATTGGCGCCATCCGGAGGGCGGCCTCAATCCGGTCGACCGCGGCGACATGCCGATGGCCTGGTGGGCCCTGGCCGGCTATTGCGCACGCCACGCGCCAAAGCCGGTTCCCGAGCCCGGCGCGCGCGCGTTCTGGCGCGCCACGCATAGCGCGGATTCGTGCGGCGAAGGTCTCTCGCGCCGGGCCGACGCGCCGACGGCGCAATAAACCATTCCTTAGTTGCGCTGTTTAACGGCGCCTGCGGCGCTTCGCTCGTGACGTTGCGCCGCGCCGAATCGCTCATAGCCGTCGGTGTGGTCGCGCGCCCCCGCAACCAACCATGCCAAACGCCCGCTCGCCCCAAAGCAAGGAGGCGTTCGCCTCCTTTCGCGAATCCGCGAACTTGACGAACGCGCGGTCCCGGAGCAAGTCCTGGCGACCTTCCGATTGCGATTGAGAGGACGATCCCGTCATGGAACTCGTCGGCATGCTCGACTCGCCCTATGTGCGGCGCGTGGCCGTGGCGCTGATTGCAGCCGGGGTTCCGTTCTCCCATCGGCCGATTTCGCTGTTCCGTCACATCGACGAATTTTCGAAAATCAATCCGCTGCTGAAGGCGCCGACCTTGGTCGCCGACGAAGGCGCGGTGTTGATGGATTCGAGCGTGATCCTCGATTATCTCGCTTCGATCGCGCCCGCCGTCGCCGCGTTGACGCCGAGCGCGCCGGCCGCGCGGCTCGCCGCTTCGCGCGCGACCGGGCTGGCGCTCACCGTCATGGAAAAGGCGGTGCAGCGCCACTACGAGAGGGCGCTGCGGCCGCCGGAAAAGCGCCACGAACCCTGGACCGCGCGGGTCGATCGACAATTGGCGGCGGGGCTCGAAGCGCTCGATCGCGAAACGCCGGCTTCCGGCTGGATCGGCGGCGGCGTTCTCGGCGTCGCCGACATCGGCGTCGTCTGCGCGTTCGGCTTCACCCAACTCATGCTCGCCGACGTCGTCGATAAGGCGCGTTACGCCCGGCTCGCGGCGTTTTGCGCGCGCGCCGAGGAACTGCCGGCGTTCCGCGCCGCGCCGGCGCTCGACGGCGTGAGCGCGCCGGCCGCGCCCGCGCATTGACTTAGACGCGGCGGACGGCCGACAAAGCGCCAAATCCTTGTGAGGCCGAGACCATGCCCAAACTGCCCGAATCCATGCGCGCGATCCTCGCGGCCCGACCCGGCGGGCCAGATGTCCTCGAGCTTCAGACCCGGCCGCGCCCGATCCCGGGCGCGGGCGAAATTCTCGTCAAGGTCGAAGCGGCGGGCGTCAACCGTCCCGACATCCTCCAGCGCCAGGGCGTCTATCCGCCGCCGCCCGGCGCATCGGACGTTCTCGGCCTGGAAGTCGCGGGCGAGGTGGCCGCGCTCGGGCCGGGCGCGTCGCGTCACGCGCTCGGCGCGCGGGTCACGGCCCTCGTTCCCGGCGGCGGCTACGCCGAATATTGCCTCGCCCACGAAAGCGTCGCCCTGCCGATTCCCGCCGGCCTTTCGGCGGTCGAAGCCGCGGCGATCCCGGAAACGTTCTTCACCGTCTGGACCAACGTCTTCGAGCGCGGCGCGCTGAAGGCGGGCGAGACGCTGCTCGTGCACGGGGGAAGCTCGGGCATCGGCACGACCGCGATTCAACTCGCCAAGGCATTCGGCGCGCGCGTGATCGCGACCGCGGGCTCGGACGAAAAAGTGAGAGAATGTGTAGGGCTCGGCGCCGACCGCGCGGTCAATTACCGCACGCAGGATTTCGTCGCGGCGACGCTCGCCGCGACGGACGGCAAGGGCGCCGACGTCATTCTCGACATGGTCGGGGGCGATTACGTCGCGCGCAATTACGCCGCCGCGGCGCTCGACGGCCGCATTGTGCAGATCGCCTTCCTGCGTGGACAGAAGGTGGAAATCGATTTGCGCGTCATCATGGCCAAGCGCCTCTTCCACACCGGCTCGACGTTGCGCCCGCGCTCGGTCGCGGAAAAAGCCGTTATCGCCGAGGCGCTGCACGCCAAGGTCTGGCCGCTGTTGGCGCAGGGGCGCTGCAAGCCGGTCGTCGATTCGGTCTTTCCGCTCGCCGAGGCCGCGAGCGCGCACCGGCGCATGGAAAGCTCGGCCCATGTCGGCAAGATCGTGTTGACGGTCTGAGCGGCCCCATGCCGCGCTACAAGCTGACGATCGAATACGACGGCGCGGATTACGCGGGTTGGCAACGCCAGGCGAACGGCGCTTCGGTCCAGCAGGCGCTGGAAGAGGCGCTGTTGGCGCTGACCGGCGAAACCCCTGTCGTTCACGGCGCGGGCCGCACCGACGCCGGCGTTCACGCGATGGGACAGGTCGCGCATGTCGATCTTGGCTGCGATTGGAGCGGCTGGCGCCTGCGCGAGGCGATCAATGCGCATCTCGTTCCCCATCCCATCGCCGTCCTTGACGCCGCGCCGGCCGCCGACCATTTCGACGCGCGCCGCAGCGCGGTCATGCGTCACTACCTCTATCGCATCGTCAATCGCCGCGCGCCGCTGACCTTCGAGCGCGGCCGCGCCTGGCATGTGAAGCGCGATCTCGACGCCGCGGCGATGCAGGAGGCGGCGCGCGCGCTCATCGGCCGGCACGATTTTTCGACCTTTCGCGATTCGCAATGTCAGGCCAAATCGCCCGTGCGCACGCTCGCGCGCCTCGACGTCGCACGCGAGGGCGACCGGGTCGACTTCGCCGTCGCCGCGCTGTCGTTCCTGCATCGGCAGGTGCGTTCGATGGTCGGTTCGCTCGTCGAGGTCGGGCTCGGCAAATGGCGCGCGGCCGATCTCAGGCAAGCGCTCGAGGCGGCCGATCGCAGCCGATGCGGCCAAGTGGCGCCAGCCTGCGGGCTCTATCTCGCGCGCGTCGATTACGCCGAGCCGAAAGCCGAGAAGTAAAGCTCCAGCGCGCGCTCGTAGACGCGCGAAAGCGCCTCGACTTCGTCGACGCCGACTCGCTCGTCGACGCCGTGCATGGTCGCGCCGACGAGGCCGAATTCGACGACCGGGCAGGCGTCCTTGATGAAGCGCGCGTCCGACGTGCCGCCGCTCGTCGAGAGCTTGGGCCTTCGCCCGGTGACGTCCTCGACGGCCTTCGCCACGAGATCGGTGAAGGCCCCGCGCGGCGTTAGGAACGCGACCGCGTTGGTGGGATCGAAGCTCAGCGTGGCGCGCGCGCCGTCCGCCGCCGCGGCGACGCGACGTTCGATTTCGGCGCTCAGCTTCTGCGGCGTCCAGAGATTGTTGAAGCGGATGTTGAAGACGAGGCGGAGCTCGCCGGGAATGACGTTGGTCGCGGGATTGCCGACGTCGACGGTGACGATTTCGAGATTGGAGGGCTGGAAGTCGGCGGCGCCGTCGTCGAGGGGCGGCCCCTGCAGCGCGTCGAGGATCGGCGCCAGCGCGCGGATCGGGTTTTGCGCGAGATGGGGATAGGCGACATGGCCCTGCTTGCCGGAAAGCACCAGCCGCCCGGTCAGCGAGCCGCGCCGGCCGTTCTTGATCGTGTCGCCGAGCGCCGCGACGCAAGTCGGCTCGCCGAGGACACAATGATCGAAACGCTCGCCGCGCGCGCGCGCCCAGTCCAACAGTTTGACCGTGCCGTTGACGGCGGGCCCTTCCTCGTCGCCGGTGACGAGAAAACTGATCGATCCCTCGAAGGCGCCGCGCGCGACGAAGCGTAGCGCGGCGGCCACGGCGGCGGCGATTCCGCCTTTCATGTCGCTCGCGCCGCGTCCCCAGATCTGGCCGTCGGCGACCGCGCCGGCGAAGGGGTCGAAGCGCCATTTGGCCGCGTCGCCCGGCGGCACGACGTCGGTATGGCCGGCGAAAACGAAATTCGGCGCCTGCCTGCCGAAGCGCGCGTAGAGATTGTCGATCGTCGGCGTCCCCGGCGCCGCGAACGAGACGATCTCGGCGGCGAATCCGGCTTCGGCGAGCAGGCCCCTGAGATAGGGCAGGGCGCCGGCGTCGGCCGGCGTGACCGAGGGAAAGGCGATGAGCGCGCGCGCGATGTCGAGCGCGCTATTGGGCGTCGCGGACATGAGAGCCTCTATCGCGGCCGCATTTCGCGCACCAGCGCCGCCCAAACTAGCACCACGTCGTAGATCGGCGGCTCGGCGTTCGACAGCAATGTCCACAGCCCCGGAAGCTGGCTGCGTTTGAGCGCCTTGATGAGGACGCGCCCGTCCGCGAGGCCGCATACGCACATGCGTCCGACGAGATCGTCGCCGGGCTCTTCGCGCACGTCGTCGTAGAACACCAGCCAATTGTCGAACAGCGCGCCGAGCGAATGGCCGCGGATCTGCACCGCGACGGTTTTCGCGCTCGCCGCGTCGGGCGCGGGGACTTCGTCGAACGGGCCTTGGCCGTCGGCGTAGAAATGGGCGATGGCGCCCGCGCCGACATAGCCGACGAGCGGCACCTTGCCGCCGGTCGCCGGCGCCCGGCCGCCGCCGACGAGGCGCGGCGGCTCGACGCCGAGATAGGCGGCTGCGATCGCGATCTCGTCCGCGCGCAGGCGCCGCGAGCCGTTGAGAAGGTCGGTGACGGCCGAGGGCGAACGCCCGAGCGCCCTGGCGAGGCCGCTGCGGGTCTTGCTGGTTTCCCGGAGGGCGTCACGAATCCAATCGACGGTCATGCGCTATTTATTCTGCTTTTCAGAAGCTACGCAATCATGAAAATCAGAAATATTCCTTGACAGATCGTCGGGATGTTCAGAAACTGAGAACAAAGAGTGAACATCGGCGCGGCCGCCGGCCCCGCCCGTCGCTCTTCTCACGAGGGGAGACCAAGCCGATGCAGGCCCGCAATCGCCGCCGCCCGCCTAAGACCGAGACCGAGCGCCAGGAAGCCGTCGACGCCTGCGCCGCGCACCTTGGCGACCTCAAACGCGCCCATAGCCGCCCGCCCGCCGACGTCGACTTAGCCAGCGTCGCCATCCCTCAGCGCCTGACCGGCGAACCCGTCGCCTCCTACTGCACGTCGCCCGCCCAACTTTGCGCGGAGCTGGCGCAATGACCGGAAAAGCTGCGCCAAGGCGGTCCAAAGCCAAGGGTCGGCCGGGGCCGGACCGGCTCGACGCCACGCCGGAACGGCTCGCCAGGGCCAGCGAAAGCGGCCAGACGGCCGAGCGCGGCGCCGATCGGCTGCGCCGCGTGCTCGATCCCTTCGACGTGATGCGCTCGACCCGCGCGCTTGCGCCTCACGATCCCAGGCTCAACGACATTCGCTGGCTGATCGGCGAGGCGCTGCGGCGCCTGCACGGCCGAGCCCAGCTCGACGCCTTGCGCGCGGTCCCGCTCGAAACCGTCGGCTCGAAGGCGTTCGGTCCGCGTTCCGGCCTGCCGACGAGCGAAATCGCGCTCCACGCGCGCGACAAGCTGCGCGCAGCCGCAGAGCGCGCGGGCGAGGCCGCCTGGCCGATCGTCACGCGCATCGTCATCGAGGGCGCGCGCTTGAGCGACTGCCGCGCCTATGTGCCGGAAATCGTCACGCCTTGGCGGGCCGACGCGGTCGTCGTCGACCGCCTGCGCGTCGCGCTCGACCGGCTCGGCGATCTCCTCGGGGTCACCGCAGGGCGGCGCTGAGCGGGTTGCGGCGGCGTTCGCGCGGCGGCGGACCGTAAGGGAGCAAGGCGCGCGAGATCGCCCCGCGCGTAATATTCTCGCGCTTGCGCCGCGGCGAGCGGCTCCAATGACTTGATAAGGGTAAATATTGCCGTCAAAAAACTCGGGATCGATCGTGGCGGAATTGCGTAGCGCGCCTATCGACGCGCGAATAGTGTCTCTCCGAGCGGCGACAGCCTTGGCGGCGGTCTTTTATTCATGTCGAGTTCATTCGGACTGTGCACGATAGCGCTGGTTCGTGGACAAAGGAGGAATTCATGTTCAAACGCGTTTTGACAGGCGGAGCCGTCGCGGCTCTGGCGGGCGTCGCGATGCTGGCGATCTCGGCGAGTTCGGCTTCGGCCTTCACGCTGTCTTCGCCGTCGCTGGAACAGCCGATGGCGTCGTCGCACATCGACCACGTCTGGTGGCATCATCATCGCCACTGCTGGGTCGGCCGTTGGGGTCACCTGCACTGCCACTGGTGGTGAAAGGCCTTTTCGGTCCGGCTCCTTCGCATTGAGCCGGGTCGGCCAAGCAAGGCCGCGGAAGCGCGCGACGCTTCCGCGGTTTGCGTTTCTCCGCGCTGCCCAGCGAAGCGCCGTCAGCCCTGCATCTTCGCCATCAGCGCATCGGAAATCTCGAAATTGGCGGTGACGGTCTGCACGTCGTCGTTCTCTTCGAGAGCGCCGACCAATCTGAGAATCTTTTCGCCGGCTTCGTCGTCGACCGCGACCGTGTTCTGCGGCCGCCACACCAGCGAGGCCTTGCGCGGCTCGCCGAACTTGGCCTCGAGCGCCTTTTGCGCGTCGCGCAGCGCCTCGACGGCGGTGATCACTTCGTGCTCTTCCGGGCCGGAGACGACGTCGTCCGCGCCCGCCTCGATCGCCGCTTCGAGCATCGCGTCGTCGCTCGCGACCTTGCGGTCGAACACGATTGAGCCGACGCGATCGAACATGAAGGAGACCGCGCCGGTTTCGGCGAGCGCGCCGCCCGCCTTGGTGAAATAGGAGCGCACTTCGCCGGCGGTGCGGTTGCGATTGTCGGTCAAGGCCTCGACGATCACCGCGACCCCGCCCGGCGCGTAGCCCTCGTAGCGCACTTCGTCGTAAGTCTCGCCCTCGGCGCCCGAGGCCTTCTTGATCGCGCGCTCGATATTGTCCTTGGGCATGTTCTCGGCCCGGGCGGCGATCACCGCCGCGCGCAGGCGCGCGTTCATCGCGGGGTCGGGCAGGCCCATTTTCGCCGCGACGGTGATTTCGCGCGCTAGCTTGGAGAAGAGCTTGGAGCGGATCGCATCCTGCTTGCCCTTCTTATGCATGATATTCTTGAACTGACTATGACCGGCCATGCCTCGCCCCAGGGAAGCGCGCGGGGGCCCGCGCGCAATGTGAAATTTGGGGCTTCCTATACGCCGCGCCTTGCGCTTAGGGAAGGCGGCGGCGCGTCATGACGAAGGGCTCAAAACCGTGAAGACCGCGCTCGAAATCATTCCCGGCCTCGTCCACTACCCCGGCTACCTCGATCGCGCCGCGCAGGAGGCCCTGCGCGAGGACTTGCGCGCCGTTCTGGCCGTCGCGCCGCTGTTCCAGCCGCGCATGCCGCGCACGGGCAAGGCGTTCTCGGTGCGCATGACCAATTGCGGGCCGCTCGGCTGGGTCTCCGACGAGCAGGGCTATCGCTATCAGCCGGCTCATCCGACGACCGGCGCGCCGTGGCCGGCGATGCCGGCGCCGCTCCTCGAAGCCTGGGCCGAACTGGCGCCGGGCGCGCCGCCGCCCGAGGCGTGCCTGATCAACTTCTACGATCGGAGCGCCCGGATGGGCTTGCACCAGGACCGCGACGAAGCGGAGTTTTCCGCGCCGGTCGTTTCGCTCTCGCTCGGCGACGCGGCGCTGTTCCGCGTCGGCGGCGTGACGCGCGGCGCCCCGACGCGCTCGTTTCGCCTCGCCTCGGGCGACGCGATGATCCTGGGCGGCCCGGCCCGCCTCGCCTTCCACGGCGTCGACCGCATCCTCGCGGGCGGGTCGACGCTGCTCGCCGAGGGCGGGCGGATCAATCTGACGCTGCGGCGGGTGACGCGCGCTTAGAGCGCGTACCTCTTTTGGCGGCCCGGCGGGCTCACTCCCCCTTCGGCGCGGCCTTCGCTCCGCCCTTGGAGACGCCGACCAGGGCGGGCCGCAGCACGCGTTCGCCGATCTTCCAGCCGCTCTGCATGACCTGGGCGACGGCGCCGGCCGGCACGCTCTCGTCGGGAGCTTCGTACATCGCCTGATGGAAATTCGGGTCGAATTTCTCGCCGAGCGGCTCCAACTTGGCGACGCCGTGGCGCCCGAGCGCGGTTTGAAGGTCGCGCGCCGTCAATTCGACGCCTTCGATCAAGCTCTTCATGGAGCTGTCGGCGCTCGCGCGCGCCTCCGCCGGCACGCTTTCGAGCGCGCGGGCGAGATTGTCGGCGACGGTGAGCATGTCGCGCGCGAAAGCGGTGACGCCGTAGGCGCGCGCGTCGGCGACTTCGCGTTCGGTGCGCCGACGCAGATTTTCCATCTCCGCGAGGACGCGCAAGACGCGATCCTTCAGTTCGGCGTTTTCCGCGTTGAGCTTTTCGATCACGGCGAAGCCGTCGGCCTCGCCGGGCGGCGTCGCGCCGGCCGCGGTTTCGGAGGTCTGCGCGTTGGTCGTATCGTTCATGTCGTCAAAATCCCGGATTTGGTCGCGCCCGATATCATGGCTGGCGGGGCAAAAATCAAGCGCGGGCAGGCCCGCGACGCCGCGCCGCGCCTTTTTAGAAGATCGCCAACAGATGCCTCTTTATCGCAGCCTGACGCGACGGCGACGTGATCTTCAGCCCGGTCAGATCGGTGACGTAAAAGGAATCGACGGCCTTCTCGCCGAAGGTCACGATATGCGCCGAACCGATGTTCAAATTGAGCTTCGAGAGCGCCGAGGTCAGATCGTAGAGCAATCCCGGACGGTCGAGCCCCGAAACTTCGAGCACCGTGTAGCGCCTCGACAGGGTGTTGTCGATCATCACCTCGGGCGGAATCGCGAAGGCGCGCGCCCGGGCGTCGCGCCCGTTCTTGGCCGAGATGATTTCGCGGACGCGAATTTCGCCGCGCAACGCCTGCTCGATGGTGCGCGCGATGCGCCCGGCGCGCCGGAGTTCGTCCTCGTCGCGATCGAAGGCGCGCGAGACGGAAATCGTGTCGAGGGCGAGTCCGTCGGTCGTGGTGAAAATCTGCGCGTCGACGATATTGCCGCCGGCGCCCGCGCAGGCGCCGGCGATGATCGCGAGCAGGCGCGGGTGGTCGGGCGCGACGATCGTCAGTTCCGTCACGCCGCGGTAGGCGTCGCTCGCGACTTCCGTCGCCAGCGAGCGCACGTCGGCCGCCATCGCATAGAGCAGTTTGGCGTGGGCGACCTGGCGCGGCAGATCCACTTTCAGCCAATAGGCGGGGTAATGGCGTTGCGCATAGGCGTCGAAGTCGGGGTCGGACCAGCCGGGCAGGGCGCGCCTCAGCGCCTCTTGGGCGGCCGCGACGCGCGACTTGCGGTCGATCGCCGAGTGCCCGCCGCCGAGCACGACTTCGGTCTCCCAGAACAGCGTGCGCAGCAATTGGCCTTTCCAGCCGTTCCATACGCCCGGTCCGACGGCGCGGATGTCGCACACCGTCAGCGCGAGCAGCATTCTCAGTCGCTCCAACGTCTGCACGATCGCGGCGAGGGATTCGGCGGTGCGCGGGTCGGCGAGATCGCGCCCCTGCGCCATGTTCGACATCGTCAGATGCTGTTCGACGAGCCAGGCGACCCGGTCGCAATCGGCCGGCGACAGCCCCAGGCGCGGGCAAAGGCGGCGCGCGACCTCGGCGCCGGCGATCGAATGATTCTCGGGACGTCCCTTGGCGATGTCGTGCAGGAAGGCGGCGAGGTAAAGCGCCGTGCGATTGGCGATATGGGGCAGGATTTCGCTGACGAGCGGGTGGTCCTCGGTAAGAAGCCCCGATTCGATCTGGCTGAGGACGCCGACGGTGCGCAGCAGGTGCTCATCGACGGTGTAATGATGGTACATGGAGAATTGCATCATGCCGACGACGCGGCCGAAGTCGGGAATGAAGCGGCCGAGCACGCCGGCTTCGTTCATGCGCCGGAGCGCAACTTCCGGCGAGCGGCGCGACGTCAGGATTTCCAGGAACAACCGGTTGGCTTCCGGGTTGGCGCGCAGCTTGGCGTCGATGCGCTTGAGCGACTGCGTGACGAGCCGCGCCGCGTCGGGATGGATCGCCAGGCTCGACCGGTCGGCGGCCCAGTAGAGACGGACGAGGTTGACGGGATCGCGCTCGAACGCGTCGGCGCGGATCACGTTGATGCGGTCGCGCTCGATCTTGAAGTCGACGGCGTCGGCGACGGCGCGCGGTCGGCGGCGCAATCGGCGGAGAAAGCGGTCGAGCGCCTGGGTCGGCTTGGCGTGCCGCTCCTCGAGCGCGGCGCAGACGATCGCCGTGAGATCGCCGACGTCCTTGGCGATGAGGAAATAGTGCTTCATGAAGCGTTCGACGTCGGCCTGGCCGGCGCGCGCGGCGTAGCCGAGCCGTTCCGCGATCGGGCGCTGCAGATCGAAGCTCAGGCGCTCCTCGGCGCGCCCGGTGAGAAAATGCAGGTGGCAGCGCACCGCCCATAGGAACTCCTCGCAGCGCGAAAACAGCGCGAACTCCCGATGCGAGAACAGGCCGGCCGCGACGAGCTCGTGGGCGTCGCGCACGCGATAGACGTATTTGGCGATCCAGAACAGCGTGTTGAGATCGCGCAAGCCCCCCTTGCCCTCCTTGACGTTGGGCTCGACGAGATAGCGCGATTCGCCCGCGCGCTTGATCCGCGCGTCGCGCTCGGCGAGCTTGGCGGCGACGAACTCGCTCGCGGTCTTGGCGACGATTTCCTTATCGAAGCGGGCGCGCAGCCGGTCGAAAAGCGCTTCGTCGCCCATGATGAAGCGGGCTTCGAGCAAGGCGGTGCGGATCGTCATGTCGGCGCGCGCCTGTTTCAGGCATTCCTCGATCGTGCGGGTGGCGTGGCCGACCTTCTGCTTGAGGTCCCACAGCACATAGAGCAGCGTCTCGATGAGTTTTTCGCCGCCCGAGGGCGCTTCGCTCGGCAACAGGAACAACAGATCGATGTCGGAGCCGGGCGCGAGCAGGCCTCTGCCGTAGCCGCCGACCGCCACGATGGTGATGCGCCCGGTTTTCGCCCAGGCGGGGTGGAGGAAGCGCGCGGCCATGTCGTGGATGGCGCGGATGATCTCGTCTTCGAGGTCGCTGAGCTGCGCCGCGCAGGCGCGTCCCTTGCCGCCCTCCTCGAGCGCGCGGCGCGCGTCGGCGCGGCACTCTTCCAGCCGTTCGCCGAACAGCTCGACCGCTTGGCGCCGGAACGCGGCGTCGTCCGTCGGCGTTTCCCGGCGCAGCGCCGCCAGCTCGTCGTCGAGCCGCGCGCGGTCGAAGCCGCCTTTCGGCGCGACGGCGCGGGGCCGGCGCGCGCCTCGAACGGCTGCGGTGGAGGTCTCCATGGCGGGGCCCTAACCTGAAGCGGCGGGATCGGAGGCCTGCGGCGCGAAGGCGCGCCGCTTGGCCTCGATCACGTCCCAGATCGCCGCGGCGAGGTCCGGGCCGCCGAGCCGCCGAATCGCCCTGATGCCCGTCGGCGAAGTGACGTTGATCTCCGTCAGATGCCCGTCGATGACGTCGATGCCGACGAAGATCAGGCCGCGACGCTTCAATTCCGGGCCGATTGCCGCGCAAATCTCGCGCTCGCGCGGCGTCAGTTCGGTCTCCTGCGCCGAACCGCCGCGAACCATGTTGGAGCGGATGTCGTCGCCGACCGGCACGCGGTTGACCGCGCCGAGCGGCTCGCCGTCGACGAGGACGATGCGCTTGTCGCCAGTGGCGACCGCCGGCAGGAATTTCTGGATGACCCAGGGCTCGCGGAAGGTGACGGAGAAGAGGTCGAACAGCGAACCGAAATTCGGATCCTTGGTCGCGATCTTGAACACTGCCGCGCCGCCGGCGCCGTAGAGCGGCTTCATCACGACTTCGCCGTGCCGGGCGCGAAACGCCTCGATCGCCGCGCGGTCGCGCGCAATCAGCGTCGGCGGCATCAGCTCGGGAAAGTCCATCACGAACAGCTTTTCCGGCGCGTCGCGCACCGCGCGGGGGTTGTTGACGACCAGCGTGCGCGGATGGATGCGCTCGAGCAGATGCGTCGTGGTGACATAGGCCAGGTCGAACGGCGGATCCTGACGCAGCAATACGACGTCGACCTCGGCGAGATCGACGCGGCGCGCCTCGCCGAGGCTGGCGTGTTCGCCCTGGGCGTCCCTGACGCTCAGCGGCCGGGCTTGCGTGACCAGATTCGCGCCCTCGAGGCGCAATTGATCAGGCGTGTAGTAAAGCAGCGCGTGTCCGCGCGCCTGCGCCTCGAGCAGCAGGGCGAAGGTCGAGTCGCCGGCGATGCGAATGCGCTCGATCGGGTCCATCTGCACGGCGACGGTCAAAGGCATGGCGGAAAGGCTTCCTGTCAGTCGAGATCCAGCCTATACGCCGCGCCGACGTGGCGGGGAAGACGCCCCGGCGCGATGAACACCGCGTCGCCGCGCAGCGTCGCGCCCGCCGCCCAGGGGTTGCGGGCGAGCCAGACCCGCGCGGCGCGGGAAATGCGCCGGCGCTTGGTCTCGAGAATCGCGCTCGCGGCGTCGTCGAGATTGTCGCGCGCCTTGACCTCGACGAAGGCGATCGTCTGGCCGCGCTGGGCGACGATATCGATCTCGCCGCCCGAGACGACGAATCGGCGCGCCAGGACGCGATAGCCCTTCAGCCTCATCAGGAGGGCGGCGATTCCCTCGGCGCGCAAGCCGAAGAGATAGGCGCGCCGCCGCGCCGGCGCCGGCCGCCGCTCGCCCATCAGCGCCGCGCGCCGGCAAGACGCAGCGCCCGCGCATAGACCTGCCGCCGCGGCAGGCCGGTTTGCGCGGCGACCGCCGCGGCGGCGTCCTTGACGGAGAGGGCGCCGAGCGCCTCGACGATCTCGCGATCGAGCGCGTCCGCGTCGAGCTGCGGCGCCGCCCGCGGTGGGCCGACGACAATGACGATCTCGCCCTTGGGCGGCCCTTCGACCGCGTAATGCGCGGCCAGCTCGGGCAAGGTCCCTCGGCGCGTTTCCTCGTAAAGCTTGGTGAGTTCGCGCGCGACCGCGGCGGGCCGCGGCCCGAGTTCGGCGGCGAGGTCGGCGAGCGCGGCGGCGAGCCGGCTCGGCGCCTCGTAAAACAGCAGCGTCGCGGGAATGCCCGCGAGGGCGTTGATTCGTTCGC
Source organism: Roseiarcus sp. (assembly GCA_050012775.1). GTDB lineage: Bacteria > Pseudomonadota > Alphaproteobacteria > Rhizobiales > Beijerinckiaceae > Roseiarcus. The sequence continues at coordinate 29,255 of JBEKGN010000041.1, forward strand.
GTCGCGCGGCGGCCTTGGGCGGCAGGAAGCCTTCGAAGAAGAACCGGTCGGTCGGCAGGGCCGCGCTCGTCAGCGCCGCCAGCATCGCCGAAGGGCCGGGGACGCTCGTCAATGGGATCCCCGCCGCTGCGGCCTCGGACGCCAGTTTGTAGCCGGGATCGGAGATCAGCGGCGTGCCGGCGTCCGAGATCAGCGCCAGCGCTTCGCCCGCGGCGAGGCGCGCGAGGAGGCGCGGACGCGCTTGCGCCGCGTTGTGCTCGTGATAGGCGACGAGCGGGGTGGAAATTTCGTAACGGTCCATGAGATGGCGGGATACCCGCGTGTCCTCGGCGAGGACGGCGTCGGCCGCCGCAAGCGTCGCCAGCGCGCGCAGCGTGATATCCGCGAGATTGCCGATCGGCGTCGCCACGATATAGAGGCCCGGCGCGATCGGCGCGGCCTCGACGCGCGCGCCCAGCGCCGAGAAGCCGCGCGACCTCGGCGGACTCGGCGGCGTCTTCGTTTCATCCAAGCGGCGCGTCGCCATCTTCGCCCCGATCCTGGGACACGATCCGACAATCCCCTTATCACCAGGGAGTGAAAAAGCCACAATTACCGCAAATGCTGAGGACATCGCGGGTTGCATGAGGCGCCGCCGGCGCGAAGGGCGTAAAGTGACGTCGGGTCTGAAGCGATTCGCTCTTGCGCCCCTTTGGAGGTCGTGATGCCGGCAAGCGCCCCGTTGACGCTCGGAACGCGCGGGCTCGTTCAACACGCGTGTCGGGCATTGGCCGGGAGCCTCGTTCTGGCGCTCGCGGGATGCAATGTGGGCGGACTGGGCCTGCCCAGCCCCGATCTCGGCCCGGCGCCGGTCCCGCAGGTCCAAACGCAGCCGCTCTCCGCGCCTTCCGGGCCTACGGTCGGCGAGGTTCTGGGCACGGGGCCAATCCGGGTCGGCCTGATCCTGCCGTTGACGCAGAACGGCGGCCCGAGCGTGGTGGGCGCCTCGCTGCGCAACGCGGCGCAACTGGCGATCGAAGAATCGGGCATGGGCGACATCACGCTGATGATCGAGGACGACCATGGGACGCCGGACGGCGCCGCGCAGGCCGCTCAGGCCGAACTCGGCGCGGGCGCGGAAATCATCCTGGGGCCGTTGCTCGCGCCCGAAGTGCGCGAAGTCGGGCGCCTCGCCAAGGCCGCGGGACGTCCCGTCATCGCGTTCTCGACCGACGAGAGCGCCGCCTCGCCCGGCGTCTACCTCTTGTCCTTCCTGATCGAATCCTATGCCGACAAGATCGCGGAATACGCGGCCTCGCGCGGCAAGAAATCCTTCGCGGTGCTCGCGCCGCAGAGCGACTACGCCAATGTCGCGGTGGGCGAATTCCAGCAGGCCGCGGCGCGCGTCGGCGCGCGCATCGTGACCGTTGCGCGTTATGCGCCGGGCCAGCCGCAGAGCGCCGCTCAGGAAATCGCCGGCGTCGCCGGTCAGATCGATGCGCTGTTCATCCCCGAACAGGCCGACGGCATGAGCGCGGTCGGTGCGGCGCTGGCGGCGAGCGGCGTCAAGACGCAGATTCTCGGCACGGGGGTGTGGAACGATGCGCGGGTGACGAAGCTGCCGGCGCTGCAAGGCGCCTGGTTCGCCGCGCCTGACAACACTGGTTTCAACGCCTTCGCGCAGCGCTACAAGGCCAAGTTCGCCCTCGATCCGCTGCGGCTCGCCTCGCTCGCCCATGACGCGGTTTCGCTGACGGCGGCGCTCGCGCGCGCGCAGGGCGCGCAACGGTTTTCTCAGAGCGTCCTGACCAACGCCTCGGGATTCAACGGCGTCGACGGCGTGTTCCGCTTCCGCGCCGACGGCCCGAACGATCGCGGCCTCGCGGTGATGCAGATCAGCGCCGGCGCGGCGAGCGTCATCAGCCCGGCGCCGCAAAAGTTCCCCGGGAGCTGAGGGCGGGCGCAGTCCAAGCGGGCGTCATCGCAATTCCACGACGCTGGCGCCCGAGATCCGCGCCCAGCCGTCCGGCATGAGCTGGAACTGATCGATCGCCGCGACAGCGAAAGAGCCGCGTTCGCTGTTCCAGTTCAGGCGCTCGACCGAGACGCGCGGGCGGTCGATGCGCACCAGATTGAAGGAATTCGCGGCTCCCCGCAGTCGCGTGGAAGTGGCGGAGCCGGCCTGGATCAGCAGCGGCGCGCGGCCGGGAATATTGTAGAGCGCGCCACTGTCGCTGACGCCGCCCAGGTGCAGGTGACCGGACAGGATGATGTCGACGCCGTGATAGGCGAACTCGGCCAACGCCATTGCGGCGCGTCCGAGAACCCCATGGGCGTCGCGAGCGTTCGGGATGTCGAAGGGATGATGGGTGACGATGATGCGGGTCACGCCCGGCCCGCATTCGGCGAGCCGCGCGCAAGCCCGCTCGACCTGCCGGCGATTGATGCGCCCGCTGGTGAGCGTCAGGGACCGCGCCGTGTTGACGCCCGCCACGGCGATCTCGTCGT
>JBEKGN010000042.1:0-29965 GCA_050012775.1 Roseiarcus sp.
CAAATCCTGAGAGTAAGCTCCAGCCATCCCCGCTGGCCTCCATCCAGCCAGCAGGTTGAATCAGAGCCGCGTCGATTTGGGAATCCCTCCCGATTCAGCCTAACGTCCGAGCGCTCTAACGTCCGAGCGCTCTAATCCGCCACGAGGGCGGCGCGCGCCTGCGCAACGAGGGCCGTCGCCCGCTCGGGCGCGTAGCGCCGCGCCGTTCCGACGCCCCATGCCGGACCCGGCCAGGCGGGGTCGCCGACGGCGCGGCCGAGCACGTGGACGTGCAATTGGCCGACGATATTGCCGAGCGCGCCGACATTGATCTTCTCGACGCCGGGCAGGCCTCGCACGAAACGCGACGCCGCGGCGATCTCCTCCATCAGCGCCGCCCGCGCTTGCGTCTCGAGATCGACGATCTCGCGCAGATTCTCAGCCCGCGGAACGAGAACGAGCCAGGGGTAGCGGCGGTCGTTCATCAGGAGAACGCGCGACAAAGCGAGGTCGCCGACCTCGAACGTATCGGCGGCGAGGCGCGGGTCGAGCGCGAAACTCATGCGAGCCAGCTCGCGCCGTGTGGGACGGGGGGAAGGCCGAGCCGGCTCGCGACGGTCGCGCCGATGTCGGCGAGGGTGGCGCGCGCGCCGATCGGCCCGGCGGGCGCGCCGCCGCCGAAGGCGAGGATCGGAACGTGCTCGCGCGTATGATCATGGCCGCGCCAGGTCGGATCGTTGCCGTGGTCGGCGGTGAGGACGCAGAAGTCGTCGGAGCGCATCGCGGCCTCGATCGCCGACAGGCGCGCGTCGAACGCTTCGAGGCAGGCGGCGTAGCCCGCGACGTCGCGGCGGTGGCCGTATTCGCTGTCGAAATCGACGAGATTGACGAAGATCAGGCCGCCGTCGGCGGTCTCGCTGAGCGCGGCGAGCGTCAGATCGACGTTCTCGCCGTTGTTCCTGCCCTTGACTTCGCGCCCCGTGCAGCGATGGGCGAAGATGTCGCCGATCTTGCCGATCGAGACGATTTCACGGCCGGCTTCCGCCGCGCGTTCGAGGAGGTTGCCGGGCAGCGGCGGCATCGAGAAATCCTTGCGATGGGCGGTGCGCACGAAATCGCCCGCCGCGCGTCCGACGAAGGGGCGGGCGATGACGCGCCCGATCGCCAGCGGATCGCATAGGCGCCGCGCGATTCGGCAGACCTCGTAGAGCCGCTCCAGCCCGAACGCCTCTTCGTGCGCGGCGATCTGGAACACCGAGTCGCTGGAGGTGTAGCAGATCGGCTTCAGCGTTCTCAGGTGCTCTTCGCCGAATTGCTCGATGATCTTCGTGCCCGAGGCGTGGCGATTGGCGAGGACGCCGGGCAGGCCCGCTTCGGCGATCAGCGCGGCGGTCAGCGATTCGGGGAAGGCGGGAATCGTCACCGGGAAATATCCCCAGGCGAAGTCGACCGGCGTTCCCGCGATCTCCCAATGTCCCGACGGCGTATCCTTGCCCCTGGAGGTTTCGACGCCGTAGCCCCATTGACCCCGCGCCGGCGCGCAGGCGAATCCGGGCGGGCGCACGCCTGTCGAGGCCTGCATGGCGAGGCCGAGGCCGAGCGCGTCGAGAGCGGGCAGGCGCAGCGCCCCGGCCCGCAAACCCTCGCGATCGCCGTTGCCCTCGGCGCAGCGCCGCGCGATATGGCCGAGCGTGTCCGAGCCTTCGTCGCCATAGGCGGCCGCGTCCGCCGCGCCGCCGCAACCGACCGAATCGAGGACGATGACGAGCGCGCGGCCCATGGCTTTTCCTATTGACTGACGACGCCCGTCGCGTCCGCCTCGATGGCGAAGGCGGCGGCGAACAGCGCCTTGGTGTAGTCGCTGCGCGGCGCGGCGAAGATCTCGCGCGCCGAGCCGCTCTCGACGACCTCGCCGTGTCGCATGACGATGATTTCGCTCGCCAGCGCGCGCACCACTTTCAGGTCGTGCGAAATGAAGAGATAGGCGAGCGAGCGCCGCTTTTGCAAATCGCGCAGGAGATCGACGATCTGCGCCTGTACGGACATGTCGAGCGCCGAAGTCGGCTCGTCCAGCACGACGAACTTCGGGTCGAGCGCCATCGCGCGCGCGATGGCGATGCGCTGGCGCTGCCCTCCCGAGAATTCATGGGGGTAACGGTCCATGGTCGCGGGGTCGAGCCCGGTGTCGGCGAGCGCGCGCGCGACCGCCTCGCGGCGCTGAGCGGCGTTGAGCGGGCTCTTTTGCGCGATCAGCCCTTCCTCGACGATCTCGGCGACCGAAAGGCGCGGCGAAAGCGAGCCGTAGGGGTCCTGAAACACGATCTGCATTTCGCGGCGCAAGGGACGCATCTGCCCGACGGAAAGCCCGTGGATGCCGCGCCCGCAATAGAGGATCGTTCCCTTCGAGCGGATGAGGCGCAGGATCGCCAGCCCCAGAGTGGTCTTTCCCGATCCGGACTCGCCGACGACGCCGACGGTCTGGCCCTCGCGCACGGTCAGCGAAACGCCGTCGACCGCCTTCACGTAGCCGACCGTCCGGCGCAGGAAGCCCTTTTTGATGGGGAACCATACGCGCACGTCGGCGGCGGCGACGATCGGCCTCGCCGAGCTGTCGGCGCTCGGGGGCGCGCCCTTGGGTTCGGCCGCGAGCAGCATTTTCGTATATTCGTGCTGCGGATTGGCGAAGACCTCGGCGGTCTTGCCCGCTTCGACGATGCGGCCTTGCTGCATCACCGCGACGTCGCTGGCGATCCTGCGCACGATGCCGAGGTCGTGAGTGATGAACAGCATCGCCATGCCGAGGCGCGCCTGGAGATCCGCAAGCATCTTGAGAATTTGCGCCTGCACCGTGACGTCGAGCGCGGTGGTCGGTTCGTCCGCGATGAACAGGTCCGGGCGGTTGGCGAGCGCCATCGCGATCATCACGCGTTGGCGTTGGCCGCCGGAGAGCTGGTGGGGAAAGGCGCCGAGCCGCGAGGCGGGGTCGACGATGCCGACCTCGTTCAGCAATGCGACGACGCGCTCGCGCGTCGAGGCGGCGCGCCCGCCGTGCAGGGCGATGATCTCGCCGATCTGCTTCTCGATGGTGTGGAGCGGGTTGAGCGAGGTCATCGGCTCCTGGAACACCATGGTCACCCCGGCGCCGCGCATCGCGCGCAGCTCCGCGTCGCTCATCTTGAGCACGTCGCGGCCCTTGAAAAAGATCTCGCCGGTGGGGTGGCTCGCGGCGGGGTAGGGCAGCAGCCGCACGATCGATTGCGCGGTGACCGACTTGCCCGAGCCGGATTCGCCCACCAGCGCCAGCGCCTGGCCGCGCTGCAGTTTGAACGAGACGCGATCGACGACCGTCTCGCGGCGCGCCCCTTGCGCGAAGGCGACCGAGAGGTCGCGCACCTCGAGGAGGGGGGCTTCCGCGCTCACGAGAAGGTCTTTCTGGGGTCGAAGGCGTCGCGCACGGCTTCGCCGATGAAGATCAGCAGCGACAGCATCAGCGCGACGATGGCGAAGGCGGAGAGGCCGAGCCAGGGCGCGGACAGGTTGGACTTGCCTTGCAACAGCAATTCGCCGAGCGAGGGCGAGCCCGGCGGCATGCCGAGGCCGAGGAAATCGAGCGAGGTCAGGGTGCTGATCGAGGAATTGACGATGAACGGCAGGAAGGTCAGCGTCGCCACCATCGCATTGGGCAGCACGTGCTTGACGATGATCTTGGCGTTGGAAAGCCCGAGCGCGCGCGCCGCGGTGACATATTCGAAGTTGCGCGCGCGCAGGAATTCGGCGCGCACGAGATGCACCAGGCTGACCCAGGAAAACAGCAGCAGGATCGTCAGCAGCACCAGGAAGCTCGGCGTCAGGATCGCCGAGAGGATGATCAGGATGTAGAGATGCGGCAGCGACGACCAGATTTCGATGAACCGCTGCATCATCAGATCGAGCCAGCCGCCGAAATAGCCCTGCACCGCGCCGGCGAATATCCCGATCACCGAGGAAACGCCGGCGAGGATCAAGCCGAACAGCACAGAGATGCGGAAGCCGTAAATGAGCCGCGCGACGACGTCGTGGCCGTCGGCGTCGGTGCCCAGCCACATCGGTTCGAGATCGCGGCAGGAACCGCCGCCGGGAGGAATCTTGGCGGGATTCGCGCGGGCCTGGGCGGCGAGCGCGGCGCGACATTGCTCCTCGCTCAGCGTCCAGGTCGGCGGCGAGGGGAAGGGCGTCGGCGGATCGAGCTTGGTCGTGCTGTTGGCGAAACGGATCGGGGGCCAGATCGTCCAGCCGTGCGCCGCGATCTCGTCGGCGACCGTGGGATCGCGATAGTCGGTATGCGCCTCGAAACCGCCGAACTTCTCTTCCGCATAGTCGACGAAGACGGGAAACAGGATTTCGCCCTTGTAGGAAGCGATCAGCGGCCGATCGTTGGCGACGAATTCGGCGCCGAGCGAGACCGTGAACAGCGCGAGAAAGATCCAGAACGACCAATAGCCGCGCCGGTTGCGGCGAAAATTGGCGAGCCGACGGCGGTTCATCGGGCTGAGCTTCAGCCAGGGCGGACGCGCGGATTCGAGGCCGGGAGCGCTCACGCCTCAGACCTCGCGCGTTTCGAAATCGATGCGCGGATCGATCCAGGTGTAGGTGAGGTCGGAAATGAGGTTCACCACCAGGCCGAGCAGCGCGAAAACGTAGAGCGTTCCGAGCACGACGGGATAATCGCGCTGAATGAGCGAATCGTAAGAGAGATAGCCGAGGCCGTCGAGCGAGAACACCTGCTCGATGAGCAGCGATCCCGTGAAGAAGGCGTTGATGAAGGCGCCGGGAAAGCCGGCGATGACGATCAGCATGGCGTTGCGGAAGACATGGCCATAGAGCACGCGCCGCTCGCTCAAGCCCTTCATGCGCGCGGTCTGCACGTAGGATTTCTTGATCTCGTCGAGGAACGAGTTCTTGGTCAGCAGCGTCGAAGTGGCGAACGAGCCGAGCACCAGCGAGGCCACCGGCAGCGTGACGTGCCAGAGATAGTCGAGGATCTTTCGCGGCCAGGAAAGATCGGCGAAATTGTCCGAGGTGAGGCCGCGCAGCGGGAAAATCTGCCAGAACGAGCCGCCGCAGAACAGCACGACCAGCAGGATGGCGAAGAGGAAACTGGGAATCGCGTAGCCGAAGATGACCAGCGCCGACGTCCAGGTGTCGAAGCGCGAGCCGTCCTTCACCGCCTTCCTGATGCCGAGCGGAATCGAGATCGCGTAGGAGATCAGGGTCATCCAAAGGCCGAGCGACATCGAGACGGGCAGCTTCTCCTTGATCAGGTCGATGACCGGCGCGTCGCGGTAATAGCTCTTGCCGAGATTGAAGGTCGCGTAATCGCGCGCCAGCATCCAGAAGCGCTCGGGCGCCGGCTTGTCGAAGCCGTATTGCTTCTCCAGCTCCTTGATGAACTTCGGATCGAGCCCCTGCGCGCCGCGATAGCGCGAGGAGATGTCGCCGCCCGCGTGGGCCATCGCGCCGGCGCCGATCTGGCCGCCGCCGCCGCCGATGCGCGCGGTCGAGCCCTCGTCAGCGCCCTGCAACTGCGCGATCGCGCGCTCGACCGGCCCGCCCGGCACGAATTGCACGATGGCGAAGGAGATCAGCATGATGCCGAAGATCGTCGGGATCATCAGGAGAATGCGGCGGGCGATATAGGCGAGCATGGATCAGGCCGGCGCTGCGCTGTAGACGCGATCGATGATCGCGTCCGGCGCGGAGCGCCGTGTCTTCTTCGCTGTCGCCCATGTCCTGCCCGGCCGGGAGAAAGCGGAAACAACGCGGTCGGCGACCGCGTCTACAGCATCCCCCGGCGCCGCCCGCTCACAGCCCAATTTTCTTCGCCTTTTCTTCGTCCCACCACCAGGTGTCGGGCGCGCCGGTTCCCAATTTCGGTTGGCGTTCGGGCCGCGAGAACGCGTCCCAATAGGCGAGCCACGCGGAATCGTTGTACCACATCGGCGCCCAATAATGTCCGGCGCGCAACACGCGGTCGAGCGCGCGACACGTCGCATTCAAGTCGGCGCGCGTCGCCGCGTGGACGATTTTTTCGACCAGCGCGTCGACCGCGGGGTCGGCGACGCCGGCAAGGTTTCGCGAGCCGACCAACGTCGCCGACGCCGAGCTGAGGTTCACGCGCAGCTCGGCGCCGGGCGTGACCGAACCGCCGAAGGCGGAGGCGACGACGTCGAAGTCGAAGCTCTCGGTGCGGCTCTTGTATTGCGCGGGGTCGACGATGCGCGAATGAGCGTCGATGCCGAGCTTTCGCAGGTTCTGTTGGTACGGCGCGACATGCGGCTGAAAAACGTCGGACGAATCGAGAAATTCGATCGTGAAGGGCGCGCCGCCGGGTAGACGCAGAACGCCGCCCTCGCGCGTGCAGCCCGCCGCGAGCAGCATCTCGTTGGCGCGCTTGAGCAGCGCGCGGTCGCTGCCCGAGCCGTCGCTGACCGGCGGCGTATAGGGCTCTGCGAACACGGATTGGGGAATCTCGCCGCGAAGCGGTTCGAGCACGGCCAGTTCGTCGGCGCCCGGCGGGCCGACGGCTTCCATGGCGGAGTTCTGGAAATAGGACACCACGCGCTTGTAGGACGAGAACATCACGTTCTTGTTCGTCCATTCGAAATCGAAGGCGAGACCCAGCGCCTCGCGGATGCGCGGATCCTTGAACGGCTCGCGCCGGGTGTTGAAGTACCAGCCTTGCGAGCCCGTCGGCGCGCCGTTGTGCACCGCCTCTTTCTTGACGCGTCCCTCCTTCACGGCGGCGAAGTCGTAGCCGTTCGCCCAGATGCGCGAGGTGTATTCCTGGTGGAAGTTGATCGCGCCGGCCTTGAAGGCTTCGAAGGCGACCTGCCTCTCGCGATAATATTCGAAGCGCAGGCGCTGGAAGTTGTTCACGCCGACATTGACCGGCAGATCCTTGCCCCAATAGCCGGGATCGAGCGCGAACTCGATGAAGCGGCCCTGTTCGAACGTCTTGACCCGATAGGGGCCGGAGCCGAGCGGCGCTTCGAGGGTCGCGGCGTCGAAGTCGCGTCCCTTCCACCAGGCCGCCGAGAAAATCGGCATGCCGCCGACGACGAGATGCGCGTCGCGGGTGCGCTCCTTGATGAAGCGCACATAGACGACATCCTCCGCTTCGGCGCTGACGCTCTCGACCTCGCTCAGCAGCTGCGAATAGGTCGGATGCGCCTTTTCCTTGAGGACGTTCAGCGAAAACGCGACGTCGGCGGCGGTCAGCTTCGAGCCGTCGGAAAAGCGCGCTTCGGAGCGCAGCAGAAAGCGGTAATCGAGGCGATCGGGCGAATAGCGCACGGCCCGCGCGACGAGGCCGTAGGCCGAGTCGGGCTCGTCGGCGTTGCCGCTCATCAGGGTGTCGAAGGTCGCCGACATGCCCGCCGCGCCGTCGCCCTTCTTGGAAAAAATGTTCAGCGTGTCGAACGTGTCGAAGTTCTGATTGCCGCCCGTCGTCGTGATCTGCAGCGACAGCAGCCCGCCCTTCGGCGCGTCGGGGTTGACGTAGCCGAAATGCTTGAAATCCTGGGGAAGCGCGAGATCGCCGAACGACGACAGGCCGTGGGTCTCGATCGCGTCCTGCGCAAAGGCGCGCCGCGCGCGGACGGCCCAAGGCGCGACGAGCCCCGCCGCCGTCAGTTTGAGCGCGCCGCGCCTTGTCATCGTGAAGCCCATGAGGCTTGCTTTCCCGTTAGACTGTCGTTTGGCTGATTCGCCGGCGATTTAAGCCGGCTTTGCACCGCTTGGCCAGCGCCCGTCGAGGCGCAGGCGGCTCGAGGGATGACGCATGAAAGACGCCTTTTTCAAGACTGCCGCGCGCTCGCTCGCTTTCGGTTTCTCCGGCGCGCCGCTCGACCGCATTTCCGACCAGCGCGAGGACTTAGGGGCGATCGCGGCCCTGCGCCAACGGCCCGACGCGCGCGCGGCGCTGATCGCGCGCGACATGCCGCTGCTGCCCAGGGGCGCGCCGCCGCGCGATCCGCTGTTCCCGCTTCAAGCCCTCGCGGCGCTCGGCGGCGCGCGCTTCGAGGCGCTGCTCGGCGTCGACGCGCGCGGCGCGCCGGTCTTCGCCGCGGCGCTCGCCGACAACGCGGTCGAGGAAATCGCCGATCTAAGCGACGGCTTCCTCGATCGGCGCACGCTGGTCGTGCCCGGCCGGGACGATCTGGAGCTGGTCGATCTGCGCACCATCGCCGTGCAGGGCCTGGTTTCGGCGCAAGCGCTCGCCATCCTCGGTCAGGCCAAGGCGATCCTGCATTGGCACGCGCGCCACGGCCATTGCGCCAATTGCGGCGCGCCGACGCGGATCGCCGCGGCGGGATGGCGGCGCGACTGCGACGCCTGCAAGGCGCAGCATTTTCCCCGCACCGATCCCGTCGTCATCATGCTCGCGGTCGACGGCGAGCAATGCCTGCTCGGCCGTCAGGCGCGCTTTCCCAAGGGCATGTATTCGTGTCTGGCCGGATTTCTCGAACCCGGCGAGACGATCGAAGAAGCGGTGCGGCGCGAAATCCACGAGGAGGCCGGAATCGAATGCGGCGAAGTCGCCTATGTCGCCTCGCAGCCCTGGCCGTTCCCGTCCTCGCTGATGATGGGGTGTCTGGCGAGAGCGACCTCGCGCGCGATAACGATCGACGCCGTGGAGCTGGAGGACGCGCGCTGGTTCGACCGCGCCGAGGTCATCGCGATGTTCGAGAAGCGCCACCCCGAGCGTCTATGGGCGCCCAACCCGATGGCGATCGCGCATCACATTCTCAAGGGTTGGGCGGAGGGCGGCGGCGGCGTTTAGTGGACCTATCCTACGCCTTAAGACACGCGCCGGAGACGGCGGGAAACGACCCATTGCAGCCGCTCGGCGGGCTAACGTGGGCGATGCTTGACCACAAAACTCACCAGTCATCAGCCAAGATCGCCAAGTCTCATTGCACTTGCCAAAAAGCAATGGACCGGGGAATTTCATGCTAGCCTTCATCTGCGAAATGATCTCTTAAGAGAAAAACAGCTGCCTCGATGTTATTGGCGGAATCCGGCCCATGAACGATTTCGAGCTCCCGGTCACCCGCTACGCCCAGAGCGGAGACGTGAACGTCGCCTATCAGACGATGGGCGAGGGACCGATTGACCTGATCCTCGTGCCCGGCATCGTCTCCCACGTCGAGTTTGCGCACGAGTTCCCTGGATACACCCACTGGCTGCGTCGCCTGGCAAAATTCGCGCGCGTCGTCACATTCGATAAGCGGGGGCAGGGTCTTTCGGATCGCGTTCCCGGCGCCGTCCCGCTCGAGGAGCGCATGGACGATCTGAACGCGATCATGCGCGACATTGGATCGTCGCGGGTCGCTCTGTTCGGCTTCTCCGAGGGTTCCGCGATGAGCGCCCTGTTCGCCGCGACCTACCCCGATCGCGTGTCCCATCTCCTGCTATTCGGCGGCTTCGCAAGACGGACTCTGCCCGCGAATTTTGTCGAAAACAGAGTTCGCAATTGGGGCAATGGGGACATGATCCGCGTCTTGAGCCCGAGCATCGCCGACGACCCCGAAATGGTCAGGCTCTGTGGTAAGTTCGAGCGTCTGTCCGCGAGTCCTGGATCGGCCCGGGGTTTCATGCAATTGATCGGGGCCCTTGATGTCGGGCCGATATTGCCGACCATCCGCACCCCGACCCTGGTGCTGCACCGCAAAACCGACGTCATGGTTCCGATCGATCTCGGGCGCGAATATGCGGAAGGCATTCCTGGCGCACGATTCATCGAATACCCCACCGGGGATCATGCGCCCTGGTTGGGCGATTTTGACGCTTTGTCCGGCGATATCGAGGAGTTCGTGACCGGGCGGCGAGAAACCGAGGATGCCGACATCGAGCGAGTTCTCGCGACCGTCCTGTTCACCGATATCGTGGATTCCACGCGCAAGGCCGCTGAGGCGGGCGATCGGCAATGGCGCCGCTGGCTCGATGAACATGACCGCATCGCGCGGCAACTCGTCGAGAAACATCGCGGCCATTGGATCAAGAGCACCGGCGATGGACTGTTGGCGACCTTCGACGGCCCCGGCCGCGCGGTGCGTTGCGCGCTGGCGCTGGGTCCGGCGGTGCGCCCCACGGGGCTTTCGCTGCGCGCGGGCCTGCACACCGGCGAGATCGAAATGCGCGGCGATGACGTCGGCGGGCTCGCGGTCCACGCGGCCTCGCGCGTAATGGCGCAGTCCGAGCCCGGCGAAGTCTGGGTCTCGCGCGTCGTGACCGAACTGACCGCCGGCGCCGGACTCAAGTTCGCCGAGCGTGGCGCTCGCGACCTCAAGGGCCTACCCGGGGCATGGGAATTGTTCGCGGCAAGCGCATGATCGCCTAGTGACATACGAGCGCCGTCATCTTCGAACGGCAGCTATCCTCCCCACAGCCGCCCCGCGAGGCGGGGAACCAAGCGTTTGATCTTATCCCTCACGCCATCGCCGCCTTCTGCAGCGCGACGAGCTGGCTGATCCCGCCGCGCGCCAGCGCCAGCAGTTTCATCAGCTCGGCCTCGCTGAACGGCGCGCCCTCGGCCGAGCCCTGCACTTCGACGAAGCCGCCCGAGCCGGTCATGACGAAATTGGCGTCGGTTTCGGCGGTCGAATCCTCGGCATAGTCGAGATCGAGGACCGCCTCGCCCTTGACGACGCCGCAGGACACCGCGGCGACATGGTCCTTCATTGGATTGTCGCGCAGGATCGAGCGCTGCGTCATCCATTTCAGGCAATCGGCGAGCGCGATCCAGGCGCCGGTGATCGCGGCGGTGCGCGTGCCGCCGTCCGCCTGCAGGACGTCGCAGTCGAGGGTGATCTGTCGCTCGCCCAGGCGCGGCAGATCGACCACCGCGCGCAGCGAGCGCCCGATCAGGCGCTGGATTTCATGGGTGCGGCCGGAGACTTTGCCGGTCGAGGATTCGCGCCGCGTGCGCGTCGAGGTCGCGCGCGGCAGCATCGCGTATTCCGCGGTGACCCAGCCCTTGCCCTGGCCGCGCAGCCACGGCGGCGGCTTGTCCTCGAGCGAGGCCGCGCACAGAACGTGGGTCTCGCCGAAGCGCACGAGGCAGGAGCCTTCCGCGTAGCGCGCGACGCCGCGCTCGAACGTCACTTTACGCATTTCGTCGTTGGCGCGGTTGGAGGGTCGCATCGAATCGTTCCTTGCAATGGCGGGGTGCTGTAACCGTCGCGCGGCGCCGAGGCAATCCGGGCGCCGCCCGCAGTCCGGAGCGGCCGCCGCCCGCGACTTTGGAAGCTTGACAAATCTTTAGCACAAAACGCACAAAGCGAGGCTTGGGTCGGAAAGAGGCTTGGGTCGGAAAGAGGAAAGCGCGTCGCGCGATGACCGAGACTTATGACGTGGTGATCGCAGGCGGCGCGGCGATGGGGTCCTCGACAGCCTATCATCTGGCCGCGCAGAGCGGCTTCGGCGGCCGCGTTCTCGTCGTCGAAAAGGACATGAGCTACGCCAAGGCCGCGAGCGCGCTGTCGCTGAGTTCGGTGCGCCAGCAATTCTCCTGTCCCGTGAACATTCGCGTCGGGCTCTATGGGGTCGACTTCCTCAAGCGGGCGCCGGAGCTGCTCGCCGTCGACGGCGAGGCGCCCGACCTGCCGCTGCGCGAAAACGGCTACCTCTATCTCGCCGGCGAGACCGGCGCGCCGATCTTGCGCCTCAATCACGCGGCGCAGGCGCGCGAGGGCGCCGACATCGCGCTTTTGGAGCCGCCCGCGCTGGCGGCGCGCTTTCCCTTTTTGAATCTCGACGGGATCGCGCTCGCCGCGTGGGGGCGCCGCGGCGAAGGCTGGTTCGACGGCTATGCGCTGACGCAGGCGTTCCGCCGCAAGGCCAGGAGCCTCGGCGTCGTCTATCGCCAGGACGAGGTCGTCGCCATCGAGCGGCAAGGCGCGCGCGTGACCGGCGTGACGCTGGCGAGCGGCGCGCGGATCGCCTGCGGCGCCTTCGTCGACGCGGCGGGCGCCTCGGGCGCCTTGAAGTTGGCGCGCGGCCTCGGCGTGGAAATTCCCGTGCGCTCGCGCAAGCGCTGCGTCTTCGTGTTCGAGGCCAAGGCGCGCTTCGCCGACTGTCCGCTCGTCGTCGATACGTCCGGCGTCTATTTTCGCCCGGAGGGGCGAACCTATCTCTGCGGCTTTGCGCCGCCGGAGGCGGACGATCCGGACTGCGACGATTTCGACGTCGTTTGGAGCCAATTCGACGACTTCATCTGGCCCGCGCTGGCGCACCGGGTTCCCGATTTCGAGGCGCTGCGCGTCGCGCGCGCCTGGGCCGGCCATTACGATCTCAACGTCTTCGACCACAACGCCATCGTCGGCCGCCTGGCCGAATACGAAAACGCCTATCTCGCGGCGGGGTTTTCGGGCCATGGCATGCAGCAGTCGCCCGCCGTGGGGCGGGGCCTCGCCGAGCTGATCGCGCTGGGACGCTATGTCTCGCTCGATCTCAGCGATTTTTCTTTCGCGCGCATCGCCGAAGGGCGGCCGCTGATCGAGCGCAACGTGATCTGAAAGGGGATTCGTCGGCCCGGCGCCGCGGCGAACGGCGAATAAAGGCCGCTGTTTTTGCGCTAGGCCAATATCGCCGAAGGCGCCCGCGCATAGAAAAGCTCGAGCGGAAACGAGCGCGCGGCTTATTCGCGCGCGGGGCTGCGGGAGACGGAAGCGATGCCTGACATCAACACGGAAAAGGTCTGTTATGTCATTGTGAAAGCCCGCGAGTTGGAGAGCGAGGACGAAGGCCTCGAAACGGACGCCTCCAACGCGAGCGACGACAAATTCGTCAGCGTGATGACCGACGAAGCCAATGAGTCCGTTCGCGCCGAGTTGGCGGCGTTCATCGACGCCATGGACGAGGACGAGCAATGCGAATTGGTCGCCCTCGCCTGGGTCGGACGCGGCGAATACACGGCCGAGGAATGGCTGACCGCCGTCGCGGAGGCGCGCGCGGCGCGCGAGCGGCCGACGTCGCAATATCTGCTCGAAATTCCGTTGCTCGCCTCGCATCTCGAATCCGGCCTCGGCGAATTCGGCGAAAGCTGCGAAGGGTTCGCCGCGGATCGTCAGTGAGCGGGCGCCGGTCGGTCCAACGGGGGACATGCGGGATAAGACCGGAGGTCGTGGACGGCCGGACGCGGCGTATCGGCGCGCGGCGCAGGGACTGAACCGCCGCGCTGCGCGTTCCGCCGTTTGCTGAGCGACCGGGACGCTTCGCGGACGAATGGGTCCGCCCAAACCCGCGGCGCCCGCCGCCGGGCGCGGGGCGGCCCTGCCGATAATCCTCTGGCGCGCCGCCAAAAATCCTGTATAAGCCGCCGACTTGGGGTTTTCGCCCCATTTCCATGCGACCGACCTGGACGACATCCCGGTTCGGCCGACGCAATAAGGCGAGGCGCGCTCGCCGCAACGAAAGGAATGTTCGATGTCGATCACCGCCGAGCGCAAGGCCGCGCTCATTCGAGACTATTCGTTGAAGGCCGGCGACACGGGTTCGCCGGAAGTGCAGGTCGCGATCCTCACCGAGCGAATCGCCAACCTGACCGGCCATTTCAAGACTCACGTCAAGGACAACCACTCGCGCCGCGGCCTTCTCAAGATGGTCTCGCAGCGCCGCACGCTTCTCGACTATGTCAAGAAGAACGACGAAGCGCGTTACAAGTCGCTGATCGAGCGTCTCGGCATTCGCCGCTGAACGCTAAAAATAAGACCGGGCGGCGGCATGGGGTCGCTGCCCGCATGAAGGATTGCGAAAGCCGCGCGTCATAGCCCGTCGAAAGACGGGCGTTCTCGCGAACGCTCTATGGCCCGTCGAAAGACGGGCGTTCTCGCGAACGCTCTATGGCCCGTCGAAAGACGGGCGTTCTCGCGAACGCGCTATGAACCGTCGAAAGACGGGCGTTCTTTAAGAACGCCCTACGGCAGGATCGCCAGGGGCTGGGTCCGCAACGGGCCAGCCCCTCGCCGTCTTGCCGATGGCGGACACGATGAGCGGGCCGCAAGGCCGAAAGCTTTCGCATCCTTTTGACAAGAAAAGGATGATAAAACGATGTTCGACATTCAACGCGAGGAATTGACCCTAGGCGGTCGCAAGCTCGTTCTCGAAACCGGCCGCATCGCGCGGCAAGCCGACGGCGCGGTGCTCGCGACCTGGGGCGAGACCACCGTTCTGGCGACCGTTGTCGCCATGAAGGCGCCCAAGCCGGGCGTCGATTTTTTCCCGCTCACGGTTCACTATCAGGAAAAGACCTTCGCGGCGGGGCGCATCCCCGGCGGCTATCTCAAGCGCGAAGGGCGCATGTCCGATAAGGAGACGCTGACCTCGCGCCTGATCGACCGCCCGATCCGGCCGCTGTTCCCCGACGATTTCCGCTGCGACACGCAGATCATCGCCACCGTGCTCAGCCACGACATGGAGACCGAACCGGACATTCTCGCCCTGATCGCCGCCTCGGCGGCGCTCACCCTGTCGGGCGTGCCGTTCATGGGTCCGGTCGCCGCGGCGCGCGTCGGTTTCATCAAGGACGAGATCAAAGTCTTTCCGACCATCGAGGAAATGAAGGAATCGGCGCTCGACCTCGTCGTCGCCGGCACCGCCGACGCGGTGTTGATGGTCGAATCGGAGGCCAAGGAGCTTTCCGAGGAAACGATGCTCAAGGCGGTGATGGCGGGCCACGCCGCGTTCCAGCCGGTGATCCAGGCGATCATCCGCCTCGCCGAAAAGGCCGCCAAGGAGCCGCGCGAACTCGTCGCCAACGACAAGACCGCGGTCGAGAAGGCCGTGCTCGAAATCGGCGAAGCGGACCTGCGCGCCGCCTATGCGATCACGCAAAAGCAGGTGCGCTACGCCGCCGTCGACGCGGTCAAGGCGAAAGTGACCGCGGCGCTGCTGCCGGAGGGCGGCCACCACGAATTCACCGCCGAGGCGGTCGCGGAGGCTTTCCATAGCGCCCAGAGCAAGGTCGTGCGCTGGAACATCCTCGATCACAAGCGCCGCATCGACGGGCGCGATCTGACGACGGTGCGCCCGATCCTCGCCCAGGTCGGCATTCTGCCGCGCACCCACGGCTCGGCCCTGTTCACGCGCGGCGAGACGCAGGCCCTCGTGGTCGCGACGCTCGGCACCGGCGAGGACGAGCAATACGTCGACTCGCTCGAGGGGACCTATAAGGAGCGCTTCCTGCTCCATTACAACTTCCCTCCCTATTCCGTCGGCGAAACCGGCCGCATGGGCGCCCCCGGCCGGCGCGAAATCGGACATGGCAAGCTCGCCTGGCGGGCCGTTCACCCGATGCTGCCGACGGCCGCCGAGTTCCCCTATACGATCCGCGTCGTCTCCGAGATCACCGAATCGAACGGCTCGTCGTCGATGGCGACGGTCTGCGGCTCGTCGCTGGCGCTGATGGACGCCGGCGTGCCGCTGAAGCGCCCGACCGCGGGCATCGCGATGGGCCTCATTCTCGAGGACAAGCGCTTCGCCGTGCTCTCGGACATCCTGGGCGACGAGGATCACCTCGGCGACATGGACTTCAAGGTCGCGGGCACGACCGAGGGCGTGACGTCCTTGCAGATGGACATCAAGATCGCCGGGATCACCGAGGAGATCATGAAGGTCGCCCTGGCCCAAGCCAAGGACGGTCGCCTGCATATCCTCGGCGAAATGGGCAAGGCGCTCACCGGCGCCCGCGCCGAACTCGGCGAATTCGCGCCGCGCATCGAGACGTTGAAGATCCCCACCGACAAGATCCGCGAAGTGATCGGCACCGGCGGAAAGGTCATCCGCGAGATCGTCGAAAAGACCGGCGCCAAGATCAACATCGAGGACGACGGCACGGTGAAGGTCGCCTCCAGCGACGGCGCCAAGATCAAGGCCGCCATCAACTGGATCAAGTCGATCGCCTCCGATCCGGAAGTCGGCCAGATCTACGACGGCACGGTCGTCAAGACGATGGAATTTGGCGCTTTCGTCAATTTCTTCGGTTCGAGAGACGGTCTGGTGCACATCTCGCAGCTCGCCAGGGGCCGGGTCGCCAAGACCACCGACGTCGTCAAGGAAGGCGACAAGGTGAAGGTCAAGCTGATGGGCTTCGACGATCGCGGCAAGGTCAAGCTGTCGATGCGCGTCGTCGATCAGCAGACCGGCGCCGATCTCGAAAAGGCGGAAGCCGTCGAGGCCGCGGCGCAGGGTTAAAATCTCTTAACCAAGATGGGTTAAAGTTTGTTAACCCGCGAAATAGTCCGAGCGGCGCCTCGCCGGCGCCGCTCTTTTCTTCTCTTGTCGCGCCCGTCCCGTAACCACCTTTCGTAAACCCAAGTCAACGATCGCTTCGAGGAAGCGCTGGCGTTAAGGCGCGCGAAAGATTGGCCCGGCAAGTTCGAAGTCTAGGAATAACCAGACGAGCGATGAATCCCATGCAAGTCAGTTTCAACAGCGCGTTGGAAGACGGACGCGCCCATTATTCCATCGGCCGCGTCAAGGCCGTGGGGCGTTGGCGCGCGGCGCACGAGGCGGGCGCCGAGGCCGATCGGCAGGCCGTCCTTCGCGCACTCGTGCGCGAGGCCGAGGAATACGGCGCCGACGCGCTGATCGAAGTGAATTTCGAAGTCGACGAAGTCACCGGCGCCGATATCGACGGCGTGCCCCTGCGCCGCCTCGTCGCCGCCGGCTCCGCCGTCCGTTTCGCCGTCGCGGCCTGAGCGGTCACGCCGCGACTCTAAAGCTAGGCGCCTAAACTCGTCATGGCCGGGCTTGTCCCGGCCATCCCAAGGCGATTGCATAGCAATCGTCCGCACGCGGTAGGGCTTGGAACCGAGCTTCCCACTTTCGCGGCGGCGTCTCCGCGTGGATGCCCGGCACAAGGCCGGGCATGACGGCGGTCGCGAGCTGCGGCCGGCCGAACCTGCGCTACCCCGCGATCTTCGAAAAATCCGCGACCGTGTGAACCGCGTCGCGCAGCTCGCCGAGCAGGCGCAGGCGGTTGAGCCGCAGCGCCGGGTCGTCGATATTGACGGTGACGCCGACGAAGAAGGCGTCGACCGGCGCGCGCAATGCGGCGAGCGCGCGCATCGCGCCCTCGAAATCCTCGCGCGCGACGCGTTCGCGCGCCTCGGCGCCGGCCGCCGCGAGCGCGTCGGCGAGCGCGATCTCCTCGGTGAGCACGAGGGCGAGCGGGTCATGGGCGCCCGCGAAGGCGTTCCTGCCGTCCTTCTTCTCCTCGGCGGCCACGATATTAGCGGCGCGGCGATAGCCCACCAGCAGGTTCTTGCCGTCGTCGGTGTCGAGAAAACTCCCCAGCGCCTCGACGCGGCGCACGATCATCAGGAGATCGTCCTGGCCGGGCAGCGCGAAAACCGCGTCGATCAGATCGTGCCGCGCGCCCTTTTCGCGCAGGTAGACTTTCAGGCGGTCGGCGAAGAAGGCGAGGAGGTCGTGTAAGGCCAGAACGTCCCCTTCAATTTCTTCTTCGTCGACGCCCCGTCTCAGCTTCGCCACGAGTTTTCGATTCATCGCCTTCAAACGAGATCGGGGATAACCGGCCGCGGCCAGCGAATCCAGCGCCGCGGCTTGTTTGATCAGCGGTTCGGCGCTGCGCTCCAGCGAGAAGGAAAACGCGGCCGGGATGCAAACGTCGATCAGGGCAATGCGAATCCCGTTCTCCAGCACGATCCGGATCACCCCCAGCGCCGCCCGGCGCAGCGCATAGGGGTCCTTGCTGCCCGTCGGCTTCTCGTCGATCGCCCAGAAGCCGACCAACGTGTCGAGCTTGTCGGCGAGCGCGACGGCGATCGAGACCGGCACATTGGGGATGCGGTCGTTCGGGCCCTGCGGCTTGTAGTGGTCCGCGATCGCGTCGGCGACGCTCGGCTCCTCGCCTTGCGCGGCCGCGTAATAGCGGCCCATCAGGCCCTGTAATTCGGGGAACTCGCCGACCATCTCGCTGACGAGATCGGCCTTGGCGAGAAACGCGGCGCGTTCGGCGAGATCGGGATCGGCGCCGACCTGCGGCGCCAGGTCGCGCGCCAGCGCCGCGATGCGCGCGACGCGCTCGCCCTGAGTTCCCAGCTTCTCGTGAAACACGACGCCGAGGCTTTTGAGCTTTTCCAGCCGCTGGTCGAGCGGCTTTTCCGCCTTGTCCTTGTAATCGGGCAGGGGGGCGAGATCGGTCAGCCAGAAATGGCGCGCGTCGGAAAGCCGCGCGCGCACGACGCGTCCGTTGCCCGCCGCGATCGCCTTGCCGCCGTCGCTGGCGACGAGGTTCGCCACCAGGATGAACTTGTTGGCGAGCCGAGCGGCGGCGGCTCCCTCGCCGTCATGGCCGGGCTTGTCCCGGCCATCCACGCCGTTCCGTCGCACCGCGCTTTCGAGGTCCGCGGCGAGCGGCGCCGCGTGGATGGCCGGGACAAGCCCGGCCATGGCGGATCGGGCATCGCGCAGGACGAAGCATTTCTGGTTGGCGCGGATCGTCGCGCGGATCACCTCGGGCGGGATTTCGAGGAACGCTTCCTCGAATTCGCCCATCAGCACGACCGGCCATTCCACCAGGCCGGCGACTTCGTCCAACAGCCCCTCGTCCTCGACGAGTTCCAGGCCATGGGCGAGCGCGAGGCTGCGCGCGTCGGCCGATATCATATGTTTGCGCCGCTCAGCGTCGAGCACGACCTTGGCCTTGGCGAGCGCGGCGGCGTAATCCTCGAAGCGTCGGACCTTGATCGCTTGCGGCGCCATGAAGCGATGGCCGTAGGTCGCATCGCCCGCCACGAGGGCGTCGACGGCGAAGGCGATCGTCTCGGGCGCCTCGTGCGGGCCGCCGAACGTGCACAGGATCGAGCGCAACGGACGCACCCAGCGCAAGGCGTCGGGCCGCACTGAGGCCGCGCCCCAGCGCATCGACTTGGGCCAGGGAAAAGCGCGGATCGTCGCCGGCAGAATCTCTTGGAGCAATTCGCGCGTCGGGCGGCCGGGCTTTTCGATCACCGCGAGATAGAATTCGCCCTTCTTGGCGTCCGTCTCGATTTTGGCGTCCTCGATGCGGGCGAGTCCCGCGCTTTTGAGGAAGCCCTGGATCGCGCCGTCCGGCGCGCCGACGCGCGGCCCCTTGCGCTCCTCGCGCCGATGCGGCTGCGCCTCGGGCAGGCCGACGACATGCAGCGCGAGCCGGCGCGGCGTCGCGAAGGCCTGCGCGCCCTCGTAGGTCACGTCGGCCGCGACGAGCGCGCCCGTCACCAGCCGCTTCAGGTCGTCCGCCGCCTGGCGCTGCATGCGCGCCGGGATTTCTTCGCTGAAGAGTTCGAGGAGGAGATCGGGCATTCTTGGGTCTCGAAATTCCGGAACTAACAAAACATGGCGCGCCCCTTCTCCCGCTTGCGGGAGAAGGTGTCGTCGCGAAGCGATGACGGATGAGGGGAAGCCGCGGCCCGAGCCCTCATCCGGCGCTTCGCGCCACCTTCTCCCGCTAGGCGGGAGAAGGGCTTCCGCCGCCCGCCGTCTTCAGCCACGCGGCGCCGCAGGCCTTGGCGAGTTCGCGCACGCGCAGGATGTAGCTCTGGCGTTCGGTTACGGAAATGACGCCGCGCGCGTCCAGGAGATTGAACGCGTGGCTCGCCTTGATGCACTGGTCGTAGGCGGGCAGCGCCATCAGGCGCCGCTCGTCCGCCTCGCCCTTGTCCAGCAGCGCGCGGCATTCGCCCTCGGCGTCCTTGAAGTGACGGAACAGCAGCTCGGTGTCGGCGAATTCGAAATTGAAGCGCGAATATTCCTGCTCGGCTTGGAGGAACACGTCGCCGTAGGAGATCTTTTCCGCGCCGGAGCGGCCGTTGAAATTGATTTGGTAGATGCTGTCGACGCCCTGCACGTACATCGCCAAGCGTTCGAGGCCGTAGGTCAGCTCCCCCGAGACCGGCGCGCATTCGAAGCCGGCGACCTGCTGAAAATAGGTGAATTGCGAGACCTCCATGCCGTCGCACCAGCATTCCCAGCCCAGGCCCCAGGCGCCCAGCGTCGGGCTCTCCCAATCGTCCTCGACGAAGCGCACGTCGTGCAGCGCGGCGTCGACGCCGATCGCGGCGAGCGATTCGAGATAGAGCTCCTGCAGGTTCTCCGGCGAAGGCTTCACGATCACCTGGAACTGGTAATAGTGCTGCAAGCGATTGGGGTTCTCGCCGTAGCGCCCATCCTTGGGACGGCGCGAGGGCTGCACATAGGCCGCCTTCCAGGGTTTCGGGCCGAGCGAGCGCAAGGTCGTGGCGGGATGAAAAGTGCCGGCGCCGACTTCCATGTCGTAAGGCTGCAAGATCACGCAGCCCTGCTTGGCCCAATAACTCTGAAGGATCAGAATCAGGGCCTGGAACGATTTCGCGGGATCGAGCGAGGCGTCGGCGCTGGCGGAAGACATCGGCACAGGGAACTCGGGTTCTCAAGTTTTCGCGGCGGACCCTAGAGACGCGGTCCGTCCGGGTCAACGCGGATCGCGTGGCCGATTCACTTGGGCCAATCGATGGCCGCCTCGCCGCGGTGAATGGCCTCGGCCAGCGCCGTGAAGGCGCCGGACGCTTCGTGCAGCACGAGGGGCGGGGCGATGCGCAGCGGCGCTTTCGATCCCTTGACGCCCGCGACCAGCAGCCGATGGGCGTTTTGCTCGGCTCGCGGATGGACCGGCAGCAGCGCGAGCCCGCCGAGCCGGCGCCCGATCGCGGCGAGGATCGCGGCGAGCGCGTCGGGGCGATGGATCATGACGAAGCGCCCTCCCGGCGCCAGCAGGGCGAGGCTGGCGACAATCCAAGCTTCGAGCGGCGATGCGGCGCCGCGGCGCGCCGGCGCCACATGCGCGCGCGCGCGGCCCGAATCGGGCGAGGCGCGAACCTTCAGGGCGTCGAAGAACGGCGGATTGGTGACGACGAGATCGGCCTCGCCGTCGGCAAGACCCGCTTCGCGCCGGCGAGGCGCTTCGAGCGCGTCGACCGCGACGACGCGCGCGCGGGCCGCCAGGCCGTTGAGCGCGGCGTTCTCGCGCGCGAGCGCCGCGAGCTCGGGATCGATCTCGACGAGGTCGCCATGCGCCTCGCGCCAGCGCTGGACGAGAGCGAGGCCGACCGCGCCGACCCCGGCGCCGACGTCGACAATTCGCCGCGCCGGAGCGCCCGCCGCCGCCGCGAGCAGCACCGCGTCGGCGCCGACGCGATGGCCGCCGATGGGCTGGCGCAGACGCAATCGCCCGCCGAGGATCGCGTCGAGGCTGGTTCGCGCCTCGCCCGCGGCCTCACCCATCGCGCAATTCGCCGGACAGTCCGGCTTCGCGCATGAGCCGCCGCGCCCGCTCCCGCTCGCGCGAATCGACCATGATCCGTCGCGGCAGGAAGCCGACCGAGCCTTCCACCGCGCTCATATGCTGGTCGGCGACGAAGAACGCCACGCCGGCCTGCGACAACAGCGTCTCGATGAGCGAAATCAACACGAGATCATTGGTGCGCACGAGTTCGACCACGTCACGACCTCATCCCGCCGCGCCTAACGCTCCGGCGCCCGGCGCTCTTGCCCGCTCGCCTGGGCGTCTTTATGGTCGCCGGACTGCGCTCTGGCAAGGGAAGCGTCCGTGGGAATTGTCGTTCCGCTCGAGGAAAAGTCGCCGGAAAGGCTCATCGAGCCCTTGGTCGCGCTGGTGGCCGGCGACATGCTGCTCGTCAACCAGACGATCCTGTCGCGCACGGGATCGGAAGTCGCGATGATTCCCGAAGTCGCCAATCACCTGATTTCCTCGGGCGGCAAACGCCTGAGGCCGATCCTCACGCTCGCCGCGGCGGGCCTGTGCGGCTATCGCGGCGAGGGCCACGTCAAGCTCGCCGCCGCGGTCGAGTTCATGCATACGGCGACGCTGCTGCACGACGATGTCGTCGACGAAAGCGATCTTCGCCGCGGCAAGGCCGCCGCGCGCGTGCTGTGGGGCAACGAGGCGAGCGTGCTGGTCGGCGACTTCCTGCTCGGCCAAGCCTTCAAGATGATGGTCGAGGTCGGCTCGCTGCCTTGCCTCGACGTGCTGTCCACCGCCGCGGCGGTGATCGCCGAGGGCGAGGTGATGCAACTTTCGGCGGCCAAGGACACCGCGACCACCGAGGACGCCTATCTCGCGGTGATCCGCGCCAAGACGGCGGCTTTGTTCGCCGCGGCTTGCGAGGTCGGGCCGATCCTCGCGCAGCGCGACAAGTCGGAGATCGCGGCGTGCCGGGGCTATGGCGCCAATCTCGGCGTCGCCTTCCAGCTGATCGACGACGCGCTCGACTATGGCGGCTCGGCGGCCAAGCTCGGCAAGAACGTCGGCGACGATTTCCGCGAAGGCAAGATCACGCTGCCGGTGGTGCTGTCGTTTCGCCGCGGCTCGGCCAAGGATCGCGAATTCTGGCGGCGGACGCTGGAAAAAGGCGAAATCGTCGACGGCGATCTCGAAATCGCGCTCGCGACGATGAAGAAGCACCGCGCGCTCGAGGACACGATCGAGCGCGCGCGCCATTACGGCGCCATGGCCCGCGACGCGCTGGAGCTGTTTCCGTCCTCGCCATGGAAGCATGCGCTGCTCGACGCGGTGGAGTTCGCGGTGCAGCGCGCGCATTGAACGATCGAGGCGCCATCGGCCGTCGAGCCGAAGACCGAAGCCCGCGAGAACCCGGAGTCCCGCTGAGCGGACAGTCCCTCGTTTCGAGCGGCGCGTCGCGTTAAGCGAATCGAGCGCCGAGACCTTCCATCAACGCGCGGAAATTGGGAAAACTGGTCGCGATCATCGTGGAATCGTCGACGGCCATCGGCCTGCGCGACGCCAATCCCATGACGAGGAAGCTCATGGCGATGCGATGGTCGAGATGGGTCGCGACGAGGCCGCCGCCCGGCGGCCGGCCGCCGTAAACGACGAGATCGTCGCCGACGACTTCATGTTCGACGCCCGCCGCCGAGAGGCCGGCGGCGACCGCGGCGAGCCGGTCGCTCTCCTTGACGCGCAACTCGTGCAATCCGTTCATGCGCGTCGCGCCGCGGGCGAAGGCCGCCGCGACGGCGAGGATCGGGTATTCGTCGATCATCGAGGGCGCGCGAGACTTGGGAACGTCGACGCCCTTGAGATCGCTTGCGCGCACGCGCAGGTCCGCCACCTCCTCGCCGCCTTCGCGCCGCCGGTCGAGAACGTCGATTTGGCCGCCCATTTCGATCAGCGTCCTGAAAAGGCCGGTGCGCAACGGATTCATCATCACGCCCTCGACGATGACGTCCGATCCCGGCGCGATCAATGCGGCGACGATGGGGAAGGCCGCCGAGGAAGGGTCGGCGGGCACGACGACCGCGCGCGGCGTGAGTTCGGGGCGCCCGACGAGGGTGATCCGCCGCCCTTCGCCTTCGTCGACGACGCGCACGTCGGCGCCGAAATGGGCGAGCATCTTTTCGGTGTGGTCGCGCGAGGCCTCGGACTCGATGACCGTCGTCTGGCCGCGCGCGTTGAGGCCCGCCAGCAGAACCGCCGACTTGATCTGGGCCGAAGCCACCGGCGTGCGATAGACGATCGGCGCGGGGTCGCTGGCGCCGAGAAGCGTGATCGGGCATCGGCCGCCCTCGGCCTCAGCGAGAACCTGCGCGCCCATGAGTTGCAAGGGATCGAGAATGCGACGCATCGGCCGTTTGCGCAGCGACGCGTCGCCGTCGAAGGTCGCGACGACGCCATGGCCGCCGACGACGCCCATCATCAGGCGCGAGCCGGTTCCGGCGTTGCCGAAATCGAGGTCGCGGCAGGGCGCGACGAGCGAGCCGAGCCCCGGGCCCGCGACGGTCCAACGGCCTTCGCCCTGGCGTTCGATGCGGGCGCCCAGGGCCTTGCAGGCCTCGCCGGTGCGCAGCACGTCGTCGCCTTCCAGCAGCCCTTCGATCGGGGTCAGGCCGCGGCTGAGCAGGCCGAAAATAAAGGCGCGGTGCGAGATCGACTTGTCGCCAGGGGGGCGCGCGCGCCCTTTGAGCGGGCCGCTTCGATGCGAGCGCAGCGGCTGCGCGGTTTGCTGGGAGGTCGACGACATCGCTGCTCACGGATTTCGCGTCGACGCCTCGCGGCGCGACGTCGAGGATCGCGCTCCTAACACCCCGGCCGGGCGCTGTCGACCTTGCTTGGCGAAACGCATTGACATGGGCGACGGCGCCGACTAACCGAGGCCACCGAACGCAGCCGCCCAACGACCAGGGAAATGTGAGACGTGGCCAAACCCGAGCTCGGAGCCAAGCGCCAATGCCAGAACTGCGGCGCCAAGTTCTTCGATCTGAACAAAGATCCAATCGTCTGCCCGAAATGCGGCGCGATATTCCAGGGCGCCGCGGCCCGTGCGGAGCGCGCGCCGGCCAAGGAGGAAGACGAGGAAGAGGAAACGCCGCAGCCGGCGGGCGTTGAACTCGTCTCGCTCGACGAGGTCGAAGCCGCCGAGGAAAAGGCCGTCGAGCCCGCCCTCGAAGACATCGACGTCGAGGACGAGGCCGCGCCGGACGACCCGTTCCTCGAGGAGGAAGAGGAAGACGAGGACGACGTCACCGCCCTGATCGACGGCGATATCGTTCCCGACGAGGAGCCGTAAGCGCCATCGGGCCGGCGGCGAGCCGCCGAATCCGGCGTAGGCGAGCGCGCGGCGAAGAAATTTCGATCGATCAGGCCTTGTGGGGCGCGCGCTTTTGCGGTTATACAGCCGCCCCGCAGGAACGACGCCGGCTCATCCCAATGGGACGCGCGTGAGACAGCAGGAGAGTTTGGGGCCATAGCTCAGTTGGGAGAGCGCTTCAATGGCATTGAAGAGGTCGTCGGTTCGATTCCGTCTGGCTCCACCAAATCCCTCGTAAACCCTTGGGAAACCAAGGAACGAAAGAAATCAACGCCTTAGCGTTCCCGAGTGTCACACATCCGTGATACACAATGGGAATGGAAAAGGTGTCCACCACCCTTCATATGTTCCAGCGAAAAAACGGCGTCTGGTATTACAAGCGCCGTGTTCCCGAGGACCTCGTCGGGGCGCTCAAGACTAAGACCATCCAGTTCTCGCTCGGCGACACCAACGTGAAGATCGCCCGCAAAAGGCGCGAGGTCGCCGACGTCGAATGGACTTCCAGGTTTGACGAAGCCCGAGCAAATCTGAAATCGGGCGGCAAGATTGCGCCCGAGGCAGACCCAAACGCCCAGCGCCCGCTCACGCGCCCGCTTGCCATGCGGCTGGTTCAAGAGGATGTCGAGCGCCGGGATCGGTTGCGCGAAGAAGCGTGGCGATCGGACCCGCCGCTGCGCGGTTATGAATTTGCCGAGGCGAGAAAAGAAATTGAGGGAGACCTCTATATCGGGCTTGGCCGGGCGCGAAACTACGATTGCGATGAGTTCATCGCATCCAACGCCGATCGCCTCCTGAAGCAGGGCGGCGCGGTAATCGACGAAAAACGACGTCCCGAATTTCAAGAGTTGGTCCGACGCGGGGCCGTCGAATTGTCGAGACGCGCTTTGGCGCACCTTGAGGGTGATCGCAGCCAGTCCCACTTCGACGATCTTTTCGATCCGAAGCAACCGCCTCCCGTCACAGTGGCCGAACTGGTCGCGCAACTCGTCGCACTGAAGGAACAGGAAGGCGCTGCCCAGAGGCAAAGTCGGAAGAACCTCGACAAGCAACGGGCGAACGCGGCGTTGATCGAGGAAATTCTCGGCGACAACACCCTGGTTCGCGACGTCAAATATGACGCCTGCCGCAACGCGGTCGCTCTGCTCGCGCGCGTTCCGCCGAACCGCACGAAGAAATACAAGGGCATGCCGCTTAAGGAAGCGATTGAACGCGCCGAGAACGAAGGTCAGGCAGCGCTCTCCTTCGTCTCGCAGAACCAGTATCTCGGCACGCCGAAAGAGCTTATCGAGCTTGCCGTGAACAAGGAGCTGCTCGCCAAAAACTACGCGAGCGATCTGAGGCCGCTCAAGCGGGACGATGTGGCGGCGGAAAACAAGCGCGAGCCGTTCGACCTTGACCAGCTGCGCCAATTTTTCCATTGCCCGTACTATGAAGCTTGCGGTCGTTACGACGTCCCTTATCGCCACGCCGACAAAGGTTGGCGATTTTGGCTGCCCCTCCTACAGCTCTTCATGGGCACGCGTCCGCGAGAAATCTGCCAGATGCACGTCAGCGATCTCCAGCGGACGAAGAACGGTACGTGGTTTGTCGACATCGTCGCGACGGATGACGAAGACGAAGTGACGACGGGTGAGTTCAAGAAGACGACCAAGACCAAGACGAGCAGACGCAAAGTCCCGCTTCACCCGGAGCTGATCAAAATCGGGTTTGTTCGGTTCGTGGATGAGCAAGGTCAGGGGTCAAACGACCTCCGCCTTTTCCGCGACATCAAGCGAAACATATACGGCGATCCGGCGAGTTATCCGCTGCGCCGATTTCGCGAGAAGTACCTGAAAGAGGCGGTTTCCCTGCGACCTAGACAGAGCCCCTATAGCTTCAGGCATAGTTGGCGCGACGCGACGCGACGCATTCGGGCGTCCCCCGATTTCTTAAAAGCGATCGGAGCATGGGCGGGACCAACGACTACCGCCGACAACTACGGCTCGAAATCCAACCCCGATCTCTACGCCGAGGAGATGGGCAAAATCGCCTATGATGGTCTCGACCTCTCGCATCTTTATTCGGAAAATCGAGATTGTGTGCTGGAGGACGATGGCCGCGAACGCCCCGTCCGCTTGCCATAAGCGGTCGTACGCCTCGCTCGTTTCGGTCCGCGTGGCCGGACTTTGGAGTTTGCGGGATCGGGCCGTCGCCTTTGACGACCGTTAATATCTCGATGCGACAATGCGGCCCGAACAGAACGGGCCGGGTCAGCGATGGTCTTGAAATGGAACATTGCCGAGGGCGCTCTTTCTAACAAGACCCAAACCCTCCCGGAAATCACCCCCGTACAGGCGACCCCCAGCCCGCCAACAGCCCACCATGCTCATCCGACACCTATCCCCTTCATCGACAAGATCAGCGTCATATTCGAGCTTCCCACGGAGCAGGACGCATACGAAACCCATCTAGCAATTTGGGGAGATGGCGGTGCCTTCAAGGACAAGGACGCTTTCGTCGACGTGAAGGGTGGCAAGTGGGGACCGTTTCGTGCCGCCAAGAAGATAGCGTTGCCGAGCATCCCTGATCTCAAGAAATGTCCACTGTTCCAGTATGGCTACGAGGATCACAAGGCGGGCAAAATGCGACTGGAGTTCGTGCCGGTCGATCTGGGATCGAAGGGCTTGGTGGAACTGCACGGCGTGTTGCTCACCATCATCGATGGCCGTTGGAGCCACATCGTTAAGCACGGCCGCATCACGCGATTGGACATCGCGGTCGACTTTCCCGACGTAATGATCGACGATTTTCAGTTCCTGGCGCTTCAAGGCGCGACAACCAAGGAGTGGCGTGTCGACGGCAAGCTGACGGGCTACACGCATGGGAAGCCGAAGGGCAACCACACGGCAATCTATGACCGAAAGGTCAAGCGGATCGCGCAGAAAAAGCCTTGGCAGGGAAAGGAAGGCATGCGCGTCGAACGGCGGATCAAAGCGCCGCCGATCGAGAAGCTGACAGAGCTCGCGAACCTGCCGAACCCGTTCAGCGCGATGTGCCTGACGAGCATGCCGGAAGCACCGCCTGCGAAGTCGAAGACGATGCTGTACGTCTGGGACCTGTTTAAGCAGGCGGTCCAGGTTCAGGGCTTGACCGCGGCTCTCGCATTGCTGCCCGAGGAGAGGCGCACCCTCTACCGAAAGCATCTTGACGACCACAAGCAGCCATGGTGGAACCCCGACGCGATCTGGCAGGGCTGGCCGATCATGCTCGACGAGCTGAAGATCGGGTCGCCCACCGCGTGGCTTTAGCTCTCGCAGGCCGTGTGCAATTACTTGCACGCATGCGACCGTGATGCGAAATGCTTCTCTGCCGCACCCAGGTAGCGATCGGTAGTGATCCCGTCACCGCCTGACATCGCACAGCTGGAGCCGGCCGCAATTTCCTGCAAACATGGAACCGCCGGCTGCCGCTCACGCGGCCCTTTAGCAAAGCCTCAACTGCCCGAGAGTAGCCTTTTCCAACGTGCGGGAGAGGCGACGATGACAGCCAAGAAGAAGTCGGCAGCTTTGAAGGACGTCGAACGGCTGATAGCAACGCCGAACGAAAACCCCATTGACCTCGCGAAGGCCCTTGTGGCCCTCGAATTGGAAGCCCCCGGAAGCGTTGGTGGCCTCAGTCACAGCAAGAAGACCAGCCGGCGAAAGCTCTATTATCACCTCGCTATCGGTCAGGCCCTCGGCCACCTCGACCTACCGTCGAAAGAGTTGGCTGCGATTGGCTGGACGAAGCTGGCGATCATTGTGCAGCATTTCAAGGATATTCAGGAGGGCGACGAGCACGACGCGCTTGTCATGCAGGCTCTCGCTCACGCTTCGAAGTGCACGGCGAAAGAGCTGCCTTCAATCCTCAAAGGCGAGCCGCTCCCCAAGGCCAAGCCGCACAGCATTCATCTTCGCCTGAAGCCCGGCCAGTACAAAATCTTCGAAAGTGCACTATTGAAGCACGGAGCTAAGAAGGCGGAGAAGGGCAAAGGGCTCATCAATAAGGAAGCGGCCCTGACACGCGCGCTCGCCGGGCATCAGTGACTTCACTTGCGACAAAGATATGGCGTCGCAAGAGCGAAAATCATGATCCTAACGACATCGGTGGCCCGCGGAAGTTCAGGCTCTTCGTCGGCGCAGCAACGGCTCGAATGCCGGCAAGGTCACAGAAATCCGATGCAATCGAGGAGTGCGAGTGACAGCGCCGGTGTACGGCCGGAAACCAACCTGGCGACAGCCAAGATGTCGCTGAGCCAAACCATGCGCCAAAAAACGACAAGTTGGCAAAATGTTGCTTTCGCACGGAAACGCTACACTCTTTCGGCTCCAGCGCCGATTTTCAAAACCGCTAGCGACAATCATTTGCTTTGCGACAAGACCGAGCAAGCGACACGCAAAATGTCCGTGAGCAAAAAACCGCCAAAACGGACAAATTGCCAAGCGCCGTCGGGTCGCTCGCTTCGGTTGCTTGCGTCGGAAACCTGCGCGGCTCGGTCGGCTCACCGCTGTTGCCCACCGCTCGGCACCACTGTACAGGCAGGGCCAATGATCCCTACTGTCTCTTTCGGTCTCTCAACGCGGGGACAATCCTCATGAAGTCCTCGCACAGTTCCCCCACGCCCTCCAACCGATCCTTTGCCTCGGCCGCCATTCGGTGGAGGGTGACAGTTTTCTTGAAGACAGGCCCGTCCTCGTCGCCCTGAAGCAACAGCAGGTCTCCGTCGCCCCGCAGCTTTAATCGAAAGTGATCTAACGTTGTAACCTTGCCCTCTACAATGTCGAAGGCGCGGCCGGACGCGCCGAACAAACTGTTAGTCCCCTCGAATGAGACGTACGGCCAAGGAAAGTAGGCGCAGAGCTTCGGGCTATGTACGGTTCCAATTAGGCGACCACCTGTGGAGTCGAGACTCATCCAAACAACATCTTCGGGCGCGGCGGCGGCCGTGCCATCGTCTATCACCTCGCCCTCGCCGTTCCACCAGGTCCCCTTAAAGTGCGCGTCATCTCGAAGCCAGGACGTTAGCTTGGTCGCATTTCCGACGACCGTGTCGCCGTTCTGCAAAAAGCCAAACAGCGCAACGCAGATAGCGCCGACAAGGGGCGCAGTTCTCCATATCTTTGCCCATGTGGACGAAGGGCGCACCTCTTGCGGCGGTGACAGGTGCTGTCGCGGACGTTTCGACATCGAAGTTAGCGTCCACGGAAGTGGTGGAGATTTTCGCTGAGGTCCGGCGGGCGGAGCTCCGCATATAGCGGAGCCCGCCGGACCGGCGCTTAAGGGTGGTCATCGCGTCTCTTCGATAGGATCGGGTCGCT
>JBEKGN010000043.1:0-28803 GCA_050012775.1 Roseiarcus sp.
GTAAAGATTCGAGGCGCTGAGGTTGCCGCCGTGGATCTGCTCGGCGCTGACGTTGAACAAGCCGCCGTTGAGGCCGAACGCGCGCTGCGTGTCCATTTGCAGCGTCACGGTGGTCAGGCCGTTGTATTCGAGGCCTTGACGGAGGCCGCCGCTGACATTGCCGAACAATTCGCTGTTCTCGACCGCAGTGAGCGTCATGCCGTATTTGCTCAAGAACGGCCTCACGCCCCACATGTCGCCCAGCAGGTTGGAGCTGTGCGAGGCCGTGCTCAAGAACCCGAGAGGCCCCGAGCCGCTCGGGCTTGTCGACGGCGCGGCCGCCGCGCCGGCAGCGTTGACGGGCTGCTCCGCGAATTCCGGTTGTACGGTCGGCGCCGCGACGGCGCTGCTGGACGTCGCCGCCGCCGCACTGACCGTCGGTGGGCTCGAGTCAGCCAGCGCGTACGACGTCAATAGCATCGCGCCGAGGGACGCTCCGCAGATGACTCGCGGCCATAAGCGCCCCAAAGCAATGTCGGAAAACGCCCGAGACCGAAAAGACATGACTCTGCTCCCGCCGGAACCCCGACGCGCCGAGCGGTCCGTCGTCGGAAGGCGCTGGCTCCGGGAGGTGTTGGCGACATCTAGATACGAAGGAACTCGACAGACCATGTCGCACCCCAATGACAAGAAAGTGACTCGCGCGGCCTCGCCGCGGTGGGCCGGCGAGCGCGAGTAAACCGCATCGAGAAGCGCAATCGCTCCGCCCTACGATGAGGCGCACGATCGTCGACGGCGCGAATTCGAGAGGCTGTTCGGCGCGCGCAAGAGCCGCCGAGCCGGCGCCGGAAAAGAGACGCCGGCTTGGATCGCAAGCCGGCGTCGAGAAGCGGTTTTCAAGCCGCCCTAATCACTCAGTGATTCCAGTCGCCGTGATCGAAGTCGAACAGGTCGAACAAATCGCCGATGGCCGGCGAATTGACCGGGACATAGGGGTTCCCGGCGACAATCGGGTTCGGCAAATTGTCGCGGCTGCGCGCCGTGATCGGGGTGAGGCGCCAATTACGCTCGATGAATTTCAAGGTCGAGACGTGATCGGAGTAGGTGTGCGAGATATGGCCGCCTTTGCTGAAGGGAGACACCACGATCAAGGGAATGCGGGTGCCGTCGCCGAAAAAGTCGAGCGGCTGAACATACCCAGAGTCCCAATAACCGCCACCTTCGTCAAACGTGATGAAGATTGCGGTGTTGCCCGCCAGGGCCGGATTGGCCTGCACGCCCTCGACAATCTTCTTCACAAAGCCTTCGAAGAGGATCAGCTTCGAGGAGGCCGGATGCCCGTCAACCAAGCCGCTGGGCTTGACGTACGAGACCGCCGGAAGGCTTCCAGAGGAAATCCCCGAATAGAGATCCGCGGTGTCCTTCAGGTGGGCGGCGCGCTGCGCGGGGTTCGTCATGATATCCGTCGAGTACTGCGCCCAGTTGCAGATGTTGCAATACTCGTCGGTGGGGCTCAGATCGTATTTATCATTCAGATATTCATCCCATTGATCGCCGAAATACGCCCACGAGACGGATTGCGCGTTCAACCGATCGCCGATGTTCGTCACGGCGGAAGGCGGGATCGTGTAGACATAGTTGTTCGGGTTCTGATCGGTATAGGCGTTGCTGCCATCCCCGAAATAGCCGGGATTGTAGTTGTTGACGAGATAGAAGTGACCGCTGTCGCAGTTCGGCTTCACCTTGTTCGGCAGCGCGTTGAGATAGTTCACTTCCGGCGCCACGCCGGGCTGCGTCGTATCCTGACAATTGACGTAGGAGCCGCCGCCGTAGTTCGCCGAGGGGCTCACCGCCGTGGGAGATCCAGACCCGCCGCCGTAACCGTCCTGGGTGTAGTAGTTGTTGGTGCCCGGCTGCGGATTGGGGTTCTCGATTTCGCTAAGAGCGTTGCTGTCGCCAGCCGGCGGCGTTCCGGGCGCCGCCGGATTGACCGTGACGTTCGGCGGCGTTGTGGCCGTCCCATTGCCGTTGGAGAACCAGATCGCGTCCCCAGTGCCCAGCATGATGTGATTGGCGCCCGTGCCGCCCTTCACCGCCTGATGATAATTATCGCTCATCGAATAGGCGTCGGCGAGCGATTTCAGATAGGGCGCATCGCCATTCTGAACATTGTAGAAGCCCATCGAGGTGGAGCCCTCTCCGGTCGACTCGTTGGTGAAGTTAGCGGGCTGCGCCTTGCCGTTGGAACCGGCGCCGATCGTGACTTCGACCCAGGGGTACAGATCCGACGAGCAACCCCAACCATTCTGCGTCGTCGCCGCGGCGGCGTCGCAATCGAGCTGCTGCTGCATTTGATTGAAGCGATGCACCGGGCTCGCGGCATAGGCGTCGTAGGGATAGTTCGCATTCGTGAGCTGATAGGGGCCGGGGGGAAGATGGCTCGCATCCTGGCCATCATAGCTGACGCGCGTGTCCGGGGTCCCGCTCTTCTGTCCGGTCCCGCCGGTCAAGAGGTACTGGTAGTAGTTGCTGTCCAGGCCGTTTTCGACGGTCTTGGCGACCGCGATATTGGCCGCCGAGACGCAAGACGTGCCGGCGGTGACGCCGAGAAATTGGCAGGCGTAAGGAGTCGACGGTCCGCCGACGAGCGCGGGCGGCAAAGTCGCATAGGGCGCTTTGGCCGGCGTCAGCTTATACGAGTCAAAGTCGTAGGCGTTAAATTGCAGAGCGTCGCCATAGTTGGGACCGGGCGAGCCGTCGTCCTTCACGATCCCCTTGGACAGAAGATTCAGAACCTTCTCGTCTTTGTTGACCGGCTTGTAGGTCGCGAACACATGGTCGAAGCTACGATTTTCACCGATGATGATGATCACATGCTTGATCGGCGACGCCGTGGCGCCGTCGTTCCCGCTTGCGAAGGCCGGCGCGATCGCATTGCCGGCCAAGATGCCGATAGCGGCGCAAGCGAGCAGCTTGCGACGTAAGCCGCCTATCCTAGAACCCGCGAAATTCATGGCATGCCCCTATTTTTCGTGGTGGTAAATTCCCCCACGCGATCACGTTACGGAACCAATCTCTCGGTATGTTGACTTTGAGATGATTTCTGCGTGACAGCGGATAACGCGGCGGGCGCGCGCTCTTTTCGTCAACTCGGTCAGAGCGATGGTCGTCGGCGCTGGAGCCTGATCGCCTCCGATTGAATCGGAGGGACTCGCTTTTGCGGCGAAATCTGATTCAAAATTCATGCTGGACGGAGGCCAGCATGGATGGCGAAGCCCTACGCTCTTGATCTTCATGAGCGCGTCGTGGCTCAGGCGATGGCGGGCGCGACGGTCCGGTCGGCGGCGAAGACCTTTGGCGTGAGCGAATCGAGTGTCGTGAAGTGGTCGCAGCGCTATCGGGCCACGGCGAGCGCCGCCGCCAAGCCGATCGGCGGACGGCGTCATTTCGTCCTTGCCGGCCAAAGGGTCTGGCTCCTGGAGCGCATCGCTCTCGATCCCTCGGCGACGCCGCGCCGATTGCCGGCCGAACTCGCGGAGCGCGGGACCGAAGCGAGCGATGTCGCCGTGTGGGACTTCGCCCGCGACGAAGGCCTCGGCTTCAAAAAAACACGGCGCTGCCCAGCGAGCAAGATCGCCCTGACATCGCCCGGCGCAGAGCGCGCTGGAAGCGGCATCAGCGCAAACTCGATCCCCGCCGGCTGGCGTTCATCGCTGAAACCTGGGTCAAGACCAACATGGCTCCGATCCGAGGTTGGAGCCGATGCGGGCAAAGGCTCCCGGCCAAAACGCCGCACGGACACTGGAAAACCCCGACCTTTATCGCCGCGCTTCGCCACGACCGGACCGACGCGCCCTGCGTGTTCGACGGACCCATCGATGGCCAAAGCTTCAAGGCCTACGTCAAGCAGATTCTCGCGTCGACCTTGAACCCTGGCGACATCGTCGCGCTCGACAATCTCGGCAGCCACAATGGCAAGCTCGTCCGCAACGCCATCCGCGCGGCCGGCGCCAAACTCTTCTTCCCGCCGCCCTACAGCCCGGACCTCAACCCGATCGAACAGGTCTTCGCCAAGCTCAAACATCTCATGCGCAAGGCCGCCGCGCGAAATATCGACGACACATGGAAGCGCGTCGGATCGACCCTCAGCCGATTCCAAAACGACGAATGCGGAAAGCGCCTCGCGAACGCCGGCTATGCTTCAACCTGAGACGATCATGCTCTAATCAGCGGGGCCAAGGTTCGAATCTTTGCGCTCGATATCGACCTGCAGCATCTGGAGCTGGCGCAAGCCGCTCGCTAGCGCCCCGCGTTAACCGGCAATCGCCGCCCAATCCCCGGTTTGCGGGTTTGAATCCTGTCCTTCCGGCGTGGGCCGCGAAGGGCCAGAAGATCTGTCGTCAGCGCAAAACAATCCTTGATGTAGTGAATGTCCGCGACGTAGATCGCGACCCCCTCGTCGTCGATCAGAACCAGGTGACAATCGGCGGTCGGCTCGCCCAGGCCGATCTTGAGAAGTTCGGCGGTTTCGGGGTCGGCGACGCCGATCGTCAGCGTCTGTTTCGCGTGCGCGATGACGACGTCGTCCATTTCAGCAATTTCCGGCAACGCCGCCGTACGGGTGAAGCGCTTGCCGGCCCGAGTGTAAATCCGGCTGTCGAGATGAAGATTAACCACCGAAAACGGCTCGCCGCCATTGTATTGGACGCTTCTGAGGAACGCGTAAGACGGCGCTGGATCGCCCTCGCCCTCGCCCAACGCCGGCGGCGACGCGTGCTCTTCGATTTGCACGTGCCTCAACACGTTATGCTTGAGCGAGGCTACGAGCGAATCGAAGTCAGTGGCGAGGTTCAGCCAACGATGGTTCTTCGTCCTGCCGGAAACGAAAGTGCCTCGCCCCT
Source organism: Roseiarcus sp. (assembly GCA_050012775.1). GTDB lineage: Bacteria > Pseudomonadota > Alphaproteobacteria > Rhizobiales > Beijerinckiaceae > Roseiarcus. Next base: position 4,881 of record JBEKGN010000043.1, read on the forward strand.
GCTGGGCGTCCAAGAGCCCCTCGTTGCGCAAAAGTTCAATCGCTTGGCGTATCGTGACTCGCGCCAGGGAGAATTCCTTCTCGAGTTCCTCGAGCGTGGAAATCTTATCGCCCTCGGCCCACTGGCCCGAGTTGATCCGCTGGCGCATCACGGACGCCACTTGAACATAGAGCGGCACGCGGCTGCGGTCGAAAATGGTCGAAAATTTTCCCATCAATCCGGCGTCAGGTTACAGGGTGCGTCGAGTGCGCTTATGCATCATTTCTAGGCAAGTCACGATACAAAATTTGGCTTGACTTCACGACTTTTGACAAAGCCTGGACGGTTCCCGGCGCTGCCGCGCCGCTCCGTCCGGCGTTAGCCGGTCATTACGGCTCCGCTCCTTTGCGACCGAGCAACGCCGAAACGAATCTTTTCACGCGATCGATCAGAACCGAGAAAACGAGCAAGCCCGCGTTGAATTCGCCGACCGCGGGCGGCGGAGCGGACATCTCGCCGTGTGCGGAATGCGACAGTCGCGCTCCCAGATTCGCTGCGAACGCCGCGATGAGCCGGCTCGCCACATCTTGAACGAGGCCGCCGCGGCCGAATTGGGCGAGCATGCCGGTCAGCGTGTAGCCGATGACGAGATCGACGTTCGTCGTCCCCGGCGAAGCGCCGGGCAGCACCGAATAGCGGACGGACCCCATCGTCGTGGAATGGCTGCGCGCATCCTGGCCCGAGCCGAGGATTTCGCCGGTGCGCGTGGCCTCGTCCCGAGCGACCTCGGCGACGCCGCGGAAGTCCGCGGAGATCGGCCCGACCTTTACGCGAATGCCGCCCTCGACGCGGCCGTTCTTCGGCTCGCCGTCAAGCGTGACGCCGGGCAAGCAGCTCGCGACCTCCGCGACCCGGCCAAAATAATTCCAGACCTCATCGGGCGGATGGGCGACCTGGAAGTTGTGGCGCAGCGACGTCTGCGGCTTCCAATCGCCGCGAAACGATTTCGGCGCTGAAGGCGCGGGTCCGGCGAACTCTCGCTTCGGACGGTCGTCCGAGGCGACCGCTGTCTCTTTCGTCGCTTCGGCGTTTCCCGATCCCGCCGGGCCGAGGCGTTTTCGGCCGCCGTCAGCGACGGCGGCGATCCCGCGCGCGCGACGATCCGCGACGATGCTCTGAACGGCCCGGACGATGCCGACGTAGCCGGTGCAGCGACAGAGATTGCCGCTCATGGCGACGCGGATTCCGCGCTCGTCAGGCGCCTCGAGACGCAGAACAAGGTCGCGCGCGGAGACCATCATGCCGGGCGTGCAATAGCCGCACTGCAGCGCATGCTCGCGTTTGAACGCCTCCCGCAGTTCGGTCGCTATCTCGTCGTGGTCGAGCCCCTCGATCGTGGTGATTTCGGCGCCCTCGCATGACGCGGCGAGGGTGATGCAGGATCGCGCGGGCACGCCGTCCACCAACAGCGTGCAGGCGCCGCAGACGCCATGCTCGCAGCCGATATGGGTGCCCGTGAGGTTGTGCGCCTCGCGCAGAAAATCTGCGAGATGGGTGCGCGGTTCGACGTCGGCGCTCAGTTTGCGGCCGTTGACGGTCATCGTGACGACGGTCATGACGCCCATGCTCCTTCCAGAGCCCGCCGCAGCGCGACGACATGGGTGCGCCGATCGATCGCGTCGGCGAGACCGGCGCGGGCGAGCAGCGCGTCGACTGCGGCGGCGTCGAACCTCTCCGGCCTCGCGTCGCCGATGAGAGCCTTCGCCTCGGCGACGACGACCGGCTTGGCGTCGATTGCGCCGACGACCGCGCGGACGACGTCGCGTTCAGGATCGATCAAGAAGGCTCCGATTGCATGCGCCAACTCGCCGGGCTTGCGGCAGGCCTTGTAATAGCCCCAGCGCGCGCGGGGGCCGAGTTTGGGAACGAGAACAGAAGTGAGAAGCTCGCCGGGACGGATGTCGGATTCGAGCGCGCCGAGCACATAATCCTCGACAGCGAGGACGCGGACGCCTGAAGCGCCGCGAAGCGCCACCTTCGCGCCGAGGGCCGAGAGGATCGCGACCCAATCGGCCGCCGGGTCGGCGTGCGTCAAGCTCCCGCCGATCGTGCCGCGATTGCGCACGGCGCGGTAGGCGATGCCGCCCGCGACCGTGGAAAGAGCGCCGCGCGTCACATCGGGAACCCGGCAGTCCTCGATGTCGCTATGGGTGACGCAGGCGCCGATCACGATCTCATTTGCGCGATCCTCGACGCGGCGCAATTCCTCGATGCCGGTGATGTCGACCAGCAGCCCTGGTCGGACGAGCCGCATATTGAGCATCGGCCCGAGCGATTGGCCGCCCGCCAGCGTCTTGGCGGAGCGCGACGCGTCGGCGAGCAGCGCCAACGCCGCTTCGACGGTCGACGGGCGCGCGTAATCGAAGTCGACCGGCTTCATGGGTGCGCTCCGGCGGCGCTCGACCGTTTGGCGGCTTCGATCGCTTCGAGCACGCGACGCGGCGTCATCGGCGCATGCAGAACCTCGGCGCCGAGCGGGCGAAGCGCGTCATTGATCGCGTTGCCGATCGCCGCCGGCGGCGCGATGGCGCCCCCTTCGCCCAGTCCCTTCACGCCGAACTCGGTGTAGGGCGACAGTGTCTCCATATGCGCAAGGCGGGGCGCCGGCGTCTCCGTCGCTCCGGGCAGGATATAGTCGGCGAAAGTCGATGCGAGCGGCTGGCCGGACGCGTCAAACCGCATCTCCTCATAGAGCGCGGTTCCGATGCCCTGCGCGAGACCACCATAGATTTGCCCATCCGCCACCATGGGATTGATCAGCTTCCCGGCGTCTTCGACGATCACATAGTCGAGGATTTCGACGCCGCCCATCTCGGGATCGACGGCGACCGTGGCGATATGGGCGGCGTAGCTGAACGTCCCGGAGTCGCGTACCGGCTTGTAGCCGATCGTCGCCTCGAGGCCACGCGGATCGACCGAGGGCGGAAGATCTTGCGGGCGCCGATACCAAGTGCGCGCGATCTCTTGCAGACTGACGCTGCCGGTCGCGGTTCTCACCGCGCCGTCGACGAACTTCACCGCGCTCGGATCGGCTTGCAGCAGACGCGCGCCGATCGTCTCCGCGCGGCGCGCGATTTCCTTACACGCCGTCGCGACAGCGCCGCCGGCCATCACCGCCGAGCGAGACCCCCAGGTGCCGGTGGAATAGGGCGTATATTCCGTGTCGCCGTGCACGACCTTGATCCTGGCGACGTCGACGCCGAGGATTTCGTGAGCGACCTGCGCAAGGGTCGTCTCCATGCTTTGGCCGTGCGAGTGGACGCCGACGCGCAGCTCCAGCCCGCCGTCCGGCGTCATGCGCGCCGTCGCCTGTTCAAAGCCCGGAACCATCGGGATGCCCCAACCGGCGTAGACAGACGTGCCGTGCGCGCCCTGTTCGCAATAAATCCCGATACCCACGCCGATCAGACGTCCGTCGGGCTCGGGCCGTTTTTGCCGCTCGCGAATCCCTTCGAGCTCGACGAGCGCGAGCGCGCGGCGCAAAGCCTCGGGATAGTCGCCGCTGTCGAAATGCTTACGCGTGATGTTGTCGAACGGCATCTGCTCGGGTCGCACGAGGTTCTTCATCCGCACCTCGTGCGGCTCCAACCCGGCTTCGCGCGCGACCGCGTCGAGCATTAATTCAAGCGCGAAGCAGACGCCGGTGCGCGCGACGCCGCGATAGGGCAGAATCGGGCATTTGTTGGTCGCGACCGACCACGTCCGACAGCGATACGAGGGAAAGTCGTAAGGGCCCGGCAGGATGCTCGCGACCTGCGCCGCTTCGAGGCAGGCCGAAAACGGATAGGAGGAATAGGCGCCGGAATCCACTGTCGCCTCGCAGTCGACGCCGCGTAGCTTGCCATCCCGGTCGGCATAAACGGTGATGCGGTAGTGGTGTTCGCGGCAATTCGCGCCCGCCGTCAAATGCTCGCGCCGATCTTCGATCCATCGAACGGGATGGCCGCAGCGCATCGCGAGCCAACCCAAGCAGATGTCCTCGGGCAGCAGGATGCCCTTGTAACCGAAACCGCCGCCGACGTCGGGCGAAACGATCCGCACTTGCGCTTCATTGAGGCCAAGGCACTCGGCGAGGCCGGAGCGCACGATGTGCGGCATCTGGCTGCCGGTGTAGAGCACCAGCTGCTCTTTGCGGCTGTCCCACGTCGCGACGGTTCCGCGGCCTTCCATCGGCGCCATACTTTGACGCGCGGTCGAGATTTCCTTCGATATGCGGATCGGCGCGTCGAACGCGGCCTCGATATTGACGTCGACGAAAGTCTCGAGAAAGACGTTGTCGCCCCAATGCTCGTGAAGCAGCGTCGAGTCGGGGCGGCGCGCCGCCAGCATGTCGTGAACGGCGGGCAGCTCGTCGAGATCGACCGCGACGCTCTCGGCCACATCCTCCGCCTCGGCGCGCGTGCGCCCGAGACACATCGCGATGAGTTCGCCGACCTGGCGAACCTTGTCGCGGGCAAGCGCAGGCTGCTCGGAAACCTTGAAGCCGGGGAGACCTGAGACTGCGACGATCGGCTTTACGCCGTCGAGATCCGCGGCGGTGAACACCTTGTCGCGGTTCGCTTCGGGGATATGGACGGCCCCGATCCTGGCGTGCGCGAGCGGCGAGCGGAGGAAGGCGACATCCTTCATCCCGGGAAGCCGCACGTCGCCGACGTATTGACCGCGTCCGCGCAGGAAGCGGTCGTCCTCCTTGCGTTCTAGCGAGGCGCCGACGCCTTGGCCGCTCGCGGCCGCCCTCACCTCAACGCACCGGGTCCGCGTTGCACCAATCGTAGATGCTGAGCGCCATCACCTTGATCGCGGTGATGTAATCGTCGATCGCGACATATTCGTCGTCGGCGTGCATCACCGCCGTCGACCCCGGCCCGAAGATCACCGTCGGCGTCTTGCCGTAGCTGTTGAGGAAACGCGTGTCGGCGGCGCCCTGGCGACCGCTGATCACGGGTTGCTTGCCCGTGATTTCGGTATAAGCGCGCGACACCGTCTCGACGATCGGATGGTTGCGCGGAATTTCCGAGGCCTCGGCGTCGTAGCCCACGAAGCGAACCTTCGGCGGATGGTCCTTCATCCAGGGATCTTGGGCGGCGGCGCGCGCCACCTGCTCGACGAGGCTGCGCTTGACGCCTTCGTGGTCCTCGCCGGGCACCGTTCCAATGCTGCCCTTCAGCAGGCAATTGGCGGGAAAGGCGCTGGGATAATTGCCGGCCTGGAAGCTCCCGACGATGCAGGGCAATGAGTCGATTGCGCTGGGATAGAGCGGATGCGTGACAGTCGCGACGCGTTTGGCCTCGAGATCGGCGACCGCCTTGGCGATCTTGTTGCCCAGATCGATGCCGCTGATGCCCTCATAGCGCTGCTGGATGCCGGCCGGCTTGCCGTGAATCTCGATTTCGAACCAGATGCGCCCGATGCACGCAGGCTGCACCGCGAGGTCGCTCGTCTCGCCGGAAATGCCGGCGTCGGCCTTGTAGCCGCGAATGACCGTGTCGAGTGTGCCGTGGCCGCTCACCTCCTCGTCGACGACGACGTTGATCATCACGTCGCCCTTCAGCGTCAGGCCTAATTCCTTGAGATATTGCACGGCCAGAATATGGCTTGCGACGCCGCTTTTCATGTCGCAGGAGCCCCGGCCGTAAACGCGGCCGTTCTTGATGCGCGCCGACCACGGATCGTCGCTCCACCCCTCGCCCTTGCCGACCGGAATGACGTCGGTATGTCCATTGAGAAGCAGCGAGCGACCGCCGCCGGCGCCCTTCAACGTCGCCACGATGTTGGGGCGGCCCACATAACCGCGATCGACCGGGCGATATCCAGGATGCTTCTTGAGCGCCTCCCAGTCGGTCTCCCACATGTCGACATCAAGACCGATTGCGCCCATGTAGCCCGCGACGAACTTCTGGATCGCCGCTTCGTCGCCGGTCACGCTGGGAATGGCGATCATGTCTTGAAGGAATTTGATGGCCTGGTCTTTGCTCGCGTCGATCTTGTCGATGATTTTCTTGCGGTTGGGATCGGTCATTTCGATTGTCTCCGATAGAGGGCGGCGCGGCTCAGAGCGCCTTCAGTCGCGGAATGATCTCGCGCGCGATGGTTTCGATCTGGTCGGCCCGATATTTGTAGGGGACGAAGATGATCTTCTGCACGCCGACCGCGAGGTGCTCGCGCAATTGCGCGACGCAATCGTCGACAGTGCCCATGATCGCGCTCTCGCGCGAGCAGTCGCTATGCGCGGGAAAGTCCCATTCCTTGTTCAGCCAATCCATCATCTCGTCCTGGACGGCCTCGCGCGACGGACCTACCATGATCGGCAGTTGCGAGGCGTTCATCAACGCCTCCGGGTCCTTACCGCCCTCGTGCGCGAAATTGCGAATCTTGTCCCAAGACTTCTTGAACGCCTCGGGCCGATAGAAATACGTCAGCCAACCGTCGCCCACCGTCGCCGCGCGGTGCAGGACCTTGTCGACATAACCGCCGATCAGAATCGGCATGCGCGGCTGTTGATAGGGCTTGGGATACATGACCGCAGCGGAAATGTCGTGGTTCGTGTATTTCCCGGAGACTTTGTCCTCGGTCCACAAGCGGTTCATGATTTCGAGATTCTCGTCCATCAGCTTGCCGCGCTTGTCGAACGGGATGCCGACGGCGTCGAACTCGCGCTTATACCAGCCGGACGCCATGCCCATGATCATCCGCCCCTCGGAGAGCTGATCCATGCTGGAGAGCTGCTTGGCGAGCGTAACGGGATTGCGCAGCGGCAGCACCAGGATGCCGGTGCCGAGCTTGATCCGCCGGGTGCGGGCGGCGATGCCGGTGAGCACGGTTAGCGAGTCGATGATCGGGAAGTTGGGCTCGACGCCGAGCAGAATGTGATCCCAGACCCAAACCGAGTCGTAGCCGAGTTCCTCGACTCGGACGCCATATTCGACGAGCGCCTTCGCGTCCGGCATTTCGGGATAGGCGGTGAAGTTTCGCGCGGCGACGCCGAACGTCTTGGTGAGACTGGTCATGAGTTGCCTCCGAAGTGTCAGCGTCAGGCGGTAAAAAGGCGCTCAGGGTCGAGCATCCGCAAGGTTTCGAGTTCATGGTTCGACGGCGGCTCGGTCACGGCGATCCGCTCGTGGAATTCGAGCGCGAAGCCGGTGTTGTCCTGCACCGCCTCCCGGCTCACGCCGGGATTGAGCGCGAGCACGGTCATTCGCCGCGTCTCGTCCTCAAAGCCGAACACCGCGAGTTCCGTGATCACGCGGAACATGCCGCCCGCGATGAGGCCGCTTTCCGCGCGCGTCTTACCCCCGCGCAGGAAGCCCGGGCTGGTTATGAAATCGACATGCTCCACGAAGCGACGCTTTTCGTGCTTCATCGTGACGATCATGTTCGTGAGGCTGGAGATGTCGTTGCCGCCGCCCGTTCCGGGCAGGCGCGTCTTCGGCGCGGCGGGATCGCCGATGAACGACGAGTTCAGATTCCCGTACTGGTCGATCTGCGCGCCGCCCATGAAGCCGACGTCGACATAACCGCGCTGCAACAAGAGCAGCACTTCCGCGCTGCCGAGCACCATGTTCGCGCGTTTGGTGCAGCGTTGATCGTTGGTCGACGGCGGAAGCTTGCCGGGCTCGACGAAAGCGCCGATGACGCCGCCCTCGAAAAGGATGGTGAGCCCGGGACAACGCAACCGCTGCGCAAGGGTCGCCGCAAGCAGCGGGACGCCGATGCCGGCGAATACGACTTGCCCGTCCTTGAGTTGGCGCGCGCTCAAGACGGCGAGCATTTCCGAAGCGGTGTAGCGCAACGACTCAGTCATTGTAGATGCTCCGGCCGCGCCGACTCGCCTCGAGGACCTCTTCCATCCCGATGAGCGTTAGGAACTCGCTCCACGATTTCGGACCATAGACATAGTGTTCGAGATACTCGCGCATGCCCTTGTCCGGCTCCGCGTTCACCTGCGCGACATAGGACTCCATGTGCCCCATCATCGGCTCGTAGAGCCCGTAACACTCGTGCGGAGCCGAGCCGAAGGGAACCTCGACCACGGCGTCGACACAGAAGAAGGGAATCTTCGTCTGATCCGGGGCCCGCCGAATTTGATCGTTCGAGACGATGCGCTCGGTGGTCAGGATCACGCTGTTGGCCGCCATCGCGAGATCGATGTCCATGAACTGCAAGCCGTCGATCTGCGCGTTGCCGTAAGCGTCGCAGCGCTGCACATGGATCAGAGCGACGTCGGGATTGAGCGCCGGGACCAGCAGCAGTTTCTCTTTGGTGAACGGGCACTCGATTTCTCTTGGCTCCGGCCGCTGTTTCAAGACGTCGGAGCCGAGCATTGAGCGAATGGGCAGGAACGGCACGCCCATGGCTCCGGCGCGAAATCGCATGCCGATCGCCATATGGCTCCATTCCTGGAATCGTTTGTCGCCCTTCTCAACATGGAGCCGCATCACTTTGGAGAGGCCCCAGAGAATGCCCTGCGCAAACCAACTGGTGACGATCTCGTCCGCGACGCCGGAGCCGAAGAGCAGGTCGCCGTCGGTCGAGACGATGCAGCGCGCGCAGGTGAGATGCTTGCGGCGCTGCCGGATCAGCTCCCACAGCATCGCCATCGGCGTGCGCGACATCGTCGAGCCCCCGACGCCGACGGTCATTCCGTCCTGAACGAACGAGGCGGCCTCCTGCAGCGACATGACCTTCTCGCGCAGGCTCCTGTCGCGCTCAGCGAGGTTTTCCCTCAGCTTGGCGTAAGGCTGTACGGGGGATTCGAGCACCCATTCCTCCTTCAGCGTCGCACCGGCGATGCCGATCAATCGACTCCGGCCTCGGCGTTAAATGCGTCGATGAGGCCGTCCCACGCCGACGCCGCGGCGGCCACGTCGGACCAGAACGAGGGGTCCTTGCGGCTGTCGAAATCCTCGACCGAAACACCCTGCTGCTCGACCCAGGTGTAATATCCGAGATTGAAGATGCGCCGCCGCTCGGCGGGACCCAGTTCCAGAACGTTTTCGTTCGACGCGCGCCCCAGGCACGATGCGAACACATCGGCCGCATCCGCGGCGGTGAACCCTTCGGGAAAGAACTTCGCGCGCGCTCCCTGCGCCTCGGTTTGGTAGAGCCGGGCGCTGTCCGTCGCGATCGTCACGACGGCGTCGTCGGGACCATAGCCCTTGGTCCGCGCAAGCTTGATCGCCGCGACAATGTTGGCGAGCCCGGATATGCCGATCTCTCCGGACAGGGCGACTAGCTCCGGATCGAGATCGGCCCGCGCGGAGAGATAAGCCCGGCCCTCGGCTGAGTTGAACATCAGGTTCAACTTGTCGGTCACGCGGTCCGAGACGGCGATGACGAAATCCGTATTCAGCACATTGTGGATCAGCGGGATGTGCTTGTCGCCAATTCCCTGGATGTTATGTTCGCCGTAACCGTTCTCGAGCATGGTCGGACATTCGAGCGCCTCGACGGCGGCGATGCGCGTTCCATACGTCTTCTTCAGATAGTCCCCCGCCGCGATGGTGCCGGCCGAGCCAGTCGCCGAGACGAACGCGGTCAGCCGCAAACCCTGCCGCTTCGCCGCGACATGGTCGAAGACGCTTCCGCAGGCCGCCCCCGTGCAAACATAGTGCGCCATGTAATTCGAGAACGAGGAAAACTGGTTGAGGATGACGTTGTCCTTTGACGCAGCCAGTTCATGGCACTTGTCGTAGATCTCCTTGACGTTGCTTTCGGTGCCGACCGTGCGCACGATGTGCGAGGGGTCGTTGACCCACCGGCCCAGCCATTCGTAGCGCTCGCGACTCATGCCCTCCGGCAACACCGCGACGCCGTCGCAGCCCAGAATGCGCGAGATCGCCACGCCGCCACGGCAGTAGTTTCCGGTGGAGGGCCAGACCGCGCGGTGACGCGCCGGATCGAAGCCGCCGGTGACGAGCCGCGTAACGAGACCCGCATAAGCTGGCAGGACTTTGTGCGCGCCGATCATCGGAAAGCGAGAGCCGAGCAGGACGATGATCGGCGCCTTCACGCCGGTGAGCGCTTCCGGCAACACGATATGGTCGGGAACCGCGATCTGGCCTCGACGGTCGCGCGCGTTCCGCCATTGCACGCGCCATAGATTGTCCGCCGACGGCGCGTCGGCATCCGTCTGCAGCAGCCGCGCCATGATATGTTCGGGCATCGGCGCCCGACCCGAGAGCTGCGCGAACGTAGGCAACACGATGTTTCGCGCCCGCGCGACCTCGATTGCCGAACGACGTATCGCAGCGTCGACGATCTCGGGCGCGTCCACTAGAGCTCTGTTGGCTCCTGACTTCATTGGCTCCGCCATCTCCCGTCCCGCCGACCTCGACCGTGAAGTGAGGCTATCATACTAACATTAGGATGATCAATCGCAAACCCGCCCCGCGACCGCCGGATCTCACCGGGCCGCGTGCCGCTCAGGCCCCGCTTCGGCCAAGACTTGGTCGAGCGCGCGCGCGGCGTCGAAGGAACGCGTCCGCCGCCCCGAAGGCGCGTCGTCGTATAGGGTCGTGCGCTGACGCGGAATACGTCCGGCGCTCTGAATGATCGCTTCTAGGCGCTGCGGCGTCATCTCATGGCCGTGGCTGGCGCCGGCGGCGCGGGAGATGCTCTCGTCCATCAGCGTCCCGCCGAGATCGTTGACGCCCGCGTTCAGACACGCGCCCACGCCGTCCTCTCCGAGCTTCACCCACGAAGCTTGAATGTTGACGATATGCGGATGGAGAATCAGGCGCGCCACTGCGTGCATGAGCATGACTTCACGGAACGTAGGTCCCGGTCGCGAGCGCCCCTTGAGATAGATCGGCGATTCCATATGGACGAACGGCAGCGGCACGAATTCCGTGAAGCCGCCCGTCTCCATCTGCAAGCGTCGCACGCGCAGGAGATGGCGCGCCCAATGCTCGTAACGATCGACATGCCCGAACATGATCGTCGCTGTCGAACGCAGGCCGACGCGATGCGCCGCGCGCACGACGTCGAGCCATTGCGCCGTGTTCACCTTGTCCGGGCAGAGTGTTTGGCGGACCTCGTCGTCCAGGATTTCGGCTGCCGTTCCCGGCAAGGTGCCAAGGCCGGCCTCCTTCAACTCGGCGAGAAACGTTTCGACGGAGAGGCCGAGCGTCTTGGCCCCCTGCGACACTTCCAGCGGGGAAAAGGCGTGAATGTGGACATTGGGCGCGGCCGCCTTCGTCACGCGACAAATCTCGAGATATTTCTCGCCGGTATACGAGGGGTGGATGCCGCCCTGCATGCAGACTTCCGTCGCGCCTCGCAGCCAGGCCTCGCGAACCCTCGCAGCGACCTCCGCCATGTCGAGGTCGTAGGGCCGGCCGCGAAGATTCTCGCTGAGCTTGCCTTTCGAGAACGCGCAGAACTGGCACTTGAACGAACAGATGTTGGTGTAGTTGATGTTGCGCGTCACAACGTAGCTGACGACGTCGCCGTTAACCTCGCGCCGCAAATCGTCCGCCGCGCGGCACACCGCCGCGAACGCGTCCCCCCGCGCGCGGAACAGCCGGACGATGTCCGCTTCGCCGAGCGTTACGCCGTCGCGCGCCCTGTCGAGTATCGCACGCAGTTCGTCCGGAGCGCGCCTGCGCGCCCTCGAGGCGAGCAGCGCGGCGTCGCGCGCGGGCAGCGGATCGGCGCGGCCGACGCGCCAATCGTCCTCGCATGGCCAGCCGTCCGCGTCGACGAGGTCGAACAACGGCTTGCGAAGGTCGGCGTCGATCCATTTTTCAGCATGTCGCGCATAGCTCGGATAGATCGCCAATCGCTCGCTTAGCGTCTTGCCGGCTCTGCGCGTCGCGCGCGCGAGGTCGTTCAAATGCGGCCAAGGGGCTTCCGGATTGACATGATCGATCGTCACAGGCGACACGCCGCCCCAGTCGTTGATTCCAGCGGCGACGAGTTGCGCGAGGCCGTCGGGGCTGAGGTTCGGCGGCGCCTGGATGTTCATGGACGGCTCGAAGAGGAGGCGCGCGATCGCGATCGTCCGCTGGTGCTCCTCAAGCGAGGGCGGCGCGACGTCGGCCATGCGCGTGCCGCGCTTGGGTTGGAAGTTCTGGACGATGATCTCCTGGATATGGCCGTAGGCGTCATTGAGATCGCGCAACGCGAGCAGCGCGTCGATACGTTCCTCGCGCGTCTCGCCGATGCCGATCAGAAGGCCCGACGTGAAGGGAATTCCCAGCTCGCCCGCGCGCCTTAGCGTTTCGAGGCGCGCCTCGGGGCGCTTGTCGGGCGAGCCGTGATGAGCCTGCCCTTTGCCGCACAGCCGCGCGGAGGCGCTCTCGAGCATGAGACCTTGCGAGATCGAGACGCGCCGCAATGCGACGAGATCGTCGTCGCCCATTACGCCGGGATTGACGTGCGGCAGCAGACCGGTCCGTTCGCGAACGAGCGCTGCGACATCGGCGAGATAGCCGAGCGTCGTTTCATGCCCCAGCGCGCGCAGTTCGTCGCGCGCTGCCTTGTAGCGAAGCTCCGGCTTGTCCCCGAGCGTGAATAGCGCCTCCTTGCACCCCGCCCGTTTGCCGGCCTCGGCGATCCCCAGCGCCTCGTCCGGCGTGAGATAGGCGCGCGCCCCCCGACGCGGCGGATGAGCGAAGGCGCAGTAATGGCAAACGTCGCGGCAGAGCTGCGTGAGCGGAATGAACACCTTGCGGGAGTAGGACACGACGTTGCTATGGGCCGCGTCGCGCCGCCTCGCGGCCGCCGCTAGAAGCGCGGAGAGGTCGCGCGTAGCGACAAGCGAGAGCGCTTGTTCGCGGGTCAAGAGAGACCCGTGGGAAAAACCTTGCGCAAGCGCGAACGGACTCGTCACGGCGTCCCCCTGTAGCATTGTCGTTCACTCACCGAGCGCTTGGCCAGGTCGAAGCGAACGAGCCATGCGCGGGTGCGCCGTCCGCCGGCAAGCGTCGCGGCGGCGGCGAGATCGGCCGCGACGTCGACGTCCCGGCTCGCGCCCGGCAAGGCGAGAACGAAGGCTTCCGCCCCGAGCGCTTTGGCGGCGGCATGGTGGCGCGCGAAACTGTTCTCGCCGAAGGCCGGCGAAATCGCATCGGGGGGGGCCAGGCCGAGAATATTGGTCCCGCCGTCGCGCGCGGCTGGCGCGAGCGCCACGCTCGCCGAGGCGAGGGCGCTCACAACCGCCTCGAGTTCGCGGGCCGTTACGAACGGGATGTCGCCGGGCGCGACAACGATGGCCGAGGCGCCTCGGGCGCGCGCGTATCCAACGCCTCGAAGCACCGCGTCGTTGACGCCATCCTCGCGGGGGTCAGCCTCTGTCTCGAAGCCGAACTCGGCCGCCATCGCGCAGGCGTCGGCGTCGTCGGTAACGACGACGACGCCCGACAAGCTGCGCGCGCATAGAAGCTGTTCCAGCACGTCGCCGAGCATAGCTTTGGCGAGCGCGGCGCGTTCGCTCGGGGTGAAAACGCCCGCAAGGCGTGACTTCGCCCGATCGAACCGCTTGACCGGCACGATCGCCCACGCCCCGCCCTGGGTCATTCTAGCGATCATGGCGCGCGCGACGCCTCCGACTCGATTTCCCCGGCGAACGCCAAGACCTGGCGCGCGAGCCGCTCTCGGTCCGCGTCGCTCGTCATCAACGTGCGCGTCGCCTTGACCGCGACGCCTAGCGAACCGCTGGCCGCTTCGTCGGCGACGTCGATCACGAGACCGTCGATGAGGCCGCGATAATGATCGGCGATCGCGAGCGGCGTGGCGGGCGTGTGCAGCTCCGCCATGATCTTGGCTGTCGGCCCCTTTACGGCGGCGCCGCCGATGAGCGGCGATACCGCCACGACGGGCGCCTTGGCGGCCTCGATCAGCGCGCGCAGCCCCGGGATCGCGAGGATTGGATCGACGCTCAGAAACGGATTGGAAGGGCAGATCACGATCGCGGTCAAGTCCGACGCCTGCAAGGCGTCCCGCACCGGCGTCGACAGTCTCGCCCGGTCGGCGCCATCGAAATCGATCGCCAGCACGGACGGAGCGCAGCGGCGTTCGACGAAATAGCGCTGGAACGCGAGCGCGCCGTCGGACGTCTCTATGATGGTGCGGACAGGATCGTCCGACATCGGCAGGATCGTGGCTCGAATGCCGAACCGCCGCGCAACTTCGGCGACGATCTGAGTCAACGAGCGCCCCTCGCGCAGCTGCTGGGTCCGCCAGACATGCAGCGCGAGGTCGCGGTCGCCGAGGTTGAACCAGGTTTCGCCGCCGAGTTCGCCGAGGCTCGCCATGAAGTTCCAGCTCTCGCCAGCGCGCCCCCAACCCCGCTCTTTGTCGGCCAGCCCGCCGAGCGTGTAGAGCACGGTGTCAATATCCGGGCAGATCGCGAGCCCGAGATGCTCGAAGTCGTCGCCTGCGTTGACAATGAGCGTGAGCGCCCCGCCGAGCGCGCGCTCGAGCCCGAAGGCGAGCTTGGCCCCGCCGACGCCGCCGCACAACGCAACCACGCGGCCGGCGGGAGCGCGAGAGGCTGGCGCGGCTCTCATCGGAACATGTCCCGTTCGCGGCTGCGGATCAGCGCGGCGGCGGGCCGCTCCGGCGCATCGAGACGCAGACCCCGCGCCAGGACCACGGGCAGACCTTCTCCGGCTTGGCCCATCAGCATTGAGGCGGCCGAGGCGAGCTCGTCGGCAAAGGCGATTTCGGTGACCTTCAACTTGCGGCCGAACAAATCCTCGGCGCCGACCCGATCGACGAGCGAGGGAATCCCGGCCGCGCCAAGCGCGACGCCGACAACTCCGTTCCGCCAGGGGCGCCCAAAACTGTCATTGATGACGACGCCGATGGAGACGCCGAACGCCGCATCGAGGCTCGCCTTCAAGCGCCGCGCGGCTTCGTCGGGATCGCTCGGCAGCAGCAGCACACGGGCCAAGCCGGCTTCGTGGCGGATGTTGGATTCGTCAATGCCGGCGTTCGCCATCACGAACCCGAGCTTGTGAGCGGCGATGACGACATGCGGGCCGACCTTGACGATGTCCTCGGACTCCGAGAGCACCAATTCGACATAGCGAGGGTCCTTGCCCGTCTTGCCCGCAATTTCGATCGCGCGTGGCGACGGCCTGACCGAGTCCAGTTGGACATAACGACCTTCCGCCTTCGAGACAATCTTCTGCGCGACCACCAGCACGTCGCCAGCCCGCAGCCCGACCTCGCTCAGCCGCAAGACGCTCGTGAGGATAGCGGCCAAGTCGTCGCCTGGCTCGATCAGGGGAACGCCCGGAAGGGCGAATAGCGAAACAGGCGTCAAGCTCATCGGCGACTAAGGGGAACCTGTTGCATCGAGACCGGAGATCACGATTCCGGCGCCGCTCACTTTGTATTGGCGGTTGATCCAAATCAACACCGAGGTCAGGGCTTCCGCCGCCGCGGAATTGGCGAGCGCGCCGCCGCCGATCCCTCTGCGCGCGACGACGCCCGCGAGCGCGATGACGGCGTTGCGCGCCTCCTTGTCATCGCTGAAGACGAGCACGTCGCAATCGGCGCGCCCGCCCGCGTGAAGCTTCGCGGCGCCTACGTTGTGGAACGCCGAGACGACGCGCACGCCCTCACCCAACAGGCGTTTGGCGATCAGCGCGGCCGAGCCCTCGCCGGGAAGTTGGACGGTCGACACTTTCGGCGGGATGAGCGGCACGACCGCATCGATGACGATCTTGCCTTGCACGGCGTCCCTAATTTCTGCGATCGTCTGGTCATGGCTCGCGAACGGCACGGCGAGAACGACGATATCGCCAAGACGCGCCGCCGCCACATTGTCCTCGCCGACCATCGCCCCGCCCTGCTTCGCCGCGAACTCGAGCGCCTTCTCGCGCGAACGGGAGCCGATGACGATCCTGTAGCCCGCCGCAGCCCATCCCTTAGCGAGGCCGGACCCGAGATCTCCCGTGCCTCCGATTATGGCGAGCACCGGTTTCGAAACGTCCTGCATGGCGTCCATTCCCCGCGAAGACCTCTCAGCGAGCGGCCGACAAGTCGGCGACGACCGCTCCGCAATTCATACTATAGATAGGATAATAATACAACTTGCTCGGCTCTCGCACGCTTGGGCGAGCGGGCCCGCCGGCTCCGGCGATCAGGCTTGCGCCGCGCCGGCGCCAAGATACGCCCGCCGGACGTGGGGATCGTTGATCAGCTTGTCGCCTGTCCCTTGCAGCGATATCGCCCCGACCTCGATGAGATAGGCGTAATCGCACATTTCAAGCGCAGCGTAAGCGTTCTGCTCGACCATCAGCACCGTCGCACCCGCGTCGCGGATGCCCCTGATGATCTCGAAAGTTTGCTCGACGATGTTCGGGGCCAGGCCCAGCGAGGGTTCGTCGAACATGATCAGTTTGGGGCGCGACATCAAGGCGCGGCCAATCGCGAGCATTTGTTGCTCGCCGCCCGACAGCGTGCCCGCGACCTGCTTGCGGCGTTCGGACAGGCGCGGAAACATCTCAAAGATGCGGCGCATGTCTGAGGCAATGCCTTTCGCGTCGGCGCGCAGATAGCATCCCATCTCGAGGTTTTCGATGACGCTCATGTGCGGAAAGACCCGTCGGCCCTCCGGACAATGCGCGATCCCAAGCGCCAGAATTCGATCCGGCGGCAAACCGGCAATCTCTGTTCCCTCGAAGAGAATCCGGCCGGACGCGACGGGCGTCAAGCCGGATATCGCCCTGAGCAGCGTCGACTTGCCAGCGCCGTTGGCGCCCACGAGGGCGACGAGCCGTTTTTCGCGCGCCTCGAGCGAAACGCCATTGAGAGCGGAAACCTTGCCGTAACGGCAGACGAGATCGTGCACCTCAAGCATGTTTCACACCCTGCCCGAGATAGGCGCGGATGACTTCGGGATCGTTCTGGATCGCCGATGGGGGACCGTTGGCGATGATCTTTCCGTAGTTGAGCACGACGATTCGGTCCGAAATGCCCATCACCATAAGCATGTCGTGCTCAACGAGCAGAATGGTCAAGTCGCGCGCCCGCAATTTGCCGATCAACTCGACGAATCGCCCGGTTTCCGATGCGTTCATCCCCGAGACCGGCTCGTCCAACAGCAGCGCCTCAGGATCGGCGGCGAGCGCGAGCGCGACGCCGAGCAGGCGCTGGTTGCCGTAAGGCAGGCTGCCGCCGAGCTCCCTCGCCTGATCGGCGAGCCCCACGAGTTCGAGGATTTCCCAGACCTTCTCGCGCAGCTCCCGCTCCTTCAGGCGTTCGCTTGGCAAGGCGAGCAGCGCGCCCAGGAGGCTCGGCTTCGTGCGTCGGTGCAGGCCGATCAGCACATTATCGAACACCGAGCACTTGTCGAACAGGCTGGTGCGCTGGAAGGTGCGGACTAGGCCGAGCGCGGCGACTTCGTGTGGCTTAAGTCCCGTTAGCGCGGCGCCTTTGAAAAGGACGGCGCCGCGCGTCGGCCTGAGGAATCCGGTGATGACATTGAAGGCTGTGGTCTTGCCCGCGCCATTAGGGCCGATCAGGCTGACGAATTCGCCCCTGGCCACGTCGAACGTCATGTCCGAGATCGCGGTCAGGCCTCCGAATTGGACAGCGACGTGTTCGATCGAAAGGATCGGAGCGGCGGCGGCTTGCACGGTCATGTGCGCGCCTCGCGCGCGGCGTCGCGCGGCGCGGCCCCGCTCGCACCTTTCGACGAGCCTGCGAACCAGCGTTCGATAGCCGGCACCATTCCTTCCGGGAGAACGTAAACGATCAAGATCATCAGCGCGCCGTAAAGAATCCACTGCACCTCCGGACCGACATAGGCGCGCAAGATAACGGGCGCGATGCCGAACACGAGGCCGCCGACGACGGGCCCGGCGAGCGTGCCCTTGCCGCCGGTGATCACCATGATCACCATCGTGACAGTGTTGAGGAACATGAAGATCATAGGATCGATGATCAGGATGTAATGGGCGTAGAGGCTGCCTGCCGCGCCTGCCATCGCCCCGGAGACGACAGCCGCGAGAACCAGGTATTTCGTTACGTTGACGCCGACCGACAGCGCGAGCGTCTCATTCTCGCGCAGGGCGATCATCGCGCGGCCATAAGGCGAGTTCACCAGCCGGTTCAATATGACATAGGCAAGAGTGACGAAGATGAGAACGACGTAATAATTGCCGACCTTGCTCCACAGCGTGATCGACCCCATCCAGCCGAAGCCGAGGGTGAGCGGAGGAATGTTCGAAAGCGCCAATGGGCCGTTCGTCAGCTCCACCCAGTTGAGCGCGACGAGCCGAACAACTTCGGCAAAACTTATGGTGACGATGACGAAGTACGCGCTTCGCACCCGGAAAGCGAGCTTGCCGATGAGATAGCCGCAGAGCCCGGCCGCGATAATGCCGAACGCGACGCCAACCACAGCCGGCCACGGATCGTGCGTGATCTCGAAGCCGAAAATCGTCACCGTAAAACCCACCGCGGTCAGCGCGCTGACATAGGCGCCGATGCCGAAGAAGGCGACGTGCCCAAGACTGAGCTGACCCGCGTAGCCGAGCAGCAGATTGAGGCTCATCGCGGCGAGAATGAAGATGCCGGATAGAATCAGCGTGTTGAGGTAGTACTGATCCTCAAGCCAGAGCGGAACGGCGGCGAAAAACGCGAGCGCGAGCCATGGGAGTAGACGTCTCATCCCACTCTCTCCGACCGCGAGAACAGGCCCGTGGGCTTGACGAGCAGCACGAGAATGATGATGACAAACCCCATGGCGTCGCGGTAACCGGAAGATATGTAGCCCGCCCCGATCTCCTCGACCAAGGCGAGAATGAAGCCGCCGATCGTCGCCCCGGTGATATTGCCGAGGCCGCCGAGAATCACGATCGCGAACGCCTTAAGCGAGGCGATGTCGCCCATGTTTGGGGTGACGACGAATACGGGACCGAGCAGCGCGCCTGCCGCCGCCGCGAGGCCCGAACCGAAGGCGAAGGTCAGGGTGTAGATGCGATTGACCCGCACCCCCATCAGCGCCGCGGTCGAACTGTCCTGGAACGTCGCACGCATCGCCTTTCCTAGTCGGGTTCGATGAATGACGAGATAGGCCGCGGCGATCATGGCGAGCGCGACGCACAGAACGGCTCCCCTCAGCCACGAAATCGAAATCGGCCCAATCGTGAGCGGTTCGTTGGGGAGCGGCGCGGAGATCGATTTCGCGACGCTGCCCCAAACGAGAACCTCGAAATTCTGCATTACGATCCAGGCGCCGATCATGATCAGCATCGTGGTGTCAATGTCCGCGCTCCGCTTGGGACGGAGCAAGACAAATTCGATGATTGCTCCCAGACCCACGCCGGCGGCGATGGCGAAGACCACGGCGAGATAGAAATTGAGCTGCAGAACGACGGCGAAAAAATACATCATATAC
Source organism: Roseiarcus sp. (assembly GCA_050012775.1). Lineage (GTDB taxonomy): Bacteria > Pseudomonadota > Alphaproteobacteria > Rhizobiales > Beijerinckiaceae > Roseiarcus. The sequence goes on from JBEKGN010000043.1 coordinate 24,277, forward strand.
GCGCCGAACGCGTAGAGCTCGCCGTGCGTGAAGTTCACAATGCGCATGATGCCGAAAATCAGGGTCAAGCCGATTCCGAGCAGCGCGTAGGTTCCGCCCATGATCAGGGCGTTGGCCAGATGTTGCGGAAGCTGGCTCAATGCGGGATCTCGACGGATTTCACGATTGCGGCCCCATCCCCTGGACGGCCCGCGGAACCCAGGCCTAGTCCGGAAAAACAAGTCATCCTGTTATCCCAATATTAGTATGACTATCTTCGAATTCCGATGCTTGCGCAAGTCCGTTTTGGAAGGCCGCGCAGTATCCGAGAGACCAAAAAAACGGCGCCGAGGCGGCGCACGATCCGCTGGGCGCGGACGGCGAAACGCTCGCCATTCGCCGCGGGGCGGAGGCGAGCGTTCACCAACTCGAAACGAACGGCGAGGACTCAGATCGCTTTCCGTTCGCGCGCTGGACACGAGCCTGTCGCCGCGCCGCCGTCGCCGCAGGCGGGCTTGCGTGAGACGTCGACGGCCTGCGCCCCCAAGTTTTCCATCCGCGACCGCGGCGCCGGCCACTCGGGCCCGAGCCGGTCGTGTCGGCTCGTCAGGCGCTTAGAAGTTGGGCAAGCCGATCTTGCCGTCCTTGATCTCGACGAGCGTGCCGTTCGCCATGTACTGACCGCTCTCATGGCCCTCCGGTCCGTCCTTAACGAATTTCACGTCGCCGTTGATCGTCGGGACATCGATCTGCCAGAAAGCGTCCTTGATTGCGGCGGAGTCGGCCTTGCCAGCCTTGGCGATAGCGGCCGCAATGACGTAAATGCCGTCGTAGCCGCGATAGCTCTCCGTCAGGCCGGCCTTATCGTAGCCTTTGCCCTGCCATGCCTGGATGAATTTCTTGGCCAGATCAGGGTGTGGTGCGCTATCTGGCATCCAGGGCGCGAAGAAGACCATGTGCATGGTGCCGTTGGCGGCCGCTCCGGCCTGATCGATGAGCTGGTCGGGGCTTTGCGAACCGCCCGTGGTGACAATCCTCTTCTTGATCCCGAGGGCGGCGGCCTGCTTGAGCACTAGCGTCAGCTGATCGACGAACGTCGTCACGATGACGGTGTCGGAGTCGGAGGCCTTGATCTTGGCGAGCTGCGCGCTCATGTCCTGATCGTCGGCGCCCATGTTCTCCTTGAGGCCGACATCGACGCCGTTTTTCTTCAGCATTTTGGAGAAGTCGTCGATCGTCCCGAGGCCCCAGTCGTTGTTGATGGCGAGAAAGTCGACCTTTTTGATGCCGAGCTTAGGCATCAGCTTCTCAAACATCGCCGCCTCGACCCACGAGGGCGGAGAGATTCGGAAAATGTAAGGATTGCCTTGCCGCGTGATCTTGCTCGACGATGACGTCTCGACCAGCATCGGCACCTGATACTGCACGAGCTTGGGCATGACCGCGAGCGTCAGGCTGGAGCCCCACGCGCCCAGGATTACCGGCACATGGTCGTGGTTGATCAACTTTTCCGCGACCGAGGCGGCTTCCGTCGGATTGCTCTTGTTGTCCTCGACGACGAGTTCGATCGGATTGCCGAGAACCCCGCCCTTGGCGTTGATTTCCTCGGCCGCGATCTTCGCGCCATCGACGATGTAGGTCCCCGACGCGGCAAAAGCGCCAGTCAGCGGTTGATCGAGGCCGATCTTGATCGATTCGGCCTGCGCCCCGCTGGTCAGCGCGAAAATCAGGGACGCCAGGGATAGGGTCGTCAGAAAGCTTGGCTTGAGCATCAGTTTCTCTCCCGTTAACCGACCCCGTTTGGTTTGAAGTCCCAAACGGGTCGCTGCGCGCCGTCGACGCGGATGTCCTCGCTGCCCTAATCGGAGGATCGGCGCATTCTCGAAGGGCTCGATTGTGTTCATCATATGGTCGTTGGTATCTTAAATCAACTCGTTCAAGGACCCTTTCGCGACCGGCGATCTCGCGGCGCCGCTCCCGCTTGTCCGCCCGAGACGGTTCGGCGACGATCCGCGCGTGCGGTCCTTCGCTCCTCGAAACCGAACTCGCGATGAGCATCAAGATCGCCCCGCCACGCGGTCATTTCCTGTCCGCGCGAGGCGAGATCGGGTTTCACTGCCGCGCGCCTCCCGTCACGGCGCCGTTGCAAGGCGCTTGACGACGTCGAGCAGCGCATTTTCGCCGGCGACGAGGTCCGCGTCGCGTGCGCGGTCGCGCGGACAACGGCTGACGCCGTCGATGTTCGGCAGGAAAATCATTGCCGATGGCGCCATGCGGAGGTCGGACCCCTTCAACGTCTCGATCGCCTCCAGTCTCGAAAGCGCGCCGAAGATGCCGCCGATGCGGTCGACTGCGACTTCAAGCTCTGCTTGTCGGAGCCGCGCGACGAATTTGTCGCGGCCGGCGTTGTCGGCGTCCCGAGCGGACAGTCTCGTCAGCTTATCTCAGCCGTCGCGGCCAATCGCCTCGAGTTCGCGCAGGCGGGAAACGAGCCGAGCGCCATCGATAGAGGGGTCGGCTGCTCCGTCGTCGCTCGCAGGTTCAGCGGCGCCAGCGACCGCGGCTGGATCCTTGCCCACCAGCTCACGGTATCGCTCCGGATCGGTGGCGCCTTCGGTATTGATGACGAAGACGCGAGACGCGGCGCCGAGACCGGTCTGGTCTCTAAGGCTGGGGTCCGCCAGGGCGCGTACGAGGCCGGCGAGGCCTACCCCGCCACTTTCGCCCGCGACGATCGCCGGATCGGCGCCGGACGGTCGCGCGAGACGGTTCATCGCCTCGACCGCGTCTTCCTCCTCGACCGTCATGAACGCGTCGGCGGCCCGAGCGAGCACGCGCCAAGCGGTCAAAGAGGGCTCATAGCATTCGAGCATCGCCATGACCGTCGGCTCGCCGTGCGCGATCTTAACCCGATGGCCCGCAACGGCCGTCGCGAAGAGGCACGCCGCGCGCGCCGGTTCGACCACGATGAAGGTCGGCCGCTCATCACCCAGAAGAACCGAAAGATGCCCCGCAACGGCGGCGGCAATGCCGCCGACCCCCGCCTGTACGAAAACATGGGTGGGAGGTTGATCGAGTTGTCGCAACGCCTCCCGCACGATCGCCGAGTAGCCCTGCATCACCAACCCGGGAATGCGTTCATAGCCCGGCCAGGACGTGTCGGATACGATCGTCCAGCCCTTCTCGTTCGCGACCCGTGCGGCTTCCGCGACCGAGTCGTCGTAGATACCCTCGACGCGAACCACCTCGGCGCCGAAGCGCGCAATCGCCGCCGCCCGCGAGGCGCTGACGCCCCCATGGACGAAAACCACCGCTTTCGCCCCGACGAGTTGCGCGCCCTGCGCCACCGAACGGCCATGGTTGCCGTCGGTCGCGCAAGCGAAGGTCATACCCGCTGCAACTTCGCGAACGGCGGGCGTCTGCAACTCCGAGATATCGACGATCCGCCCGAGGCGTCGATTCGCCTCCTCCAACACCAGGCGGGTGACGGCGTAGGAGCCGCCCAGCGCCTTGAAACTGCCGAGCCCCAGGCGCCGGCCCTCGTCCTTGACGTGCAGACTACCGACGCCGAGCGTGGCCGCGAGCGACGGCAACGCGAGCAGTGGCGTTGGCGCGTAGTTTTCGCGAAGAGCGAGGAACCGTTCGACCTCAGTCGCTGCCTCAACGCTCAGAGTGCGCGCGTCACCCGAATCGAGCGCTCGGCGATACTCGGGGTTTCGGTTCAGCAGAAGCATGGTCATCCTCGCAATCGGAACTGGCGAATAGATATTGCAAGAGAAGCGAAAAATGGGCTCTAATTTTAGGATCCGTGTGCAATTCTGTTTCGCAAAGAGCGCAAATCGATGAATGTTTCCTCGCCTCCCGCCGGCGATCTCGACCGCCTCGATATCGCCATCCTCGAAATTCTTCAGAACAACAACGGTACGCCGCAACGCCGGATCGGCGAAGCGGTCGGCTTGTCCGCGCCGGCCGTCCAACGCCGCATCAAGCGCATGGAGGAGACCGGCGTGATTCGGGCCAATGTGGCGATTGTCGATCCGGCCCGGGTCGGCCAGCCATTAATCATCGTCGTCACGGTCGAACTGGAGAACGAGCGCGCCGATCTGATCGACGAGGCCAAGCGCGCCTTTGTCGCCGCGCAGGAAGTGCAGCAGTGCTATTACATCACCGGCGAGGCGGACTTCCTGCTGATCGTCGTCGTCCCGACGATGGGCGAATACGAAGCTCTGACGCGGCGACTCTTCTTCAAGAACGCAAATATCAAGAAATTCCACACTCTCGTGGTCATGGACTGCGTCAAAGTTAGCATGCGTGTGCCTTTGCCAACGTAATGAGCGCTTCTATGTAATTTTGACATTCGATTCTAGGAACCCCGACTCCTCTGACGCCAAACGGGCCGGGAGCCGTTGTTCACGGTCGCGGGCAAGTTCGCCGGCGTGATGCAGGCGGCGGGACTTGTGGAGGCGTTTAGGCGGCGAAGGCAAAAAGCCCCCGAAGCGGTTGCTTCGAGGGCTGTTGGCTTGTTGGTTGCGGGGGCAGGATTTGAAC
>JBEKGN010000044.1:0-28137 GCA_050012775.1 Roseiarcus sp.
CTTGGCGAGATCCAGTCCGACGGTGGCGACGGTCTCCATTTGGACTCCTTTCTTGATCTGCGTGGAATGCAACCGGCGAGACTATCCCCCGGTCGCCGCGAATCAATCGGGCCGTTCCAAGTCATCAATTTTGGCGCAGGCGAGGTTCATGCGTCGCCAACCAGTCTCGCTCGGAGCCGAGCTTGACGAGCGCCTCTTCATTCGACGCGGGCCGGCGAGCCATTCCTCGTTACACGACATCAATCGCGTTTGCTCGACTTCCCCGCCGCTACAAGGCCCGACCGCAGCACAGAATTTGGCCGGGCGTTTTCCGCGCGCGCATCGGACCTGAGGCGTGGTCCAATTGCGGCCCAATAGACGAATTGGCGCTGCTCTCCTGCCGATGGCGGCTATAAGTCATTGGAAAAATTGGAGCGGGTGAAGGGAATCGAACCCTCGTATTCAGCTTGGAAGGCTGCTGCTCTACCATTGAGCTACACCCGCATTCTCAATCGGCCCGTTCCATCGGACAAAACCGCTAGGCGCGTTTTGCCCGCCCTTCCGATCGCGGCGGCTCGCTTGATTCCGCCCGGCGCTCGTCATCGCAATCCGGCGGGCCGGAGTCAATCGGAGGCGGCGCATCCAGGGCTCCGAACTCGGGTTGACGCTGTTGACGGGCGAGCGCGATGGTCCGCGCCGCTCCGTCCTGGTCGCCGGAAGCGTTCTCGCGGTGACATCGCGGCGCGCGGCGGCTAGAACCGCGCCATCCGACCCTTGCGAGCGCTTCCCCTTGCCCCCTGTCCCCGCCGCCATCGCAGCGCGCCGACTCGCCAAGCGCTTCGGCGCGACGACCGCCGTCGACGCGATCTCGTTCGACATCGCGACGGGCTCGGTCACCGGCCTGCTCGGCGGCAACGGCGCCGGCAAGACGACGACGATCGGCATGATCATGGGGCTGATCGTGCCGACCTCGGGCGCGGTGAGCGTGCTCGGGGTCGATATGGCGCGCGACCGCTATCGCGTTCTCGGGCGCATGAACTTCGAGAGCCCCTATGTCGACATGCCGCACCGCCTCACCGTGCGACAGAACCTGTGGGTCTTCGGCCGCCTCTACGGCGTCGAAAACCTGAGGCGGCGCATCGACGAACTCGCGGCGAGTCTCGCGCTCGAGGTCTTTCTCGATCGGCCCGCCGGCAGCCTCTCGGCGGGGCAGAAGACGCGCGTCGCGCTGGCCAAGGCGCTGATCAACGAGCCCGAGGTTTTGCTGCTCGACGAGCCGACCGCCTCGCTCGATCCGGACACCGCGGACTGGGTTCGCGGGCGGCTTGAGACCTTCCGGCGCGAGCGCGGCGCGACGATCCTGCTCGCCTCGCACAACATGGGCGAGGTTGAGCGCCTGTGCGACCGCGTCGTCATGCTCAAGCAGGGCCGAATCGTCGACGACGGATCGCCCAAGGATCTCATCGCGCGCTACGGCCGCGCCAGCCTCGAGGAAGTGTTCCTCGACGTGGCGCGCGGCGCAAATCCGGAGCCTCGAACATGAGCCTTGCCGCGGCGACGCTTTCCGGCTTTTCCTCCGCGCGGGTCGGCGCGATGGTCGTGCGCTACCTCTATCTCCTGCGCTCCTCCTGGCCGCGCCTCGCCGAACTCGTCTACTGGCCGGCGGTGCAGATGATGACCTGGGGGTTCCTGCAAACCTATATCCGCGCTCAGGCCGGGGCTTCCGGCATGAGCGGCCCGATGGCGGTCGCGGGCGGAACGCTGATCGGCTCCCTGCTGCTGTGGGACACGATGTTTCGCTCCCAGCTCGGCTTCTCCATGTCGTTCCTCGAGGAGATGTGGTCGCGCAACATCGCCAACCTCTTCATGAGCCCGCTGCGGCCGCTCGAATTCGTCGTGGCGCTGATGACGATGAGCCTCGTCCGCCTGGCGATCGGCCTCGTCCCCGTGACGCTTCTCGCATTGTGGTTTTTCGGCTTCAATTTGTGGGGATTGGGCTTCGTTCTCGTCGCGTTCTTCGTCAATCTCGTCCTGACGAGCTGGGCGATCGGGCTGGCCATCGCCGGGCTCGTGCTGCGCAACGGCATGGGGGCGGAAGGGCTGGCCTGGTCGATCCTGTTTTTCGTCATGCCCTTCGCCTGCGTCTACTATCCCGTCTCGACCCTGCCGCCTTGGCTGCAAATCTTGGCGTGGTGCCTGCCGCCGACCTATGTTTTCGAGGGCCTCCGGGCGGCGATCGTCGGCCATGTGTTTCGGGTGGATCTGATGATCGAGGCCTTCGCGATCAATGTCGGCCTGATGGCGGCGGGCGGCGCGAGCTTTCTCGCGCTGCTCGACGGCGCCCGAAAGGCCGGGTCGCTGTTGCAAATGGGCGAATGAGCCAGCCTCATTGATAAATCGCCTTCGCGGAAGCGCATAGTTATCCTTTTTGTGACATTGATTCGTTTCGATGCGAACATTACCTTAAGCAGAGTCGCTAACATTCTAGTTAGCGCCGAAAACGCCGCGCGAGGGACGAGAATGCTCAGGGGCTATTCCTATCAGCTCTACGAAATGGCTCATGCGGCGCTGGCGCCGGCGCGGGCCGTCTCCGACGCGACTCATTTCGTTTTTCGCAATCCGTTCAATCCGTTGTCGAACACCGCGTTCGGCAAGAACGTGGCGGCCGGCGCCGAATTGTTCGAAAGGATGACGCGCCGCTACGGCAAACCGGTCTTCGGCCTGGACAGCATCACTGTGGGCGGCGTCGAACACGACGTTCTCGAGGAGATCGTCTGGAGCCGGCCCTTCTGCAATTTGCTGCATTTCGTCCGTCCGACCCTCGAGGACCATGAAGCCCAGCCGAAATTGCTGATCGTCGCTCCGATGTCCGGCCATTACGCGACGCTGCTGCGCGGCACGGTCGAGGCGTTCTTGCCAACCCATCGCGTCTACATCACCGACTGGAACGACGCGCGCATGGCGCCGATGGCCGCGGGCCGTTTCGATCTTGACGATTACATCGACTATCTCAGGGAAATCCTGGAGCATCTGGGCCCCGGCGTCCACACGCTCGGGGTGTGCCAGCCCTCCGTCCCGCTGATCGCCGCGGTCGCTCTGATGGAAGCGGCCGATCACCCCGACGCGCCGGCCTCGATGACCTTGATGGGCGGACCGATCGACACGCGGCGCAGCCCGACCGCCGTCAACGTGCTGGCGGAAAAGCGCGGCGTCGAATGGTTCCGCGCCAATTGCCTGCAGACCGTGCCGTTCCCCTATCCCGGCTTCGGGCGCAAAGTCTATCCCGGCTATCTCCAGCTCTCCGGCTTCATGGCGATGAACCTGGACCGGCACGTCAACGCGCATCTCGAAATGTTCAACCATCTCGTTTCCGGCGACGGCGACTCGGCGGAGAAGCACCGCGAATTCTATGACGAGTACATGGCCGTCATGGACCTGACGGCGGAATATTACATGCAGACGATCGAAACCGTCTTCGTGCGCCACAGCCTGCCGAAGGGCGAAATGACGCATAGGGGCGTGAAAGTCGACCTCGGCGCCATCCGCCGCTGCGGCCTGATGACCGTCGAGGGCGAAAAGGACGATATTTCCGGTGTCGGGCAGACCGAAGCGGCGCAGGATCTGTGCGCGAATATCCCGGCGGCGATGAAGGAGCATTATCTGCAACTGGGCGTCGGCCACTACGGCGTCTTCAACGGCTCCCGCTTCCGCTCGCAAATCGCGCCGCGCATCGCCGTATTTCACGCCGGGATCGACGCTCTGGCCAGGCCGAACGGCGCGACGGCGCGCAAGTCAGCCAGGGCCCGACACTAGTTCGTCGACCGCTCGCCTCGCTTCGAATCGATTCACCTCGTTTTCGAGACGCCAGGGACCGCGGAACGTCGCCGGTGTATTCTCTGCGCTTCCAGTCGGGCCTGGATGCGGAGGCGGCGAAGGATGCGAGCCGGGCGGATCTTGCGTCGCGCGTTGTGCGTGAGCGCCGTGGCGTTGTCGCTCGCCGGCGCGGCGCGCGCCCGCGAGGTCGTCGAATTCCCTTCGCCCTATTCCGCGGGCACGATCGTGATCAGCCAGAGCGCGCGCAAACTGTTCCTGATCGTCGATTCGCGCACCGCGATCGCCTATCCCGTCGCCGTCGCCAAGCGCGGCAAGGAATGGAGCGGCTATGCCCGTGTCGACGGCAAATATGTCGCGCCGGCTTGGGCGCCCCCCGATTCGGTTCGCCGCGACCATCCGGAATTGCCCGACATGATCCCGGGCGGTTCTCCGCACAATCCGATGGGCGCCCGCGCCATCACGCTCGATCGCGAGGAGGTCGCCATTCACGGCACCACCGCGGCGATGCGCGCCTCGATCGGCACGGCGGCGTCCTACGGCTGCATCCGCATGTTCAACGAGGACGTCATCGATCTCTATGATCGCGTGAGCGTCGGCGCTCCGGTCGTCATGACGCGGTGAGGCGAATTTTAGAAGTCGGAGGCGAGGCCCTTGACCTCCCAATCGCCGTAGCGGGCCGGTTCGAGCCCGCCCCGCCCGGCGAATTCGCGCGGGCGCCGAGCCGATTCGCGCGAACGTCGCTCCTCGGCTTCCGCCAGGGCGCGTTTGGCCGCGTCGGGCAAATCCGGCCTTCCCGCCTTCGCCGCCTCGTCTTCGATTTCGGCCTTGGCCGCCGGGCCGGATTTCGCCGCCGCCATGGGCAATGGTCCTTTCATCATCGCGCCAATCTATATCGCGAACGCGGCGCCGAAAAGGCCGCGTCTGCCCTCCAGGGCGGCGCAAGGGCGTTTCGCGCTATACTGATTCGTAAGGGTGGCGCGTGACTGATTCGGCAAGGGCGGACATTGAAGCCAAATAGACCAGGCGGCTTCGGGGCGCGTGGGGCGCGGCGCCCTTCGCCCGTGCCGGATGCGGCGCCGGGGCTCGCCGTTCGATTGGCGGCCGCGCAGGCGGTCGCGGACGTCTTGATCCTCGCGCGTCCGCTGGAGGAACGCGGCGGCGGCGGCGAACTCGAGGGCCGGTTCGCCGGGCTCGACGCGCGCGATCGCGCGTTGGCGCGCTCGATCGCGACCGTGTCGTTTCGGCGACTGGGCACGATCCGAAAGGCGCTCGGCCGTTTTCTGGAAAAGGGCCTGCCCAAAAGAGCCGGGGCGCTCGAATGGATTCTGATCGTGGCGGCGGCGCAGTTGTTGTTTCTCGATGTCCCGGATCACGCCGCGGTGGATCTGGCGGTTCGCGCGACGCGGCTCGACGCCGGCTCGGCGCCTTTCGCCGCGCTGGTCAACGCCGTCCTGCGCAACGTCGCGCGCGCCAAGGAGGAAATTCTCGCAGGCTCCGACCCGCTCGACGACGACACCCCGAATTGGCTCGCCGCGCGCTGGCGCGCGACTTACGGCGAAGCGACGGCGCGGAGAATCGCGCGGGCCCATCGCGACGAGCCGACGCTCGACATCAGCGTCAAGAGCGACGCCGAGGGCTGGGCGCGACGGCTGAATGGCGTCGTTCTTCCCACCGGATCCGTTCGCTTGGAGACGCACGAGCCCGTCGCCGAGCTGGATGGTTACGCGGCCGGAGAATGGTGGGTTCAGGACGCCGCCGCGGCGTTGCCGGCGCGGCTGCTCGGGGCCGGCGCGGGCATGCGCGTCGTCGATCTCTGCGCGGCCCCCGGCGGCAAGAGCGCCGAATTGGCGATCACGGGCGCGAACGTCACCGCCGTCGATCGCTCGGCCGAGCGACTGAAGAGACTCGCCGCGAACTTCGAGCGTTTGCGCCTCGAGGCCGAAATCGTCGTGTCCAACGCCCTCGCCTTTGAGGCGCCGCCGTTCGACGCGACGCTGCTCGATGCGCCGTGCGCCGCGACGGGGACGATTCGCCGTCACCCCGATGTCGCCTGGATCAAACGGCAAGGCGACCTGCCGGCTCTCGTGGAGCTGCAGAGCCGCCTTCTCGACAAGGCGATCGCGCTGACCAGGCTGGGCGGGTCGATCGTCTATTGCACGTGTTCGCTGGAGCCGGAGGAGGGCGAGGGCCAAATCGCGGCGCTGTTGCGCCGCAATCCGGACGTCAGGCGAATTCCGATCGAGGCCGGAGAAATCGGCGGTCTTGACGAGTGTCTCAATTCCGCCGGCGAATTGCGCACGCTGCCCTGCCACCTCGTCGGAGCGACGCCGAGGCAGTCCGGTCTCGACGGCTTCTTCGCCGCCCGGCTGCAAAGGCGACCGTGACGACGTGACGCGCGGCGAGGAGGCGAGTTCCGATCCCGGCAAAACCGTGATAAGGCGCGCCGGCGTTTGCTCCTCCAACCCTGCGAGCTCCCTGGAATGGCCATCGATCATCTCGCGCCCGTCGGCCGCGCGCTGATTTCCGTCTCCGACAAGTCGGGATTGACCGAGCTGGGCCAAGCCCTCGCCGCGGGGAATGTCGAGATCGTTTCCACCGGCGGCACCGCCGCGGCGCTTGCGCATGCGGGAATCGCCGTCGTCGACGTCGCGCAGCTCACCGGATTTCCGGAAATGATGGATGGGCGGCTGAAGACGCTGCACCCGCGCGTCCACGGCGGGCTGCTCGCGGTTCGCTCCGACCCCGCGCATCTGGCGGCCATGCTCGCGCATAACATCGCCCCGATCGATCTGCTCGTGGTCAATCTCTATCCGTTCGAGGACGCGCTCCGCCGCGCCGCGGCGTTCGACGAAATGGTGGAGAACATCGACATCGGCGGCCCCGCGATGATTCGCGCGGCGGCGAAAAATCACGCCGACGTCGTCGTGATCGTCGACGTCGAGGATTATCCGCGCCTTCTCGAGGAGCTGCGGGCCCATGACGGCTCGACGCGGCTGAGCTTCCGTCGCGAGATGGCGCAGAAGGCCTACGCGCGCACGGCGGCCTATGACGCGGCGATTTCCAATTGGCTCGCGCGCGAGACCCGCCAGAGCGCGCCCAAATGGCGCGCCTTCGGCGGCAAGCTGGTGAGCGAGTTGCGCTATGGCGAGAACCCGCATCAGAACGCCGCGTTCTATGCCGGGCCGGAGTCGCGCCCCGGCGTCGCGACGGCGCGCCAGGTTCAGGGCAAGGAGCTCTCCTACAACAATATCAACGACACCGACGCCGCCTATGAGCTGGTCGCGGAATTCGATCCCCAGCGTTCGGCCGCCGTGGCGATCATCAAGCACGCCAATCCTTGCGGCGTCGCCTTGGGCGCGAGTCTGTTGGAGGCCTATGAAAGAGCGCTGGCCTGCGATCCCGTTTCGGCCTTCGGCGGCGTCATCGCGGTGAACCGGCGCCTCGACGCGGCCGCGGCGCGCAAGATCGTCGAAATTTTCACCGAGGTGATCATCGCGCCGGAGGCGGACGACGAGGCGCTGGCGATCGTCGCCGCCAAGAAGAACCTGCGCCTGTTGATCGCGGGCGCGCTGCCCGACCCGCGCGCGCCGAGCTTGAGCGTGCGCTCGGTCGCCGGCGGCCTCTTGGTGCAGGACCGCGACAACGGCGCGCTGGACGAGGCGGCGCTCAAGATCGTGACCAAGCGCGCGCCGAGCGCGGCCGAACTCGCCGACCTCGGCTTCGCCTGGCGCGTCTGCAAACACGTCAAGTCGAACGCGATCGTCTACGTCAAGGACGGCGCGACCGTCGGCATCGGCGCGGGACAGATGTCGCGCGTCGATTCCTCGCGCATCGCCGCGCGCAAAGCGGAGGACGCGGCGCGCGCCGCGGGGTTGGCCGAGCCGCTGACGAAGGGCTCGGTCGTCGCTTCCGATGCGTTCTTCCCCTTCGCCGACGGCCTCGTCGCGGCGGTCGAAGCGGGCGCGAGCGCGGTCATCCAGCCCGGCGGCTCGATGCGCGACGCCGAAGTGATCGCGGCGGCGGACGCGGCGGGAATCGCGATGGTTTTCACGGGGCTGCGGCACTTCCGGCACTGAGAGCGGGACCGCGGCGCGTTCGCGCCGTCAGGGCGCCGTCGCCCGCAAGGGCGGCGAGGATCGATCCGGGGCGAGGGAAAGAACGAAGAGCGCTCGGGCCTGAGCTTCGCCAACGCGAAAAAAAGGAAGGGCCGGGGCAAGCACTGTACGGGAACCTTTCGACCCCGGCCCTTCCGTCGCCGACGGGACTCGCGGTGAATCTATCCCGACGGCCGACGCAGGCTATTCCCCGCCCTTTAAGCCGTGAAGGGGGCATGTTGTCGCAGGGGAAAGAGGTCCGGCGAGGCCGGGCGGAGAAGATCAAACGCCTGATAGCCGATGGGCGGGCCGTTGAGGAAGGCGAGGAGACATTCGCGCCGGACTTTCGCATGCGGTGAGCGACGGAGGCTCCTTTGCCGAGATGGCGCTGCAGAAATCTTGGACACCGTTGAAAAACTCGGAAAACGACCGATAGCGAAATTGTTGGTTTCGCTCGACGATTGCGATCCGCGCCGGTCATCGCCACGGCAAGGCGTCGGCGATGGCCGCACGCGGCGAAACCTGGCGTTCCGCGGAAGGCCCTGGCGGATTTTTCGTCGCGCCCGCCTGCGGCCTTATGAATTGCGGTCGACGCTGATATGCGAGCTTTTCAACAATATCCTTGAATTATGCGTTGAGCGGCGACTCGACCCCCGCCGCTCCTCCCAGCGGCGCATAGGCCGGCTGCGCAGCCGCGCCGCCCTTTTCCAGCTCTCCCCGAGCGCCGCAAGCTCGAAGCCAAGATTGGTCTCCGTCGGCTAATGCGGCAGCGCGGGATCGGGCGGAGTCGAGGCGTCATGAATTTTGCGCGTCACGGGCAAAATGGCGACGTGAATGGGCTGCCCAAGGACGCCGAAAAAGCACGCGTAACCCACCCCGTTCACCCAGCCGACACTTTTCGATGAGCCGCCGCTCGTGCATCCGCCACCCGCGAAACAGGTGGCGCCATGCGACCCGCACGCCGGCGGAGCGTCGGGGCCCGCTCGGCAGCGATAGGCTTGACTTGTTCAGATAACTCTGTAACATAGAGTTATCTGAACGAAGGCCCGCTCGATGTCGCTCGCCAGCCTGCCCCAACTCCTCATCTGGCCTCTCGCGCTCATCGGCGTCGTCGCGCTCGCGCTCGGCTTCATGCTCGCCGCGCCCCTGACCCAGCCGCCGCGGCTCGCCTCGATTCAGTCCGGCGCGCTGGCGATCGGCGACGAGGGCAAGCCCGATCTCAGCCGCTTTCAGGCGCGCGACGGCGCCTGGCTCGCCTATCGGCTTTATCCCGTCGGGCAGGGCCAGACCAGTCGGCTCGCGATCCTCGCCCACGGCTCCTCCGCCTCGTCGGACGAAATGCACGCAATCGCTAAGGAGCTCGCCGCGAGCGGCGTCGCGGCGGTCGCCATCGACGCGCGCGGCCACGGCGCCTCGGGGACGCGGGGCGACATCGCCTCTATCGGCCAGCTCGACGACGATCTCGCCGATCTCGTTGCGCATTTGCGCCTGACCTATCCCAAGGCGCGACTGACGCTGATCGGCCATTCCTCCGGCGGCGGCTTCGCGTTGCGCATCGCCGCCGGGCCGCTCGGCGCCTTGTTCGACAGGTTCGTGCTGCTCGCGCCCTATCTCGGCCATTCCGCACCGACCAATCGCCCGTCCGAAGGGGCGGGGCGCTGGGCGCAGCCCGACATGCCGCGCATCGTCGCGATCACGACGCTCCGACGGATGGGGATCGATTGGCCGCAATCGCTGCCCGTCATCGCCTTCGCCAGCGCGCCCGAGGCCGCGCAATTCGTCACTTCGCGCTATTCCTACCGGCTGCTCGTCAATTATGGGCCGCCGCCGGACTGGAAGGGCGCCTTGCAAGCGGCGGCGGGGCGAATCGAATTGATCGCCGGGGAAAAGGACGAACTCATGGACGCCAATGCCTACCGAAGCGTCGTCGCGCCGCTCGGCGTGCGCGTGACGCTTCTGCCTGACGCCGATCACATGGGCGTCGTCTATCAACCCGCCGCGCTGGCGGCGATCGCGGCGGCGGCGACGCGATAGGCCGGCTCGGTCACAAGCAAAGGAGCGGACAATGGCTAGGCTCTTCGCCGTCGCGCGGTTCGTCGTTCTCGAATTCGGCCCGCTCGTCGCCTTCTGGATTCTCGCTCTGACCCTCGGCGTGAAGGCCGCGATCGTCGGCTCGATCGTCGTCATCGCGGCCGATGCGATCTGGCGCCGCCTGCGCCGGCTCGCTTTCACGCGGCTCTATCTCCTGACGAGCGGCCTGACGCTGGTCTTCGGCGCGATCGATCTCATGTCGGCCGAGCCGTTCATGCTCAAATACGAAGCGGCGATCACCAATGTCGCGACGGGAATCGCCTTTGCGGTCGGCGCTTTCGGCGCCAAGCCGCTTATTCAGGAGGTCGCGGAGCAGAGGGAGGGAAAGCCGTTCCCCCAAGCCGCCGACATCAGGCGCTTCTTCCAAATCTTCACGCTCTTCTGGGCCGCCTATTTCTTCGCCAAGGCCTTGCTCTATTGCTGGCTCGCTTGGACGCTGCCGATGATGCAGGCGATGGCGCTGCGCTCGATCCTCGGCGGCGTCAGCCTCGGCCTGATGATCGCGTTGAGCGTGACCCAGGCGCGGCGGATGTTTTTCCTCTGTCGCCGCCTCGGCCTCCTGCCGCTCGTCGAGGAACGAGGCGGCTAAGATCAATGAGGGCATGGAAATGACGATCAGTCCCAACGAAGCCGGCGCGATGCTCGCGGATGTCGACGCGATCGTCGCCAGGGTCAAGCAATCGCTGATCTATCGCCGGGCCGGCGAGATCACGATCCTGTGGGGCGCAATCATCGTGTGCGGCCATCTCTTCGATATGGCGGCGCCGCGCTGGTCGCTGTGGGAATGGCGCGTGGCGGACGCGGTCGGCGTCGCCGCAACGCTCGTTGTCATGTTGCGCGGACGCTCGTCGGCCGGAAAACGATTCCCCCTGCGCCTACTTGGCGCCTTCGCGCTCTTTTTCATCTTCGGTTTCGTCTGGAGCGAGCTGATCGGCCGGTTCGGGCCGCGCGAACTCGAGGCTTTCTGGCCGACTTTGTTCCTGTTCGGCTATGCGCTCGCCGGCCTGTGGTTCGGCGCCGCTTTCGCGGCGCTGGGCCTCGGCCTCAGCGCGCTCATTCTGGCGGGATATTTCTGGTCGGGCGAATGGTTCGCCCTGTGGCTCGCGGTCGTCAACGGCGGCGGCTTTGTCCTGTGCGGCCTATGGATGCGGCGGGCCTGAGTGATGAACGCCCCCGACGAGACGATCCACCAACCCGTCCGCCTGCGCATCATGGCCGCCCTGACCGCGCTGCGCGCGAGCGACGAGGGGCTCGATTTCGCGCGCCTGAAATCGCTGACCGGCGCGACCGACGGCAATCTCGGCGCCCATATCGATCATCTCGCGCGCGCCGGCTATGTCGAGGTCGCCAAGGCCTTCGTCGCGCGCCGCCCGCGCACGACCGTCAAGGCGAGCCCCGCCGGCCGCGCCGCCTTCGATCGACACGTCGCGTTCCTGCGCGAGATCATCGCGCGGACGTGAGCGGCGGGTCGCGGCGCCGCGCCCAAAACAATTTTCGCGTCTCGGGCCTCTGAAAGCGCCGTCGATTCCTGATATGACGCATTTCTTAGGACCAAGCGGCGCCCGTTTCGCCGCCAAGCGCCGTGGAGAGCTCCCGATGTCCGACGCCTTCCTGACCCACACGCGGTCGGTTCTCGCCGAGATCGACGCCGCCGGCCTGACCAAGCGCGAGCGGCTGCTCGCCGGGCCGCAGAGCGGGCGCATCCGCATTGCGGGCTCGCAGGGCGAGCGCGAAATGGTCAATCTCTGCGCCAACAATTACCTCGGCCTCGCCAATCATCCCGAAATCGTCGCGGCGGCCAAGAACGCGCTCGACGCATTCGGTTTCGGCATGGCCTCGGTGCGCTTCATCTGCGGCGCGCAGACGCTGCATCGCGAGCTCGAACAGGCGATCGCTCGGCACCTCGGCAAGGACGACGCCATTCTGTTCGCCGCCTGTTTCGACGCCAACGGCGGCGTCTTCGAGCCGTTGCTCGGCGCCGAGGACGCGATCATTTCCGATGGGCTCAACCACGCCTCGATTATCGACGGCGTCCGCCTCAGCAAGGCGCGCCGCTACCGCTACGCCAACTCCGACATGAACGAACTCGAGGATCGGCTGAAGGAGGCCGACGCGGCGGGCGCCCGTTTCAAGCTGATCGCCACCGACGGCGTGTTCTCGATGGACGGCTATGTCGCCAATCTCCCCGACATCTGCGCTCTCGCCGAGCGCTACAGCGCGCTGACGCTGGTCGACGATTGCCACGCCACCGGGCATCTCGGCGAAAAGGGCCGCGGCACGCCGGCGCTGACCGGCGTCGGCGGGCGCGTCGACATCGTCACCGGCACGTTCGGCAAGAGCTTGGGGGGCGCCATGGGCGGCTTCGTCGCGGCGGCGCAGCCGATCGTCGATCTCCTGCGCCAGCGCGCGCGCCCCTATCTCTTCTCCAACAGCCTTGCGCCGGCCGTCGTCGGCGGATCGCTGAAGGCGCTCGAAATCGCCATCGCGGCGGACGACCGGCGGGCGCTGCTCGCCCGTCACGCCCGGCGTTTCCGCGAAGGGCTGGCGCAGGCGGGGTTTTCGCTGCTGCCGGGGACGACGCCGATCATTCCGGTCATGCTGCACGACGCGCGCCGCGCCCAGGACATGGCCGCGGCGCTCGACGCCCGCCGAATCTTCGTCGCCGGATTTTTCTTTCCCGTCGTGCCGCAGGGCGCGGCGCGCATCCGCACGCAATTGTCCGCCGCCTTGAGCGAGGCCGACGTCGAATTCGCGATTTCCGCGTTTGCGGACGCCGGCCGCGCGATCGGCGTGATCTAAAGCATTAGGGAGACGCCGCGATGAAAGCTCTGGTCAAACAAAAAGCGGAGCCCGGCCTGTGGCTCTTGGAACAGTCGACGCCGCAAATCGGGCCCGACGACGTGCTGGTGAAAGTGCACAAGACCGGCATCTGCGGCACCGACATCCATATCTACAATTGGGACGAATGGGCGCAGCGCACGATCCCCGTGCCGATGATCGTCGGCCACGAATATTCCGGCGAAATCGCCGAGCTCGGCGCCAATGTGCGCACTCTCGCGATCGGGCAGCGGGTCTCCGGCGAAGGCCATGTCATCGGCATGAACAGCCGCGCCGCGCGCGGCGGGCGCTTTCACATGGACCCGCAGACGCGCGGCATCGGGGTCAACATTCCCGGCGCCTTCGCCGAATACGTGCGCATTCCCGCCTTCAACATCGTGCCGCTGCCCGACGACATCGACGACGAGCTCGGCGCCATTCTCGATCCCTTGGGCAATGCCGTCCACACCGCGCTCGCCTTCGATCTGGTCGGCGAGGACGTGTTGATCGCCGGGGCCGGGCCGATCGGCATCATGGCCGGCGCGGTCGCGCGCCATGTCGGGGCGCGCCATGTCGTGATCACCGACGTCAATCCCACGCGCCTCGCGCTGGCGGGGCAAGTCGCCGACGTCGTTCCCGTCGACGTGACCAAGGAGGATCTCGGCGACGTCATGGCGCGGCTCGGCATGAAGGAAGGCTTTGACATCGGGCTCGAAATGAGCGGCGCGCCCGCCGCCTTCGATCAGATGGTCGACCATATCGTCATGGGCGGCCATATCGCGATTCTGGGCATCCCCGCCAAGCCGGCGCCGGTCGATTGGACCAAGATCGTCTTCAAGCTGCTGACCATCAAAGGCATCTACGGACGCGAGATGTTCGAGACCTGGCACAAGATGATCGCGATGCTGCAGAGCGGGCTCGACGTGCGCAAAGTCATCACCCATCGCCTGCCCGTCAGCGAATTCGCCGAAGGTTTCGAGATCATGCGCTCGGGCCGGTCCGGCAAGATCGTGCTCGATTGGACTAATGTCGGCAAGGCGCCATGACGACGGCGTTCGGCCCGGCGATGCGGGCCTTGAACCTCGAAGCGACGGCGGGCCTCGCCTTGCGCGCTTTGCGTGGCGAGGACGCGGACGCGGCGGCCGAGGTCATCCGCCAGGCCTTCGCGGCGCAGAGCGCGGCGACCGATCCGCCGTCCTCGGCCTTGCGCGAAACCGCGGGAAGCGTCGCCGCGCATCTCGCCGAGGGCGGCGGCGCGGCGGCCGAAGCCGGGGCGGGTCTCGTCGGTCTCGTTCTCTGGGCGGTTCGCGACGACGCGCTCTATCTCGGCCGCCTCGCGGTGCTGCCGCCGTGGCGCGGACGCGGCGCCGCGCGCGCCTTGATCGGCGAGGGCGAGGCCGAAGCGCGCCGGCGCGGCCTGCCGCGCCTGCGCCTTCGCGTGCGCCTCGCGCTGGAGGAGAATCGACGCCTGTTCCTGGCTTGCGGATTCAAGGAGAGCGAACGGGGCGCGCATCCCGGCTACGCCGAGCGGACCTATGCCGTGATGGAAAAGTCGCTGCGCTAGCTCCGGCTCGCGCCTCGGCCGAACGGTCCCGCAGCCGCGAGCCGCCGCGCGCTTCTATTGCGTCGACCCCGGGGCGTCGGGCGCCGGCTTCGGCTTGGCGTCCGCGTGGAGGGAGGCGAGGCGAACGTCGGCGGAAGCCTGCGGTCCGGGCGCGGCGAGCGCGGCGTCGCGCCGCGGCGGCAACGGCACGTCGGAGGGAATCGGCTGCTCGGGTTCGTAGACGCGAATCGCGGGGCTGTCGCCGCCGCCGCCGAACAACTTCTTGACCATGCTTTGCCCGCTGTCGGCGACGCCGCCGACGAAGCCGAACGGCGAGGCCGGCGCGGCGGCTGGAGCCGTCGTCGTCGCGGAGGCTGCCGTCGTCGCGGCGGCGGCGGGTATGGGCGCGCGCGCCGGCGCCGCGCTCGACTGCACGGCGGCGTTCGCGACTTTGACCACGGCGGGGATGGGCTTGCCCGAATTGTCGAGCGGGATCTCGGTCGGTCCGCTTGCCAGCGCGTCGGGACGGCTCGCGTCGTCGCGCCCCGCAAAGGCGGCGTTCTGCCCGCCGTCCTCGTAGACGATGCGCACCGGCTTGACGCCTTGCGCGACGAGCGCCGCGACGGCGGCCTCGTCGCTCGATTCCTTGGCCGCGACGTCGGCCTCGACCTGATCGTCGCGTTGCAGCGTCGGGCAAGGCTGGCTCGCCTCGACGTCGTGGTCCGCCTGGGCGCCGAAGACATAGTGCTTGCCGCACACCAGCACCGAAGGCTCGGTCTTCGTCACCTCGAAGTGGTCGGCGCCGTTCTTGATCTCCTTCCAGAAGGCGATATTGGGATCGAGCCGATGCTTGGCGAGATTTTCCGCCGTCATCCTGAAGGGAAAGGATTGCATCTGGATCGCGCGCTGGCCGCCGTTGAACGCCTCGCGCGCGATCGCGTAGATCTCGCCGATCTGCGCGTCGGTCATCGAGAAGCAGCCCGCCGACGAACAAATCCCGTGCACCATGATGTCGCCGCCGGTGCGCCCCAGGGCGTGGTCATAGGCGTTGGGATAGCCGACGTTGAAGGAAAGGTAATAGTGCGAGTTCGGGTTCATCTGCCCCGGCGCGATCGTGTAGAAGCCCTCGGGCACCTGCCGGTCGCCTTCGCGCACCTTCGGGCCGAGTTGGCCCGACCAGCGGCACATCGGATAGGTCTTCAGCAGCGCGTACTGACCGTCCGACTTCAATTTCCAGATTTCGAACTCGGCTTCCTGCTTGTAGCTGCGGATGAGGACCGGCGCGGAAGCGGTCGTTCCGATCTTATCCATCAGCGCGAGCGTTTGGCTGGAAATCGGACGCAGCGAGCGGCCGGACCCCGCCTCGAGGTCGTCCTCGCATCCCGCCACGAGCGCGCCCGCCGCGACGGCGAGGCTCAGCGCGAACAGTCGCTTTCGCCAAGGATTCAACGTCATCGCTTCCTAACTCGTCGGGATTTGCTTAGCGGATCGTCGCGAAAAAGTCCATGCGGCCAATCAAGCGCTCTTAACCTTTCCATGCTCTTAACTGCGCCGCGCGCTTAAGGCGGCGATGGCGAAGGCCTAATTAAGGCGAACCGAGTCGGCCGTTCACATCTTCCGTCCGATGTTCAGGAACTTCGTCGCCCGCGATTCGCGCAAATCGTCGCGCGACATATTGCCCAGGGCGTCGAGAGCCGCGCCGACGGCGCGCCCCGTGGCGGCGATCGCCGCCACCGGATCGCGATGCGCGCCCCCGACGGGCTCCTGCACGATCGCGTCGATGATGCCAAATTTCAACAAATCCTGCGCGGTGATCTTCATGCTCGTGGCCGCGTCCTGGGCGCGCGAGGAATCGCGCCACAGGATCGAGGCGGCGGCCTCGGGGGAAGCGACGGTGTAAATGGAATGCTCGAGCATGAGCACCTTGTTGCACGCCGCGATCGCCAGGGCGCCGCCGGAGCCGCCCTCGCCGATGATGACCGCGACATTGGGCGCACCGAGGGCGAGGCTGGTGTCCGTCGCGCGCGCGATGGCCTCCGCCTGGCCGCGCTCTTCCGCGTCGACGCCCGGCCAGGCGCCGGCGGTGTCCACGAGGGAGACGACCGGCAGGTCGAAGCGGTCGGCGAGCTCCATCAACCGCGCCGCCTTGCGGTATCCCTCGGGCCGCGCCATGCCGAAGTTGTGGCGCAGGCGGCTCGCGGTGTCGTCGCCCTTTTCGTGGCCTATGAGGCAGATCGGACTGCCGCGAAAGCGTCCGAGCCCGCCGACGATCGCGGCGTCGTCGGCGAATTTCCGGTCGCCGGCAAGGGGCGTGAAGTCTTCGATGAGGCCTTTGACATAGTCGGAGAAATGCGGCCGACCCTGCACGCGCGCCACTTGCGTCTTCTGCCACGGCGTCAGCGACGCGTAGAGATCGGCCAGCGCCTTGGCGGACCGCGCCTCGAGCTTGGCGACTTCCTCGCCGAGGGCCGGGGTTTCCCCTTTGGCCGCGAGCGCGCGCAACTCGTCGATGCGCGCGTCGATGTCGGCCACGGGCGTTTCGAAGCTCAGATAAGTGCGCATATGACCTTACAGCGGACGCGCCCTAAGGCGAAGGCGCGCGAAACTGGCGACAAGCGCCGACGAAGTCAAGGCGGCGCCCGAGTTTACGGCGCCCGGGTTTGCATCGTTCGAGATGCGCGGGCCACGAGGCTGAAGGCTTGGCGACGCTCCGCCGGCGTTGCGCCGCCGAAGCCTGGGACCTGAGCGCGCCGAGCGCGAGAGCCTTGGTCGTCTTGGGCGGCGGGGCGCTTGGCGGGAGAGGTTCAGCGCGCGATCGGATTACGGCGATGGGCAGAGCGCGCGATCAAGGCGGATGGCGTCGCGATGGACGACCGGCGCGGCAATAAGATTAACAGCCGACCCGCCGTCGGATCTGGCATTTTGCTGTGTCTCCCTGGCCACAGCAGCCCTCAATCGCCGCCCGACGCGAGTTTGCGCGTTTCATTCGCCAATGTTTGCTTTAGTATTCATGAGACTCGCCATCGTTAAAGGACATCGGCTTCTTGACCCGCTCAGCCCGCTCCCGTCCCTTGGCGCAAGTCGGGGCGCTCGCCGCTCTCATGGCCTTGGCGACCGCCGCCGGTGCAGCCGATCTTGGCTCGACCGCGACGCCCCCCATCCCCACGACCGCAGCGCCGACTTCGTCCTGGTCAGGTTTTTACGCCGGCGCGGTTTACGGCGCGGGCTTGGCCTTGGACCGCTCGGCCCAGACGGCGTCCCGAAGCGTTTCGGCATGGGGGCAAACATCCGGCGCGCTGCTCGGCTATGATTTTCAATCCGGACCCATCGTCTTCGGGTCGGAGGGCGACTTCTCCTGGAACGTCCTTCGCCCCTACAATCCGGGCGTTGCGCCAGGCCTCGTCGCCAATGTCGACGATACGCTCGAAACGGCGCGCCTGCGCGCCCGGCTCGGCTACGATCTCGGCCAGTTTATGCCCTTCCTCGCCCTCGGCGCCGCCTTCACCAGAGCCTATGAATACAACTATCCCTCTCCGCTCCTAGAGTATGGACAGACGCGCCAAGAAACCGGCCTGACGCTCGGCGCCGGGCTCGAATGGCGCTTCGCGGCGCCCATTCTCGGACCGATCACGTTGCGCGGCGAATATCTCTATGACGCCTATCCCACGCAGACGTTCGCGCTCTTGGGCGGTCCGATTCGCACGCGCGCCTCGGAGCAATTCTTCCGCGTTGGTTTGATTAGCTATCCCGATGCGTCCTGGCGGCCGCCGGCGATCGGGGCCGGCGCGCCCGATTGGTCCGGCGCCTATGCCGGCGCCCTCGTAGGCGATCTCTGGGCGCAGCCGCGAACCTCGCTCGGCGGCGCGACGACGACCGATTCCGCCAGCGGCCCGGCCGGCGGAATCTTCACAGGCCGAAATTTCATGTTCGGGCCGTGGATGCTGGGCTACGAAGGCGCCGCGGAAGCGACCGACGCGACGGGGACGGGGCCACAGCCTTCGGTGGCGGCGGTCAGCTTTCGCAACTATTTCGAAACCGACCTGCGCGGCCGCGCCGGCTACGCGATCGGGAGCTTCCTGCCCTATGTCACGGCCGGCGCGGATTGGGGCCGCAGCGAACAGACCGACCTCAACACCGGCTCTTATCGCGGCCGCATCTGGAGCGACAGCGTCGCGGGCGGCGCCGGCGTCGAATACATGTTCAACGATCGCTGGTCGGCGCGCGTCGAATTTCTCGTCAGCGCGCCCTACACACATGCGGCCACGAATCTCGACGCCCTCGCCCTCGATCAATCGCGCCCGGCCCAGACCATCCGATTGGGCCTTGGATATTATTTCCATTAGTGAGGTCGCTCGTCTACGGAGCGCCGAAGCGAACCCGCGGCGCTTTCGCAAGTCGGCAGCGACCATCGGTCCGAAACGATCCACCCAACGTCGGACGGTCTCGTAGGGCGCCGCCACGCCACGATCCGCAAGCAAAATGATGAATGGGCCGTCCAGCGCGCCCGCTATATCACGCTGGAAACCGTTGCCCCTTCGAGCGACGATTCCATCGTTGGGCTGCCGCCGTGGCCGCCTGAGCCGGAAATCACGCCGCCCGGCCATTTCGGATAATACGACCGGGCAGGCCAAAAAACTGCGTGGGGGCTCCTGAGATTGGTTGATTCGCAACTCTCGGCTTCGCAGAGCCCTTTCCCTTACTCAACTCCCCGTCTCATATCTGTCTGACCCCGGACACTTAGGCAGTTCATTAGGCCGGATAAGGAAAGAGAAGCCGCGATGGCGATGAAAATCCTGGTCGCCAATCGGGGCGAGATCGCGCTACGCATCGCGCGGACGGCGACGGATATGGGGATCGGCTGCGTGACCGTCTTCGCCGACGACGACGCGGGCTCGTGGCGCGGCGTATTCGGGAGCGAGAGCGTATCGCTGCAAGCGCTCGGACCGGCGGCCTATCTCGACGGAGCGCGGCTCATCGCCGCCGCCCGGCAAACCGGATGCGACGCCATCCACCCCGGCTATGGTTTCCTGAGCGAACGCGCGGATTTCGCCGAAGCTTGCGAGTCGGCGGGCCTGGTTTGGATCGGCCCGACGCCCGCGCAACTCGCTCTTTTCGGCGACAAGGCCGAGGCGAGGGCGCTCGCCGCGCGCTGCGGCGTTCCGCTCGCGCCCGGCAGCGCCCGTGCGGTCAGCCTCGAGGAGGCCAGGGCCTTCTTCGCCGCTCAGAACGGCGCGGGCGTGATGATCAAGGCGATCGGCGGCGGCGGCGGGCGCGGCATTCGGGCGGTGCGGCGCGCGAGCGACGTCGAGGAGGCCTATCGCCGCTGCGTCTCCGAGGCAAGGAACGCGTTCGGCGTCGAAGGCGTCTATGTCGAGCGTCTCGTCGAGGGCGCGCGGCACATCGAAGTGCAGATCGTCGGCGACGGGACGGAGGTCGCGGCGCTGGGCGAGCGGGACTGCACCTTGCAGCGGCGGTTCCAGAAGCTCGTCGAGATCGCGCCGAGCCCTCGCCTGTCGAGCTCCATGCGAAAGACCGTCACGGACGCCGCGCTGACGATGGCCCGCGCTTGCCGATATCGCGGCCTCGGCACGTTCGAATTCCTGGTTGACGAGGCCTCTCGGGATTTGCCCTTCGTCTTTATCGAGGCCAATCCGCGCCTTCAGGTCGAACATACCGTCACCGAGGAAGTGACCGGTCTCGACCTCGTGCGACTGCAGATCGCGATCGCCGGAGGGAGCGACCTCGCGTCTCTTGGGCTGGACCCAAGCTCGGCGCCCTCGCCGCGCGGCTACGCGATCCAATGGCGCGTCAACGTCGACACGCCGGAAGGCGGCGCTCCCGCGCGCCCGAGGTCGGATGCGCTGACCCGTTTCGACATGCCCTCGGGTCCGGGCGTCCGCGTCGATACCCACCTGACCGCCGGCGGCCTGATTTCGCCGCGATATGACGCGCTGCTGGCCAAACTGATCGTTCGGTCGGGCAGCGATTCCTTCGGGGACGCCGTGCGCCGCTCCCGCCGCGCTCTGGCCGAATGCCGCATCGTGGGTTGCGGAACCACGGCGCCGTTGTTGCGCGCGCTGGCGGCGCGACCCGAATTCGAGGCGCAGACGCTGCATATCGGCTTCGTCCAGGAAAACCTCGCCGAACTCGCGGCCGAGGCGCGGCGCCTTGAAAGTTTCGAAGCCGCGGACAGGGAGGAAATCTCCGCGCTTCCCCCCGCCGCCTCGCAAACCGATATTCCCATTGGCGCCATCGCGATTGCGGCGCCGATGGCGGGGCGAGTGGTGGAGATATGCGTCGAGGATGGCGCGCTTGTCGCGTCCGGCGCGCCCGTCGCCATGCTCGAGGCGATGAAGATGGAGCATCTCGTGCTCGCCGACCGAGCGGGCCGCGTCGGCCTCGCGCGGGCGCGGGCCGGCGACCATGTGAGCCCTGGCCAGGCGCTGCTGTATCTGCTCGATGCGGGAGCGGAATCGGGCGCACAGGCGTTGTTCGACGCCGGGGACGACGCCCATCTCGTGCGCGCCGATCTCCAGAGAGTCGTCGACCGTCTTGCCGCGACCCAAGACGAGGCCCGCCCGGAGGCGGTCGACAAGCGTCACGCGCTCGGGCTCCGCACGGCCCGCGAAAACATAGCCGATCTCTGCGACCCCGGCAGTTTCGCCGAATATGGCGCGCTTGCCGTCGCCGCCCAGCGCTCGCGCCGCAAACTCGAAGACCTGATCGCGAATACGCCCGCCGACGGGGTCGTCGTCGGCGTCGGCGGGGTCAACGGCGCTCTGTTCGGCGTGGAAAAGGCGCGCGCCGCGGTCATGGCCTATGACGCGACGGTCCTCGCGGGGACGCAAGGGCTTCGCGGCCATCAGAAGACGGATCGCATACTCGAGGTGGCCGAGCGCAACCGGCTCCCCCTGGTGTTGTTCGCCGAAGGCGGCGGGGGCAGGCCGGGCGACACGGACCTGGCGATCGTCGCGGGACTCCATATCACGACCTTCGCCCGCTTTGCCGGGTTGAGCGGACATGCGCCGGTCATCGGCGTCGTGGCGGGGCGCTGTTTCGCCGGCAACGCGGCCTTGCTCGGCTGCTGCGACGTCATCATCGCGACGCGCGGCTCGAACATCGGCATGGGCGGCCCCGCCATGATCGAGGGCGGCGGTCTCGGGCGGTTCAAGCCGGAAGAGGTCGGCCCCAGCGACGTGCAAGCGGCCAATGGGGTTATCGACATTCTCGTTGAGAACGAGGAACAGGCCGTCATCGCGGCGCAAAGCTATCTGTCGTTTTTCCAGGGCCGCCTGTCGCAATGGGAATGCGCCGATCAACGCGCCCTTCGCGGCGCGGTTCCCGAAAACCGATCGCGCGTCTACGACATGCGCGCGCTCATCAGGCTCTTGCTGGATCGAGGCGCGATGCTGGAGCTTCGCGCCGGTTTCGGACGCGGAATCGTTACAGCGCTGGGCCGCGTCGAGGGGCGACCGTTGGGCGTCATGGCGAACAACCCGGCGCATCTCGGCGGCGCCATCGACCCCGACGCCGCCGACAAGGCGGCGCGCTTCATGCAATTGTGCAACGTCCGCGGCTTGCCGATCGTAAGCCTCGTCGACACGCCGGGCTTCATGGTCGGACCGGAGATCGAGGCCAAGGCGCAGGTCCGGCATGTCTCCAGGCTGTTTGTCGCCGCCGCCGCCTTGCGCGTGCCGTTCTTTTCCATTGTGGTGCGCAAGGGCTATGGGCTCGGCGCCATGGGCATGACTGCCGGCGGATTTCATTCGCCCGATTTCATCGCAGCCTGGCCTAGCGGCGAATTCGGCGCCATGGGCCTCGAAGGCGCCGTTCGCCTGGGCTATCGCAAGGAATTGGACGCTGCGCCTTCGAAGGCCGAGCGCGAAGACCTGTTTCGCAAGCTCGTCGCCGAGCACTATGAGGCGGGAAGCGCGCTCAACATGGCGACGACCCTGGAAATCGACGCGGTGATCGACCCCTCGGAAACCCGCGCCTGGCTGACGCGCGGCCTCGCCTCATCGACGATACGGGAATATCGTCGGCCCGTCCTTGACACCTGGTGACTGACGGCATGACGAGCGCCGACAAAGGTCGCTGTTTTCCGGTGGCCGTGCGGCACGGACCCGGGGCCCCATCGATATTGCGTCAAGCAATCCGGTTCGGATATTTCCTTGTGGGCGTTAAGCTTTCCCAGGACCGACGCCGCTCACGTCACGCGGCTGCGGAACAACCATGCCGCGGCGACGAGACTCGCCGCGCCGATCGCCGCCATCGGCCAATATTGCGAGGCGAGCGAGGACAGGCTCGCGCCTTCCAGGAACACGCCGCGCACGATTACCAGGAAGTAGCGCATCGGATTGACAAGGGTCAGGTCCTGCACCCAATCCGGCATGTTGGCGATCGGGGTGGCGAAGCCCGACAGGATGATCGAGGGCACCATGAACAGGAACACCCCTAACAGCGCCTGCTGCTGCGTGGCCGCCAGCGCGGAGATCATCAGCCCCATGCCGGTGACCGCGATCACGAAGATGAGCAGCCCGAGATAGAGCGGCAGAAGTCCGCCGCGCAGCGGCACTTCGAACCACCATACCGCGGCGACGATGATGACCGAGGCTTCGATCAGTCCGATCAGCACGCCCGGCAGTCCCTTGCCGAGCAGAATGTCGATCGGACGCAGCGGCGTGACCAGCAACTGGTCGAAGGTGCCGGTCTCGCGTTCGCGCGCGACCGAGAGCGCGACCACCAGCAAGGTGACGATCTGAGTCAGCAGCGCCACGATGCTCGGCACGAAGAACCAATGCGAACTGAGGGTCGGGTTGTAGCGCGCCCGGATGTCCAGCACCGCCGGGGGCCTCAGCCCGCCGTGCGCCACGGCCCAGGCGGTGGAAAAGTCGCTCAGGATGGTGTTGGCGTAGCCCTCGATCAGCAGGGCGGTGTTGGAGTTGCGGCCGTCGACGATCGCCTGCACCGGCGCTGGCTGCCCGGTCAACAGGTCCCGGGTGAAGCGCCGATCGATCACCAGCGCCAGGGCCACTTCGCGCGAATCGATCAGCGCGTCGATCGGTTGGCCGCTGTGCAACATCGCCACCAGCCGGAACGTAGGCGCGCCGAGAAAATGGGCGACCAGGTCGCGTGACGCCTGGCTCGAATCTTCATCGTAGATCGCCATCGGAACGTGATCGAGATCATAGGTGGCGGCATAGCCGAACACCATGAGCTGAATGAGCGGCGGGGCGATCAGCACCGAGCGACTCTTGGCGTCCCGCAGCACCGCGAGCAGCTCCTTGACGATCAAAGCGAGAACCTGCCGCCACATGCCGATCAGTCCAATCGTTTACGCGCGAGCGCGCGCGCCGCGCCGAGGAAGATCGCCGCCATCACGATCAGCGCGGCGGCGTTGGGCAGGATCACCGACCAGACGTCGCCGGCCAGGAACGTCGATTGCAGGATGGCGACGAAATAGCGCGCCGCGACGACGTGGGTGATGACCTGCACGATCCAGGGCATGCTGTTGATGTCGAAGACGAAGCCCGAGAGGATGAACGCCGGCAGAAATGTCGCGATGATGGCGATCTGCGCGGCGACGAATTGGTTGCGCGCGAAGCTCGAGATCAACAGCCCCATCCCCAGCGCGGCGAGCATGAACAAGGCGGAGGTGGCGGTGAGCGCCCACAGCGAGCCGCGCAGCGGCACTTGGAACAGGAACACGCCGATCGCCACCGAGGCCGCCATGCCGCCCATGCCGAGCAGGAAATAGGGGATCAGCTTGGCGAGCAGGATTTCCCTCACCGTCACGCGGGTGACCATCAGCGCTTCCATGGTGCCGCGTTCCCACTCGCGCGCGATCACCAGCGCGGTCAGCAGCGCGCCGCTCAGGGTCATGATCATCGCGATCAGGCCCGGCACCAGGAAGTCGCGGCTCTTCACCGCCGGGTTGAAGCGCACTTGCGGCTGCACGGCGATCGGCAGCGGCGCCGGCCGCCCGGCCACGGCCGCCTGCGCGGCGAGCCAGCCGGCCCAGACCTGCTGAACGTAGCCCTCGACGATCCGGGCGTTGTTGGTGTCGACGCCGTTGACGAACACGCCGATCGGAGAATTGCCGCCCGACACCGCCCGGCGGTCGAAATCGCTGGGCAGCCAGACGATGCCCTGCACCTCGCGATTGGTCATCGCCCGCTCCGCCTCCTGGATGGTGAGGAACCGTTGCGGGCGGAAGAACGGCGACTGCTCGAACGCGCCCGTGAAGCTCGCGGCCAGAGCGCTGGGGCGTTGCACGACCAGCGCCAGCGGCACGTTGCTGGCGTCGAGCGAAACGCCGTAGCCGAAGAGAAACAGCAGCACGGCGGGCAGCAGGAAGGCGATGGCGAGCGAGGAGGGGTCCCGCCAGATCTGCAGGAACTCTTTGCGCAGGAGCCCGCGCAGGCGACGCAGCGAGGCCATGTTCATGGCGTCTGCGCCGGCGCGCCAGCCGTCGCCTCGATCATCGCGATGAACGCGTCTTCCATGGTCGGATCGGGCAGCGCGGGGGTCCTGGCGGCGGCCTTGATCGCTTCAGGGGCGCCCGTCGTCAGCACGCTGCCCTGCGCCATGATCGCCAATCGGTCGCAGTATTCCGCTTCCTCCATGAAATGCGTGGTCACCAGGACCGTGACGCCGGTCTCGGCGAGCGCGTTGATGCGCCGCCAGAAGTCGCGACGCGCCAGCGGATCGACGCCAGAGGTCGGCTCGTCGAGGAAGAGGATGTCGGGTTCGTGCATCAGCGCGCAGGCGAGCGCGAGCCGCTGCTTGAATCCGAGCGGCAGATCGCGCGCGGTCGCCGCCATCTGCGACCCGAGGTCGAACTCGCTCACCGCCCAGTCGATGCGTTGGCGCTGTCGCGCTCCGAAAAGGCGGTAGGCGCTGCTGAAGAAGCGCAGGTTCCGCTCCACCGACAGATCGCCGTAGAGCGAGAACCTCTGCGCCATGTAACCGATTCGCCCGCGCGCCGGGGCGGCGGCCTTGCGCAGATCGAAACCGGCGACGCGCAAGACGCCCTCCGAGGGCGGCAGCAAGCCGCAGAGCATGCGGAAAGTTGTCGATTTGCCGGCCCCGTTGGCGCCCAGCAGGCCGAAAATCTCGCCGCGCGCGACGCGGAAGCTGACGTCGTTCACCGCGACGAAGTCGCCGAAGCGGCGGGTGAGGCGCCGCACTTCGATCACGTCTTCGGCGGCGGATGCGGCGATGGGCGCCGGCGCGCGCGGCGCCGCAGCCGGCGGGGTTCCGGCGCCCCGCGCGCGCAGTTGCGCGACGAAACTGTCCTCGAAGCGCGGAGCGGTGGGCGCGAACGTCAATCCCGGCAGCTCCGCGGCCAGCGCGGCGACGTCCGGCGGAGTCGGCGTAGCCGTGACCACTCTGACCCGGCTGCCCTGGATCACCGCGTCGATCACGCCGGGCGCGCGCGCCAGCCGCTCCTGCAGCCGCCGCCGGCCGACGTCGGCGCTGGCGAAGAAGCTGCGCCCCGCCAATTCCGCGGTGAAGGCGCCGGGCGGGCCGGCGCCGAGCAGCCGGCCCTCGTGGATCAGCAGCACGGCGTCGCAACGCTCCGCCTCGTCGAGATAGGCGGTGCTGAACAGCACCGTGACTTTTGCGGCGCGCGTCAAATGATCGATGATCTGCCACAACTCGCGCCGCGACACCGGATCGACGCCGACCGTCGGCTCGTCGAGCAGCAGCAGATCGGGCGGGTGCACCAAGGTGCAGGCCAGGCCGAGCTTCTGCTTCATTCCGCCCGACAGGCGCCCGGCGCGGCGCTCGGTGAACGGGCCGAGCGCGGTCATGTGCAGCAACTCGGCGTAGCGGGCGGCGCGGTCCTCGATCGCCACGCCTTGCAGATCGGCGTACAGATCCAGGTTCTGTCGCACGCTCAGGTCTTCATAGAGCCCGAAGCGCTGCGGCATATAGCCGATCCGCGCCTGCACGGCGAGCGGATCGCGCTTAACGTCGATACCGAGCGCTTCGATCGTTCCGGAGTCGGCGCGCAGCAGCCCGGCGATCAACCGCATCAAGGTCGTCTTGCCGGCGCCGTCCGGGCCGATCAGGCCGGTGACGGCGCCGTGCGCGGCGCTGGCGGTGATCCCGTCGATCGCGGCGACCACGCGCTTGCCCGAGCGGAAGCTGCGGCGCACGCCCTCGAGCCGCAGCGCCGGAGCGCCTTCATTGGGAGGCGGCATCGCTCGCTCCGCAACCGGGCGGCGGCCGGCTCGCCGGCTGGGTCAGATCGATGCGCACGGTGGCGGGCATCCCCAGCCGCAGCTCGCCGTGCGCGTCGCAAACATAGACCCGCAATTGGTAGACCAGCGCGGTGCGCAGTTCCGGCGTCTCCACCGTCTTAGGCGTGAATTCCGCAGTGGGCGAGATATAGCCGATCCAGCCGTCGTATGCCCGATCTGGATAGCTATCGGTGCTCACGGTCGCTTTCATTCCGAGCCGGATGCGGCCAAGTTCGTTCTCGGGAGCATAGGCTCGCACCCAGAGCGGGCTGGGCAATGCGACGGTGAGGACCGGCGTCGAGGGAGAGGCCATGTCGCCGGGCTCGAGGATGCGGTCTTCCACCACGCCGTCGGACTGCGCATAGAGGCGGGTGTCGTCGAACTCGCGCTGCGCCAGCGCCGTGGCGGCCTGCGCCGCCTGATAGGCGGCGCGCTGCGCGGCGATGTCCTCGACCCTCGGCCCTTCGACCGCCAGAAGATACGCCTGCCTCGCCGCCTCGTACTGCTGGCGCACCGAATCGAACGCCGCCTTTGCGTCGTCGCGCTGCTGGATGGTCCCGGCGCTGGTGGCGGCCAAGGCGTCGTAACGCTTGTAGGTCACCTCGTTATTCAAATAGGTCGTCTGTAAGGCGTCCATCGTCGCCTTCGCCTGCGCGATCTCTTCCGGACGAGACCCGGCGAGCAGCTTGGCCAGCGCCTGCTGCTGATTGTCCATCGTCGCCTTCGCCTGCGCGAGCGCCGCGGCGTATCGCGTGTCGTCCAGCGTGGCGAGCAACTCGCCGCATTTCACGCTCGCGCCTTCGTCGACCAGGATCGTCGCGATGTAGCCGCTGTCGTTGAAGGCGGGCTGCACCTCCCGGATATCGACGTCGCCGTAAAGCGTCAGCGTGTCCGTTCCCTCTGTACGGTCATGGTGCAGATAGAACCAGCCGCCGCCGCCTAAGGCGAGCCCGGCCAGAATGGCAAAAATGATGAGGGCGCTTTTCGACATGCTTGGCGTCAATTCGTCATTGCGGCGTCTTGCCCACTTCTGTCGCAGTCGCACGAATTAGACGCCGGAGCGCCAGGCAGTCTTGAGGCAGCTCAATTCAGCGGGACTGTCGCTTTGGCGACAAGGACATCGCTCTCTTCGAAAGGATCCCTTACTTCGGGCGCCAAGACAGCCTCATACACTGACGTGGCGACCCACCCTCGCGCTCCAAAAGCGACGACATTTTCTCAGAGCGCCTCAATGATCCCAGCGAGCGGATGACCTCCGCGCCAGCGCCGCAGGGGCTAACCCCGCGGTCTGCGGGCGATCGAGAACCTGCGAGGACACGCGGGTGAACAGCGCGGCGGTCTTTTCGAGTTCCGCGCGCTGGGCGGCGTGATGGGCAGTCACATGCGCGATTTCGTGCGCCATCGCCGCGGCGACTTCCGACCCGTCGTTGGCGAGCGCCAGCAGGCCGCGGGTGACGAAAATGTCGCCGGAGGGAAGGGCGAAGGCGTTGACGACAGGCGAATCGAGGATCGTCACGCGATAGGGCTCGGA
>JBEKGN010000045.1:0-26895 GCA_050012775.1 Roseiarcus sp.
TCTCAGGCGAGAGAATCATCCATATCTTGACTCATATTTTCGACCCGCTCGTCCCCTTCAATCGCGCCGCCGCGCGCACTTTCCCGAAAACTGTTGCTCCCGGGACTCACCCCGCTTGGGAGTTACAAATCGGCCGCCGCCGCCGGCAACCCTTTGATTTCGCTGGAAACCGCCAAGGAAAATGTTTGGAATTCCTTGGAATTTCTTTGGAAAAGTTTGGAATTTCCTTGGAAGAGCTTGGATTTTCCTTGGAGAGGCTTGGAAAAATTTGGTCCAGCTGGACCCGTCATGCCCGGCCTTGTGCCGGGCATCCACGCCGTGCCGCCGCCGCTGCACAAGCAAGCCCGGATTCAAACCCCGCCGCGTGGATGGCCGGGACAAGCCCGGCCATGACGGGGGATAGGACCGGAATTGGATTACCCATCTACCCCCCGTAAATCCCCTTGTACGTCTCCCGCAGCGCCGCCTTCTGCACCTTGCCCATGGCGTTGCGCGGCAGCGCGTCGACGAACAGCACCCGCTTGGGCGCCTTGTAGCGCGCGAGGCGGCCTTCCAGCGCCGCGAGCACTTGCGTCTCGCTCAGCTTAGCGCCCGGCGCGAGCACGACGACCGCGGTGACGCCCTCGCCGAAGTCGGGATGGGCGACGCCGATCACCGCGCTCTCGGCGACGCCTGATATCGCGTCGATCTCGCTCTCGATCTCCTTGGGATAGACGTTGAAGCCGCCGGAGATGACGAGGTCCTTGGCGCGGCCGACGATATGCACGTAGCCGTCGGCGTCGATCCTGGCGAGATCGCCGGTGATGAAGAAGCCGTCGGGGCGAAATTCGGCCGCGGTCTTCTCCGGCATGCGCCAATAGCCCTTGAACACGTTCGGTCCCTTGACCTCGATGACGCCGACGGCGCCCGGCGGAAGCGGCGCGCCGGCATCGGGATCGGCGATGCGTAGGGAGACGCCCGGCAAGGGGAAGCCGACCGTGCCGGCGCGCCGCTCGCCCTCGTAGGGGTTCGACGTGATCATGTTGGTCTCGGTCATCCCGTAGCGTTCGAGGATGGCGTGGCCGGTCGTCTCGCGCCAGCGCTGGTGCGTCTCGAGGAGCAGCGGCGCCGAGCCGCTGACGAAGAGCCGCATGTGCGCGGTCGCGGCGCGGGTGAGGCCGGGGTGCTCGAGCAGGCGGGTGTAAAAGGTCGGCACGCCCATCAGCGAGGTCGCGCGCGGCAGAGCGGCGATGACGGCGTCGGCGTCGAAACGCGGCTGGAAGATCATCGTCGCGCCGGCGAGCAGCGCGACGTTCGTGGCGACGAACAATCCGTGGGTGTGAAAAACGGGGAGCGCATGGATCAGCGCGTCGTCCCTAGTGAAGCGCCAGAGATCGACGAGGACGCTGGCGTTGGAGGCGAGATTCTCGTGGGTCAGCATCGCGCCCTTCGAGCGGCCGGTGGTGCCCGAGGTGTAGAGAATGGCCGCCAGATCGTTGGGGGAGCGCGGAACGATCGCGAAGTCGGGCGAGGCGGCCGCGATTGCGTCGGCGAACGTGCCCTCGCGCCGCGCGTCGAGACTTTCGACCGCCTTCAAGCCGAGCCTCGCCGCGAGGTCGCGCACCGCGGCGAGCGAAGCCGGTCGGCAGATCGTCAGCGCGGGGCCGGCGTCGGAGAGGAAATATTCGAGTTCGGCGAGCGTGTAAGCGGCGTTGAGCGGCAGCAGCGCGGCGCCCGCCTTCAGGCAGGCGAGCGCGAGCACGATCATGTCAGGCGACTTGTCGATCTGCACGGCGACGCGATCGCCCGGCTCGACGCCGAGATCGGCCATCGCCCGCGCCGCGCGGCCCGCGCGCTCGAACAACTCGCCATAGGTCAGCGACATCCCGTCCGGCGCGTCGAAAGCGAGCTTGTCGAGGCGCGGCGCGCGGGCGAGAAAGAGATCGAAGAGATTGGCTGACATAAAGGCTTGCTGACGCTTTCTCTTTGACGTTGACGAATTAGACTCGGGCGTTGACGAATCGGGCGCGGCGAGCGCTGATGCACGCCGACCCCGCCGGGCGCGAGTATAGCCGTCGCGCCGCGCGGCGCCAGGGCATGGGGTTCGGCGCGCCGGCGCGTCTCGCCCTAAGGGTCTCACGCCGGCCTTCGCGACAACGGCGGGCAGAGGAGGCGCGGCGCCATGGCGACAGAAGAAAAACTCTTGCGCGCCGCGATCGTCGCGCAATGCCGGGCGCTGAACGCATCCGGCCTCAATCAGGGCACAGCCGGCAACATCTCGGCGCGCCTCGGCGACGCGCTCGTCATCACGCCGAGCGCGATCCCATACGATCTTCTGCGGCCGGAGATGCTCGCGGTCATGCCGCTGAACGGCGAATACGGCGCCTGGTCGGGCCCGCTGAAACCGTCGAGCGAATGGCGCTTCCACCTCGACATCATGCGCGCCCGGCCCGACATCGGCGCGATCGTCCATAGCCACCCGCCCTATGCCACGGCCCTGGCGATGCTGGGCAAGCCGATCCTCGCCGCCCACTATATGATCGCGTTGTTCGGCGGCCCGGTCATCGAGTGCGTGAAATACGCGCCCTACGGCACGAAGGAACTGTCGGACCTGGCGATCGCCGGCCTCGGCAACCGCCACGGCGTGCTGCTCGGCAATCACGGCGCGATCGCCACCGGCGCCAGCCTGGAAAGCGCGATGCATCGGGCGGTGGAGCTGGAGGCGCTGGCGCGCATGTATTATCTCGCGATCGCCGTCGGCCGGCCGACGATCCTGTCGGACGAGGAGATCGCGCGCATCGTCGAGCGCTTCAAGACCTATGGCGGCGGGATCGACGCGCAAAAGGCGCTGGCGCCGATCAAGAAGCGCGGCGCGAAGAAGAAGGCGACGCGCAAGAAAGCGGGCGTGGCGGTCGCGCGGAAATAAGGGCCGAACGTTCGCATCGACGAACGGGTCCGCTCACCCGCCCCCTCGCACGAGCAGCAACTGCGCCGCCACGGAAGCGGCGATCACCGGCGGCTCCTTGCCTTCAATTCCGGGCACGCCGATCGGGCAGACGAGCTTGGCGATAGCGGCTTCCGGGAGGCCGGCGGCGCGCAACTGGCTGACGAAGCGGGCCCGCTTGGTCGCCGAGCCGATCAGGCCGACATAGGCGAAACGATCCTGCCGCAACGCCTCGGCGACGATCGCAAGGTCGAGCGGATGCGAATGGGTCATCACAACGACGAATGCGCCGTCGGGCGCGCCGATCAATTCCCTCTGCGGCTCGCGCGCGTTGATGAGAAGCGCATTGAGCGGCGCACGCTCGGGAAAGGCTTCGGCGCGCGAGTCGATCCAGCGAACCGCGAACGGCAGCGGCGCCAGCGCCAGCGCCAGCGCGCGCCCGACATGGCCGGCGCCGAAGAGGTAGAGCGGGTTCGCCTCGGCGCCGAAGCTTTCGCGCCAGGAGCCGTCGCCCGTCTGCTCGAAGCGCGCGTCATCGACCGCGATCGACCGCTCGATGCGCCCGTCGGCCGCGGTTTGCGCGACGACGGCGAAGGCGCCGGCGCGTTCGGCGGCGATGAACGGCGCCAACGCTTCGACATCGCGCGCGTCAAAAGTTTCGATGCGCCACTCGACCCGCCCGCCGCAGCATTGCGCGAGTTCGGGGCCGAGCGCGACGACGCGCCGCAACGCCGCCCCGCGCCCCGAATGAAGCGCCGCGCGCGCCTGAGCCAACGCCCGCCATTCCAGTTCGCCGCCGCCGATGGTGCCGTGAAAGCCGCCGGACGGACGCACGACCATCCGCGCGCCCGCCTCGCGCGGGCTCGACCCTTCGGTCTTGACGAGGCTGACCAGCGCGGCGACGCCTTCGGCCTCGATCGCTTCAACGATGCGGCGGAACGGCTGCATGGCGAGCCTGACTCCGACGACGGGTTCGTCCCTCAAACACGGGCGTAGTCTGCGCTCTTTGCGCCTCAGGCGCCAAGCGAATCGATCGCATTCAAAATCGACTCCGGCGTGCAGGGAGCCTCGAGCCGAGCCTGCCCGCCCGGCTTGACCGCGTGCACCGCGTCGAGGATCGCCGAATAGACCGAGATCGCCAGCATGAGCGGCGGCTCGCCGACCGCTTTCGAGCGATAGATGCTGTCGATCGGGTTCGGCCGCATGTGCAGGCGCGTATAAAATTCCGGCGGCGCGTCCGAGGCGACGGGAATCTTGTAGGTCGCCGGCGCATGCGTCGTCAGCCGGCCCTTGGCGTCGAACACCAGCTCCTCGGTGGTCAGCCAGCCCATCCCCTGGATGAACGCGCCCTCGACCTGACCGAGATCGAGCGCGGGATTGAGCGAGGCGCCGACGTCATGCAGGATGTCCGCGCGCAGCACCTTCATTTCGCCGGTCAGCGTATCAATCGCCACCTCGGCGCAGGCCGCCCCGTATGCGAAGTAGAAGAACGGCTTGCCCTTCGCATTGGCGCGATCCCAGTGAATCTCGGGCGTCTTGTAGTAACCGGCGGCGGACAATTGCACGCGGTTCAGTCGGCACGCCTTGGCCAGTTCGCCGAACGCGATCGAGGCGTTGCCGCCGAACACGCGCCCGTCGCGGAAGGCCACCGCCTCCCGCGCGACGCCCCATTGCGACGCGGCGAATTCGACCATGCGCCGCTTGATCTGTCGCGCCCCCGCCTGCGCCGCCATGCCGTTGATGTCGGTCCCCGAAGACGCCGCCGTCGGCGAGGCGTTGGGCACCTTGGCGGTGTTGGTCGCGGTGATGCGGACCCATTCGAGGGGAATGCCGAATTCCTCGGCGACGACCTGGGCGACCTTGGTGAACAGGCCCTGCCCCATCTCGGTGCCGCCGTGATTGAGATGGACCGAGCCGTCGGCATAGACGTGCACCAGCGCGCCGGCCTGATTGAGATGGATCAGCGTGAAGGAAATGCCGAACATCACCGGCGTCAGCGCGAGGCCGCGCTTGAGGATCGGACTCTTGGCGTTGAACGCGCGAAGCGCGCGCCGGCGGGCGCGATAATCGCTCGAGGCCTCCAACTCGTCGACGAGCGCCGGCAACGTCTCGCAATCCTCGACTTGCTGGCCATAAGGCGTGCGATCGGCGCCGAGGCGGTAGAAATTGGCCTTGCGCACGTCGAGCGGGTCGAGCCCGCGCTCGCGCGCGATCGCGTCCATCACGCGCTCGATCGCGATCATGCCCTGCGGGCCGCCGAAGCCGCGAAACGCCGTGTTGGAGACCGTGTTGGTCTTCAGGCGCTTCGAGCCGATCCGCACCTCCGGGAGCCAATAGGAATTGGACGCGTGGAACATCGCGCGGTCGACGACGCCGAGCGAAAGGTCCGCCGAGCAGCCGCAGCGCGCGTTGAGCATGACGTCATAGGCGCCGACCCGGCCTGCGTCGTCGTAGCCGACGCGCCAATCCGCGCGAAAATCGTGACGCTTGCCGGTGAGCTGGAAATCGTCGTCGCGGTCGAGACGAACCTTGCAGGGCGCGCCGGTCACGCGGGCGCCGAGCGCCGCGATCGCCGCCCAGGCGCAGGCCTGGCTCTCCTTGCCGCCGAAGCCGCCGCCCATGCGCCGCGTCTCCACGGTGACGAACGCGTCCGGCACGCCGAGCACGCGCGCGACGATGTGCTGGACCTCGGTCGGGTCCTGCGTCGAGCAATGCACGGTCATCTCGCCCGCCTCGCCGGGGATGGCGAGCGAGGCCTGCCCCTCGAGATAAAAGTGCTCCTGGCCGCCGATGCGGAAAATCCCTTCGAGCCGATGCGGGGCCTCCGCGACGGCGCGCTCGACCTCGCCGCGCCGAAACTCGTAATCGGGCAGCACGCGCGCGCCGGTCGCGAGCGCGTCCTCGATGGTGACCGCCGGCGAGCTTTCCGCGATGTCGATGCGCGCAAGCCGCGCGGCGCGGCGGGCCACGTCGCGCTGAAATGCGACGACCGCGAACAAAGCCTGGCCGTGGAAGAGGATTTCCTTGTCGGCGAACAGCGGCTCGTCGGCGAACACCGGCGCGATGTCGTTCCTGCCGGGGATGTCGGCGGCGCTGAGCACCGCTGCGACGCCTTGGGCGGCGCGCACGGCCGAAAGATCGAGCCCGCGCAACGTTCCGCACGCCTTGTCGGCCATGCCGACGGCGATGTGCAGCGTGCCCTGCGGCTCGCGTATGTCGTCGACATAGGCCGCCGCGCCGCTGACGTGCAGGCGCGCCGAGTCGTGCGGGTGGGCCTTGTGGACGACAGCGGTCTCCTCGCGCGGCTCGTAAACCGGAATCGCGGGTTGTCTATTGCGCGGCAAGGACGTCTCCAATGCGGGTCGGCGCATCGGCGCCGGCGACCTCGATCAGCGCCTTCGTCATAAGATTGGCGGCGACCTTGGCGCGATAGGCGGCGCTCGCGCGCATGTCCGTCAGCGGCGTGAAATCGTCGGCGATCGCCGCGATCGCCGCGCTCCACGACGCGGGATCGCGGAGATCGGCGCCGAGCAGCGCCTTTTCCGCCGCGGCGGCGCGCTTGGGGGTCGGCGCCATGCCGCCATAGGCGACGCGCGCCTCCACGATCTTCTCGCCGTCGAGCGTGAAACGGAAAGCGCCCATCACCGCCGAAATGTCCTCGTCGAAGCGCTTGGACACTTTGAACGCGCGATAGGCCTGGTTCGCGCGCAAATTCGGCGCGAGGAGCGCGCGCACGTATTCGCCGCTGGCGCGATCCTGCTTGCCGTAGGCGATGAAGAAATCCTCCAGCGCGAGGACGCGCGAAGTCCCGCCCTTGCGCAGTTCGACTCGCGCGCCGAGCGCGATCAGCGCGGGGGCGAGATCGCCGATCGGCGAGCCGTTGGCGATATTGCCGCCGACCGTGCCGCTTTCGCGCACTTGGCGCGAGCCGAAACGCGCCATCAGGACGCCGAGGTCGGGGTGCAGGGAATTGAGATGCGGCGTCGCCCGCGCCAGCGTCGCGGTCGCGCCGAGGCGCAGCCCGTCGGCGCTCGTCTCGATCGCGTCGAGCCCCGCCACGCGACCGAGCCAGATGATTTGCCTGGGGTCGCGCAATTGCTTGGTGATCCACAGGCCGACGTCGGTCGCCCCGCCGAGCAGGATCGCCTGGGGATGGCGCGCATAGAGATCGGCGAGCGCCGCCTCGCTCGCGGGCGCGGCGAAGAAGGCGCCCTCGTCGCCGACGAAGAGGTCGCGCCCATCGACGAGCGCCGCCAGCGCCGCGCGGCGCTCGGCCGCGAGCGCCGCGAAGCGGTCGGCCGGCTCGCCCTCGCAAGTCGCGAGCGCCGCGTCGATGATGGGCTTGTAACCGGTGCAGCGGCAGAGATTGCCCGCCAGGGTCTCGCAGACGCTGGCGTAGGTCGCGGCTTGGCGCTCGTGATAGAGCGCGAACAGGCTCATGACGATTCCGGGCGTGCAGAAGCCGCATTGCGAGCCGTGAAAATCGACCATCGCCTGCTGAACCGGGTGCAGCGCGTCGCCGTCGGCGAGATCCTCGATCGTCAGCGCCTCCGCGCCGTCGACCTGCCCGAGCAGCAGAATGCAAGCGTTGACCGGCTCATAAGTGATCTCGCCGTCGCGCAGGCGCGACAGCACCACCGTGCAGGCGCCGCAATCGCCCTCGCCGCAGCCTTCTTTCGTGCCCTTGGCCCCCGCCTCCTCGCGCAGCCAATCGAGCAGCGTCGCGCGCGGCGAAAAGCGATCGAGCGCGATCGTTCGGCCGCGAAAGCGGAAGGTCAGGCTGTGGCGAGGCCCCGCCCCCGACGCGCTGGACTCCATCGTGCGGCTCTCCATTTCGGGCCGGCATCATGACCGCTCGCCCGCAAGAACGAAAGCCTCGTCTCGGCTGACCCCAGACCAAGGACTTTTGGGTTTTTTTGGGGGATGAGCGGCAGGCATTCGGGATTCTCGAACGCTTCGCGCCCAATGCGGCGGGATTGGCCGGCGCGCGCTGGTTACGATGTTGCGGCGGGGCGTCGCGATCGACCCAAGCCTGCGATTTTTCGGCGGCGCCGATGAGATCACGCGCGAGTTATGATAGCTCGACGGGATCGAAACAAGAATTTTCAAACGGAGGAAATCGATGAAAATTTCAGCAAGAACGCTGGCGTTGGCGGCGGCTCTGGTCGTGGGCGCCGTGGGCGGCTCGCTCGTGACGTCGCGCGCCATAAGCAAGGAGCCGCGTTTTCCGCAATTGACGCTCGATGCGCTCAACGATCAGCAGCGCCCGCTGGGCGAGAAGATCATGAAGATCTCGAGCGTCGGCCTCGCCGGTCCTTACAACCCCATGCTGCGTAGCCCCGTAATGGCGCAGCGCATGTACGATCTCTTGGATTATCTGCGATGGCACACTTCCGTGCCGACCAAACTGAACGAATTCGCGATCCTGATCCAAGCGCGTCTGTGGCGTTCGCAAGTCGAGTGGTTCGCGCATTATCCGCTTGCGATCAAGGCAGGCCTTCCCGAACGCGTCGCGGCGGACCTCAAGGCCAACAAGCGGCCAGAAGGCATGGCCGACGACGAAGCCGCCGTCTATGATTTCTGTATGGAGCTCGCGAATCGTCACGTCGTCTCCGACGAAACTTTCGATCGCGCCCACAAGCTGCTCGGCGATCAGGGCGTCGTCGATCTTGTGGCGGTGAGCGGAACCTATGTCGCGATCGCGATGCTGCTCGGCGCAGCGGAAGAAGGCGTCCCGCCGGGCAAAGAGCCGCCGTTCAAGCCGGGCGAGCCTTGAGGCCGGCCTTGCGCAAAGCGCGATTGCGCGCGCGAACAAATCAACCCGATACGGCATCGGCCCTCGGATCGACCCTTCATCGCAACTTCATGCGCGGCTGCTGATGTGGCCGCGGCTTGCGTTGATTCTCGGAAGGAGCGCGGCATGAACGGGACGGAGAATGGGATCACGCGTCGCGACGTGTTGATCGGCGCGGCGGGCGGGCTCGCGGCGGCCCTGGCGCCGGCGGGTCCGGCGCAGGCGGCGCCCGAGGCGGCGACGATTTCGGGTTTCGTCTTCGAGGATCTCGACGGCTCGGGCCGGCGCGACTCGAAGAGCCCCGGCGTGGCCAATGCCCTCGTCTCCAACGGGCGGGACGTCGCGGTCACCGACGCGGACGGGCGCTACAGCCTGCCGCTGCCCGACGAGGCGACGATCTTCGTCGTCAAACCGGCCGGCTACATGCCGCCGATCGACGCGATCACGCGCCTGCCGCGCTTCTATCGCCATCATCGCCCGCTTGGCTCGCCCGCCTCGCTCGAACTGACCTTTCAAGGAATCGCGCCGACCGGGCCGCTGCCCGCCTCGCTCGATTTCCCGCTCTCTCGCCAGGAGGAGCCGAGCGCCTTCGAAGTCGTGATGTTCGCCGATCCGCAGCCCGAGTCGGACGCGGAAGTCGATTTCGTTCGCGAGGACGTGATCGACGCGCTCGCGGGAACGAGCGCTAAATTCGGCCTCACCGCCGGCGACATCGTGTCCGACGATCTCTCGCTCTACGACCGCTTTAACAAGATCGTCGGCACGATCGGCTTGCCCTGGTGGAACGTCGGCGGCAACCACGACCTCAATTACGAGGCGCCCGACCGCCGCTACAGCCGCGAAACCTATCGGCGGGTGTTCGGCCCGAACTATTACGCGTTCTTCTATGCCCAGACGCTGTTCCTGATGCTCGACGACGTCGATTACCTCGGCGCCGACAAGACCAAGGCGCACAGCGCCGGCAAATACCAGGGCCGGCTCGACGCGCCGCAACTCGAATTCGTGCGCGACGTCATCGCGCATACGCCGCCGGACGCGCTGATCGTCCTCGTGACGCATATCCCGTTGCGCAACTATCTCGACCCCGCCGACCCCGCGAACAATCTGACCAATCGCGACGCGTTGTTCGCGCTGTTCGAGGGGCGGCGGTTCACCGTGAGCTTCTCCGGCCACACCCACACGACCGAGCATCATTATTTCGACGCCGCCGACGGCTGGAAGGGCGCTGCGCCGCATCATCACCATGTGATGACCGCGGTTTCCGGATCGTGGTGGAGCGGCCCGTTCGATCATCGCGGCGTCGCCTGCGCCGACAGCCGCGACGGGACGCCGAACGGCTTCCACATGCTTTCCATCGACGGCAATGCGTACAAGACCCGCTTCGTCCCCGCCAAGGAGCCGAACCGCCGGCAGATGCGCCTCTCGATCGACAGCCGCTTCCATCGCATCGGCAGCGAGGCCTGGCGCGATTTTCGCCAAGGCCAATTGCTCGGCTCGTCGGTCGCGCGTTCGGCGCTCGAGGCCGCCAGCCTGATCGCCAACGTGTTCGACGGCGGCCCGAAGACGAAAGTGACGATGCGGATCGGCCAACGCCCGCCGATCGAAATGACGCGGCATGCGACGCCTGACCCGTTTGTCGAGGAGGTGTTCGCGCGCAACGAGGCGACGAAGAAACCCTGGGTCAAGGCCGAGACGTCGTCGCACGTCTGGACCGTCCGCCTGCCGGCCGATCTGCCGGCGGGCGCGCACGCTTTGGTCGTGGAGGCGGTGACGGAGTACGGCGACGTCGCGACCGGACGGCTGGCGCTGGAGGTGATGGGGTAGCTCGCGCATCGGCCGCCGACGCGGCTCCCTTTCCCCCTCGCGGGGCGGACGAATGCTATGCGCTCGCCTAGAGGAGCCGTCGCGCGAAGCGCGACGGGGGAGGAAGCGGCGGCTCCACGATCAGTCATCTGGCTCTAGCGCGCGAGCTTCTGTGCGCTCTCGAGCCACTGCCGCTGGTTCTGGCGGACATGGGCGGGCGCCCGGCCGAGCGTGCGCACGACGTCTTCGGCGAGCGCGCGCGCGTCGTCGCCGCGACCGAGCCTTTGCAGCAATTGCGCCTGCCGCACCCGCGGCTCGGGGCCGGGAAAATATTGGCTGACGGCGGCGTAATTGGCGAGCGCCTCGTCGTTGCGCCCCGCCATTTCCAGCGCCATCGCATAGAGCAAATGGCCGTCGGCCGACTTGAAGTCGCTCCAGCGCCGCTTGAGCTCTTCGAGCGTCGCGATCGCCGCGCCGGCGTTCCCTATGCCGTATTCCGCGCGCGCCTTGCCGAGCATGAAGCTCGGCTCCTCGCCGAGCGGCTTGGCGAGGATCGCGTCATATAGCCCGAGCGCCTCGTCGTACTTGCCGAGCGTCAGGCATTCTTGCGCCAGCGCGGACCGATTGGCGATCGTGTCGACGACTTCCAGTTCGTCATGCAATTGCCGGTAGCGGCCGCCCGGATTGATCGCGCCCGCGAACTGCTGACGCGCCCGCC
Source organism: Roseiarcus sp. (assembly GCA_050012775.1). GTDB lineage: Bacteria > Pseudomonadota > Alphaproteobacteria > Rhizobiales > Beijerinckiaceae > Roseiarcus. The sequence continues at coordinate 11,239 of JBEKGN010000045.1, forward strand.
GAACCTTGTGGGAGCCGAACCATTCGGGAATAAGCTCGACCACGACATAGGCGAGCGCGCCGATGCCGGGCAGGAACAAGATGATGAAACCCCAGGGCGAGAAGCGCCCGGTTTTCGCGGCGTGCACGATCAACGCCACGTCGATGAGGGTTATCAGGATTCCAACGTTCGTATGCAAAAGACGCGCTCCGTCGGGTCGGTCCACCCGCGACTTGTGGGCTACGTCCTGAAGGACGGTCCGGGCGAACGCTTGGCGCCGCGCCGTTAAACATCGCCGACGCGAAGTTGTCCAGTTTGATCGGCGCACGGCTGCGCTTTTCGGTCGCGCATGGTGAAGCCGCCGTCCCCGGCGCCCCTATTCCTGGGATCCGGGCGCCGATCGCCGGCTTGAGTTCGCGCGATCATATGGCGTCGCTTCTCGCTACGGCAATACCGGGGGCGCCGCTCACCCCGCCTCCAGCAGCCTCACCGCCTCGTCGCGCTCGAACAGGTAAAGCAGCAACCGCAGGCCGCGGTTCTCTTCGCCGCGCAGCCGGTCGCCCTTGGCCAGCGCCGCCTGCGCCTGCGCGCGCGCGGTCGCGAGCAAGGCGCCATGGATTTCCAGCCGCGCGAGGCGGAAGCCGGGAGCGCCGGCCTGGCGCGCGCCGAGTACGTCGCCCTCGCCGCGCAGGCGCAAATCTTCCTCGGCGATGCGGAAACCGTCCTCTGTATCGCGCAAGATTTCGATGCGCGCGCGCGCGGCCTCGCCGAGCGGTCCCTTGTAGAGCATCAGGCAGGAGGAGCGGCCGGCGCCGCGCCCGACGCGGCCGCGCAATTGGTGCAATTGCGCGAGGCCGAAGCGCTCGGCGTGCTCGATGACCATGATCGTCGCCTCCGGCACGTCGACGCCGACCTCGACGACGGTCGTGGCGACGAGCGCTTTCGTTTCGCCGCGCTGGAAGCGCTCCATCGCGGCGTCCTTCTCCGGCCCTTTCATGCGGCCGTGCACCAGCCCGACCGCGTCGCCGAAGATCTCCCGCAAGGCGGCCGCCCGCTCCTCGGCCGCCGCGACGTCGAGCGCCTCGCTCTCCTCGACCAACGGGCAAATCCAATAGGCGCGGGCGCCGCCCGCGATCGCGCGGCCGATCGCGGCGACGACCTCGTCGAGCCGCTCGAGCGGAATCGCCCGCGTATCGATCGGCATGCGGCCCGGCGGCTTTTCCGTCAGGGCGGAAACGTCCATGTCGCCGAAATAGGCGAGCACCAGCGTGCGCGGGATCGGCGTCGCGGTCATCACCAGGAGATCGACCGCCTCGCCCTTGCCGGCGAGCGCGAGGCGCTGATGCACGCCGAAGCGATGCTGCTCGTCGACGACCGCGAAGCCAAGATCGCGGAACGCCACGCTTTCCTGAAACAGCGCGTGCGTGCCGACGACGATGTCGATTTCGCCCGCCGCCAGCGCCGCGAGCCCCTGGCGGCGCTCAGAGGCCTTATCGCGTCCCGTCATCAGCGCGACGCGCAGCCCGGCGGCGGCGGCGAGCGGGCGCATGCGCTCGAAATGCTGGCGCGCGAGAATTTCCGTCGGCGCCATCAGCGCCGCCTGCCGCCCCGCCTCCACGACGTCGGCCATCGCAATCAGCGCGACGATCGTCTTGCCCGAGCCGACATCGCCTTGCAGCAGGCGAATCATGCGTTTGGGCAGGCCGAGGTCGGCGCGGATTTCCGCGATCGCCTTCGCCTGCGAGCCCGTAAGCGCGAACGGCAGCGCGTCGAGGATTCTTTGCGCGAGCCGCCCGGCGCTGACATGCGCGCGTCCGGCGATGTCGCGCATGCGCGCGCGCACCATCAACAGCGCGAGCTGGTTGGCGAGCAGTTCGTCGTAGGCGAGCCGCGTCGCGGCGGGGCCGGCGGGGTCGACGTCGCCGGGCGCGCTCGGGTTGTGCAGGGCGCCGAGCGCGCCCGCGAAACTGGGCGCCTTCAGGCGCGCCGCGGTGGCATCGTCGATCCATTCGGGCAGGCGCGGCAGCCGCGTCAGCGCGCCTTGCGCGGCCTTGGCGACCGTGCGGGGATAAAGCCCCTCGGTAAGGCCGTAGACCGGCTCCACCGCCGGCATTCTCGCCAGTTCCTCGGCGTCCATCACACGGTCGGGATGGACCATCTGGAGATGGCCGTCCCACATTTCGAGCTTGCCCGACACCCAGCGCGTCGCGCCGACCGGCAGGCGCTTCTTGATCCATTCGGTGTTGGCGAGGAAGAACACCAGCTCGACGTCGCCGGTTTCGTCCTCGACCAACACCTTGAACGGCCCCTTGGCGCGCGCCGGCGGGCGGTGCTCGACGACGCGCACTTCGAGCGTCGCGATCGCGTCGCGCTGCGCGTCGCGGATTTTCGGCCGCGCGCGCCGGTCGAGCGCGGCGTAAGGCAGGTGAAACAGCACGTCGAGAACGCGCGCGCCCTGCGAACGGTCGAGCAATTTGTCGAACAGCTTGGCGTTCTTCGGGCCGACGCCGGGAAGCGTGCTGGCGGGGGCGAACAGGGGATCGAGCAAGGCGGGGCGCATGGCGCGTTTATACGCGCCATGCGGGGCGGCGCGAAAGTCAAAGCCTTGGCGGCGCGGCCGGAGGCCGCCGAAGCCGCCGCGTCACATCGGCGGCGTCAACCCGTCCTTGCCCACCAGGATCCGCGTCGCCTCGTAGGCGCCGTCGGCCGCCTTGACGGCGCGGGCGAAGATCGCCGCGCCCGCTTTCAGATCGCCGCGCGCTCCCGGCGCGAGGGCGACGATCGGCGTCGACTTGTCGATGACGATGGTCTGCTGGCCCCCCTTGTAGGTCACCGTGAGTTTGGGTCCGTCGACCCCGTCGATCCTCGCCTCGACCGCGCCGTTGGTCATCGTGCTGCCCGGCGCGAGATCGAACGGGCGGAAGCCCTCGCCGACGCCGCGCATCGCCTCGGGAAAAATATGCACTTCCAGCGCATTCTGCGCACCCGCGGCGTCGGGCAAGGCCGCGACGCCTATGAACAAGCCGGGCTTGACGTCGGCGAGCATGGCGGGAACGACGAGCGTGACGGACGTCGCGGGCTTCAATCTGACTGTCGCCGCCTCGCCCGAACGCGTGCGCACGCTCAGACTAGCCCCTTCGTCGGCTACCGCTTCGATGGTCGCGCGAATGCCGATAGGCAGCGCATCCTGCGCCAGCGCCGCGCCAGCCAAGACGAGCGCCAGGACGCCGACGCCGAATCGGATCGAAAACATGGAGGCCTCCCGTGATGGAACGCCGCGATCGGCGTTATCAGCGCCAAGCGCGATCCGCCGATCGCTTCCTTCAAGCGCACCGTTAAACTCTAACGCCAATCGCAAGCGGCGTCAGTTCAAAGGCGCGTTTTCGCCGATGACAAATGCGTGACTATGGACTTGCTTCGCTCGGCCGGGCGCCTCACTGTCGTCGACCGTGTAAAGGTTGTGTCGAGGGGGCGGAGCGTGGGAATCTTGACGGCGCTCGCGACGGTGACAATCCCGCCGCCTGTCGCCTATCGCAGGTTCAGCGTCATTCTCTTCGCGCCTGTCCTGGCGATCAGCGTTCATCATCGCGCCGGCCGGCCTCGACCGCAAAGCCGCGCGAGATTGCGGCGGGGAGGATCGTCATGAACATTCATCCGGCTCTGCCGTTTTTGCGCTCGCCGGAAAAGGGCAAGGTCGTCACCGCCGCCGAGGCGGTGCGGCTGATCCGCGACGGCGACACGGTGGCGACCGGCGGCTTCGTCGGCATCGGCTTCGCCGAGGAGATCGCCATCGCGCTCGAGGAACGTTTTCTCGCCAACGACGCCAGGAGCCCGCGCGGCCTCACGCTCGTCTACGCCGCCGGCCAGGGCGACGGCAATGCCAAGGGCCTCAACCATTTCGCCCATGACGGGCTCGTCAAACGCGTGATCGGCGGCCATTGGGGCCTCGCGCCGAAACTGCAGAAGCTCGCGATCGACAACAAGATCGAGGCCTATAATCTGCCGCAGGGCGTCATCACCCATCTCTTTCGCGACATCGCGGCGCGCCGGCCTGCTCATGTCACGCGCGTCGGCATGGAGACCTTCGTCGATCCGAAGAACGGCGGCGGCAAGCTCAACGCAATGACGAAAGAGGAACTCGTCGAGCGCGTCATCTTAGGCGGCCAGGAATGCCTCGCCTACAAGACCTTCCCCATCCATGTCGGAATCATCCGCGCCACCACCGGCGACGCGGAAGGCAATTTGACGATGGAGAAAGAGGCGCTGACCCTCGAGGCGCTCGCCATCGCGATGGCCGCGCATAATTCGGGGGGCCTCGTCATCGCCCAGGTCGAGCGCGTCGCCGAGAGCGGCAGCCTCAATCCGCGCCAGGTGAAAATCCCCGGCGTGCTGGTCGATTGCGTCGTCGTGGCGCGCCCGGAGAATCATTGGCAGACTTTCGGCACGCAATACAATCCCGCCTATAGCCGCGAAATCCGCGCGCGCGCCGGCTCGCTGGCGCCGATGGCGATGAGCGAGCGCAAGATCATCGCGCGCCGCGCGGCATTCGAACTCAAGGCCAACAGCGTCGTCAATCTCGGCATCGGCATGCCCGAGGGCGTCGCGGCGATCGCCAACGAGGAAACAATCATCAATCTTATCACGCTGACCGCCGAGCCCGGCGTCATCGGCGGCGTCCCCGCGAGCGGCATCGACTTCGGCGCGGCGACCAACACGCAGGCCGTCATCGACCAGCCCTATCAATTCGATTTCTACGACGGCGGCGGGCTCGACGCCGCCTTCCTCGGCCTCGCCCAGGTCGACCGCTTCGGCAATCTCAACGTCAGCAAATTCGGCCCCAAGCTCGCCGGCGCCGGCGGCTTCATCAATATCAGCCAGAACGCGAAGTCCGTGGTTTTCGTCGGCACGTTCGGGGCCGGCAAGCAGCGCGTCGGCCCGCGCGAGGGCCGGCTCGTCATCGACGAGGAGGCGAAGGCGCGCAAATTCGTGCGCGACGTCGAGCATGTGACCTTCAGCGGCGCCTATGCGGGCCGACGCGGTCAGAGCGCGCTCTACGTCACCGAGCGCTGCGTCTTCGCGCTGCGCGCCGACGGGCTGGAACTCGTGGAGGTCGCGCCCGGAATCGACATCGAGCGCGACATTCTCGCGCGGATGGACTTCAAGCCGCTGATCCCGCGCGATCCGGCGCTCATGGACGCGCGCATCTTCCGTGCCGAGACAATGAACCTGCGCGACGATCTCCTGACGATTCCGCTCGATCAGCGCTTCACCTACGATCCCGAGCAGAACCTGTTCTTCGTCAATCTCGAGCGTTTCGCGCTGCGCAGCCAGGCCGACGTCGCAGCGATCGAAAAGACCGTCGAGGGCAGGCTTGCGCCGCTCGGGCGGCGGGTCTACGCAATCGTCAATTACGATAATTTCATCATCCTGCCCGAACTGCTGGACGCCTATTCGGCGATGGTGCGCTCGCTGGTGGATCGCTTTTACTCCTGCGTCTCGCGCTATACGACCAGCGGATTCCTGCGCATGAAGCTCGGCGAAGCGCTGGAGAGGCGCGGCGTCGCGCCGCACATATTCGAGAGCGCCGACGAAGCGGCCGTCAACTGGCGCGGCGAATCCGAGAGCGGCTGACGCGCGCTTTTCCTTGCCGCGGCGCCCCGCTCTGTGGCAAGCGAACGCCATGACCGCCCCCTCCCCCGCCCCGTCCAAGACGGCGCCGCGCATTTCCTTCGTTTCGCTCGGCTGCCCCAAGGCGCTCGTCGACAGCGAACGCATCCTGACGCAATTACGCGCCGAGGGTTACGAGCTATCGCGCAGCCATGCCGGCGCCGACGCCGTCATCGTCAACACCTGCGGCTTTCTCGACAGCGCCAAGAAGGAGTCGCTGGAGGCGATCGGCGCGGCGATGGCCGAAAACGGCCGGGTGATCGTCACCGGCTGCATGGGGGCCGAACCCGACGCCATCCGCGACGCCTTTCCCAACGTCAGCGCGATCACCGGTCCGCAAGCCTACGAGAGCGTGATGGCCGCGGTGCGCGCGGCCGCGCCGGCGCCGCACGATCCATTCGTCGATCTCATTCCCGAGCAAGGCGTCAAGCTGACGCCGCGCCATTACGCCTATCTCAAGATTTCCGAGGGCTGCCACAATCGCTGCACCTTCTGCATCATCCCGAAACTCCGGGGCGATCTCGTTTCGCGCCCCGCCGGCGACGTGCTGCGCGAAGCCGAGAAGCTGGTGAAAGCCGGCGTGAAAGAGCTGCTCGTCATCTCGCAGGACACCAGCGCCTACGGCCTCGACCTGCGCTACGCCGCGAGCCCGTGGCGCGATCGCGAGGTCGCCGCGCGCTTCCTCGATCTGACGCGAGAACTGGCGAACTTAGGCGCCTGGGTGCGCCTGCACTACGTCTACCCCTACCCGCATGTCGACGAAGTGATCGGCCTGATGAACGGCGGCAATGTGCTGCCCTATATCGACGTGCCCTTCCAGCACGCGGCGCCGAACGTGCTCAAGGCGATGCGGCGGCCTGGCAATCAGGAAAAGACGCTGGAGCGCATCCACGCCTGGCGCGCGATCTGCCCCGATCTGACCATCCGCTCGACCTTCATCGTCGGCTTTCCCGGCGAAACCGAAGAGGATTTTCGCCTTCTCCTGGATTGGCTCGACGAAGCGAAACTCGATCGCGTCGGCGCGTTTCAATACGAGCCTGTCGCCGGAGCGCGCGCCAACGAACTCGGGCTCCCGCTCGTGCCGGCGGAGGTCAAGCAAAGCCGCTGGAAGCGCTTCATGGAGCGCAGCCAAGCGATCAGCGCCAAGCGCCTGGCGGCCAAAGTGGGCAAGCGCATCGAGGTCATCGTCGACGAAGGCGGCGCGACCAGCGCCAAGGGCCGCTCCAAGGGCGACGCGCCGCAAATCGACGGCGCCGTTCACATCGCGACGCGGCGGCCTTTGCGCGCGGGAGACATTGCGACGGTGAAGATCGAGCGCGCGAACGCCTATGATTTGTGGGGGAGCGCGGTCTAGCGCGCGGCGATCCACAGCCGCTTTCGCGCCGCAAAAAATCTTTCCTCGCCGAATCGCTCCCGATCCGTTACACGTCAAATCCCATGGCGCGGTATATTTTCATCACTGGCGGCGTGGTCTCCTCGCTCGGCAAGGGTCTGGCCTCGGCGGCTTTAGGGGCGCTGCTGCAAGCGCGTGGCTATTCCGTGCGCCTGCGCAAGCTCGACCCCTATCTCAACGTCGATCCGGGCACGATGAGCCCGACACAGCACGGCGAGGTGTTCGTCACCGACGACGGCGCCGAGACCGACCTCGACCTCGGCCATTACGAGCGTTTCACCGGGCGCAACGCCAACCGCCACGACAACATCACCACCGGGCGCATCTACCAGGAGCTGATCGCCAAGGAGCGGCGCGGCGATTTTCTCGGCGCGACGGTGCAAGTGATCCCGCACGTCACCAACGCGATCAAGCACTTCATCCTGGAGGGCAACGAGGGCGTCGATTTCGTGCTCGTCGAGATCGGCGGCACGGTCGGCGACATCGAAGGCCTGCCGTTCTTCGAGGCGATCCGCCAGCTCGGCAACGATCTGCCGCGCGGCCACGTCGTCTATATCCACTTGACGTTGCTCCCCTATATTCCGACCGCGGGCGAATTGAAGACCAAGCCAACGCAGCATTCGGTCAAGGAGCTGCGCTCGATCGGCATCCAGCCGGACATCCTGCTCTGCCGCACGGACCGCGAGATTCCGCGCGAAGAGAGGCGCAAGCTCGGCCTGTTCTGCAACGTGCGCGAGAGCGCCGTGGTCGAGGCGCGCGACGTATCCTCGATCTACGACGTGCCCGCCGCCTATCACGCCGCCGGGCTCGATCGCGAGGTGCTCGCCGCATTCGGCATCGAGCCCGCCCCCAAGCCCAATATGCGCCGCTGGGAGGCGGTGACGCGCGCCTACCACAGCCCCGAGGGCGAGGTGACGATCGCCGTCGTCGGCAAATACACCGGTCTCAAGGACGCCTATAAATCGCTGATCGAGGCGCTCACCCACGGCGGCATGGCCAACAAAGTGCGGGTCAAACTGGACTGGATCGAAAGCGAGATTTTCGAAAGCGTCGATCCGGCGCCGCATCTGGAAGGCGTTCACGGCATTCTGGTGCCTGGCGGTTTCGGTCCGCGCGGCGCCGAGGGCAAGATCATGGCGGCGCGCTTCGCGCGTCAGCGCAAGGTGCCTTATTTCGGCATCTGCTTCGGCATGCAGATGGCGGTGATCGAGGCCTGCCGTTCGCTCGCCGGCCTCACCCACGCCAATTCGACCGAGTTCGGCCCGACCGACGAGCCGGTCGTCGGCCTGATGACGGAATGGATGCACGGCAATGAACTCGAGCGCCGTCAGGCCGCGGGCGACCTCGGCGGCACGATGCGCCTGGGCGCCTACAAGGCCGAACTCAAGCCGGGGTCGAGAATCGCCGCGATTTACGGCGCCACCGAAATCTCCGAGCGCCACCGCCATCGCTACGAAGTGAACACCGCCTATCGCGAACGGCTCGAGGACAAGGGCCTGGTCTTCGCCGGCATGTCACCCGACGGGCTGCTGCCGGAGACGATCGAATTCGCCGACCACCCTTGGTTCATCGGCGTGCAATACCACCCCGAACTGAAATCCCGCCCCTTCGAGCCGCATCCCCTATTCGCCAGCTTCATCGCCGCAGCCAAGGCGCAGAGCCGGCTGGTGTAGACGAGGGTTGTTGCCGGCCAGCGGCGCTTTACGCTATGGATCGCCGCGCGCCTGGGCGGACGAAGGCTTCGCATTCGCCTGGGGACGGCCGAATGTTTCGCATTCGCCGGGAACGGCCGAACGCTTCGCGTTCGCCGGGGGAAGGATGGCCGAGTGGTTTAAGGCAGCGGTCTTGAAAACCGCCGTTGGGGCAACTCAACCGTGAGTTCGAATCTCACTCCTTCCGCCAGCCCGACACGGCGCATTTCCTCGCCTCCCCGCTTCACCGCGGCGCATCGCCCGCAAGCAACGAAGCCATCTTCGCCGCAATCGCCTCGGAGAAGGCGCAGGATTTTCGTTGCTCTGTGTCGAGATGCACGGCTTTCAGCGTCGTTTTGGCGACGACATCGTTGCTTTCGTCGTTCGTCATCTCGTGAATGAATTGCACGCTCTTTTCCTTGAACCCGACCAGGGTTGTTCGCACGCTGACGACGTCTCCCGCGTACAGCTCTCGAATATAGGAAATATGCTGATCCACCGCGGCCATGCCGCGCTTCGCGGTTCGCAGGTATTGTGGGGTCAGACCGAGGGCGTTGAAGAACTGCCAGGTCGCCTCGTCGAACTTGCCCACATACCACATTACGTTCATGTGGCCGACATGATCGCAGTGCCAGGGGTAGACCGTGCCGCGATAGGTGACGAGCGATTCGGGCGCCATGTCTCCTCGGGATTGCTGATCTTGAACGGGAGCGACAGGAAACGGCGCCAGTGACTTCGGCCTGCGACGCAAACGAGATACGCCCTTATATGTCCTATCCTTCGGCTCCGTTACGGCTGCGCCTGCGCGGCGCCGACGATCCATCGCATGGCAAGCTACGCTGTGCGGAACGCCCGCCGTTGTCAATCGGCCAATCGCCAGAACACCGGGGGGACTCGTCGCCCGCGTCGGCGTCGCGAGTTCTGCGGCGTCGCCGAAATGGATCGCGCCGTCCCGGCGCCTTCCCATATCCGGGGCGGTTCGTGAACGGATCCCAGCGATTTCCCCTGATGAAGCAAGGACCCTGAAAAAAGTGTGGCCGCACAGTGATGGCTGCAGTGTTTCACAGCGCCTATGCAGCATTGCAACGTTCCGCGCCTTGCCCGTGCTGTGACGATGTGTTTATCTCCCCAGGCACCTAGGGGAACCTGATATGAAAAAGATCATAATAGCCTTTAGCTTCGCGGTACTAACCGCATTCGTCGGATCCGCTCAAGCGCAAGAAGCAAAGCAAGACTTCAAGCTTGTGAACAAGACCGGCTATGAAATCAAAGAAGTCTATGTTTCTCCAAGCAAGTCGACCGACTGGGAAGAAGATATCCTTGGAGAGGGCGTACTAGAAGATAAGGGAGCGCGCGAAATCCACTTTCATCGTTCGGTGAAAAGCTGCCACTGGGACCTGAAAGTCGTCTACACCGTCGATTCATCGAGCGCGGTTTGGGATGATATAGACCTGTGTTCGGTCGAAAAGATCACGATTCACTACGATAAGGACGCCGACAAGACCACCGCGACCTTTGATTGACAAGACCACCGCGACCTTTGATTGAACGGATCGTGCGGCTGAGTTGCTTGGCCGAACGTTCACGGTGAAGCGGCCGCCGGGGGTCTCCGGCGGCCGCGTTGTTTCGGCGCCGACGGCTCGCCCGCAAGAAGTCGTCCATGATGAATTTTGGGAGCGCTGGTGCGCGTGGGGAGTTGGGCCGCCGAGGCGACCCTGGCCATGACGAAGCCGTCGCGTTACACGTGGCTCTGCGTGGCGCGGCAGGCCGCGCCGGACATTCCTTTGACGAGCCGCCGGCAATTCGGACCGCCGCCGTTTCGTTTTTGAGAGCCCGTCCGCGAGCGGCCGCATTTTCGCGCGACGATCATCATGACCAAGCCCGGAAGGATTCGCGTCGGCATTTCGGGGTGGAGCTACGCGTCTTGGCGCGGCGTCTTCTATCCAAACGGGCTTCCGCATGAGCAGGAGCTCGCCTACGCCGCCCGGCGGTTCCCGTCGATCGAGATCAACGGCACGTTCTACGGCCTCCAGCGGCCCGACACTTTCGCGCGCTGGCGGAGCGAGACGCCGGACGGATTCGTCTTCGCGATCAAGGGATCGCGCTACATCACCCACAGGCTGAGGCTCAGAGAGGTCGAAACGCCGCTCGCCAATTTCTTCGCGTCCGGCCTGCTGCGGCTGGGGCCGAAACTCGGGCCGGTGCTATGGCAATTTCCCCCCCAGATGAAATTCAACGCCGAGCGGCTCCAATCCTTTCTCGCTTTGCTGCCGCGCGACACCAAAGAGGCGCTGGCGCTGGCGCGCCGTCACGACGCGCGGCTCGCCAATCGCGACTGGCTCGAGTGCGACGTGCAGCAGCCGATCCGCCACGCGGTGGAAATCCGCAACGCAAGCTTCCACGACCCCGCCTTCATCACGTTGCTGCGCCGCCACCGAACGGCGCTGGTCTGCGCCGATACGGTCGAATGGCCGCGGCTCATGGACCTGACTTCCGACTTCGTCTACTGCCGGCTGCATGGATCGCAACAGCTCTACGTGAGCGGCTATGACGACGCGGCGCTCGATCGATGGGCTGGTCGCATACGCGCCTGGGTCCGCGGCGACGAACCTGACGACGCCGAGCGCGTTCTGGGGCCGACGAAACGGCGCGCAAAGGGCAGGGACGTTTTCGTTTTCTTCGATAATGACGCCAAGGTCCGCGCGCCCGTCGACGCCGCCGCGCTGGCCGAACGCCTCGGACTCGTCCCGCCATCGAGCCGCAGCGGCGATCGTTGACGTTTAGCTGCGGCGCGAGCCCGGCCGGCTTGCTGAATTCGCCGTCGCGCCGCGAAGGTCCCTTACTCCCGCGCCATCCTCGCTGCTTCGCCCGCCGCGGCGCCGAGCCGCGCGCGATAGACGCCGAGGTTTTCGCTCACGCGCTGCACGTAGTCGCGCGTCTCGTCGAAAGGGATGCGCTCGACCCAGTCGACCGGATCGATTTTTCCCGTGCGTGGATCGCCGTAAGCGGCGAGCCATTGCGCGACGCGTCCGCCGCCCGCGTTATAGGCGGCCAAGGCGAGCTCCAGCGAACCGCCCTCGTCCTCGATCAACTGGCCGAGAAACGCGGCGCCGAGCTGAATGTTGAAGGCGGGGTCGGCGCTCAGGCGCGAGGGATCGAAGGCGACGCCGGCGCGGCGCGCGGTCGATTGCGCGGTGGCGGGCAGGATCTGCATCAGGCCCTTGGCGCCGGCGCCCGAGGCGGCGCGCCAAGCGAATTCGCTTTCCTGCCTTGCGACGGCGTAGACGCTCGGCAGGTCCGCCGAGTGCGGCAACGGCGCGAAGCGCGGCACGCCAAAGGTCGGGAACGCCGTCTCGTCGAGCGCGAAACCGCGTTCGGTCGCGATCTTGCCGAATTCGACGCTGGTCGTCGCGTCGCCGTGGGCCGCCACGACGTCGGCGAGCGCGGCGATCTGCGCCTCGTCGCGCCAACGCTCGGCCGCCGCCTCGGCGAGCGGCGTCGCGAGGTCGTCGAGGCCCGCGGCGTAGAGCCATTCGACGACGCGCGTCGCCTCCTCGCGCGAGTCGCGGGCGGCGATCCTCGCGGGCGCGCGCAGGGCGATCTCGTCGCGACCCAAGCGCTTGGCCGCGAGCTGGCCGTAATAGGCGATGGGCAGCTCAGCGGCGCGCTCGAAGAAGCGCCGCGCTTCCTCGCCCTGGTCCATCGCCTCGGCGGCGCGCCCCTGCCAATAGGCGGCGCGGGCGATCGACAGCGGCGTCTGGGCGATTTGGCTCGCCGCGGCGAAGCGGCGCGCGGCCTCGGGCGCGTCGTTGGAGAAGCGCAGCGCGATCCAGCCGGCGTGGAAGGCCGCGTCGACGCGCGCGGAGACCGAGGCGGGCGTCGCCGCCGCGCAGATTTCGTAGGCTTTTTGGAATTGTCCGAGGTCGAGCAATTCGCGCGCGACCATGCGCCGTTCGCTCCACCACTTGTCCGGGTCGATCAACGCGGTCGCCTCGCTCGGCGCGCGCGCGAGCCACGCGGCGGCCTCTAGAGCGCGATTGGCGCGGCGCGCGTCCTGCACGCGCGCGAACAACAGACCGGGATCGCCTTGCAGCGCGGCGGGCACGGCGCCGATCGCCCGCGGCGTCAGCGGACCGGTCATCGCCGCGACGCGCGCTTGGGCGAGCGCGACTTCGTCGGCGCCGGCGAGCGCCGCCGCGCGCAGCGCCGCTCCGGTCTTTTCGGCGTAGAGCAGTCGATCGGCGCGATATTTGTGATCGGCGCGGGTCAGCGCCGAGGCGAATTCCCTCAGGAGCGCGCCCTCGGTCCAGGCGTCGAGATCGCTGTCGCGCCATAGCGCGCGCACGATTCCGGTCGCCTCGTCGCGCCGCCCCGCGTCGAGCGCGGCGCGCGCGGCGGCGAGCTTGCCGGCGGGGGTGCGCGGGGGATCGCCCGCGAACAGCGCGGCGACGACCGACGGCGCGGCGCGTTCGGTATAGAGATGCGCCTCCTGCACCGCGCGAATCCAGTCGCCGCCGGGCCATTGCGGATGGGCCGCGGCGAAAGCCGCGAGGCGCCGATCGTCGGGCTGGGCAGGCAACCGCAAGGCGGCCCATTCGAACGCAACGCGCTGGAGAGGGTCGGCCGCCTGCCGGGCGAGCGCGTCGCCCCCCGTTTCGTCGCCCTTGCGATAGAGCGCCGCGGCCGCGGCGAGACGGCTGGCGTCGTCGCGCGAAACGGGCTCGGCGGCGAGCGGCGGCGGCGGCGCGGCCGCCGGGGCCGGCAGGGCATGGGGCTCGATGCCGCCGGTCGGCGTCGGGTCGATGGCGAGGGCGGGCGGCGCCGCGGCCGGCGCGGCGGCCGCGACTTTCTCGCCAGCCGCCTCGTGGAGCGGCGCGGGCTCGGGAGGGCGTGCGGCGACGGCGAGCGGGGGCGCGGCGGCGAGCGCCGCCAACGGCGCGGCGTCCGCGCCGGGCGACCGCGCCACGTGATCGCGGGTCGCGCCGAGCCCGGTCACAAAGAGCGCGCCCAAACCTGCCGCCGCCGCGGCGAAACGAATGACGATCATGGCAATGGCCTCGGCGCCAATTCTGCGCCGGCTTTGCTGAGCAATGGTTAACCGCGACGCAATCGGCCGTTCCCCCTTTCGCGCGCGGGGGCGAGGGTTTATGTGTCGGTCCGGGCTCGCTTCAGGCGGGGCCGTTCTAGGACGAGCGGAAAGCGCGAAATGGAAAAGCGGGCGAAGTTTCACGGATCGATGCCGGCCCTCGTCACCCCTTTCAAGGACGGGAAAATCGACGAGCCGGCGTTCCGGGCGCTGATCGACTGGCAGATCGCCTCCGGCTCGCACGGCCTGGTCCCGGTCGGCACGACCGGCGAAGGCCCGACGTTGAGCCATGAGGAGCACCGCCGCGCCGTCACCATGTGCATCGACGAGGCGCGCGGCCGCGTGCCCGTCATCGCCGGCGCCGGCTCGAACAACACGCACGAGGCGGTCGAACTCGCGATGCACGCCGAGAAGGCCGGCGCCGACGCGGTGCTGGTGGTGACGCCCTATTACAACAAGCCGACCCAGGAAGGTCTGTATCAACATTTCCGGGCGATCAACGACGCGATCGGCATTCCCATCATCATCTACAACATCCCGCCGCGCAGCGTGATCGACATGTCCGTCGACACCATGAAGCGGCTCTACGAGTTGAAGAACATCGTCGGCGTGAAGGACGCCACCGGCGACGTCGGACGCATCTCGCGCCAACGCCACGCGATGGGCCCCGAGTTTATCCAGCTTTCGGGCGAGGATATGACGGCGCTCGCCTGCATGGCGGCGGGCGCGGACGGCTGCGTCTCGGTCACCGCCAACGTCGCGCCCGCGCAATGCGCCGAACTGATGGAATTCGCCTTGAAGGGCGAATTCGCCCATGCGCTGCGCCTGCAGGACCGGCTGACGCCGCTGCACGCCGCGATCTTTGTCGAACCCGGCGTGTGCGGGACCAAATACGCGCTGAGCCTGCTCGGACACGCGCGCAACGAGGTGCGCCTGCCCTTGGTTCCCATCAGCGCCCCGACCGAGGCCGTCATCCGGCGCGCGATGGTGCACGCCGGCGTGCTCAACGCGTAACAACAAAGAGAGCGTGAAGAATTCGTGGCCGTCGCCAAGGAAAAGCCCAACTACAAGATCGTCGCCGACAACCGGCGCGCGCGCTACGATTACGAGATCGGCGAGGTGTTCGAGGCCGGCATGATGCTGACCGGACCCGAGGTGAAATCATTGCGCACCGGCCAGGCGACGGTGGCGGAGAGCTACGCCGCCGTCGACCGCAAGGGCGAATTGATGCTCTACAACGCCAACATCCCGGAATATCTGCAGGCCAACCGCTTCAACCACGAGCCGCGCCGGCCGCGCAAACTGCTGCTCCACGCCAAGGAGATCGCCAAGCTCGCCAAGGGCGTCGAGCGCGAGGGCATGACCATCGTCCCCTTACGCGTCTATTTCAACGACAAGGGCCGCGCCAAGATCGCGATCGCCCTCGGGCGCGGCAAGAAGCTGCACGACAAGCGCGAGGCGGAGAAGGCGCGCGACTGGAGCCGCGACAAGACGCGACTGATGCGGGAGAAGGGCTGAGGGGCGAGCGCACGGAATCGGGCGCGCTTGGCCGGGTCTCCTCCAAGCCTTTCCAAGGATTTCCAAACTTTTCCAAGGAAATTCCAAGGAAATTCCAAGGAAATTCCAAGCTTTTCCAAACTTTTCCAAGGATTTCCAAACTTTTCCTTGGCCGATTCGAGGGAAATCAAGGGGTTATCGGTCAGTCGGGCCGAAATCGTAACTCCCAAGCGGGGTGAGTCCCGGGAGCAACAGTTTTCGGGAAAGTGCGCGCGGCGGCGCGATTGAAGGGGACGAGCGGGTCGAAAATATGAGTCGAGATATGGATGATTCTCTCGCCTGAG
>JBEKGN010000046.1:0-24200 GCA_050012775.1 Roseiarcus sp.
TGATGATCGAGCCACTTGGCCGATCGCATCGCCGCGTCGCGAAAGCGCTGTTCGTAGATCTGCAAAATCGCGGCGTCCATGATTCCGTCGCCCAAGGCCTGAAGCGTCAGAGCCTTGAAGCGCGCCGCCGGATCGCTCGGGAAGAGCGCGCATGCGCCCGCGACCCAATCGAGATATTCGAGAATGACGCGGCTATCGAAAATCGCTTCGCCGTCCTCGCGAATCAGCGAGGGAATCTTGCCGAGCGGGTTTTGCCGCCACAGCGGATCGTTGGCATCGTTGGTGTCGGCCGCGACGACTTCGATCTGCTCGCTCAGGCCGAGGATCGCCGCGGCGATCCTGACTTTACGGCCGAAAGGCGAAGCGGGCGACGATCGCAAGACAAACATTCGAACCTCCATGCGCCGAGAAAGTCGCGACATTTTGCGCGCGATCGCAACCCATGACGCGCCGGATGTTCTCGACTCCCGCATATTGCCGGAACCGCTCCGGCGCCCATATATGACGGCGCGTTTCCCGCTTTCTCCCCCGCGCCTGCGAAGCGCGCGTTCGCCGAATCGACAGAGAGGTTCGTATGTCCCTGCCCTCCGCGGCCCATGAGCGTCTCATCATCATCGGTTCTGGCCCTGCGGGCTATACCGCCGCGATCTACGCCGCGCGCGCGATGGTCGAGCCGTTGCTGCTCAGCGGCTTCGAGCCGGGCGGCCAGTTGATGATCACCACCGACGTCGAGAATTATCCCGGCTTCGCCGCGCCGATCCAAGGCCCGTGGCTGATGGAGCAGATGCGCGCGCAGGCCGAGCATGTCGGCGCGCGCATCGAAAACGAATATGTCACGGCGCTCGATCTCGGCCAGCGCCCTTTCCGCATTCAGTGCGACAGCGGCCGGTCGCTGACCGCCGACGCGATCATTCTCGCCACGGGCGCCAAAGCCAAATGGCTGGACCTGCCGAGCGAGGAGGCTTTCAAGGGATTCGGCGTCTCGGCCTGCGCAACCTGCGACGGCTTCTTTTTTCGCGGCAAGAAGGTGCTCGTCGTCGGCGGCGGCAACTCCGCCGTCGAGGAGGCGCTGTATCTTTCCAACATCGCCGCCGAGGTCACCGTCGTTCATCGCCGCGAATCGTTCCGCGCGGAAAAGATCCTTTGTGAACGACTCGCCGCGCGGCCCAACGTCAAAGTGAAATGGAACCGCGCGATCGACGAGATCCTCGGCCGGCGGGAACCGCCCGAGGTGATCGGCGCGCGGTTGCGCAACACCCAGACCGGCGCGAGCGAAGAAATCGCCGCCGACGGAATCTTCGTCGCGATCGGACATGCGCCGGCGAGCGAACTGGTGCGCGGCCAGCTCGCGGTGAAGCCGAACGGCTATGTGCTGACGACCCCGGGCTCGACCGCGACCAGCGTCGAAGGCGTTTTTGCCGCCGGCGATGTCGCGGACGATCTCTTTCGCCAGGCCGTCACCGCCGCCGGCCTCGGCTGCATGGCGGCGCTCGAGGCCGAACGTTGGCTCGCCGCGCAGGCGCCCGCTCGCAAAGCGGCGGAGTAATCAGGCGCGAAAGTTGCTATACGAAATCTCGAACTAGCAAGTTCGCCGTCGCGCCTCCCGCGTCGCGGTCCCGAAGACGAAGCCCGCCACGGCGACGGCTGGGCCTGCCCGAGAGGAAGCGATGGACTGGGACAAGCTGCGCATTTTTCAGGCCGCGGCCGACGCCGGCTCCTTCACCCACGCCGGCGAGACCCTGGGGCTCAGCCAATCCGCGGTGAGTCGGCAGGTCGGCGCGCTCGAACAGGAGCTGGGCGCGCCGCTCTTTCACCGTCACGCGCGTGGCCTCATCCTGACCGAACAGGGCGAAATGCTGCGCGAAGCGGTGCAGGACGTCGTGCTCAAGCTCGATGCCGTGCGCAGCCGACTGATCGACACCCGCGAAAAGCCGCACGGCGACTTGCGCGTCACCACCACCCTGGCGCTGGGCGCCAACTGGCTGGCTCCGCGGCTAGGTGAATTCGTCGAGCTCTACCCGGAAGTCAAATTGCAGCTGCTGCTGTCCGACGACGAATTGGACTTGAGCATGCGCGAAGCCGACGTCGCGCTTCGGCTGCGCGAGCCGATGCAGCCCGACTTGATCCGCCGGCGCCTGTTCACCGTGCATTTTCACGCCTACGCCTCGGCCGATTACCTCAAGAAATGCGGCCAGCCGCGATCCATCGCCGATCTCGACCATCATCGCCTGGTCGCCTTCGGCGCGCCGACCGCGACGCACTTGCTCTATGATCTCAATTCGTTGCTGACGGTCGGGCGCGATTCGAAAAATCCGCGCGCTCCCCATATCGCCATCAACAACCTCGCCGCGATCATCCGCGCCGTCGAGCACGGCGTCGGCATCGCGGTGCTGCCGGATTATTGCGTGCTGCCGAATTCCGGCCTCGTGCGTCTCTTGCCCCAGGCGGACATGCCGGAGATGGATTGCTTCCTGGTCTACGCTGAGGAAATGAAAAACGTGGCGCGCGTGCAGGCGTTCCGAGACTTCCTGGTCTCCAAGGCCCAGCGATGGCGCTATTGAGCGCCGGCCCCGCCGCGAACGCTCACATGTAGAGGGGCTCTTTTTCCAGGCCCTTGTAGAGCCCCGCGACCTGCTCGCCATAGCCGTTGAAGAGGAGCGTCGGCCGCAGATCCCCTGATGTCAGCACGGTCTCCGTCGCCTGGCTCCAGCGGGGATGGGGCACGTCCGGATTCACGTTGGCCCAGAAGCCGTATTCGTCGGGGCCCAAAGTCTCCCAAAACGTCGACGGCCTCGCATCGACGAAGCTGATCCGGACGATCGACTTGGCCGATTTGAAGCCGTATTTCCACGGCGTCGCCAGCCGAATGGGCGGGCCCTGCACCTTGGCGAGCGGTTTGCCGTAGGCGCCGGTGGCGATGAACGCGAGATCGTTGGTCGCCTCGGCGATGGTGAGCCCCTCGACATAGGGCCAAGGCATGAAGGAGCGCTGGCCCGGCGCGCTCTTCTTGTCGAGGAAGCTTTCGAAGCGCACGAACTTGGCCGAAGACAGCGGTCGCGCCTTTTCGACCAGCGCGCGCAACGGGAATCCCGTCCAGGGAATGGCCATCGACCAGGCTTCGACGCAGCGATGACGATAGAGGCGCTCTTCGAGGCCCATCGTCTTAATGAGGTCGTCGATGGCGTATGTCTGCGTCTTTTCGACCAGACCGTCGATCGTCACCGTCCACGGCCGAGTCTTCAGCTCGTCGGCCGAAAGGTGCTTGCTCGTGCTGAATTCATAGAAATTGTTGTAGTTCAGATTGATCTTTTCCGGCGTCACGTCGCGATCGAGCGCGTAAGCCTCGTTGCGCTTGGCCGGATAAAGCGAAGCGGTCGGATCCGACTCGTCGGCTCCGGCCCGGCGCGCGAGCCCCGCGTATGCCGCAAGCGCCCCGGCGCCGACGACAAAGGCGCGCCGATCGAGGAAAATCGATTCGGGGGTTGTTTCGCTGGCGCTGATTTCCCAGCCGTGGCGACGATGATAGCGCATGCCTGAACCTCGCGAGGCGGATCCTGCTCGTATGCGAGCAAGAGGCGGACAACACCGGAAGCCGCTTGTGCCTTAAGCCCAAACTTCGGCGCGAGATTGGCGATTGTTACGTCGGCGCGATCAAACTTTCTCGACTTGCCCGAATTCGAGATCGACTGGAGTCGCCCGGCCGAAGATCGAAACTGCCACTTTGACGCGCGAACGCTGCTCGTCGACTTCCTCGACGATGCCGTTGAACGAAGCGAAAGGACCATCGGCGACGCGCACGCTCTCGCCGATCTCGAACCGGATCGACGCCTTCGGCCGCTCGACCCCGTCGGCGACCTGCCCTTTGATGCGCTCGGCCTCGTTGTCGGGAATCGGCATCGGTTTCTTGTCGGCGCCGAGGAAGCCCGTCACCTTCGGCGTATTTTTGATGAGATGGTAGACATCGTCCGTCAAATCGCATTTGACGAGGACGTAGCCGGGGAAAAACTTCCGCTCCGAATTGATCTTGCGCCCCCGGCGCACTTCCACGACCTGTTCGGTCGGCACCATGATCTCGGCGAACTTGCCTTCGAGGCCACGCTGGACGGCCTGCTCGCGAATGGATTCGGCGACCTTTTTCTCGAAGTTCGAATAGGCGTGGACGATATACCAGCGCATGCTCATGTCGGCATCCCAAAAACGTTCCTAAGTCGAGGCGAGCGAACGCGGCGCTCCGCCCGCTCGCGATAAAATCGCGCCTAGCCCCCGCGGCCGATGCCGAGCGCCAAGCTGACCACGACCCGCAACACTTCGTCGACGACGAGGAAGAAGACGCTGGCGAACACCACCATCAGCATCACCATGCCCGTCGTGATCAAAGTCTCGCGCCGCGTCGGCCAGACGACTTTCGAGGCCTCGGAGCGAACCTGTTGGAGGAATTCAAACGGATTGGCCATGGTTCCCGGTTCCGTCGGCTCTGAGGCGCCGCTCTTCGAAAGCGACGCGCCCGGCCAGAAAAATTCGCGGCGCGGGACCTTTCGGCGCCGCGCCAAACAAGCCTCATATAGGATGGAAGGGCTGATCGCCAAGCAAAATGTGACGATCTCACACACGCCGGCCGCGCAACCGCGCCGGTTTCACACTTCGGCCGCGGAAACGCTGCTGGCAGGAGAGGAGGGACTCGAACCCCCAACCCCCGGTTTTGGAGACCGGTGCTCTACCAATTGAGCTACACTCCTAACGCCGCTCCTTTTGCCGCAACGCGGACGCCGATGCAAGCGCGGCGTGTTTCGATGCGCGCGCCGTCTGGAAGGTCGCGATTGCTGATGTTTTTGCGCTCGCTCCCCGCCCATTCGTTAATCATGCCGCCCGCCGAGCGCCGCCCAATTAGGCGCCCGCGCTGTTCCCGCCGCCCTACGTTGACATGCCAGCCGCCTGCGCGTCCAAGTCATCGCGCGGCCCGCGCCTTGCACGCGAGCAAACGCATCCAGTCTCGAAAGGCGACCCCTTGGCGATACTCGTCGGCCTGCATCACGTCACCCGCTATGCCTATGATCGGCCGGTCGCGCTGGGGCCTCAGTCGATCCGGCTGCGCCCCGCCCCCCACTGCCGCACCCGGGTGCCGAGCTATTCGCTCAAGGTCACGCCGTCCGAACACTTCGTCAATTGGCAGCAGGATCCGCACGGCAACTGGCTCGCGCGCTATGTCTTTCCCGAGCCGGTCGAGGAATTCAAGATCGAGGTCGATCTGACGGCCGAACTCGCGGTCGTCAATCCCTTCGATTTTTTCGTCGAGCCCTATGCCGAAGAATTTCCTTACGCCTATACGGATGAACTCGCGATCGAGCTCGCCGCCTATCTCGCGCCCGAGCCCGGCGGCCCGCTGCTGACGAAATACCTCGAGAAGCTCGCGACGCGGCGCGGACGGACGATTCCGTTTCTGGTCGCGCTCAACGCCGAACTGCAAGGAATGATCCATTACGTCATCCGCATGGAGGCGGGCGTCCAGGAGCCGGACGAGACGCTGGCGCTGCGGTCGGGCTCGTGCCGCGATTCGGCCTGGCTGCTGGTGCAAATCCTGCGCCGGCTCGGCCTCGCCGCGCGTTTCGTGTCGGGCTATCTCATCCAGCTCAGGGCCGACGTCGATCCGATCGAAGGCCCGCGCGGCACGGACAAGGATTTCACCGACCTGCACGCCTGGGCCGAGGTCTACATTCCCGGCGCCGGCTGGATCGGCATGGACGCGACTTCGGGCCTGTTCTGCGGCGAAGGCCATCTGCCGCTGTGCGCGACGCCGCATTTCCGCTCGGCGGCGCCGATCACCGGCCTCGTCGAGCCGGCGCAGGTGACGTTCAGCTTCGACATGAACGTGACGCGGCTGCGCGAGGCGCCGCGCGTGACGCTGCCCTTCACCGACGCCGCCTGGAGCAAGCTCGACGCGCTCGGCGAAAAGGTCGATCGCGATCTCGTCGCGCAGGATGTGCGCCTGACCATGGGCGGCGAGCCGACCTTCGTCTCGATCGACGATTACGACGCTCCGGAATGGAATACGTCGGCCGTCGGAGGAAACAAGCAGGCGCGCGCCGAGACGCTGATCCGGCGCCTGCAGGCGCGTTTCGCGCCCGGCGGCTTCCTGCATTACGGCCAGGGCAAATGGTATCCCGGCGAGAGCTTGCCGCGCTGGGCCTTCGCGTTGTTTTGGCGCAAGGACGGCAAGCCGATCTGGCAAGACCCCCTGCTGATCGCCGGGGCCGGCGCCAGCGCGGCCGCGACGAGCGGGGACGCTCAAGCGCTCGCCAGCGAAGTCGCGTCACGTCTCGGCATCGAGCCCGACTACGTCATCCCGGCTTACGAGGACGCGCCCTATTGGCTGCTGCGCGAGAGCGCGCTGCCGGTCAACGTCGATCCCAGCGACCCGAAGATCGACGATCCGGAAGAGCGCGCGCGCATGGTGCGCACCTTCGACCACGGCCTGTCGCGTCCGACCGGCTTCGTGTTGCCGGTGCAACGCTGGAACGCGGAGGCCAAGCCCGCCTGGCGCAGCGAGCGCTGGCCGCTCAGGCGCGGCAAGCTCTTTCTCGTGCCCGGCGACTCGCCGGTCGGCCTGCGCTTGCCGATGAAAACGCTGCCCCACGTCAAGCCGTCGGACTACCCCTTCGTCCACGAACAGGACCCGATGGACCCGCGCGGCGAATTGCCCGAGCCGGTGCAATTCCGCCAGGTCGCGCATGCGCGGCCCGGCCCGGAACAGCAGACGCAAATCGAACAGTTCGCCGCCGAAGGCGCGGTGCGCACCGCGTTGACGGTCGAGCCGCGCGACGGCGTGCTGTGCATTTTCATGCCGCCGACGCCGAAGCTCGACGATTATCTCGAATTGCTCGGCACGGTCGAAGCGATCGCGTGCGAAAGGAAGCTTCCCATCCGCATCGAGGGGTACACGCCGCCGTTCGATCCGCGCGTCGATTGCATCAAAGTGACGCCCGACCCCGGCGTCATCGAAGTCAACATTCATCCTGCGGCGTCCTGGCGCCAGGCGGTGGAGACGACGACGACGCTCTATGAAGACGCGCGCCAGTCGCGGCTCGGCACGGACAAGTTCATGACCGACGGGCGCCACACGGGAACCGGCGGCGGCAATCACGTCGTGCTGGGCGGCGCCATACCGGCGGACTCGCCGTTCCTGCGCCGACCCGATCTGCTCGCGAGCCTGATCCTCTATTGGCAACGCCACCCGGCCCTTTCCTATCTGTTTTCCGGGTTGTTCCTGGGCCCCACCAGCCAGGCGCCGCGCCTCGACGAAGCGCGCAACGATCAGCTCTACGAGTTGGAAATCGCGCTTTCGCACACGCCCGCGCCGGGCGAGGCGGCGCCGTTGTGGCTCGTCGACCGGCTCTTTCGCAATCTCCTCGTCGACGTCACCGGCAACACCCATCGCGCCGAAATCTGCATCGATAAGCTCTACTCGCCGGACAGCGCGACCGGACGGCTCGGCCTGGTGGAATTCCGCTCGTTCGAAATGCCGCCCGACGCGCGCATGAGTCTCGCCCAGCAATTGCTCCTGCGCGCGCTGATCGCCTGGTTCTGGCGCGAGCCGCAGCAAGGCGCGCCGGTGCGTTGGGGCACGAGCCTGCACGACCGCTTCATGTTGCCGCATTTCGTCTGGGAGGATTTTCTCGGCGTCCTCGCCGATCTCCAGGGCGCCGGCTATGCTTTCGATCCGGAATGGTTCGAGGCGCAGCGCGAATTCCGCTTTCCCACCTACGGCCGCGTCGCCCATGGCGGCGTCGAACTGGAAATCCGCCAGGCGCTCGAACCCTGGCACGTGCTCGGCGAGGAGGCGACGGGGGGCGGCACGGCGCGCTACGTCGATTCCTCGGTCGAACGGCTGCAAGCCAAGGCCAAGGGTCTCATCGCCGGACGCCATATCCTGACCTGCAACGGCCGCAGATTGCCGATGCAGGCGACGGGGCGGGCGGGCGAGGCGGTGGCGGGCGTGCGGTTCAAGGCCTGGAAGCCGGCCTCCAGCCTTCACCCGACCATCGAGCCGCAAGCGCCGCTGACCTTCGACATTCTCGATTCCTGGAACGGACGCTCGCTCGGGGGCTGCGTGTACCATGTCGCCCATCCCGGTGGGCGCAACTATGAAACTTCGCCTGTGAATTCCTACGAGGCCGAGGCGCGCCGACTGGCGCGTTTCCAGGATCACGGGCATACTGCGGGGGCGGCGCCCGTTCCTCCCGACGAGTCGTCGAGCGAATTTCCGATGACGTTGGACTTACGGAGACCCATTGCCCGCTAGCGCCAGGTCCGCAGCGCCGCACGACGACGACGCGCTCGCGCGCGTCGCCGCGTGGACGCGCGGCTACGCGCCGCTTCCGGGGATTCCCGACGAATTCATCGGCGCGGACGGCGCGCGTCGCCCGCACTGGCAGCGGTTGCTGCAGGCGCTCGCGGCCCTCGAACCCGGCGAGATCGCGCAACGTTTCGCCGCGGCCGACCGGCGCATCCGCAATCGCGGCATGTCATATCGCGTGCAGGGCGAGACGTCCGAGCGCGTGTGGCCGCTCAGCCGGATGCCGCTGGTGATTCCCGAAGCCGAATGGCGCGAAATCGCGCACGGCGTCGCGCAGCGCGCCGAATTGCTCGAACGCGTGCTCGCCGACGTCTATGGCGAGGGCCGCCTGATCGCCGAGGGCGTCCTGCCCGCCGCCGCGCTCACCGGGTCGCCCGACTTCATCGCCGCGATGCGGGGCGTCGCGCCGCCGGGCAAGCGCTGGCTGCGGCTCTACGCCGCCGACATCGGCCGCGGACCCGACGGGCGCTGGTGGGTGCTGGGCGACCGCGCGCAAGCGCCCTCGGGTTCTGGCTACGCGCTGGAAAACCGCCTCGTGATCTCGCAGGCGTTTTCGAGCCTCTACAGCCAGATGAACGTCGAACGCCTCGCGCCGTTCTTTCGCGAATTGCGCGCCGGGCTCAAGGCGAGCGGCGAGCGCACCGAACCGCGCATCGGGATTCTGACGCCCGGCCCGCTGAGCGCGACTTATTTCGAGCAGGCCTATCTCGCGCGCTACCTCGGCTTCCTGCTCGTCGAAGGCGACGATCTGGTGATGCGCGACGGCCGCGTCTTCGTGCGCACGATCGCCGGGCTCAAGCGTTGCGACGTGCTCTGGCGGCACGTCGACGCCGAATGGTGCGATCCGCTCGAACTCAACGCCGCCTCGCGCATCGGCGTGCCGGGCCTCGTCGACGCGATCCGCTCCGGCGGCGTCGCGGTGGAGAACATGCCGGGCGCGGGGCTGCTCGAATCGCGCGCGCTGCTGGCGTTTCTGCCCGCCCTCGCCCGCCGCCTCATCGGCGAGGACCTCGCGATGCCGAATATCGCGACGTGGTGGTGCGGCCAGCCGAGCGAGCGGGCGCGCGTTCTCGCCTCGCTCGATTCCGTTTCGATCGCCGGCGCTTTTCGCGACGCCGTGCCCGGCTTCGGCGGGCGCCGCGGCGTCGTGGGCGGCGAACTCGGAGCCGACGAGCGCGCGGCGCTGCGCGCCGCGATCGAGACGCGCGGGGTCGATTACGTCGGCCAGGACATCGTGCGGCTTTCGACGACGCCGCGCTGGGAGGAAGGGCGCCTTGTCCCGCGCCCTTTCGTGCTGCGCGTTTTGGCCGCCGCGACGCCGCACGGCTGGCGCGTGATGCCGGGTGGCTTCTGCCGCATTTCCGACAAGCCCGACGCGCGCGCGGTGTCGATGGGCGAGGGCGTCGAATCGGCCGACGTCTGGGTGCTGGCGGATCGTCCGGTCGAGGCGACCACCCTTCTGCCGACGCCGGAAAAAGTGCGGATCGTGCGCATGCTCGGCAATCTGCCGAGCCGAGCCGCCGACAATCTGTTCTGGTTCGGCCGCTATCTCGAGCGCGAGGAGGGGACGCTGCGACTCGTGCGCTGCCTCTGCGCGCGCGCCGTCGATCCCGACGCGCCGATGAACGGCTCGCGCCAGTCGATCGAGCGATTGAAAACTCTGCTCGTCTCCTGGGGCGCCATCGACGCCGAGACCGCGCGCGAGACCTCCGCCGACGCGGGCGAGGCGGCCTTGCGCGACAGCGAGAATAACGGCTCCGCGCTGTCGATCGCCCGCGCGGCGCGCTACGCCGCCTCGGTGATCCGCGAGCGCCTGACGCCGCAGACCTGGCAGCTGATCGGCCGGCTCGAAACGGTCATCCTGGAGGCGCCGGGACGCCCGCTCGCCGAATCGGAGATACTCGACTGCGTCGACGAGGCGCTGACCACGATCGCCGCGCTGGCCGGGTTGTTCGACGAGAATTTCAACCGCGGCGCGGGCTGGATTTTCTATGAGCTCGGTCGACGCATCGAGCGCGGCATCAACACATGCCGGCTGGCGCGCCAGTTCGCCGGCCAGGACGCCACCGAATACAATCTCGACGTGCTGCTCGATCTCATCGACTCGCAGATCACCTATCGCTCGCGCACCCTGATCGGCGTCGCGCTGGCGCCGGTGCGAGACATGGCGCTGCTCGATCCGTTCAATCCGCGCTCGGTAGCGTTTCAGGCCAATGTGATCGATGACCATATCGGCGCCCTGCCGGTGCTGCGGCAGGACGGCGTGCCCGAGGAGCCGCGCCGGCTCGCCACGCTGCTGCGCGCGGAACTCGCGACCGAATACCCCGAAAGGCTCGAGGATTCGCGCATCCTCGCGATCGAGCAGCGGCTGATGACTTTGGCCGAGGCGATCGCGTCGCGCTATTTTCTCCAGGGCGCGGCGCAAGGCCGGGCCGAGAAAGTCACGGGCCTCGCGTGATCTACGACGTGACGCATCTCACGCGCTATCGCTATGGCGCGCCGGTCGCCGTGAACACCTGCGTGCTGCGCCTGCTGCCGCGTTCGGAGGGCGGCCAGCGCGTGCTCAGCGCGCAAATCGACGTGACGCCGCGTCCGCAGACGTTCATCGAGTGCGCCGATTCCTTCGCCAACCGCGTCGTGCACATGCGCATCGAGACGCCGCACCGCGAACTCCTGATCGAATCGCGCGCGCGCATCGTCGTCGAGCAGCCGCCGCCGCCGCTCGCCGCGTTGACCCCGCCGTGGGAGGACGTCGCCGCGGCCGCCGCCGCGACCGCCTCGCTCGCGCCCGATTCGCCCGCTTTCGCGATTTATCCGAGCCGGCTCGTCCCGCTCTTCGAGCGGGCGACGGCCTATGCGCGCCAAAGTTTCCGGCCACGCCGCCCGATCTATGAGGCGGCGAGCGAGCTGGCTAAGCGCATCAAGGCCGATTTCGTCTACGACGCCAAGGCGACCGAAGTGACGACTTCGCCCGCCAAGGCGTTCGAGCAAAAGCGCGGCGTCTGTCAGGATTTCACGCACGTGATGATCGCGGGGCTGCGCGGGCTCGGCCTGCCGGCGCTCTACGTCAGCGGATACATCCGCACGATCCCGCCGCCAGGCAAGGCGCGCCTCGCCGGTTCCGACGCTTCGCACGCCTGGGTCGCGCTCTGGTGCGGGCCGGCGTTCGGCTGGCTGGGGCTCGATCCGACCAACGCGGTCGCCGTCGGCGACGATCACATCGTCGTCGCGCGCGGCCGCGATTATTCCGACGTGCCGCCGGTGGAGGGCGTGATCCTGTCTTCGGGCGGCCATAAGCTCGATGTCGAAGTCGACGTCATCCCCGTTTAGACAAACGAGCGCGAAATGACCCGCGATACCGAGCCGCAGCGGACGCCGTCGACGACGCTTGGCCGCGCCGAAATTCGCGCCGCGCACGCGCGGATCGCGCCTTATGTCCGACGCACGCCGATCCTCGAGACGGCCTCGCCCCTCGCCGGCGCGCCGCAAATTTCGCTGAAACTCGAATTCTTGCAGCACACGGGTTCGTTCAAACCGCGCGGCGCGTTCCTCAATCTTCTGACGCGCCAAGCGCCGGCGATCGGCTGCGCGACGGCCTCGGGCGGCAACCACGGCGCGGCGGTCGCCTATGCCGCGGGCAAGCTCGGCGTCCGCGCGCGCATCTTCGTGCCGCAGATCGCCGCGCCGGTGAAGGTCGCCAAGATCAAGGCCTATGGCGCGGAGATCGTCGTCGAGGGCGCGACCTATTTCGACGCGCAGGCGCTTTGCGACGCCTATGTCGCACAGAGCGGCGCCTTGGCGATTCATCCCTATGCGTCGCCCCAAACCATCGCCGGACAGGGAACGGTCGGCCTCGAATGGGAGGAGGACCTCGCCCGCCTCGGCGCCGCGCCGCTCGACACGATTCTCGTCGCGGTCGGCGGCGGCGGCCTCATCGCCGGCGTCGCGGCATGGTTCGACGGCCGCGCCAAAATCGTCGGCGTCGAGCCGGAAGGATCCTGCGCGTTGCACGCCGCCTTGGCGGCCGGGCGGCCGGTCGACGTCTCCGTGCAATCCGTCGCCGCCGACTCGCTCGGCGCGCGCAGCGTCGGCGAACTCAATCTCGCGATCGCGCGGCGCGCGGTCGATCACGTCGCGCTGGTGACGGACGAGGCGATTCGGGCGGCGCAACTCGGCCTCTGGCGCGATTTTTCGATCGTCGCCGAGCCCGGCGGCGCGGCGGCCTACTCGGCTTTGGCGAGCGGCGCCTACCGCCCCGCGCCCGACGAGCGCGTCGGCGCGCTCGTTTGCGGCGCCAACGCCAATCTCGCGACTTTCGCGGCGGCGGCCGCCGTTTAGGGTGTTGCGATGGGCGAGGCCTCGCACTATGGTCCGCCCGCTTCGCGAACGCCGGCCCCGGCCTTCGCGCTTCGGTGGGGCGTAGCCAAGTGGTAAGGCAGCGGATTTTGATTCCGCCATCCCCAGGTTCGAATCCTGGCGCCCCAGCCAACCGTAGCCTAAGTCTTTGAAATACAAAGTCTTACCCGCTTAGGTGGGCAGGGAAAGCCGGTCTGCTGCACATACCTGATACACATGGGTGTGACACATGCCGGCCGTTTGCCATGTTTTGCGTCGCGGCGCCGTATACTACTGGCGACGGCGATTCCCCGCCGCGCCCGGAATAGGACCCGGCGGCGTCCTGATCGTCAGCCTCGGCACGAAAAACCAGGACGAAGCGCGCCGCCTCGCAGCGGCCTTGACCCACATGAGCGGACCCCTTCTGGAAGAAGCCCGTCGTGGCGAACTCGCGCCGGCCGAGGCGCAGGCGATCATGCTCGCCGTCGCGTTGGAGCAGATCGAAACCCTCAAACGCGCGGCGATCGCGGACCGGGCCCTCTCACGGCCTGAGCCGATGAGCGGACCGCGCGCGGACAGGGTTCTTGGCGCCGCCTATAAGCTGCTCGCCGAGCGCGGCCGGACAGCGACCCTCGGATCGCAGGACGACGAGTTTCTGCGCTCCTGCGGCCTGTCGCCGACCGAGACGCTCCAGGTTCGAACGATGCTGGAGGTCTTGCGTCACCAAAAAAAGGCGCCGCCGCCGAACTGGAAAATCGACAGCCTGCTTTCTCAGCATGCGCCCGACGTTGATATGACCGCCGTCGCCCGCACGGCGGCGGAAACCGCTTTTTATCGCGGGAAGGCCGCGGCTTGCCTGGACACGGACCGACGCTGGGGCGAAACCCTGACAGACGACATTGAGGCCATTCGAGCCGCGACGATCGCCGCTTCAACCCCAACTTCCGCCACGTCGCAACCGGCTGCCGCGATCCCGGTCCCGCAAGCCACCCCGGCCGATGCGATCGTCGAGGCGCCGGCGCCTCGAACGGCCCCGCCTGCTTCCCCCCTGCCGGCGACGAACCCGCCCCCAAACCATCCGCAGGTCCCGTCTTCGATAAGCGGGCTCTCCCGCAACCTTCTCACAACCCGCAGGTCAAAGAAGCGATGGACGCCGAAGACCGCGAAACAAATGGGCTCCACGGCGGAATTGCTCATACGCGTCGTTGGCCATGACGATTTCACACGCCTGCGACAGCAAGATTTCGCGATCTATCGCGACGTTCTCGAAAAATTGCCTGTCACCTATGGCAAGTCGTCGAAGGACAGGGGCAAGCCGTTGCCGCAAGTGCTCGCCGAAGCCGAGAATCTCGCGGCCAATCAAAAGGGGCGCGAGCCCGGCACGATCAATCGCCATTTCAATCATCTGAACGCGCTTTTGAAATTCGCGGCGGGCTACGGCCTGAAATGCGCGGAGCCGATCGACCTATCGCATTTCTACGAACCCGATCCCGAACGGGCGCGCGATCAACGCCCGGCGATGGTTCTCGACGACATCATCGCCATCTTGAAATCGAGCGTCTGGCGCGGCGGCTTGGGCGAGGATGCAAGACTGATCCCTGGCAACGTCGTTGTCCATGACGCGCTCTACTGGGTCCCGCTCATCGCCATCGATTCGCTAATGCGTCGCGAAGAGGCCTGCGGTCTGATGATCGCGGACGTCCACTTCGATACGCCGATCCCCTATTTCGACGTCATGCCGAACAAGTACCGCCGCCTGAAGAATTCGCAATCAAAGCGCAAAGTCCCGGTTCACCCGGAACTCCTGCGGCTGGGACTGCGCAAATACGTCGAGGCGGTTCAGGCGCTCGGATACGATTTGCTGTTTCCTGAGCTGCTTGCGGCGAGCGGCACGTCGCCACTAGGCGAGCAATTCCACGACCTTTGGTCGCCTTTGTTGAAACAGCAGCTGCCCCAGGCCGCCGAGGTCGGAAAGGTCTTTCACTCCGTTCGTCATTGGGGCAATCAGGCGCTCTCGGATCGCAAAGTGATGCTCGAATGGCGTCGCGACATCATGGGACATGGCGGGGTCGCCGAAACGGATGAACGTTATCGCGATGAGACGCGCCTGAAAAACAAGTTATCGGCGCTCTCGAAACTGCCAAAGGTCACGGAGGAGTTGGCGGCATTTCCGATTCGGCTGCGCGAGAAAGTTCAACAGCGAATTGGGCGCACTCCACGGAAGGGGACGGCGAACACTGAGTGAATGCGCTTCGCCGAGCGGTCGGCGAAAAAGGAAGACCGGCCGCGCGAGGCGGCCAGCGCTCCAGGCGAGCTACGCGGCGATTGCCGAGCGCTTCGCCGGGCGCGACCAAATCAGGATCGCGCCGGCGCCTTCTTCGGCGGGCATCAGGGCGGCGCTGAGCGGATGCGGCAGCGCCGGAAGGACCACTTGAGGCCACCGGGCGACCACCAACGGCCACCGGGCGACCACCAAGGGCCACCAGTTCCCCGCCAAAGGCCACCAGTCCCCACCAAGTCCCACCATTTCCCCACCAAAAGGCCACAAATTCTAAGCCCCACACCAGACGCACTGAAGTGTCGGCGGAGGGCGTCCAGCTTCATCGAGGACGAATCCAGGGCCTCGACTCGCAGCAGGAGCGAAGCATTTCGAAGCATTTTCGCCACGCTCCGATTTGCTACGAAATGCTACGTTTTGTTACGTTTTGATTCTCTCACACCTGTGCACCTCGGGTGCTATCCTGCCGCATTACGTCCCCAGATCAATCCCCGGCCGCGCGTGATCTATTCAAGCGGACCCCTTGCGTGCAGCTTTAGGATTTTACGGCGCTCAAAGACGGCAGGGAGGTCATGCCGCATTGTGAGATCGAGATGCGCTCCGTCCCGGCGTCCGCGTCCTGACCAACCGATCATTTTCACCGCAACGAACGATCGGTGCAGCATTCGCGTTGCCAGTTTTGGAAAGCTGAGCAAATTGAATCCGTTGCGCGAAATCGCCTCAAGATCGCAGTCAGATTTTGTGTGTCTCCCCCGGATTTTTGCCCCTGTTACCAAGGGCGGGCCGGGTCATGGTTGGATGCGTCTTCACATCCTTAAGGGCGTCGCCCCGTTCGCGGCTTTCTCGGCGAGAGCCGAAGAGAAGGGCTGCGTAGGCTTGTCACGAAAATCGGTCGTCGTCCCGCTGTCGGGCGAGCCTGCGCGGATCCTCGAACAGACGCCCGGTCGCGGCGCCGAAGATGACGCCGGCGATGTGGGCCACGTATGCGACGCCGCCCGTTTGCGATTCCGCGATCGCGCCAAAACTGACGAGTTGGATGACAAACCAGAGCCCGATCAGCAACACGGCCGGCACGAACGTGACACGCACGAACCAGCCGATGACCAGGACCGTGCGAATCCTGTCGCTGGGGAAGGTGACGAGAAAGGCGCCCATGACAGCTGCGATGGCGCCGCTCGCGCCCACATTGGGAACCGTGGAGCCGGGGTCGGCGGCGACCTGCGCGAGCATCGAAACGATTCCGCCGACGAGGTAAAACGCCGCGTAACGGCCCGGATTCATCGTGTCTTCCATCTCGGGGCCGAACGCCCAGAGAAAGATCATGTTGCCGATGATGTGCGACCAGCTAGCATGCATGAACAAGGCGGTCACGATCGTGATCAGGTGATGGCCTGCGACGATGTCGGCGGGGATGACCGACCATTGGACGACGAATGCGTCGCCGCCCGTCAGTTCGAAAATGAACGCCAGCACATTCAGCGCGATGATGGACGCGGTGACGATGGGAAACTGCGACGGGCGTCGCGAGGCGTCGTCAATTGGGAACATGTCCTCTTGCGCTCCAAAACACCGGCGCCGCCGCGACGTCGGGTTGCCTCGCCGATGACCTATTAGCGGGGATTGATCTCAGTCTGCATTCATGGCTGCGCCGGCGACCGCGAGCCGAGCCTCGGCCGAGAAACACGCGCGCCAAAAAAAACCATTCGAGACCCGGGCCGGTCCAATCAGGAACGACCTGGCTCTCTCGCCCATCATTTGAAGACATTGGTGACCGACTTGACCGCGCTGCGCGCGGCGAACGCCGTCATTACGATCGCCACACCCGAGGTCAGCAGGTTGACGCCGGCCAGCAGACCCAGCGTCCAGGCGGCGCTCAGCGGCCAGCTGTAGACGATGATCGCGACCAAGATCAGATCGCAGACGCCGCTCGCCAGCAACCAGCCCCAGGAGTCCGGCAGCACTTTGCGATAGGCGATCGAAGTCACGATCTGGAACACGCCCTCGGCGACGAAAAACGCGGTCAGCGCCAGGGTGAGCGTCACCGTGCCGGCGATGGGTCTATAGAGCAGCAGCACGCCTAGTCCGAGCGACAGGGCCGCCGTGACGAGGATCCACAAAAAGGCCGCGACGTCGTCGGCGTAGAACATCGCGATCAGTCCGACGATGCCGGCGATCAAGAACAGCCAACCGATGAATATTTCGACCGCGACCGTCGAGAGCATCGGCGCTGCGATGGCGAGGACGCCGAGAACGATCAGGGCGACGCCCTGAAACATCAACAGCCCCCAACGCGCGTTCAATGCATCCCTTACGCCGCAGTGCAAGTCACTGAGATCTGAATTGATCGTAGCCATCGGGTCTCTCTCCTCAGTTCAATTTGCGGGACCGGGCTTCTGGGGGCCGGCCTCGGAAAGCGCATCGCGGAGGGCTTTCTCTTGTGTTTCGTCGAACGACGTTCGCAGGACCTTGCCTCCCACTCCCTTGAAATCCGCGAGCACCTTATCGGCGCTAACCTTGCGGATCAGCAGGAACAGCGCCGCATTCCCCGACTGCAGGCTCGCCGCGACGTCCTTGACGAACTGATGGTTGATCCCGACATCGGCGAGGGCGCCGCCGATCGCTCCCGAGGCCGCGCCGAGGGCCGCGCCAGCCGCAGGTATCACCGCCGCGCCCGGCACGGGCATCATGAAGATCATGCCCACGAGCAGGCCCCACAAGCTGCCATATGCCGCTCCTGCCGCCGCGGGGTGGTACAGCTGGTTGAGCTTGATCCGCCCGTTCGGCTGCTTGATCGCGATGACGGCGTCCTCAAGCTCGATCAGATACTGGCCCTGCATGTCGAGGAGCTTCTGCCGAACCTCTTCCGCTTTTGCTTCCGACGAAAATTCGATCGCGACGAGATCGCTCATGACGATAACTCCTCTTGATTCTGCCAGCAGTCGTTCGGGTTAGAAACGTTTGCTTATTCTCTGGAGACCCGCATCGTTCATCGCCCGGATCGCCTTGCGACGCCTTGCGTTGAATCAAGCGCTGCTAGTTTCAGCGCATAGCGTATTCGAACGGCGGGCTCGCCTTCGGAGCGTCCCTCGTTGCGCCGGGGAGGCTCCGGAGTCGCCAGCGTGCGCAGGATGTTCCGTAGAACGTAGGCCCAGGCAAAGAAACTGAGGCGCAAGGCGTTAGTGGCAAATGACCCTCAATGCCACTATTCGCACTCGTCGCGAACGTCCGCTCGACCCCCAACTGGGACCGTCGCGGTGACCGTCGCAGGTCGACCCCCAACCGGACATTAGCTCTGTTTTCCTTGGCGCAAAAAAGCCCCGGGCGATGCCGCGGATCGGCAACGAATGTGGGAACGGAAGTGATCGTTGTACCGTCGAAACGACGCGTTCGACTAATCTTAAATTGGGATCGCTTCGAGATATGGCGTTGACCCATATCAAGAAGAAACACAGGAAGCATGTTAATTGAAATCAAGGGGCATGGTCCGTTTATGGAGATACGCAAATGCAAACGCAAAGCAATATCCACTTCTATGTAAATTGGGCCAAGGAACGGCTCAATGAAATTGAAGCCGTACTGACATCGCTTGAAAGCAAAGTTGGCGAGGTGCAGGCCGATGCCCGCGACAAGGCCAACAAAGCACTCGCCGACCTACGCAAAAGCCGTGACATCTTCCGGGACACCATCAAGAAGCAGGCGGAAGCCAACGAGGCCACTTGGACGAGCGCAAAGGCAAAACTGGAGCCAGAGTGGGATTCGTTCGAGGCCGAGGTCAAGAAATACGTCGTGAGCTTCAGCAAGCAAGTCGAGCAACAGCAGGCGACATTCAAGCTTCAGTCGGCGGCCCAACTGAAGGCGTGGCGAGAAGCCGCCGACAAGCTTGGCAGCGATACCAAGCAATTCGCTACCGAGCGTAAGCCCGAAATCGATGCCGCCGTGAAGCGCATGCAGGCCGACGCCGCCGCAGCGGAGGAAAAACTCCAGAAGCACCTGGACCAGATGGGGGCACAGTCATGGTCCGCGCTGATGGCGGTCTTGACGGAAACCCGCGCTGCGTTCGATCGCGCCAATCAGGCAGCGCGCGACGCGTTCAAGCGAGCTGCCTGATTCGAACAATCTCTCAGTCGGAGAAGCCGCCGGGAGGCGGTTTCTCGCTCCATAGGGCAAGAAAGATTCGACCCTGAAGACGGTCAGAGCGGAGCAGCCGCGATGAGCAGCATGGATGCAGATCCCCGGGATGCGCGAGCAGGCGATCCGCAAACCGCCGTCCGCAACGGGCCACACGTAAGCTTCTGGATCAGTGAGTTACCTTTCAGCCTAGTGTTGATCCTGACCTTGCTCGGCGTTGCCTATACGAGTTTTTTGAAACAACCGATTATGGGCTATTGGGTGCTTCTGGCGCCGGTGATCGGGTTAGTCTGTGTCGGCTCCGGATGGTCCAGCGCCAACGATAAAAACGCGCGATTACAATTGATATGTACGCAGGCGCTGCACTGGGCCGCGTTCCTGCTCGTGATGAATATGATGCTGTTACCTAACGTCCAGAGGGTTCTCAACGCCAGCGCGACGGGGCTCGCCGTTCTCATGTTATTGGCGCTCGGCACCTTTACCGCAGGTGTTCATGTCCTTTCTTGGCAGGTCTGTCTTCTCGGGATCATCATGGCGCTCTGCGTTCCGGCGGCGGCATGGATCGAAGCTTCGGCTCTGATTATCGTGTTGGTCTCGATAGCGGCCCTCGGAATTGGCGTTGTGCTCTGGTGGCACTGGCACGAGAGTCGCGCCCAAAAAGCCTGAGCGAACGGGCCGATCGGGCGTCGACCGTTTTAATGCCTTTCCAAGAAACCAGCTTGGTAATGTTTGAGAGGATCGTCGTCCGTGAAGAACGCCGACTACGCGAGAGCGCTCTGATCGAGAGACGGTTTGGCGGTCGCGATGATGGCGGCGAGCCAGGCGCGCAAAAGCAGCCTCAGCCAGGCCAGCAATCGGCGGAAGTTGTAGCCGGCGGCGGCGAGGACGGCGTTGGCGGCGTCTCCGGCGGCATGGGCGAGGTGGTTGCGACCCATCCGGTGCTCGGACTTGAGATGGCCGATACAGGGCTCGACCGCTGAGCGGCGGCGCAGGTCGCGTTTGATCGCTTCGGTGACGCGGCGTTTCTGGCCGGAGATGTAAACCTTGAACTTGTGTTCAGGCGGAGCATTGTGGCCGCGATAGCCGCGATCGGCGACGATGCGCGAGAGGCTCGCGCCGATCTGGGCCTCCATCTCGGGCAGAACCACGCCGAGGGTGTGGCCGTCATAGGGGTTGCCCGGCAGCGCCTTCACATGGGCGATGAACTGGCCGCCGCGAGAATGATGAAGCGTCGTCGCCACGGAGACCTTGACGCCGAATTCGTAGGGCCGATGCGCCTTGCCCTTGCCGATGCATTCGACCTCCGGAGCGTGCAGCGAATAGACTTTCCGGCCGCGCTGGTTCTGGCGTTGGTTGCGCACCCTAAAGGCGAGCGAGAGAGGCTCGGCGAACACGCTCTTCAGCTCCGCGTCGCCCTTGATCTTGCGAACGATGTCGCGCGCCGTCCGGCCGAGATACGTGCGCAAGGTCCGCAGCGCCCGGTTCGCCCGCTTGAACGGCTTGGCGTGGGCGTAGCGCTGATGGGCGATCAGCGCGTATTTGCCGACCCGTTGGTAGGACTGGCGCAGGACGACGCCGTGTTTCTTGGCCAGCCGAACCAGCCGCTCGCGCGCGCGATGCATCAGCTTGGCGTCGGTGGGGAATGCGACCGCCTTGGGCTGCACCGTGGTGTCGACGATGACCTTGGCGAAGTCGGCCGGCTTGGCGGCGCCCGTGCGCGTGGCGACGTTCAGGCTCTCCTGGGTCAGCGCGACGAGCTTCTCTTCGCCCATGCGCTGCCGCCAGCGCGTCAAGGACGAGCGGTCGAAAGGCGGCTTGTGCTGGAAGAACTCCTCGCCGCAGAACAACTCGAAATAGATCCTATGCAGGGCCAGTTCGAGCTAGTCGGCTATCATCCGCATGCCAGCAACATATCGGGAGACCTGTCATGGCCAGTACAATAATCGAGCCATCCGCGAACACCACCGAGAGCGTGTGCTTCATGGCGATCGAGTTGAGCAAAGCTAAGTGGCTCATCGGGATGCTCACGCCCTTGTCGAATAAAATCTCCCTTCGAAGCATTCCCTGCGGCGCTGTGCAGGAGCTTCTCGAATTCGTCGAGCGCACCACCGAGAAAGTCTCGCGGACAACGGGGCGACCGGTAAGTGTCGTGTCCTGCTATGAGGCTGGCTATGACGGCTTCTGGCTGCACCGCGCGCTCGACGCGCGTGGCGTCATCAATCACATCATCGAGGCGGCGAGCGTGCACGTCAACCGGAAGGCCCGGCGCGCGAAGACGGACCGGCTCGACGCCGAGAACCTGGTGCGTGTTCTCATCGCATACTGGCGCGGCGAGCCGAAGGTTTGCAGCATGGTTCGGCCGCCATCGATCGAGGAAGAAGATGCTAAGCGGCAGCATCGCGAGCGGGAATTCCTCATGAAAGAGCGCGTGCAACATATCGGGCGCATCAAGGGGTTATTGGCCACGCAAGGTGTCTATGACTTTCAACCGAGCCGCAGGGACTGGCAAAGTCGCCTGTCCAAAATCGTCACCGGCGACGGACGACCCTTGCCTCGGCGCCTGGCGCTTGAGGTTGAAAGGCATTGCCAGCGCCTGGCCATAGTCAATGCCATGTTGAAGGAAATCGACGAGGCCCGGGATGCAGCGGCCGAAGCGAGCGCCGCGCCTTCCATCCCATCGTCCGCGAAAATCCAGCGCCTGGTTCAGTTCAAAGGGATCGGACCTCAGGTTGCCGATGTCCTGGCCACGGAGGTGTTCTATCGAGAGTTCAAGAACCGTCGCTGTCTGGGCAGTTATCTCGGCCTTACGCCGAGTCCCTTTCAAAGTGGCGGCATGGATCGGGACCAAGGGATCACGAAGGCTGGGAATCCCCGAGCGAGAACGATGAGCATCGAACTGGCGTGGCTCTGGCTGAGATATCAGCCAGGGAGCGCTCTGGCGCGCTGGTTCCATGATCGCACCAACGGCTTGAAGGGCAGAATGCGGCGGATCCTTATCGTTGCGGTGGCACGCAAGCTAATCGTCGCCCTATGGCGATATCTCGAAACCGGCCTTGTGCCTGACGGGGCAGAGTTGAAGGCATAAACGCGCACGGATCGGACTCTCTCATGACCAAGATCGGCAGTGACCGTGAGAACCCGTGGCGCGGCTTTGGCCGGCCGCCAAAATAGATTGGTCCTGTCGTCGTGGAAACTCCTCCTCCCCTGAATGAGGGATTTTGGCTCCGGCTCTCGAAGCCGACCGGATATAAGGTTCAGCGAGCTTTTCGCTGCTCTCGGAGTTCCAATCTTGGTCTAAGTCCAAAGCCAGCGGCAACGGATAGGAAAAGATCGTTGACAACCTGACCCTGATATAAGGGGTTCTCGATCCAGCGCTCGCACAGCGCCTCGTCCGAGAGGTCATGCATGTGCTTGAGGATCGCCAGCCCCGCCATCAGGCGCGTCGGCAGCGGCGGATGCCCGGGCTTGTCCGAATAGACCGCGCCGAACCGTTCTTCCAGAAACCCCCAATCGACCGACCGGGCGAGCTTCGCCAGCGGATGGCCCATGTCGACGATCTGATCCAGGCGCGCGCGGAAGAGGTCCTTCTGTCCGCTGTCCCGACGCTCTCTCGGCCGCATCGCGAATCTCCAAATCGCGCCTCTCGCGATGAGAGAATCACGACCTGACGGCCATTTCAATTTGCAAGATAACCCCCGGCTGCGCCAATCAAACCGGCAAAATCGAATACTTCAAACCCGCCGCGAAGCCCCGCAACCCCGGGCGTTCGGAATTCTTCACGGACGACAGGATCAAACACTGGAGCAGCAAAGTCGCCCTTGCCGCTCCAGAATAAGACTACCCTTGCCGCATCGGTAGCATGGGCTCATGCAGCGAGTGCTTCCTTGATCAACGCGCCCGCCTGCTTCAGCTTGGCAACTCGTCGATCATGATCGGCACGTAATTCGACAAGGCGTTCCTTGATCCGGGCTTTGTTTTGTGCGTTGGCCTTCGCAATCTGATCATTCAGTGCGCTGATTTTGGCGTTGACGTCCTTCTCCAGCTTTTGCGACTTCGTCTGCGCCTCGTTGGACAATTCACCGAGCTTCGCCCTAACCTCCTTGATCCGTGTCCGGAGCTTTGCTTTTGCCTCCGCACCTGACTGAGCCAGTTCAGCTTTCAATTGCGCGAGTTCTGCCTTGTCCGCAGCAGCTGCCTTTACAATTTCAGCTTCCTCGAAGTCGGAACGCGACTCACGCACGACCGAGCCACCAATCGCCTCCATGCGTGTGTTGAGCGGCGTAACCCAATCCTCATCGATCTCAGCGATCACCGCCGCCTTGCCCGGAGCCAACTCACGAGAGACCTTGTCAAGAAAATCCATGCCGACGCCGACGTTGAGAAGGTCGCTGATGCCCCCAAGCAGCATGCCGGCGGTCAGGCCGACAATAACGCCAGCCGGCCCGCCGAGGACCCCGACCAGCGCGCCGACCAGACTGCCGACCGCCGTGCCAGCCAACGCATCCGGCCCCTCCTTTACCGACAGCTTGCCACCAGCATCTTTGGTGATGACGGCCATTCCGTAGAGCGTGAGATCGCCCTGTGCATGAAGCTCGTTCAAAGCGCGCGTACCTTCATACGCTTTCGCCTCGCTATCAAATGTGGTCACGACAAGTTTGCTCATGATTTCTAACCTTTCGGTTGAGCGGACTTCACTGAATCGGCTTCCAACTTCCCAAGAGGCGTAACGTCAGCGACCCTTCGAATAAGCGTGCCGATTATCCGTCGATGGCAGTTCCACGAAATACAGCTAACGGCAAAAACATCGTGCGGACATTGATTTAGATTAGGGTCGATTGCGCCGGCCGGGAATAAAAAGCGCGTTCTGTAATTGGGTTTTAGGGATCAAAGCCACGCACAGGAGATATGGCGATGCTCAGGCATCCCCCCATTTTGGGAAAACGCAATAAAATCAATTGCTCTTATAGCGTTTGCTGTTGATACGTAACTCCCAAGGCGCCCCTAAGGAGCAAGGCGTTGGATGAGGTGGGCGGGGTCTGCGGTGAGGGTTTGCAAGATATTGTATCCCTGCTTGCGGGCAGTTGAAATGACCGAGCGCAGGCAAGCGAA
>JBEKGN010000047.1:0-18755 GCA_050012775.1 Roseiarcus sp.
CGGGTGGCGCGGTCGGCTTCGATGCCGCTCGCGGTCTGCAAGGTGTAAAGATTCGAGGCGCTGAGGTTGCCGCCGTGGATCTGCTCGGCGCTGACGTTGAACAAGCCGCCGTTGAGGCCGAACGCGCGTTGCGTGTCCATTTGCAGCGTCACGGTGGTGAGGCCGTTGTATTCGAGGCCTTGACGGACGCCGCCGCTGACATTGCCGAACAATTCGCTGTTCTCGACCGCAGTGAGCGTCATGCCGTATTTGCTCAAGAACGGCCTCACGCCCCACATGTCGCCCAGCAGGTTGGAGCTGTGCGAGGCCGTGCTCAAGAACCCGAGAGGCCCCGAGCCGCTCGGGGCCGTCGACGGCGCGGGCGCGGCGCCGGCCGCGTTGACGGGCTGCTCGACGAGTTCGCCCGAATTGGCGGGCGCGGGGGTCGCGGCGGCGCTCGCGCCGACCGGCGTCTCGACGAATTCGCCCGATGTGTCGCTCTTGGCGGCGGCGTCGTCCGCCCAGGCCGTCACGGGCTGCGCCGCTAGGCACGCGCCCAGAACGAACGCCGATCCCAATCTGCGCGCGCATTGACGCGCGCCCCGCTTCCGCCTCATGATCGCCTCGCTAACCCGCGGAGTCAAAGTCCGCTGTCGCCAAACCATGCTTACCCAAGAAAAATTGGCCGCGCAACAAAGTTTCGCTCTTTTAGAACGTTTCAAAAAAGTGATGTAAACTTATATAATCGGGTTTTGTCGACTAAAGTCGCCGCAAGCAATCACAAACATACGCTTTTGTGACGTGACAATTGTCTCACACCGAGGTAATATTCGTTGGAGGCAGTTCTGATAAGCTTTGCGCCGTCGATCTATTGGATCGGCTTCGGGCGACACGAGGACGCGCGGCGCGCTCGGCTCCTGCTTTGGCGGTCGGGCGCGCCGGCGGGTCTTCTCCGCTCGGCGAAGGGCCAATTTCGGCCGTCCGCCGCTCCCCGTCTGTGAAAGTTTTGTGACGCAACCAAAAAAGCGCCGCGAGCGCAAAAAAATGCTTGCTTTCCCAGACGATTCGCACAAATAACCGTCCTGCCCAATACGCACGTGCCTGTGGTCGTGTGTCGGTTGGCGGGGATCTGGACAAGAGGCCAGTCAACCGCCCTTAAAAAAGACCGGCAGCCGGAGGCAAACCGGCGCACCCCGCCAAACGGGGGACGCGACTTGAAGCAACGACGGACCGGGCTTTTTCGTCTCTGTCGGCCCTCCAAAGGTCGGCTTACCGAAGAGGCTTGTCTATCTTGCCGGGTGTGCGGAAGGGTCTTTCCCCTCCAAACGATGGCTGTGAGTTTCGCCGACGGGGCTCGCCCGCGACGGAAACATGGCTACGGCGCAGCATCTGATCGCGCGACAAGCGCTTCACGCGGCTCTCCGCCGCTAGGGAAGCGCGAAGCGGGCGATCGCGGTGGCGGGTCAACGTCGACGGTTCGCGTCTCCAACGCGCGGCCGGCGGACGCATCGCCTCCGATCCCTTGCCTTGCCTAGCGCGGGAAGAACCCGCGCGACGGAGGATGCCGCTATGACCGATCGCATCAAGGAATTCCTCGCTCGCAACCGCGAAGACGGACCGCGTCTGGTCGTCGATCTCGAAGTGGTGCGCGAAAACTATCTCGGCTTCGCCAAGGCGCTGCCGGACACGCGCGTGTTCTATGCCGTCAAGGCCAATCCGGCGCCGGAGATTCTCGATCTCCTGGCTCGTCTGGGCTCGTGCTTCGACGCCGCCTCGGTGGTCGAGATCGAGCAGGCGATGGCCGCCGGCGCGACGCCCGAGCGCGTCAGCTATGGCAACACCATCAAGAAGGAGAAGGACATCGCGCGCGCCTATGCGCTCGGCGTCCGCCTCTTCGCGGTCGATTGCGAAGCCGAAGTCGAGAAGATCGCGCGCGCCGCGCCGGGCTCGAAAGTGTTCTGCCGCATCCTGTGCTCCGGCGCCGGCGCGGAATGGCCGCTGTCGCGCAAGTTCGGCTGCGCGCCCGAGATGGCCGCCAGAGTGCTCGAGCACGCCCATCGCCTGGGGCTCGTCGCGTACGGCCTGTCGTTCCACGTCGGATCGCAGCAGCCCAATCCGCGCATGTGGGACGGCGCGCTGAAGGCTTCGGCGGCGGTTTTCAAGGAATTGGCGGAACGCGGCATCCAGCTCGCGATGATCAACCTGGGCGGCGGATTTCCCACCCGCTACCTCAAGCCTGTGCCGGGCGTGCGGACCTATGGCCAGACGATCTTCCGCGCGCTGCGCAGACATTTCGGCAACCGCATCCCGGAGACGATCATCGAGCCGGGCCGCGGCATGGTCGGCAACGCCGGAATCATCGAGGCCGAGGTCGTCCTGGTCTCGAGGAAGTCGGACGACGATCCCAGGCGCTGGGTCTATCTCGACATCGGCAAGTTCAACGGCCTCGCGGAGACGATGGACGAAATGATCCGTTATCCCATCCGCACGGACCGCGACGACGAAGTCATGTCGCCTTGCGTCATCGCCGGGCCGACCTGCGACTCGGTCGACGTTCTCTACGAGAAGGAGCCGTATCTGTTGCCCGTGAGCCTGGAGATCGGCGCGAAAGTGCTGATCGAGGGAACGGGCGCCTATACCGCGACCTATTCCGCCGTCGGCTTCAACGGCTTCCCGCCGCTGAAATCCTACGTGATCTGACGCGTCGTTTCGCCGCCGCCAAGCCGCCTCCTCTTGTCCCGTCCGGCCTTCGGCGCGTCGCGCCGCAAGGCGCGAGGGTCGTCTTGCGCTTCCCCTTGGAGGGACCGATGACCTTGCCGTTCGACTTCGCCGCGCTCGACGCGGCCGTTCCCTTTCTCGGGGATTTCGCGATCCTCGCCGAGGCGCCCGAGGACGCGCCCGCGCGCGAGACGCTGCTCGAGGCCGCCTTCGGCGCCCAGCGCTTCGAGAAGACGAGCGAGCGCCTGCGCGCCGGACGCCTGCCCGCCGACGGCCTCGCGCTCGTGGCCAAGGACGGCGACGCGCTCGTCGGCACGGTGCGGCTCTGGTCGGTGCGCGCCGGCGGCGTCGACGCGCTGATGCTCGGCCCGCTCGCGGTGGCTCGATCCCGTCGCGGCGTCGGCGTCGGCGCGCGCCTGATGCGCGAGGCGATCGCGCGCGCCGCCGAGCGCGGCCATCAGGCGATCCTGCTGGTCGGCGACGCGCCTTATTACGCGCGCTTCGGCTTCGCCGCGTCGCCGACGGAGCGCCTCGCCCTGCCTGGCCCGGTCGATCGCGCGCGCTTCCTCGGCCTGGAGCTCGTTTCCGGCGCGCTGCGAAACGCCGAAGGGCTCGTGGCCGCGACGGGCGCGCGCGACCCGCATGGCTTCGCCCCGGCGCCTCGCGCGGGCAAGCGCGCGGCGACGATCGGGAGATTGCCGGCTCAGCCGTCTTTGCCGCCGCGAGCCGGCGAGACGGGTTCGAGGAAAGCCGCGGCCTTGGGCCCTGAGGCCTTCGCAGGCGCCGGCGCATAGACGTACAGCGCCGCCATGCTCGACAAAAAGACGAAGGCCAACACCGCTATCGCGCCAAACAGGCTTCCGGTGAGAACTTGCGTCCAGCCGATGAACGCGGGGCTCAGCGCCGATCCTGACGCGCCGATCGAACTGACGAGGGCGATGCCGCCAGCGCGCGCGCCCTTTCCGAAGACCGCGGTCGGCACCGTCCAGAACAGGGCGAGGAAGGCGAATATGGTCACGGAAGCGGCGATCAGGCAAAGGCTCGTGCCGTTGGGGCTTCGCGCGGCGAGGGGAAGCAGGAAAAGGGAAGCGCTGGCGACGATTCCGCAACTCATCAGATGCCAGCGCCGCTCTTGCGTGCGGTCCGAACTCCATCCGATCGCGGCCATCCCGACGGCGCCGCTCACGAAGATCAACGACGTGCGCCAGCCGATTTCGCCGAGGTCGCGAACGCCCGCGTTGCGCAGCAGGGTCGGAACCCACAGCAGCAGGATGCTCTGGGTCGCATAGAAGGCAAAATAGACCAGCGCCAGAACATAGGTCCGGGGGCTGCGCAGCGCCTGCGCAAACGTGCCGCAAGCCGTCTCGGCGTCGTCGTCGTCTTCGAGATCGCGCTCGATTCTCGCCTTCTCGTCGGCCGAAAGGAAACGCGCGGCCGCCGGCCGATCCGGCAGCAGGAAATAGGCGATGACGCCGAGGCCGACGGCTGGCGCGCCCTCGATCAAGAACAGCCATTGCCAGCCCCTGAGGTCGGCGACGCCCGCCATATGCGTCATGATCCAGCTCGACGCCGGCGCCGCGATGACGCCCGAGACCGGAACGCCGATGGCGAACAGCGATGTGATCCGCGCGCGCCAGCCGCTCGGAAACCACAGCGTGAGATAGAAGAGCACGCCGGGGAAGAAGCCCGCCTCGGCCGCTCCGATCATGAAACGGGTGGCATAGAAGCCCCAGCGATTGGCGGCGAACGCCATCGCCATCGCGAACACGCCCCAAAGACTCATGATGCGCAATAGCGTGAGCCTGAGGCCGGCGCGTTCGAGCATCAGATTGCTCGGCACTTCGAACAGGATGTAACCGACGTAGAGGCTTCCGGCGGCCATGCCGAACACCGCTTCGTCGAAATGAAGATCCGCCATGAACTGCAGCTTGGCGTAGCCGACATTGAGGCGATCGATCATCGCGACGACGTAGCAAAGCAGCAAAAGGGGGACGAGCGACAGCGCGACGCGGCGATAAAGCGCCGCTGTCGCGCGCGCGTCGGATGGCGTCTCGTGCATGCCAGGCTCTCTGTGAACGGACGTCCGCCCGATTCCGGCCTCGCCCAAGCCGAGATTGCCGTTTTCGAGCGACGCTTTGTAGCGCCAAGTCGTTAACGCGCGCCTCTCGCCCCTCGAGTTTGTTCGAACGCGTTGCGCCGTCG
Source organism: Roseiarcus sp. (assembly GCA_050012775.1). Classification (GTDB taxonomy): domain Bacteria; phylum Pseudomonadota; class Alphaproteobacteria; order Rhizobiales; family Beijerinckiaceae; genus Roseiarcus. The sequence goes on from JBEKGN010000047.1 coordinate 4,900, forward strand.
ACATGGGCGCCCGCGGCCAACGATCTTCGCGCCGATCTTGATTAGCCTTGATTGCAGGCGAACGCGCTCTGCGGTCGCGCCGCTTCAGGCCGCGGCCGATCGCAATTTCTCCGGCGATGCGCGGCGCGGCGCCCCTTCGGCGTGTTCGCCCGAGGCGTCCGCTCCGACTTCGAACCGCCCGATGAGTCGGGTCAGCTCTTCGGCCTCGTCGGCCAGGCCGCGACTGGCGGCCGTGGTCTGTTCGACCATCGCGGCGTTCTGCTGCGTGACCTGGTCGAGCGCGCCGACCGCCGCATTGACTTCGGCGAGGCCGACGGCCTGACGCTCGGTTGCGGTCGCGATGTCGGAAACGGCAGCGCCGATTTCAGCCAACTTCGCGACGATCCGCTCGAGCGCCGCGCCGCTTTCGCCAACGAGTTTGCCGCCATGTTCGACTTGCTGGGCGGACGTCGAGATCAGACCGCGAATTTCCTTGGCGGCGTCCGCGGAACGCTTGGCGAGCGCCCGCACCTCGACGGCGACGACGGCGAAGCCTCGCCCCGATTCCCCCGCGCGCGCCGCCTCGACGCCCGCGTTGAGGGCAAGCAGGTTGGTCTGGAGGGCGATTTCGTCGATCACCCCGAGGATCTTGCCGATGTCCCGGGAACATTGCTCGATTTCGCTCATCGCCGTCACCGCGCGACGCACGATGTCGCCGGAACTTTCGGCGTCCGCCTGCATGGCCGCCACCACTTGGCGCGTGCGATTCGCCCCATCGGCCGTGCGCTTGACGGTCGCTGTGATTTCATCGAGGGAGGCCGCGGTCTCCTCCAACGTCGCCGCCTGACGCTCGGTTCGCTGGGACAAATCCTCGGCGGCCTGGGAGATTTCTCCGGAAACGCCGTGGATCGCGTCCGCCTGAGCGCCGATCGTCCGCATCGTATCGCGCAGAATCGTCGCGGCCGCCATGAAATTGGTCTTGAGGTTGCGATAATCCTCGGGGAATTCGATCTCGATCCGATGTGTGAGATCCATGATCGCGAGGCTTTCGAGCGCCTGGGACAGCGCGCCGACGACCCGCTGCTGGTCCGCCGCGAACGACCGGGTCACGGCGTCCGCGCGCCGGCCGGCGTCGGCCGCGATATAGCGCTGTTCGAGGCCGTCTTGTTCGGCCTTGTCCTTGGCGGCCATCGCTTCGCGCAATGTCGCCAGCGCCGCCTGAATTTGCATCATTTCGTTGGCGAGGGTCGCTTGTCCCGCTTCGTCGCGGCGGGACGCCGTCGCTTTCGGCACGCCGACAAAGAGAATCCCGACGACCTCCGCCCCGACGAGAATCGGCTCGTAAAGCGTTATGTAGTGCGCTCCGAGAATCTCCGCTTCCCCGCGATAGATTTTCCCCTTCGTGAGCGCGCTGTCATAGGCGGGGCCGGCGGCGAGTCTGGTGCCGATCGCGCGCGATCCATCGGCCTGCCGGACATTGGTCGCCACGCGGACGTCGCCGACGAAGATTGTCGCCGCGCCGCCGAACCGATCCTTGATCTGATCGACATATTCGTTGGCGCCGTTGATCAAGCGGTCGCCGAAATAGAGTTCACCGCCCTCGCGCCGCGGTTTTCCCAAGCCGTTGAGGATTTGCCGCAACGCGTCGAGATTGGAGTCGAGGTTGATCTGCGCCTTCGTTTCGGCTTCTCGTCGCTGGGAGAGCCGCGCCAATTCCGTCATCGTTGCGGCGGCGGCGGCGATCGGCTTCACCAACATCGCCCGGATCGTCAGCAGGGCCGCGACGACGATCGCCAGCGCAAGCCCCGCCGTGGCGGCGATCGTCGGGATGAGGAAGCGCGTTTCGGCCTTGGCCGCGTCTTGGGCGCTGGAGGCCGCCATACCGGACGCCGCGATGATTTGCTCGATCGCGAACGTCGCGTGAGCCGCGACCGCGACGACGATGGCCAGACTGATAAGGATGGCGGCGGCGAACCCGCCGATCATCGCCGCGATCGTCAGACGCCGAAATCGTGATGCGAGCAAGTTGAAGCTCCCCGGTCGACCCACGCGCGCCCAGCGCGCCGTCGCGGCAGGGCGGCGAGCGGCCCGATTGGCCCGAGATCGACGAAGATTGAACTCCCAAACTTGCGCGGGGCTCGCCGAGAGTCATGGCTCCACGCCTGCGCGCCGCGCGTCCGCCGAGTTTCGGGGCCAGACGAAGCGGCGCGAAATCGCGTCCCGCCTAAGCGAACGGCGACTTGAACGTCGCGGCGGCGCCGAGCTCCGCTTCGATTTCCAAGAGGCGATTGTATTTGGCGATGCGTTCGCTGCGGCTCGCCGAGCCGGTCTTGATCTGGCCGCCGCCCATCGCCACGGTGAAATCAGCGAGGAACGCATCCTCGGTCTCGCCGGAGCGATGCGAAACGACGTAGCCCCAGCCCGCCTCGCGGCACAGCGCGATCGCTTCGATCGTCTCGGTGACGGTGCCGATCTGGTTGAGCTTGATCAGCACGGCGTTGGCGGCCCTTTCGGCGACGCCGCGCCGGATGAACGCCGGATTGGTGACGAAAATGTCGTCGCCGACGATCTGGATGCGCTCGCCTTGCGCGGCGGTCTGGCGCGCGAAGCCGGCCCAGTCGTTTTCGTCGAGGCCGTCCTCGATCGAAACGATCGGGTACGTATCGATCCACTTTTGATAGAGCGCGATCATCTCGTCGCTCGTCTTGCGCCCGCCATGCGACTTGGCGAGGTCATAGGCGCCGCCGGAATAGAAGGAACTCGCGGCCGGGTCGAGCGCGATGGCGATGTCCTTGCCGGGGCGATAGCCCGCCGCCTCGATCGCCTTGACGATCAGTTCGCAGGCCTCCTCGTTGCTGCCGAGATTGGGCGCGAAGCCGCCCTCGTCGCCGACCGAGGTCGCGTAGCCCTTGCCCTTGAGCAGTTTGGCCAGCGCGTGGAACGTCTCGGCGCCGTAGCGCAACGCCTCGGCGAAGTTCGGCGCGCCGATCGGCATCACCATGAATTCCTGGAAGTCGACCGAATTTTCAGCGTGCTTGCCGCCATTGACGATGTTCATCATCGGCACGGGCAAGCGCGTCGCGCCGACGCCGCCGAGATAGGCGTAAAGCGGCAGTTTCGCCGCCGCGGCCGCCGCGCGCGCGACCGCCATCGACACGCCGAGAATGGCGTTGGCGCCCAGCGCGCCCTTGTTCGGCGTCCCGTCGAGCGAAATCATCAGCGCGTCGATCTCGCCCTGGCGCGCCGGGTCGCGGCCGATCAAGGCGGGAGCGATTCTTTCCACGACATTGGCGACGGCCTTGCGCACGCCCTTGCCGCCGTAGCGCGCCTTGTCGCCGTCGCGAAGCTCGACCGCCTCGTGCTCGCCCGTCGAGGCGCCTGACGGAACGGAGGAAGTGGCGACCGTTCCGTCGTCGAGGCTCAGGTGGACCCTGACGGTTGGATTTCCCCTGGAATCGAGGATCTCGAGCGCCTGAACGGATGCGATCTTGGTCATAGATTTCCCCTGACTTGGTTCATTGCGCGATATCGGAAACGGCAAGCGCCGGAATGAGCCAAATCAACGCGCGCCTGGGAACGCCTTCCGATCGGGCGCCCGCTGGTTTGGCGTGACGTCACGCCGGCGCGTGCTTGACGCCTTCGCCGTATAGAAGCACCTGCACCTTTTCCAATGTGACGAGCCCGCTTTGCATCATCGCATCGAGCGTCGGCAGGAACGCCTTGATCTTTTCCTCCGTGTCGACGATCTCGATGACCAGCGGCAAGTCCTCGGAAAGGCGCAGAATCTTGGAGGTGTGGATCCGGCTCGAGTGGCCGAACCCCATATGGCCGCGCAGCACCGTCGCGCCGGCAAGTTGCGCCTCGCGGGCCTTGAGGACGATCGCCTCATAAAGCGGTCGGCTGTGAAATTTGTCGTCCTCGCCGAAGAAGACGCGCAGCAGCATGGCGTCGCGCGGAAGAGTCATGCATCAAGCTCCCTTGAGCTGGTTCAAAGCGACGGCCGCGATGTGGCCGAGCCAAACGGCGACGAGGCAGAAGAAAAACGACATGCCGACATTCGCGCTTGCGAGCGCAATTTCGCCGTCGCGGGCGAGGTTGAGGGTCTGCAGGCTGAAGGAGGAAAAGGTGGTGTAGCCGCCGCAAAGACCGATCATCGTGAACTGGCGCGCTTCCGAGCCGACGAAGACGCGCCCGTCCGGCCCGGTGAGGGTCGAGAAGAAGCCGATGACGAACGAACCCGTCACGTTGACGATCAGCGTGCCCCACGGAAAGGTTTCCCCGAACTGGTGTGACGCGACGCCCGAGAACCAATAGCGCGCGCCACCCCCCAGCGCGCTGCCCAGCATCACCCAGAAATACATCATCGCGCCGATCTCCGCCTCGCTCGCTCACGCGCGGTCATGCCGCTCGCTTTCGGCGCCGTTCCAGGGCGACCGAAAAAGAATCGCGCTCATTTCACAACAAGCACCTTGCAAGGCGCAAGCTCGACCAGCCGATCGGTCTTGCCGCCGATGATCCGGTTGTACAGCGCGGAATGGCCCATGAAGCCGACGACGAGCAGATCATAGCCGCCGTGCTGAATGAATTCGACGATGCTCGAAACGGGATGCCCGACGACGATATGCGACTCGAACGCGACGCCCCGGGCCTGCGCCAGCGCCTTTGCAGAGGCGACGATCTGGTCGAACACGCCCTCCGCGTCCGCCAGCGCCTCGGTGACTTCGTCGATGCTGGCGGGATAGCGCGGCGTCTCTTCGACGCAGACCATGGCGAGGCCGAGGTCGAGCCGCTTGGCGAGCTCGAGCGCGGCGGCGAGCGCCGCTTCTCCGCCTTTCGAACCGTCGTTGGCGACGAGCATTTTGCGAAACATTCATCCCTCCTCAGCAGGCGCGGGCGCGCCGGTCGGCGCGTCCTTCGCCGTTTCGAACGACGGTTGAAACCAACGCTGCGCGATGAGCGTCGGCACGATCGCGCTGCCGATCACGGCGGTGACGAGCACGGTATACTGGCCGCGGTCGATGATGGCGTTGGTCAGCCCGAACAGCGCGGAAATCGTGCCGAAGGTCAGGCCGGTGGACATCAGCAGGGTGGTGTACATGCCTTCGCGCGGATCGAAGCGGAAGGCGCGCGTCAGCGGCAGGATGCCGACGAACTTGGTCGCCATCTTGATGGCGAGGAAAACGACGATGAGCCCCGCCGCGCCGGCGATATCCGGGAAACTGACGAGCGAGCCGGCTTTCAGGAAATAGAACGGCGTCAGGATGGTGAAGGCGATGATGCGCATGCGATGCGGCAATTCGGGGTCGGTGAGGAAGGCCGGCGCCAGCGCCATGCCGACCAGATAGGCGGGCAACACCGCTTCGCTGCCGGCGACGGCGGCCATGCCGCCGAGCCCGAGCAGGATCAGCGCGACGAACTTGGTTTCGGGCTCGCTGACGCGATGGCCGACTTGCGCGAAGAACCACGGCGCGAATCTCGGCAGCAGCCATAGGACCACGGCGGTCGCCGCGCCGAAGAAAGCCAGCCGCAAATCGTAATGCGCGAACACGACGCCGAGCGCCAGCACCGTGCCGAGGTCGTTGACGAAGCAGGCGGCGAGGATGATCTTGCCCATCTCGCTGCGATTGAAGCCGGTCTCCACCATCACCGCGTAGACGACGGCGACGGAGGTCGTCGACAGCGAAATCCCGGCGATCTGCGCCTGGTCCCACGGCCAATGGACGACGTAATGGGCGTAGGCGAGGACGCCGAGATAAGGCGCGAAAAAGCCGACGACGCCGATCGATAGGGCGGAGCGGAAGTGCCTGCGCACCACGCCGGGATCAATTTCCGTGCCGGCGAGAAAGGTGAGCAGAATCGCGCCGAATCCGGCGAGGAAATTCACCCATTCCGTCAGCGGGAGGCCGATCGCGTTTCCCGCGAGCGCGCCGACCATGATTTCGATCAGCGCCACGGAAATGGCGACGCGAATGGAAATGATCGAGGCGACCAGCGCCAGACCGATCCACAGAGCCGATTGAAGCCAAACCTGTCCCATCGCGACCTCCAGTTGCGGGCGCGGCAAGAAAGCGGCAGGGCCAGAGATTGGGCCAAGCGACTCCCACCACGCTCTCGACGCGGCAGGGGTCATCAGCCTGGACAGGCGGTTTTGGGGAACCCCATCCCCTTCACGATGGGCGTCAGGTTAGGCGATCGGCGGGCAATGTCAATTCGCGGGCGCTTCGACTTGCATCTCGAACCTCACCGCTGCTGTTTTCGACCTTAGCCGCCGTCCGCCGGAAAGCCGGGTTTCGTGGCGCTACGCTGGTTACGCGCCGGCAAGAGCCGATCGTGGGACACGTCCACGACAGGGCAAGCCAAGCGCCGAGGGTGGAAAAAACCACTCGCCATCGGCGCGTCGACATGAAATTGCGCGTAAGATTGAGCGACCGCGTCCGTTTGGCCGTCTCGCGTCGCGCAAATGGAGTCTCTGCATGGCGTTCTGGTTAGACATCGCCGCCTTTGCGCTGAAGGCCGTCCTGATTGTCGCGGCGCTGGGCGGGCTAGCGGCGCTCCTCGTGCGCTTGACGCGCCCGGACGAGGCGAAGCGTCGGGAGATCAAAGTTCGTTCTCTCGATGAGCGTTATGACGCGATGCGCGACGATTTGAACGCCCATATCCTCGATAAGAAAGAGCGCAAGGCGCTCGCCAAAGCGCGCAAGAAGGAAGCGAAGGCCGCGGCGAAGGCGCGGTCGGAGGGAGCGCCCGGCAAGCGCATTTATGTCCTCGGGTTCAAGGGCGACATCGGCGCCAGCGCGGTCAAGCGGCTTGCGACGGAGATCGACGCGGTTTTGACCGTCGCGCGGCCCGAGTTGGATGAGGTCGTGCTGCGCATCGAGAGTCCCGGCGGCACGGTCACCGGCTATGGGCTCGCCGCCGCGCAGTTGATGCGTCTGCGCGAGCGCAAGATCAGCGTCACCGCATCGGTCGATCAAGTGGCGGCGAGCGGCGGCTACCTCATGGCCTGCGCCGCCGATAAGATCGTCGCCGCGCCCTTCGCCATCCTCGGCAGCATCGGCGTCGTCGCGCAGGTGCCCAATCTGCATCGCCTGCTCAAGAAGAACGACATCGACTTCGAGGAAATGACCGCGGGCGAATTCAAGCGCAGCGTTTCCGTGCTCGGCGAGATCACCCCGGCCGGGCGCGAGCATTTTCGCGGCAAGCTCGACACCACGCACGAGGCGTTCAAGGCCTTCGTGCAGCAACGCCGCCCGGGCCTCGACATCGCGAAAGTCGCCAATGGCGACATCTGGCTCGCGACGGAGGCGCTGGGCCTCGGTCTCATCGACGGCTTGTCGACCGGCGAGGACCTGATTTTTCGCGCCCGAGGCGAGGCGCGACTGTTCGAGGTCGCGACCGAAGCGCGCAAGACCCTGCTGCGACAGATTCTCGACGGTTTGGGATTCGCGACGCGAATGGCCTGGGACGGGTTGGCGAGCCGGCTCGGCTAGACCGGGCCGTCGAAAGGCGGGAGGAGCCGGATTGGGGAGAAATCGCGGCCGACAACGAAGCCAGGCCGCGATTCCAGGCTCAATGCCGACGGCCGACAGCGTAAAAATTCGCCGCGGCGCCCGACCGGCGGCGACGCTTTGAATCGACCCGGCAGAGCGCGGCAATCCGAACCGCGCCGCCGGCGCGGCCCATCGGCGAGGCCTCGCCTCCGGGGTCAGATTGGGCGGCGAAATCTTGTCCGATTGACCAGCTTTGCGCTTCGGCGACGCGTGTCGGCGGCCAGTGAACCAAAGTAACGCGAACCTTGGCGTCGCGGCTTACGTTGCTGCGCTTGGCGTTCGTCAAGTCGGCGACCCGCTCGCTCGCCGGCCCTCCAACAAATAATTAATAGTCTCGTAATAAAATTCGCGGGGGCATAACGCGGGAAAAATACCCGATGGCGTCAATTCGAAGGTTAGCGCGGGCGCCGCAATTCGCCGCGATCGCCATCATATTCGCCGTTCTCGCCTCCGCCGTCATCGCGTTCGCTCTGCGCGAGATGCGCGCGGACGCGATCGACATCGCGACCGTCAATGCCGGCGACATGGCGACAATTCTGGCCGAAGACGTGGCGAACGCCGCGGCGGCGCTCGACCTCACCCTGCGCGACGCCGCGGACTTTGCGAAGACCGTCGTTCACGGAGAAACGATATCCGGCGACGACGCCGAGATCATCCGCCGCGAGCTCATCTCGCGACGCGCGGCGATGGCGCGGACCGATGTGATCGCGGTGGCGAACGCATCCGGCGACGTCGTCGCGGCGGCGCGCGACCAAGTTAATGCAAAGGTCAATATTAGCGATCGCGAATACTTCGCGGCGCTGCGAGACGAGCGCGCCGGGGGCCTCTTCGTCAGCAGGCCGCTCATCAGCAAGTCGACTGGCGCTTGGACGATTTTCTTCGCCCGTCGAATCGAGGCGCCGAACGGGCGTTTTCTCGGCGTCGCCTTCGTCGGCATCGAACCCGCCAAGCTCTTTAGAACCCACCCGGACCTGACGGCGATCGGAAAAACCAGCTTTTCGTTGTTCTACGTCGACGGCACGGTGGCGATGCGGGACCCGGACGTCGGCGATTTGGTCGGCAAGCCCGTGCCCTCGAGCGCCCAATGGCAAGACACCGCCGCGCGAGGCGGCGGGCTCTATCATTCCCAGGGCGTTTTCGATTCCTATCCCAAATACGTGGCGGTGCGGCCCGTCGTCGGGTACCCCTTTTTCGTCAACGTCGGAATCACCGACGAGGCTGCGCTCGCCAAGTGGCGCTCCCGCATGATGACCATTATTGGCGGCGGCGGCATCGGCCTCGCGCTGGTCATCGCCCTGCTCTATGCGCAATTGAGGCTCGCCGACCGCTTGTCGCGTTCGCGCATCCGGTCGTGGCTGCGAGGCAACCGGCTCGCGGCGAAGTCGAAGGAGCTCTCGAACACACGCAAACGGTTCGGCCTTACGCTCGACTATATCTCGCAAGGCATGGCGATGTTCGACGCGAACGAGAAACTCGTCATCGCCAACCATTGTTACGCCGAGCTCTATGGATTGCGGCCGGAGCAACTGCGCGCCGGCATGGACGCGCGTGAGATATTCGCGCTGCGCATCGCCAACGGAGCCTATTGCCGGGAGACGCCCGAGGAGTACCTCAAAATTCTGGACGAGCCGTTCTGCGCGGAGCGCCTCGACTGCCTCGAGAACGGACGCATCATCCTCGTTCGCGAGAAAGAGACCGACGAGGGCGGCTGGGTGACCGTTCAAGAGGACGTCACGGAACGGACCCGCGCCGCGCAGGAATTGGCTTATACTGCGCTGCACGACAGCCTCACGCAGCTTCCCAACCGCCAGGCGTTCAAGGAGCATCTGGCGGCTTGCGTCGGGCGCGCGCAGGGCGGGCGCCTCGCCATCCTCCTCGTGGACATCGACGGCTTCAAGGAAGTGAACGACACTTATGGGCACGAAGTCGGCGACGATGTGCTGATCGAGGTCGCCAAACGCCTTTCGCGGGAGGCCAAGGACTGCTTCGTCGCGCGCCTGGGCGGCGACGAATTCGTGGCGACGATCGCTGGCGAGCTACTCGACGCGGACGGCGCCACTTGCTTGGCGGAGCGCTTGATCGCGGCCGTTCAGCAGCCGATCAACGTCGGCAGGCGGCTGATCTCGCTCGGCCTCTGCGTCGGCGTCAACTTGATCGAGACGGGGGAGGGCGACTTTTCGTGCATCATGCGTCGAGCCGATCTCGCGCTCTACGCCGCCAAGAACGGCGGACGCAATCGCGCCAAGCGCTTCGACGAGGAAATGGAGCGTCAGTACAGCGAACGCACCCTGTTGGCGCAAGATCTTCGCGAGGCGATCGAGCAAGGCCAGTTGGCGGTCCATTATCAACCGGTCGTAGACGCCGCCGATCGCGGCATCGTTTGCATGGAGGCGCTGGCGCGCTGGCGTCATCCGATCCACGGCATGATTCCTCCGGCGACCTTCATCCCGATCGCCGAGGAAACCGGGTTGATCGTCGCCCTGGGGAACTGGGTCCTGCGGCGCGCTTGCGCCGACGCCGCCGCGTGGAGGCCGGGCGTCGTCGTGGCGGTGAACGTCTCGTCGCTGCAGATCGAAAGGCTGGATTTCGTCGAGACGGTCATAGACGCCGTCGAGGCGGCCCAACTCGCGCCGCATCGGCTGCAAATCGAGATTACGGAATCGATCTTGCTGCGCAACAACGAAGCGACGGACCACGCTTTGCATCGGCTGCGCGCGTTCGGCGTCACCTTCGCGCTCGACGACTTCGGCACCGGCTTCGCTTCGCTGGCCTATCTCAAGGCCTTCCCGCTCGACAAGGTCAAGATCGACAAATCCTTTGTCGACGACATCTGCTTGAACCAGCAGTCGATCGCGATCGTCGCCGCGATCGTCGCGCTCGCGCACGGCCTCGACATCGAAACGACCGCCGAAGGCGTCGAGACGCTGGCCCAATACGAGGCGCTGCGCGCCGTCGGCGTCGCCACGATGCAGGGCTATTTCTTCGGCAAGCCCAAGACGATCGACGAATACGACCCCGCCGCCGTTTCGAACGCTGGCGCGCAAGCGCAGGACGGCGAGGTTCGCGCGGCGTAACGCCGCCAGCGGCCGTTCGCGGTCGGGCGATTCGACCAGCGCCGCGCCAGCGGTTTTCCGCCGGCCGACGCGAAGCCTTGTCACCTCCGCTCGCCCCTGCTATCCCCCGCGCAATCCGATTTTCCCCGCTTTCGCAAGGACGCTCCCCCATGGCCGCGCGCCAGTTCGTTTATCACATGCAGGGCCTGAACAAGACGTGGCCGGGCGGCAAGAAGGTGCTCGAGAACATCCACTTGTCGTTCTACCCCGACGCCAAGATCGGCGTGCTCGGCGTCAACGGCTCGGGCAAGTCGACGCTGCTGCGCATCATGGCGGGCCTCGACACCGAATTCACCGGCGAGGGCTTCATCGCCGAGGGCGCGCGCGTCGGCTATCTCCCGCAGGAGCCGCATCTCGACCCCGACCTCGGCGTGCGCGGCAATGTGATGCTCGGCGTCGCGGCCAAACAGGCCATCCTCGACCACTACAACGAACTCGCGATGAATTATTCCGACGAGACGGCGGACGAGATGACCCGCCTGCAGGACCAAATCGAGGCGCAGGGCCTGTGGGACCTCGACAGCCAGGTCGAACAGGCGATGGAGGCTTTGGGCTGCCCGCCCGACGAGGCCGACATCGACACGCTCTCGGGCGGCGAGCGCCGCCGCATCGCCTTGTGCCGGCTGCTGCTGGAAAAGCCTGATATGCTGCTGCTCGACGAACCGACCAACCACCTCGACGCCGAGACGGTTAACTGGTTAGAGGGGCATCTGCGCGCTTATCCCGGCGCGATCCTGATCGTCACCCACGATCGCTATTTCCTCGACAACGTCACGGGGTGGATTCTCGAACTCGATCGCGGCCGCGGCATCCCCTATGAAGGCAATTATTCGTCCTGGCTGAAGCAGAAGCAAAAGCGGCTCCAACAAGAGGGCCGCGAGGAAGAATCGCGCCAGCGCGCGCTGGAGGCCGAAAGCGAGTGGATCGCCGCCTCGCCTAAGGCGCGCCAGGCCAAATCCAAGGCGCGCATCGCCGCCTACGAGGAACTCGTCAGGAAGCAGAACGACAGGGCCCCGACCACCGCGCAGATCGTCATTCCCGTCGCCGAGCGGCTCGGCAACAACGTCATCGACTTCGAGAATCTGTCGAAAGGCTTCGGCGACACCTTGCTGATCGACAAGCTCTCGTTCCGCCTGCCGCCCGGCGGCATCGTCGGCGTGATCGGGCCGAACGGCGCCGGCAAGACGACGCTGTTCCGCATGATAACCGGCCAGGACAAGCCCGACAGCGGTTCGATCAAGATCGGCGAGTCCGTGCAGCTCGGCTATGTCGACCAGTCGCGCGACGCGCTCAACGACAAGAAAAACGTCTGGGAGGAAATCTCCGGCGGCTACGATATCCTCACTCTCGGCAAGCGCGAGATCAATTCGCGCGCCTATTGCGGCGCCTTCAACTTCAAGGGCGCCGACCAGCAGAAGAAGGTCGGCATGCTCTCGGGCGGCGAGCGCAACCGCGTGCATCTCGCCAAAATGCTGAAAACCGGCGCCAACCTGCTGCTGCTCGACGAACCGACCAACGATCTCGACATCGACACGTTGCGCGCGCTCGAAGAGGCGTTGCTCGATTTCGCGGGCTGCGCGGTGATCATCAGCCACGACCGCTTCTTCCTCGACCGCATCGCCACCCACATGCTCGCCTTCGAGGGCGACAGCCACGTCGAATGGTTCGAGGGCAATTTCGCCGATTACGAGGAAGACAAGAAGCGGCGGCTGGGCATCGACAGCGTGATCCCGCATAGGCTGAAGTATAAGAAGTTTTCGAGGTGACGCCTTCCCCCCTTGCGGGCGTCAGGCGAACTTTCGGTTCGCTGAGAGGTGGCCGACAAAGCCCGTCGAAAGACGCCCGTCTTTCGACGGGCTTTGGCCGGCCGGATGAGGGGGGCGCGCATAGCGCGACGGCTTCTCGCGATCGGGCAGCAGCGCCCTTCCGCCTCCCTCACCCCACCTTCTCGCTCAGCCACATCTTGATCAGCGACTGGTAGGGCACGTCGCGCTTGTTGGCGGCGATCTTGATCTGCTCGAGCAGGCTGACCGGCAGGCGCAGCGAAATCGCCGTCTTGCTCGGCTGCAGATTCGGCAGCCGAACGCGCTTCGCCCGGCGCCAGTCGAGATGGGCCGTCGAGTCCGTGCGCTCCCAGTACGCGCGCTCCTCCGCCTCGCTGGCGAAGGACGGGATCGGCTTACGGGCTTTGCTCATAGACGGCCCTTTCTTTGCGGTGCATGTCGCGCGCGGAAATGACACGGATCAGCGTGTCGTCTCCGCGCAGCGTGAACGTGATGTGCAACTGTCTGCCCTCATTGGTGGCGCCGAGCGCATGGAACCGCGGCTCGGCGAGGCTGTGACGATCGTCTTCGAGGACCAGCAATGGCTGGTTGAAGAAAACCTGCTCCGCCTCGCTCTGACCGACGCCGTGCTTGTCCTCGCTCTTGCGCTCGTTTCCGGCATCCCAGTCGAAACCGACGATGTTTGCTGGATCAAACATTAGTGTATATTATGGTAATATACTTCGGCGTCAAGCCCGTGCGTGACGGCGGGGGCTTGTGGACGCAACGCAGCGACAAGTCGGGGCGGCGCGTATAGGGCCCGTCAAATACACCACCTCCGCCGTGATGTATGGACGGCGCCTCGATTCCGCTAATTTCTGACGAGCCCTTAACGCGCTTTGAATTCGCGCGAAACGTGAGTAGATTCATTCGCGACTCCCGGCGAAACCTTGGGCGATGGCGGATGTTCCCGCGAAAGAGTTGACGACCGCGAGCGCCGCAGGGCGGGCGCTGATCGTCCGCGGCGCGCGGCGCAGGGATTGGCGTCGATCGATCGTCCTGAATTGAACGTGGAGTTTCTGGACACGGCGCCGTAGCCGCGCCCGCGTCCAAGGCCGCGCGGCGCCGGCGACCTCGACCAAAAGCGACACCCGCGCTTCTTCTTCCCGCGCTTCTTCTTCTTTCCGAAAATCAGAATTCGTGGTAGGCTTGTTTTGTAGTCGCGCATCCCTCGGCGGGCTGCGACATTCACGTCTTGGCGACTGTGCCGGGCCGGGGCTTTGGGACGGGGATCGGCGCAAAAATTTGGAGGAAGGCGAAAATTTCGTAACTCCCAAGCGGGGTGAGTCCCGGGAGCAACAGTTTTCGGGAAAGTGCGCGCGGCGGCGCGATTGAAGGGGACGAGCGGGTCGAAAATATGAGTCGAGATATGGATGATTCTCTCGCCTGAG
>JBEKGN010000048.1:0-18584 GCA_050012775.1 Roseiarcus sp.
AGGTCTACCTGAACCAGCCCGATCTCGAATTCATTTGGGTCGGCGACGACGCGGTCGATCCGCTGCAGCAGGCGCAGACGCTGAACATCCTCGTCGCCGCCGGCATCAAGACGCGCGAGGAGGCGCGCGCCGACCTGGGGCTGGCGCCGGAGGGCGGGAAGGCGGCAAAGGGTGGGTTCGGGAAGTATAATCACAACCACGACGAACAGGGCCGCTTCACGACGGCAGACGGCGCCATCGACCCCGGCCATCCGCCGCCACCCAAGGCGCGGCCCGACGGAATTCGCGTCGCAAGCGGCACGCCGGCGGCCCCGGTTGCTAGTACGAGGCCTGACCGGAGCAGTACGAACGTGGCTCTTCTTTCAGGCGGCGATAGAGCAATTTGTCGAGCGCGATGCAGCGCTTTGGCATTGCCTACAAGTGATTTTGGAACTCAATTTCGAAGGTGCATATTGGCATGCGAATCCGGCGGGAACTCCGGATTTCCCGAATGGGACAGGCATTTTCCCTGGGGCCCGCCCATGTGCGTTTCTTGGAGGTCGTGATGGATAGGGATGTTGCAATAAGAATCGACGGAATGCTTACCGGAGTTATTGGAAATTTGGATGGGATCGCCCATTACATGAAGAACAATCTGCCGTCACAGGAATATGACGCTCTAATTGTCCACATTGGAGGGTCAATGGGCGAACTTATCGATATTTCCACATCGCTGCACAGGCAATTTCCGGACATAATTCCGAAAGAATTGAAGCCTACTGGAGCGTAAATTCAACTATTATGTTAAAATAATGACGCGAATATGCGCGGGCTGCCACCAAGGGAGCGTTCTTCAATACTCGATGGCCTTGCCTCGTCGGTTTCATGCGGCTGCGCCGAGCCATTAGCGCTTACGGATGATTGTCGGGCGAAGTGGAACAATGATCGGGACGGCCGATCAGGGCAACGGCGGCCTGGCACGCCCTTGAACGCCAGCACGACGAACGGCTGGCGCGCGTCGTCTGCTACGCCTTCTCCGTACCCGCCTCGGCCTTCGTCAGCCAGGTCAATCGCGCGACGAGCGAGACGCTGCGCATGCAGGCGACCCAAGAAGGCCTCGTGCCGCTGAAGGCGTGGGTCAAGGGCGCGCTCGACCACGTCATCCAGCGTTCAACGGGATCAAAGCCCCATAATTGATTGGGATGCGCTTGATGGAAGACGATATGAGTGATTCCCTTGATTCCAAAACCTCTCGACGATCGCGCGTAGTGCATCACTCACATTTGTTCCGCCCAATAGTTCGTTGACGGCGACACAAACGCCCATCAGCGCGCTGCACGCTTCGTCAACAGTGTCGAGCCGCTCCCGAGGCTTGAGCGGAGGCACGACGGACAGCGTCAAATAGCGTCCATCCGTCTCTTGCTCGAAGCTCAGATGCCGGCTGAGCGCCATCAGCGAGGGATGGACAGCATCAAGGGACAGGCGCGCGTAGGACAAATACGACTGTTCTAGCACGCCTACCGCGGCCACTTTGTTGACCCTGAATTTGGCGGGACGCGGCCACTTTGCGGCGATCCTTTTCAGTTCAGCGCGAATGATGCGACCGGCAGTGTCGTCTTTCGTCTCTGGGTTTGCGAACTTGAGGCTAAGTTCGCCAAGAGCCTTCCGATTAGCGGCCTCATCGAGTTGCATCTCTTTGATGAATTCGGCACCCCGAGCATGAATCGCGGCCACCCACAACAAGTTTTCGTAGCAGAGCCGAACGAGCGTCCGCGCCTCAATAATCGCTTCCTCGCGTACCAGGACGATTGCATTTCTACAGTTCGTGATGGTTCGACAAAGTAGCGCGAGGGCGACGATCTTCGGATCGCGGGCTCCTTCGGCAGTGACTTCGATCTTCGCAGCGCCAACGATATCAATGGCCACTCCCAGGAGGTCCTCAGCAAACTGAATCCCTTCCCTCTCCGCGGGCGTCATGAGAGCTTGAGTCCGAATTCGTGCGCCTGCACGAGATCCCCCCGTGAACTCAACCCCTGCGGCTTCAAGCGCCATTTGAACCGCCGTTACGTTGTTGGCGGAGCCGAGGGCCGCCCCATCACTGCCCTCCATCCGCTTCAGGGTCGCGATTGAAATCGAGGCCCGGCTCGCCAAGTCCGCCTGCGACATCCCCAGCAAGGCCCTTGCCGCGGCAATCTGACGCCCTGTTGGTCGCGCCATTTCGTCCTCAGCCATTGCGTTGATCTAAAAGTCTCATTTAGCTCCCTTAATACAATATCAACCTGTTCGGCGCAACTCCTCGCAAGGTCAGCCGCACGGCGCTCCCAAGGAATAGCCTGGTCGTGCCTTAAGGCCGACATCGCCCTTCCCCTCACCGCCTCAGCACGCTATGTGAAGCGCCGCTTCCCCCCTCATCCCCCGGACCCATGACCGAACAAAACCCCGTCGCGCGTCGACGCACCTTCGCGATCATCTCGCATCCCGACGCCGGCAAGACGACGCTGACCGAGAAGATCCTGCTGTTCGGCGGCGCCATCCAGCTCGCCGGCGAAGTGCGCGCCAAGGCCAACCGGCGCCAGACGCGCTCGGACTGGATGGGCATCGAGCGCGAGCGCGGCATTTCCGTCGTCACCTCGGTGATGACCTTCGAATACGCCGACTGCGTCTTCAACCTGCTGGACACGCCCGGCCACGAGGACTTCTCCGAGGACACCTATCGCACCCTGACGGCGGTCGACTCGGCGGTGATGGTGATCGACGCCGCCAAGGGCATCGAGGCGCGCACGCGAAAATTGTTCGAAGTCTGCCGGCTGCGCGACATTCCCATCGTCACCTTCATCAATAAGATGGACCGCGAGACGCGCGATCCCTTCGACCTGCTCGACGAGATCGAGAAGACGCTGGCGCTCGACACCGCGCCCTTGTCCTGGACGGTCGGGCGCGGGCGCTCGCTCGCCGGCGCCTACGACATCCGGCGCAAGACCGTTCGCGCGCTCGGCAAGGACGCCGCGGTGATTCCCGTCTCCGGCCCGGACGACCCGGCCGTCGCCGCGCTGCTGCCCGAGCACGAGCGCGCGGCCGCGATCGAGGAAATGACGCTCGCCGTCGAGGGCTGCCGCCCGTTCGACAAGCAGGCCTTCCTCGAGGGCCATCTGACGCCGGTGCTGTTCGGCAGCGCCCTCAAGGAATTCGGCGTGCGCGACCTCATCGACGCGATGGCCGAATTCGCCCCGCCGCCGCGCGCGCAGGAAGCCTCGACGCGAATCGTGAAGGCGGACGAGCCGAAGATGACCGGCTTCGTCTTCAAGATCCAGGCCAACATGGACCCCAACCATCGCGACCGCATCGCCTTCATGCGCGTCTGCTCGGGCCGGCTGACGCGCGGCATGCGCGCCAAACTGGTGCGCACGGGCAAATCGATCACGCTCTCGGCGCCGCAGTTCTTCTTCGCCCAGGATCGCTCGCTCGCCGAGGAAGCCTTCGCCGGCGACGTCGTCGGCATTCCCAACCACGGCCTGCTGCGCATCGGCGACACGCTGACCGAGGGCGAGGAGATCGTGTTCCGCGGCGTGCCGAGCTTCGCGCCGGAAATCCTGCGCCGCGTCAAGCTGGCGGACGCGATGAAGGCCAAGAAGCTGCGCGAGGCCCTGCAGCAGATGGCCGAAGAAGGCGTCGTGCAGGTGTTCCTGCCCCACGACGGCGCCAGCGCCGTCGTCGGCGTCGTCGGCGCGCTTCAGCTCGACGTGTTGACGGACCGCCTCAACGCGGAATACGGCCTTCCCGTGTCGTTTGAGCAGAGCCGCTTCGAAGTGTGCCGCTGGGTCAGCTCTGCGGATCGCGCCGAACTCGACAAGTTCGTCGACGCCTATCCCTCCTCGATGGCCGCCGATCTCGACGGCGCGCCGGTGTTCATGGCCTCGAGCGCGTTCAATCTGCGCTACGAGCAGGAGCGCTGGCCGAAGATCGTCTTCGCCGACGTGAAGGATTATCAGAAGCGGGTTGCGGCGTGAGGCGCGCGGCGCCGGTTTTCCCTTCTCCCCGCAAAGCGGGGAGAAGGGACGCAGCCGGCGACCGCTAATGCCGCGCGCCGAAGCTGCGCGCCTCTTCATACGCCCGCCGCGTGCGCTCGGTCGGCCGGATCGCTACCCGCTCGGCGAGCAGCGCGCGCGCCAGGTTCCACTGGCCCGAACGCTCGGCCGCGGCGATCAGGGTCTGGTTGACGATGTCGCGCTGGGCGTGGCTGCCGCCGATGCGGATCGCCTGATAGCGGACGGGTAGAATCGCTTCGACGGCGGCGGCGTAATCGCCCTCGGCGAAACGAATCGCGCCGTCGATGAGACGCCGGCCGACATCGACCGTGACTTCGCGATTGTCGCCGACGCCGAAGCGTTGGTAATCGTCGAGCGAGCGGCGCAGGCGCGCGACGTCCTCCGGATTCCCGGAGCGCGCGGCGGCCAGGGCGAGATGGAGATCGTTGAAGGCCAGCACGTGGTCGTCGACATGCGCCATCCACTGACGCGCCACCGGCGCCCAGCGCTCGCCGACATCGACGCCGGCGAGTTCGAGGCGCCAAAGCAGCGACGCGGCGTCGACGCGATCGAGCGTCGCGTCGACAGCGAGGTTGGGCGCGGCGAAACGGTCGTAATCGGCGAGAACCTCGTCGAAGCGCCCCTCTTCGATCAGATAGACCGCGAGATGCCAGCCGTTGTGGCCGGCCATGAAATGCGCCGGGCTCCAGGACGGGCGCGACGCCTCGAGAAAGGCGATGCCCTCCTCCTGGCGGTTCGCCGTCTCCATGACATGGGCGAGCGCGTGCACCGCCCAGGCGTCGCGAGGATTGCGCGCGAGAGCCTCGCGCCCGAATCCTTCCGCGCGGCCGAGCTCGCCCGCCTCTTCGAGCCCGAAGGCGTAGAGGCCGAGGATGAAACTGGTCAGGGGATTTTCGCGATCCCACGCCGGCAGAACCCGCGCCACGGAATCGCGAATGCCTAAGGATTGACCAAGGAAGAAATAGGCGTCCTGGCCGAAGCGTAGGGCGAGCGCGTCGGTGGGGTGATCGACCAGGATGTCTTCCCAAACGAGCGTCGCCTCGAATATCCGGCCCGCGGCCCAGGCTTTGGCGGCGGCCAGATGGCGCTGTTCGCGCGACGAGGCGCCGCCGATGGCGGCTTCGGCGGCGGCGAGCGCCTTGGTCACTTCGGGATGATCGCCGCGAAAACCGCCGATCATGAACAGCGCGGCGATCGCGACGCCGCCCAGCGCGAAAACGGGATCGCGCTCGACCGCCTCCTTCAAGATCCCGACGGGGTCGCCGGTGAGCCCATAGTAATCGGCGACGGCGCGGTCGAACGCCGCCGCCGAGCCAAGCGAGCCGGCGAGCGTCAAGCCTTGTTGGTCTCTAGCCATTTTCGGCTTCCCCGGGGACTTCGGCGAGGCGCCTCAATCGCGCCGCGCGTCGCTTGCAAGATAGCGCGGATCCGTCGTTCGCGAAAATCGCGTAATTCTTCGACAGGCCGGCGAGCCGGCATTGCCGCGCCGCGAAATTCACGCAAGTTTGAGGCGTTCGTGGTATCGCTGGTTTCAGGCTCACTTCCGACAGAGGCTCGCCATGCAGGGCAAGATTGTGGTCGCGACCGGCGCGACGTCGGGCGTCGGCGAAGTCGCGGTGACGAAACTGGCGGCGATGGGCGCGCGCATCGTCTTCGTCGCGCGCGACGCCGAACGGGCCGAGGCGACGCTGGCCAAGCTCGAGCGCGTGGCGCCGGGCCGCGGCCATCGCGCCCATTACGCCGATCTCTCAGTGATCGCCGAGACTCGGCGCGTCGGCGAGGAGATCGCGGCGAGCGAGCCGCGCATCGACGCGCTCGTCAACAACGCCGGAGCGCTCTTCTCGCGGCGGCGCGTCACCGCCGAAGGCCTGGAAACGACTTTCGCGCTCAACCACATGGCCTATTTCGTACTGACGCAGGCGTTGCGCGCGCGGCTGCTTGCCTCGGCGCCCGCGCGAATCGTCTCGACCGCGTCGGGCGCGCATTTCGGCGCCAGGCTCGATTTCGACGACCTGCAATGCTCGCGAGAATTCAGCGGCTGGAGGGCCTATCGCCGCTCGAAACTCTGCAACATCCTGTTCACGCGCGAGCTGGCGCGCCGGCTCGCGGGAACGGGCGTCACCGCCAATTGCCTGCATCCCGGCTTCGTCGCCTCCCGATTCGGCGATCAGGCCGGCGGGTGGACGGGCTGGATGATGCCCCTCGCCAAGCGCTTCGCGATCTCGCCCGAAGAGGGCGCCGACACCATCGTCTATCTCGCGTCCTCGCCGGAGGTCGCGACGGTGAGCGGCGCGTATTTCGCCAAACGAACGGTTCGGAGACCGTCGGCCGCCGCGCGCGACGACGAGGCGGCGCGCAGGTTGTGGGAGGCGAGCGAGGCGATCGCGGGGTGAAGGCGCCGGGGCGATAGCGGCGCATCAATTGCGCGGCTAAGCTGTCGAGCGCCGTCGAACCGCGGCGACATTCTCGCTTGAAAGGAATCCCCGATGCTGCGCGCTCTCGTCGTCCTGGCCTGGCTCATCCCCGGCGCCGCCTTCGCGCAGTCGATGCCCGGACACGACGGCGACGCGCATCCCATGCACATGATGAGCGCTGGCGGCGCGGTCGGCGCTGTCCCCACACAGGCCGGGCAGAGCGCGTTCGCGGCCATTCAGGAAATCGTCCAAATCCTCGAGGCCGATCCCAAGACCGATTGGTCCAAGGTCGATATCGAGGCGCTGCGGCGCCACCTCATCGACATGAACAACGTCACCTTGGCCGCCGACGTGCGCAGCGAGCCGGTCGAGGGCGGCATGCGCTTCACCGTGACCGGCGCCGGCGCCGTCAAAGACTCCATCCGCCGGATGATCAGCGCTCATGCGGCGACGATGAACGGGGTCGGCGGCTGGCGATTCGCTTCGAGCGAGGCCGACGACGGCGCCGTTCTCACCGTGCTTGTTCCCGCCAAGGACATAAACAAGCTGCATGGTCTCGGCTTCATCGGCGTGATGACGCGCGGCATGCATCACCAGATGCACCATCTGATGATCGCTCGCGGCGAAAATCCTCACCAGTAGCCCGCCTATGCGCACGGGCGCACGGGCGCCCGCCCGATCACACCGACAGCCGCTTCCTCACTTCGGCCTCGACCATGTCCTTGCGCTCGCCGGCGAGGACGACCGCGCCGCGGTCCATCACCGCGTAATCGTCGGCGATGTCGCGCGCCCATTCGAAATATTGCTCGACGACGAGGATCGCCATGTCGCCCTTCTGCCTGAGATAGAGAATCGCGCGGCCGATATCGCGGATGATCGAGGGCTGGATGCCCTCGGTCGGCTCGTCCAGCACCAGCAGCTTCGGCCGCGTCACCAGCGCGCGCGCGATCGCCAGTTGCTGCTGCTGGCCGCCGGAGAGATCGCCGCCCCGCCGGCCCATCATTTCGCCGAGCACCGGGAACAGGCTGAAGATCTCGTCGTCGACGAAGTGGTTGGCGCGCGGCTGCGTGGCGAATCCGGTCATCAGATTTTCGCGCACGGTGAGCAGCGGGAAGATCTCGCGTCCCTGCGGGACATAGCCGAGGCCGCGCCGCGCGCGAAGATGCGGCGCGAGCGCGCTGATGTCCTCGTCCATCCAGCGGATCGCGCCGGCGGCGATCCTCTGCTGGCCGACGATGGCGCGCAGCAGCGAGGATTTGCCGACGCCGTTGCGCCCGAGCACGCAGGTCACCCGGCCGATCGCGCATTTAAGCGAAACCGAGCGCAGGGCCTGCGCGGCGCCGTAATAGAGATCGATCGACTCGACGCTCAGCATCGCCTATCGCCCGAGGTAGACTTCGATGACGCGCTCGTCGGCGCTCACTTGATCGAGCGAGCCTTCGGCGAGCACCGCGCCTTCGTGCAGCACCGTGACCTTGACGCCGAGTTCGCGCACGAACGCCATGTCGTGCTCGACGACGACCACCGAATGGTCGCGCGCGATTTCGCGCAACAGCTCGGCGGTCGCGGCCGTTTCCGCGTCGGTCATGCCGGCGACGGGTTCGTCGACGAGCAGGAGCTTGGGGTCTTGCGCGAGCAGCATGCCGATCTCCAGCCATTGTTTCTGACCGTGCGAAAGCGCGCCGGCGAGCCGCTCGCGTTGATCGCCCAGGCGGGTCGTCGCCAGGATGCGTTCGATCGCCTCCCGCTCCTGTCGGGCCGCGCCGCCGAACAAAGTCGCGAACACCCCGCGCGGCGCCTTGGCGGCGAGCAGAATGTTGTCGGAGACGGTGTGGTTCTCGAACACCGTCGGCTTCTGAAACTTGCGGCCGACGCCGAGGTCGGCGATTTCCGCCTCGTCGAGCTGAGTGAGGTCGTGCCGGCCCTCGAAATAGACGTCGCCCGCGTCGGGCCGCGTCTTTCCCGTGATGACGTCCATCATCGTCGTCTTGCCGGCGCCGTTGGGGCCGATGATCGCGCGCATCTCCCCCGGCTCCAGCACGAGCGACAGTCCGCGCAACGCCTTGTAGCCGTCGAAGGAGACGCTGACCCCGTCGAGATAGAGCAACGAACTCGTCAGTTTGGGGTTGTCGGCTTCGCTCATTGCACGCCCTCCTCGCGCGCCGGCGCCGGCGCGGAGCCGGCCGACGCCCTGCGCGCGCCGAACAGGCCCATCAGGCCCTTGGGCAGGAACAGCGTCACCAGCACGAACAGCCCGCCGAGTCCGAACAGCCAATATTCGGGGAAGGCGCCGGTGAAATAGGTCTTGGCGAAATTGACGACGATGGCCCCGAGCGCCGCGCCGATCAGCGTGCCGCGCCCGCCGACCGCGACCCAGATCACCGCCTCGATCGAATTGGCCGGGTCATATTCGCCGGGGTTGATGATGCCGACCTGCGGCACGTAGAGCGCGCCCGCGACGCCGGCGATGACAGCGGAAACGACGAAGACGAACAATTTATAATTCTCGACGCGGTAGCCGAGGAAGCGCACGCGGCTCTCCGCGTCGCGCACCGCGATCAGAGCCTTGCCGTATTTCGAGCCGACGATCGCCTTGGCGATGAGGAAGCACAGGGCCAGCGTCAGCGCCGAAATCGAGAACAGCGCGGCGCGCGTGGCGTCCGACTGGACACTGAAGCCAAGAATGTCCTTGAAATCGGTCAGGCCGTTATTGCCGCCGAAGCCGAAGTCATTGCGGAAGAACGCGAGTTTCAGCGCGTAAGTGAGCGCCTGCGTGATGATCGAGAGATAGACGCCGGTGACGCGCGAGCGGAACGCGAACCAGCCGAAGGCGAAGGCGAGCACGCCGGGAACGAGCATCACCATCAGGCCGGCATAGGCGAAGGAATGGAAGCCCCACCAAGCGACCGGCAATTCCTTCCAGTTGAGGAACACCATGAAATCGGGCAGCAGCGGATTGGCGTAGACGCCGCGCGCGCCGATCTGGCGCATCAGGTACATGCCCATCGCATAGCCGCCGAGCGCGAAGAACGCGCCGTGGCCGAGCGAGAGAATGCCGCAATAGCCCCAGACCAGATCCAGCGCCAGCGCGAGAATGGCGTAGCACACGTATTTGCCGAGCAAGGCGACGACGTAGGGCGGAATGGCGAAAGCCGAATCGCGCGGAACGGCGAGCGCGAGCGCAGGCACCACGACCGCGCAGAGCAGCGTCAGCGCGAGGAAGGCGAGGCCGAGGCGATCGAGCCGGGAAGGGAGCGCTTTCATCATCACGCCTCGACCGCCCTGCCCTTGAGCGCGAACAGGCCGCGCGGACGCTTCTGAATGAACAGGATGATGAACACCAGCAGCAGGATCTTGCCGAGCACCGCGCCGATGGCCGGTTCGAGCAGCTTGTTGGCGAGGCCGAGCGTCAGCGCGCCCAGCAGCGTGCCCCAGAGATTGCCGACGCCGCCGAACACGACGACCATGAAACTGTCGATGATGTAGCCCTGGCCGAGGTTGGGCGAGACATTGTCGATCTGCGACAGCGCGACGCCGGCGACGCCGGCTATCCCCGAGCCCAGGCCGAAGGCGAACATGTCGATGCGCCCGGTCGAAATGCCCATCGACGCCGCCATGCGGCGGTTCTGCGTGACCGCGCGCATGCGCAGCCCGAACGGCGTCGCCCGCAACACCAATTGCAGCGCGGCGAACACGAGGATGGCGAGCGCGATGATCCACAGGCGACCCGACGTAATCGACAAGCCGCCCCATTCGATCGACCCGGACATGAAGGCCGGGGCGCTGACCTGGCGATTGTTGGCGCCAAAGATCGTGCGCACGCCCTGTTGCAAGATCAAGGACACGCCCCAGGTGGCGAGCAACGTCTCGAGCGGTCGGCCGTAGAGAAAGCGGATCACCAGGCGCTCGATCGCTATGCCGACCGCGCCGGCGACGAGAAACGCCAGCGGCAACGCGATCGCAAGCGACCATTGCGCCGCCGACGGCGGCAACAGGCTCTGCACGACAAAGGTCGTGTAGGCGCCGAGCATAACCATTTCGCCATGCGCCATGTTGATGACGCCCATCACGCCGAAGGTGATGGCGAGGCCGATCGCGGCGAGAAGCAGCACCGAGGACGCCGACACGCCGTACCAGAGGTTCTGCACGACATCCCACAACGCCAGGCGCGTCTTGATCGACGCGAGCGCCGCTTGCGCGGCGTTCTTCAGCGCGGGATCGTCGGTCTTGGCCGCGACTTCATCGATCAGGCCCTGCGCGTCCTGATCGGCGCGCTCCATAAGCGTCGCGATCGCCGCCAGACGATCGGAGGCAGGGGCGCTCGAATCGAGCGCGAGGATCGCCGCGCGCGCCTGGCGCAGGGCGGCGGCGGCGCGCGGATCGCTCTCTTTGGCGAGTTGCGCCTCGAGCGCCGGAAGCGCCTTGGCGTCGCGCGATTTGAACACCGCCTCGGCCGCCGCGATCCGCTTTTGCGGGTCTGGATTGGCGAGGGTCAGCGCGCCCAGCGCCGCCTCGATCGCGCGCCGCAGCGCGTTGTTGACGCGAACCTTCTTGAAGGAATCGACGTCGACGCCCGCCAGCTTCTCGCCGGTCTTGGCGTTGACCACGTCGCCGGCCTCGGTGCGATAGACCAAGACATGCGCGACCGGATCGATCAGCAGGCGATTGTCGCCGAGCGCCTCGAGGATCGCCGGCGCATTCGCGGCCCCGCTCGCCGCGAGTTCGCCGATCGCCTGTTCGGTGCGCGGGAACTTGTCGTCGAGGAACTTCGCCAAGGTGTCGTCGAGTGCGTCGGCGCGCGCGAGGCTCGCGCAGCACAGGAAGAGAAGGGTGGCGAACAGGCGCGCGATAGGCATGGCGAGCGACTCTCGTGGCGGGAGGCTGTTCGTGGCTGGCGACCCTCATCCGTCGCGCGTCGCGCGACACCTTCTCCCGCACGCGGGAGAAGGGAAGCCCCTCTCCCGCATAGGGCGTTCGGTAGAACGCCCGTCTTCCAACGGGCTACGCGGGAGAGGGGTTGGGGTGAGGGCGCGCGGTTGCTCAGACCAGGAGACGGCCGCTCACCCGCCGCACTTGCCGGTCTTGACGTTCAGGTTGCCGCAAGACAGCGGCTTGCGCCAGTCGGCGATGAGGTCACGCGAACCTTCGAGGTAGGGCGACCATTCCTGCGCGACGACCGTGCCGGGCGTCTGCCAGACGGTGTTGATGAGGCCGTTCGCTTGGATTTCGCCGATATAGACCGGCTTGGTGATGTGATGGTTCGGCATCATCGTCGCAATGCCGCCCGTCAGGTTCGGCACGGCGACGCCGATCATCGCGTCGATCACCGCGTCGGGGTCGACCGTGCCGGCCTTCTCCACCGCCTTGACCCACATGCTGAAGCCGATGACGTGCGCCTCCATCGGATCGTTGAAGGTGCGCTTCGGGTTCTTGGTGAAGGCGCGCCACTTCTCGATGAACGCCTTGTTCTCAGGCGTGTCGATCGTCTGGAAATAGTTCCAGGCGGCGAGATGCCCGACCAGCGGCTTGGCGTCGAGGCCCGCGAGTTCCTCCTCGCCGACGGAGAACGCGACGACGGGAATGTCGGTCGCCTTGACGCCTTGATTGCCGAGCTCCTTATAGAAGGGCACGTTGGCGTCGCCGTTGATCGTCGAAACCACCGCCGTCTTCTTGCCCGCGGCGCCGAACGCCTTGATCTTCGTGACCTCGGTCTGCCAGTCGGAGAAGCCGAACGGCGTATAGTTGATCATGATGTCGTCGGCCGCGACGCCCTTGGACTTCAGATAGGCTTCCAGAATCTTGTTGGTCGTGCGCGGATAGACGTAGTCGGTGCCTTCGAGAACCCAACGTTTCACCGAACCGCCGTCGTCGCTCATAAGATAGTCGACGGCGGGAATGGCCTGCTGGTTGGGCGCGGCGCCGGTATAGAAGACGTTGCGCTGCGATTCCTCGCCCTCGTATTGCACGGGATAGAACAGGATCGAGTCCAGTTCCTTGAAGACCGGCAGCACCGATTTGCGCGAAACCGAGGTCCAGCAGCCGAACACCACCGAGACTTTGTCCTTCGCGATCAGCTCCTTGGCTTTTTCCGCGAACAGCGGCCAGTTGGACGCGGGATCGACGACGACCGCCTCGAGCTTCTTGCCGAGCACGCCGCCTTTCTTGTTCTGCTCGTCGATGAGCATCAGCATGACGTCCTTCAGCGTGGTCTCGCTGATCGCCATCGTGCCGGAAAGCGAATGGAGAATGCCAATCTTGATCGTATCCTCCGCCCTCGCGGCGAAGGAACTCAGCGCTATCGCGCCGCCAATCAGCGCGCCAGTCGCGCGCAGTACAAAGCGTCTCGTCATTGACATGTTCGACCCCGTCCTCTCGTGAACATTGGGGATCGGCGCGTTGCGCGGCCGACCCCGGCCGGAGCGTTGACGCAAGCGCTATGCCAGCAAAGTCGGGGGAAATCGGGCGCGGTCGCAAAGGACGGGCGCCGAAAGGCGCGCCATCGCGCGTAAATCTTGGGCGCCTTGCCGGGCGAGGCGTCGGAACCGGGCCTCAGCGCGGCGCGCGCTTGCCGAGGATGCGCTGCAACGTGCGCCGATGCATATTGAGCTGGCGCGCGGTCTCCGAAACGTTGCGCTCGCACGATTCGTAGACGCGCTGGATGTGCTCCCAACGCACGCGGTCGGCCGACATCGGATGTTCGGGACTGTCGACCGGACCGGCGCGCTCCGCCATCAGGACGGCGGTGATCTCGTCCGCGTTGACGGGCTTGGCCAGATAGTCGAACGCGCCCAGCTTGACCGCGACCACGGCGGTGGCGATCGCGCCATAGCCGGTCAGGATGATCGCCCGCGCGTCGGCGCGCTTGGCTTTCAAGGCCCGCATCACGTCGAGCCCGCTGCCGTCGCCGAGCTTCAGATCGATGATGGCGAAGGCGGGCGCGTCGGCCTGAATGGCCGCCAGGCCCTCGGCGACGCTGACGGCCATGCGCGGCGTGAATCCGCGCGAGCCCATGGCCCGCGCCAGACGCTCGCAAAAGGGCCTGTCGTCGTCGACGATCAGCAGGGTCTTTTCGATCGCCGCGGATTCATCGACCGGCGGCTGGTGGGTAGCGCCTCTTTCAATATCCATCGGCTCACTGCGATTTGACATCATCATAGCTGTCTAGCGCTTGTCGGCGCGACAGTCGAGCGTGCTCGAAGGCGGCGAGCGGCCAGACGATCGTCGCCACGGCGCCCGATTGCGACGGCGGCGCATTGGCGATCGCCAGCGAAGCGCCCGAACGCTCGAGCAGCGCGTTGGCGATGAACAGCCCCAGGCCCATCCCGCCCGCGACCTCGCCTTCGCGTCGGCGCGCGGCGCCGCGTGTCGATATGTAGGGCTCGCCCAGCCGCGCCAGAACCTGCGGGGGAAAGCCCGGTCCGTCGTCGGCGATGACGATCGTGACCGTCGAGCCCGTCCAGGACGCGCGAATCGCGACCCGGCTCTCGGCGAAGCTCACGGCGTTCTCGACGAGATTGTTCAAGCCGTGAATCATCCCCGGGTTGCGACGACAGACGGGTTCGGGGGCCGGTCCCTCGCGTTCGACCACGATCGCCACGTCGAGCAGACGATGGGGCGCGGCGATCTCTTCGATCAGTTCCCCGATCGTCGTTTCCTGGATCGAGGAGTCCTCGATCGTGGCGGGCGAGGACAGCTTGCGCAGGATCGAACGGCAGCGGCCGACTTGCTCCTCGACCAGACGCAGATCCTCGGCGCAATGCGCGGCGATCAGCGGCTGGGCCGCCAATTCGTGAACCACCAGCGCCACGGTCGCCAGCGGCGTGCCCAATTCGTGCGCCGCGGCGGCGGCGAGGCCGTCGAGCTGGGAGAGGTGCTGTTCGCGGGCCAGGATCAATTCCGTGGCGGTCAGCGCGCTGGCGAGCTGACGCGCCTCCTCGGCGATGCGGTTGGCGTAGATCGTGACGAATATCGCGCTGACGGCGATCGCCGTCCACAGTCCGACGCCATACAGCGCCGGCGGTTGAAAATCGGCGCCGCCCGGCCAGCGCAGCGGCCAATGCCAAAGCTGCAGCGCCGTCGCGCAAACGAGGGTGAAAGCGAGCAGGGCGAGCGTGCGGCGCAGCGGCAACGAGACCGCCGAAGTCATGATCGGGGCCAAAAACAGGATCGAGAAGGGATTGGCGAGACCGCCCGTCAGGCAGAGCAGCGCGGCCAATTGCGCGATGTCGAAGCCGAGAATATTGGCCGCCCAAAAATCGTCGAGGCGATGGCTGACGGGAAAGCGCATTCGCAGCCCGGCGTTGAGGACGACCGACGCGCCAATACACAGAAAACAGGCGATAATTGGAAATTCCAGGCCCAAGGCGAAATGGGCGATAAGCACAGCCGCGGATTGGCCAAATATCGCAAGCCAGCGCAGCCAAATCAGAGTGTCTACGCGAAGACGGCGCGCCCTCTGGCCGAAATCCTCATCGTCGAAAGCGTCCAAAGTGTCTTTGCAACCTATGTCCGGGGTCGCGGCGCGACGCGGCTATGGGATTCTCTCGTTGGGGTATACGCCCCACAGGTCGACCTGTTCAATATACCCTTTGTATCCGTCCCCATCGATCAGGCACCAGGCGCCGTCGCATGTGCGCACGTTGGCGATGACGCCCGACTGCAGCGTCGCCGCCACATCGCCGTTCGCCTTCGGCTGGGTGTAGATTTTGAAGAGCTCGCTTTTCTTGCCGACCCCGACCAGCCCGGTCCGGCGCCCCGAGAGCAAGGAATGAAGAACCCAACCCTCTGCGCCCTC
The DNA here is from genome assembly GCA_050012775.1 of Roseiarcus sp. Taxonomy (GTDB): domain Bacteria; phylum Pseudomonadota; class Alphaproteobacteria; order Rhizobiales; family Beijerinckiaceae; genus Roseiarcus. The sequence goes on from JBEKGN010000048.1 coordinate 15,234, forward strand.
GGAATCGCGCACCTTGCGCCAGATTTCGAATTCGGCGGTGATCTCGACCGGCAGGCCGGCGCGCTGGAACACCCACTTGGTCGCATGATCCTTCGACGGCCCCTCGCGCAGGTTGACGCGATCGGTCTTCAGGCTCGCATAGCGCGGCAGAGGCAGGCCCGTCGCCGAGCCCAAGGGATCGGCCAGCGCCACGGCGGGCCACAGCGACAGCAGCGCCGCCGCGAGGCCGAGACAGCCCCTGAGCGGACGAACAAAGCGGAGAAGAAAGGCGATGAGTTTCATTCCCGATCCATGAAAGACGGCGCGACGCCGGGTGTCCTTGTCTTTGCCTCGCCATCTGCTAGAGAGGCCGCAGCGGCGCGCGAAACGAAGGCTCGGTCCCTTGGGCTCCCCTTTAGGCTTTCTTTTGCGCGGCGCGCCGTTAACGACGCGTGAAGGCATTTGATATTGCGCGTGAACATGGTTGAAATCGGGCCGATGGCATACAGGCTCCAGGAGAGCGAGGAGAGAAGGGCCCATGTCTAGGAAGAAGCCCCTCGTCATCGTCACGCGCCGGCTCCCCGAACTCGTGGAGACGCGCATGCGCGAACTCTTCGACGCGCGCCTCAACATCGAGGACAAGCCGATGACGGAGAGCGAAATCGCCGAGGCGATGCGCGAAGCCGACGCGCTCGTGCCCACCATCACCGACCACATCACCGCGCACATGATCGCCCAAGCCGGCGACCAGATGAAGCTGATCGCCAATTTCGGCAACGGCGTCGACCACATCGACGTCACCTCGGCTTTGCGCCGCGGCATCACCGTCACCAATACGCCGGGCGTCCTCACCGAGGACACCGCCGACATGACGATGGCGCTGATTCTCTCCACCGCGCGCCGGCTCGCCGAGGGCGCCCGCGTCATCCCCGAGGGACGCTGGACCGGCTGGTCGCCGACCTGGATGCTCGGGCGGCGCATCGGCGGCAAGCGCCTCGGCATCGTCGGCATGGGCCGCATCGGTCAGGCGCTGGCGGTGCGCGCGCGCGCCTTCGGCATGTCGATCCATTATCACAATCGCCGCCGGGTCGCCCAGCAGATCGAGGAATCGCTGGAGGCGACCTATTGGGATTCGCTCGACCAGATGCTCGCGCGGATGGACTTCGTTTCGATCAACTGCCCGCACACCCCCGCCACCTATCACCTGCTGTCGGCGCGGCGGATGAAATATCTCCGCCCCGAGGCGATCATCATCAACACCGCGCGCGGCGAGGTGATCGACGAAAACGCGCTCACGCGCATGCTCGAGGCGGGAGAAATCGCCGGCGCCGGCCTCGACGTGTTCGAGCACGCCCCCGCCGTCTCCGACAAGCTCATCGCCCTCGCCAACAAGGGCAAGGTGACGCTGCTGCCGCACATGGGCTCGGCGACCTATGAAGGCCGCAACGACATGGGCGAGAAGGTCATCATCAACATCAAGACCTTCATGGACGGCCACCGCCCGCCCGACCGCGTGCTGCCGAGCATGCTGTAGGCGGCGCCGCCTATTGATAGCGCAATCGGCCGTCGATATTGGCGATGCCGGGGATGGCGATCGAGGTTCGACTGAACCCGCCGTCCATCCGTCGGCAATTGGCGAACAGCGTGCTGCCGGCGACGCCAATGTGGTTGCAGCTGTTTTGGAAAGTGCTCGGCGCTCTCATGCCGTCGAATTGCAGCACGCCGTCGTTGTTGCTGACGCCGGGGATGGCGATCGAGGTTCGCGTGAACCCGCCGTCCATCCGTCGGCAATTGGCGAACAGCGTGTCCCCGGCGACGCCGATCTGGTTGCAGCTCTGTTGGTAAGAGCTGAGGCTCTGAGCCTGGGCGCCGCCGGGCGCCGCACAGGCGAGCGCCAGAAGAACGGCATGAAGCGACACCAGCCTCACGGACACCCGCAAAGCGCGCATCGAAATCTCCCCCTCTTTCAGCCGTCATGCGACGGCTCGCAATAGAGTACCGGGGCGCGGCCATAACGCAAGCGGCCCGTGAGCGGCAAAATGGAACGGCGGCGCGCCGAAGGCCGCCGCGCTCGATGTTCGCCTTCTCGCGCTTCGTCTGCGGCAACTTCCCGTTGGCGACGATGCGGCGCCTGTCGTATGAAAGACGATGGCGCCGCCTCCGCTGGAAGAATCCGCAGGCCCGACCTGCATTCTCAACGGCGCTTCCGCGCATGTGGAAGCGGCGCGGGCGCTCCTTGAGCGCATTTCCGGCGAATTCGGCGCGCCGGCGCGAATTCTGATCACCCGTCGCGGCGACGAGCCCGCGTCGCTGGCCGCGCGCGCCGTGGACGAGCGTAGCCAGCTGGTCGTGGCGGGCGGAGGCGACGGAACGGTCAACGCGGTGGCGAGCGCGCTCGCCGGGACCGATACGGCGCTCGGCGTGCTGCCGATGGGCACGTTCAACCACTTCGCCAGGGATGTCGGCATTCCCCTGGACCTCGAAGCCGCGGTCCGCAACCTCTTCACCGGCCAAATCCGCAAAGTGGACGTCGGCGAGGTCAACGGCCGGGTGTTCGTGAACAATTCGGGCATCGGTCTTTATCCGCGGATCGTGCGCCAACGGGAGGCGCAGCAGCGCCACGGCCATGTCAAATGGGTGGCGTTCCTCCTCGCGGTCGGGTCGGTTTTGCGGCGTTATTCCCCAGTGCGCGTCAAACTGAGCGTCGACGAGGCGGAGACGCTGGCGCGCCGGACGCCCTTTCTGTTCGTCGGCAACAACAAATATGGACTCGTGGGCCTGGAAATCGGCACGCGCGCGAACCTCGATTCCGGCCGGCTTTGGGTGTGCATGGCCTCTCGCGCTGGCCGCCGAAACCTCATTCGCATGGCCCTGAAGACGCCGATGGGGCGCGAGAGCGACCGTGAGTTGGACGCCTTCGAGGCGCAGGAGATCTGGGTCCACCCCGAGACCAAGCGGGTCAACGTGTCCACTGACGGCGAGATCAGCATGATGGGCGCGCCGCTTCACTACCGCATTCGCCCGCGCGCGCTCGGCGTCGTTGCGCCGGCGCGGAACGGCGAGCGGCCTTAGCCCGCCAAAAAGGCCGCCCGATGCGCACGATCGCTCATCTCTCCGATCTGCATTTCGGCCGCCTGGATCGCGCCATCCCGCCGGCCCTGATCGCGGCGATCGACGCCGCCGAACCCGATGTCGTCGTCCTCTCCGGCGATCTCACGCAGCGGGCGCGGCGGCGCGAGTTCGACGACGCGCGCGAGTTTCTTGACGACCTGCCCTCGCCCCAGATCGTCGTGCCCGGCAATCACGACGTGCCGCTCTACAACGTCGTCGCGCGGACGCTGACGCCGCTCGCCCGCTACCGACGAACCATCA
>JBEKGN010000049.1:0-17830 GCA_050012775.1 Roseiarcus sp.
AGATCAAGGGGCTGATTTCGACTTCGACCACGCAGGTCGATCACGGCGTCAAGCTGGTGGCCGAGACCGGCCAGTCGCTGGAGCGGATCATGGCGCAGGTGACCGAGATCAACGATGTCGTCGGCGCGATCGCGGCGGGCGCGCAGGAGCAGGCCACCGGCCTCCAACAGGTCAACACGGCGATCAACCAGATGGATCAAGCGACGCAGCAGAATGCGACGATGGTCGAGGAATCGACGGCCGCCAGCCATTCGCTGTCGCAGGAGACCAATCAGCTCTCCGGACTCGTCGGGCAGTTCCAGGTCGGTCGTCCCGGCGGCGCCGACGCCCAGCGGGCCCAATTGCAGAAGGCCGCGCCACACGCCTTCCGTCAGCCGGCGAAGGTCCCGGCGAGCGCGAAGACGGAACCGCGCGCGGCGGCGAGCGTCCCCCGCAAGGAGGCCCCGCGGCCGATGCGCGCGGCGTCCAGAGCGGTCGCCAACGGCGCTCCGGTCGCCGACGACGCCGGCGATTGGAAGGAGTTCTGACGAGGCGCGCCGGCGGTCCGCTCCGCCCGGCCAGCGCCCGCGACGCGGCGCCCGCTTGCACGCCAGCGCCCGCTGGCCGACAATGACGCCATGACCTCATCTCCGCCTTCCCCCGCCAACGAATCCGCGCCGCGCGTTTTCGACATCCTCGTCGCCGGCGCCGGTCCGGCGGGCTTATCGTTCGCGGCGGCGGTGAAGCAGGCGCTGGGGAGCGGCGTATCCATCGCGGTCGTCGATCCGCGCCCCGGGCAGGGCGACGGCCATCTGCGCACCGTCGCGCTGGCGGCCGGGCCGCGCCATCTCCTCGAGCGCGTCGGCGCCTGGGAGGCGCTGGAGCCGCTGACCCAGCCGATCCTGCACATGGTCATCTACGACGGCGGCGTCGGCGACGCGGTGCGGCTGGAGCACCTGAAGTTCGATGCGCGCAAAGGCGAGCCGCTCGCGCATATGGCGTTCAATGACGACGTCGCGAGCGCGCTCGCAAGCAGCGCCGCCGCGCTCGGCGTCGAGACGATCAGGCAAGCGGTGACGGGCTTCGCGCCCGGCCGGCACGCCGCGCGGATCGACCTCGCCGGCGGCGAAGTCTTGAGCGCGCGGCTCGTCGTCGCCGCCGACGGCCTGCGCTCCAAGCTGCGCGCGCTCGCCGAGATTCCCACCGTCGGCTGGGACACCGGCCAGTCCGGCATCGTCGCCACCATCGCGCACGAGCGCGATCACAAGGGGCGGGCCGAGCAGCATTTTCTGCCCGCCGGGCCGTTCGCCATCCTGCCGATGCCGGGGCGCCAGTCGAGCATCGTCTGGAACGAGAGTCATGCCGACGCCAAGGCGCTGCTGAGCCTCGCGCCGGAGGATTTCCTAGCGCAGCTCGAGAAGCGCTTCACGCCGAAGCTGGGGGCGATCCGCGTCGCCTCGCGCGTCGAGGCGTTCCCCTTCAGCTTCCGCTTCGCGCGCCGTTTCGTCGGCGAGCGCATCGCGCTCGTCGGCGACGCGGCGCACGCCGTGCATCCGCTGGCCGGGCAGGGACTCAATCTCGGCCTGCGCGACGTCGCTTCGCTCGCCGAGATCGTCGCCGAGCGGCTGCGCCTCGGCCTCGATCCCGGCGATTCCGAGACGCTCGCCGCCTATCAGCGCGCGCGCCGCTTCGACGTCGTCTCCTCGAGCCTCGGCATGGATGCGTTGAACCGGCTGTTCTCCAGCGACGTCGCGCCGCTGCGCTTCTTGCGCGACCTCGGCCTGCGCATCGTCGATCGCGCTCCGACGCTGAAGAATCTGTTCATGGCGGAGGCGGCCGGCGCGGGCGCGGGCGCGCCGCGGCTGCTGCGCGGACTCGGGCTATGACCGAGGCGAAGGACTGGAGCGCGCGCACGCTCGCCGCGCAGGCGCTCGGGCGCATCGACGAGGCCACGCGCGGCCTCGTGCCGCCGCTGCATGTGACGACGACGTTCCTGCGCGATCCCGACAACGCCTATTCCAGCGGCTATGTCTACGGCCGCCCCGACAACGCCACCGTGCGCGAGGGCGAGCAACTCGTCGGCGCGCTCGAAGGCGCGGCCGCGACGCTGCTGTTCGGCTCGGGCATGTCGGCGGCGATCGCGCTGTTTCTGAGCTTTGCGCCCGGCGCGCATATCGTCGCGCCTCGGGTGATGTATTGGGCGTTGCGCAATTGGCTCGCCGTGGAGGCGCCGGCGTTCGGGCTCGACGTCACGTTTTGCGATACCGAGGATTTGCACGCGCTCAGCGCCGCCGTTCGCCCGGGGCTGACCCGGCTCGTCTGGCTGGAGACGCCGAGCAACCCGCTGTGGGGCGTCAGCGACATCGCCGGCACGGCGAAAGTCGCCCATGACGCGGGCGCCGCGCTCGGCGTCGACTCCACCTGCGCGACGCCGGTGTTCACGCGGCCGATCGCGCATCGAGCCGATTTCGTCATGCATTCCGCGACCAAGTATCTCAACGGCCATTCCGACGTGATCGCCGGCGCTTTGTGCTTCGCGCGCGAGGACGAGATCGGCGCGCGGGTGCGAAAAATCCGCGCGAGCCACGGCATGATCCTCGGGCCGTTCGAGGCGTTCCTTCTCATTCGCGGCCTGCGCACGCTCGATCTGCGCGTGCGCGCGGCGAGCGCCAACGCGATGGAGCTGGCCCATCGCCTGTCGAACCACGCGAACGTCGCCGCCGTGCTCTATCCCGGTCTCGCCGATCACCCCGGCCACGAAGTCGCCAAGCGGCAGATGGCGGGCGGCTTCGGCGGCATGCTGTCGATCCGCGTGCGCGCGGGAGAGGCCGCGGCGATCGCGACCGCGGCGCGGGTGAAATTGTGGAAGCGCGCGACTTCGCTCGGCGGCGTGGAGTCGCTGATCGAACACCGCGCCTCGATCGAAGGCGCCGGCTCGCCGTGCCCGACCGATCTGTTGCGGCTTTCGGCCGGCGTGGAGGACGTCGAGGACTTGTGGCGGGATATCGACGAGGCGTTGCGGGGCTAGCGGGCGGGCCTCTGCGCTTGCGCATTCACACACTTGGGAAGCCTGCGGCTAATCACCCCGGCCCCTCACCCTGCCTCTCCCCGCGTCTTCGCGGGGAGAGGCAGGGTGAGGGGCAGGGCGAGTTTCCGCGCTGTCGCCGAGATGCGACGCCGCTCCTTGCGCTGCCGGAAGCGGCCGCCCGCCTTCCGCCTCGCGCAGGAACGCGCGCAACGCTTCGTTGAACAGCTCCGGCTTGTTGAAGAACGGCGCGTGCTTGCCCTCGGGGATGTCGTGGGGTTCGCCGGTCCAGATGGCGCCGTAGGCGAGGCCGCGGAAATAGTCGTGGTTGAGGAACGGGTCGTCCGAGCCGTTGAGGATCGCGAAGGGAATCTTGCCTTCGCGCAGCATTCGCATCTGCCGCGGCCAGTCGGTGACGCCGACCTGGCTGATCATGAAGAAGCGCGCGCGGCCGTCGGTGCGGCCGAACGTTTTGTGCATGAAGGCGCTGTCGGGGGACAGGGGCGCGGTCGCCGCCCCGGCGAAATCACGCGCTTCGCGCGGCGAGAAATAGCGCTTTCCCGCGAGCACGAGATGCGAGTCCGGGTCGTAGCCGGCCGCGAAATCGTCGGGCACGACATTGAGCGGCGGCGTTCCCGCGATGGCGAGCGCCGCGACGGCGACGTTTCCCCGCGCGGCGAGTTCGAGCGCGACATAGCCGCCGAGCGACCAGCCGAAAACGGCGGGAGCGGCGACGCCGAGCCTTTGCAGAACTGTTTCGGCGATCTCCGCATAGGCCGGAACGTTGTAGACGGCCTCTGGGTCCATGTTGTCGGAGACGCCATGGCCGGGAAGATCGAAAGCGATGACGCGGTACTCGCCCGCGAGCGCGGTGAACTGGCGCACGAACGCTTCCTTGCACGCCGAATTGCCATGGATGAACAGGATCGGCGCGCCCGCGCCGCCGGTGTCGGCGACGGCGATTCTGCCGTAGCGGGTCGCGATCATCGTCTCCTTGGCGCCCAGCATGCGCTCGCGGGCCGCGCGTCCGACGACGCGCCGCCAGCGCGCCAGAATCGAAGTGCGCGCCTGATCCACGAACTCGCGCGCTTCCTGAATCGCGGCCCAGAAGCCGCCGGGGTAGAAAATCAGCACGGCGATGATGATGATCGCGATGACGATGGTTCGCCAGGAGCCGTAATCGGCGATCGCCTCCGAGAGCAGCGTGATCGCGAAGGCGCCGGCGACGGCGCCCCATAACGTGCCGATGCCGCCCGCGAGCAACATGCTGAGCATGAGGGTGAGCATGCCGAGGCCGAAGGCGTCGGGCGAGGCGACGCGGACGTAAGACCCGTAGAACGCGCCCGCGATCCCGGCGAAGAACGCGCTCGCCGCCAGCGTCATGAGGCGGGTTCTGGCCTCCGACACGCCGCGCGCCATCGCGTAATATTTGTTGTCGCGCAGCGCGACGATCGCGCGCCCGAGACCGGACTTGACGATCGCGTAGAGGCAGGCGAGCGAGGCGCAGAGCAGGGCCAGCGCGGCATAATAATAGCCGATGCGGTTGTCGCGGATGAACCGATAGTCGCCGATCGCCAGTCCCGGCAGCGTGACCATGCCGCCGGCGCCGCCGGTGACGCCGGATTGGCTGATGACGATCTGATAGAGAAGCTGCGAGAAGGCGAGCGTGACGAGAATGACGTAGATGCCGTCGAGCCGCAGGATCGGCAAGGCGATCGCGCTGGCGATGACGACCGCGATAAGGCCGCCCGCGGGAATGGCGAGCCACGGCGACACGCCGAGCGTCTTGGCGAGAATCCCATAGGCGTAGATGCCGACGGCGAACAGCGCCACATGGGAGAAATTGACCAGCCCGCCATAGCCAAGGCTGAGATCCCAGCTCGCCGCGACGATCGCGTAAACGAACACCAGGATCATGAGGTGGCGCGCGTGCGACTCGGTGAAGACCAGCGGGAAGACGATCAGCAAGGCGAGGACCGCCAAGGCCGGCAGGAAGCCGGTGGTGTGGCGGAAGGGCGGATCGTAACGCATTAGACGGACCTCTCGTGCTTGCCGAAGAGGCCTTCCGGCTTGATCATCAGCACGACGATCATCAGCGCGAACAGCACCGCGGGCGTCCAATAGAGCCCGATGTAGTAGGAGGAGAACGCCTCGACGATTCCGACGACGAAAGCCGCATAGATCGGACCGGTGAAACGCGCGACGCCGCCGAAGATCACGACGATGAGCGCTTTCATCAGCGGCTCGGCGCCCATCGTGGGCGACATGAAGCGGATCGAGCCGATGAACAAGCCCGCCACGCCCGCCAGCGAGGCCGAAAGGCCGAAGGCGAGGGCGTAGAGGCGAGCGACGTCGAGCCCGAGCAATTGCGCCGCCTCGCGGTTCTGCGCGACCGCGCGCATCGCGCGGCCGGTCGAGGAATAGCGCAGGAACGCGCCGACCGCCGCCAGGATCGCCAGGGCGAGCGCGATCATCACCAATTCATTGCGCGACATGACGAGCTCGCCCCATGCGAAATCGCCCGGCGCGATCGGGTCGAGCTGCTTGGAGCGCGGACCCCAGACGAGATTCATCACGCCTTCGAGAATCGTCGCGCCGGCGAGCGTCGTCACCACCGAGAGCAGAACGACGCTCGCCTTGCGTTCGAACGGCTTGACGAGCAGGAGATGGAACAGGACGCCGAGGGCGAACAGGCAGACGACCGTGGCGCCGCCGCCGGCGAGATACCCGGCGCCGCCGGCGTTCGAATTGCCGACCTGCCAGGCGACATAAGCGCCCATGGCGATGAATGCGCCATGGGCGAAGTTGAAGATGCCGAGCGTCGTCCACACCACCGCGAGGCCCGTCGCCATCAGCGCGTAGAGCGCGCCGAGCACGACGCCGCTGAGGCACACCGCGAGGAAAGTCTCAAAGGTCAATGCGCGGCCTCCCCGAACAGCATGCGCATGAGCGCCTCGTGCGAGGGCATGTCCGCCCGTTCGATCCGCCCGGATATGCGGCCGTGGTCGAAGAGATAGAGGACGTCGATCAGCGACTTGAGAAACTCGACGTCCTGGTCGACGACGATCAGCGGCACGCCGGTGCGCCGGATCGCCCGCACGGCTTCGCCGAGCTCATGGCGCAATTTCGGCGACAGGCCGAGCGTCGGCTCGTCGAGGATCAGCAGTTTCGGCGCCGCGATCAGACCGCAGGACACCGACAGCATCTGGCGTTCTCCGCCCGAGAGAAAACGCGTTTTCTGATCGAGGCGTTCGCTCAATCGGGGAAAGAGCGTCAACGCGTATTTCGTGAGGGCGTCCGGATCGCCCCTGCCATGGGTCGCGAGGCCGGCGACGGCGAGCGTCTCGCGCACCGTCAGTTCGGGAAAGAGAAGATTTCCCTGCGCGACATGGATCAACCCGGCCCGCACGACGCGCCGCGGATCCATGCGCCGACCGGTGAAGGCGTCGTAATTGAGGTTCTGCGAGGCCCTGCGGCCGCGCGCGCCCTCGCGGTTGAGCCGCACGCCCTCGAACAGGATATCGCCGCGCCAGGGATCGATGAGGCCGCTGACGGTCTTCAGCAGCGTCGTCTTGCCGTGCCCGTTGGGGCCGAACAGGCCGATGCTCGCGCCCGGCTCCATCGTCAATGTGACGTCGCGAAAGACCTGCACCGGCTCGTAGCCGCCGCAGAGCGCGCGCAATTCGAGCAACGGAGCGCCGCTCATGCGCCGCCTCCGAGATAGGCCTCGACGACGGCCGGGTCGGCGATCACTTGCGCCGGGGCGCCGCTGGCGATGACCGAGCCCTGGTCGAGCACCATCAGGCGGTCGGAGACGCTGGAAAGCAGCGAGAGCACGTGCTCGATCAAGAGGATGGTGACCCCCTTCGCGCGCAGTTTCAGGATCAAAGCGCGGATGCGCTCGATTTCCGGCGGCGTGAGGCTCGAGGCCGGCTCGTCGAGGAGAAACACTTGCGGCTCGAGCGCCATCGCCGAGCCGATCATCACGAGCTTGCGCAGGAACACCGGCAGGCCGCCCGAGATCATATTGTGCAGGGTGGCGGGGAAGCCGACGAGGTCCAGCGCGGCGACCGCTCTGCGCTCGCGTTCTTTGAGCGGGCGCGAGGGCGCGACCGCGTCGATCGCGACCATGACGTTGTCGATCGCGCTCAGCGAGGGAAACACGCTCTCGCGCTGAAAGGTGCGGGCGAGGCCGCGCGTGCAAATCTTGTGGCTCGGCCAGTTCTGGATTTCGGCGCCGCGGAAAAGGACGCGGCCGCTATCGGCGCGAAAGGGGACATTGGTGACGATGTTGAACAGCGTGCTCTTGCCGCTGCCGTTCGGCCCGGCGATGCCGAGGATCTCGCCCTCTTCGACGCGAAAGCCGACGTTGTTCACGGCGAGCGCGCCGCCGAACGCCTTGCTCAGTCCGATCGCTTCAAGGATCGGGACGCGCGAAGCCGCGCTCACGAGCGTCCCCGCCGGCGCTCAGCGACATCCGCGGCCTTCGCGGGGTCGCGGCGCGGCGCGCGCGCATTTCTCTTCTTATGCGCGCGCGCCGCGCGTTCGGCGTAGCGGATCAGGCTCACACGAGTGGCCGAAAGCAATGACGCGTCATGGCCGGGCTTGTCCCGGCCATCCACGCGGCCGAGCCGCCGCTTCGCAAGACAAAAAGCCGCCCATTCTCAGCTTCTTCCCGAGGAGTAGAATCCGCTTCACCGCGTGGATGGCCGGGACAAGCCCGGCCAAGACGGCGGTTGGCGCATTTTGTAATTCGTACCATACGCTGCGACGCCATCGCCTATTTCGTCATCCACGGCGGCGTTTTGAATTCGCCGTTGGCGTATTTGTCGGGGCTGACGAGCACCCGCTTGCCATCCCATATCTCGAAGAAGGTCACGGGAACATGGTTCGCGTCCTGCAAGGCGACGTGGGTCTTCGGGTCGAACGCGATCGGTCCCGCGACCGAATCCGCCGTCTGCTTGCCCAGCGCGGCGCCGATCGCCGCATGGTCCCCAGGGTTGCCGACGGCCGCGAGCGCCTTGAAATAGAGCTGGGTCATTTCGTAGAGGCCGACGCCATAGGGGCCCGACTCGACGCCGTATTTGTCCTTGTAAGCCTTGAGCAGCGTCTGGCCGCGCGGCCACTTGGGCGAGTCGATGGGGCCGCCGATCAGATCGTAGAGCACGCCGGTCGACTGGGCCCCGGTGAGCTTAAGGAATTCGGGCACCGAAGGCGCATATTGCAGGAAGACGAGGCTGTTGGTCGGCTTCTCCAGGAATTGCTTGATGAACAAAGCCGAATTGCCCGGGAGGTAGTCGGCGTTGATCACGAGGTCCGGCGGATCCTGGCGGACTTTGGCCAGGATGGCGCGCCAGTCGCTCACTTCGCCGAACGGCACGAGTTCATCGACCGTGATCGTCCAGCCCGCCGCCTTGAAGAGCGGCTTCATGCCTTCCGATATCCCCTTGGAATAGGGATTGTCGGAGGAGATCATCGCGACTTTCTTGTTCTTCAGATTGATCGCGCCCGCCTTGGCGAAGCCTTCCACCGCCGGCAGAACGTCGGTGACGTAGCCCGTGAAGTCCGCCGTGTAGGACCAGCAGCAGGAATAGTGGTCCGGGTTCTTGGAGACGATGGCGGCGAAGAGCGGCGACGGGCCGGCGGAGAGATAGGGCATGTTCGCCTCGGCCATGAGGTCGACCTCGAACATCGAAAGGCTGGCGTAACCCGTGAGAATCACCTCGACGCCTTTGGTGCCGAGGAGCCGCTCGGTCGCGCTGGTGACGTTGGCGGCCGATTGATCGCCGACGTCCGCCACCTCGACCTTGAAGGTGTGGCCCGCCACGCCTCCCCTGGCGTTGGCTTCCTCGACGGCCCAGGTGACGCCGCGAACATATTCCTCGCCGTCCGATGCGGACGGGCCGGTCAGCGGCGCGAGAACGCCGATCTTGATTTCGTCCGCCGCCGCGGCCCCTATGCTCAAAGCCAGAGCGCCGAAAGCCAGAGAAAGCACAGTCGTCCGTCGCATGATCGTTCCCCCTTTGGGCCGTATCCCGTTTCGCGTTTTTGAAAAAGGTCTCCCAGATCGGGCAGGCTAGCGAGGCGGCGCGTCCGCTCCAACTGGCAAGACTTGCAAAAAGAGCGCGACGGGCGGCGCGGAGAACGCGCGATTCGCCTTGCGCCGGGAAAGGCCGCGCGTTAGCTTTTCCCGTTATTGGCGGTCGATGAAATGGCCAGCGTGACAGTCGTTCCCGGCGAAGGGCGTTTTGCGGAAGAGGTCGGCGCGTTCGTGCGCACGCTCGGGCTCGAATATTACGCCTATATGGCGGTCAAGCTGCCCAAGGGGGTCACCTGCGCCCCGGAAGACACGCTCAGAAGCAATTATCCCGACGCCTGGGTTCGCCGCTATCTCGAACGCGGCTATCGCTTCTACGATCCGGTCGTCGTGTCCGGCGCCGCGTCGCGCGTGCCGTTCCGTTGGGGCCACGGCGGCGGCTTTCTCAATCGTTTCAGCAAAGCCGAGCGGCTGGTGTTCTACGAAGCGCGCGAATTCGACATCACCGAGGGCTATTGCGTTCCGGTCGCCGGCCCCGAGGGCGACGTCGGCCTCTTCAGCGTCGCGGCGGCGAGCCGCGCCGAACTCGAAGACGTCGTCGAAGAGTCGGCCCCGGCGATCCAGCTCTTCGTCGTTCATCTTTTCGACGAGATGATGCGCGGCCTCCAGGGCCGCGGGGAGAACGGCGAGCATCCGCTCTCCAATCGCGAACGCGAATGCCTGTTGTGGACCAGCGAAGGCATGACCACCGAACGCGTCGCCGCGCGGGTGAAGCTCTCGGAATCGGCGGTGAATTATCACCTGGGAAACGCGAGCCGCAAACTCGGCGCCTACAACAAGCATCACGCCGCGATCATCGCGCTACGCGAGCGGCTGCTCTAAGGAATCCGTCGTGATCGAGACGGATAGGCTGCGGGCATGCCCGCGAGGCTTCGCCGAGTCGTCTTCTGCGCCATGGGGCCGCCCGTCCCCGGCATGAGGCGCAGCGGCGTCTTCACGCCCGCCAGGGGAACGTCCAGGTCTCCGTCAGCGCCTTGTTCGCGGCGCGCAGGAACACGCGCACGTCACAGCTCTGGCCGGGGTCGACCGCGATGTCGACGCCGGCGCGGAAGCCGCGCAGATGCGTGTTGGGCGCGAGGAACGTGCGCAGCACGCGGCCCGCCGAAGTCGTCGCGATCACTTCGACCAGGGTCGGGTCGCTGAGATAATAGCCGAGATCGCCGCCGGAGAAATCGATGAGAAAGCGTGTGGCGCCGGGCGGAGGCGCTTCGGCGGCGCCGAGCGCGCGCGGCGCGGCGCGGAAAGTGTTGACCGCGCGCGCGCCCGGCGTCAGGCGCGAATCGTTGGTCAGCGCGGTGACGCGATAGCCGTAGGTCATCGAGCGGCCGGCTTCGAAATTCTCCTTGGGCGCCCATGCGGCGACGATGTTGTCGTTGCTTTCGTCGTCGGTCGGCAGTTCCACCAGTTCGACGCCGCCTTCGCCCCAACCCTCGTGCGGCTCGATCCAGTAGCTGGGCCTGAGCTCGTAGGCGAGGTCGAGATCCTGGTAGTGCTCGAAGGAGCGGTCGCGCTGGATGAAGCCGAATCCGCGCACGTTGTTGTCGAGGAAGGTGGACACCGCCGGCGCCACGGGGTTGCTGAGCGGGCGCCAGATCCACTCGCCCGCGCCGGTGTGCATGAGCAGGCCGTCCGAATCATGCAATTCGGTGCGGAAATCGTCGTCGACGCGATGGTCGTTCTTGCCCCTCAGGAACATCGACGAGAGCGGCGCCATATTGAGCGAGGCGATCGAGCGGCGCGCGAACAGCGTCGCGGTCACGTCGACGCTCGTCTCCAGCGAGGGAACGATCTCGAAGCGGAAGGCGCCGGTCGCCGATTCGCTGTCGAGCAGCGCATGAACCACGATGCGTTCGGCCGCCGGATCGGGCGTCTCGATCCAGAATTCGCGGAAGAACGGGAATTCCTCGTTGGCGCGAGCGCCCGAGCCGATGCCGAGGCCCCGCGCCGACAGGCCATAGCGTTGGCCGCGGCCGAGAAAGCGGTAATAGCTCGCGCCGAGAAAAGCGATGACCTCATCCATGACGTGAGGCGCGTTGAGGGGATAGTGCAGGCGAAAGCCGGCGAAGCCGAGATTGATCGGCAGACCGCCCGGAATCTTGTTGCGGCCGTAGTCGAAGAGATTGGCCGCGTAGGGCACCGGCGCGGGAATGCCGTCGCGCAGCACGTTGACGACGACCGGGCGCTTGTAGAGATGGCCGAGGTGGAACAGTTCGAGGCGGAAGCTCGCGCCGGGCTGGCCGAGCAGCGGCTTGTCGGACTTGAAGCGGATGTCGCGCCAGGCGTCGTAATCGAGCCCGGCGACCCCCTCGGGAAGCGGGGGAATCGAAGCGTCGAACGGGGCGTCGGCGAGATCGTGCGCGCGCCTGACGACGTCCGCGTAGGCGAAGACGGGCTTGGCGGCCGCCTCGGACGGCTGTTGGGCGAGAGCTGGCCGAAACAGGCGCGCGCCGGAGGCGGCGACCACGCTCACGAGCAACGCCCGGCGATTCAAGGTCTGCATGGTGTCCGTGTCTGGGAAGACGAGGCCGATGACCTATCGCGCCGCGTCGCCGAAGGCAATCAGGCGCGTGGCCGCACCGCCAACGCCGTTAATGGCCGAATGGCACGGGCGCGAACGGGCCGCCGTTGCCGACCGCCGCTTCGAGGCCGACGTGGAGATTGTTGGTGACGGCGTAGTCGAAGCCGACGCCGGCCGTTCCCACCGCTTGCAACGCGCCGGGGCCGGCGAACACGCCATTGATCGAATCATTTGGATTGGCGAGGCCGCCGCCGAAATTCGTCGGTCTGGCCAGCGCTACGCCCGTCATGACATAGGGCGTGAGAGCGCCCATTTCGTAGCCGACCTTGACGCTCGTCTCGGCGAAATCGAAGCCCCGGGCTGCGCCGCCGGGAAACATCCACGGGGCGTAGCCGGTGGAAAAGCGCACGCCGAGCACGACGTTGTTGTCGAAGCGGTGATCGTAGCCGGCGAAAACGTCGCCGCCGACGGCGCCCTTGGCGCCCTTGAACGAAGCGACGGCGAGTTCGGTCCCGACGTAGAAGCCCTTCCAGTTCGGCGCCTGCGTCTCAGGATCGGCGGCGAGGGAAGGCAGCGAGGGCTGCGTCGGCAAGTCCGCCGCCGAAGCGGGCGCGGCGAGCGCTAGCGCCGCGAAGGCGAAGACGAAGCGCGTTGGCGTCATTGGCGATCCCTGGAGCATGCGCGAGATAAGACGCCACGCGAGTGCGGCGTCAAGATGGCGGGCGCCGCCGCCCGAGCGCGAGCGGCGCGCGAAGTCCTTCCGTCTGGAGTCGATCGCTTGGAGCGCGCCGTTGCTCAGTCGGTATTTCGCCCGACAACCTCATTTATCCTCCATGGCGCAAACAATGATCGTCGCTTGTTGGCGCCGAAATCGCTATAGGCAAAGCTCAATTCATTACGTTACGGAAGCACAATCGTATAATGTAGTCAGGTAAATTTATGGCGTGTTAGTATATTCCGTGCGACAAGGCGAGGCGTTCTTGGGTATTGCCTGTGCGTGGCCGTCCCGCAACCCGCAAGACGCCAAGGCTTCACTTGTTTCGCGAGGGAGACACTGACGCGAGATGGACGCTTTCCCTGTCATCGGCACGCTGGCTCCCGTGCCGACGCTTCTGATCGCCGCGGCGATCTGCGTCCCATGGGCGGTTCCGCTTCTGCGTCTGCGCGCCCGTCGGCGTTGGCGCGACATCGCGCTCGACAATATGAACCACGGCGTCACGGTCTTCGATCGCGCGGGGCGATTGAAGTTCTGGAATCGACGCTTCCTCGCTCTCCAGAAGCTGCGCGACGACGACGTGCGTCGTGGGATGACGCTGCGCGAACTGCTGGAGGCGCGAAAGCGTCGCGGTTCCTTCGAGTCGCCGATCGACCCGGTCCTTGCGGATTGGTCGGCGGCGGTGGCGCGCAGGGAAGTCTTCGCGAGGACCGTCGTCGTCGGCGACGACCTGATCATCGCGGTCGTCGTGCAGCCGCTGGCGGGCGGCGGCTGGGTGGCCACGCATGAGGACGTGACGGCCCTCGAACAGGCTCGCGAACGCATCGCCTATCTCGCGCGCACCGACGTCCTGACGCAATTGCCCAATCGATCCGCGGTGACCGAGCGCATCCGCGAGAGGCTCGCCTCTTCGTCCGCGGACCAGCGGCGCGTCGCGCTTTTCCTCATCGACGTCGATCGCTTCAAGCTCGTCAACGACGCCTACGGGCATTTGGTCGGCGATTCGTTTTTGCGGGCCGTGGCGCGCCGACTGCGCGAGAGCGCCCGCTCGCGCGACTGCGTCGCGCGCTATTCCGGCGACGAATTCATCGTCGTCGCGGAATTCGAGCGCGGCGACGACGGCGCTTCCGCGCTCGCCGATCGCCTGAGCAAGTCCTTCGCGACCCCCTTGGACTGCGGCGCGCTGTCGTTGATGGCGTCCGTCAGCATCGGCGTGGCCGTCGCCGATCGTTCGCCGTTCGATGACGAGCGTCTGCTGCGACACGCCGATTTCGCGCTCTACCAGGCGAAGGCGGCGGGCCGCGGCCGTTGGCGCTTGTTCAGCCGAGAGATGGAGCGCGTCCTAAGCGAACGTTCGGCGCTGCGCCAGGATCTCGCGCTGGCGCTCGAACGCGGCGAACTGGAACTGCATTATCAGCCGTTGGTCGGCCTCGCCGACGCGCGCATACAGGGGTTCGAGGCGCTGCTGCGCTGGCGCCACCCGCGTCGTGGGCTGATCGCTCCCGGCGACTTCGTGCCGATCGCCGAGGAAAGCGGCTTGATCGACTCGATCGGCGAGTGGGTGATCGCGACGGCCTGCCGGGAGGCCGCGTCCTGGCCGAATGATCTTCGCGTCGCCGTCAATGTCTCGCCCGCGCAGTTCACGCGCGCGGACGTGCCGGGCGCCGTCGCGCTCGCCCTCGCCGCGAGCGGGCTCGCCTCGCATCGGCTCGAGATCGAAATCACCGAGAGCGTGATCATGGACGACAAAGGCGACGCGACGCTGGCGCTCGCGCGGCTGCGGCGGATGGGCGTGGCGCTGGCGCTCGACGACTTCGGCGTGGGATACGCGTCGTTCGAGCGCCTGCGTCGCTTTCAGTTCGATCGCATCAAGATCGACGGCAGTTTCATCGCCGAACTGACGAGCGGCGCCCCGACGGCGCGCGCCCTGGTGCGGGCGATCGCGCATTTCGCCGCCGATCTCGGCATCGCCACCACCGCGGAGTGCGTCGAGACGCGCGAACAGCTGGAATACGTGACCGCGGCGGGCGTCGGCGAGGCGCAAGGCTATTATTATTCGCGGCCCGTTCCGGCGGCCGAGGTCGTCCGCCTGATCGCGCGCGACCGACCCGCCTTGGCCCCGACCGGATGAAGGCGCGCGCCGCGCTTCAGGCCCCTCGGCCCAGCGCCTGCACAATGCCGGCGAAGTGGCATCCGGCGGCGACGGCGACGCAGGCGTGCCAGATCGCGTTCTGGAACTTGAGGCTGTGCCAGAGGTGGAACGCGACGCCGATCGAATAGATGAGTCCGCCGAGCACGACGAACGCGAGCGTCTCGGCCGGCAGCGCGGCGACGAGCGGCTTGATCGCGACGATCGCCGACCAGCCGAGCGCGAGATAGACGCCGATCGCGACACGGTCGAGGCGGCCGGGCAGGAACAGTTTGAGCACGACGCCGACGAGCGCGCCGCTCCACACGAATGCGGCGAGCGCGACGGCCCAACGGCTGTTCTGGGTCTGCGAAAGCAGCGCGGTGTAGGTGCCGGCGATCATCAGATAGATCGCCGAATGATCGCAGCGTCGCAAAATCCATTTCAGCGGCGAAGCGGGCGTCATGTTGTAGGCGAAGGAAAAGCCGAACAGCAGGAAAAAGCCGGCGGCGTAGACCGCCATCGCCAGTCCCTCGCCGGCCCCGCCATGGAACGGCGCCTTCAGGAACAGCAACGAAAAGCCGATCGCGCCCGCGACCAGCGCGGCCGCATGGACCGCGCCGTCGGCGAGGAGTTCGCCGTTGCTGTAGGCGCGCTTGAAAAGGCGCGGATGCAAATCGGGCAGGGACATCGGGGCCTCTCGGACGGCGCGGGGCTGTGGAACGTTTAAGGGCGGGCGCTATGCGTCGCCGGAAACGACGGAACAGGCAAGGTGCGTTTGGCCGCTCGATGCGCCGGAGCGGAAATCGTCGCCGCGAGGGAACGCCTGACGCGTCTCTTGCTCCGCAATTGCGGCGACGACGGGGCGCCGTCCATCCCATTTCCGATCTGGCCGACTTGCGCTCTCCCGTGCGTCAATCGCGCGGCGAACTTTTCCGCGCCGACGCCGCAGAGCCAGAGAAGAGCGACCCGCGTCCATGCTGTCCGCTGCGGCGCGGCCGGTTCGGCGTTCACTTGCGCTCCCGTCGAACGAAGATCGCGACCGCGACGACGAGCCAAACGAGAGCTGCGGTGGCGCCGATCGGCAAGGTGAGGAAAACGAACCAGCCGGATACGAACATTTCCTCGAGGAGGGTCCCCGCGTCGTAGCCGAGGACAGGGCAGGGGTAAGAGCCCCCTTCGTCGACCCGGCATCCCATCGACGCGCCGAACATCCCGGCTCCGATCGCGACCACGAGGGGGGATAGGGCGAATACGACGATGAGCGCGAGGCTCAGCGCCAGCCAGATCGACGCGCTTCGTTGCACGCTCATGGGGCGATGCTCCGTCGATCGCGTTCGCGGCGTCCGATCCGCGCGCCCTGGCGAGAGCGTGGGCGCCGTCACTGCCACGTCAGAGCCGCGGTGACAATCGGTCGCCTGAATTGTCGGTCGGCGACGCGCGCGCGTGATCGCGCGATGAGCCTTGCTCGCTTGCGCAGAGGACCTGCCCGTCGTTCGTCGCTATCGGCACGCCGCTTCCGCCGTCGGACCCTCAGCCGCGATGTTCGTAGAGCAGCCGCGCGCGGATGGTTCCCTCCAACGCTCGGATTTCCGCGAGAACGCGCTGGCTGTCCACGGCCGAGGCGTCGGCGTCCAACACCACGTAGCCGACGTCGTTGTAGGTTTCGTAGAATTGGGCGGCGATGTTGATCGCGTGGCGCGCGAGCACCTCGTTCAGCCTTCCCAGCATTCCGGGAAGATTGCGTTGCACCTGCATGAAGCGCGTCCCCATAGGGCGGATCGGCAGTTGCACCTGAGGGAAATTGACGGCGCCCATCGTGGAGCCGCTGTCGCTGTAATCGATGAGCTTGCGCGCGACTTCGACGCCGATGCGCTCCTGCGCCTCTTCGGTCGAGCCGCCGACATGCGGCGTCAAAATGACGTTGTCCAAGCCTTGCAGCGGCGAATGGAATCGCTCGGCGTTCGAGCTGGGTTCGATCGGAAAAACATCGATCGCGGCGCCGCGGAGCCGTCCCCCGCGCAGCGCGGCCGCGAGCGCGTCGAGGTCGACCACGGTGCCGCGGCTGTTGTTGATCAGATAGGCGCCCGCCTTCATCGCGCCGATCTCGGCGGGGCCGATCATGCCGTGCGTGGCCGGCGTTTCGGGAACGTGCAGGGTCACGACGTCGCTCTGCGCCAAGAGCTCCTGCAGGCTGTCCGTCGGCTCGGTGTTGCCGTGGCGGAGCTTGTCCGTGTGGTCGTAAAAGATGACCCGCATGCCGAGCGCTTCGGCCAGATACGAAAGCTGCGAACCGATATTGCCGTAGCCGACGATGCCGAGGGTCTTGCCGCGAACTTCGTGACTGTTGGCCGCCGACTTGTCCCACCGGCCCGCGTGCGCCGCGTTGGATCGCGGGATGATCCGCCGCAGCAGCATGACGATCTCGCCGATCACCAATTCCGCGACGCTGCGGGTGTTGGAGAACGGCGCATTGAAGACGGGGACGCCAATTTGGCGCGCGGCGTCGATGTCCACCTGGTTGGTGCCGACATTGAAGCACCCGACCGCGATAAGCCGGTCGGCCGCTTCGAGGATTTCCGCTTTGATCTGCGTGCGAGAGCGAATGCCGATGAGGTGCACGCCTTTGACGGCCTCCTTAAGCGCGTCGCCTTCAAGCGCTTTCGGCAGGCGCTCCACGTTGGAATAACCCGCGGCCTTCATCATCGCTACGGCGCTGTCGTTCACGCCCTCGAGGAGGAGAATCCGGATCTTGTCTTTGGGCAGCGAGAACTGCGCTTGAGAGGAAGAGCTGTTTTGCACGGCAGGTTCGAATCCGTCGGCTGGGGAGGCGGGACCATGCGCGATTTCGACGGCCCTGTCGACGCTCTGTCCTGGCTCACGACAGATGAGACGCGCGGGCGAATGCAGATTCCTCTCGCGCATATCGCCTCCAACCAATCGATGGAAAGCCAGCGCCATGGCCCGCGCTGGTCTCGCATCTGTCTGGGCCCGGACAGAGAAGAGGGCGGCGAGCGCGGACGGCGCCGACGGCAGGCGAATGATCGGCTGAACCGGGGAACGAACGCGGGCGCGTTGGACGCGGCAATATCGACTTCGCCAGCGCCGTCATCCGCGCGATCTCGACGATCTCTTTCTGAAAGTCAGAATTTGCGCTAGACTTTTCGTCGGTCGATCGAGGCGTCGCCTTCATCGAGCCGCTCGGGCCGACCAAGCAACGAAGGGAGAAAGCGCACATTTCCGTAACTCCCAAGCGGGGTGAGTCCCGGGAGCAACAGTTTTCGGGAAAGTGCGCGCGGCGGCGCGATTGAAGGGGACGAGCGGGTCGAAAATATGAGTCGAGATATGGATGATTCTCTCGCCTGAGA
>JBEKGN010000050.1:0-16461 GCA_050012775.1 Roseiarcus sp.
ATATAGGGGCTGCGCGCGGATCTGCAAAGGGCCCGGCCGCCCCTCTGGATGAGCCGGGCGCTATTGCCCCGAGGGCGAGGCTCGCGGCCGCGCTCAAGCGCCGGTCGCCTTCACCAGTTTGTAGTCGATCGCGTCCACCAGCGCCTGAAACGAGGCGTCGATGATGTTTCCGGAAACCCCGACGGTCGACCATCGTGCGCCGCTGGAATCGCCGAATTCGATCAGCACGCGCGTCACCGCGTCGGTGCCGCCCTGAAAGACGCGCACGCGATAATCCAGCAGTTCGAGATCCTGGATATGCTTTTGATAGACGCCGAGATCCTTGCGCAGCGCGAGATCGAGGGCGTTGACGGGGCCGTTGCCTTCGGCCGCCGAAATCAGCGTCTCTTCGCCGATGCGGATTTTGACGACCGCCTGCGAGGCCGAATAGAGCGCGCCGGCGGAATTGAATTTGCGCTCGACGCTGACGTTGAAGCTCTCGACGTCGAAAAACTCGGGCACGCCGCCCAAAATTCGGCGCGCCAGCAGTTCGAAGGACGCGTCGGCCGCCTCATAGGCGTAGCCTTGCGCCTCGCGCTCCTTGACCTCGTCGAGCAGCCGCGTGAGCCGGGAATCGTCGCTGCGCGCCTCGATTCCCATTCGCGTGAGCTGCGCGATCAGATTCGACCGCCCCGCCTGATCGGAGATCAGGATAGCGCGCGCGTTGCCGACGCTTTCCGGCGGCACGTGCTCGTAGGTGCGGGGGTCCTTGGCCAGCGCGGAGGCGTGAATGCCGGCCTTGGTCGCGAAGGCCGAGGCGCCGACATAGGGAGCGTGCCGATCGGGGGCCCGATTCAGCAATTCGTCGAACGCGTGCGAGATCTTGGAGATCTCGCGCAACGACTCCTCGGAGACGCCGATCTCGAACCGCTGGGCGAGATCGGACTTGAGCGCCAGGGTCGGGATCAGCGAGACGAGATTGGCGTTGCCGCAGCGTTCGCCAAGTCCGTTCAACGTTCCCTGGATCTGCCGGACGCCGGCCCGCGCCGCCGCCAGGGAATTGGCGACCGCGTTGCCGGTGTCATTGTGCGCGTGAATGCCGAGATGGTCGCCAGGGATGACGCGCGCGACTTCGGCGACGATGCGTTCGACCTCGTCGGGAAGCGAGCCGCCATTGGTGTCGCAAAGCACGACCCATCGGGCGCCCGAACGATAGGCGGCGCGCGCGCAGTCGAGCGCGTAGGCGGGATTGGCCTTGTAGCCGTCAAAGAAATGCTCGCAGTCGACCATCGCCTCGCGCCCCGCGGCGACGGCCGCCTTCACGCTGTCCTCGATGCAGGCGATGTTTTCCTCCAGCGTGCAGCCGAGCGCGACATGAACGTGATAGTCCCAGGTCTTGGCGACGAACACGATCGCGTCCGCGTCAGCGGCGAGCAGGGCGGCGAGGCCGGGATCGTTTGCGGCCGAGCGGCCGGCGCGCTTGGTCATGCCGAAGGCGCAGAACCGCGCGCGCTTCGTCGGCTTGCGTTCGAAAAATCGCGTATCGATCGGATTGGCGCCGGGATAGCCGCCCTCGACATAATCGACGCCGAGCCGATCGAGCAACGTCGCGATCTGGCGCTTGTCTTCGAGCGAGAAGTCGACGCCGGTGGTGAGCGCGCCGTCGCGCAGCGTCGTGTCGAAGAGGTAAAGGCGTTCGCGGGTCATGTGTTCGTCCCTTTAGTGGCGCGTCGGCGGCGGCGCATCGGCGCTGGGCGGCGCGAGGCGCTTGGTCATGGTCGTATTCGCCAGCCACTGGTCGTCGAGCTGAACGAGATTGCGCCGCTGGGCCTCGAATCCATGGCGCTCGAAGAGGGCGCGCGCGGTGTCGCTGACTTCGCTCGCCAGGCGCTTGGCGCCACGCGCCTCGGCGAGCCGCGCCAGCGCGTCGATCAGCGCCGCGCCGACGCCGCGTCGGGCGTAGCGCGGATCGACATGAAGCAAGTCGATAACGTCGGCGCCGAGCAGGCTGGCGAAACCCGCGACTTCGCCATCGATCAGGGCGATAAGCGTCAAAGCTTTGCCCAGGCGCGCGGCGAAGGCCGCCCGGTCGTTGGCCTTGGCGGCCCAGGCGTCGCACTGATCGGCGCTATAGTCCTCGCTCGCCGTCTCCTCGATGCTGGCGCGAAAGATTTCGGCGCAGCGGTCGGCGTCGGCGGGCAGGTAGGGGCGAAGCGAAATCGCGCTCATCGCTTGAACTCCCATGTCGTGCCGTCCTTGGAGTCCTTGAGGACGACGCCGAGAGCGGCGAGCTCATCGCGCAGCCTGTCCGATTCTTTCCAGTTCTTGCCGGCTCGCGCGGCCGCGCGGTCGGCGATGATTTTCTCCACCCATTCGGGATTGACCGCGGCCTCGTTCAGGGCCGACGCCAGGCGCTGCGATCGGGTCAGTCGCAGCAGACCCAGCAGGTTGGCGCTCGCCTTCAACAGCGCTGGGGCGGGTTGTTGGCCCGCCCGGGTGAGGCCAGCCGCCATGAGTCCGGCCACGGCCGGGTGCGCGAGCCGGTGAAGTTCGGCGAGCGCGGCCGGCGTATTGAGATCGTCGCACAGGGCCTCTTCCACGCCCGGCGCAATTTCGCTGCCGGGCTCGACGTCGCCGACCGCGTCGTACCAGCGGTCGAGCGTGCTTTCGGCTTCCTCGAGCGCCTTGACCGTCCAGTCGATCGGTTGCCGGTAATGGGTTCGCAGCATCGCCAGCCGTAAGACCTCGCCCGACCATTTACGCCCGCCGAATCGGGTTGTGCGCAGCAACTCGTGGATGGTGATGAAGTTGCCGAGGCTCTTCGACATTTTCTCGCCTTCGACTTGCAGAAAGCCGTTGTGCATCCAGACATTCGCCATGCGTGGGGCGCCGAAGGCGCAGCAGGATTGCGCGATTTCGTTCTCGTGATGGGGGAAAACGAGATCGACGCCCCCGCCGTGAATATCGAAAACGTTCTTGCGGGGATCGTCGCAGGCGAGGCCGCCGCCGAACGGCTGCAGCAGCTTGGCCATCGACATGGCCGAGCATTCGATATGCCAGCCCGGACGGCCGGGCGCCGCGATCCCGCAGGGGCTGGGCCAACCCGGTTCGCTCGCCTTGGAAGGTTTCCACAGGACGAAGTCCATCGGATCGCGCTTGTAAGGCGCGACGTCGACGCGGGCGCCGGCCAACATCTCGTCGAGCGAGCGCCGCGCCAGCGATCCGTAACGCGGCGCGCCGGGAAGAGCGTCCATCGCGCTGGGGGAGAACAGCACATGATCTTCGGCGACATAGGCGACGCCGCGCGCCGCCAGCCTCTCGATCAGGGCGATCATCTCCGCGATATGTGCGGTCGCGCGAGGCTCAAAGGTCGGCGTCAGGCAGCCCAGCGCGTCGACGTCGTTGTGAAATTGCCGCTCGGTCCCCTCCGTCACGCGCGCGATCGCCTGATTGAGCGGGAGGGAGGGGAAATCGCGCAAGGCGCGCGCATTGATCTTGTCGTCGACGTCGGTGACGTTGCGGGCGTAGACGACGCAGCGGTCGCCGAAACGGAGCCGCAGCAGGCGGAACAGCACGTCGAAGACGATGACCGGGCGGGCGTTGCCGATATGGGCGAAATCATAGACCGTCGGACCGCAGACATACATGCGCACCGCGGCCGGATCGAGCGGCTCGAAAACCTCCTTCGCTCGTGTCAGCGTATTGTACAATCGAATGGGAATCGTCATCGGCGTTCCAAAGCTGATCTTTTTAACGAGGGCGCGCGCAGGCGCCCGAACCGGCCGGTTGATCGCTTCTCGGGAATTGACAAATGGAGACACGAACCAGCCAGCCCAGAAGCTAGCGGCTAATGATAAGGATCCGGCAAATGCAGGACACACGCGTCATGGCGGCATCCATCTCGCAGGACCATGCCGATGTCAAGATCGCGATTGCGCGCTCGCGTTAACCCGGAATTTATCGATTTGCCACAGAAGTTGTTTACCGAACCGCTTCGTCGCCCTCGCGACCGCTGTTTCTCGAGCTGCTCAATGCGCCATTTCCCATCTAGGCTCGCCGTCCTCTCGATTCTCGTCGCAGTCGTCGTTTATGCGGCGCCGATCGACGGCGGTCGGGCGGGCGAAGCGCATTCCTTCATCATTGCGGCCAATGACGGCTATGGGATCGAGGATTGCCTCGGCGAGGGCGGCGAATGCGGCCGCGTGGTCGCCGACGCCTGGTGCGAGGCGCACGGCCATGGCGCGGCGCTCGCTTTCGGGCGCGCGGATGACGGCGCCGGCGCCATCAGCGTCGCCGCGACGCCCGCCACGGGCGCCGAGCCCTATGTCGTCAGCTGCGGCGATTAATCCCGCCAGACGCTTTCAATGCACGAAATCGGCGCATTTCGGCATCTCGCCGCTTGCCGTCCCCCATGGCTCGATCGGCACCGTCGAGGTCGAGTTCTTCGGCGAGCCGTCGATCAGCTTATCCGTATAGGTCATGTATATCAGAATGTTGCGCTTGACGTCGCAGCCGCGCACGATCTGCATCTTCTTGAAAAAGATCGACCGGCGCTCGGTGAACACGACCTCGCCCTGTTCGAACTTGGCCTTGAACTTGATCGGGCCGTACTGGCGGCAGGCCAGCGAAATGTCGGATGTCTGTTCGGCCAGACCGAAGGCGCCGGCAAGGCCGCCTCTCTCGGGCGTCGTATAATGGCAGGCGACACCCTCGACCAAGGGATCGTCGATGCCGTAGACAGCGAGCTTGTCGTTGGGCGTCAGCAACTTGAACGTCGTCGACTTGCGGAAGATGAGATCGGGGTCGGCCGATTCGGCGAGCGCCGGCGCGGCCGTGGCCAGGGCGAACACGACTCCTGCAACGCCCCAAAAAATATTCGCTTTCATGTCCTTGGCTCCAATCGGTCGGCGCGCTCGATGCAAACGCCGCCAGCGCGCGCGCCGGCCGAGGCCAACATAAGGGCGGCCCGCCGTCCGGCAAGAGCCGGGAATGCCGCAGAGCGAATGCGCTGGGGATGCCGAGGTTGTGGCGTCGTTGATCCCGCTCGGCGGCGACGGCCGCGATCCGGCCTCTGGCGATGATGTTCGAATTCGAATATTATGCGCAAAAAAAGGGGAGTTGTGAGGCCTTGTTGAGCGAGGGGATGACGATGGCCGAAACCGGCGCGCAAGCGGAAATCGACGACCTGCTGCGGCGAGCGGCGGCGACGCAGCGTCTGGCGATGGAGCGCGCGCTCGCCGGCGTCAAAGTCACGCCGGCCCAATACGCCGTCTTGAGCATCATCGTAGAGACTCCGGGTCTGAGCAACGCGGATATCGCGAGGATCGAGCGCCTGACGCCGCAGACGACGAGCGTCATCATCGCCAATCTCGAACGCAAGCGCGCCGTCGTGCGGCGCGCGCATGAAACGCACGGGCGCATTCGGCGGGCGCAGGCGACCGAGGCCGGGCTGCGGCTGCTACGCGATTGTCGCGAGCGCCTTCGCGGTCCTTATCGCCGGCTGGGCGCGGCGATGCCGCAAGGCGGCGAGACGTGGGTCGAGACCTGGCTGACCCGGCTCGCGGACGCCGAGGTTTGACCTTGGCGCGCGGAATTGCTCAAACCGCGCCGAGCTGACGTCTTTCACGCGTCGGGCGCTACTCGGTAAGGTCTCGAAATGAACGTCCTGATTCTCGGCGCCGGCGCTCGCGAACACGCTCTGGCGCTGGCCGTGGCGAAGTCGCCGTTGCTGGCGAAGCTCTACGTCGCGCCGGGAAACCCGGGTTGCGCCGCCGTCGCCGAAAACGTCGAACTGGACATACGGGATCGCCGCGCGGTCGTCGAATTCTGTCGATCGCGCGCGATCGGTCTTGTCGTCGTCGGCCCCGAGGGGCCGCTGGTCGCGGGCGTCGCCGACGATCTGGAAGTGGCGGGAATCCTCTGTTTCGGTCCGAGCAAGGCGGCGGCGCAGCTCGAAGGATCGAAAGGCTTCACCAAGGACTTTTGCCGGGAGTTCGGCGTGCCCACCGGCGATTATCGTCGATTCCGCGACGCGAGCGCCGCGCTTGCCCATGTTCGCGCCAAAGGCGCGCCGATCGTCGTCAAGGCGGATGGCCTGGCCGCGGGAAAGGGCGTCGTCGTCGCGATGTCGCTCGGCGAGGCGGAGAGCGCGATCGAATCGATGTTCGCCGGCGCTTTCGGCGCCGCCGGCGCGGAAGTCGTCGTCGAGGACTATTTGTCGGGCGAGGAGATTTCGTTTTTCGCGCTGTGCGACGGAACGCGCGCGACGCCCTTCGCCAGCGCGCAGGACCATAAGCGCGTCGGCGACGGCGACACCGGGCCGAATACCGGCGGCATGGGCGCCTATTCGCCGCCGCCGATCATGACGCCGGCGCTGAGCGAGCGCGTGATGCGGCAAATCGTGGCGCCCACCGTCGCCGGCATGGCCAAGCGCGGCGCGCCGTTTCGCGGCGTTCTTTTCGCAGGCTTGATGATCGGCGAGGACGGCCCCAAGCTCATCGAATTCAATGTGCGTTTCGGCGATCCCGAAGCGGAGGCGATTCTGGCCAGGCTGGAAGACGATTTGCTCGAATTCATGCTCGGCTGCGCCAAGGGCGCATTGCCGGATCGCGCGCCGAAATTCTCCGACCAGACCGCGCTGACCGTCGTCATGGCCGCGCGCGGTTATCCCGGAGCGGTCGTGAAGGGAACGCCGATCAAGGGTCTCGACGCGGCGGGACGCCTGCCGGGCGTGTCGATCCTGCATGCGGCGACGCGCCGCGAAGGCGAGACGATCGTTTCCGACGGCGGGCGCGTCCTGGCGGTCACCGCGCTAGGCCGCGACGTGATCGAAGCGCAGTCGCGGGCTTACGCCGCGGTGGATCGCCTGGACTGGCCGGGCGGCTTCTGCCGACGCGACATCGGCTGGCGAGCGATCGAACGACGACGCAGGAGTTGAACCAGCGTGAAAGCGGCGCGAAAGCACGGCAAGGCCCAATCGCAGCCCTCGGTCGCCATCGCGCTCGGCGGCGGCGGCGCGCGCGGCCTTGGGCATATTCTGGCGCTCGAAGCGCTCGATGAAATGGGGATCGCGCCGGTCGCGATTTCCGGCACCTCGATCGGCGCGATCATCGGGGCCGCCTACGCCGCCCGCATGGAGGCGAAGCAGATTCGCGCCTATGCGCAAGGCGTTCTGCGCAATCGCACGGAGGTCATGGGCAAGCTGCTGCGCGCGCGCGTCGGGCGCTTCGCCGATCTCGTGTTGCGGGGCCGCGGCAATCCCGTCCTTCTTGACGGCGAGATCTGTCTCGACCTTTTCTGGCCGGAAGCCGTGCCCGACTTCTTCGATGAATTATCGATCCCGCTCCATGTCGTCGCGACCGACTTCCATAACCGTCGCGAAGTCGTTCTCGCGAACGGCGCTCTGGGGCCGGCAGTTGCGGGATCGATGGCGATTCCAGGTTTGATGAAACCGGTGGAGTTCGACGGCTGCGTCCTCATCGATGGCGGCGCCGTCAATCCCTTGCCTTACGATGTCTTGTTCGATCACGCCGACATCGTCGTCGCGGTCGACGTGACGTTTGGCGGTCGCTCGCGCGAACGTCGGATTCCGACGCCATTCGAGTCGATGTTCGGCGCCGCGCAAATCATGCAGGGCGCGATCACCGCGCAGAAGCTCAAGATGCGCCCACCGGACATCCTGGTGCGGCCTCCCATCGAGCAATTCGCCGTGCTCGACTTTTTGCGCGTCGGCCAAATCCTGCGCGCGGCGGAAGGGGCCAAGGACGAGTTGAAGCGCAAGCTCAGCGCGCGGATGGAGACGTCGCTGAGGGATTGAACCGCGTTCCGATCGCGATTTTTCCGCCGCGCATGAGTTCCGCGCCGGACATCGCGGATTTGCCGGCGCGCTGGGCTTCGATGATCCGGATCGCGCCCACGCCGCAGGCGACGGTCATTTCGGCGTCGAGAACGGCGCCGGGCGGCCCGGAGAGTTTGACGACGGCGGCCCGCAGAATCTTGATGCGTTCCGTCCGTCCGCCGCAATCGATCTCGCCATAGGCGCCGGGCGAGGGAGAAAGGCCGTGGATATGGTTGCGCACGCGGATCGTGTCGGCTGTCCAATCGATCGGAGCTTCGCTCTTTTCGATCTTGCGCGCGTACGTCACGCCCTGCGAACTTTGTGGCCGAAAATTCAGTCGTCCGGCCGCGAGGTCCGGCAAGCCCTCCGCGATCAGCTTGGCGCCGAGCGCCGCGAGGATTTCCGTGAGGTCTCCGGCGGTGTCGCTCGCGCGGATCGGCGCGCGCGCCTCGCGGGCCACAGGGCCGGTGTCGAGGCCTTCCTCCATGCGCATGAGGTCGACGCCGGTCTCGGCGTCTCCGGCCATGATCGCGCGCTGCACCGGCGCCGCGCCGCGCCAGCGTGGCAGGAGCGAAGCGTGAATGTTGAGGCAGCCGAACTTCGGCGCGGCGAGCACGGGAGGCGGAAGGATGAGCCCATAGGCGGCGACGACCGCGACGTCCGCATCGAAGGCCCTGAACTCGGCTTGCGCTTCGACAGTGCGCAGCGTGGCGGTCGTCAAGACGGGCAGAGCGTGCGCTTCGGCGAGCTGATGAACGGGCGTCTTGGTGACTTCGAGCCCGCGCCGGCCCGCCGGCCTCGGCGCGCGCGTGTAAACGGCGACGACGTCGTGGCCCTGCTCGACGATGGCGCTTAAGGTCGGCGTCGCGAATTCGGGGGCGCCCATGAAGATGACACGCATGGCGCGGCGCATATCATCGCGCGCTTCGAGCGTCAAAGGACGCGCCGCCTCTTTGCGCGACGCCGCGCGCGGTCTATCTTCGCCCGATCCGTCGACGCGACGCTCCCGCCGACGCAGCGAAACCGCGAGCCCGATGACGACGACTGAAGCGCCAGGTCAAGACCTGGATCTGCGCGTGTATTACGAGGACACGGATTTTTCCGGGCGCGTCTATCACGCTTCCTATTTGCGTTTCATGGAGCGGGGGCGCACCGAATGGCTGCGCGCGCTGGGCTTCGAGCACGGCGCGCTCTCGGGCGAGCAAGGGTTGGTCTTCGCCGTGCGCGGTCTGCAAATCGAATATCTCGTTTCCGCGGTGATGGACGACCTTCTGCGCGTCGAAACGCGCCTCGCGGGAATTCGCGGCGCGGTGATCGAGTTCGCTCAGCTCATTCTTCGGCGTAGCGAGAGAATCGCGGAAGCGAAGGTTCGCGTCGTCGCGCTGAAGAACGGCCGCGCCACGCGCATCCCCCGGGAATTGCGCGCGCGATTGGATGCGGCGCGTTAGGGCGTCGGCGAGCGCCGTCAGGATTCGAGGACGCGGTCGAGCCTTGCCGCGAGCGCGTCGAGCCGTTCGCCGATATGCTCGTCGAGGTCGCGCAGGTCGGATCGGGTCGGCAAAGCGCCGATGGTTTCGCGCAGGCGATAATGGTCGTCGTGCAGTTGCGCGAGCCGGTCGGCGAGGCGAAGCAGCGCCGCCTCGCCGGACTGCCTCGTCGCATCGATGTCCTGGCGTTGACGCGCGAGCGAGACCTCGATTGTTTCGAGGCGCAACATCAATCGCCAGACGAAGGCGCCCACGCTCGCCAGGAGGGTCGAAAGGCCCGTGATGGCCCATTCGACGAAACCCCATGGCGCGTTGTCGGGTGGCGGCGATACCGGCATTGTCATGGCCTTGTTGCGAAGCGTCTAACGCATGGCGCGCCGTGCGACGACGCTGTCGCCGGCGGCCGGCTTGCTCAAGGCGGCGCCGACTTTGGCGGCGGCCGTTTTCATCGCGACGATCGCCGCGATGACGAGACGCGCTTGATTGGGCGGCGTGTTGGGTCGATTGGCCGCGGCGCAAACGGCGTCGGCGACGGAGACGACGCGCAGCAATTCGATCGAATTCGGATCGGCGTCGCCGAGCGCGTCGATCAGCGGATCGGTCGCCGAACAGATCGTCGGCAGATCGGCGTAGACGCCAGCGACGACCTGCTCGCCGTGAACCAGGGTCATCGCCCATGGCGCCGCCGCGGCGCCGCCGCCGGCTCCGGTCAGGAACGCCACGACGGCGGCGACGGCGGGGGCGGCCATCAGTTCGACGCCGCGGCCGACGTCGAAGTCGCGGTCGGCCCGAGGCCGGCCGCCGTGCAGATTTCGGAGGCAAGCGCGCCGCTCGTGCCGGCCTTCTTGAGCGCCGCCTGGACGTTCTTGGCGACGCTCTTGTCGGCGGCGATCGCCGCGCCGAGGCTGACGCTGGCGTTGACGATCGGGCAGTTGACGCTGGCGAGCGCGCTCGCGAGCTGTGTCGTGTTGTTGATGACGGTGGTGTCGAGCTGGATCAGGGCGGTGTTGACCGTGCCGATCGCCGCCGCGGTCGTGGTGGCGTTGGTCGCGAAGGACTGAACCTGCGCAGTCGAGCACGCGCCGAGGCCAAGCGCGAGCGCGCCCAAGAGAGCGAATTTCTTCATATCAAGGCTTCCTTATATGGGAGGATGTCCCTTTTTCCCTCATCATCTGAGGCGAAAAAAAGGGACATGGAGCGTCGGAGCCGCCGGCGCGCGCCGCCGCTTCGGTTGCAACCACCGGGAAGCGGAATGACATCGCTTAGAGGCTGAGGCTCGTGCCGAGCATCGACTCGATCGCCTGGACGATCTGGACCACCTGCGTCGGGGTCGTCGCGGCCGAAAGGGCCGGCAGGAGATTGAGCACCGAGGCGGGAGCGTTCGGAATCTCGGCGATCTTCTTCACTTCGTCCGCGATGACGGACGCATTGCCGCTGTTGGCGAGGATCACCGTGAGCGCGCTCTGAATGGCGGCGTTGGGCGAGGCGGACGCGAGCGCCGCCACCGCGGAGGTGAGCGTCGTGCCGGTGAGGCCGGCGGCGCTGAGCGTGCTGACGAGACTGCTGAGGCTGAAGGACATGAATGTTTCCTTTGTCTAGGGGGTTGTTTCGGGGAGCATCCGGCCGGCTTGAGCCGAGGCCGTCGCGCGCGCGACAGACCGAGACCGCAACCGGCCGAAACTGGGCGGACGAACGCGGGGCGTTCGCGCTGGGACGCGCCATCGCGCGGGCTAAAGCGGGATTGAGACCGGGCTATAAGCCCAGCGCGGCAAGGTCCGCCGCGTAGCGGGCGATCGAATGATTGGCGATCGGGTCGGGCAGCGCCGTTCCGATGACGCGCCGCTTCGTCGGGTGAAAGAACAGCCCCTTCGCGGGCACGTCGGGGACAGGGTCGCCCGCGCGCTGATATTCGACCGCGACGGCCGCCTGGCGCACGAGCCGGCCGAAGATCGGGTTGAGCATGAACGGCACGCGCGGCGCGCCGAAGGTGACGATGCGGCAAGGCGGGCGGCCATCGGCGGCGTGACAAGCCGCCAGGACTTGTGCGAGCGCGCCGCCGAGCGAATGGCCGGCGTAGACGATGCGCTTGTCGACCGGCAGCTCGCGCCTGACCTTGGCCCACAGCGCCGCGCCGCCCGAGCCGAAGCCGCCATGCAGGAGCCCGATCTTCGCGAACCAACGCGGGAAGGCGTCGAGGTCGCGAATCCAGTCGAGCGGATCGTCGGGATGCGTGCCGGGGCAGACGACGACGAGCTCGTGGCCGCGCGGCAGGAAATCCGCGCGCGCGTCGCCGTCGACGTCGAGGCTCTGCGGCCCGGAATAGGCGCGGCCGGCGAGGACCGCGAGGTCGGCGTGGCTGAGCATGGGCGCGTCCTATTGCGGGAGCGTGAAGCCGAAAGCCGCCGCCAGAGCGCCCGTGAGCAAAAGCGTGAGCGCGGCGACGATCAGAGCCTCGATGGCGGATGGCTTCACGACTTAGCCGACGCGAGCGCCTGGTTGACGCCTTCGGCGAGCATCTGCACGCCGAGCTGAATCAGGCCGGCATAGGGGCCGAAGCTCGACCAATCGACATGGCTGAGATAGCCGATGAGACCGGTCGCGGCGGCGCCGGCCGCTCCGATGGCGAGATGACGCCAGAAGTCCGCGGTGAGTTTCATGGTGACGTCCTCGATTTGCGCGGGAGCCGCCGCGCGGCGGATTCAGTTAAGCGGCGAGCGCCTTCTGGATCGCAGCGACGGTCTCAGTCCCGACGTCGCCGTCGACGCCGATCTTCGCCCTGGCCTGGAACGCCTCGATCGCAGCGCGCGTCTTGTCGCCCTCGATGCCGTCGACGGTGAGCGGATCGGTCGGGATGTCGAGCGCGTTGAGCGCGGCCTGGACCCATTCGAGCGAGCCGGCGGAAAAATCATGGCGGATCGCGCCGCTCGGCTTCCATCCCGCAGGCGCGGCCGGCGCGGCGATCGCCCCGCCGGCCACCCACGAGGCGGGCATGGGCTGCGCATAGGCGTCCTGCACGCGCTCGACGAACGCCGCCCAGACCTGCGCGTCCGTCGTCGGATCATCGTGGCCGCCGCCCGCCTGGCCGAGATCATGATGCGAGCAGAAGCCGGCGCCCTGGCCGCCCTTCGCCCAGACCGGCGGCAGGCTGTTGGCCTTGAGCCGGAAGGCGAGGATCGCCGCCGCCGCGGCCCATTCCGGCGCGTCGAAGCCTTTGGCGGCGTATCCCGCCATTTCGATTCCCTCTGCGACGGAGTTGAAGTCGCAGACGTGCCACGCCTTGTTCGCCCAAGCGACCATCTGCACCGCGCGCGCGCCATCGCTGCTCATGACGATGTGCGCCGAGACCTGCGACCTGGCCATTGCGAACCACGAGACCGAGCCGTCGAAGCTTCCCTCGCAATCGTGCGCGACGATGAGGCGCACGCGCGCGCCGCCGCGCGAGGAATAGTTGGGCGACTTGGTCCACGACAGGGTCGGAAGCTGAAGCGTCATCTCACATCCTCTTCATGACTTGAAAAATGAGCCAGCCGACGGCGAGCGCCAGCGCGACGTCGGGCCAGTGCGCGCTCACGCGAGGCCCCAGGCGGCGAGCCAGAGGGCCCAGACGGCGAAGGCGATGATCTGCGCCTCGATCGCGGCGTCGCGCAGCGCAAGCGGAGAAAGCTCGACGGGCCATTCGAAACGCCGGGTCACGGGCGGCGCCCGCGCAGGCGATCCCAGGCGCCGATCGCCGACGCGACGCCGATGTAGACGACAGCCGCGAGCGCGCCGACGCAGACGGCGATTCCCAATGCGAGCGACATGGCGAATCCCTCCGTCAACGATCTCGACAAACGACGCGCCGCGGCGATCATGGCGCCTCCACGAACGCCACGATCGTCCACCGCGGCGCCAGCGAGCGCGCCACCCTGTGGCCCCAATTCCCGCTCAACAGGTCGATCGAACCATCCGGCTCGACGCCTTCGACCAGCCCGACGTGACCGTAAGGCCCGCGCCGCGTGCGCATCACCGCGAGCGCGCCGATGCGCGGGGCGGCGAGATGCGGGCCGTAGCCGAGCGCCGAGGCGGCGAGCCTGTTGGCGAGCGGCCGATGGCCGGTGCGGCGCAGCCAGAACGAAACCGCGTCGGCGCACCACGGCCCGATCGTGCCCGTCATGTTGCCCGAGCCGAGCCAGCGCGCCGCCTCGGCGAGCACGTCGGAGCCGCGAGAGGCCGGCGCGACGAATTCTCCCCTCGCCGGCTCTCGCCAGCCGCGCGCGCTCGCCTCGGTCGATGAGCCGAGGCAAAGCGCCGCAAAAGCCGCGACGCCGGCCAGCATAGCCCGTCGAAAGACGGGCGTTCTTCCGAACGCCCTGTGGCCGCGCAGGCCCGTCAAAGCCCGCGCCCCGCGTGGACGAGATCGCCGGCGCCGACCTGCATGACGATCCGGATCGCTTCTGGACCGAGCTTGATCGGCGCGCAGGCCCGGTCGCCGTCGACAAAGATGATCGAGGCCGAGCCGTCGGGACGCAGCGACATTTCGGCATGATCGCCGGGCGGCAGCGACGCGGGCGTGTCCGGGGCCATGACGAACAGGCCGCGCACGAACTGAAACTGATCGTTGGTCAGGGCGACGAAGTCGCCGCCGCCCATCGCATGGACCATCTCTTTGGCCCTCTCGATCGCGCCGCAGGGGAATTGCGACGCCTCGTCGGCGTGAGCACGGCACGGCGCGAACAGCGCGGGGCCGATCGCGACGACGAATCCGAGGCGCAGAAACGCGCCCCGCTTCAGGCGAGGGTCGGGCATGGCGGTCCTTTCGAGGATCAGGGAATGGAAACGGCGCTTGCCGCGGCGACCAGCGCGTTCACCTGATCGGCGCTCATGCCGAGCGTTGCGCCAAGCGAAAGCAGCGTCGTCGAGTTCGCCGGGATGATGTTCGTGCCGTGGGCGAAAAACGCGCTCACGGCGGGATTGTTCAACGCGGCGACGGCCGATGTCACCGAGGCCCATTGCGCCGTCGTCATGACGGCCTGGAGCTGCCAGAGCGCGCAAGACGGGATCGGCGCCGGCGGAGCTGGCGCGGGCGTCGGCGGGTTGCCGGCGGCGAGCCAGGCCTGATAGGCCTGCCAGTCGGTGTTGGCGGGATCGCTGGGGATGAACGCGCCGTCGGCGTCGCGGATGACGCCGGTCAGCGGCGGATTCTGCAAGGTGTAAGTCATGTCAAAGCTCCGCGCTCAATGTAACGCCGCCGTTGACTGGGTTCTCGAAATAGCCGCTCCCCGCCGCCGTCACCGCGAACCACAGCAGGAACAGGTTGATGGCGGTCGTGATGCCGCCGCCGCTTCCGTTGGTATACGTCCATGTTCCGACGAAGGCCCCTGTCGGCGTCGCGCGCATTGGGGCGATCGTGATATAGGCGTCGAGTCCGCCGCCGGCGGCTTGGTAGCCGCCGACGTCGAGCACGCCCGCGGTCGCATAGACGAAAGACTGGAAGTACCGATAGCATTGGATCGTCTCGATCACGATCGGCCTTCTCTCGAACGGCGTCGCGATTTGCCCCGGCTCGAGTTGAACCTCGCCGATCGTCCACGTCCCGCTGGTCTGCGCGCCGACGCTGAGAACGATCTCGATCCCCGTCGTCGCCGCCGAGGGAATCGCGATCTGCGCGTTGTAGCTGGCGGGGGTCGAATTGACCGTGAATGCTCCCGTCGCGATCTGCGTCTTGGTCGGGCTCGCCAGCGTGCCGAACGCATCCGCCGTCGTGGCGTAATAGGCGGTCCAGGTGACGGTGGTGAGCAGCGAATTAGCGAGCTTGACGCTCAGAGTCGCCGTCGTCCCCGCGAGGTCGAAGCTGTTCGCCGTCTCGATGCGCTGGGCGAAGCCGATCGCGGTGACCGAGGCCGCGCCGGTGAATCGATAGAGATATTGATCGGGGGCCGAGCCGCCGATTTTCTGCCCATAGATGTTGGCGCCGGTGCAATAGGCGTAGAACCGGTCGATCGTATAGGCGAGCGCGGCGGCGGCGACGATTTGCTGACCAGCGCCGGCGATCGCGCCCGGCGAGCCCGACGAGAACAGCGTCTGCGAATTGTTGACCGTGTAGGTTCCGGTCCCGCCCGTCCCCGTCCCGAGGGCGGTGATGTACGTCCCCGCCGTCATGCCGGTCGCGCTCAGCGCCTGGCCAGTGACAAGAACGCCCGACGTGACGGCGGTCACCGTCAGCGTGGTTCCCGAGATATAGCCGGTGACGCTCGCCGCGCTCGACGAAACGCCGCGCTGGTCGATCGCCATCGCGCCGTTGATGATGCGATTGCGGAAACCGGCCATTGGACCGACCCAGGAGCCGCCGGCGCCGAGCACTTCGTTATAGGCGGCCGAGCCGGACGGCGGCGCGGGAACGTAGCCCGCCGCGCCGCCCGAGCCGCTGTCGCCGATCATGGCGACCTGGTTCTGGTCGACGACGGTCCAGGCGTTCGAGCCGTTGCTCTCCAGGCAGAGATAGCCGTAGGCGCTGGCGATGACGGCGCTGGTCGCGCCGTTGATCGCGTCCGAGCCGGCGCGGCTGGCGGTGATCGTCTTGGTCGCGGAACACGCCCCCGATTCGTCGACGATCAGCACTTGCTGGCCGGCGGCGAAGGAGCTTGCCGCCGGAAGGGCGACGATGCGCGCCGCCGTGATCGACGTATAGGCGACGGTCGAAACCCCGGCGGCGACGGTATAGGCGGCGTCGGCGACGGCGTGTCGCGCGAGCGAGAGCGTCGTCGCGGTCACTGCGGCCGGCGTCGTCGCGCCAATCGTCGTTCCGTTGATTGCGCCGCCGCTGATCGCGACGGCGCTGGCGGCCTGCTGCGCCATGCTCAGCGTCGATTGGTCGACGATCGTCCAGGCGTTGGAGCCGTTGCTCTCCAGAGCGAGATAGGCGTAGGCGGTGGAGAGGACCGCCGTCGTCGCGCCGTTGATCGCATCCGAGCCGGCGCGGGTCGCGGTCAGGGTGTTGGTCGCCGAGCAGGCGCCGCTCTCGTCGACGACGAGCAATTGCTGGCCGGCGGCGAAGGAGCTCGCCGCAGGCAGGGTGACGACGCGCGCCGCGGTCAGCGCGGTGTAGGCGACGGTCGAGATTCCGGCGGCGACGGTATAGGCGGCGTCGGCGACGGCGTGTCGCGCGAGCGAGAGCGT
>JBEKGN010000051.1:0-12930 GCA_050012775.1 Roseiarcus sp.
CCCCGCGCACCTTCGACGCCGTCTCCGACACCCTCGCCGACGCGCTCGCCGAGTTCTCCCCTAACGAATGCGCCAGCTATCTCGCCAATTCAGGCTATGCCCACGCCTAAATGCAGAACGCTCTAGCGCCCCCCGAGCGCCTTCGCGGCGCGAGCGAGCGCGCAAAACCCGGCGACGTCGATCTCCTCGGCGCGCCGGGTCGGATCGAGCCCCGCGGCGTCGAGCAGCGCGGCGAGGCCGACGCCGTGCGCGGCGGCGAAGCTCTTCAGCGACTGGCGCAGCATCTTGCGGCGCTGTCCGAACGCGGCCTGCGTCGCCGCCGAGAGCAGCCGCGCCTCGCACGGGTCGGGCGCGGCGCGCGGAACCAGTTCGACGACGCTCGAAGTGACCTTGGGCGGCGGCGTGAACGCGGCGGGGGGAATATCGAACAGCAGCCGCGCGCGCGCGCGCCAGCCCGCGAGCACCGCGAGCCGGCCGTAGTCCGCGCGCTCGGCCGGGGTGGCGACGATGCGCAACGCCACCTCGCGCTGGAACATCAGCGTCAGCCGGTCATAGAACGGCGGCCAGGGCTCCGCCTCCAGCCAGCGCGTCAGCAGCGCCGTCGCGATGTTGTAGGGCAGGTTGGCGCAGATGCGCAGCGGCGCGCCGCCGGCCTTGGCTTGCAGCGTCGCGGCGTCGAGCGCGAGCGCGTCGCCGGCGATGATTTCCAGGCGCCCCGGCCAATGCGCGGCGATCTCGGCGAGCGCTCCAAGGCAGCGCTCGTCGCGCTCGATCGCGATCACCTTTTTCGCGCCATGGGCCAGCAGCGCGCGGGTCAGGCCGCCGGGCCCCGGGCCGATTTCGACGACGACGACGCCCTCCAGCTGGCCGGCGGCGCGCGCGATGCGGCCGGTCAGGTTCAGGTCGAACAGGAAATTCTGGCCGAGCGATCGTTTCGCCTCTAACCCGTGCGCGGCGACGACCTCGCGCAGCGGCGGCAGGCCGTCCGCGGCGAGGGTCACGGCGCGAGGCGCGCCGCGAGCCGCAAAGCCTCGATCAGACTCGTCGGGTTGGCGAGCCCCTTGCCGGCGATGTCGAAAGCCGTGCCGTGGTCGGGAGAGGTGCGCACGAAAGGCAGTCCGAGCGTGACGTTGACGCCGGTGTCGAACGCCAGCGTCTTGGCGGGAATGAGCCCCTGGTCGTGATACATCGTCAGCGCGACGTCGTAGCGCGCGCGCGCCGCCGCATGGAACATCGTGTCGGCGGGCAGGGGGCCGACGACGTCGAGGCCTTCGGCGCTGAGCTCGGCGATCGCGGGCGCGATCGTTTCGATCTCCTCGCGCCCCATCGCGCCGCCTTCGCCGGCGTGCGGATTGAGGCCGGCGAGCGCCAGGCGCGGCCGCGCGAGGCCGAAACGCCTGGTCATGTCGGCGGCGACGATGCGCGCGGTCGAAACGATGAGTTCGCGGGTCAGGAGTCCGGGAACCTCGCTCAAGGCGACATGGATCGTCACCGGCACGACCGCGAGGACGGCCGACCAGATCATCATCACCGGCTGCGCCGGCGCGCCCCATGAGGCGGCGAGCGCGCCCAGATATTCGGTGTGGCCGGGGAACTTGAACCCGGCCTCGTAGAGGGTCCGCTTGGCGATGGGGTTGGTGACGAGCGCGCTCGCTTCGCCCGATCGGACATAGCCGACGGCGCGCTCGATCGCTTCGATCGTGGCCGGCGCGAACGCGGGATCAGGCTCGCCGGGCCGCGCGTCGGCGCGCTCCGCGAGGGCGACGACGGGCAAAGCGCGCGAAAACGCCGCGCTCGCCTCGGCCGGCGAGACCTCGGCGATCGGCGCGTCGAAGCCGAGCCGCCGCGCGAGCGCGCCGAGCGCGTTCGGATCGGCGAGCGCGAAGAACGGCGTACTGAGCGAAGCGCGCGCGAGCCAGGCGCGTAAGATGAGCTCCGGTCCGATCCCGGCGGGATCGCCCATGGTCAGGGCGAGGGGCCGACGCGACGATTGCGCTGTCATTATCGTGGTCGACGTTTCGCATCGCGGGTCATTGTATGCCGACGGCGCCCCCGATTTCTCCCAGCGTCCGCAGCGTGATTTGCAACAGCACGGTTTGGTCGCGCACCGCCGGGGTCGTGGCGATGGGATCGCTGAGCGTCGAGGAATAGCGCAACTTGACCGTCGTGCAGGTGTCGCCGTAGCTGAGGCCGAAGCTGTAGTTGGGCGCGAAGAAGACGGGCGTCGTCTGTCCCTGCAGGTCGTAGTAATGGCGCGACATGTCGAACAGGACCGATCCGTCCACGGTCCAGGCGCTGGCGACCTTGTAGCTGGCGTTGGTCAGCAATCCCTCGCGATTGTATATCCATCCCAGCAAAGGCTGCGCGGCGTATCGCCCATAGTCGACGCTGGCCTTGAAGCCGCCGAACTCGGCGTTGGCGATCACGTCGAGCCGCGCCAGCGCGAAGGTCGAACTGTCGAACTGCTGCTTGCTGGTGAGCGAAAAATTCGACGAGAACGGCGCGATCGTCTCGCCCGCGACGAAATTCGAATATTTCTGGTCGAGACCCGATTCGAGCCCGGTGTTGTCTGCGCCGCCGATCGTATAGGAGTTTTGCCCCGCCAGCTGGATGGATTCGCCGCCGACGAAGTTGGCGTGGCCGCCATTGGCGAAATTCGCGGTGTATTGCATGCCGTAATTGACCCGCGTGCCGCCCTCGACGCGGTCGTAGCCGGAATATTTGTCCCAGGCGAAGAGGTTCGTTTCGTCGAACACGAGGCTCTGCGCGTCTTCGTTCGGCTGCAGCTTGGGCACGACTTCGTTCGGGCGCACGACGAGCTGCGCGATCGGTTCGATGATCTGCTCGCCGAGCATCGAGGACGAGACGAAGGGATAGCGGTATTCCAATCCGACGCCCGGCATGGCGTTGGCGTACGATCCGCTGCTCGCGCCGTTGAAGAAGTTGCTCTGGCTGCCGTTGTAGACGGCGCTCGAGCCGTAATCGAACTGCCCGCTGGTGCTCAGATCGGTCGTTTCGCCGTCGAGGCGCGCGAACACGAACGGGGTCCAGACTTCGCCGATCGGATCGACGAACTTGCGCTGCCACGACACCTGCTCCGAAGCGCGCGCGTAATCGCCGGCGATGCCGCTCAGAAGGCAATTGCCAGGCGTATAAGCTGAAGACGAGGTATTGCCGCCGGTTCTAGTGCCGGCGACGACAGTGCCGCCGGTTTCGCAGATGTTATAGAGACTGTACGCCTGGTCGAGCGATTGCGGGCCGACGTTCTGGAACGACGCCTCCGTCCGCGCGATGTTCGTCGCGTTGAGGTCGATCTTCACCTCGCCGCCGATGCCGCCGCTGCTCTCGGGCGCGATCGCGAACGTCTTGTTG
This sequence comes from Roseiarcus sp., assembly GCA_050012775.1. Lineage (GTDB taxonomy): Bacteria > Pseudomonadota > Alphaproteobacteria > Rhizobiales > Beijerinckiaceae > Roseiarcus. Next base: position 3,373 of record JBEKGN010000051.1, read on the forward strand.
TAATCGAGCACGGGAACCGCGAGCGGCTCCGTGCGCTGATCGGTGGAGGCGGTCGTGCCCTCGAAATGGTAGCCGCTCAGATCGAAGAATCCCCGATCCGCCTGGCCGCGCAGATAGACCGAGGACACGATGTCCTGGAAGTAATAGCGCGACGGGTCATCGCTCTTGATCTTGTAGTCGTTGAGATAGAAGGGATCGGAAACCGCGGTGATGTCCCAGCCGTATTTCCATTTGTCGTTGATGTAGAACTGACCGACGCTTTCGAGCGAGCCGCGCCAGCGTCGATCGCCCGAGTCATAGGGGGCGGCGGGAAAGAGCGAGGGGTCCTGCTGATAGAGCCCGGTGACGCGAATGTTGTACTCGCCGTTGTCCAAGCGGTGGCGCCACTCCGCTTCGCCGAAGGGGCCCTGCGCCGAGAGATAGGCCGGCGTCAGCGTCAGGTCGTAATTGGGCGCGAGATTAAGGAAATAGGGGACCGCGAGACCGAAGCCGGTGTAAGTTCCCTGATAGAACGACGGCGCCAGGACGCCGCTCTCTCGACTGACCGAGGGGTCGGCCGCGGAAAAATAGGGAACGTAGGCGATCGGAACCCCGCCGACTTCGAGCCACGCATCCTCGTAATAGACGACGTGGGTCTGCTGGTTCTCGATGATGCGCGCCGCGCGGACCTGCCAGAACGGCGGGCGCTCGGGATGATCCTTGCACGGCTCGCACGCCGTGTAGACGCCGCCGCTGAACACCGTCACAGAGCCGGTCGACCGTTCGACGCGCGGCGCCGTGAATCGGGTCTTGTCGCTCGACATCATTTCCACGCCTTCGGCGAAGCCGGCGGCGAAGTCGTCGGTCAAGTCGAATCGCGAGGCGTAGGTGACGTTGCCCTTCTCGTCCGTCAGCTTGGCGTGGCCCTCCGCGTAAACCCGTTTGGTCACGCGGTTGTAGACGACCCGGTCGGCCTGGAGAATGCGATGCTTGTAATAGAGCTGCGCCCCGCCGACGGCCGACACGACGTTGCGGTCCCTGTCGTAGACGAGCTCGTCGGCCTCGAGGATCAGCTTGTCGGGATTTTGCGCCGCCGCCGCGGGTTGAGCCGACGCGGGCGCGCCGGTTTGCGCCTGCGCCGCCGCCGCGCCGAGGGAGAGCGCCAACAAGAGGGCCAGACTCGCGGCCAAGCGCGAAAGAGCGCTCCCGCGGCGTCCGCTCGCTTTGGAAAAGCTGATGGAGAGGCCCATCAACCATCCTCCTGGTGGAGAAGCACGTAGACTCCAAACAAGCAGCCGGCCACGGCTGGCGACCACCCCGCGAGCGGGACGCTGACGAATCCGGCGCCGCCGAGATCATTGACCAATTTCGTTGCGACATAAAGCACGAAGCCAGCCGCGACGCCACCGGAAACCATCTTTTGGACGCCGCCCATTCGGAAGAATCTTAACGAAAAGCACGCGGCTACGAGAACCATAGCCGCCAGCATCAGGGGCAACGCGAGAAGCTCTTGAAATCGCAAACGATATCCTGTCGCGTCGAGGCCCGCGCGATCCGTCTGCGCGGCGAGCGCGGGAAGCGCCCAGAACGACACGGTCTCCGGGGCGACGAAAGCCTGCGCGACCTCCGCCTTGGTCAGGTTGGTCGCGAGCAAATAGGAGGCCGTCGCCACGGTGTCGAAACCGGGGGTGACGACGTTGGCGTCCTTCAAACGCCAAAACCCATCCCGCAGCGTCGCGCCTTCCGCGTCGACGCGTTCCATGAAGCCGCCGTTGTCGTCGAAATTGAAGACCTGGACATGGAGGAGCGACGTTGCGGACTCATCGCGGCCGTCCGCGTGAACGACCGCCTCGCCGTCGACGCTCTTTTGCCTGATCCACACGCCGCTGAGGTCGCTGGCGCCGCCGCCGAACAACCGCTCCTCGATTCGGTCCGCCTCGCGCTTCATCGCGGTGGACACCGGATTGTACAGCGTCACCATGACGACGCCGAACGCGACGACGACGAGGAGCGGCGGCGAGATGAACTGCCAGGCGGAAACGCCGGCGGCGCGCGCCACCACAAGTTCCAGTTTTCGCGAGAGATTGAGGAACGAGATCATCGCCCCGAAAAGGACGGCGAAGGGCAAAGCCTGCTCGGCCACGATCGGCGTATGCAAAAGCGAAACCCACGCCATCAAGGGTCCGGTCGCTCCAGGCGTGTCGCCGGAACGACGCAGCATTTCGACGAGGTCGATGGCGTAAATGAGAACAAAAACTCCTGCGAAGACCGCAGCGATCGTCTTGAAGAATCGCTTGGCGAAGTAACGCCCGAGCGTGCCGCCGATCATGGCTTCCTCGTCGCGACGAAGGCGAGGCGACGCAATCCCTGGAGCCCATCGCTCAACGGCCCGGTGACGGCGAGGCGACGCAACCCCTGGAGGGCGCGGCTCAACGGCCCGGCGAAGATCGCGTCGACGCTGAGCGCCGAAGCGCCGATCGGGATCGCCCAAACCAAAATCGCCGCGTTCGGCTTGCTGACGGCGAGCGAGGTCGCGGCGATGCCGAACATGCGCAACGCTAAAAAGACAAGAACCGCGACGCCGGTCGCCACGCCCCGGCCTTGGCGGGTCGTTCGCGCTTCGCCGAGCGCCGCGAACCCGATGAGGCCCGCCGCGAAGGCGTAGAACGGGCTCGCGAGGCGATCGAGCAATTCGGCGCGCAATCGCCCGGCCAGACGCACCGCCGACGCGTCCTTGGGGTCTGGGGCGATCAATTGCAGCGTCGCGCGCTCGCGCGGCCGCTTGGTGCTGTCGCCTTTGCGCGCGAACTGAGAGAGGTCGATCGCGTAGTCCTCGAAAGTGACGATCGCCGAATCGCCGGAACGTTCTGGGCGTTGATAGCTGCCCTTCGACAGGATGAGGTAGGTTTGGTCGTCCTTCTCGGCCGTCTTTCCCACTTCGGAAATGTAAGTGACGATATGGGCGGGATCGCGGCGATCCTGCATGAAGACTCCGTGCAGCGAGCCATCCGGCGCGCGCTCGCGGAAGTGGAATATGAAGCCGGCCTCGAGTTCGTTGAAAGCGCCGGGACGCGCGAGATTGGCGATGAAATCGGCGCGAACGAGCGTCGTCATGGTCTCGATGGCGTTGAAGCTCCAGGGCATGACGTCGACGTAAAGGACCGCCTCGAGCGCGAATACCAGCGCGAACAGTCCGACGAACGGCCGCAGCAGCCGCCCCGGCGAAACGCCCGATGCGCTCATCACCACCAATTCGCTGTCGCCGTTCAGCTTGTTCAGGCTATACAGCACGCCGGCGAACAGCGCGACCGGCGCGATGATGGCGACGAGCGAAGGCAGCGTGAGCCCGGTGATCGTGAAAAAGACCAGAAGCGACTGGCCCTTGTTGGTCATGAGGTCGATCTGCCGCAGGGCTTGCGTCACCCAAACCAGGCCGGTCAGCGCGATCAGGCCAGCCAGGAAAGCCGTCGCCGCAGTTCGGAACACGTATCGTTCGATGCGCAACATCCAGTGGCCGTTTCCGTATATCCTTTCCGGCGCCGCCGCCGCGGCGGCGCTCGCTCGCAAGGCAGCGCTAGCCCGCCCGCGCGCGTCTGGCAAGGCGCGGTCCCGCAAGGGAAGGGGGCGCGGAGCGTCGCTTTGCCGCGGTCCCCTTATTGACGGGCGGGTGAAAGCGCTTGATTAGTCCTTGCGGCGATGGCGCAAAGCTGGCCGCGCCTCTCTAACGTCGTGCCTGGGGAAATTTGTATGAGCGAGTTCGTCAAGATCGCCTTTGGGCCGATTTCGGCGCCTAAGGGCGAAACCTATGTGGTCTTCGTCGGCGCGGACCTCAAGGCGCCGCCGCGGGTCGACGCGCTTCTGGGCGAAGTCGCCGCCCGGATCGAAGCGGCCGCCAAGACGGCCCGGTTTCGGGGCAAATACCTCACTTCCATGGAGATTCTCGAGCCTTCGGGCGTCGATGCGGCACGCCTTCTCGTCGTCGGCGTCGCCCCCGGCAAGGACGGCAAGCCGATCGATTTTCCGACGCTGGGCGGCTTTGTCTTCGGCAAGCTCGGCGGGGCCAAGAAGGTCGAGGTGGCCCTCGAAGCGCCGGCGGGCGACTGGGATGGCGGCGCGGCGGCCGATTTCGCGCTGGGACTGCGCTTGCGGGCGTATCGTTTCGACAAATACAAGACGGCGAAAAAGAACGGCGACGAGAGCGACGACTCGGCGCCCTCGATCACGCTCGGAACGGCGGACTTCGCGGCGGCCCGCGCCGCGGCGCCCGCGCGCACGGCGGTCGCCGAAGGCGTCGAGTTCGCTCGCACGCTGGTCAACGAGCCGCCGAACGTGCTGTTTCCCGAGGCTTTCGCCGAACGCGCGGCGGGCTTGAAGACGCTCGGCGTCGACGTCGAGATCCTCGACGAAAAAGCGATGACGAAACTCGGCATGGGCGCGCTGCTCGGCGTCGGCCAGGGCTCGAAACGCGACAGCCGGCTGGTCGTCATGCGCTGGCGCGGCGCCAAGGCGAAGAAGGCCAAGCCGATCGCTTTCGTCGGCAAGGGCGTCTGTTTCGACTCGGGCGGCATCTCCATCAAGCCGGGCGCCGGCATGGAAGACATGAAAGGCGACATGGCCGGCGCGGCTTGCGTCGTCGGCCTGATGCACGCGCTCGCCGGCCGCAAGGCCAAGGTCAACGCGGTCGGCGTGATCGGTCTGGTCGAGAATATGCCGGGCGGCGGCGCTGTTCGTCCAAGCGACATTCTCAAATCGATGTCCGGTCGGACGATCGAAATCATCAACACCGACGCGGAAGGGCGGCTCGTCCTCGCCGATGCGCTCTGGTACGTTCAAGAGAGAATCAAGCCGCGATTCATCGTCGACCTCGCGACGCTGACGGGCGCCATCCTGGTCGCGCTCGGCCAGGAATACGCCGGGCTCTTCTCCAATGACGACGAATTGGCCGCCCGGCTGAGCGTCGCGGGCGCGGCGACGGGCGAAACGGTTTGGCGCATGCCGCTCGGGCCCGCCTACGACAAGTTGATCGATTCCAAATTCGCCGACGTGAAGAACACCGGCGGCCGCAACGCCGGCGCGATCACGGCGGCGCAATTTCTCAAGCGCTTCGTCAACGACACGCCATGGGCGCACCTCGATATCGCGGGCACGGCGATGAACTCGCCGGCGAACGAGATCAATCAATCCTGGGGATCGGGTTGGGGCGTGCGCCTCTTGGACCGCTTGGTCGCCGAATATTGCGAGCGATGAGTTTTCGCTCCTTGTTTTCGGCGTCATGAAATCGAGAGAGAATGGCCTTTGGCTCGGATTACCGCCAGGGAGCAACGTGTGATGCGATCGGGATTGGGGCTCGCGGTTCTCGCGCTTTGCCTTTGCGCCGCTCCGGCGCAGGCGAACCCGGGCCTCGCGGGCTGCGACGCCTTCATCGAGAAACTGCGGACCGCGGCGAGCGACATGCGGGTCGATTTCAGCCACGCGCTCGTGGTCTCGCGGGCCAGAACCGACACCGACGTTTTCGACATCACGACGAAGTCCGAGGTCGACGGGACGTTGACGTGCCGGAACGACGGACTTCTGCGCTTCGAGGCGCGCGTCGCCGAGCCCGCCTCGGCGCGCGTGGCGACCGAGTTCGAGAATTTCCAGGCGGCCGCGCTGCGCTCCGCGCTGGGCTGGGACGCCGCCAAGAGCCGCGGCGTCGTGCGCGATATGAGCGCCGACGCGCGCGAATATCTCAAGGCCTCGCGCGAGCGCGGCGACGTCTATATCTCCGGCAAGACCGAGGAACACGCTCCCGGCGGCGTCTCTCTCGGCTTGATCGTCACCGACACCGACAGCGCCTTCATCATCGTCGGCGCGGACTGACCGTGGCCTGCGTCAGCCAAATTGAACGGGCGGGCGCCCTTCAAATCCACCGCCGCGGACGACCAACCCCGGCGGTCCGATGACCGAATTCCGCTTCTATCATCTCGAGCGCCGCCGAATCGATCAGGCGCTGCCGGAAATTCTCGAGGACGCGCTGGCGCAAAGCCTGCGCGCCGTCGTGCAGGCGCCCTCGGAGGAGCGTGTCGAGGCGCTCAACGAGCGGCTGTGGACCTATGCCGACGAAAGTTTCCTGCCGCACGGCGCGGCGCGCGACGGCGGGGCCGAGTCGCAGCCGATCTATCTGACCACCGGCGAGGAAAACCCCAATGGCGCGACGCTGCGCATCCTGCTTTCGGGCGTCGCCGCCGCGCCCTTCGCCGAACCGACGGCCCGGGGCGCCTATGAGCGCGTGATCCTCTTGTTCGACGGCGGCGACGAAGAGGCCAAGGCCGAGGCGCGCCGGCAATGGAGCCTCGTCAAAGCCGCCGGCGCCGCGCCGAGCTATTGGCGCGAGGGGGACGACGGGGGATGGGAGAAGGGGAGGTAGTGGTGAACCTGACGCTTGGCCCCCGCCTTAACAGGCTGCCGGAATGGCAGGATTCGACCCAGGCTGTGTGAAAACTCGGGCGAGTGATGGGTCACGCCAATCTTCACCGAGTTTTCGAGCATTCTGAGCGACCAGAGGTGCGCCAATCGTCGAAAATCGTGCTGAGAGCGCCCGTTTTCAGGCGAATGCGGAGTTTTCACATGGCCTCGACCGGGAGCCGACAGCCTGCGAAGCGCATCTGCAACCCACAGCGACGCTTCCGCCTTGCAAAAGGCGGCCGGCGTCGGCACTCTCAACCTGACCGAGGCCTCCATCCGCAGAATCTCGGCTTAAACGGTCTGCCCATGCCTCTCACCTACACAACGCAAGCTCTGGCCGAGGCTCTGAACGGCGAACTGCTCGGCGATGGCCAGATACCCATCACGCGCCTCGCCCATCCCGCGGATGTGCGCGATCCAGGCGATCTCGCGCTGGCAATGGACGTCAAATTATTGCCATTGCTGGAAAAATGCGGTGCGCGTGCCGCCGTTATCAGCCGCGAAGGCAAACTTGCGCCTGGCCTTGTCGAGGCCGCTATCGTAGTTGACCGCCCGCGCCTCGCTCTGGCGAAACTTACCGGGCTGTTCGCCGTACCCGTTCCCGTGAATAAGGGCGTCCATCCCACCGCCGTTATCGAGCCGGGCGCAAAGCTAGGAGCCAATGTCTCCGTGGGCGCCCTGGCTTTCATAGGCGCCGGAGCCGTGATCGGCGAGGACAGCACGCTGCACCCGCAAAGCTACATAGGCCCTGGCGCCGTCCTTGGCCGCGCTGCGCTGATTTATCCCGGCGTCAGAATCGGGGCAGGAGTTACGATCGGCGAACGCTGCATCGTGCATTTCAACGCCTCGCTGGGCGCCGACTGCTTCAGCTTTGTCACGCGGCAACCCGGTAGCGTTGAACAAGCAAAATCCGGTGGCGCCGGCACGGTGACAGCCGCTAATTACGATCTGGTGCGTATCGCCTCGCTGGGCGGCATCGTCATCGGCGACGATGTCGAGATCGGCGCGAACGCCTCCATCGATCGGGGCACCATCGCCCCCACCCGCATCGGCAACGGCACAAAAATCGACAATCAGGTGCAAATCGGCCACAATGCCGCTATCGGCGCGAACTGCCTGATTTGCGGGCACACCGGCATTGCAGGGAGCGTCACCATCGGCAATCGCGTTGTTTTGGGAGGCGCGGTCGGCATCGCCGATCATTTGACGATCGGCGACGATGCCATGGTGATGGCGATGAGCGGCGTTGCCGGCAACGTCGCCGCCAAGACCGTCGTCGGCGGTCTTCCCGCCAGTCCGCGCGAGCGCCTGATGGAAAATCTTTTCAACATCAGCAGGCTTAAGCATTTTTTCCGTAAAATCGAAGCTTTGACCGAGCGCCTCGACCGGCTCGAAAACAAGTACAAGGAATAAAGACGATGTCCCAGTTCGAAGAAATCGTCGACATTGTGGCGCAAAAAGCGCAGATCGACCGCAGCAAGTTGACGCGCGAGGCGTCCTTGGTTGACCTTCAGGTAAGCTCGCTGGATATGGTCGACGTTATCTTCACCCTTGAGGACAAATTCGGCATCGAGCTTCCTTTCAACGCCAACACCAATGCGGGAGACTTCAAGACGCTCGGCGACCTCATCGACATGGTCGAGAAGCAACTGGCGGCGAATAAAGCCAAACAGCGAACTGATAGTTGATCGGTATGACCCGCCGCATCGTCATTACCGGCATGGGCGTCATCTCGCCCATCGGGCAGAACGTCGCCGAATTCCGCCGGAATTTGTTTGAGGGGCGCGGCGGCCTCGGCGCGCTGACCTTTCCCTATCGCGGCGCGGAGGTGAAATTTGCGGCGGCGCCGGTCGTCGATTTCAAGGTCGAGAGCTGGATCGATCCCAAGAAAGCAAGCCTCATTGACCGTTTCGCGCAATTCGCCGTAGCCGCCGCGCTCGATGCGTTGAAAGATTCAGGTCTCGAACTTACGCCGGAGATGGCCGAACGGACCGCCGTTATCACTGGCGCCGGAGTCGGCGGGCAGAATACGCTTGAAGAATCGTACCACAAGCTCCTTGATCCCGGCACATCGGGGCGCGTCCATCCCTTCACCATTCCGCGTCTGATGGTGAACGCAGGATCGAGCCAGATCAGCATGGCGACCGGCATCACCGGTCCCGGTTTCACGGTGGCCAGCGCCTGCGCTTCCGCCGTTCACGCGATGGGCGTGACCCTGCACATGCTGCGCTCCGGTTTCATCGACGCCGCTATCACCGGCGGCGCGGAAAGCTGCCTCACGTTCGGCACGCTGAGAGGTTGGGAGGCCTTGCGCGTCATGGCGCCGGATGTCTGCCGTCCCTTTTCGAGGGACCGCGCCGGCATGGTGATCGGCGAAGGCGCCGCCATGTTCGTCCTCGAAACGCTGGAAAACGCGAAAGCCCGCGGCGCCACGATCCACGCCGAATTCGCCGGTTTCGGCATGTCGTCGGACGCCAAGGATCTGACGACGCCGGATGCCGGCGGCGCGGCGCGCGCCGTCGCCAACTGCCTCAGGGACGCCGGATGGAATCCAGAGGATGTCGATTATATCAACGCGCATGGCACTGGCACGCGCATCAACGATCTGACGGAAACCGCCGTGATCAAAAAGATTTTCGGCGAACATAGCAAAAAGACGCCGCTTTCGGCCAGCAAATCGCTGTTCGGTCATGCCCTCGGCGCCGCGGGAGCGCTGGAAATGCTGGCGACGGTTCTGGCGATCAAGGATAACCTCGCGCCGCCGACGATCAATTATCTCGGCCCCGATCCCGAATGCGATCTGGATTATGTGCCGAATGTGGCGCGCCCGATGACGATCGACAAGGCGCTCAACAACTCGTTTGCGTTTGGCGGTCTTAATGCGGTCGTGGCGGTGAAGAAAGCAAATACGGCTGTCGCCCCGTAAATCCGTGGATCCCCGCAATCCTCTCGAGCCGCCGGAACGCGGTCCGCGACCGCGTCTATAGATCCGCCCGGGGTTATGTACGTCTAAGTGTCTGTCCGGGAACATATTGAATCGGCTGAGTCATTTGTGATTCAAGGGAGGCGGCCTGATTCTTTGGGGAGCCGCCGCCGATGTGGACGAAGGAAAATCGCGCTCGCTACGATCGCAGC
>JBEKGN010000052.1:0-12750 GCA_050012775.1 Roseiarcus sp.
GCGGAGCGAACCGTCGATGGATTATGGTCGGCCATCGGCCGCTGCCTCGACCTCTTCAAGCCCACCGAATGCCAAAACTATTTCGCCGCCTCGGGTTACGATGCAGTCAGATAGGAAACCGCTCTAAGCGCCGAATTCTCAACGCCGGAGTATTCGGCCCCGAGATCGAACCAACGCCGTCATCGAGAGCGACCAAGCGATCCCCGAACCGAAGCGCGGCGTTCGCGCCGAGCGTCTTCAGGATGACGGGCGCGCTCGGCGCGCCCGATGGCTCTTCGCCATGACGATTTCCCGTGACGGCGGAACGCCGGCCCCCACAAAGCAAGAGAGCCGCCTCGACAAGGCGGCTCCTGCAAATTTCCCGAACCGGTTCGCTTCGCTCAGCGCGAATAGAATTCGATCACCAGGTTCGGTTCCATGTGGGTGGGATAGGGCACTTCCGACAGGCCGGGAATGCGCGTCAGCTTGGCGGTGCCCTTGGCGTGATCGACTTCGATGTAGTCGGGAACGTCGCGCTCGGCGAGCGCCGCGGCCTCGATGACGACCGCCAACTGGCGCGAGGATTCCTTGATCTCGACGAGGTCGCCGACCTTGACCTGATAGGAAGCGATGTTGACGCGACGGCCGTTGACCTTCACGTGGCCGTGGTTGACGAACTGGCGCGCGGCGAAGACGGTGGGCACGAATTTGGCGCGATAGACCAGCGCATCGAGGCGGCGCTCGAGCAGGCCGATCAGATGGGCGCTCGAATCGCCCCGCAAGCGCAGCGCTTCCTCGTAATATTTGTGGAACTGCCGCTCGGAGATATTGCCGTAATAGCCCTTGACCTTCTGCTTGGCCTTGAGCTGGGTGCCGAAATCGGTGGCCTTGCCCTTGCGGCGCTGGCCGTGCTGGCCGGGGCCGTATTCACGCTTGTTGAACGGGCTCTTGGGACGGCCCCAGATATTCTCGCCCATGCGGCGATCGATCTTGTATTTGGCTTCTGCGCGCTTCGTCATCGCGGTTCCTCTGGTTCGAAGGGTCAGGGAACGCGCCCTCCTCTGCGCCGAGCCCTCTCGAAACGAGAAAACTCCGCGCCGACAGGCTTCCGCCGAGCTAGGCTTGGCCACGGGTGCGTCAAACGACGAACGCGCCCCCTTGCCGAGGACGCGCCCGTTGCGGCTCCCCTAGGCCGCAATCTCCGCGCTGTCAAACCGAAAATGAGCCGCTATCCCGTCGGTCCGCGAATCCGCAGGGCGGGCGGAGCCGCGGCGGGCCGATGCCTGCCATGCGCCTGCTGCATGAGTACGGCAAGTAGCATGCGTTTCACCGCCTGAAATTGGCGAAAATTTCTAATTTTCACGACAAATACCAAATCCGCCGTCTTTCGTCACGATTTCTTCATGCGACTTTCGCATGACTTATCGCATCGCACCATTGACTTTTGCGCTGCAGCAAATTATCTCTGGCTCGTCATGGAGAAGGAACGCTCGAGAGAATCGGCCCACCGAAAAGGTCAGGTGACCGGATCCGTCGGCCCCTAACGAGATGGAGACTGCCATGAACTTTTCCTTCATTCGGCGATTTTTCCGCGAGCGGCGTGTGTACTGGTCGGTGATTCAGGAACTTTCGTCCTATACGGACCGCGAGTTGCATGATCTCGGCATCGATCGCGCCGACATCGAACAAATCGCCCGGGAAGCGGCGCGCAGCTGAGCCGCGCGCGACCAAGGCTTGCTCCCCCGCGAGGCCGCGTCATCGCCTCGCCGGGGAGCGGCAAGCCTTCGGGCGCGCTTGGGCGTCTCGACCGCGCGTCATTTGGCCGAGGCGATCATGCCTAAACAACGAAGACGGATCTTTCCTAGGGGGCTCAAGCGCGCGTCGCGGCATCGTCCCTGTTGGCGGGAATGCGACCGGACAATCTCGCGAGCGAACGCCGCCGCGGAGAGCCGGGGCGTTCGGAACGCTCCGAATCGCCTTAGCCCAGCGCCTTCCCGAGGGCGCGACGGACGTGGTGACGCGTCGCGATGACGAGGGTCCGACGAACCGTCGCAAAACGCTGCGGTCCCTTGCGGCCGCGAAGCGCAATTTCCAATAAATCCCGGAATGTCATCCAGCGCCGAAGTTCGCGGATCACGCGCCGTTCTCCGAAATAGCGCGACAGAGCGGGATATTGACGAGCAAACGCCGCCTTGATGCCGGCATCGTTGAAGGGCGCTAGCGCCCCAATGCTCACAGCGACTTCGAGAATGGTCCAGAATCGCTCTTTATCGGTAGGAAGGTTGTCGAAACCATCGATCAAAGAGACAAGCGCGAGGCGGGACACGGCGGCGCTCTGCGCTTCCACTTTCGCGTGGCCGGTGCGCACGCCTACGAGAGCTGGCAGCCCCGAATGGTCATTCTCGCCGTGCAGGCGATAGGCTGACAGTGGCAGGTCGATCACATTCGAGCCGGTGACAGCGTGCAGAATGGGTAGGTAAAAGCCGTCCACGCCGCCAAACACCGCAGGCGACGCGACATGCGGCCGAAACCTCTCCAACAGCGCGCGGCGGAACATGTTCGACGAGCCCGGAGACCAAAGCCAGCCGCGGGCGTCCGCCGGCAAGTAGCGCGTCGCTTCGGCCAATGCGGAATAGGCGGCGGCGTCGGTTGCTTCGAGAAGCCCGATGCGCTCCATCGGCCGCAAGGCCGGGGCGCCGTTGCGCCAATGATGGTGGGCGAAGCAAAAGCCCGCCGTTAGCTGCATGCCGGCCGCATTCACTTCGAAGCACGCGCTGGAAGTGAAGCCCGTAGGCCAGTCGGTGCTGAGATGCGCCTGGAGGTGATTGAGAAGGTATCCCGGAAACAACACGTCGTCCGCATCCAGGAATGTGACGAACTCGCCTTGGAGACGATCGAGCGACCACAGCGCGGCGCCGAGATGTCCCAGATTTCCGGGCAATTGGTGAACCGCGAATTGCGGATCGCCGCCGATTGCGTCGGCGATCGCGGCGGCGCTGCCGTCACTCGACCCGTTGTCGATCACCAGACACTCGAAATTCTGATAGGTTTGATGCTTGACCGATCGGATCGCGTCGGCGACGTACCGCGCGTAGTTCCAATTGACGATCACGACGGAGACGCGGGGTTCCCTGACAAAATACTGCACAGCCGCTCCCGAAAATGGCCCCGATATTTCATGCGGCGCGTAAGCTGAAATGCGCGAATAGCCTGGAATTGCGTCGCGCGCAATGAAGGGCAGGCGCAAAGCGCGCGTGCCTTTCCGCTGGGGAATGGAGGCCCCTACCCGCGCATCGCCAGACCCGCCGGATCGTAAGCCGGCCCATCGAGCCGAATCGCTGGGCGACGTTCCCCGATGATTTCGATCTCGAACCCCGAATCGGCGCCGGCCAATTCCTTCTCGACATAACCCATCGCCAGCGATCGGCCGACGCAATGGCCGTAGCCGCCCGAGGTGACCCAGCCCACCACCTTGCCGTCGCGCCAGATCGGCTCGTCGCCGATCGCGTCGGCGTCGACCGCCTCGACCGCGAAGGTCTGCAGGCGCAGCTTGCCGCCGCTCTCCTTTTCCCGCACGGCTGCCTCGCGGCCGATGAAATCGTGTTTCTTGAGATCGACGAAGCGGCCGAGCCCCGCCTCGTAGGGGCCGTAAATCGGCCGGTACTCGCGCGCCCACGTGCCGAAGCTCTTTTCCAGGCGCAGACAAAGCAAGGCCCGCATGCCGAACTGGGTCAGGCCGAGCGGCGCGCCCGCTTCGAGCAGCAGATCGTAAAGCGCGCGCTGATATTCCGGCCGCGCCCAGATCTCATAGCCGAGTTCGCCGGTGAAGCTGACGCGGCCGACCAGGGCCGGGATCATGCCGACGTCCATCTTGCGGAACGACAGGAAGGGGAACTTTGCGTTCGAGACGTCGTCGCGCGTCAGCTTTTGCAGGAGGTCGCGCGCCTTCGGGCCCGCGATCGACAGGCCGGGATAATCCATCGACGCCGCGCGACGGGAGACGCCGCTCGCCGGCGCGTGCCGCTCGAACCATCTGAGGTAATAGCCCTCGGCGGCGTAGGAACAGACGAGCAGGAACTTGTCCTCGGCGGTGCGGCCGATGGTGAAATCGCCGATCAGCCTGCCGCGCTCGTTCAGCATCGGCGACAGCGCCAGGCGCCCGACGGTCGGCAGCTTGTTGGCCATCACGGCGCTGAGGAATTCCGCGGCGCGCGGCCCCTCGACCTCGATCTTTCCGTAATTGGCGATTTCGGTCATGCCGACGCCTGAACGCACCGCGCGGCATTCCCGGCCGACGGGCTCGAAGGCGTTGGAGCGGCGGAACGTCGCATCCTCGCGCGGCTCCATGTCTTTCGGTGCGAACCAGAGCGGATTTTCCAGGCTGCAATATTCCCCGAACACGGCGTTTTCCGCGACGAGGCGATCGTAGATCGGCGTCGTGCGCAGCGGCCGCGCCGCCGGCAGCTCCTCGTTGGGGAAACGGATGCGGAAGCGGCGCGAATAATTCTCGCGCACCTTGGCGTTGGTGTAGGCCATGGTCGCCCAGTCGCCGAAGCGCGCGACGTCCATGCCCCAGACGTCGTGGCCCGGATCGCCCTCGATCATCCAGTTGGCGAGCGCGAGGCCGACGCCGCCGCCCTGGCTGAAACCGGCCATGACGCCGCAGGCGACCCAGAAATTCTTCAAGCCCTTCACCGGCCCGATCAGCGGATTGCCGTCCGGCGCGAAAGTGAAGGGACCGTTGACGACCTTGCGGATGCCCGCCTTGCCGAGTTCCGGGAAGTGCTCGAACGCGGTCTCCAGACTCGGCGCGATGCGGTCGAGATCGTTGGGCAAGAGGTTCTGGCCGAAGTCCCATGGCGTCTCGCGCTCGCTCCATGGCTGGCAGGCCTGCTCGTAGGTGCCGATCAGCATGCCGCCGCCTTCCTGGCGCATGTAGATTTCGCCCTCGAAGTCGATGACGTGGAACTTGTCGACTTTGGGATCGATGACGCCGGGGATGTCCTCGGTGATGAGGTAATGGTGCTCCATCGCCAGCACCGGCAGTTCGAGACCGACCATGCGCCCGACCTCGCGCGCCCACAGGCCGCCGCAATTGACTACGCGCTCGGCGACGAGATTGCCCTTGTCGGTGACGACGTCCCACGAGCCGTCGGGGCGGGCCTTGAGATCGACGACGCGGGTGAAGCGGTTGATCTCGGCGCCGGCCAAGGTCGCGCACTTTGCGTAGGCTTGGGTGACGCCCCAGGGATCGAGATGGCCCTCGACGGGATCGAACATCGCGCCGACGAAATGCTTCTTGTCGATGAACGGATACATTTTGACGGCTTCGTCGATCGACATAATTTCGAGATTCATGCCGAGATAGCGGCCGCGCGCCCGCGCCATCTTCAGCCAGTCGAGCCGTTCCCTCGTGCCTGCGAGATTGAGGCCGCCGGTGACGTGCATGCCGCAGGAAACGCCGGAGATCGCCTCGATCTCCTTGTAGAGGTTGATGGTGTATTGCTGCAGCTTGGCGACATTGGGATCGCCGTTGAGGGTGTGCATGCCGCCGGCCGCGTGCCACGTCGAGCCCGATGTCAGCTCGGACTTCTCGATCAACACGACGTCCTTCCAACCGCCCTTCGTCAAATGATGGAGCACGCTCGCGCCGACCACGCCGCCGCCGATCACCGCGACCTGACAATGCGACTTCATGACGACGCCTCCGCCCGAATGAAAACGAGCGTCGCGACGACCGCCAGGGCGAGCAGGCCGGCGAACAGCGCAAACGCGCTGGAAAGGGAAAAAGCGTCGGCGACCGCGCCGGTGACGAGCGGAGCAGGCAGTCGCGCGAACGAGCCGAAGAAGGCGGCGGTGGAGAGGCCGACCGCCGCGGAAACGCCCGGCCGCGAGGCCGCCAGCGCGAAGCCGCAGGGCACCACCGAGCCGGTGCCGAAGCCGATGATCGCAAAACCCAGCACGCTGACGGCGAAGCCGGCGTGCGCGGCGACGATCAGAAAGCCGGCGCCGGCGACCGCCAGGGAGACGACGATGAGCCGGCGATCGTCGAAGCGGGCGCGCAGCCGGTCGGCGTTGAAGCGCAGCGAAGCCTGGCACCCCGCGAAGAACGCCGCGCCGAGGCCGGAAAGGGCCGCCCATTGCGGCGCCTCGTGGCGCAGGAGCAACGCGGACCAGGTCATCGCCGCGCTCTCGCAGGCGATGGAGACGCCGATCACCAGCCCGATCACGACGAGCGTGCGCGACAGCAGGCCGCGCCGCTCGATCGTCGCGCCGCCCACGTCCGCCGCCGCGTCGGACGGAACGGAGGCGGCGACAAGGGCCGAGGCCCAGATCATGGCGACGATGACGACCGCGCTCGCCACCCAGGGCGCGGCGCTCGCCGCGAGCGCGCCGCCGCCCGCCGCTCCGACCGCGATTCCGGCCGAAGCGCCGCTATGCAGCCGCGCGAGAATCGGGCGGCCGAGCCCGCGCTCGATACGCGCGCCCGCCGCGTTCATGGTGAGATCGACCACGCCACCGAAGAATCCGTAGATCGTCAGCGCGACGAAGAGGGCGAGCGGTCCGCCGACGAGAAGCAGCCAAGCAAGCACAGGCCCCGACGCGAGCGCCGCGCCGATCAGGACGCATTTGACCGTGAGTCGGCGCGAGAGCGCGCCCGCCGAGGACATCGCGACGAGATAGGCGCCGGTGAAGAGCGTCAGCGCCACGCCATAAGCGGAGGCGCCGACGCCGACGCGCAGCAGCACGGTCGCCGCGGCGCCCGACCACGTGCCGAGGCCCAGTCCGAAGGCGAAGAACATTGCGGCGACCGCCGCGAACGGACTGACCGCCAGCGCGGCGAGCGGCGCGCGCGCCTCGCGCCCGGGCGCCGCAGAGAACGACCCCTCGCCCGGCATTTTCGTCAAAAGTCCGTCGGGGCGCCGCCTTCCGCCTTGCGGCGGGCGACGAAGGCGGCGAGCGCCTCGCGGCGCTCCGGCTCGAAATCGGGCGAAGCGTAGGTTCTCAGCCTTTCCTTGTAGATGCGCTCGGCGGCGTCATAGGCGGTCGGCGCGCCCGCCTCGCGCCAGCTCTCGTAATTGCGCCAATCCGAAATCATCGGCGCGAAGAAGGCGTTGCGATAGCGCGTTTGCGTATGCGCCGCGCCGAAGAAATGGCCGCCGGGACCGACCTCGCGCATCGCCTCGAGCGCCAGCTCGCCCTCGTCGACGCGAACCGGCTTCAGGAATTCAGCGACCATGGCGAGCAGGTCGGCGTCGAGCGCCATTTTCTCGAACGAGGCTTGCAGGCCGCCTTCCATCCAACCCGCGCCGTGCATCAAGAGATTGACGCCGCCCATGATCGCGCCCCACAGCGAGAACACGCTCTCGTACGCCGCCTGCGCGTCGAGCGAATTGGCGGCGTTGGCGTTGGACGAACGATAGGGCAGACCGAGCCGGCGCGCCAATTGCCCGCCGATAACAGCGGTCTTCATATATTCGGGCGTGCCGAAGGCGGGCGCGCCCGACTTCATGTCGACGTTGGACGTGAAGCCGCCATAGACGAAGGGCGAGCCCGGCCGCACGATCTGCGCGAGCGCGAGGCCGGCCAGCGCCTCGGCGTGCTGTTGGGCCAGCGCGCCCGCCAGCGTCACCGGCGCCATCGCGCCGGCCAGGGTGAAGGGCGTCAGCACGACGACCTGGTTGCGCCGCGCCATCTGGATCACGCCCTCCAGCATCGGCGTGTCGAACCGCAGCGGCGAGGACGAGTTGATGATGGTGAACAGCGAGGGCTCGCGCTCGAGCGTCGCGTCGTCGACGCCGCGCGCGATCTTGGCCATTTCGATCGCGTCGCGAATTCGTTCGCGCCCGAGGCTGTAGGCGTGGATCGGCTTGTCCGAAAGCGTCAGCATGTCGAACAGCGCGTCGAGGTGGCGCACCGAGGCGTGAATGTCGGCGGGCTCGACGGGATAGCCGCCCCAAACGTGAATCGAATCGAAACTCTGGCCCAGGCGAATGAAGTTACGATAGTCGGCGTGATTGCCGGGCCGCCGCCCGCCCTCGCGATCGAACGAATTGGGCGCGCTGCCGACCGAGCAGAAGGCGACGTGCGCGCCGCCGATGACGACGCTTCTCCCGGGGTTGCGCGCGTGCAGCGTGAACTGGCGAGGCGCCTTGCCGATCTGCGCCTCGACGAGCGCCGGATCGAACCGCACGCGATTGGACGCCGGATCGACGTCGGCGCCGGCCGCCTGGAGCATCGCCTTGGCTTCTTCGTGCAGAAAATCGACGCCGATTTCCTGCAACGCCGTCAGCGCGGCGCGATGGATCGATTCGAGTTCGTCGCGGGAAACGAGATCGACCGGCGCGAACGGCAGTCGCGGCTGCGGCGCCCGAGACGGCGGCGTCGAAGCCGCCGAACGTTCGCCGCGACGACGGCGGCGAGCGGAATCCTCGCTCAGCGGATCAGCGGACATATTCGCGCCTCACGTTGGGCTTGCTGCGACCGGGCGCGAATGATTGCGCGCGGCCCTCTAGAGCGCGCTTCGATTGGATCGACGCGCACCGTAACGTGGCGCCGCGTCCCTTCTCCCCGCTTGCGGGGAGCGGAGGCGCTCACGCCGAAATGCGGAGCGCTCCAACGGCGACGCGCACTGTAGCGAGCGACCCCGGCGGCGCCACGCGCGAAAATAGCATCGCCATATGCCAATTTGGCCGTCGCGCCCCGGTTCGCCCTCACTTGGCCGTGCGCATCTTCGACCCCTCGGCGAGCGCGCTTTCGGCTTCAGGCGGCTTGCCCTCCGCGGCCCCGCTGAAGCGCGCGATGAGCCACGAGCGGAACAGCGCGACCGCCTCGTTGCTGAGGTCTTCCGGGTGCGTGGTCAGATAATAACCGTAACCTTCGTCGAGCCACAGGTCGAACGGGCGCACGAGTCGTCCAGCCTTGATCTCCTCGTGGAACAGAAGGGGATCGGCGAGGGCCAGGCCGTCGGCCTGCGTCGCGTACTGGACCGCCAACTGCTCCGTGTCGAACACCAGGCCGCGATCGACGGCAAGGTCGGGACGGCCGATCGAGCGCGCCAGCATCTCCCAGAAGAAGTGACGGGGGCGACCGTCGATCTTGACATGGAGAAGATCGTTCGCCGCGATGAACTTGGCCGGATCGGAGCGATCGACAGTCTCCAACAGCTTCGGGCTGCACAGGATCGTGGCGCGCACCATCCACAACAGGTCATGGATCGCGTCGGTGACGCGCGGCTCGGAATAGACGATGGCGATGTCGATATCGCCGTCGACCTCCGTGCCCGTCGTCGGCTTGGAGACGATTTCGAGGCTGATGCCGGGATTCTCCGCGCGAAAATCACGAAGGATCGGAATCGCCAGGCGATGCGCGAAGGACGTCGGCAACGCGACCTTCAGCACCCGCTTGGGCCGGCCCTTCTCCTTGATGACTTCGCCGAGCGCCTGATCGATGCGGTCGAAAGACTTCGAGACGACTGGCAGAATATGCCGCCCCGCCTCGGTCAGCACCAATTGTTGCGGCCGACGCTCGAACAACGACACGCCGAGAAAATTCTCGAGCACGATGACGTGCCGGCTCACCGCGCTCTGCGCGACGGTCAGACTATTGGCGGCGGCCGTGAAACTCAGATGCTGCCCCGCCGCCTCGAACGCGCGCAGCGCGTTGAGCGGCAACCATTTGCGATCCATCGTCCCTCCCCCCGGACGAGGCGCGAGACTTCAACCGATTCGCGTTTTCACGAGCAAGTCGATCGCCAGCTCGTAGCCCATGCCGGGTTTGTCGGACAATACGATATGACCCGCGTCGTTCACCCGCAAGGGCTCAGCCATCATGTAGTCGCGACGGTCCACATCCCATTCCGGCGGATCGTAAGGAAATTCGAGGAACGGCGCGTCGCAAAGCCCCGCGGTCAGATGCGCGTTGGCGACGACGCCCATGCCGTTCGTCCAGGTGTGCGGCGTGAAGATCAGATTGTGCTCCTGCGCCATCAGCGCCACGCGCCGCAGGCCGGTGAGCCCGCCCGCCAGCGCGGCGTCGGGCTGCAACACGTCGAGGCAGCCCTCGGTGATGAGGTCGCGGAACTCATAGAGCTCCCTCGTCATCTCGCCGCCCGCGACGCGCACGTCGACCCGCTCGCGCAAGGCTCGCATGCCGGCGCGGTCGCCGCGATGCAGCGGCTCCTCCATCCAATAGACGCCGAGCTGCTCCAGTTCGCGGGCGACCTCGAGCGCGTCCTTGAGCGTCCAGGGCGCATAGGCGTCCCACGACATGCGCCAGCCCTGATTGCAATCGACCATCAGATCGAGCCGTTGGCCGACGCGCGCGCGCACCGCTTCGAGCGCCTTGATGTCGGCGCGCCAGTCGCCGCGATGGAAACGGATCTTCAGCGCGGTGAAGCCCTTGGCGATATAGCCCTCCGCCGCGGCGGCGAGTTCCGCCGGGCCGCGCAGGCTTCCCGACGAGGCGTAGGCGCGCACGCTGTTCGACAGGCCGCCGATCAGTTTCCAGCAGGGTTGGCCCGCGATCTTTCCCGCGAGGTCCCACAGCGCCAGATCGAGCGGCCAGCAGCGGCCCCAATGAAAGCTGATGTTGTTGAGAATGCGCCAATGGCGCTCCAGCGCCAGCGCGTCTTCGCCGATGAACAGCGGTTCGTGGCCCTCGAAGCCGAGCATCATGTCGCCCGAGCCGATTCCGGTGACGCCGAGATCGGTATGCACTTGCACGATCGCCGCGTCCCAGAACGTGCGCGGCCTGGTGTCCCAGCTCGCGCGAAACGGCGGATCGAAATGGAGGCGATGGCGGGTGATCTCGATCGCCGTGATGATTGCTTTGGGAGCGTGGGCGAGAGGCGTGAAAGGCTCGGTCATGTCGGCTCCCTCTCATGGAGTTCCTTCTCGCGCGCGGCGGGAAAAGGTGGACTTCGCGTCAGCGAAGGCCGGATGAGGGCATGCGGTTCGGAGCAAATCTCTTGGCGAAGAGTCTGCGGCGAGACCCTCATCCGGCGCCGCGCGCCCCCTTCTCCCGCTGTGCGGGAAAAGGGGTGGCTCACTTGTACGCCGTCCAAATCGTCTTGCAATCCATCTACTTGTCGACCGCGCGACCGACATAGGCGCCGTCGATGAAGGCGCGGCCTTCCGGCTTCAGCGCGGCGGCGCGGGCGAGCCAGCCCGCCTTCGAAGTCGGACGGTCGAGCATGTCTTCTCCTCAGGCCTGTGAAAGTATCCGCTTGGCCAGTTCGAGCAAATCCGCCTCGCTCGCCGCGCGCTTGTTGGATTGCAGCATCGCGGCGTTTTCGGGCCGCGCGGCCTGCGCGGCGAGCGCCTCGGCGCCGACGCCGGCGAATTCGTCGGCCACCGAAATTTTCAGGCCGCACGCGCGCAGCAGCTTTTCGTAAGCCGCGATGAAGCCGCTCGCGCTCGGCTCGGCGCCGAGCGCGGCGGCGCAAGGGCCGAAGGCGTCGTTGCCCTCGACATTCCAGGGCAGGCTGGCGAGCATCGCGACGCCGACCGCGCGGCCATGGTGGATGGGCTTGAGCGAGCCCATGGCGTGGCCGAGCGCATGCGCGATCGCCGTGCCGCAATTGTCGATGGCGACGCCGCCGTAGGCCGCCGCCCATTGCATCGCGGCGCGCGCTTCGAGATCGCCGGGGCGTTCGATCGCGCGCGTGAGATGGCGCGCGACGAGCCGGATCGCCTCGTAGGCATAGAGGTTGGATGCCGGATTGGCGTTGCGGTTGGTCGCCGCTTCGACCGCGTGAACCAGCGCGTCGATTCCGGTCGCGGCGGTGAGGCCGGGCGGCAGGCTCTTGATCAGTTCGGGGTCGAGCACGACTTCGTCGGCCTTGATTTCGTCGCCCCACAGCCAGACCTTGGCGTGGTCGGCGCGCGTCAGGATCGCCGTGCGCGTCGTCTCCGAGCCGGTGCCCGAGGTGGTGGGCACGCAGATTTTTCGCAGCGGCCTAGGCGGCAGCGGATGCGCGAAGAGCTGATAGCGCTCGGCCGAATCGGGCGCGGGGGCGATCGCGGCGACCGCCTTGGCGAGATCCAGCGCCGAGCCGCCGCCGAGCCCGACGACGACGCTGGCCTCGACTTCCCGCGCCTCGGCCGCCGCGGCGTCCGCTTGCGCGATGGTCGGATCGCTCTGGAAGGCGGTGAACAGCGAGACCGCGAAGCCGCCCTTGCGCAGGCCGGCGACTGTTTCCTCGATCAGGCCTGTCGCCCCGAGGCCGGGGTCGGCGACGAGCAGCGCGGCGCCGCCGGCGCCCGCGAGCGCCGCGATCCGCTCGCGCGCGCCGACGCCCGCGGTGATGCGCGGCAGCCGCGCGAGTTCGTAAACGCTCATCGATCGTCCCGCTGGAATGGCTCGAAACCGGGCGCACCATCGACCGCGAACGCTTCGCGCGAAACCTGATTTTGAAGATGCGCCGATCACTTCAGGGCATGAAGTGTCGCGCCGTCGCGTCGGCGGCGGCGGCGAGCCGCGCCGGCAAGCTGTCCGCGCCGTTCGCTAGATCATTGATATCGCGAGACGAACCTTTGTCGCAGGCGGACTGTTCATGATTTGTTCTTGCCAAATCTAAAATCCGTTCGTATCCTTTCTTCAATCGCCGCTGTCGCCCGAGCCCGGCGATGGCCGCCAGCCGGTGGGGAAAGACCGCATGCCGACCGAAGCGATCGAGACGCCGCTGCCCCCGAGCTTGTTCACGCGTCTGGCCACGGCCGCGCGCTACGCGATCACGGGCGTCTCGCCGGACGGGTGGTTCGGCCCGCA
>JBEKGN010000053.1:0-12360 GCA_050012775.1 Roseiarcus sp.
ACCGTGCGCGAAGATCTTCCGAAAGAGCCATGCCTCCCGGCCTCCTTCGCCGGCGCACAGCTTGAATCAGATCAAGCCCGATTCGGGAATCCCCGTCGATTCATCCCGCTCGAAAACCGCTCTAGCGATTGCGCGTGAGACGATTGGAATCGAGCCACGCCGGATGTCGGGATCGCCGGTCGCAATGTCGGACTTTGTGAAGGGTTTCAGACGCCGGCCTGCGACCTACGGCCTCGCTCGCGCAGGGGCCAGCGTCCTAAACCCTTCACATTCGCGGAAGTTCGCGCGATCGACAGGCCGCGAATTTTCAGCTGCTTCAGAGTTCCGCGTCCCGTAAGCTGGCCGTAAGTGCGGCGAGGCCGCGGTCGGGACTTGCACGCCATGCTCAACGTCACAAACGGCGCACTGAATAAATTCGGGCTTCCCGATAACCTCGTGCTTCCGACCCGGCTCACGCGCCCGAAACGGCCGACTTTGTTCGCGACGGTGCTGGGAGCTGTACTCGCGGCCATGGGCGCCGGGCTCTACTGGGCTTGCACGAATGTCTTTACGCCGGCGCCCCCGTGGCTGGTGACCTATGTCGCCAGCGGCGTGTTGTTTGTCCTCGGCGCCTTGCTGCTGCTCAGCGTGCTCTTTCGGGTCATCGTCGGCTCCCCGCCCGCGCCGATCATCGAACTCTCCGAGCAGCCGTTTCCGCGCGGACGCCGCATCCGGATTACCGTGATCCAACCGGGTCCGGTGGACTGGCGTGACTTCAGCGTGAAACTCGAATGCCTCGAAGAAACCTACAAGTGGGGCTCGCGCCAGCGAAACGACGACAACACGCTCGGAGAGAGTTTCCGCGGGACGGAAACGTCCAACGTCGTGCGGGTCCTCGAACTGCTGGCGCCGCAGTCCGTCCAAGCGTCGCGCGGCACGGACTGGCGCCAGACGCTCGAATGCGTTTTGCCCGAGGATGCGCCGGGCACGTTGAAGAACCGAGACGACGCGGTGTTCTGGCAGGTGGTGATGCAGGGCGGGAATCAGCTCGTGAGCGGATTCAAGGACATTCACGAAGTCTACGTCGAATGAGGCGCGAACGGTGGTGACATGGCGAAGCGCAGCCAGGTCGTGTACGGGTCTTCTGCGTCCGCTCTCCCCCATTTGCGACGATCGAGGCGATGGCCGGAAATCGACCCCCGGCCGCCAGATTGCCGATTGGGTGATCGTCAGAACCGGACGTTCCGCGCCACCCGGCGGCGGCGCCTTCGCGACCAATCCAGCTATGCCTTTCCTGCTGACATAGATCGGGAACGCCGGTAGGCTGCGCCGGTATGAAAAAGATCGGCTTCCTCTCGTTCGGGCATTGGACGCCCTCGCCGCAGTCGCAGACGCGCTCGGCAGCCGACGCGCTCCTGCAATCCATCGACCTAGCCGTTGCGGCTGAGGAGTTGGGCGCGGATGGCGCCTATTTCCGCGTCCATCACTTCGCCCGCCAGCTCGCTTCGCCGTTCCCGCTTCTGGCGGCCGTGGGCGCGAAGACCAATCGCATCGAGATCGGCACGGCGGTCATCGACATGCGCTATGAGAACCCGCTTTACATGGCCGAGGACGCGGGCGCGGCCGACCTCATCGCCGGCGGGCGCCTGCAACTGGGGATCAGCCGAGGCTCACCCGAGCAGGTGATCGAGGGCTGGCGCTATTTCGGCTACGCCCCGGCCGAGGGCGAGAGCGACGCCGAAATGGGCCGGCGCCACGCGAAGGCGTTGCTCGACGTGCTGCGCGGCGAGGGCTTCGCGCGGCCAAACCCGCGGCCGATGTTCTCCAACCCGCCGGGCCTGCTGCGCCTCGAACCTTATTCGGAGGGCCTGCGCGAGCGGATCTGGTGGGGCGCCGGGTCCAACGCCACGGCGGTCTGGGCGGCCAAGCTCGGGATGAACCTGCAAAGCTCGACCCTGAAGGACGACGAGACCGGCGAGCCTTTCCACATCCAGCAGGCCGCCCAGATCCGGGCCTACCGCGTCGCCTGGAAGGAGGCCGGCCATGCGCGCGAACCGCGCGTCTCGGTGAGCCGCAGCATCTTCGCGCTGGTGGACGATCGCGATCGCGCCTACTTCGGACGCGGGCGGGAGGAAGAGGACCAGATCGGCCTCATCGACGAAAAGACGCGAGCCATCTTCGGCCGTAGCTATGCCGCAGAGCCGGACGTCCTCGTCGAGCAGCTCGGGAGGGACGAGGCCATCGCCGAGGCCGACACGTTGCTGCTGACGGTCCCGAATCAGCTCGGCGTCGCCTACAACGCCCATGTGATCGAGGCGATTCTCACCCACGTCGCGCCCGCCCTCAGTTGGCGCTGACGTCATCCCAGCGACGGGCTGGAGGGGCGGGGCGTGGCCGGGGGCGGTCGGTCAGCTTTTGCCGCTCAAGTTCTAGGAACGGACGTTTCTTTCGACGAAGTTGATCATTCGTCCGCATCCGCCGGGTCGGTCAATTCCGCGACGAGCTGCGTATATGCGGCGGAGCGGTTGACGGCAATTCCGGTCCGTTCATCGAAGGTGCCGAGGGTCTTCGCCCAGTATTTCGCCGCTAGCAGAAGATAGTGGATGTCAGGGTCGGCGGCGGCGCTGGTTGGCCGACGGTGGTGCCGGTGAAGCGGATTGGAGCACGTGACGAGATTGTATTTTGCAATGTGGTGCCACATCGAGTGCGCACAAGCGCTGAACGGCGTGTAGACGAAATTGTAAAAGTCGACGCACCCGGCCTCTTCGGCCATCTTGCGGACGGATGTGCCAGACCAGTTTCCGAGATTGACGTCCTGGAGAAACGTCGCGCGCTGACTATCGATCCACGCTTCTTGCGCGCCGAGCATGGCGGTCTCCTCTGGGGTCACCTCGCGGGACGAGATCTCGGCACGGTAGTGCTCAAGTTCGAGCTTGGATTGGCCGAGACCGAAGGAGATGAATTGGAGACAACGCTCCTGGGGCTTCAGCAGCAACCAGGCGATGTTGATGTAAACGTCAGCGATCGCGCGCAGGATGACCGGAGCGCTATTAGCCGTCCAAATCGGCGGCGCATCTGCGAGGCCTTTGATCAGGGTCGCCTGCCGCGCAAGCATTCCGCCGATCACTTCGTGGACCTGGATGTGATTGAAATCGGGCGGCCAGGCTGCGAGCCTAGCGGCAAGCTCCAAATTCACGCCAGCGCGGAAACGACCGGTTATCGCAAGAACGTCGATCGCCTGTCCTGCCGCGTCGTCTTCGTCAGCGTCCATCGTAGTCCTCGCAAGGGGCAATCTCCAGACCGCGATTCCAGAATGCGGCAGGCCAGTCCGACTCTGATGCCATAATGGCCGTGTCGCCAAAGAACTGGTTGAGCGACGCGCGTATGGACGCGGCAATACGCAACGATAGTTCCGTTTCGGGATATTCCTCGATCCGGGGAAACTGGGCGAGCGACAAATCTGGGGCAACCTTAAGCCGGTCGGCATCGAAGGCGAGCCAAACGGCAGTCGCCTGCGTCATGATAGCGGCTTTGCAGGAGCGATCAAAAAGTGTCGCGACCGTGCGTTTGAGATAGGTAAGCTCGTCGGCCGAAGCATCGAGTGTCTCGCCCGCCAGCAATGCGTTCAGCGGATGGGACGGATACCAGGCCGCGAGCGGTCGCAACGCATCGCGGAGTTCGTCAGCATAGTTCTCGGGGCTTCCGGTGACTATCGCCCGAAGAGCCTCGCCAGGAATCGCCGTGAACTTGCCTGCCGCTGCCCAAATTTCGGTCGAGCGATCGGCGGAACTCGCGCGCACGTCGCGCGTGAAGGCTGTGATGATCTCGACCCCGCGCCTAGACCCGTGCACGTCCTGTATCAGCGCGATCCAGAGCAACTCGGGGATCATCGTGTTGATCCAAGAGACGTCGCGCGTCGGCCCGAACATGTCGTTGAACGGTGCGATCAGACGCGACCCCACCTTGCGATGGTCGGCGAGAACTGGCGTTCGAGCAGCCATTGAAAAATACCTCTAGCTGCGCGCCGACACCCGCGACGAAGTTATGCCAAACCAAAGAAGTGTTGCGGCAAAATTCGGGCTTGTGCAGACATCCTTTCGTAGAGCTTTTCGCATTCGTCGCTCATCGTCCGATCTTCGAGCCCAAGGTCCGGTTCGCGGTCAAGCACTTTGGCAAATGTGCTCTCACCCCTGTCCCACACCTCTTTTCGCGCCCTCAGAAACTGGGCCTGCATCTCTGTATTTCCAATGCGCTTGAGAGTTTCGTTCAGATGGATGCAGGCCGCATGGAATCGCATCGACGCAGGTGAGTGGCTCCGGCGTGCAAGCGTGTCGGAGTCCCACGGGGCCTCATCCATCATGCGGAACACAAAATATATCACGAGAAGATAGTTCAGCATCGCGTCTTCGGGCGTCCTGTGAAATTCGCGATACCCGCCGTTGATGCCGGCAGGCAAGCTGCCGATCATCTCCGGAACGCGCGTAAGATTTTCTAACCCCCAAGATGCGGCGTGATCGTCCGCCACGAGTTCAAGCGTCTGAGCGGCGATCGGATCACGCCTCGCAGCAATTCCATCCGGATCGACATGCCCGAGAACGAGGTGCGCGAGTTCGTGACGAACGACCAAATCAAAACATTCGCTCATGAAGACAACCGCCAATGCGTTGCGCGCTGCACAATCGCGGACGTCCGGCCATAGTCCAGGACTCGACATCATGCGTTCGCAGAAATGAGTAAGTCTCAGAACGAGACCGACTTTTAGTACGATGTAATCGTATTTATCCCGCAGCGCGAAAGCGCCGTACTGCTCATCTTCACAGAAGAAAATGTGCGGGTGACGGCGCTTTTTTTCTGGGACGTAGTTCATTACGCGCCGCACGACACGTTCGGCGCGCTGCTCAAGTTGGGCCGCCACTGGCCCCAGGGGCGGACCCATCATGGATGTATCTACGCGCGGTCCATAGCGAAGCCGCGACAAAGCGGCGGCGAGCGAGTCGATGACATCTTCGTCGATCGTCGCCCTCGGGACGTTTTTCATCGGGATGGCTTTCCTTTGCCCGATCCTACACGCTCAATAGCTCATTCCGGAGGATTGGGTAACGCGGCGGCTCGGTGCGGGCATCGCTGCCGCACCGTCAGTATACGTGAGACGCCGTGATTTCCGGGCTGTATGATGCAAAGCACGCGGACTCGAAGAACTGGCCAATGACAGAACTCCATCAGATTGATCTGACAAAGAAAAGCCTCGCGGCGATGTCGGCGGCCGGGCGCAAGCTGCTATTGTTGCTCGGCCAAAGCCGGCGTGCATCGCCATTTGGAGATCGACTCGTTTGAAGAAGCGCGTGCGCAACGCAAAGCAAGAGCGTGCCGGCGTGATCGCGGTCGAGCAGGCATGCAATAAGCTCGACCTTATCTGGCGCAACCTCCTGCAGGAAGATGTTGGTGTCGACGGCACGATCGAGATCGCGCTGGGTGAGTTCCCGACCGGTAAACTCGTGGGCGCCCAGGTCAAGTCGGGTGTAAGCTACGTTCGCTCGGAGACCGACTCATCCTTTAGGTTTTATCCCGACAAAGACGACCTCACCTATTGGCGGGAGCTGTCAATCCCCCTGTTTCTCCTGGTCCATCACCCCGACGATGGGAACGTCTACTGGGTCGACGTAAGCTGCTACGTTGAATCTCGAGCGGACGACCCGTCGGGTACGCCCTACATAGAATTCTCAAAGGCCAATAAGCTTGATCGTGACTTTGAGGCTTATCTCCACAGCCGATTCGACCTCACAGTCTACAGCGATGAGCAATATGCCGAACTTCGGCGCGAGCTGGAGGCCGTGATACACGTGGATGGAAGCAGCGGTGCAGCGGTCACACTCACGGCGCTCGACCTCTTCATCGAAGGGCTATGGGGCTTGTGCAGCAAGCTGCAATTCCATTCGAGCCTGCTTGCCGATCTCATCCGCAAGGCCGTCCGAGAGCGCGACGGGGCGATTCCGATCACCTACACTTTCGATCGCGCGGCACTCTATCCGTTCTTCACGCGCTACTTCAGCCTTTTGACGAAACACCATCTGGCGCTTCTTGACGCGGCCGACATCACCGAGTCGCTCTACGCAAAGCTCGAATATCCAACCTTCATCGCCGGGCTTACGACCAATGGGCGCCGATTAGTCGAGTATCTGCGGCGCAACGGCGTGCCCGGGGCGCACGACAACCAGTTTATGAGTCTGTCGTTGCGGCCGCATGTCCAAATCGAGATATATTCCAGCTTCGCGGCGGTAGATGGACGCGCGCAATTCGGTCCGTTCACCGACGTCCTGGCGATCAGCTTCAACGCAAATCTCGACTACTACCAAATGGCACACTGGCATCGTGGCTCGCCGGCGGAGCAAGCGGTCGAGCTGGCATCGCAGAATGTCTACTATCACGAGCTGCGAGAGTATATCGCGAACCGCTTCGAGGTCGTGCCGAAGGACAATCTGGTATTCCGATACCTGGATATTCCGCTTAGTCCCCTGATCTGCTGGCTCGAGCAGTGGAATCCCAACACGCATGGGATGCCGACCGTAGAATTGCGCGGAAAGTCAGCAGCAGAGCTGGCCGGGTTCCACGACGAGCTGATGGCAATCATGGCGCCCGCTGGCACCGCGACGATCCAGGAACCGCCTGATCGCCCATTCCCCCTGCCGGTGCTGGCAAGCGGCGAGAAACTATTCGAAGCGGTACCGTAATTAATGCCCTCCGAATGACTGGTTTCGGGCGTCGGTTTCAATACCGCGAACGGCAAGGATGCACGCTTGTCCGCCATCCGCGTCAGCATACGGAATAGCCGCTTCCCCCATAACCGACGAGCGGAGCCGGGGGGTCGGATTTCGACCCCTCGCTGTGAGCGCTCCGTCCTCGCATCGAGTCCGGGCGTCCAGCATCGCGAGCCCAGCGCGGCGATCCGGAGGTCGCGACCGCGCGCGTTCGCTTGCCGAGCCTGGTCGGGGACGTCGCGATCGCCGGCGCGGGCCGGCGCGGCGCGACATTGTCTTCTGGAAAAACAAAGGTCGTGATAGCCTGAAAAATCGTATCTCGGCGGCGGTCGCGGCCGGCGAGCGCGGTTGGCGGGGGTCGGTTCGACTCGGCGGGCTTCGGAAGCGCGAAAACGACCGCCGCCGCCGCCAGGCCTTTGATTTCGTTGGAAACCGCCAAGGAAAATGCTTGGAATTTCCTTGGAAAAAGCTTGGAAAAGCTTGGATTTTCCTTGGAAAAGTTTGGAAATCCTTGGAAAAATTTGGCCGCGTGCCCCGTGCGTCGGCTCAGCGCGCCCGGATCCCGAAACCCTTGGCCAGGAACAATCCGCCGTGGCGCAGGCCGCCGGCGTCGATGCCGTGGCCGACGCCGAACGACAGGTGCCATTGACTGGGGATTTCGGCCTTGGCGAGGTCGTCCATCGCCATGAACATCGCCTCCACGGGGATCAACGGGTCCTGATCGCCATGGACCAGCAGGATCGGCGGCCGCTCGCCGCGCGCGTCGCGGGCGTTCGCCTCGCTCAAGTGCTCGGGACCGACCAGCAGCCCGGAATAGCTGAGAATCGCGGCGGGCGCGCGGGCGCGGCGCAGGCCGACATGCAGCGCCATCATCGCGCCCTGGCTGAAGCCGACCAGCGCGAGGCGCGAATCGTCGAGGCCGAGGCGAGCGAGCTCCGCGTCGAGGAAAGCGTCGATCGCGGGCCGCGCCGCGACGGCGCCGCGCCAGCGATCCGCCGCGCCTCGGGGATCGTCGGGCGCGGCGTTGCTCAGGGCGAACCATTGCCGGCCCATCGGCGAGGCCGCGCAACGTTCGGGCGCGTGCGGCGAGACGAAGGCCGCCTCGGGCGCCAGCGCGCGCCATTGCCCGCCGAGCTCGATCAGATCATTGCCGTCGGCGCCGTAGCCGTGCAGGAAAACCACGAGCTGCCGGGCGGGGCCGCCCTTGGGATCGAGGCGCGGTCCGGTCAAATTCGCCGTCATAGGGGGCTCCGAGGACTTATGTTCGCGCGGGTCTACCGCGAACGCGCCGCGCGCGCCAACCTTATTGGCCGACGACGCCCTCGCGCTGTTTGACGCCGCGATAATAGGCCCACAGCATGCGCGCCGCGACGCCGCGCAGCGGCCGCCAGCGTTCCGCGATCGTCTCCAGCCGCCGCGCGTCGGGGCGCGTCGCCAGGCCCAGCGCGATCCTCGCCGCCTCCTGCAGAGCGAGGTCGCCGGCGGGGAACGCGTCGGGATGGCCAAGACAGAACAGCAGGAAAATATCCGCCGTCCACGGCCCGATTCCCTTCACCGCGACCAGCGCCTCATGCGCCTCGCGCGCGTCGAGCGCGCCGAGCGCCTCGAGATCGAGGCCGCCGGCGGTCGCCTGCGCGAGCGCCCTCAACGCGCGCATTTTCGGCTGCGACAGGCCGCAGCGTTTGAGCGCGGAATCGTCGGCCCCGACGAGGCTCGCCGCGCCAAGCGGCGCCAATTCCGTTTCGAGGCGGCCAAAGATCGCATTCGCGCTCGCCACGGACACTTGCTGCGAAACGATGATCGCCGCCAGTCCGGCGAAGCCCGGCTCGCGCCGACGCAGCGGCGGCGGCCCGCCGACGGCGAGGAGGCGGCCGACGAGCTCGGGGTCGAGCGCCAGTAGCCGGGCGCTCGCTTCGTCGAGGGCCGCCGCGCAGTCGATCATCGGGCCGGGATGATAGATATTGCTGGTTTGGGTCGCCGCCGGCCGCGCGGGTCTCGTGCGCGCCCTCGCCGCGCGCTTTTTCGCGCGCTTGCCCCGGCCGCGCTTTTTGGAAAGACTGTCCGCCATCGCCGATTCCCATCGCGCCGCCGTCGGGCCGCAACGCTTTCTCGCCATGAACCTCGCCGCTCGCCCGACGTTTCGCTTCGCGCCCACGCCCAATGGCGCGCTGCACCTCGGCCACGCCTATTCCGCATTGCTGAACGCGCGCCTGGCCGACCAGACGGGCGGGCGCCTCTTGCTGCGCATTGAAGACACGGACGCGAGCCGCTGCAAGCGCGAATTTGAAACCGCGATATTGGAGGATCTCGCCTGGCTCGGCGTCGGTTTCTCCGAGGCCCCACGCCGCCAGAGCGAACATCTCGACGACTACGCGCGCGCGCTTCGAGCGCTCCAGGCGCGCGGCCTCGTCTATCCCTGTTTCTGCAGGCGCGCTGAAATCGCGCGCGCGAACGCCGGCCTACGCGATCCCGACGGCGCGCCCTTGCACCGCGGCCCATGCCTCGCGCTTTCGCGAGGCGAAATCGTAAGACGCGAGGCCGCGGGCGAGCGCGCCGCGCTGCGCCTCGACACGGCGCGCGCGTTGTCCGGGCTGGCCGAGCCCTTGACCTGGCGCGAATTCGGCGAGGGCGCGCGCGAGACGATCGTCGCAGCCGATCCCGGCGCTTGGGGCGATGTCGCGCTGCGCGGCAGGGGCATTCCCGCCGCTTATCATCTCGCCGTCGTCGTCGACGACGCGTCGCAGGGGATCAGCGACGTCGTGCGCGGCCGCGATCTCTACGCCGCGACGTCGATTCATCGGCTGCTGCAATCGCTGCTCGGCCTCGCGCCGCCGCGTTATCGCCACCATCGTCTCGTGCTCGACGCCAAGGGCGCCAAAATGTCGAAGAGCGCGTCGTCGCCGCCGCTTCGCGCGCTGCGCGAGCAAGGGTATTCGGCCCTCGAGGTGCGCGCCGCGCTGGGCTTCGCCGCGCCGATCCCGTCGCGGCTCGTCGTGCGCTTCAGTTGACTTTCGCGGTGACGGCGGGCGACGCCGGCGCGGCGTTCGGGGCCTGCGCCATCAGCTGATCGATGCGTTCGCGTTCGCGTTTGAAGGCGGCGAGCATTTTGCCGTCGAACTCGCGCGTGCGCGCGAGCTTGATCGCCATCGGGTCGACGAAATTGCCGTTGATGACGACTTCGTAATGCAGATGCGGGCCGGTCGCCAGTCCCGACTGGCCGAGATAGCCGATCACCTGGCCCTGCGTGACGCGCGCGCCCGCGACGGCGCCGCGCGCGAAGCCCGACATGTGCGAATAGGTCGTGACGTAGCCGTTGGCGTGCTGGATTTCGACGCGCCGCCCATAGCCGGAGGTGAATTCCGCCTTGATGACGACGCCGGCGCCGGCCGCCAGGATCGGCGTGCCGATCGGCGCGCCCCAGTCGACGCCGGTGTGCATGCGCGCATAGCGCAGGATCGGGTGGTAGCGCATGCCGAAGGGCGAGGTGATTTCGCCGGCGACGATCGGCTTGCGGATCAGGAATTTGCGCGTCGATCGGCCGCTCTCGTCGTAATAGTCGACGAGACCGTCGTCGGGCGTCTGGAAGCGATAATATTTGAACACCTGATCGCGCACCGTCATCGTCGCGAACAGGAGCTGGGGATGCGGATCGATTTCGTCGGCCTCGGCGACGAACGCCGCGATCGAGTCGCCTGGCTGGGCCGAGCGCTGAAAGTCGACATCGTTGGCGAAGGCGCGAACCATTTCGTCGATGATGGGGCGCGGCAGGCCTTGCTTGAGCGCGGTCTCGTAGAAGCTCTCGTAAAGGCTCATGCCGCCGTTGTCCGCCTCGCCGGATTCGGCGGTCTTGCTGGCCGCGCCGCCGCTGCGCAGGGTCACCGGCACATAGGCGCCGTCGTCGTCGATCGCGATCGTCGACTTGAGCTGTTCGTCGGCATAGACCGAAACGCGCGCGATCGGGGCCGGGGCGCCCTCGGCGGGCGGCTCGTCGAACTGCAAAATGATCTTCTGTCCCTCGGCGACGGGCGAGTCGCCGCGCTTGGCGCCGAAAGCGGCGAGAATCGCGCCGGCGGCGTCCTTGCTCGCGCCATTGGCGCGCAGCACGTCCTCGAATGTTTCGCCGTGGCGCATCTGCACCAAGCGTTCGCGGCCGTTGGGCTGGGCGTCGGCGGGCGCCTTGACGGCGTCGGTCACGTTTTCCGGCACCATGCGCACTTCAATCGAGGCGAAGGGCGCATTGGCGCCCTCGGCGCCGCTCGTCGCGTAAGACAGAGCGCCGAGCGGATCGATGCCCGCTTGGCTCGTGCGCGTCAGCAGCATTTGCGGGGCGAGCGGCGGCGCCTTGTCGCCCGCGGCCGTCGCCTTGATCATTTCCACGACTTGCGCCTGCGCCTCGGCGAGCGTCAGTTCGCCGGTCGCCGCCGCGGCGTCCTCGTCGGTCAGGTCGCGCTGGGAAAACGCGACTTCCGCGTCGTCCTGCATCGGGCCAGGATCGGGCGGCGCGTCGGCCTTCTCCGCCGAACCCCTCGTCGCCTTGAGCGGGTCGAATGGCGGGACGGCGTCCGCGAATCCCGTCGGCGTCATCGTCAAGGTGGTCGCCAGGATCGTGAACGGGCGCGCCTTGACGACCTCTTTGTCGCCGATCCTGATGGTCGTCGGCGCTTTGAAGGTCTGCTTGGCCGCGACGATGTCGATCGGCCGAACCAGTCGATCGCCTTTGCCGGGATTGACGCCCTCCTCCTGCGCGCCGTCCTTGTGCGTCGCGGCGGCGAATTCCGGCGCCTCGGCGAATGTCGATTGACGATCGAGGTCGAGATAGAGCGCCGAGCCGATCAGCGCCAGACCGCAAAGGCCGGCGAGCGCGACGCCGGCGAGCCAACGCAGCGAAATGCGCCGGCGCTCGCCGCCCTCGATGCGCGAACGGCCGATTTCCACCGGCGGTTCATGGCCGAGTTCCACGCTGAAGCGCGATCGTTCGACTTGCGTCGGCGAACGGGCGAATCGGGCGGCCAAAGTCGTCACGGTTTGTCTTGTCGCTCGCTCGAAAACTCGGGCATTCCGATGATCCCTAGTGTTAGCGGTCCAACCGCGGCGGCGCAATGCAAGGGAGCGGCGGCGTCGCGGTCCGGCGCGTCATTCCGCGCAAACCATGGCTCTTGTGCGGCGAGGTCGACGGAAAACCCGCCGGCGCCAAGTCGGTTATCGCCAAGCCCGCGCGCGGCGCGGCGGGCGTTTGCGACTCTTTTGCAAAAAGAATTTGACAGCTGCGACGACCTTGCCTATACCACCCAAACCGACGGCGTTGGCGCTTTGGCGGCCGATGCGGTGTCGGGACTTCGAGACGATCTCGAGACGCGCTCCTCCCTGCTGAGAGGCCGGGGTGGAGGATTTCGGTCGTTTCGTGCTTTTGGCTTTGACCAAGAGCGGCTTGGCGAAGCGGATTCGCCGGGTTCTGGAATTAGGTCCGGCAGGATCGTTTTGGGCTTTTGGCCTGGGCGTTTTTGCGGGGCTTTTAGGGAAGGATTATTTTCCCGCTGCTGTTTGACAATTACATCGGAAGAAAGAGAGACGTGGGCGGCGGGGTCCTTGCGGGGCTTTGTCGTCTGGGTTGGATTGCGGCGCGAGC
>JBEKGN010000054.1:0-10088 GCA_050012775.1 Roseiarcus sp.
AGAACGGCGCCAGCCAATCCGAAAGATCCTTATCCCAGCCCGACATGCCTGCGCTCCGCAAATCAGAGCGCGAATCCTCGATCCAACTTGGTTAACAAGCTCTTACTCTGCCAAAGTAGTGCTAGGGCGTGTTGCGAATAGATCGACGCAAGCCGCAACGCCACGCGACGTCCCTTCTCCCCGCTTGCGGGGAGAAGGTTAGGATGAGGGGCCGGGCGATAAGCCGCAACGTCGGGCGCAATGACCCGGCCCCTCACCCCGGCCCTCTCCCCGCGCGCGGGGAGAGGGGGGTCGCTCACGCCTGATCGCAGAGCGCCCTAGCTGCTGGGCGCGGTCCACGGCGTCACGCAATTCGAGCAGGTGACGCTCGTCGACTGACGCGGGGTCAGATAGATCGAGCCGTACAGCGTGATCGGGCTCAGCGACATGTAGAAATTCAGCGGGGTGTAATTGTAATAAACCTCGCCGAAAACGAAGTAACTGCCGGCTTGGCCGGTCCCGATCGTGCCCGGCAGCGTGAGAACCTGGCCGGCGGTCCTCGCGGTCCCGCCGTTGTAGGGCTCGCTCCAGGTGACCGTGGCGGTCGTTCCCGTGGAGCCGACCAGCACCTGGGAAACCACCATCGTCATGTTGGAGGCCGAATAGGGCGCGAGGACCGAGGAGGCGACCTGGAGAAGATTGTCGATCGCCGCCTCGGTCATCACCGAGGACCCATTGCTGTACTGCGTCGGCGTGGCCTGCGTGACGAGGTCGGTGACCGTGCGGGCGGTCATGGAGACCTTGCGGTCGATCGCGAAGCCTTCCGCCCCAAAAATGAGCAGGGCCAACGTCAGCAGCGCAACAGGCAGGAGAAGCGCGCCCTCGACGAACGCCGAGGCGCGCGCGTCATCGCGAAGCGCGCGCGCCAACCGGATCGCCCGCCGGCGCCATCGGGAACTGCGACGCGAGTTTTCCATCATTGGGCCTCGACCATGAAGACCTGGGTGGACATCATGAGATAGGTGCCGTTGCCGAGATTGGCGAAATTCCATCCGAGCGGCAGGCCGATGACCGGCCATTGATAAAGGACCTGGAGCACCGCGATCTGCCCCGGGACCGGTTGCGTATAGGGGAGGCTGTTGGCCAAGGTTCCGTTGGCGTTGAACGTCGGCGCGGCGGTGCTGATCGAAGTGGTCGAGGTCGCCGGCGACAGACTGACCATGATATTGCTGCAGGTGAACAGCGCAGTGATGTTGTTGCACAGCGCCGTCTGGAACTGCGCCGCGGTCATCGACCCCGTCTGATTGGTGAGCACCAGACGGGCGGCGTCTTCCGCTGCGGTCTCGAGATAGGCGTTGGCGAGATAGATGACCGCCGTCTGCACCGTCGCCAACATCGTCACGATGAAGAACGGCACGATCAAGGCGAATTCGGTGGCCGGCCCGCCATCCTGCCGACGCGCGAACGCCCTGGCGGCGCGAAGCCCTGCGTCGATGATCTTGCGCAAAAAAAAGGCCATGCGATCCGCGAGCGAAAACCGTTCCTGGAGAGGCGATTGTGACAGGCAGGGATTACGGGAGGGTTACGTCGAACATCTAAAATCCCCCGCATTTGAGCGAAATTTCGCGGGCGAGGCCGGGCGTCGGGGGTTGACGAGCCGGGCGCCGCGCCGCACAACAGCCGCCCGATCGAGACCCTCATGCCCGTCACCGCCGCCGACCTCGTCGCCCTCTTCGACATCGAACCGACCGGCCCCGACCGGTTTATCGGCCGCTCCCCGCCCAACGGGTGGCCGCGGGTGTTCGGCGGCCAGGTGATCGCCCAGGCGCTCGTCGCCGCCTCGCGCACGGTCGAGGAGCGGGCGCCGCATTCCCTGCACGCCTATTTCATCCTTGCCGGCGATCCGCTCGAACCGATCCTGTTCGAAGTCGATCGCATTCGCGACGGCCGCAGCTTTACGACGCGACGCGTCGTCGCCCGGCAACGCGGCGAGGCGATCTTCGTGCTGTCCGCCTCCTTCCACGTCGAGGAGGAGGGGTTCGACCACCAATTCCCAATGCCGCCCGCGCCCGAACCCGATCGCGTCGTCGATCCCGTCGCTGCGACCGCGTTTCTCGGCGAGAAGGCGCAAAAGCGGTTGCAGGGCCTGCTCGAGCGAATCCGGCCGATCGAATTCCGACCGCTCGATCTCGCGCGATACGCTCCGTCCGCCCCGGGAATCGTTCGCGAACCCAAGCAATCGCTCTGGATCCGCATCGCCGGCGCGCTTCCCGACGATCCCGCCATTCACCGGGCCGCGCTCGCCTATCTCTCGGATATGACCTTGCTCGACACGGCGCTGGTCGCGCACGGCTACAATATATCCGACGGCCGCGTCCAAGTCGCCAGCCTGGACCATGCCTTGTGGCTCCACAGGCCGTTCCGCGCCGACGATTGGCTTCTCTATGTCCAGGACAGCCCGAACGCGCACGGAGCGCGCGGCCTGACGCGCGGCCTGCTTTATACCCGCGCCGGCGTCCTAGCCGCCAGCGTCGCCCAGGAGGGCTTGGTTCGCCAAGTCCGGCGCGAGGCACGCAATTGATTAATTTTTAGGCGCCTAAATTTCAGCCTTATATTTTCTTTATATTTCCGATTCGCGCCGAACGGATCGCGCAGGTCGAGAAACTCTCCGACTTGTCATCGGCTTAGGACGCCCCCCGCAAGCTGGCACGCGACTTGTAAAGATGTCGGCGAGCGGCGCGTCATCAGGCGTCCGGTCGACATTGCACGAGGGGAGGCGCGCTTCATTTTCGATGCGCGTCACGTCCTCCAAAATGGGGCGAGGCACATGAAAATTATAATGGCAGTCATTAAGCCGTTCAAACTCGAGGAGGTGCGCGACGCGTTGACCTCCATCGGGGTGCACGGTCTGACGGTGACGGAAGTAAAGGGCTATGGTCGACAGAAGGGCCATACCGAAATTTATCGCGGCGCTGAATACGCCGTCAGCTTCCTGCCGAAGCTGAAAATCGAGGTCGCGGTCAACGCCGAACTCGTCGACAAAGTGATCGACGCGATCGTCGCCGCCGCGCGCACCGGCCAGATCGGCGACGGCAAGATCTTCGTCTACAACCTCGACTCGGCTGTCCGCATTCGCACCGGCGAAAAGGACAAGGACGCTCTGTGAGCGCGGCCCCATCCCATTTCAATCGGAGTCTCGAACAATGAAACTATCTCGGTTTTTCACTAGCTTGGCGCCGGCGCTGGCGATAGCCGCCCTGATCGGCTTCGCCGCTCCCGCCCCGTCGCGGGCGGACGACGCGCCCGCCGCCGCGGCCACGCCCGCCGCCGCGGCAACGCCCGCCGCCGCTCCTGCGGCCGCCCCCGCTCCTGCGGCCGCCGCCAAGCCGGCGCCCCCGCCGACGCCCGCCTGCGCCGCCGCCGTCGCGGCCATCGACGCCACCGACAAATATGCGGCCGTCCCCGCCGTCCCCGCCGTCATGACGAACTGCACCCCCTCGGGCGGCGACACGGCGTGGATGCTGACCTCCGTCGCTCTCGTGCTCATGATGACCATCCCGGGCCTCGGCCTGTTCTACGGCGGCATGGTGCGCAAGAAGAACGTCGGCGACACCGTCATGACGAGCTTCGCCATAACGGCGCTGATCACCGTCCTCTACGCGGTGGTCACGTACAGCCTGTCGTTCACCGCGGGCGGACCGTTCATCGGCGGCCTCAGCCGCGCGTTCCTGCAGAACATCCTGAGCGACGTGAACAACGGCGGCATCGGCAATCCCAACGCCCTGGCGCCGACGATCCCCGAGACCGTCTATATGTGCTTCCAGATGACGTTCGCGATCATCACGCCCGCCCTCATCGCCGGCGCCTTCGCCGAACGGATGAAGTTCTCGGCGATGCTGTGGTTCATCGGCCTGTGGGCGATCCTCGTCTACGCGCCGATCGCGCATTGGGTCTGGGGCCCGGACGGCATGTTCAGCACCGCCAACGTCGACGACAAGGGCAACTTCACGGGTTGGAAGGTTGTGCTCGACTTCGCCGGCGGCACGGTCGTGCACATCAACGCGGGCGTCGCCGGCCTGATGTGCGCTCTTATGCTCGGCAAGCGTCGCGACACCGGTCCCGGCCACAACATGGTCTACACCTTCATCGGCGCCGGGCTCCTGTGGGTCGGCTGGTTCGGCTTCAACGCCGGCTCGGCGGTGAGCGCGGGCGTGCAGGCGGGCATGGCGATGACCGTCACCCAGATCGCCACGGCCGTCGCGGCGCTGACCTGGATGTTCGTGGAATGGATGCATCGCGGCAAGCCGACGGTCATCGGCATCTGCTCGGGCGCCGTCGCCGGCCTCGTCGCCATCACCCCGGCCTCGGGCTATGTCGGCCCGGTCGGCTCGATGGTGATCGGCGTCGCCTGCGGCGTCGGCTGCTACCTCGGCGCCACCAGCCTGAAGCACGCCTTCGGCTATGACGACGCGCTCGATTGCTTCGGCGTCCATGGCATCGGCGGCATCATCGGCGCCATCCTGACCGGCGTCTTCGCGATCAACCAGTACAGCGGCCACTCCGGCCTCATCGAGGGCAATCCGGGGCAGGTGATCAACCAGCTCATCGGCATCGGCACCGTCGTCGTCTACGACGGGGTCATCTCGCTGATCATCCTCAAGGTCATCGACATGGCGATCGGCCTGCGCGTCAGCGACGAGGTCGAACGCGACGGCCTCGACCTCGCGCTGCACGGCGAAGTCGTGCAGTAAGCCAATCGGATCCGGCGGCCTCGCGCCGCCGGATCCAACGTTTCCTCCCCAACTCGGACGCCCCGTCGGGCGTCCATTTTTTTGCCGTCGCCCCGGCGGCGGCGGGAAAGGCGTTAAGGTTAGGCGGGCGTTAACTCCGCCGGCTTAGCTTCCCCGGTCGAGCGGCGTCGGACGCCGCGGCTTCGGCTGAGCGGTTGAGTCATGCGTACGACGACGTTCACGTTTTTCGACTATCTGCCCGAACCGCTGCGCGAAATGCCGAAACGACGGGCGGCCGAGCTGATCGGCGTCTGCGTCCTGGCGAGCCTCGCGGCCTCCTGCGCCGCGCTGTTGACCTGGTCGGTCGCCGACCCCAGCCTCAATCACGCGACGGCGACGCCGATCCACAATCTGCTGGGACGCCCCGGCGCGGTCGTCGCCGATATCGCGATGCAATTTTTCGGGCTCGCCTGCGTCGTCGCGCTGATCGCGCCCGCGTTCTGGGGCTGGCGGCTCCTCACGCAGAAGCGCCTCGATCGCGTCAAAGGCAAACTCGCGCTGTGGCTCGCGGGGTCGACGCTGGCGGCCGGTTGCGCCTCGTTGCTGCCCGCGCCCGCGAGCTGGCCGCTGCCCACCGGCCTCGGCGGCGTCGTCGGCGACGCCGTGCTGCGGACGCCGCGACATCTTCTCGCCGGGTCGGCGCTCGGCATGGCGATCGTCGGACTGACGCTGGCGGGCTTGGCCATCCTCGCCCTGACGGCCGCGGCGGGATACCACTTGATGCCGTCCGCCGACGCCGACGACGCGGCGCCCGCGGCCAGGACCGCCCCGACGCGGCGCGCGCCGGAGCGCTACGACGGCGACGACGAAGACAGCGACGGCGAGCCGGGCCTCGGACTCGTCTCGATCGGCGCCGTGATCCACACCACGCTGAGCCTCAGAAGCGCGCTGCGCCGCTTTTTCACGCGCAAGACGACGCGCCCGGCATCCTCCGGCCCGGCGCCGCGCGCGCCCTGGCTCGGCCGCGAACCCGCCGATTTCGCCGCGTTCGCGCCGCGATCCGAGGGGCGCGTGGAACCCCCGATAATCCGCCAGGGCGCGAGCGCGGCCTCGACGCCGCCCTCGCCCGGCCCCGGCGCCGCGCCGCCCTCGCGCGTCGCCGCGCCGGCCGGCGCGCTCAAGGTCGGACGCCGCGCGCTCAACGAAGCGCAACTTTCGCTGCTCGACCGCGCCGCCTATCAGTTGCCCCCGCTCGCCATGCTCGCCGAGCCCAAGAAGCTCGTCGCCTCGAAGATTTCCGAAGACGCGCTGGAACAGAACGCGCGGCTCTTGGAGGGCGTGCTCGACGATTTCGGCGTCAAGGGCGAAATCATCAACGTGCGGCCCGGCCCGGTCGTCACGCTCTACGAACTCGAACCCGCGCCCGGCATCAAGTCGTCGCGCGTCATTGGCCTCGCCGACGACATCGCGCGCTCGATGTCGGCGATCTCGGCGCGCGTCGCCGTCGTCCAGGGACGCAACGCCATCGGCATCGAACTGCCCAACCAGCGGCGCGAAACGGTGTACCTGCGCGAATTGCTGGCGAGCCAGGATTTCGAGAAGTCCAAGCACCGCCTCGCCATCGCGCTCGGCAAGACGATCGGCGGCGAACCGGTGATCGTCGATCTCGCGCGCATGCCGCATCTCCTGGTCGCCGGCACCACCGGCTCGGGCAAGTCGGTGGCGATCAACACCATGGTGATGAGCCTGCTCTATCGCCTCAAGCCCGAGCAATGCCGGCTCATCATGGTCGATCCGAAGATGCTGGAGCTTTCCGTCTACGACGGCATCCCGCATCTGCTCACCCCCGTCGTCACCGATCCCAAGAAGGCGGTGGTCGCGCTGAAATGGGCGGTGCGCGAAATGGAGGACCGCTACAAGAAGATGTCGAAGGTCGGCGTGCGCAACATCGACGGCTTCAACGCGCGCGTCGCCGAGGCGAGCGCCAAGGGCGAGGCCATCACCCGCACGGTGCAGACCGGCTTCGACCGCGAGACCGGCGAGGCGATCTACGAGCAGGAGGAGATGGAGCTCTCCGAACTGCCCTACATCGTCGTCTTCGTCGACGAAATGGCCGACCTGATGATGGTCGCCGGCAAGGACATCGAAGGCGCGATCCAGCGCCTCGCGCAAATGGCGCGCGCCGCGGGCATCCATCTCATCATGGCGACCCAACGTCCCTCGGTCGACGTCATCACCGGCACCATCAAGGCCAATTTCCCGACCCGCGTCTCTTTCCAGGTGACGAGCAAGATCGACAGCCGCACCATCCTGGGCGAGCAAGGCGCCGAGCAACTGCTCGGCCAGGGCGACATGCTGTACATGGCGGGCGGCGGGCGCATCTCGCGCGTGCACGGCCCCTTCGTCGCCGACGGCGAAGTGGAAAGAATCGTCGCCCATCTCAAGACGCAGGGCCAGCCGGAATATCTGACCGCGATCACCGAGGAGGACGCCTCGGACGACGACGACCTCGAGGCCGCGCCCGCGGGCTCGCTCGGCTCGATGGACGCCGAGGAGGCGGGCGACTATTACGACCGCGCCGTCAACATCGTGCTACGCGACCGCAAATGCTCGACGAGCTACATCCAGCGCCGCCTCTCCGTCGGCTACAACAAGGCCGCCTCGCTGGTGGAGCGCATGGAGCAGGAAGGCGTCGTCGGCGCGGCGAACCATGCCGGCAAGCGCGAAATCCTGATCGGAAACGGGGTGGACCGCGGGGCGTTCGCGGGCGACGACGAGGAGTGATGGGCTTCGCTCCGGCGCCGCCGAAGCGACATCGCGTGCAGGAGCGCGATCGATTTGCGTGAACGCCGTTGGGTTTGCGGGCGGAGCGATCAGGAGCCGAATGTCCTATCCGGCCCAACCCAACCGCCGTGCATTGTCGTCGCGGGCGGGGAAAGCGCGCGAGATCGATGGGTCGCGCAGGTCTCGATCGACCGGCGTCGGCAGCGCCGGCATGCGCTCTGCGCCCCCTGAAACCTCGCGATTGAAGAGACCACGTTCGGCGAAGCCAGGGTCCGTCACGGCCTCTTTCAACGAAGCGACAACGGACACGCAGGCATCGGCATTGGCGAAGATCGCCCGCCAGGTCGCCGCGTCTCGCGCAGCGATCCGATCGGCCACTTTGCGCTTCATCGCTTCCGGGTCGCGGCTGTCGTCCCGTTCGTTTGGCGCAAGGCCTATCCGTTCGCAAAATATTTGCCAGAAGCGCTCCTCGATCGGCGCCGCCGCGAGATATTTGTCATCCGCGGTCCGATAAATCTGGTAGCGAGGCGAACCCCCGGTGACGAGTTCCCCGCCCGGACGCGGCCAGTCGCCTGCATGGCCCGCCGCCAGCGCCCAGTAGGCGAAGGTGAACAGATTATCGGCCATTGCGACGTCGATACGGCAGCCTCTTCCGCTCACGTTGCGGCGCTGAAGCGCGAGAAGGATGTTCATGACGGCGGGATAAGCCCCCCCGCTGATGTCGGCGGCCAGAACCGGAGGAAGGACCGGCGCCCCGTCGGCGCCCCGCGTCAGGCCGAGAAGCCCGGTCTCCGCGAGATAGTTGAGATCGTGACCGGCCTTCGCGACCCGTTCGCCGGACTGACCGTAGCCGGTGATCGAGCAATAGATCAGCGACGGATTCTCTCGTGCAATCTCTTCGAAGCCGAGCCCGAGTCGGGCCATGACGCCGGGACGGAATTGTTCGATCAGGACGTCGGCGGATTGGGCGAGAGTGAGAACATGATCACGGTCGCCCTTGTCCTTCAGGTCCGCGGTCAAACTCTGCTTGCCGCGATTGAGCAGCGCAAAATTTCCGCTCGCGCCGCCGAAAGCCGGCCGATAGCCGCGCATGTCGTCGCCGCCGCCCGGACGCTCGACCTTGATCACCTCGGCGCCCGCCTCAGCCAGAATGAGGCTCGCGAGCGGACCCGGCAAAAGAGTCGAGAAATCGAGCACTTTAAGTCCCGCGAGAGGCAGGCGCGCAGCGGTCATCGCCATCTCCAATCTTCAGGCCGAGTCGCGCTTCTGCAGTTCACGTAGGATGACGAGGTGCTGGATGTCGTTCGTGCCCTCGTAGATCCTGCAGACGCGTGCGTCACGGTAAAGGCGCTCGAGTGGGAAGTCCGTGAGATAGCCGTAGCCGCCGAGCGTCTGGATCGCTTCCGAGCACACCCATTCGGCGGCCTCGGACGCGACGAGCTTGGCCATGCAGGCCTCCATGAGAGAGGGTTGACCGGCATCGGCGAGGGCCGCGGCGTGCAACACGATTTGCCGGGCGGTTTCGATGCGCGTCGCCATCGCCGCAAGCCGGAATCCTACGGCCTGATGCTCGATGATGGGCTTCCCAAAAACCACGCGCTCGCGGGCATAGGATAGCGCCACCTCAAAGGCCGCCCGCCCGATGCCGACCGATTGCGCGGCGATGCCGATGCGGCCTCCCTGCAGATTCGAAAGGGCGATCCGATATCCCTCGCCCTCGTCTCCCAATCGGTCAGCCATGGGCGCGCGCACGTCGTTCAGCGCGATCTGGCATGTGTCGGACGCCCGCTGCCCGAGCTTCGACTCGACGCGCACAACCGTATAGCCGGGCGCGTCGGTCGGCACGAGGAAGGCGGAAATCCCTTTTGTCCCGCCCTGCGCGCCGGTCCGCGCGAAGATGATCGCGACGTCTGCGTTCTTGCCCGAGGTGATGAACTGTTTCGCGCCGTTCAGGACGTAATGCTCGCCATCCCGAACGGCTCTTGTGGTCATCGCGCCCGCATCGGAGCCGCCATGGGCCTCCGTCAACGCAAACGCGGACAGCAGCCGTCCTTCAGCCATAGGTCGGAGAAAACGCTTCTTTTGGTCGTCGTTGCCGAAATTGGCGATCGGCATGCAGCCGACGCAATTGTGCCCGCTCATCACCGTCGAGGTCGCGGCGTCGCCCGCCGCGATTTCCTCGAGCGCCAAAGCCATCGACACGTAGTCCGCGCCGGCGCCGCCCCATTCGGCCGGCACGTTCATGCCCATGAGCCCGAGCTGGCCCATCTCGCGGATTTCCTCCATCGGGAAATGGGACTCGCGGTCCCAGCGCGCGGCGTTGGGCGCGAGCCGCTTCTGCGCGAACTGGCGCGCCATATCGCGGATCATCGTTTGCTGTTCAGTGAGAATCATGGCGCGTGTTCCATTGATCGGTCGGCCATCAATCCCCCTCGAAGACGGGCTTCTGCTTGGCGACGAAGGCGCGATACGCCCGGCCGTAATCCTTGGTTTGCATGCAGATGGCCTGAGCCTGGGCCTCGGCTTCGATCGCCGAATCGACGTCCATCGCCCATTCCTGATGCAGACAGGTCTTGGTCATGGCGTGGCCGAAAG
>JBEKGN010000055.1:0-5829 GCA_050012775.1 Roseiarcus sp.
ATCACTCACGCGGCATGGCTGGATCAGGCTTGCGCCCATTGTCCAATATTCCCCACTGCTGCCTCCCGTAGGAGTT
The DNA here is from genome assembly GCA_050012775.1 of Roseiarcus sp. Lineage (GTDB taxonomy): Bacteria > Pseudomonadota > Alphaproteobacteria > Rhizobiales > Beijerinckiaceae > Roseiarcus. Next base: position 77 of record JBEKGN010000055.1, read on the forward strand.
TGGGCCGTGTCTCAGTCCCAATGTGGCTGATCATCCTCTCAGACCAGCTACCGATCGTCGCCTTGGTGGGCCTTTACCCCGCCAACTAGCTAATCGGACGCGGGCCAATCCTCCGGCGATGAATCTTTCGCCGCTAGGCCGTATCCGGTATTAATCCAAGTTTCCCTGAGCTATTCCGAACCGGAGGGTATGTTCCCACGCGTTACTCACCCGTCTGCCACTCCCCTTGCGGGGCGTTCGACTTGCATGTGTTAAGCCTGCCGCCAGCGTTCGTTCTGAGCCAGGATCAAACTCTCAAGTTGAATTGAGATTCTTTCCCGACTGGTCACTTGCCAGGGAAGCTCTCGCTTCCCCAGTCATTCTTGACGAGTTCCAAACACATCCGCTCAAACCCAAACACGCTCCTACGCCTCACGGCGTTCGAGCGCGCTCCTTAAGTTCAAGCGCGATGAATTTTGAAACGTGACCGTCAGTTGTCTCTTCGGACCCCATCATCCAGACCAAACCGCAGCTCGCGCCGCAATCCAACCCAGACGACAAAGCCCCGCAAGGACCCCGCCGCCCACGTCTCTCTTTCTTCCGATGTAATTGTCAAACAGCAGCGGGAAAGTCGCCCTCCCCTACGGACCCAACCGAAACGCCCGGACGCAAGTCCAAGACGATCCCGCAAAACCCAATTCCTAACCGACGCGCCCCTGGAAAACGTGCGAACCGCTCCGCCCCCGCCTCTCAGCAGGGAGGAGATCTTCAAAGTTCAGCCCGAAAACCAGATGGCCAACCGGCCGCTCAACGCGGCAGCGCCGTCGGTGTGCGGCTGTATAGGCAAGGCCTTCCGAGCTGTCAAACGGTTTTTGCGGAAAAATTTTCACCATGCCGTCGCGGTTCAAGCGCACGGCGGCGCACGATCATTTTCATGCCGTAGCGCGGGCGCAAGGTCACGCGCTGGATCGGCGCGACGACGTGCCCCGGCGCGAGATCGAAACGCAGCGCGCGGATGAGATGCGCGAGCACGATGACCGCCTCCTGCATCGCGAAGCTCATGCCGATGCACACGCGCGGACCGGCGCCGAACGGAATATAGGCGTAGCGATCGATGCGCTCGCGATTCTCGCCGAGGAACCGCTCGGGATCGAATGCGTCCGGGTCCTTCCACAGCTGGCGATGCCGATGCAGGACGAAGGGCGCCACGGTCACGATCGTTCCCGCGGGGACGCGCTCGCCCGCCAGCCAATCCTCGGCGATCGCCTCGCGGCTGAGGAAAGCGGCCGGGGGATAGAGCCGCAACGCCTCCTCCAGCACCGCTTTCACGACGGGGAGCGAATCGCCGGGGTCCGCCGAGCTTTCGGGATCGAACGCGGCGTCGACTTCCGTCTCGGCGCGCTCGCGCCATTGCGGCGCCTGCGAAAGCAGGTAGAGCGTCCAGGTCAGCGCGTTGGCGGTCGTCTCGTGCCCGGCGCCGATGAAGGTGACGATATTGGCGCGCACATCCTCTTCGCTGATCGCGCGGCCGGTCTGCGGATCCTGCGCGCGCAACAGAAGCGTCAGAAGATCGTTCGGCGCGCTCGCGCCCGAAGCGATCAGCGTCTTGCGCGCCGCGATGATGTCGTCGACCGCCTTTTGGAAGAAACGAAGCGTCGCGCCCCCGCGCAGGCGCCAAAGGCGCGGCAGGAACGACGGCGCGCCGACGAGATCGAGCGGGTCGAGCCGCCCGAAAGTCTCGAAATAGCGCGTGACCGCTTGTTGAAACGCCTCGGCGCCGCGCGCCAGCCCCTGCGAGAAAAGCGTCTGCTCGAGAACCTCCAACGTCACGCGCGCCATGTCCACGGCGACGTCGCTGACCCGCCCGTCGCGCGCGGCCGCGTAACGCGCGGCGGCCGCGCGCGCCACGCGATGCATGGCGGGGGCGAAATCGGCGACCTGGCGGGGCGAGAACAAAGGCGCGAGCGCGCGCCGCTGGACGCGCCAGTCCTCGCCGTCCGCTGTGAGCAGGCCGGTGCCGAGGCCGGGACGCAAAACGCGCAGCTGCAAGGCGTCCTTGCGATAATTGGCTACGTTGTCGAGAAAGACGCGCCTGACCGCGTCGGGATCGTTGACCACGGCGCGCACGCCTAAGACGGTGCGCCCGATGAGGATCGGCCGTTCGTAATGGGCGCGCGTCCACACTTCGAGCGGGTTGCGCCACAGCGTATAAATCGTCGCCAGCGTGCCGATCGGTCCATCGTGCGGCTTGGGCGCCGGCGGACGGAACGGCGCGGACGTCGTGGAGGCGAGCGTCATGAGCGATCCCCTGGATTTGCCGCGTCGCGCGGACCGGCCAAGCCGCCCGAAGCGCGATGCACGCTAGCATGAAACGCGGGGCGACGCGGCGGCCGCTACGCTAGAACGCGGTGCGCTGCCGCATCGCCGCGGCGAGCGTTCCGTCGTCGAGATAATCGAGTTCGCCCCCGACCGGCACGCCGTGAGCCAGCCGCGTGACCTTGACGGCGTAAGGGCTCAGCAGTTCCGTTACGTAATGCGCGGTGGTCTGCCCGTCGACCGTCGCGTTGACCGCGAGAACGACCTCCTTCACGCCGCCTTCGCCGACCCGTGCGACGAGGCTAGCGAGATTGAGGTCGTCGGGCCCGACGCCGTCGAGCGGCGACAAGGCGCCGCCCAGCACGTGATAGCGCGCGCGCGTCGCATTGGCGCGCTCCAACGCCCAGAGATCGCCGACCGATTCGACGACGACCAATGTCGCGCCGTCACGTCTCTCGTCGCTGCAGATCGTGCAGGGATCGCGCGTGTCGACGGCGCCGCAGACCGAACAGGTCACGATCCGGTCGTGCGCGACGCGCATCGCCTCGGCGAGCGGCCCGAGCAACGGCTCGCGCTTGCGAATGAGATGCAGCGCGGCGCGGCGCGCCGAGCGGGGCCCGAGGCCCGGAAGGCGCGCGAGCAGCTGGATCAATCGCTCGATTTCCGGCCCGGCGACATTCGACGTCATGGCGCCTCAGAACGGCAGTTTCATGCCGGGCGGCAAGGGCAGGCCCGCCGTCAGGCTTTGCATTTTCTCCGCGCCCGCGCGATCGGCCTTGGCCTTGGCGTCGGCGAAGGCGGCGAGAATCAGGTCCTCCGCCATGTCCTTGTCGGCGGGCGTCAGCAACGACGGATCGAGATGAATCGCCCGCATCTCGCCCTTGCCCGACAGGGTGATCCGCACCATGCCGCCGCCCGACTGTCCCTCGACCTCGAGACGCGACAATTCCTCCTGCGCGTCCTGCAGCTTGGCCTGCATCGCCTGCGCCTTCTTCATCATTCCCATAATGTCGACCATAGCGGGCTCCAGCGTTTAGAGATCGTCGTCGCCGAGCGAATCGGCGTAGGCGACGTCGTCGTCGCCGGCGGGCGTCGGCGCGGCCGGGGCGATGTCGGGCGCGCGCACGTCGACGATTCGCGCGCCGGGAAAGCGCTCGAGGACCTTGCGCACGACCGGATGCTCGCCGACGCCGCTCAGGCGCTCGGAATGCCGCGCCGCCGCCTTTTCGCGCAGGGTCGGGGCGCTCGCCCCGGCGGCGATCGTCACCATCCAGCGCTCGCCCGTCCATTCCGCCAGACGGCGCGACAGGGCCTGGACGATCGCGGACGAGGCGCCCTCGACGAGCGAAAATTCGATGCGCCCCGGTTCGAAGCGGGCGAGCCGCACGTCGCCTTCGAGCGCCTGACAGAGCTGAATGTCGCGTTTGACCCGCGCCAGCGCGACGACGTCCTCGAAGCGCGCGAGGCGCGGCGCGCCGGCCGGCGCGTTTCGCTCGGGCGCCGGCGGCGCGGCGGCGCGCAACGCCGACGGCGCGCCGCTTGGCGAGGCGGATCGCGTCGGGCCGGCCGGCGCGGCGCCGACCGGCGCGGCGCCGACCGGCGCGAGTCGCGGCGCGGCTTCGCCGGATTCGGCCAATTTGCGCAGCGCGTCTTCCGGCGTCGGCAGATCGGCGGCGAAAGCGAGGCGAATCAGGGCCATTTCGGCCGATGCGAGCGGACGCGGCGAATCCTTCACGTCCTCGACGCCCTTGATGAGGATCTGCCAGGCGCGCGTCAGCGGCCCGAGGGCGAGCCGCTGGGCCAGTTCGGCGCCGCGACGGCGTTCGTTCTCGCTGATCGCGGCGTCGTCGACGCCGCTCGGCGCCAGCTTGGCGCGCGTGACGAAATGGCAGAATTCCGCCAGTTCGATGAGAAGCTCCGCCGGATCGGCGCCGTTGAGATGCAGACGCGCCATCAGATCGATGGCGGGCGCGATCTCGCCCGCCATCGCGTGGACGAAGAGGTCGATGACCTCGCTTCTGTCGGAGAGCCCGAGCATGGCGCGAACGTCGCCCGCCTCGACCCGCCCCGCCGCGCCGTGCGCGATGCCCTGGTCGAGCAGCGACAGCGCGTCGCGCACCGAGCCCTCGGCGACGCGCGCGATCAGCGCCAGCGCGTCCGGCTCGGCGGCCACGCCTTCGGCGGCGCAGATCCTCTCCAAATGGCGCACCATCGCGCCCGTCTCGATGCGCTTGAGATCGAAGCGGATGCAGCGCGAGCGCACGGTGACCGGCACTTTTTCGATCTCGGTGGTCGCGAACAGGAATTTGACGTGTTCGGGCGGCTCTTCGAGCGTCTTCAGCAGGCCGTTGAACGCCTGTTTGGAGAGCATGTGCACTTCGTCGACGATATAGACCTTGGTGCGCGCCGAAACCGGACGGTAGCGCGCGTTCTCGATGATCTCGCGCACGTCGTCGATGCCGGTGTGCGAGGCGGCGTCCATCTCGATGACGTCGACGTGGCGCGATTCCATGATCGCCTGGCAATGCTCGCCGAGTTCCGGCATGTCGATGCTGGGCCGGTCGATCTTGCCGGGCACGGAGTAGTTGAACGCCCGCGCCAGAATGCGCGCGGTCGTCGTCTTGCCGACGCCGCGCACGCCGGTCAGGATATAGGCTTGGTGGATGCGGTTGGCGGCGAAGGAATTGGCGAGCGTGCGCACCATCGGCTCCTGGCCGATCAGATCCTCGAAGCGGGCCGGCCGATATTTGCGCGCGAGCACGCGATAAGGCGTCGCGCCCTTCGCGGCGCTCGCGACCGGCTCCAGGCCGAGCGAAGGCTCGACGGCGGCGCTCGTATCCGGCGCTTTCAATTCATTCATGCGCCAAAGGCTCGGGTTCGACGGCCCAGCGCCGCGGGGCCCCGAGCGCGGGACATCGGCGGGGCGGCAAAGGGATTGGGCGGCGGTAGGAGGTTGGACAAAGACCCGCCCTGGCTCGTTAGGGCTGCTTCCTTCCGGACCTGACCCGGTTGGCGAGCGGTACGTCCTTCGCCAACCTCCCGCGCCATATTTGGACTATGCGGGGACGCAGCGCAAGAGTGGGCTGATAAGCCGCATCAGCCGACCCACAAAGCCGCAGAGCGCCGCCGCGAAGGGTCGGCTCCTAAACCGGCGAAACGGAAATTCCGGAGCGCCGACGCTTCGAGCGCAAATTTCTCCAAGGATTTCCAAACTTCTCCAAGCTTTTTGCAAACTTTTCCAAGCTTTTTCCAAGCTTTTTCCAAGGATTTCCAAGCTTTTTCCTTGGCGGTTTTGAATGAAATCAACGACTTGCAGCCAACAGTGCGCGGATTGTAACTCCCAAGGCGCCCCTAAGGAGCAAGGCGTTGGATGAGGTGGGCGGGGTCTGCGGTGAGGGTTTGCAAGATATTGTATCCCTGCTTGCGGGCAGTTGAAATGACCGAGCGCAGGCAAGCGA